>CAVQKH010000015.1:0-31870 GCA_963712995.1 uncultured Actinomycetota bacterium | reverse complement strand
CCCGAGTTGGACTTGAACCAACAACCCTGCGATTAACAGTCGCATGCTCTGCCAATTGAGCTATCGGGGAAGGTCTGCGTGCCCACCGTCAGGCGGGCTGACGTAGACCACCTTAGCGCACGGTGTGCAACGCTCGTGCCGCCGCCCCGATCTGCGGGGTGGCCAGCGCCAATGATCGCCGACCGGGCGACCGGAAACACCAGGTAGGAGCGGCCGATCACCCGGCCTGGGCGACGGCGAAGATCCGGCGGAACGGGAACCAGGTCACCCCGTCGGCCCCCGCCGGGTAGGCAGCCCTCAGCCGGGGCGCGAGTTCCTGGCGGAACGCCGACCAGTCCGCCGCCGACAGCGCCGCCCGAACCGGCCTCAGCGCCGTTCCAGTGATCCATTCGAGCACCGGGTCAGTCCCGGTCAGCTGGTGCAGGTAGGTGGTCTCCCACACGTCCAGCTCCGCAGCGGCCGGGCTCAGCACGGCGGCGTATCCGGCGGGTTCGAGCACCGGGTGGGTACCCCTGAAGTCGAGTAGGTCACGCCAGCGAGGCTCGGCGGCGAGCCGGGCCGTCTCGGCATGTGAGGGCGCGCTGAAGTTCGCCGGTACCTGGAACGCCAGCCATCCCCCGGGTGAGAGCTGCCGCATCCACCGGCGTAGCAGATCCGCATGGTCAGGCACCCAGTGCAGCACGGCGTTGCAGACGACGAGCCCCGTACCGACCGGGGGTGACCAGCGGCGGAGGTCGCACAGGTCGGCGTGGATACCACGTTCCCGCGCGGCCTGCACCATCTCCGGTGAGCTGTCCAGCGCGATGATGCTCGCCTTCGGCCACCGCTTGATCAACGAGCGGGTCAGGGTGCCCGGCCCGCAACCCAGATCCACCACCAGGGCCGGGTCCCGAACACCGACCCGGGCCAGCAGGTCGTGGAAGGGCCGGGCCCGGTGGTCACCGAACGCGAGGTACGTCTCCGGGTCCCACACCGCCGCGCCGACCTCCTCCCCCTCAGCACCGAAAACTAGCCCGCTGGCGGCAGTCACGACAAGCGCGCCACGACCTCGCTGATCATCGCCTCCAGCGCGCCGGGCGCGGTACCGGGATCGGCCCGCACCTGCAGCACCAGGCCGTCCTGACCAGGCACGCGGCGCTGCACGAACCACGCCCCGCCACCCGGGAGCTCGCAGTGCCTGCTGGATCGAATCGAGTTGGTCACCCGTTCGCGCACCACCTCGGGTACCTTGCCGGGCTGCGCGAGTGCGAAACGGCGCGGCGGCAGGTCGCAGAGCAGCACGGCCTCGCTCAGCCGGCCCGTGCTGACGGCTTCGGTGACCACCAGCGCGCCGTGGTCCCATACCGCCTTGCTGACCAGGTGCCAACCGATGCGGCGCGCCTCCGCACCTTCCGGCACCCACATCCCCAGCTGGGTCAGCACCAGGTGAGCGCTGCCCACCAACTCCCCCGTCGTGACGATTCGCTCGTCGGGGTCCAGCCGACCGGCGAATCCGGGAGGCATCTCGGGCGCGGCGACGAAGCCCCGCCACAGCCGAACCCACACACTCACTCCTGGGATCCCACGGCCTGATCGCGAAGCGCCCGGTAGTACTGCTCGAGGGCCACCAGGTCACCGAAGAGATGGTGGTAGGTGTCCGCGTCGTCCAGCGGTGAGATCCGTTGCAACCGCGACTTGATCTCGGCTACCTGGCGCCCCACCACCGTGGCCTGCAGGTGGGCCAGCAGGCTCCCGATATATCGGGCGTCGTCCTCGGTCTTGCCGTTGCCGCGCAGGGTCTCCACCGCGAGCTCCGTGATCAGCGACCGCTGCGGGCAGTGCGCGGCGACCGCCTCGATCCAATCCGGACCGGACAGTCCCGCCGCGGTACCGCCGGCGGCCAGCACCGCCGTGTGCACTCGGGCGTAGACGGGGTGGGTGAACGCGTCAGCGGGGAGGGTGTCGTAGACCGGCCCGGTCATCGCGGGTTCCTGCAGCACCGCCTTGAGCACCTCACGCTGCGGCTGCAGGCGCACATCGTCACGGGACGGAGGCCCGGTGCCGTCCTCGACCGGGGACTGGCTCCGAGGCCGCCCGCCGCGGCGGCGCGGGGCGTCCCCGGCAGCCTCCCGAACCCGGTTGACCACGACGGCCTCTTCACCCGTCCAGCCGCTCCAGCCGGACAGATACGTCGCGTATCGATCGCGGAGTGCGACGTCCTTGATCTTCGCCACGAGTGGCACCGCCCGCCGAAGCGCCGCCACCTGACCCTCGACCGTGTTCAGGTCGTGCTCGGCCAGCAAGCTCTTCACCGCGAAGGTGAACAGCGGCTGACGGCGGGCCACCAGGTCCACCAATGCGGCATCGCCCTTGGCTTGCCGCACCTCGCACGGATCCATCCCGTCGGGTGCGATCGCGATGAAGGTCTGCGTCGCGAACCGCTGCTCTTCGTCGAACGCCTTGAGTGCGGCATGCTGCCCGGCCTCGTCACCGTCGAAGATGAAGATCACTTCCCCGCTCAGGGCGTCGTCGTCCATGAGCAGCCTGCGCAACACCGAGATGTGCTCCGTGCCGAATGCCGTACCGCACGACGCCAGCGCGGTGGGTACCCCGGCCAGGTGCATCGCCATCACGTCGGTGTAGCCCTCGACAACGACGACCTGACGGCGCCGGGCGATCTCCCGCTTGGCCAGGTCCAACCCGAAGAGCACCTGCGACTTTCGGTACAGCGGCGTCTCGGAGGTGTTGAGGTACTTCGCTTCGATGCGGTCGTCATCGAACAGCCGCCGGGCGCCGAATCCCACCACGTCGCCGCCGAGGTCCCGGATCGGCCACAGCAGCCGGCGATGGAAGCGGTCCATCGGCCCGCGCTGGCCCTCCCGGGACACCCCGGCCTTGATCAGCTCCTCGACGGTGAACCCGCGGGCGAGTAGATGCTTGGTGAGCTGATCCCAGCCCGACGGGGCGAAACCGCAGCCGAACCTCGCCGCCGCTTCCTGGGTGAAGCCGCGCTGCATGAGGAACTCCCGAGCCGGCTGCGCCTGCGCGGAGCTGAGCTGCTCGGCGTAGAACTCCTGCGCCAGCTTGTTCGCCTCGACCAGGCGGGATCGGGTACCGCGGTCGCGCTGCACCGAGGAGCCACCCCCGGTGTAGGTCAGCTGGATCCCGACCCGGTCGGCCAGCCGCTCCACCGCCTCGACGAAGCCCAGATGCTCGATCTTCATGATGAAGTCGACGACGGAGCCGCCTTCAGCGCAGCCGAAACAGTGGTAGGTACCGTGCCCGGGGCGGACGTTGAACGACGGCGATTTCTCGTCGTGGAACGGGCAGAGCCCTTTGAGAGAATCCGCACCGGCCCGGCGCAGCGCGACGTATTCGCCCACCACCTCGTCGATCCGGTTGCGCTCGCGGACCTCCACGATGTCAGCGTCCCGGATGCGTCCAGCCACAGTGGCCGAGTCTATGGCCGGACCCTGTCAGAGGAGGTCAGTAGGGTGGCGCCGTTGTCAGTCCGGCTGAAGGAGGGGACCATGACCAGCATGAGCGTCACAGCCAGCACTCCCTTCACGGTCCACGACCTGGAAGGGATGCCCGATGACGGCCGCCGCTACGAGCTCATCGACGGGGAGCTCCTGGTGAGCCCGGCGCCCGGCCTGCGCCACCAGACGATCTCATACCAGCTGCACCGGCTGCTCGACGACGCGTGCCCAGATGATCTGTACGTCATCGCCGCGCCGTTCGCCGTGCAGACCGACATCTCCAACGAGGTGCAGCCCGACGTTCTGGTCGCCCGGTTCGACGAGCTCACCGACAAGAACCTGCCGGCGGCACCCGTGCTCGCCGTCGAGGTCCTCTCCCCCAGCGGCCGGCTGATCGATCTCAACCTCAAGCGCGCCGCCTACGAGCGAATGGGCACGCCCAGCTACTGGGTGCTGGATCCGGACGTGCCCGACCTGCTGGTTCTCGAACTCGACACGGACGGGCGGTACCGAGAAGTGGTCCGAGCGGTCGGCGACGAGGTCTTCGAGGCACAACAGCCGTTCACGGTGTCCGTCGTGCCGAACGAGCTGCTTGGACGGCTCCGTCCCCGCTGAGCGGTCTCGCACCGGTACGGTCGATTGACGCGGGCATGCCCCCCTGCTTACCGTCACCTGATCGACGGAATGGGGTAAGCCGGTGTAAGCCCGGCACGGTCGCGCCACTGTGAACGGCACCCACCTCTGGGTTCGTGAGTCAGACACTCCGCCGTCGTGATCACCATCTAGTTTGGGTCGCGTCAACCCAGGGAGGTAGTCCGTGAGTGTCGTCTCCGTTCCCGCACCGATCCCGATCCGGATTCCGATCCGGGAGATCCTGCCCTGGGCGATCTTCGTGGGAACTCTCAGCCTCATCGCGCTGTATTTCATCGGCTCCGAACAGAGTGCGATGTCGATCATCTCTGGCCATTACGTGCACGAATTCGTCCACGATGGCCGGCACCTACTCGGTTTCCCCTGCCACTGACCCATCAGGCACCGGCCATGATGAGAGTGTTGTTGGTACGCGGTCTGATCTCCGGATTGGTGGCCGGGGTCCTTGCGCTGGTATTCGCCCGGATTTTCGGCGAGCCGTCGGTCGGTAGTGCGATCGCCTTCGAGTCGGCTCTGGAGGCCGCCCACGGCGAGGCGGCGGAGCCGGAACTGGTGAGCCGGGCGATACAGAGCAGCATCGGGCTGGCCAGCGCCGTGCTGATCTACGCCGTCGCGTTCGGGGGGTTGTTCAGCGTGGCGTTCGCCATCGCCTACGGCCGAGTCGGCCAGCTCTCCGCGCGAGCCACCGCCGCCGTCCTGGCGGTGGGCGGTTACCTCGTGGTCTGCTTCGTGCCGCTGCTGAAATACCCCGCCAGCCCACCGGCGGTCGGCGACGCGGCAACCCTCGGTCAGCGCACCGGGTGGTACCTGGCGATGGTCGTGATCTCGGTGCTGCTGGCGGTCGCGGCGATCTACCTCGGCCGGCGGCTCACCTCCCGCCTGGGTGCGTGGAACGCCGCCCTGGCCGCAGGAGCGGTGTACGTGGTGGCGGTGGCTGCCGGGCAGGCCCTGCTGCCATCGATCAACGAGGTGCCCGAGACGTTCCCGGCGACCGTGTTGTGGGAGTTCCGGGTCGCTTCTCTGGGCACCCAACTGGTCATGTGGCTCACCATCGGCCTGCTCTTCGGGGCGCTGGTCACCCCGCGGCAGCAGGCACGCGGCATTCCACAGCGAATGTGAGCCCCCACAGCGGCCAGTCGGACGCCGAGGCTGGCCCAGGTGGCACTTGCGGACTGGCAAAACCTTCAACATCCCCCGGCGACCACTTCGAGCTACCGGAGGCGCTGGGGGTTGTCAGTCAGTCGAACTCGCCGCAGCGGACACCAGCGATGAACACAGACCATTCGGTAGCGGTGAACGTCAGCATCGGGATGGTCGGGTCTTTCGAGTCGCGGATCACGCGGCCATTGTGATCTAGCACGGCGATCTCTAGGCAGTTGCCAGCGGTGCCGCTGTAGCTCGACTTGTGCCAGTGCAGCCGGGACGCGGCCGCACTATTGTTGATCATCTCGTCATCTCCTCTATCAACCCGGTGATCATCTCGCGGGAATCGCTCGGGGACTGCGCGGCCACCCGCAGTCGCTCGTGCGCATGACGATACGCCGCAACGTCTCGCAGTCCGTCGAGATAGTTGCTGTCCGTCATCCGATCCAGGTACACGATCCGTGGGTCTCCGGGGTCGCTGAACTCCAGCACGGTGAACGATCCATCCACGCCAGGATGGGCGCCTGCCTGGAACGGCAGCACCCGAAGCGTCACGTTCGGGAGTTCGCTTGCCTCCACCAAGCGGCGTAGCTGATGGCGCATGACCTCGGGGCCGCCGACGACGCGACGCAACGCGCCCTCGTTGATCACCACGTCCAGACTCACCGGGTCTTCTCCCGTGAGTCGGATCTGACGTGCGCGCCGCAGCTCGGCCGCTCTCGCCGCTTCGTCCGGTAGGGGCGTGTATGGCGAGTGGCGCACGATCTCGGCTGCGTAGTCCTCGGTCTGAAGTAGTCCGGGGATGACCTCCGATTCATAGGCCAGCAGCCGCGCAGCCTCCGACTCCAGACTGAGGAACCCCTCGAACCACGCTGGCAGTACCTCGGCGTACTGGCGCCACCATCCGGGTTGTTTGTCCTCCCGAGCCAACGTCACCAGCTGCTCGATCTCGTCGGTCAACACGTCGTCGTACATCCCCAGCAGCGAGCGCACGTCCGCAGGTGTGACCGCGATCTTCGCTAGTTCGATGCGGCTGATCTTGCTTGTGGACCATCCCAGCTCCTCAGCGACTGCCTCCAAGGTCATGCCCGTGGAGTCGCGTAGGCGTCGGAGTGCCGCGCCCAGACGGCGCCTTCGGATGTTGGGGACGGACGCCATGGCGCCAGACAATGCCACAACGGAGATTACTACGATCGAGTGGCATAGCTGGCTCCGCTTGTATCTGTGCAATTTGCTCAGCCATGCTGTGAGCCACGTCCTGGGGATGGCCCACTCCCGTCCCACATAACGGCGGCGTAGCCGTCCTGGCCCGTACCCCCGACCGGGCCGGGGCGGCGCTACCACGGACACAGAGACGGGCACGAGATGAGCATCGAACCGCCCAGGCGACGCGGACGGCACGAGCGCGGCCGGATGGTGACCCAAGGTCGCAACCCGAGGACAACCGCACATCCACGCTGCTCGTGGTGCACGAGAACGACGGATCATGGACCTTCCACGGACTCGGCGCACCCGGCGTGAAGATCTCCAAATCTGACGCCGTCGACCTAGCGCAAGGCATTTTGAAGGTGGCCCAGTGAGTGACGAGCCGGCGATGCTCTGGACGCTGAGCGCAGCTGACGAACGCACCCACGCGGGCGTCACCGGCGATGTCGAGGCGCTGTGCGGCGTACCCCTACCTCAGGGGGATGCGCGCACGAGCCGCCCGTGGGGCGATCTGTGCATCCCGTGCGTGATCGGGGCAACAGCGGACCTGCCCAACCCCGGTCCCGGCGGCGCCTTCTAAAACTCCGACCGGCCGCCGGTTGAGCCCCAACCCCCGAGCACGGCTCCCGGCGGCCGGTCGGTTCCAAGTTCAACCACAGCGAGGCGAGGCACGCAGTGCGCCACAGTGTACACGGCAGCTAACTGATCTTAGGCGCTTGGGCCCATCCGCCTAGCCGCGCATGACGCTAACTGATCTTTTTTCCGTTAGTAGATAGTAGAACGCTTGGCGCGGCTGGGTTGCACCCGGAGGGGTTCGCCGGGCATTTTCGGGTACTCCGGAGGATAGGGTAGATCACCGAGGTCGTGATCACGCTCATCGCGCAGCGCCCAGTCCAGCAACGTCTCCACACCGAATGATTCGTCGTCCAGTCCGGTATGGGGATCACCTCGCTGCGCGAACAAACCGGGCACGGTGAGCACGTCGAAATCCTCCGGTGCCACCTCTGCCAATTCGTCCCAGCGCACCGGCATCGACACGGTGGCGCGCGGGGTGCCGCGCACGGACCACGCCGAGGCGATCGTGCGGTCCCGGGCGGCCTGGTTGAAGTCCAGGAAGACCCGCGCCCCCCGCTCCTCCTTCCACCACGAGACGGTCGCCAGCTGCGGGATCCGCCGCGCCACCTCCCGCGCCAGCGCGATCACCGCCCGGCGTACCTGCACGAAAGTCCACTCCGGGCGGATCCGGACCGCGATATGGATCCCCCGGCCCCCGGAGGTCTTCGGGTAACCGGTCAACCCTGCCGCAGCGAGCACCTCTCGAACCACCCCGGCTACGACGACCGCGTCGGTGAACGCCGTCCCCGGTTGCGGATCGAGGTCGACCCGCAACTCGTCGGGATGATCGAGGTGGGGACGGCGCACCGGCCAGGGGTGGAAGTCGAAGGTGCCCAGATTCGCCGCCCAGGCCAGCACCGCGGGTTCGGTGGGGCACACCTCGCGAGCGGTGCGGCCGGACGGGAAAGTGATCTCTACCGAGTCCACCCAGTCCGGGGCGCCCTTGGGGACCCGCTTGGCGTAAAAGGCCTCCCCACTCACCCCGTCCACGAAGCGCTTCAGCGTGACCGGGCGCTCCGCGAGCACGCTCAGTAGCGGCTCGGACACCGCGAGGTAGTACTCCACGATCTGGCGCTTGGTGATGCCACGCTCCGGGAAATACACCTTGTCCGGGTTCGACACCCGCACGGTGCGCCCACCGGCCGGGCCGGGCACCGTGAGTTCCAACGCCGCATCGCGACCCACGATCGGCAAGCTACCGCACAGCGCCCCAGCTTGCGATTAACCCAGGGCGGAGGGGTTACCGTGATGCGGTGGTGTGCAGCGACCGTGAGCAGCCCGGCGAGCAGGAGCGACGCCGGCTCGACGATGACCTGATCGGGCTGGACCGCAACGATCCAGAGGTGCAGGCCTTCACCGAGCACCTGGAACGCGCCCACCGGCTGCGGCCCGGTTTCACCGTCGAAGGCTACCTGTCCGGCGTCAGCGACTTCGCGGACTCAGCCAACCGCACCCGAGGTCCGCGGCGGGTGGCAGCTGTCCTGGTGGTGGCGCTGATCCTGCTCGGAGCGGCCATCACGGTGTGGCAGGCGACGGCGTTCGTCC
The DNA here is from genome assembly GCA_963712995.1 of uncultured Actinomycetota bacterium. Taxonomy (GTDB): domain Bacteria; phylum Actinomycetota; class Actinomycetes; order Mycobacteriales; family Pseudonocardiaceae. Next base: position 23,252 of record CAVQKH010000015.1, on the reverse strand, counting down.
TCAGCACGCTGCTGGCCTGAACACGGCGATGACCGCTCGCGTAGCGTGTCGGCTATGGAGGCAATGGATCCGGTCGAGGGCACGGCGCCCAAAGTCGTCAAGTCCGACGCCCAGTGGCGTGAACAGCTGACGTCCCAGGAATACGCGGTGCTCCGCCGGGCAGGCACTGAGCCACCGGGGACCGGCGAGTACGAGCACACCAAGACCCCGGGCGTCTACGAGTGCCGCGCCTGCGGAGCGGAGCTGTTCCGCAGCGACCACAAGTTCGAGTCGCACTGCGGGTGGCCATCGTTTTTCACCCCGCTGGCCGGCGACGCGGTACTGCTGCGGGAGGACCGCAGCATGTTCATGAAGCGGGTCGAGGTGCTCTGCGCCACCTGCCACAGCCACCTCGGGCACGTCTTCGAGGGCGAGGGCTACGACACCCCCACCGACCAGCGTTACTGCATCAACTCGATCTCGCTGCGGCTGGCGCCCGACGAGACCGGCTAGGGCAGCGCGGTCAGCAACTCGGCGACCGGTACCCGCGGACCGGTGAAGAAGGGCACCTCCTCGCGGACGTGGCGCCGGGCCCGGCTGGCCCGCAGCGCCCGCATCAGGTCGAGGATGCGGTGCAGCTCATCGGCCTCGAACGCGAGGATCCACTCGTAGTCACCCAACCCGAAGGAGGCGACCGTGTTGGCCCGCACGTCGGGATAGTCCCGGGCCTGCCTGCCGTGCTCGGCGAGCAGCTCGCGGCGCTGCTCCTCAGGCAGCAGGTACCACTCGTAGGAGCGCACGAACGGGTAGACGCAGACGTAGCGTTTGGCCTGCTCACCGGCCAGGAACGCCGGCACGTGGCTCTTGTTGAACTCAGCGGGGCGGTGCAGCGCCACCGTCGACCACACCGGGGTACTGGCCCGGCCCAGCGCGGTGGTGCGGCGCAGATCGGCGTACCCGGCTTGCAGTGCCTCGATCTCCTCGGCATGCCACCAGAGCATCCAGTCCGCGTCGGCGCGCAGACCGGCGAGGTCGTAGACCCCGCGCACCGCCACGCCCTTGCCCTCCATCGCATCGAGGTAGTTCTGGGCTTCGCGGGCGGGCTCGGCGCGGTCGGCGGGTAACCGTCCGGGCTCGACCCGGAAGACCGACCACATGGTGTAGCGGATAGTGGAGTTCAGCGCGGCGTAGTCCAGGTGTGCCATGGGTTCATCCTCCCACCGCTCGGGCGCCGGCCCCGAGGTGCGCGGCGAGGCGCCGCGCAGCGGCCTCGGCGGTCCCGACACACGCGGGCACGCCGACGCCGTGCAGCATCGCACCCGCCACCGCGAGGCCGGGTACCCGAGCCACCGCGTTCTCCAGGGTTGCGACGGCCGCCAGGTGCCCTGGCGCGTACTGCGGCAGCCCGCCGCCCCACCGCGCCACCACGGTGTCCACCGGCGCGGCGGTGACCCCGGTGAGCGCGGCGAGGTCAGCCCTGACCATCTCGACAAGCTCGGTGTCGTCTCGCTGCAGCACCCGGACCTCGCCGTGACGGCCCAGCGAGGCGCGGACCAGCACCACCTCCGGCGACGACGCCTGCGCCCACTTTCGCCCGGAGAAGGTGAACGCCTTGACCGAGAGCGGCTCGCTAGCGGCCACCAGCACACCCGAGGACGACGGCAGGGCTTGTGCGGCGGGCAGCGGCAGCGCGAGCCCGACCACCGCGCTGGACGCGACCTCGATCCGGCCGGCAGCGGCCGAGGCGAGCGGCAACAGATCGACCAGCAGCCGCCGCACGGCGGGCGCCGGGACGGCCAGCAGCACGGCGTCGGCATCGAGGTATTCGGGCCTGCCGGTCCCAAGAATGGGACGGCCCAACTCCACCCGCCAGCCCTCGGCGGTGCGAGCCAGCCCGCGCACCGGTACCCCGAGCTGCGGACGCACCGCCGCGGCAGCCACCAGCGCGTCCACCAGGCCACCGAGGCCGCCGCGCAGGGTGCCGAACACCGGAGCCTGGCGACCCCCGGGAGCCGGCTGCCCGGGGGGCAGCACGGTGGCAGCCGCGGCGAGCAGCGATCCCGCGCCGCGATCCAGCGCGCCGGCCACGGCGGGCAGGGTGGCCCGCAGCCCCAGTGCGTCCGCCCTCCCGGCGTACACCCCACCCAGCAACGGATCGACCAACCGGTCGACCAGCTCGTCACCGGCCCGCTCGCGCAGCAGCAGCCCGACTGCGGCGTCCTGCCCGGGTTCCCAACTCAGCGCCGTCGTGGGTTCCGCGGCCACTCTCGCCACTCCCTGCGCGGAGAGCAGGCCGGCGACGTCGGTCGCGGCGCCGGGTAGACCCAGCACGGTCCGGGTGGGCAGCGTGGCGGTTCGGCCCGCGGCCCGCACCGTGGGGGCGGCCGCTGTGGGATGGGTCAGCTGCCCGCGCAGCCCCAACTCCTCGACCAGCCCGAGCGCCTCGGCCCGGCGCACCAGGAAAGCCTCCGCTCCCACGTCGAGCGGCAGGCCCCCCAGCTCGACGGTGCGCAGCGCCCCGCCGAGCCGTCGCGAGCCTTCGATGAGCACGATCTCGGTGTCCGGGCCGAGCAGCATCCGTAGCCGGTATGCCGCAACCAACCCGGAGATCCCACCACCGACCACGGCCACCCGAGCCCGGCTCACAGCGAGTGCGCCAGCTCCACGATGCGGGTCAGAATGTCCGGATCGGTTCCCGGTAGGACGCCGTGCCCCAGGTTGAACACGTGGGCGTCAGCCCCGCGGCCCTCAGCGATCACCCGGCGCACCTCGCGCTCAACGGCAGGCCAGCCGGCCAGCAGCACAGCCGGGTCGAGGTTGCCCTGGAGCACGATCGGGCCATCCGGTCGGGACATGGGCGGGCGGGAGGCGCGCAATCGCTGCGCAGCGACGTCAAGCGGGATCCGCCAGTCCACTCCGACGACGTCCGCGCCGGCGGACGCCATCGCATCGAGGAGCTCGCCGGTGCCCACCCCGAAATGGATCCGCGGCACACCCGCGTCGGCCAGGCCCGCCAGCACCCGCGCCGAATGCGGGAGCACGAACCGCCGGTACTCCCGTTCGGACAGCGCGCCCACCCAGGAATCGAACAGCTGAACCGCGTCCACCCCGGCGGCCACCTGCACCCTCAGCCAGGTGAGGGTGAGCTCGGCGAGGCGGTCCAGCAGGGCGTGCCAGACGTCGGGCTCGGAGTGCATCAACGCCTTGGTGTGCTCGTGGTGGCGGCTCGGACCGCCCTCGACGAGGTAAGAGGCGAGGGTGAACGGGGCCCCGGCGAAACCGATCAACGGGGTGGCGCCCAGCTCGCCGACCAGCAGCCGCACCGCGGCGGCCACCGGCTCCACCGCATCGGGTTCCAGGACGGGCAACGCCATGACATCGGCAGTGCTGCGCACCGGGCTGTGCACCACCGGGCCGGTACCCGGCACGATGTCCAGTCCGACCCCCGCGGCGTGCAGCGGCACCATGATGTCGCTGAACAGGATCGCGGCATCCACACCGTGCCGGCGCACGGGTTGCAGCGTGATCTCGCAGGCCAACTCGGGGGTCATACACGCGGCCAGCATGGGTTGGTCGGCTCGCAGGGCCCGATACTCGGGCAGCGAACGCCCGGCCTGCCTCATGAACCACACCGGCGGATGCGCCGGGCGATCACCCCGGGCGGCAACCAGCAATGGCGCCTCGGGCAGCACCCGGCGGCCAGCGGCCGGCGCGGTCATCTTGTTCATCTCAGCACCCATGCTCCCACGTACCCGACCCCCGCTGGACTCTCCCCCGCTCTCAGCACGCGCTCTTCCTCCCGAGCTCAACAGGAGAGCTGCCAGCGCTTGATCAAACAGCTCTCCTGTTGAGCTCGGGAGTCTAGGAGGCCCTAAATAATGGAGGGACCTGAGGTTACGGGCCTGGGGGCGGCGTTTCGGCGGGACTGTGGGCGATGCTCCTCCTACAGTTTGGGGTGTGCCCGATCTGGCGGACGCCCCGGAGATCTTCCGCAACGCAGTGGCCTCGCTCAGTGCTGTGCAGCCCCGGCCCGAGCTGAGATGCGAGCCGATCGCGGCGCCGCGCCGGCTCGCGCCCTGGGCCTACGCCTGGAGTTTCGACCTGCCCGGTGCCGACCACGCGTCGGCGACCGGCCGGCTGGTGCTCCTGCATGACCCCCAAGGCCAGGACGGTTGGGACGGCACCATGCGCCTGGCCTGCTTTGTCCGCTCCGAGCTGGACATCGAGCTGGCCGGCGACCCGCTGCTCGCCGCGGTGAGCTGGTCCTGGCTCGCCGATGCCCTGGTCAGCTCGGGCGCCGAGCACACCACCCTCGGCGGCACAGTCACCCAGACCTCGTCGCTTCGGTTCGGCGCGATGGCAGGACCGGAACGGGCCAACGACATCGAGCTGCGAGCGTCCTGGACCCCGGTAGGGGACGACCTGAGAGCCCATGCCATGGCCTTCTGCGAACTCATGGCAGCAGCGGCAGGGCTTCCCCCGGTCGGGGTCGTAGCGCTCAGCAGGCGGTCTAGTTGATCAAGCTCCGGCGGGTCACTCCTGGGTGAGTGCCGTCATGGCTTAAAGGGGTAAATCGCCCAGCATCGCACTGTTGTTACCTCCCCATCGCCAGTCTCCCCTGATCGGGCGACCACCAATGGCGGCTTTGCGGGCAGATCCTCAAGAAGGTTCACACAGGGCCCCCGTTAGGCCGCTCGGGGGGCTAGTCTGCCCCATACGACACCATCCTCGTTTGAGCGGCGGCGCGGTTGCTCGGACGAGGTCCCGGTGCGGTCGGGGGCACGACCGACTCCAGGGAGGTAGCTACGTGGCTGTTGTCGGATACGGTGCGACTGTCAGGTCGGCCCCATCCGGCGCCGTGCCGGCGTCATTGGTCCCGCATCCGCGGGAGGAGCTGTTTACAGTGCTGGTGGTCGACGACCATCCGTTACTACGTGAGGCTATCGCCTCACGCTTAGTGACTATGGGCGCTGTCACCGTACATGAGGCCGCATCGGTGGCCGAGGCCAGGACACGTGCCCTGGCATCGGGCCCATGCGATCTGGCGATACTCGATCTGACCCTGCCCGACGGCAGCGGGCTGGATCTGATCGGGGAGCTGCGCGGGCAGGGCTGGACTCGCATCGTGGTGCTCGCATCGTCGGACGATCCGCATGCGGTGCGCACCGCGTTCCAGAGCGGCGCTCAGGCCTACCTGCTCAAATCAGCGTCCGCTTCGGTAGTCACCGATGGCGTGCGCCGAGTACTCGAGGGCGGGGTGTACGCCGACCCGACTGTCGCGCCGATTCTGGCGTCGGGCACCCGGGTAGCGGGCACCGACAACACACCGCGCGAGCTGTCGGCCAGGGAGGTGGAAGTGCTCCAACTGGTCGCCGATGGCCAGTCCAACAAGGAGATCGGGGAAGCGCTGAATCTGTCCGCGCTGACCGTCAAGAGCCACCTCTCCCGTATCGGGCGCAAGCTCGGCACCGGTGACCGGGCCCAGATGGTCGCTCTCGCGATGCGTGCGGGGGTCATCCGCTGACCGAGACCAGTCCGGTTCCCTTGCTGGTGCCGGCCGCCGGGGTACCACCGGTCGTCGCCTCCGCGGGAGCCTTGAACACTGCGGTCGCGGTGCTGGGTGGCGGCACCGGCCCGGTGGCCGTGGACACCGAACGCGCCTCGGGCTACCGCTACTGGCAACGCGCCTACCTGGTCCAACTCCGGAGAGAGGGCGCGGGCACGGTGCTCGTCGACCCGACCGGTCTCGATGACCTCTCCGGGCTGGCCGAGGTGCTGAACCCGCTGGAATGGGTGCTGCACGCCGCGTCCCAGGACCTGCCGTGCCTGGCCGAACTGGGGCTGGCGCCAGCCGCGGTATTCGATACCGAGTTGGCCGCCCGGCTGGCCGGACTCGAACGGGTCGGCTTGGCGGCGCTGGTCGAGGAGCTGCTGGGTTATCAGCTGCTGAAAGGACACGGGGCCGCCGACTGGTCCCGCCGGCCGCTGCCCGCGGAATGGCTGACCTATGCCGCACTCGATGTCGAGCTACTGCTGCCGCTGCGCGCCGCGATCGCCGCTGAACTAGATGTCCAGGGCAAGTCGGGCTGGGCCGCAGAGGAGTTCGAGGCGGTGCGAACCGCGGAGCCGCCGGGGCCGCGGGTCGACCCGTGGCGCCGGACCTCGGGAATGCATCGCATCCAGCGCCCTCGCGAGCTTGCAGCGGTGCGTGAACTGTGGCAGGCCCGCGACCAACTGGCCCGGCAGCGCGACATCGCCCCGGGTCGGGTGCTACCTGATGCCGCGATCATCGACGCGGCGCTGGCCGGCCCCTCGGATGAGGCCGCATTGCTGTCCCGGCCGGTGTTCAGTGGGCGCTCGCAGCGTCGGCATGTCAAAATCTGGCTGAGCGCGTTGGAGACCGCGAGGGCGTTGCCAGCCGATGAGCTGCCACCACTGCGCGCCCAGGGTGCCAGCCCACCTCCGGTGAATCGCTGGTCGGACCGGGATCCTGCGGCGGCGATCCGACTCACCGCCGCGCGTGCGACCCTCGCAGAGATCGCCGAGCGACATCAGCTGCCGTTACAGAACCTGCTGGCACCCGATCTGGTGCGCCGGCTGTGCTGGGAGCCCCCCGACCCTCTCGATGCCGTCGCGGTCGAACGGCACCTGGTCGCCGGCGGGGCTCGGCGCTGGCAATGCGAACTGACCGCGCTCCCTCTCGCCACCACCCTCACCGCACCCGCCGAGTAGGGCTCCCTACTCCGGCTACGGACCTTTGAAGAACCGCCTACCCGGCTGGTAGGTGGACCGTGACGGCGAGGCCGCCGCCGGGGACGGGTGCGGCATGCACCGTGCCGGCATGCGCGGTGACCACTGCGCGGACGATGGACAGTCCAAGACCGGCGCCATCGTGCGAGGTCCGGGCTATCCCGCCGCGGTGGAAGGGTTCGAACAGGGCGGTCACCGCCTCCGGCGCGATCACCTCACCGGAGCTGCGGACCCGCAACGTGGCCTGCGAGCCCCGCTGAGTGGTGCAGACCTCCATCCAGCCGCCGCAGAAGTTGTGCCGCACCGCGTTTTCCACCAGGTTGCCCACCACCCGTTCCAGCAGCGCCGGATCACCTACCGTCAGCGCCGGGGTGATCTGCGTGCTCACCCGCAGTCCCCGGTCCCGCACCTCAGGCGCCACGATCCGCAGCGCAGCGCTCACCAGGCTGGCGAGATCCGCCGGTTCCCGGGCCCGCAACGCGCCACCCTCGGACCGGGCCAGCATCAACAGTCCATCCACCAACTGCTGGGCGCGCAACGTCGCGTCCCGGATCACCGCAGCCATCCGGCGCAGCTCAGTCACGTCCGCTGCGGGATCCGCCAGGGTCACATCCACCTCGGTGCGCACCACCGCCAGCGGGGTCCGCAGCTCATGGCTGGCGTTCGCGACGAACCGGCGTTGCGACTGGAAGGCGGCTTCCAGCCGGTCGAGCATTGCGTCGAAGGTGTCAGCGAGCTCGGCGACCTCATCCCGCGGCCCCGGCAGCCGCAGCCGCTCGTCCAGCGACTCAGCGGAGAGCCGGCGCGCGGCGGCGGTCACATCGTGCAGTGGCCGCAGCACCTGGCCGGTGATCACCCACGCCAGCAGCACGGTGGCGAGCACTGCGAGCAGGAAGGCCACCGACCCGGCAACCAGCACCCGGTGCCGGGCGGCCTCCTGCAACACCGCCCCGAGGCGATCGGCCGCCACCGCAACCCCATCGACCTTGACGGTGCTGCCCGGCGGCAGATCTGGCACGGCGGCCACCACCCCGCCGACGAGCAGCCAGCCCAGCCACAGCAGCAGGGCGCTCACCGCAGCCGACAATCCGGTGGCGAGCAGGGTGAGCCGGGCCCGCAGCCCAGGCCCGCGACGGGGCCTCACCAACAGCTCAGCCGGATGCAAGGTCGGCACTGGGCACGCGGTAGCCGGAGCCGACCACGGTCTCGATGATGCCCGGCTCACCGAGCTTCTTCCGCAAGGTCATCACGGTCACCCGCACCGTGGTGGTGAACGGGTCGGCGTTCTCATCCCACACCCGCTCCAGCAGCTCCTCGCTGCTCACCACCGCTCCCCCGGCGGCAAGCAGCACCTCCAGCACCCCGAACTCCTTGCGGGTGAGATCCACCGGGGCGCCAGAACGGCTGACGGTGCGCCGGGAGGGATCGAGCACCACGTTGCCGGCGCTGAGCACCGGGGGCACCGCGGGCGTGGCGCGACGGCCCAACGCCCGCAGTCGCGCCACCAGCTCGGCGAAGGCGAACGGCTTGGACAGGTAGTCATCGGCGCCCAGGGACAGCCCAGCCACCCGATCGGACACGGTGCCGCTGGCCGTGAGCATCAGCACCCGGGTTACCGTCCCGGATCGAGCGATCTCGGCGCACAGCCGGTCACCCGACATCCCGGGCAGGTCGCGGTCGAGTACCACCACGTCGTACCGGGTCACCGCGGCTTTCTCGTGCCCACTGTCGCCGTCGTAGGCGACGTCCACGGCCATGCCCTCCCGGCGCAGACCACGGGCTACCGCGTCGGCCAGTGGCTGCTCGTCCTCGACGATCAGAATGCGCACCCCCCCACGGTGCCACACCCGATTGGCGACGCCGCAGCGGCTGCACTACCGCTATCCGCCGATGCCGCTGTCCGGTCGCACCCGGGGTCTGCACCGCGGCAGGTCATCGGTGGATCTGATCAGCCCGGCCGCCCAGCCGGTCACCGCCCGGGCGATGTCCTGCGCGGTGAGGCCGATCTCTGCGAGCACCTCCTCGCGGGAGCCGTGCGCCAGGAACCGCTGCGGAATACCGAGATCGCGAAACGGCACGTCCACCTCGGCGTCACGCAGGGCGGCGGCCAATGACCAGCCGACACCACCGTGGCGGCCACCGTCCTCCACGCTGACAACCAGCCGGTGCCGCCCAGCCATCGCCACCAGCGCCGCGGGCACCGGCAACACCCACCGAGGGTCGACGACGGTGACCCCGATGCCCTGGTCGGCGAGCCGCACGGCGGCCGCCACGGCCAGCGCGGCGAACGCGCCGACCCCCACCAGGAGCACGTCGTCTCCGTCTCCCGCAGCGGGCCGCGCCAACACGTCCATCCCGTCGATGCGCACCACAGCAGGCACGGACTCGATCACCGGGCCCTTGGGGAAGCGCACCGCGGTCGGGCCGTCGTCCACGGTGACGGCCTCGGCGAGCTCCTCGCGCAGGGTGGCGGCGTCCCGCGGCGCGGCCACCCGGATCCCCGGCACGATCCCCAGCACCGACAGGTCCCACATGCCGTTGTGGCTGGCGCCGTCGTCACCGGTGACACCGGCCCGGTCCAGGGTGACGGTGACGGGGGCGCCCAGCAACGCCACGTCCATCAGCAACTGGTCGAACGCCCGGTTGAGGAACGTGGAGTACAGCGACACCACCGGGTGCAACCCACCGAGAGCCAGCCCCGCCGCGGAGGTGACCGCATGCTGCTCGGCGATCCCGACGTCGTAGCAGCGGTCCGGGAATCGCTGGGCGAAGGCGGCCAGGCCGGTCGGGCCGGGCATCGCCGCGGTGATCGCGACCAGGTCCGCGCGCTCGCCGGCCAGCCTGATCAACTCATCGGTGAACACGCTGGTCCAGGTGATGCCGGTGGGCGCGATGGGCGCGCCGGTACGCGGATCCATGACCTTCACCTGGTGCATGAGCTCGGCAGCGTCGCTCTCCGCGGGCGGGTAGCCGTTGCCCTTGCGGGTCACCGCGTGCACGATCACCGGGCCTCCGAAGTCCTTGGCCCCGCACAGGGCGGCCTCCATGGCGCGCAGATCATGCCCGTCGACCGGGCCCAGGTACTTCAGCCCGAGGTCCTCGAACAGGACCTGCGGCGCCAGCGCGTCCTTCAGTCCCCGCTTGGCGGCGTGCAGGCCGGCGTAGATGGCCCGACCCACCACCGGGGTGCGCTGCAGGGCCTGCTTACCGGTTTCCAGCACCCGCTCGTAACCCGGCTGCAGCCGCAGCGTGGACAGGTGCTCGGCGAATCCCCCGATGGTCGGTGAGTAGGACCGGCCGTTGTCGTTGACCACGATGATCACCGAGCGGTTCTTGCCTGCGGCGATGTTGTTCAACGCCTCCCAGCACATCCCCCCGGTCAGCGCGCCGTCACCGACGATCACGACGACGTGCCGGGGGGCGGCGGAACCGGCGCGGGTGATGGCGAACGCCTTGGCCAGCCCGTCGGCGTAGGACAGCGCGGCGGAGGCGTGGCTGGACTCGACCCAGTCGTGCTCGCTCTCGGCGCGGCAGGGATAGCCGGACAGGCCGCCGCTCTTGCGCAACTGTTCGAACCCCGCGGCCCGACCGGTGACGATCTTGTGTACGTAGGCCTGGTGGCCGGTATCGAAGATCACCGGGTCGTGCGGCGAGTCGAACACCCGGTGCACGGCCAGCGTGAGCTCCACCACACCGAGGTTGGGACCCAGGTGACCTCCGGTGCGCGAGACCTTCTCCACCAGGAAAGCTCGGATCTCGGCGGCCAACCGGGTCACGGCCGTCACCCCGAGACGCTTGACGTCCTGCGGGCTGCGTACCGACTGCAACAGGGTCACCCGGATCTCCCCCCAGCTCACGCGATAGCCGCGAGCGCTCAGTCTACGGAAAAGGTGCCATCCGTCAGCGGCCCAGCACGGCCACGCACTCGACGTGGTGGGTCATCGGGAAAGCGTCCAGCGCGCGGAGCGCCAGCAGGCGGTAACCGCCCTGGAGGTAGACCGCGAGGTCACGAGCCAGCGACGCCGGATCGCAGGCCAGGTGAATGATACGGGCGGCCCCGCGACCGGCTACCGCGGCGGCCACCGGTCTGCCTGCCCCACGCCGGGGCGGGTCGAGTACCACCACGTCCGGTTGCCCGGGCAGCTGCGCGAGCACCTGTTCCACCCGTCCGGTGACGAAGCTCACCTGCGCGAGGTCGGCCAGTGCGGCCACGCCGTCGGCTACGGCCCGCCGAGAGCTCTCCACCACGGTCACCGAACCGGTCGCGCCCACTTGAGCGGCCAGTACCGAGGCGAACAGGCCCACTCCACCGTAGAGATCCCACGCGCTACCCCCACGCGGTGCGGCCGCCCACTGCCCGACCAATGCGGCCAGCGTGTCGGCCGCGGCGGGATGCACCTGCCAGAAACCGTGCGAGGAGAGCTCCCATCGCCGCCCAGCGGCGTGCCGCTCGACCCGCCCGGTGCCCTGGACCTGGGTAGCGGGCCGCCCGGCCCGCAGCTGCGTCACGTGCGGCTGAGCGGAGTCGTCGGCGACCACCTCCAGCTCCGCACCCGGGCGCCAGCGGCGGGACAGCACCGGATCCAGCGAACCGGGCACCGCCAGCGGGCACTCCGGCACCGGCAGCACCGTGTGGCTGCGATGCACCCGGAAACCAGCCTGCCCGGTGGCGTCCACCGCGAGCCTGCTCCTGCTCCGCCAGCCGAGCGGGCCGCCGGGTAGCTCCTGCACGGTCACCTCGACGTTCAGCCCAGCGATCCTGCGTAGCTGCTCGGCCACCACCTGCGCCTTGAGCTCGCGCTGCAGCATGAGGGTCGGCGTGCTGGAAATCGCAGCCGCCACAACCGCCGGGCCCCGATGCCGGGCACGACGGCGGCACCCGGCCGACCGCGGGTTCCAGCACCTCCACCGCGTCGGCCCGGCAGTAGGCCCCGCCCCGGTCCTCGGTGACCACCGCCCGAACCCGCTCCCCCGGTAGCGCATGTCGGACGAACACCACCCGACCCTCATGGCGTGCCACGCAGAACCCGCCATGGCCCACCGACCCGACGGTGAGCTCCAGTTCTTGGGTCACGGCTGATCGGCCCCCCGCGGCTGGGACTTGACCGCGCCGTCAGCTGGGGCGCCGTTGCCTGGAGTGCCGGTGGGACGGTCGTTCAGGCCCCAACGCACCGCTCCAGGCGCCGGCTGCTCACGCTGGACGACCCGGGCCGAGGAGCGCGCCTGCCAGGGCACGCTGGTCACCATCACGCCCGGCTCGAACAGCAGGCGACCCTTCAGCCGAAGGGCGCTCTGGTTATGCAGGATCTGCTCCCACCAGTGGCCCACGACGTACTCCGGGATGAACACCGTGACGACGTTACGGGGATTGTCCGAGCGGGCCCGCTTGACGTAGTCGACCACCGGTTTGGTGATCTCCCGGTAGGGCGACTCGACCACCTTGAGCGGAACGGGTACCTCGCGTGCCTCCCACTGGGCGACCAGGTCCCGGGTGCTCGCGTCGTCGACGTTGACGGTGACCGCTTCCAGCACGTCGGGGCGGGTCGCGCGGGCATAGGCCAGCGCCCGCAGGGTCGGCAGATGCAGGGTGGACACCAGCACGATCGCGTGGTTACGCGAGGGCAGCACGGTGTCGGCATCCCGGGGTACCAACTCGGCGGACACCCGATCGTAGTGCCGCCGGATCCCCCGCATCAACATGAAGATCACCACCATCGCCGCGATCGCGATCCAGGCACCCTGGGTGAACTTGGTGAGCAGCACCACCACGAGTACCGCGCCGGTCATCACGAAGCCGAAGGTGTTGATCGCCTGCGAGCGCCGCATCCGGCGGCGCGCAGCAACGTCGGTCTCGCTTGCCAGCAGCCGGTTCCAGTGCCGGACCATCCCGCTCTGGCTCAGCGTGAAGGAGACGAAGACCCCCACGATGTAGAGCTGGATCAGTCGGGTCACCTCGGCGCGGAAAACGACCACCAGGACGATGGCGGCCGCGGCCAGGAACAGGATGCCGTTGGAGAACGCCAACCGGTCACCTCGGGTGTGCAGCTGGCGGGGCAGGTAACGGTCCAGCGCCAGGATCGAGCCGAGCATCGGGAACCCGTTGAACGCGGTGTTCGCGGCGAGCACGAGGATGAGCCCGGTCACCGCGAGCAGGAAGTAGTACGCCGGTGGGAACCCGGAGAACACCGCGTCGGCGAGCTGCGCCACCAGGGTGTCCTGCTGGTAGCCCGGCGGCGCGCCGACCAGCTGCTGCTCGGGGTCCTCGGCGACCTTGGCGCCGGTGATGTCGGCGAGCATCAGCAGTCCCATGAACATGCTGATCGCCAGCACACCCATCAGCAGCAGCGTGGTAGCCGCGTTTCGGGCCTTGGGCTTGCGGAACGCCGGTACACCGTTGCTGATCGCCTCCACCCCGGTCAGCGCGGCCGAGCCGGAGGAGAAGGTCCGGAGCAGCAGAAACACGAACCCGAGCCCGGCGAGGTGCGCGCCCTCCTCGACCAGGCCGAAACCGGCGCTCTCGGCGCGCAGACTCTCGCCGAGCAGGAACGTCCGCACCATCCCGACCAGGATCATTCCGAGCACACCGACGACGAAGGCGTAGGTGGGGATGGCGAACAGGGTGCCCGACTCCCGCACTCCGCGCAGGTTCATCGCGGTGAGCACCACGATCGCGCCCACCGCGAACCCGACCTTGTGGGTGGCCACCAGCGGGATGGCAGCACTGATGTTGGCGGCAGCCGAGGAGATCGACACCGCCACCGTGAGGACGTAGTCGACCAGCAGCGCACTCCCGACCACCAGACCCCAGTTACGGCCGTGGTTGACCGTCGCGACCTCGTAGTCGCCGCCGCCGGAGGGGTAGGCGTGCACGTTCTGCCGGTACGAGGCGACCACGGTGACCATGACGACGGCGACCGCGAGCCCCACCCACATGGAGTAGACGTATCCGGACAGCCCCGCCACCGAGAGCACGAGCAGGATCTCTTCCGGGGCGTAGGCCACCGACGACATCGGGTCCGAGGCGAAAACCGGCAGCGCGATGCGCTTGGGCAGCAGGGTGTGGCTCAGCCTTTCGCTGCGGAACGGCCTGCCGACGAGGATCCGTTTGACCGCGGTCGCGAGCTTCGACACGCGGAAAGCGTACGGCCGCGCGGTTGTGGGAGGCGTGGCGGCGAGTTCGGCGCTACGGTTTGATGAGCACCCCTCGGCAACACCGACTCGGGAGTGACCGCGTGCATGTCGTGATCATGGGTTGCGGCCGGGTCGGGTCCGGTCTGGCGGCAGCACTGGAGCGCCTCGGACACCACGTCGCGGTGATCGACCAGAAGCCGGAGGCTTTCCGCAGGCTCGGCGCCGACTTCCACGGCAGGCAGATCCGCGGCGGCGGATTCGACCGACAGGTGCTCATCGAGGCAGGCATCGAGCGCGCGGGGGCGTTCGCCGCCGTGTCCAACGGCGACAACTCCAACATCATCTCGGCCCGGGTAGCCCGGGAGACCTTCGGGGTCGCCCACGTCGTGGCCAGGATCTACGACCCCAAACGGGCCGCGGTCTACGAACGGCTCGGCATCCCGACGGTGGCAACCGTGCCCTGGACCACGGACCGTTTCCTGCGGATGCTGCTGCCCGATGGGGTGGCGGCGGCGTGGCGCGACCCGTCCGGCACGGTGGCGGTCCTGCAGCTGCCATTGCACGAGGGCTGGGCCGGGCGGACCATCGCTGAGTTGGAGGAGCACATCGGCGCGCGGATCGCCTTCATCGTCCGGTTCGGGACCGGCGTACTGCCCCACGACCACACCGTTGTGCAGGCCGATGACCAGGTGTACGCCGCCGCGGTCTCGGGCACCGTCACCGACGTCACCACCGCGGCGTCCGCCCTGCCCCCCAGCGACTGACCCTCCACCGACCTGGGAGCCACCATGCGGGTGACAATCGCCGGAGCGGGCGCGGTGGGCCGATCCATCGCGGCCGAGCTACTCGAGTTCGGCCACCAGGTGATGCTGATCGAGCGGGATCCCGATCAGCTCGCCCCGCACGAGGTCGAGGGCGCCGAGTGGGTCCTCGCCGACGCCTGCGAGCTGGCCTCACTGGAGGAGGCCGGGCTGGAACACTCCGACGTCGTGATCGCGGCGACCGGCGACGACAAGGTCAACGTGGTGGTGTCGCTGCTGGCCAAGACCGAGTTCGCGGTGCGCCGGGTGGTGGCCCGGGTCAACGACCCGCGAAACGAGTGGCTGTTCACCGAGGCGTGGGGAGTGGACGTTGCGGTGTCGACCCCGCGGATGCTCGTCGCAATGGTCGAGGAGGCCGTCTCCGTGGGTGACCTGGTCCGGCTGATGACCCTGCGGCAGGGCCAAGCCAACCTGGTGGAGGTCACACTACCCGCGGACACCCCGCTGGCCGGGCGACCGGTCCGCCAGCTGCAGTTGCCGACCGATTCCGCCCTGGTCACCATCCTGCGCGGCGGCCGGGTGATCGTCCCGCAGGGCGATGATCCTCTGGAGGGCGGCGATGAGCTGCTCTTCGTCGCTGCCGCGGAGGTGGAACCGCAAGTCCGGGCGGCCCTGGGTCGGCTATAGGGATAGATCTGGAGTCGTCTTCAGACCTGGGTCGTCCTTGCCGTCCTTGCCCCCTTGAGCGGCGGCCACCCGGGCCACGCGACGGATCGCCCAGATGGTGACCAGGGCGGCCACCGCGGTCAGCGGCAAGCCCATCGCGAGCCGAGCTATCCCCAGCAAGTCGGTCTGCTGCAGGTCGTAGAGGTAGCGTTGCACGACGAATCGGGCCAGCAGGAACACCGCCCAGACCACAGTGGCCAGGTCGAAGCCGAACCGGGCCCGCGGGTTGGTGCGCCACCCGGAGCCGGAACCGGTGAGCGCCGACCACAGCACCCCGACCAGAGGGCGGCGTACCAGCACCGACAACAGCAGCACCAGCCCTGCGACCAGGCTGTACCAGATGCCGTACAGGAAGAAATCCCGTGCCTCACCGCTGCGGTAGGCGATGAAAGCGCAGAAGGCCACCCCGAGAATCCCGGACACCGCCGGCTGCAGAGCCTCCCGACGGACCAGCCGCCACACCCCCAGCACTATCGCGACACCCAGCGAGGCCCAGATCGCCGGTTGCAGCCCGGCGAACGGGTTCACCGCGACGAACACCACCACCGGCACGACCGAGGCCACCAGACCCCAGACACCACCCAGCTGTTCCAGCAGGGTGGTGCTGCGCTTCCCGGTCGTGGACTGCTTCTCGGTCGTGGACTCGGTCATGAACTCCGCTGCAGCTCGTAGTAGGGGTTGTACAGGACCTTGCGGCCGTCCCGAACGGCGATCCGGCCCGATGCCTTGACAGTACGACCAGGCTCGATGCCGGGAATCCGCCGCCGTCCCAGCCACACCAGGGTAATCGGTTCGGAACCGTCGAACAGCTCCGCCTCCAGAGTAGCCACCGCCGCCCGCGGGCAGTGCTCCACGCTGCGCAGCCGACCCAGGACGGTCACGGCCTGGCCGGAGCAGCAATCGCTGGCGCGCCGCGCGCCGGACTGCTCGACACGGCGGGAGAGATCTTCGGCGTCCAGTTCAGCGGTATCGCTGGTGAGCCGGCGGACGAGTCTCCGCCAATAACCCGGGCCCGCACCGCTCATATCGATCTCCGCCAGGCGCGATCGCGGGTGCCTCTGCGGACCCGCTTCACCCGTCAGGGTAACCCTGTAGTGCACCGATTCAGGCCGGACCAGCACCGATGTCGCCCATCTGTGGCTCAGCCCCGCAGACCGGTGTCGGGAGCGGTGTCCGGGGCCGTGTCAGGACCGCTGCCGGGCGTGGCGTTGACCAGCTCAGCGGTGGCCTGCTTGAGCTGCTCCCCCAGCGGGCCGGGTAGCCGCAGGGGCAATGGGCTGCGCACCGGCAACGGTTCGCAACCGCGAACCACCACGGTCTGCCGGACGACGTCCCGTAGCAGCGCGATCCGCGCCTGCACACCGTCGGCCGGGCCGGCCGCCACCCCGCGAAGCATCCATCGGGGCCCGTCCACCGCGAGGAACCGCAGCACCCCGTGTTCGGTCACGGCCTCGACCTCTTCACCCCACTCGCCGGCCGTCCGCTCGATCCCGGCGCCATCGGCCCGCAACCTGGCCAGCAGTTCCGGGACGACCTCACGCCACAACCCGCCGCTGCGGGGGGCGGCAAAAGCGGTGAGGGTGATCTGGCCGAGAGCTGTCATCAGATGCACCGCGCGCACCGGACCGGCAGAGTCCACCTCGACCTGCAACTGCGCACCCTCGGGTACCGGTAGGCGCAGGGAGCCGAGATCCAGCCTGACCCACCCGTCGTCAGGCTCGGCGTCGTCGTAGGGCCCGACCGCTGTCCCGCTGCCAGTGGCAGGCGTCTCGGCGTCAGGGATCCCGGAGTTCTCGGCTGGGCTCTGCGGCTGAGCCGCGTTCTGGGCTGCTCTGCGACGACGTCCGAACACTGCCTAACACTCTCCCTGCGCTGCGGTCCTACCTCGTGGCACAGTAAACACTGCTGTCCCCGTTGAGCCGTGACCGCTCGCTCCTCGGGACGAGGTCGGTAACGCCGGCACCTCACGAAACGTGACATGTTCGACTCTCTGCACGATCAGTTGGGCGATGCGGTCCAGCCGGTGCAGTACCACCGGTTCGCGAAGATCGTGGTTGACCAGGCACACCCGCAGCTCGCCGCGGTAGCCGGCGTCGATCGTGCCCGGCGCATTGACCATGCCCAGCCCGGCGTGCGCGGCCAAACCGGAGCGAGGATGGACGAAAGCCGCGTAGCCGGCGGGTAGCGCGATCGCGATACCGGTACCCACCACGGCCCGCTCTCCCGGCTTGAGCACCAGATCCTGGGTGGTGACCAGATCAGCGCCGGCATCACCGGCGTAGGAGTATCCGGGCACCGGCACCGCTGGGTCCAGCCGGGTGAGCAGGACTTCAACCGGGAGTATCTCGGGTGCGTACATGTCAGCTGGGCACACGGCCACCGAGACTACCCTCGGTCCGGTGGCCGATCGTCAGCCCCCGAACCGGCACCCGCCTGAGACTGCGCCTGCCTTCGATGAGCGCTTGGCCGTGCCGCTGTGGTGGTGGCCGCTGGGTTTCGGGGTGGCCGTCCTGCTAGCGGCCGAGACACACATGGGATACCCAGGGATCCGCGCCTGGCTGCCCTACCTGCTGACCGTACCGCTCACCGGTGGGGTGCTCCGGTGGATGGGACGGCATCGGGTCACGCTGCGCGGCGGCGAGCTACGGGTGGGTCCGGCGAGGATCCCGGTCCATGCCCTGGGACATCTCGAGGTGATACACCCGAATACGAAACGACGCGCGCTAGGTCCGGAACTGGACCCGGCAGCGTTCGTGCTGCACACCGGGTGGGTCGGGCCAGTGCTGCGGATCGCCGTCACCGACCCGGCGGACCCTACCCCTTACTGGATCTTCAGTGTTCGCCGCGCGGAGGAACTCGCCACGTTGCTACGCAGCGAACCCAGCCAGGCGCCACGCAACAGCTCCGAGCCCCACTCACCCGGCCGGTAGCCGGACCGCCAGGGCACGGGTCCCGCTCAGGCCGCGCAGTCCCGGCACACCATTCGCCCATTGCGTTGCTCGGCCAGCCTGCTGCGGTGATGGACGAGGAAACAACTCGAACAGGTGAACTCGTCGGCCTGTTTGGGAAGCACCCGGACGATCAGCTCTTCGCCGGACAGATCGGCGCCGGGCAACTCGAAGTTCTCTGCGGACTCCGACTCGTCGACGTCAACCGAACCAGACTGAGCCTCGTTCCGTCTCGCCTTGAGCTCGTCCAGAGAGTCCTCGACAAGCTCATCCGCCTCGCTCCGCCGTGGAGCGTCGTAGTCGGTCGCCATGATTCCCACCCCTGAGTCGTACGGGTCGTGCCGCAGCACAAACGCACAGGCACCTCGATTTGTGCCCGAGACGTCGGTCACACTTCGACGCTGCGGGTACGGCCCGGCGCGCGCTGCCAGTGAACCCCTTGGCTGCGCCAGAGCGGCGACAATAGCCCGACACCCGCCGTCGAGCGCGAATTTTCTCCGGCGTGTCTTGTGAGTGTCGGATCTTCGCTGGCGGCCAAGTGGGCGAACCGGGCCTCGAACACGCCGTCACCGGCTGCGCTGAATCGGGCCCGCGCCTACCCTCAACAACCGTAGGGGCTGGCCAGGTGACGGGCCAGGAAGGGCGGGGCCATGGCTGCGGTGGGCTCGTCGCGCGCGCGGGTGAAGGGCTATCCCACCCGCAGGCCGATGCGTGCAGTTCTGCTCGCGGTGATTCTCAGCACCGCGGCGGGGCTGGTGTGGTACAGCGTGCTGGCGCAGCACACCGAGCAGGGCTGTCCGAGCCCCGATCCGGCATCCGCTTCGGCCGACTCCATCCAACGGCTTCCGGCCGATGCCCTGGATGGCGTCTCGCCCGCACCGCCCCAGCTCACCCGGGTACAGGTACTCAACGCCAATGGCATCCGCGGTGGCGCCGCCATCGTCGACGGCACGCTGGCCCGGCTGGGGTTCGCCCCCACCACGACACCGGCGAACGATCCGCTGCACCCCGATTTCGACCTGCGCTGCTACGGGGAGATCCGATTCGGCGCCGCCGGGCAGGCGGCGGCCCGGACCTTGAGCCTGGCGGCGCCATGCGCCGAACTCGTCCGCGACATCCGCCCGGACGCCGGGGTCGACCTGGCCCTGGGCACCAGGTTCAGGTCGATACAACCCAATGATGCAGCGCGTGACGCCCTGCTCGGCCTGGCCGGGCTCGGACTACCGGCACCGGCTGGGCTCTCCCGCGGTGGCCTGGCCGCCGAGCCGGACCCCAGGCCCGCCGCCGAGGTCACCACCCGACCGGTGACCGCAGTGGTGCAGCCGGAGCTGCTCCGGCTGGCCCGCCAGGTGAAGTGCTGAACTCACACCGCATCGGCGCCGCACTCCGCGGCCAGCTCCGCCAGCGCGTCGACGATGCCCGGCGCGGCCGCGAGCACGAGGTCCGATCCGCCCTCGGGTAACCGGACGACCGCACCGGCCTCCGCCGCGATCAGGGCACCGGCGGCCCAGTCCCACCGGTGCAGTCCGTGCTCAAGGAAGCCGTCCAACCAACCGGACGCCACCGAGCACAGGTCCAGGGCGGCCGACCCCGCGCGGCGCAGATCCCGGATCCTGGGCAGCATGCCGGCCACCATGGCCGCCTGCTGGCCACGCCGCTGCGGCCGGTAGGAAAAGCCGGTGCCAATCAGCGACAGCCTCAGCTCAGCAGCCTCGCTGACCCGGATGGCGGCTCCGTCGCAGTCCGCCCCGCAGCCGCGCGCCGCGCTCCACAGCCGCCCGGCAGCGGGCTGCCCCACCGCGCCGGCCAGCGACTGCCCATCCCGCTGGACGGCCACCGACACCGCGTACCAGGGCAGCCCGTAGAGGTAGTTCACCGTGCCATCGATGGGGTCGACCACCCAGCACAGCCCGTCCGTCGGCGAGCCGACCCCGCCCTCCTCCTCACCCAGCACGGGCTCGCCGGGCCGCCATTGCGCCAGCAGCCGCCGAGCCAGCCGTTCGGCAGCGGTGTCCGCGGCGGTGACCACGTCGGTGGCGCTGGTCTTGGTCCCCACCTGGGAGGCGCCCTCGACCCGCATCCGGACGATGAGGTCGCCCACCTGCTGGGCTACTGCCACCGCGGTGGCCCGTAGCTGCTCGACGTCATCGGCCAGAACGCTCGACACCGAACCATCCGACCACAACCCGGCGAACAGATCCGGGTTAGGGTCAGACCCGACCGGCGGCCTCGCTGCGGGCGATGTTGAGCGGACCAGAGAGGACACGGATGGCCAGGACACCCGGATTCGGGGTGGACATCGGCGGGTCCGGTATCAAAGGCGCCACGGTGGACCTGCGCAGCGGGTCGCTGGACGAGCATCGAGTCCGCATCCTCACCCCGCAGCCCGCCACCCCCGTGGCGGTGGCGGAGGTGGTCGCCACCATCACCGGTGAGTTCGGCTGGCACGGTCCGATGGGGGTCACCCTGCCCAGCGTGCTCAAACGTGGCATCGCCTGCACAGCGGCACATCTGGACCCGTCGTGGAAGGGCCTGAACGCGAGCAGTCTGTTCTCCGAATACTGCCAGGTGCCGGTCGTCGTGCTCAACGACGCCGATGCGGCGGGGCTGGCCGAGATGCGCTTCGGAGCCGGCCGCGACTCCGACGGAGTGGTTCTACTGCTCACCTTCGGCACCGGCATCGGCAGCGCGCTGTTCGTCGAGGGGGAGTTGGTGCCCAACACCGAGCTGGGCCACCTGCAGATCGACGGCGCCGATGCCGAGAGCCGGGCCGCCGCTGCGGCTCGGGACGACGAAGCGCTGTCCTGGGCGGATTGGGCCGCCCGAGTGTCCGGCTACCTGCAGATTCTGGAGGATCTGATCTGGCCTGATCTGATCATCGCGGGCGGCGGGGTCAGCCGGAAGGCGGACCGGTGGTTGCCCCTGCTGGAGTGCCGAACCCCCGTGGTAGCGGCCGCGTTGCGCAATGACGCCGGCATAGTGGGGGCCGCTGCGGCCGCTGCGGAGGGACGCCTACGGTAACCGCAGCGACACAACGCCCCGTGCGGGATCGGCGTCGTTACAATGCAGAGTCGTACACTGGAACGTGGCACCGTCCCCGAGCACCCTGGATCGCTTCGCCGTGATTGTCGGCACCGGCTCCAGCGGCGGGCTCGCCGACGGGGACCCGACTTCCGTACCGCGCCCGAACACCGACCGTTTCGAAAGGCCGTCCGTGGCAGCCGCAGAACCCGCATCCCGTCGCGCCGCAGCCCCGAACTCGGCTGCTTCGAATTCCGGGGCCGAGAAAAAGCCCGCCGCCCGCAACGGTGCCATCAACGACGCCGAGCTGGGCCCCCGTGCTTCCGGTTCCGCCGCCAAAGAAGGCGCCCCCGCGACGACCCGCACGAAGAGCGCCCGCGGCGGCGCGGCGAGGACCCGGGCGAAGACCCCCGGCAACGCCGCCAACGCGGGCACCAAGGCCGCCGCCGCGGCCAAGACCGCCAAAGGCGGTGCCGAGGAAGCCCTCGGCACCGACCCTGACCTCGATGGCGCCTTGGGCCCCGACATCGACAGCGGTCCAGCCGCGGAGGATCTCGCCGACGTCGAGGTTGAGGTTGAGGTTGAGGTTGAGGTTGAGGAGATCACCGTGGAGGCCGAGGAGGCGGAGACGCCCAGCGGTCCCGGTGCGGAGGACTTCGTCTGGGACGAGGAGGAATCCGAGGCGCTGCGCCAAGCCCGCAAGGACGCCGAGCTCACCGCCTCGGCCGACTCGGTACGGGCCTACCTCAAGCAGATCGGCAAGGTGGCCCTGCTCAACGCCGAGGAGGAGGTGGAACTCGCCAAACGCATCGAGGCGGGCCTGTACGCCGCCGAGCGGGTGCGCCGCACCGAGGACGCCACCGACAGGCTCTCCCCGCAGCTGCGCCGGGACCTGCGCTGGATCGTCCGCGACGGCGAGCGCGCCAAGAACCACCTGCTGGAAGCCAACCTCCGCCTGGTCGTCTCGCTGGCCAAGCGCTACACCGGCCGCGGCATGGCGTTCCTGGACCTGATCCAGGAAGGCAACCTGGGTCTGATCCGTGCGGTGGAGAAGTTCGACTACACCAAGGGCTACAAGTTCTCCACCTACGCCACCTGGTGGATCCGCCAAGCCATCACCCGGGCGATGGCCGACCAAGCCCGCACCATCCGGATCCCGGTGCACATGGTCGAAGTGATCAACAAGCTGGGCCGTATCCAGCGCGAGCTGCTCCAGGACCTGGGCCGCGAGCCCACCCCCGAGGAGCTGGCCAAGGAGATGGACATCACCCCGGAGAAGGTGCTGGAGATCCAGCAGTACGCCCGGGAACCCATTTCGCTGGACCAGACCATCGGCGATGAAGGCGACTCGCAGCTCGGCGACTTCATCGAGGACTCCGAGGCCGTGGTCGCGGTGGACGCGGTCTCGTTCACCCTGCTCCAGGACCAGTTGCAGTCCGTGCTGGCCACCCTGTCCGAGCGGGAAGCCGGTGTGGTGCGGTTACGATTCGGCCTCACCGACGGTCAGCCACGCACCCTCGATGAGATCGGCCAGGTCTACGGCGTCACCCGGGAGCGCATCCGCCAGATCGAATCCAAGACCATGTCCAAGCTGCGCCACCCCTCCCGCTCCCAGGTCCTGCGCGACTACCTGGACTGAGCCCGAACCACATTTAGGTGCGTTGACCAGGTCTTTTACCCGATCTGAGAGGTAAGAATAGCCAAGCGTGCCGTAACCAGTCAAGCTATCGGCCCACGTCCAGAGCCCTGCTACACCTTACCTGGCAGCGCCGCTGAACTCGTGGACGCTGCACCTGCGCGCCGAGCGTAAGAGCCCTCAGACGGTGAAGCTACACGCGGGGGTGCGGCTGCTCCTGGACTGGTGTGCGGCGCAGGCAGGCGCGGTGCTGGGCGGCCACGGTCAAACGCCTTCTGTGGCTGCCCTGCTGGACTCCGG
>CAVQKH010000014.1:0-24956 GCA_963712995.1 uncultured Actinomycetota bacterium | reverse complement strand
CCAACCTCTGATGACCTGACACGCCGACCTTCCGGGTGCCACCCAACGCCTATCCGGCTCCTGGCGGACAAGGGGTCGCGAATACGCAAGGTCGCCCAGAGCCAGACCGGCATCGCCGAATCGGTCGTTTGCGACCCACCCAGGAGTGATCTTTGTTGATCTGGGTTCGTCCAGTTCAATCTGGGGCATGACAGGGTGCGAAACAATTAGCTCGCAACAGCGTCGGCCGCTTCTTGTTCCACGTCATCGGGCCTGCCGGTGCACGGCACCAGGCAACCCTCCCAGGTCGAGCTCGGCGAACTCGCCCGGCACGGCACCGACTGCACCGCCGAGGATCCCGACATGGTCGCTGCCAGGATCGTGTCCCTCATCTACCGTGCCCTTGGCGAAAAGAGCCTGGTATGTCCCTGAGTCTGATTACCGTCAACATTGGCGCCCCCTCGCCTGCGCGGGCACGCCGGCAACTCAAGTGGCTCGCCGAACGCCCTGAGGACATCTTCGTGCTCACCGAGACCAAAGCAACCCCCGGCCGCGAACTGCTGGCCGAGGGGTGCACCGCGGCGAACTACTCGGTGATCTTCCCCACCCACGATCCCGGGGAACTCAGCGTCATGATCGTCAGCAAGGTTGCCACCACCCCCGGCCCGCTCACCGGAGCACTCGGCTACCTGCCGGCCCGCGCGGCAGGGGTCATCGTCAACACCTCCGACGGGCCGCTGCGGGTGCTCGGCGCCTACGTCCCCTCGCGGGACGCGACGCTGGAGAAGACCGAGCGCAAGAAGCGCTGGATCGAGGGCTTCCACACCGCGCTGGAGGCCACCCAATCCGGCGTCCCCGTGCTGCTGCTGGGTGACCTGAACGTCCTGGAACCCGGTCACCAGCCCGAACACCGCCAGCAGTTCGCGCCGTTCGAGTACGACTTCTACCGCGCCCTCACCGACACCCACGGCCCCCGCTTCGCGTTCGGCGGCCTCGCCGCGCCCCTGGTCGGCATCGGCGGCGCCGACAACGCTGTCCCGCTCGGACTCGTCGCCGTCATTTCCGCCGCGCTTGCAGTGACCGCCTACGCCACGACTATCAGGCGCGCACCTATTGCTTGTTCGATTCCCGCTCAGCGCGCGCGAGCAGCTTGCTGGCGAACAGCACGTCCAGCAGGTCCAGGGCGTCATCTACCGCGCGGGTCTGCAGATACACCACCGTGGCCAGCAGCACCGCCAGCCGACGGCTGTCCGGGTGGCGGCGCAGCAGTGTGCCCGCGTCGGCGGCCTGCGCAGCGCATCCAGCTGCGAGTACCGCTGGCCCTCGCTAACGTCCAGCAGCGCGTCCAACACTGCCTTCTGCTGCTTGGTCAGCAGGCCGTGCAGGGTCTCCCACAGCCGCGTCGAACAGCACCTTCGGCCCGTCCCCGGTCGTCCATGCCTGGCCCTCGATCCACTCGCCCAGCTCGGCCTCGACCTCGGTGAACTCCCGCCACCCGTCGGCCTGGCGGATCTCCCTGACGTGCGCCAGCCGGGTGTTCTCCCGTTCCCCATAGAATTTCACGCACGACGGGTCAGCGATGCCCAACTGCTCGGCCAGGTAGTCCACCAGCACCACCGGCACGCCCTCCAGCGGGTCGTCCAGGAACGTCCCGACATAGCGCACCGTGGACAGCCGTAACGCGAACTCCAGTTTGTTGTGGTTACGACTTTCTCCTCCGCCATGGCCCGGTCCACATCATCGAGAAAGAAATACCGCTCCAACTCCGCGCGGGTGAACCCGCCCGGGAGGCGGCCATACGCCGACGCCTGCTCGTCGGACAGGAACTCAACCGGCAACGCGACTCCTGCAGCTCAACCCGCCCACCGTGGCGGCACTACGGTGTACCAGCACAAATCGCCCCACGGCTGATCGCCGTGCTGCAGGAGCGCACCGACCGCGCGCGCTTGCCTAGTGTCGACAGGGTCCACGACCGTGCACGGCAGGCCGAGCAGGACATCCACCCCGAGTTCGTGACCACGGGGGATCAGCGCACCAGCGCGGACCAACGCCGCGGAGGGAACGATCAACACGATGTTCTCCTCGATCGCGGTCATCACCAGGGCCTCGGTGTACACCGATTGTCCGGTGGCGAAACCGACGATCGTGGTCACATCGAGGACTCGACCGCCGATCACGAAGTGGCGTGGCGGAAGGCCCGCCCGCTGCCGGACCAGAGCGAGGACGTCATCCGGCGGCGGTCCACCGAAAAGCCTGGTGACCTGCGCGAGTGCATGATCCTTGGCCAGACGGAGCCGCACGGCTTCGGCGACGTAGTCAGCCACGCTGCCCACGCGGCGCCGCGGGCCACGTCACGCGCCTCGTTGAGGAGCTCTGCCGGCAGGCTCACCGACTCCAGCTCGCTGCTCATGGGTGAATGGGTAGCGGAAGCCATCCACCCATCGACGGCGTGAGCTGGCGTCTGAGCTTCGACCACGCCGCTATTGCTGTGGTGTGTGGTGGCGCGCTTGCCGGAGACCGGCGGTAATGACTTCGCCGGCGAACTCCTGGTAGGTCAGCAGCACCCGATCTCGTTTCTCGCGCAGCCAGGCCGTTCGGAGGGTCTCGGCGGTGGGCTGCGCCAGCCGCAGTGTGCGAGGAACCGGTGACCCGCCCAGCGACGCGGACTCGTCATCGACCGCTGGGTTTTCGCGGTGCCCGCTGCCGAGACCGGCGGTGATGACTTCGCCAGCGAATTCCTGGTACGTCAGCAGCACTCGGTCTCGCTTTTCCCTCAGCCAGGCCGTTCGGAGGGCCTCGGCGATGGTCTGCGCCAGCCGGAGTGTGGGCGGTGCCTTGGACTCAGCCCGTGACGACTCCGCAGGAGGGGTTGGTTTCGGAGACGGTTGCTGAGCAGTTGGTCGCGCAGCGGGTGCTGCCGGCCCTCCAGGCCCCGCCGTTTCCTGTGGCGGCGTGATGTACGCAGCGCGCTCCGGTTCTGCTTCCGGGGTGGGTGACTCGGCCGGGATGTCCTCCGGCTGAGTTCGGGTGGGCGGTGGGGGGGCCTTGGCCAGGAGGGCGGCAACCGTATCGCCGGCGTTCTTAGCCACGTGCGTGCCTCCCCCGTCGCGCGACCGACTCCGTCAAACGCTCCAGGACCTCGGCGGTGAGGTGGGCGTAGGCCTGGCTCAGATCGAGATCCGCTTCCGGATCTCCCACCACCCGCTGTTCAGCGACCATGCGCTCGGCCGCCACCCGCTTCGGGATCAGGGTGGAGAACATCGGCCACGGGCCGGCGCGAAGGTCGTCTCGCACTTCCCTGCTGATCCGGGTGCCCTCCTCGAACTTCGTCAACACGACCCCGAGAAGCTCAGCACTGAGCACGTCGGCGCGGCGGAGCTCCTCGGCCCAGTCCAAGAACATCGCGACGCCACGGCGGCCCCACCGGCTGGCGTCGGTCGGGACGACCAGCCCGGTCGCGGCGTTGAGCGCTGTGATCACGAGCTGGCCGAGGTTCGGCGACAGGTCCAAGACCATCACGTCGTAGTCGTCGCGGAGAGGCGCCAACGCGCGGCGTACCTGCTCCTCACGGTAATGGCGGGTGATCAGTTCCTGATCCAACCGTGCGACGTCGAGCGAGGCTCCCAGAAGGTCCAGACCAGCGACGCGAGTAGTGATCACTGCTTTGGTGGACTCGACGCCACCCACGATGATGTCCAGCAGGTCGAACTCCACCTCGTCCCCCGGGTCGAACATCGAAGTGGCGTTGGCCTGCGCGTCGCAGTCGACGAGCAGTGTGCGCCACCCGGCGTGCGCCATGCCTGAGGCCAAGCTGACCGCGGTGAAGCTCTTGCCAACACCGCCTTTGTGATTCGCGACGGCAACGATCTCTGCAGGCACCGGGCTGAACCTCCACTGGTGTAGGGCAGTGACGCGGTGATTCTGCCGCACCGCCGCGTCGCGACTGTGCCGCCGCGCCGCACGGTGGCCAAGCGATCAGATCACGCGGCGATGGTGTGGTGCTGCCGCTGTGGGATTACATCACGTGCACACAAGGTCACATAGCCACTCAATCACTGCGCGACCCGGTGGCATGGTCACTGTGCAACACGCCTCCCCCGCCCGGTCGCAAGGTGATTCTGTGATCCTGCCGCACGATAGTTGCTGCTCAGCGGCTACTCAACCATGTCGCACAGTGACATCGTGGCGATGCGCTGTGCGATTGCATCATATAAACACTAGATCACACAGTCGCTCGGTCGCCAAGTGGTCAAGCGGCATGGTCACCATGTGATCAGTGCGATCCAGTCGCTTAGTGATTCTGCCGCACAGCAACTGTGCCGCCATGCCACAAAGCGGCTAAGCGATCAAATCATACAGCGATCATGTGGCTATGCCGCCATGTGATGACATCACGTACGCACAGAATCACACAGCCACTCAGTCGCCACGTGGCATAGGCAGCGTTGTCACTGTGCGGCAAAAACACTCAGCGGCACGGTGATCATGTGATCTAACCGCATGGTCACCGTGCCGCTGAGCCGCTGAGCCGCGCGGCGGTTACGTGACTGTGAAACATAGTGATTTAGCGGCAGCATCACGGTGCGATTGCATCACTTGACCACTGAGTCGCACGGTCGCC
Source organism: uncultured Actinomycetota bacterium (assembly GCA_963712995.1). Taxonomy (GTDB): domain Bacteria; phylum Actinomycetota; class Actinomycetes; order Mycobacteriales; family Pseudonocardiaceae. The sequence goes on along the minus strand of CAVQKH010000014.1, from coordinate 20,356 downwards.
CAATCACCATGAGATCCAGTGACATGGGTGGTTCATGCGCGGGGGAGCGAAGGAACCGCAACCGGCGTCTGGGCTGAGCACCCTTGGTCCGGGGCGGTTACCTCGGACGTGGGACTGCACGGGTCCGGAGCCCTCACAATCGATGCATTGTATGATGAAATGCATCGATTGCATTGCATTACATCATGCATGGTACCATCACGCCATGACTGACAGTGCACCTCCGGAGGCCCCCGCCGTCTGCCGCTACCCGGGGTGCGCTCGGCCGCGAAAGCCGGCTACCGGGCCGGGGCAGCGGCCGATGTACTGCGAGGACGGCGAGCACAACCCGACGACCGCGTTGCGGGCCCGTCGGCGGCTGGAGCGTGAGCGGTCCGGAGCTGCGGCGGGGGAGGGCGGCCTGGCCCTGGACCGGCCGGTGACGATGGGACGGGCCAGCGTGGGGCAGCTCAGTGAGCAGCTGCAGGACACACTGGGGCAGTTCGCGCGGCTCACCGAGCAGGCGGTGACCACCCTGCAGGCGCTGGGTGACGTCGACGCCGTGGAGACGGAGATCGAGGCGGTGCACCACGATGCCCGTCGGCAGGTCGATGAGGCGCAGGCCGCGGCGTTCGCGGCCCAGCGTGCGGCCCAGCAGGCCCGGCAGGCCGCTGCGGACCAGTCCCAGCAGTGTGCCGAGGCTGACGCCGCGGCGGAGGAGGCGATCGCGCGGGCCGAGGCTGCGGAGGAAGCCCGGTCGGTCGCTGAGCATGCCGCCGAAGCCGCGCGGGCCGAGCAGGGCGAGGCGGCCAGGCGGGCCGCCGCGGACATCGCCGAGGTTCGTGAGCAGGCGGCCGCACAAGTCGCCCAAGCGCAGGCCGATGCCCAGCAGCAGGTGGCGGCGGCCCAGGTTGAGGTCGCTGATGCCCGGGCGGCGGCTGAGGAGCAGATCCGTCGGGTGACGGGGGAGTCGGCGGCTCGGGTCGCCGAGGCTCAGCGGGACGTGCGGGCCGCGGAGACTGCGCGGGCAGCTGCTGAGCAGCGGGCCGCCGACGGGCACGCCGCCGCTGAGCAGTTGCGTGAGGAGCTGGCGGGTGCGCGGGCGCAGCACCGTGCCGAGCTGGAGCAGTTGCGTGCCGACTACCGCACCGACCGCGAGCAGTTGCGCGCCGACACCGCCGCGCGGCTGGAGGAGTTCCGCGCCGCCAGGGCGGCTGCTGAGCAGCGGGCGGCCGACGGGCACGCTGCCGCTGAGCAGTTGCGTGAGGAGCTGGCGGGTGCGCGGGCGCAGCACCGTGCCGAGCTGGAGCAGTTGCGTGCCGAGACCGCCGCGCGGCTCGAGGAACTCCTCACCACCGCCTACCGCACTCGCAATGAACCCGAGCCCGATCCTCCTGCTCGCAGCGCTAGCCGCCGCAGCCGGCGCAGTGGCACCGACGACGAAGGCGACCGAAGCGCCCGGTCATAGCCCCCATCGCAAGCCGCATCGCTGTGGAGGGTGGGGCAGGATTCATCCCCTATGGGGTCACAGAACCTGCGGTTTCGAAGCACCCTCGGTTGGCGGCTTCAGGCCAACAGCTCGATAGGCACCTGCGGGTCGATGTGCTGCAGCCGGCCGAGGTCTGTTGTCAGAGCGTTCCACCCTCGTGACCGGCACAGGTGGACCACCCATCCAGCCATGACGTCGAAGGTTCCGCTGATGGCGAGTAGTTTCCTCCACGCTGGCGGCATCGGCCGAGTTCATCCGGATGAGTCACCAGTCCGTCGATCACGGCATCAGCGTGCGGTCGCAACGTTCGTGCTTCGGCGACGGCCAGCTCTGGCAGTAGAAACGTCAGTCCCAGGACGGGTGCGACCGCCAACCAGGACTGGATCGCCAACCCGCCGGCCGTCCAGGACGCGACCGCGCTGGTGTCCAGGATTCGACCGCCGACCAGCAGCGATGGGGACTGCTCGGTCAGGAGGCATCCGCCACGGGGAACCGGCGACGGATCTCCTCGTCGCCCGGCCACGCTTGACCGCAGGACTCGTACACCCGCCGGTAGTGCGCCAGGGTGGGCGCCCCGAACCGGTCGGCCATCCGCTGGGTGACTGCCCGCGCGGCGTGCTGGGCCTGCGCCGCGTGCGAGTCCGCACCGGCGGGCACCAGATCGGCAACCGGTCGGCCGTCCCGCACCAGGTGCACGACCTCCCCGCGGGCCACCCGGTCGATCGCCCGCTCCAAGGCGGCCGGATCCTCCACCGGCAATTCCTCAGGATCCACGCCCGCAGCGTAGCGAACAGATCCCGCAGCGGGCTACGCCGCTCGTGGCCGATCAGGGTGGTCGGTCAGCCAGGCCACCGGGTACGGGGCGGCGTCGCCTCGTACCACCTCACGGCACGTGCATCAGCGGCTGATCACCCACGATCAAGGCTCAACGTCGGCGCGCCGGGCGTAGGGGCGCCCTGGCGGGGCTGACGGCCCCTCCTGGTGTCCGACCTGGCGGAGCGGGTGTGTGTGGCAGATGCGTGGCATGTGGAGCTGGGTTTTTCGGGAGTACCCCCTGGGCTCGGATGAGCTGGGAAAACGGGTTTCTTCTGGTGTGGCAGGTGCCGACTTGCCATGGCATGCCACACCTGCCACGGTGAGCGCGTTTCCGAAGGTCAGCAACGGTATGGGCGTGCGATTTACCTGCCACGGGGCGGGTGGCGTGTTGCAGGTGGTGGCACGTGCTGTGGCTGTTCTCCGTCCGTGCCTCCGCGGCCCGCATGCCGCTCAGCTCGGCCTACCAGCCCGCGGACTTTCCCGTCGAGCTGAGCATGCAACAGGGGCGTTGAATTAGTTGGCGGGTGCGCGGCGGGTGCCGGTGGTGACTTCGGCGGCCGCGCGACGCAGCTCGCCGACCTTGATGACTGAGCCGGTGTTCTTGCGTTCGGTGATAGCCCGTGAGGGGCTTCTGTGCTTACCCTGCTAACTGGTTGTACGGAAGCCGTCAGACGAACAGGCGAACTCCGATGACGAACAAACCGGAGATCGGTGTTCAACGAGTCCGCGCCCACGGCGGGCTCTGCTGGATCTGCCGCCAACCCGACCTCCGTTTCGACCTTGAGCTGACTGAACGATAAGGCGGGCCACCGACAGACTCGGCCAGGCGGTGGATGACCCGTGATTACCGGATTCCGCATCGGGCGGCGAGTCCGCGAAGTTCGGGGTGGGTGCGTCCGGATACGAGCAGTCCGGAGACCAGGGCGCGGACGGCGGGGCGGGTGTGGGTCTCCTCGGGGGCTTGGTGTTCGGCGGCCAGTAGAGCGTGGATGCAGTCGTCGCGTCTGCCCCAGTGGCCGAAGGCTCTGGCGAGGTCGGTGTAGTAGCGGGTCCGGCGTTCCACGGTGGGAAGGGTCTGGGGCGCGATCTTGCGGGCGGCGGCGATGGCGGCGCCCGGGTCGCCGGCGGAGTTCTCGGCGGAGATCCGGTGCAGTTGCACCGTGGTCGGGTTGAATCCGCCGCCGTGGTCGCGCAGCAGGGTGGCGCTGCCGAGTTCGGCGGCGATGGCCGCGGCTTCGTCGGTGAGCTGGCGCATGCCCTGCTGGTCGCCGCTGCGCGCGAGGGTGTAGGCGGCGGATTGGATGAGCAGGCCGCGTTGAGCGGTGTGGGACGGTCCGCCGCCGCGCAGGTCGGGGTGGTCGGCGGCGGCCAGCGCGATGGACAGGGCTTGTGGTTGCCAGCCGGCCTTGCGGGCCAGAACTGCCAGGTTCCTGGCGGCTTCGGCCGCGATGAGCGGATGGCCGCCGGCGTCGGCGGCGATGTGGGCCCGGTCGGCGGCCATCCAGCCGAGTTGCTGGTCGTCGAGTTTGATCAGCATGCGGGTGGCCAGCAGATACACCTCTGCGAGCAGCGTGTGGTGATCAGGGTCGCCTTCGGCGGTGAGCGCGTGTCCGGTGCAGATCAGCTGGGGAAGGCTGGTGGCGAGGCTTCGGTACCGGCAGGTGTGGAAGTCGGCGAGGGCCCTGGCCAGGTGGACCCGGATCCGGTCGGGTGGCAGCAGGGTGGTGGTGTGCAGGCCCAGCATCGCGTCGCGCACCCCTGCGATGAGAAGTCCGCCCACGGCGGCGTCGTCGACCGGTGCGGCACTGCCGTTGAGCAGCGGTGACCCTGCGGTGGTGGCGGCCGTCACCACCAGGCTGACTATCAGTTGCCGTCGCCGCACCGGGTCTTCACCCTCCTCCGGTCGGGGTCCGGTGGACACCCTAGGCGGGGGAAGGCGGGGGTAGGTGTTCTTCGCGCTGATCGTGTTTTCGTGTCGCTGCACGAGGCGCGGCGGAGCTGGGGTGAGGCCGAAGCGTTGGGGTGGGATCGCGAGTGCGTCAGCGAAACGTCGCAGCACGGTGACGTCGGTCAGGGGGGTGATGCCGCGCTCGTAGCGGGAGACCTGAGCTGCGGAGTAGCCGGCCTGGTCCCCGACCTGAGCCAGCGTCAGCCCTTGGGTCAGCCGGGCGTTACGCACGATCGCCCCGGGATCCGTTTTCTCGTTCTCTGCGGCAGTCGCCCGTGCTCGGTTTCTTGCATCCATGGAACACCCCGTTGGTAGCCGGGCACACGGCGGCCGCTCCACCGTAGTCGGGCGGGGCGCCGCGGGCTATCGGTTTTGCGTGGTACGCAAACGATTTGCGAACTGCGACAGCGCCTCTCCCGCCAGCCGGCGGGGATGGGGCTTCCTGGATGCGCCCACCCCGTTCCGGGGCGGTGAGTCCCGGGGGACGACCCCGTGCGAGTGAAGCGAGGCAGGATGTCCCCGCGCGTGCTGTACCTGCTCAACATCTCCAACCCCGACCGGTTGGCCGCCGACTCGGGCTGGATCTTCGCTGACCTGCTCGCCCCGGCGCTGGCCGATGCCGGGGCCGCGGTCACCATCGCCGCCCCCGCGCCTGCCGGGGGTGCCCGGTGCGGCTTCGCGCGCACCGTGGTGCCCGGCACCAAGTACCGGGCCCGCTTCGCGCCGGATGTCGACCAGCTCGTAGCACTGATCCGCCAGACCCGGCCGGATGTGGTGGTGGCCAACCAGATTGAGGCGGCCCCCGCCGTACGCACCGCCCTGCTGGAGGCGGGCTCGGCAGCGCTGCTGACCGGGTACTGCCACTACCTGCCGTTCTCCTTCACCGGCGGGCAGCTGCTGCTCGATCCGTCGCTGGACGATGCCGGGCTCGGCCGCCCGGTGCTGCTGGCTTTCGCCGCTGGTCTGGCGGCCTGCGACCGGATTCTGGCGCACTCGCGCCGAGCTCTCAGCCCTGCCCGGGGTGGAGATCGTCTCTGACTGGGGCGACCGCGTCCGCTACCGGAACCTGCTCGCCGGCGCGCACTTCGGCATCGCCCCATTTCGGGCCGGTTGCCCGTGGTCGATGTCCGTGATCGACTGCCAAGGGATGGCCTGCCGGTGATCGCACCGCGCCTGGGGTGGCTGGCCGAGCATATCGATGATGATCTGTTGTTTGACACCGACGCCGAGGCGGTCGCGCTCGCCGAGAGGCTGGCCACTGATGCGGAGTTCTATGCGGTGCACGTCAAGCGCGCACACGCCGCCACCGCCGAGTTCGCCCCGAACGCGGTTGCCGCTCGCTATCTGGAGGCCCTGCGATGACGCGGTTCGAGGCGGTGATGCTCTCCTACGACGAACCGCTGGCCGACGAGCTCCACGCCCGCCTCCAGCGCGTCCTGGGTCTGAGAGTGAAGAGGCTGCACGGGGTTCGGGGGATGCGCCGGGCCTACCGGCTGGCCGCTGAAGTGGTCGACACCGAGCATTTCCTGCTCGCGGACGGGGACTTCGCCGTAGGCACCGAGTTCGACGCCTGCGCCGTCGATCCCCTGCCGGAGGCCGTTTCGATGCGGGTGTGGCGGGCGGTCAACCCGCTCAACGGCCTGGTCTACGGCTATGGCGGGCTGAAACTGATCCGCCGCAGCGCGCTGCGGAAGCTCGGTGAGGCGGTCGATGTGTTGGCCGCGCTGCCAGGGAGGATCGAGTTCACTGCTGATATCGCAGGCACGACGAGGATCAATCAGAGCCCGTATCACGCGTGGAAGGCGGGGTTTCGTGAGTGCGCGATGCTGGCGCGCGGCAGCGAGTACGCCATGGGCGAGAGCCTGACCGCCGAGCGGATCGCGGCCTGGATCGCAGGCGGTGCGGGCCAGTTCGCGCAGTTCGCCGTCTCCGGGGCCCGTGAGGGCGTCGCCTTCGCCCACGAGGCCGCGCGGACACCGCAGTTGTTCGACAGGCTCGCTCACGGGTCTGTCCAGCTAGCGGTGTAACTGGATCTTGTCAGGTGCTACTTCCGTTCGGTGATCTCGAAGGCGTTGAGCGCGGTTTTCCATCGGTTGGACCAGCGCCGCTGTCCTTTGCCGTGGGGTTCAGGCTCGTGATCGATGAGGTAGAACGACCAGACCTGGATGGCTGTCGCTGATGATGGCCGAGTCCTGGGCACGATGGTGATCGACCAGTGGACCAACCCTGGCCTGTGGTCCCAGGCCGAGCTGACCGGCTCGCCGTCGAGCTGGTCGCCGGTGGGTTCGACTCGACGCCTGGACCGGTAACCACGGCCTGTACCGTTGCACGGAACGGGGATATGTCGAGTGCTGACAACGGCGCTGGGGAGGCGCAAAATTGTTAACGGAGAATAAGTCGACAGAGAATAAGTCGGCGGAGAACAAATTGCTTCGGGCGGCGCGGGAACGTACCGCCTCGCTCGTCTCTCCGGATGTGTGTCTGTCCCGGCAGGAACTCGCCGAGCTGGTCAACGCCTGGGTGTGGGAGCACCACCACAAGGTGGTGGACGCCAGTGAGAATTATGTGGGGAAACTCGAACGGGGCATCATCTGCTGGCCGGGTAAGCTGTACCGGGAAGCCTTCCGGGCGATCTTTGGTGTCTCGACTGATGCCGCGTTGGGGTTCGTCAACGCCCGTTCCCGGCGTGCGGTGGTGAGGCTGGAGGGTGTGGACCGTAGACGGTTTCTCGACACGACCCGAGGCGTAGGTGCTCTGGCCGCCCTGGGGACGGTGGCGACGTTGGTGGAGTTGTTGGAGGGTTTGGAGGGCGGCGAGCCCACTCCGATCCCTCATCGGATCGGCGCGACGGATATCGAACAGATCCGCACCGCTACGCGGGAATTCAGGTCGTGGGGCGGCACCTACGGCGGCGGGTTAGTCCGAGAGACGGTCATGGGTCAGTTGCGCTGTTCGGCCGGCTTGCTGAAGGCCACTTGCCCGGATCGTCTGCGCCCCGAGCTGTTCTCCGCAGTCGGCGATCTCGCCGATGTGGCGGGGTTCCTGGCCGTGGACGCCAACGCCCACGAGCAGGCCCGCCGGGTGTACCGCTTCGGGCTGTTCTGCGCCGAGCAGGCCGGCGACTGGCCGCTGCGCGCCGAGGTCCTGTCGAGCATGGCGCAGCACGCAATCCGGACTGGGCAGCCTGAAGAGGGGCTCACGCTGGCCGAACAGGGTCTGGTCCGTTCTGACCGGCTGACCGCGGCCGGACGGGCGTTGCTGCACACCGACCGGGGGTGCGCGCTGGCCAAGATGCGCCGGGTCAACGAGACCCTGACCGCCATCGGCACCGCCGATGACCACTTCGCGCACTTCACCCCGGACAACGAACCGCCGTGCATGGCCGGCTACAACGCCGCGGGTCACGCCCTGGTCACCGGTCGGTCCCTGGCCGACCTGGCGATCCTGGGCCGCGACCCCGGCGAGGCCACCAACCGACTCGCGGCAGCAGCCGCCGGCGCCGGCCACACCCGCGCCCAGGCGATCCGTCTGACCATGCTGGCCAGTCTCACGATGGCCACGGGTGATCCGATCCAGGCCGCCACCCTCGGACACGAGGCCTTGGACGCCGCCGGCACCCTCCGCTCTCGCCGCGTCGCCGAGGAACTGCGCGAACTGGCCCGTTGCGCCGCCCCCCACCAGCACCTCGACGAGGTCGCGCACCTGCGACACCGGATCGGCACTCTGCTCAGGCGTACCGACAGCCCGTAGCGAGGGGTGCCACGGGAGATGCCGTATTCCCGCGACACCCCCACGGGAGCCTCCGATCACGACCTGGAGTGTGGGTGGATTGCATCCAGGTGCGATGACTCATTCTCAGGGTTCGCCGCTGCTCAAGACTCGGGGGCTTGCGGTCAGGTCAGGGGATGGGTCCAGTCGCTGTCGGGGTGGTGGTGCCACACGTACTGCTGGTGGGGGGTGACGGTGAGCCCGAGTGCGGTGGGTGGGGGTTGGCCGAGCCCGGTCCAGGTGTGGTGGGCGGTTTCGATGGTGTTCCAGGGGTTGTGGGTGCCGTCGAAGGTGACGCGGAAGCCGTGGGGTTGGTCGGGGGTGGTGTGGGCCCAGGAGCCGTCGTGGGCGACCACGGTGGCTTTGGTGGTGGTGTTGATGGTGTGGTGGCTGCTGCGGCCGGCGCCGAGGTGCAGTTGGCAGAAGAAGGCGAACGCCGGGTCGGCCAGGACCGCGGGATCGAGTGCGGTGTGGGTGCGGCGGGCGCCGTGGAGGTGTTCGGGAGCCAGTTCGGTGGGTCGGGGTATCTGGTCGGGTGTGTGACGCAGGGTCATGAACAGGCCGGGGTAGTCCAGGAAGTGCCCGGCCGCGGTGCCGTCGTCGTCGACGGTGAGGCGAACCAGCATGCCGCGGCCCCCGGCGAGGGCTTCGGTGAGGATCAGCCCGCCGGGGCGGGTGTGCGCGACCCAGGGATAGGGGATGGTGGAGATCCCGCAGGTGGCGATGATCCGGTCGTAGGGGGCGTGCTCGGCCCACCCGTGGGCGCCGTCGAGGCAGCCCAGGTGCGGGTGATAACCGAGGCCGGCCAGCCGGGTGCGGGCGGTGCTGACCAGTCCGGGGTGGATGTCGAGGGAGAACACCTGCTGGTCACTCAGCCGGTGACAGAGCAGGGCGGCGTTGTAGCCGGTGCCGGTGCCGATCTCCAACACCCGATGACCTGGCCGGGCCGCCAGATCGGTGAGCATGCGGGCCATGAGGGTGGGTGTGGTCGAGGAGCTGGCCGAGATGGTCAGCGGGCGCAGGGTGTTTCCGGGATCGATCTGGCCCAGCTGGGTGGTCAACGCGGTGTCGGAGTACACCGCGTGGAGCCACTGGGCTCGCTGTGTCGGGTCGCTGCCCTCGATCGCGGTCAGCTCCCCGGTGGGGTCCCGGCGGAAGAAACGCGGGATGAACACGTGGCGGGGCACCGCGGCGAACACCTGCGCCCACCCCGGATCGATCACCGGCCCCTGGGCACCGATAACGGCGGCCAGGTCCGCGGCGCGGGCTGCCCACTCGGTGTCGGCCACGGGCGGCGCCGTGGTCGTCACGAGGGGTCCTCCCCGAGGAGCAGCTCGGCCAGCGCCGCCGCGATGGGGACTGCGGCGACATCGGTGAGCCATCCCCACTCCCCGTTGGCGTTCGCCTCGAGGAAATAGTGCTCACCAGCCGTGGTCCGGACCAGGTCGAACGCGGCGAACGCCAACTCAGCCGCTTTGAGGTAGGCCCGCAACCCGGCCGCGACGTCCTCGGGCACCTCGGTGACCTCGTAGTCGAGGTGGGCGTAGTCGCGGCGCCAGTCCACCCGCGCCGCCTGGGTGGCCGCCCGGATCGCCACCGGGAATAGGCGTTGCCCCACGGCGGTAACCCGCAGGTCGGCGTCCTTGTCCGCGACGTAGCGCTGGAACTGGTTGGCCGTCACCCCGACCGCCTCGGAATCCAGCCACTGCTGGAGTCTGGCCGACTCGAGCAACGTGGCGTACACCACGCGCGGTGCGTCCGGTGTCCGCAGCGCCCCGGGCGACATCGGCTTGTACACCACCGGGGCGTCCAGCGCGGTGACGAAGTCCCGGACCTCTTCCGGCGAGCTGGTGATCAACGTCTCGGGGACACGCAGACCGCACGCCGCCGCCAACCGTAACTGTCCCGGCTTGGCCGAGGCGTCGGCGATCCGGCTCGGGTGCGAGACCCACCGGCACGGCAGGCACGACAGCAGGCCTCCTACCCCGTGATGGGCCTCCGCCTCGGCGAAGCGCCGGTCCGCAGCCGACAGGCCCGCCCGCATCCGGTACCGGCTGGGCCGACGGTAGTAGACCGCCTGCACCCGTTCCAGATCCACCCGGACATCCGAAGCGACTAGGCCGCCCTGCCACACTCCGGTCGAGTCGATCCGCCCGGTCACCGTCCAGCGCTGCGGGAAATCCCCCGTGTCCAATCGTGCCACCGCCGCGCCGCGCAGCATCAACTCCTCGATGACCAGGTCCGCCGTGGTGTCCTGCTCGTGGGTCAATACCAGCACCGTTGGGTTAATCGGAGGGCCGCCTTACTCCTCGTCCTCATACGGCTCATCAAGGGTGTCCGGCTCGTCGGTGCCGTCGATGATGTTGCACGTCTCCTTGGTCTCCACCCCGTGCGTCGGCTTCTTCTTGTGTTTGGCCTGGATGGGTGCCACCGCGAAAGCAGCAGCGAACGGCCGCGGCCCCACCGTCACCGGCCCCACCGGCGTCGACGGGTCATCACCCACCCTCAACGGGAACCGCGCGAAGGCCACCGGGCCGGCGCCACCGACAGGACCTTCCTGCTGCCGCCCCACCGCGTCCCCCTCACAGTCCGCGTCCGATCTTGATTGGGAACCAGCCTGCCCTGAAGTCCCAGCCGCCGACCACCCAGCTCCCCCGGACGGCCTACCGACCGCAGCGAGCCTGCTACCTGGGCGACACCGTGACCATCTCATCAGGCATGATCCAACCGGAGGGAGGGCCGCCGCTGGGCCGGTTCAGCCTTCACCGAAGCGAACACGACACGTGGTAGTTCTTTGAGCGCGAAACGGAGATTGGTTAAGTGCTGACAACGGTGTTGAGTCGACCAGTAGGGAGGCGGGAAATTGCCCGAGGAGAGTAAGGAGAAGAAGGAGAATAAGCGGATTCGGGCGGCGCGGGAACGTACCTCCTCACTCACCAGCCCGGATGTGTGCCTGTCCCGGCAGGAACTCGCTGAGCTGGTCAAGCCTGGGTGTGGGAACATCATGATAAAAAAGTGGTGGCAGCCAGCGCGAATTGGATTGGTCAGCTTGAGCGCGGGAGAATCCGCTGGCCTGGTAGGTTGTATCGAGAAGCCCTGCGGGCGATCTTTAATGTCTCCACCGACACTGAGTTAGGATTCATCAACGACCGCGCCCGTCGCGCGGTGGTGAAGCTGGAAGATGAGGATGTGAAGCGCAGGCAGGCCGTCAACACCGTCACCGGCCTCGGTGTCGGGGCTCTCGTCCAAGGGCCGCTGGTAGCGCTGCTGCAAGGCATCAAGCCCACTACGCCGATCCCCAAGCGGGTCGGCGTGACCGAGATCGAGCAGACCCGCGCCGCCGCGCGGGTGTTTCAGTCCTGGGAGCGCATCTACGGCGGCGGGGTAGCCCGGGACGCCGTGATGGGTCAGTTGCGCTGGTCGGCCGGCCTGCTGAAGGCCACCTGCCCGGACCGGTTACGCCCCGAGCTGTTCTCCGCGGTCGGCGATCTCGCCAACATCGCTGGGTGGATGGCCCTGGACGCCGGCGCCTATGAGGAGGCCCGCGAGATGTTCGGCGGCGCGCTGGCGTGCGCTGAACAGGCTGGCGACTGGCACCTGCGGGCTTATGTCCTGGACAGCATGGCGACACAGGCGATTAAGACCGGACAACCCGATGAGGGGCTCACTCAGGCCGAGCACGCCCTGGTCCGGGCCGATCGGCTCACCGCCACCGAGCTGACGCTGCTCCACACCACCCGAGGCCGCGCGCTGGCCAAGATGCACCGGGTCGGTGAGACCCTGACCGCGGTCGGCACCGCCGATGACCACTTCGCGCACTCCACCCCAGCCGAGGACCCGCCATACTTGGCCAACTACAACGCCGCCTTCCTCGGTGGGGGTAACGGGCAGGCCCTGTTCGACCTCGCGATGCTCGGCCACAACGTCGCGCAAGCCACCGACCGACTCACCGCCGCGGCCGCCGCGCACACCGACGGCCGCCCCCGGGCGATCTGCCTGACCAAGCTGGCCAGCCTCACCATGGCCACCGGTGACCCGATCCAGGCCGCCACCATCGGACACACAGCCCTGGACGCTGCCGGCACCCTCAGATCCCGCCGTGCCGCCGACGACCTGCGCGAACTGGCCCGTTACGCCGCCCCGCACCAGCACCGTGACGAGGTCACGCACCTCCGGCACCGGATCGGCACTCTTCTGAGGCGTACCGACAGCCCGTAGAGGGTCGAATTCTCCCCCGAATCCACCCTCGACATAACCAGGATCACGTGTGTCTGGAGCATGCCCCGAGGCGGAAGGGTCTGTGGAGCAGGCGGACTCGGGTGAAACGTGCCCCTATATCGGGCGCGCAGGTCCTGTCCACACCACAGATCCTGGGGAGGAGTACTGCTGTGACCAGGGATTGCGTTATTCGGCGAGCGGGTCCGCAGGTGCCTGATCCTCTGTTCGCCATCCAGGTCCCAGTGGGCCGTCGGTTGAGCTGTTCCCCCGCGCGGCTACCGCCTGTCGGTCAGCCGGATCCCACTCCACTATGGGAGGTCGGGTATCGGCCGCTGCGATGCGCGCGCTGCCCCGACGATGCGGGCGTGCCGCTGCTGATGGACGCTTCTGGTAGTGGGCTCGGTGTTCCGGTTGTGAGTCAGCGGGGGAGTGCTGGTGCTGGTGAGTCCACTGTCTTGCCGGTTCGTTCGCCCGGTGCGCATCTGTACCCCCAGCTCCGCCGCCGACCCGCGGCCGGCCGCCGCAGTGACGTAGGCAGCGGCGGATGAGACGGCTCCCCTCAGCGCCACCCGCCCCCGGCGAGCCGCAGTGGTGTCTACCCGCCGTGGTGGAACAGCTGCTGGTCGAGGTGGCCAACGACGGGTTCACGCTGGTGTGCTGCGGGCCCCGATCGGCACCGCACGCGCTGCTTGCCACCTACACCTGGGCGCACTACGTTGATCTTCTGACCATCGCGGACTTCGACCGGGTCACCACGGCCCGGGTGCCGATCGACGCCGCGGTGGATCTCTTCGCTCCCGAGGTCGTCGTCTGGGCCTACGAGGGCCCACCCCAGTCCGCGCTACGAGCCCTCCTCGAGCTGGTGCACCCGGACCACCCCCAGGCGCCCACCACTGCCTACCCGGCACCCGCGCGCCTGCGTGTGCCCCGCACCCGCAGGCGCCCGATGACCATCCAACCCCCCACACCCGCTCGAGCCGGCGTCCGGGCGGCCCGGCTGGCCATCGCGATCACCACCGTTGGTGATCGTCGTGCCGTGAGCGGCCTCGCGCGCTGAAGTAGATGATCTCCGGCTGGTCGCCGGTGGAGCCGGCGGCCCCCGACGCTGAGCTCCCGGCGACCAGTTGGCCCCCACCGAATCCCCTGCTGCGGGAGGTCACTCATATCTTCGCAGCGCGCCGCCGACGTCGAGCGATGGTCGGCGGCCCAGCGGTGAGCAGGTCATGAGAGCCCGGAACCACGGCGCTGCCCTCCCGTGCCACCAGCACGGTCAGGTCCTCGGCCACGGTACGCCGCGCTCTCCGATAAGCGCTTCACCGAGGCATGATCAGCATGGCATTGACCCAGACAACACCCAGCGCCGCCGTACGTGATCGCCCAGACCGCCACCCAGCGCTGCCCCGACCGCACCCGCCAGCTTGGCGGCGGTTCACCCGCAAGACCGTGGCCACCGCGACGCACACGATCTGGCTTGGTGCCCTGGCCGATGGCGGCGACGGCCGCTTTCACGGCCCCGACTACACCGACGAGGCTCTGCCCGCCGCGCTGCGTTCCGGCACCGTCCGCGTCTGCCGCTGGCTGTGGTGGGCCTGGTACGGGGCCCACCGCTGCGACCTGCCGATCTGCGTCCGGCTCAACTACCTGGAGGCCGGTAGCCAGCGTGACAACCTGCTGATGGCCGCCGGTCGCGACCGGATCGCCAGGATGACCTTCACCGGGCAGCGCACCGACCACGCCGACAAACGCGGTCCAGCCGGCCAATCCCACGCCATCCGCGACGCGGTCCGCCACGCCCTCACCACCGGCGTGACCGACCCGCACCAGCGCACCGCGATCATCGACGCCGTCATCACCTCGGCGACCGTTACACCGATCAACTTTCCCTGTTCGATCCTGTTAATATAGACGCTTGCGAGATTGTCGACTGTCTGTCCGTGGTTAAAGGAGGCCAGCGGGGGAGACCTCGGTGGCGCCACCGCCGCCTTTCGAGCCAGCCGCTGACCGCTTCTAGAGATTCCCGCCAGCGCAGTCAGCGGGCAGTCGCCGGGCGCCGGTCATCGATCGGTACGCCACGCCGGGCATGCTGTGGTGCGGCTAGGTCCCGGCCGGCGGCCCCTTGTTGATCGAGCTAGTCGAGGTAGTCGCGCAACGCCTGGCAGCGTGAGGGGTGCCGCAGTTTGGCCATTGTTCTGGACTCGATTTGGCGGACCCGTTCCCGGGTGACTCCGTAGATCTGTCCGATCTGTTCTAGGGTGCGTGGCTGGCCGTCGGTGAGGCCATAGCGCAGTCGGACGATGCCGGCTTCCCGTTCGGTCAGGGTGGCCAGCACGGACTGGAGCTGGTCTTGTAGCAGGGTGAAGGAGACCGCGTCGATCGCGCGGACGGCCTCGGAGTCCTCGATGAAGTCGCCGAGCTGGGAGTTGCCTTCGTCGCCGAGGGTCTGGTCTAACGAGATGGGTTCCCGGGCGTAGTGCTGGAGCTCGAGCACTTTGTCCGGGGTGATGTCCATGTGGGTGGCCAACTCGTGCGGGGTGGGTTCGCGGCCCAGGTCCTGAAGCAGTTCGCGGTGGATGCGGCCCAGTTTGTTGATGACCTCGGTCGTGTGTACCGGGATGCGGATGGTGCGGGCTTGGTCGGCCATCGCTCGGGTGATGGCTTGGCGGATCCACCAGGTGGCGTAGGTGGAAAACTTAAATCCTTTGGTGTAGTCGAATTTCTCCACCGCGCGGATCAGTCCGAGGTTGCCCTCCTGGATCAGGTCCAGGAATGCCATGCCGCGGCCGGTGTAGCGTTTGGCCAGCGACACGACCAATCGCAGGTTGGCTTCCAGTAGGTGGTTTTTGGCGCGCTGGCCGTCACCGACGATCCAGCTCAGATCCCGGCGTAGTTGCGGGGAGAGTGTCTCGGTCGAGTCCTGGGCCCGGTGCAGCCGCTCGGCGGCATAGAGCCCCGCCTCGATCCGCGCGGCGAGCGCCACTTCCTGTTCGGCAGTGAGCAGGGCGACCTTGCCGATCTGTTTGAGATATTCTCGTACCGAGTCGGCCGAGGCGGACAGCGTGGCGTCCTTGCGGGCTTGACGCAGCGCCGCCGACTCCTCCTCGTCCCATACGAGATCCTCGGGCTGCTCGACGGCGTCCACCGGCTCGGCGAGATCCTCGCCGCCCTCACTGGCTACGGCTAGTGAAGAGGTGTCAGTGTCATTCGGCGGGTCCAGGAACGCTGGAGGCGGCTCGCCGGCCGGCGCCTGCGCGGTGGTCACTCGGCGGCGGTCAGGATGAGCGGCAACGCTGGCCATCCTCACCTCCTGGACCCGGGTTCGCGGGTGACGACGCGAGATCTCGGGTGACATCCTGTCCGAGCACGAGATGCAGGCGACAAAACTTCGACCCCCGATCGCCCGGTTTCTCTCTCTGGGTAGCTGCCTGTGGACTGTACGGGAAGTCGTCGCTTCTGGCTGGTCAAGTCATTTCGTGGAGGACAGCTCTGGCGCCATCGAGGGCTATCGTCAACCACAATCACCATGCTCACCCCGACATAGCCACGGCGCCGAATTCGGACAGGTCCGCTCGGCGGCGTCGAGGAGTGAACAGGGAAAGGGGGCCCGACCGAATGGCCGGACCCCCTTTCTAGAGGGAATGAACCTGTCTTGATTCCGATGTACGCCAATAATTCGCGGCGACCACCTCCATCGTGACCGTTCCTCAACCTCCTGCGTGTTCTTGTGCACCTACCCTTGCGCTGCCTCGTGCGAGCGCTTCCTGACCTGTTCACTGTGTTGTCGGCGTATTTTGTAACATCCACCGCCAGGGCTGTCAACCCCCAGCGCTACTACCATTTCCCGGGCTCCCGACTCCTTGGAACCGGCCCACCCGCGCCTGATCAACTTCGCCGGACACAGGCGCGGCGGGAGGACACCGGCTGGCCAGCGGCACTGAGGTGTCAGGGGATCGTCGGCCTAGCGGTCACTCGCGTCTCCGCTGGACTGGCCGGTGGTCTGTTCGAGGTGGGTGATACGCCGGTGGGCGGCGGCGAGTTGGCGTTCGAGGCTGACGATGCGGGTGGCCGCGGCCAGGGGCATGTTCTGATCGAGCAGCGCGCGAACCCGGGTGGCCAGCGTGAGATCGGCCCGGCTGTAGCGGCGTTGCCCGCCCGCGGAGCGCCCCGGGCTGAGCAGCCCCGCGGCATCGAGGCTGCGCAGGAAGGCGGGTTGCACACCGAGCAGCTCCGCGGCGGTACCCATGGTGTAGGCCGGGTAGTCAACATCATCGAGCTTGTCCGTGGTGCCGCCCTGGGTCGTGTTCACAAATAAACGGGCCCTGACAGTCGCGACGAACCAACGACTGTCAGGGCCCCTCAGCGGGGTGGACTCTCTTTGGACGGCGGTAGCCCCACGGGTTATCGCCGCTCGACCCGGGAGATCCCGAGCCGGGTGATCGCGGTGCGGGAGAGCACCGCACCATCGCCACCAGTGTCACAGTCCGCGGCTATCACCTCCATACGAAGGAACAACCTCCTACTGCGTGCACGGCAAACAGTAGAGTGCGCAACACATGTTGTCTACCCCCTTGCTTCGGGGAGTTTCGTCGGGTAGAGGATGCTGGCCGGGCCTGACCGCACGTTCACGCCGCGCTATCAGGCGCGGAGCGGGCAGTGCTGGGCGCCCAGCGACAAGGTCAGCGGGTCCCGCATCCGCCCGGGCGACCATGGCGGACACCCGCCCTGCGACGGAGCGTCACCCCATCTGGGCCAGTCGATGCGCAAACCGGACCAGTACTACCCAGCGTCACCCCATGGGGCTCGACCCGTTGTGCCTGGCAACCAGCGCGTTCCCCTTCGTCACCGCCTCGCCTGGAGTGCGCTCCTATCAAGAACTATCTAAGGCCAGAAGGAACTTTACGGCTGTCCCCGTTGGCGGTAGCATGCCCATACCGCGATAGCGGTGCGTACCTGTCGCGTCGTGCCGACGCCTTGGAAGGAGAGAACCCACGATGCTGATGCGTACCGACCCGTTCCGGGAGCTTGACCGCCTGACCCAACAACTATTCGGCACCAACGGCACCACCACACGCCCAGCTGTAATGCCCATGGACGCCTACCGGGCCGAAGAGCAGTTCGTCGTGCACTTCGACCTGCCCGGAGTGGACCCGGCCTCGATCGACCTCGACGTCGAACGCAACGTGCTCACCGTCAAAGCCGAGCGCGCCCCCACCTACGGAGACGATGTCGAGCTGCAGGTCGCCGAGCGGCCCCGCGGAGTGTTCTCCCGGCAACTGTTTTTGGGCGACACCCTCGACGCCGACCGCATCGAGGCGCATTACGACGCCGGGGTGTTGACCCTGCGCCTGCCTATCGCTGAGAAAGCCAAACCCCGCAAGATCCAAATCACCGGGGGCAGCGGACCCAAGGTGATCAACGCCTGACCCGGCACCCACCACGGTCCTCCCACGCGGCCGAGAAGTCCCCCGTCCGCGTGGGGGGGCCTGCAACGTCGCGTGGTCCCCCGAGGCCGGATAGCCAACTGACCACCACAACCGACAGCAGACCCCCAGGCCGCCTCCTGGCAAGGAACACCCACCATGTCGACATCCATCGATGCGCAGCAGCTGACGACGCTGCTGCGCATCAGCAGCGAACTGGACATCATCGGCGACGTGACCGCCACCGTCGCCAACCCCTCCGAGCTGCTGGCCTGGGCGCACGCTCTGCCCGAGCCGACCCTCTGCGCCTGGCGCGCCGAGGACTCCACCAACCGCTATGTCCAGGTCACCGCCGCCTGCCACCGCAACCCCGTCCATGGCCGGGTCACCGCCGTGCTCACCGGCGACGACCACTGCCAGTTCTGGGCGGCCCTGCTACCCGACGGTGATCTGGCCGCCGGCGAGGAACAACTCCTGCCGCTAAGCGCCCTGACCGCCGCCTGGTCGGCCACATCGCCCTAGCCCAGTACCACGAACAGCCCAGGCAGCCCAGCCACTGACACGACTCCCGCTATACCACCCACAATGTCCGCCGGGATCCCTCCACCTAGGGTCAACGGCGGGTCTGGGCATGCGCGCCGAATCCGGAGGCCACCAAGGTCTGCTGGGTGCGCATCGGGTCAGCTGGCGCGGTGGCCGATCCGCGCCCATCGAGCTCTCGGATCTGAGAGGCCAGGTAGGTCGTCAAGCGAGCACGGTACCCGCGCTCAAAGGTGCGTAGGTCGTCGAGCGTCTTCTCCAGGGTGGTCTTTTCCTGGCTGAGCGCAGCGATGACCTCGGTGTGCTTACGCGCCGCATCACGCTCCAGCGACGCGGCCTTGTCCCGGGACTGCCGGTCCAGGGTCTCGGCTCGGGTACGGGCGTCATTGAGCAGGGTCTCGGCCCGGGTCCTGGCCTCGTTGACCATGCCGTCGGCCTTCGCTCTGGCCTCGGAGAGCAGCTGCTCAGACTTCGTGCGGGCCTGGCTCAACATGCCGTCCGCTTCGGCCTTGGCCTCGCCGGTCATCCGATCGGCCATCTCCTGGGCCAGGCCCAGCACCCTGGCGGCTTGAACATTGTGATCACCGCCCAGTGAGGTTTGCTCCCTCATCGGCGGCGGTCCTGTGGGCATCACCGGCCCGGGTAGCCCGAGCGGGGAAAGGTGAGGGCTGGTGTCGACCGGCGCAGCGCGCAGCTGCTGATCGAGCTGCTCCACCTGGTCGCGGAGATCGGTGTTCTCCTCGATCAACCGGACCATCTCGGCCTCAACCAGGTCGAGGAAGGCGTCCACCTCGTCCTCGTGGTATCCCCGCTTACCCAGCGGGGGCTTGCTGAACGCGACGTTGGCAACGTCGGCGGGGGTCAACGGCATTGGATCACCTCACGCACTCCTCACCTGGTGCCGTGGCCTGGTCTCTTGCCCTCTGAGGAGCTGGCGGCCGCTACGGTCTCGGATCGACCACTGGCATCCCTAGGAACACCACGAGCAACAGGACCCTAGTGGACAGGTCCAGCCCCCCGTCTGCGATACGGCTTCCCCCGAGCAGGTGGGCGGGGCGTCTTCGGCAGACCCGCGGGAACCCCCACCGCAAAATAGCTGACGCGCTGTGTGGGTGCTAATGGTTCTGATACCTGTACAGCTGGTCGCCAGGCCGGGCGGCCCGCTGGATGGCGACTCCGTTCGTGTCTACTGCTCCCGGGTGCGGCAGTACCTCATCTGGCTTGCTGGCGCTCTGGCCGCTGGGGAGGTCGACGGGGATCCGCTGGGCGATCCGGCCGCCCGGGACTGGGCGGCCCGTGACTATCGCACTCATCTGCAAACCGTGGCCAAACGCAAACCGTCCACTGTCAACGCCCACCTGACGGCGCTGGACGACTTCTACCGGCGGCGCGGGCAGCGTGCCGCGCACGTCAAGCGGGCGGAGATCCCGCAGACCGCTCCGAGAGCCCTGGGTAAACGTGACCAGCTCCGGCTGCTCCGGGAGGCCGACCGCACCCCGGGTCTGCGGGACAAGGCGATCGCCTACACCGCCTTCTACGCCGGCACCCGCATCGCCGAAACCGTCGCTCTGGACGTTGAGGATGTCGTGATGTCGGCTCGCAAGGGTCACCTGGTCATCCGCTACGCGGCAAGAACGGCAAGTACCGCGAGGTGCCGCTGCACCCCCAAGCTGCGCACCGTGTTGGAGAAGTGGCTCGAAGAACGGGCCAAGAAGTGGACCGGCGCCCAGACCCACCCAGCGCTGTTCCTCAACCGTCGCGGGGGTCGGCTGTCCGCCCGGTCGGCCTACACCGTGCTGCGCGCGATCGCCGAGGCGGCCAACCTTTCCCTGGGCCGGGAGGCGGTGTTCACCCCGCACGTTTTGCGGCACACCGCCGGAACCACCATGACCCGCGAAGGGACCGACATCGTCATCGTCGCTGAGCTGCTGGGTCACTCCGTGGAAACCGCTCGCCGCTACAGTCTGCCCACCCACGAAGACCGGCGAAAAGCCATCGAACGCCTCACCGTCGATGAGTGAAACCTCTCCCCACCATGGAATCTGTGCCCGTATCCCTGCCGGTTAGGCGGCGAGGTCGAGGTCGAGATGGGAATCCATATCAATTACCATGGTGCCGTACAGGTTCGCGTGTGACCAGAACAGAGGAGACAACGCACGCCGGTCGGCCCGACGCCAGCTC
>CAVQKH010000013.1:0-8461 GCA_963712995.1 uncultured Actinomycetota bacterium | reverse complement strand
GGGCATCGGTCGGCGGGCCAGCTGCTCGCACAGCTGCACGAGCCGGACGCTCCCGGTCTCGGTCAGTGACACCCGGGCCCGCCCCTGGTCGTCTGGCTGCGCCACCGCGAGCAGCCCATCCGCCACCAGCACATCCAGCAGCAACTCGGGGAACAAGAACCTGGGCAGCGGTCGGTCCCGTTCGAGGTAAATACCGCGATAAGTGACCACGCCACCCTGGTGCACCCACAGCAGGGCCAACCAGTCGACGTGATCAGCAGTCAGCGTCATGGGGAACACCGTGCGGAGGCAGCTGTCGCCGGCGGCGCGTCCGCGCGGAGGAGCACATCGCAGCGCTGACAGCGCGACCCGGGTGGGGGCTGGTCCTGCGGGGTGACGCTGATCGGCAGTCGGAGTCCGCAGCGCGCCGCCAGCACGTCCGGGGCGTGGTCGTCCCTGGGTACCACCCGGTGCACGTGGTAGTCCGCCGGGGACATCGCCCAACGCGGTCGGCCGGTCACCGGGCACTCCTGCCGCTCTCGACCCGGAGGCGGTGGCCCCCGGCGATGGTGAGGTGGCCCAGCAGCTCGCCCCGGATCTGGCGCCACACCACACAGGGGAACCGGCGCCGACGCCACCCACCGCGCCAGCTCACCCGCCGACACGCCCGGCACCGGCCTGCTCGGCTCGGCTCGTGGTGGATCAACACGAACCGCACTGCGGCGAGCAGACGCGGATGATGACCGGCCGCTTCCAGCTCAGCCAGGGTCTCCCACACCGACTCGACCACCGCGAACGCGACAGGACGCTCGGCCATCCACGCCAGAGTCCGGGTCGGCAGCAGCGGCGTGGCCTCCGCCCGGGGAATCGGCATGGCGGCCGCGCGGTGACTGGACAAGGTCATGGGCATAACTCACCGCCAGTGAAGTCATCAAGCACACGAACCAACTCGGGCGCCAGGCTGATCACCTGGTTACCGGAAAAACACACGTACAGGCAGCCCAGACCCCGGCCCACGACCCGGCCCTGCTCGTGCAGCCGGGAAGACAACACGGTTGGCTCGGTGCCCTCGGCGACCTGCTCCACCCAGCAAAAGAGGGGGATGCGACTGCCGTCGATGTCGCGCCATGGGTTCACAACCGCTGGCGATGACCGAGTCAGCATGCTGCCCTCCTCCCCCGTGTTGGCTGGTGACCGGCTGACCGCCGGGAGCTGAGCGCCGGGGGCCGGCCTCTCAACCGACAGCCAGCCGGCGGTCTTGGTCCGTCCCGGCCGGCACGGCGACGCCCACCGCGTGATCACCACCAGTCCGCATCGCGGTGGCCAGTCGAGCTGCCCGGACCCCGGCCCGGCCCGGTGTCGGCAGTTGAATCGTCATCGGGCGTTGCACAAACCGGGGAATCAGCAACCCCGCGGGCGCCGGGTAGCCGACGGTGGGGGCATCGGGATGTTCCGGGTGCACCAACTGGAGCAAGGCCCGCACCGCGTGCTGCGGCGGACCCTCATAGGCCCACGCCACGGTGCCGGGATCGAAGATGTCCACCTTGCGGTCCTGTTTCGGTGCCCTGGCGGTGATGACCCGATCGAAATCCTGAACGGTGAGCAGATCGACCCAGTCAGGCCACTGGTAGCAGGCCACCAGCGCTCGCGGGGCCGCCTTAGGCCCGCAGCAGTACACGGCGAAACCGTCAGCCACCACATCGACGAGCAGCTCTTCCACCCCAGCGGGCAGGCCCACCACGCCCGGTGCACCGCGGTGAGGTGTCGCTGACCCGAGTCGCCTCATCCGCCACCACTTCTCTCGCCATCGCCACCCGGCAACGGGGAGCGGCGGAGCAAGCCATGGGGATACGCACCGGGTGAGCGAACGGGCAGATCGGCGTGCTCAACGGCGGGACCTGGGGTGCCAGGCCGCCCAGACACCACAGGGTCGGCCCCGTGCAGAGCACACCGCCGTTGCTGGCACAGCGCGTCGTATCGGGCGATTCCGGCCTCGGTGAGCGCCACCCGGGCTATCCCTGACACGCTCGGGGCATCCACCCTCAGCAGCCCGGCCTGATGCAAGGCTGGGAGCGTGTCCGCGACATAGCCCGGGACCCGGCGCCCGACGTAGAACCAGCGGCCATCCTTCGTGGCTACGCCGCCGCCGCTGACCCGTCGAAGCGCGATCCAGTCATACAGCTGAGATCCGGCCAACGGAGATCGGATCATGAAGGCCGCCACGGACGGCTCAGCACTGATCGGCCGACGCGGGACATGACCCAAACCCGCCAGCGAGCGCACGGCCCGCTGCTCCACCAACGCCGCCCCGGCCGGATCAGCACTGCTCAGCGGGAGGTGCAGACAGCGCAGACCTCTGCCAGGCGAGTCGCGCCGGGAGCCCCGGCACGTGTGATGAACCTCCACGGGCAGCGTGAGCCCAGAAGCAGCACGACACGACTCACCAGCTAGCTGCCGGTCCTGCCAGCCGTCATTCACAACGGCACTCCCCCTTGATCGGCGGACCTGGCGGCGCGGCGTCGGTGAGGGGACAGACCCACGACCAGGCTCGCTACCTGGAGGGGAAACCCGTACCCGCTCACCGCACTGCCAGGGGCTACCGTTGCAGCTGAGTGGTTGGTAGCCAGATCTAAGTGTAGAACTTCACATTGTGAACGTCTACATTTGATCCATGGCCTATCCGGGTGAACCGCTGTCCCCGTTCGTCGAGGAGACCGGAGGAGGTAGCCCCGTGGTCACGCAGAACCCCACCGCGATCAAGCGATGGATCGCCATCGAGATGCAGCGACTTCGCGAACAAGCTGGTCACGACCGGGCTGCCGCTGCGAAGCGGGTCGGCAAGGCCAACACCGTGATCGCCCACGTCGAGACCGGGCGGAACCTTCCCGCGCCGGCGGACCTCGAAGTGCTCCTCAACTTCTACGGCGTTCCCGAACGTGTGCCGTTCTTCCACGAGCTGATCAAGAGCGCGAAGCGCGGCACGGACTGGTGGATCGGTTTCACCAGCACCGTGCCCGAGTGGTTCAACCTGTACCTGGGCCTCGAATCGGCCGCGGCGCGGATCAGCAGCTACGACTCGCAGTGGGTCCCGGGTCTGTTCCAGACCCGGGAGTACGCCGAAACGCTCTACCGGGCGGGCGAACAACGGATGACCGACGAAGAGGTCTCCTCCGCCGTCGAGCTGCGCATGGCCCGGCAGACGATCATCGCCCGCGCTGACGACCCGCCCCAGATCTGGTGCGTGCTCGACGAGAACGCGCTGCGACGTCAGGTGGGCGGCCCCGACGTCATGCAGGCCCAGCTCGACCGGCTGATCAAGCTCGCCGAACGGCCGAACGTCGACCTCCAGATCCTGCCCCACGCCGCAGGCGCACACGCCGGTGCCGAAGGCACCTTTGCGATCCTCGACTACCCCACAGAGTTCGAGGGCGACCCCGGCACGGCCTACGTCGAGACCCGCCAGCAGGGAATCTACTACGAGCGCCCGGAACAGGTGACCGACTTCCGGCGCGTCTTCGAGCGCCTGCAGGTGCAGGCCGAGAAACCAGCGAAGTCACCCGCATTGATCAGCAAGGCAAAGGACACATGATGAACGCGGACACGGCACGGACCGCCCTCAGCACCATCTCCACCGGCTGGACCAAGTCGACCTTCAGCAACGGCGGGGCGAACGGGTGCGTCGAGTTCAACTTCACCGTCCCCGGCTGGGCCGGGGTCCGCGACTCCAAGCTCGGCGACGCCAGCCCGGTCTTGGTGCTCAACACCAGGGAGACCGACACCCTGATCGCTAGCATGAAAACCGGAGAGCTCGACGGCCGGATGCGCTAGACGGCCACCCTGGCCGGGCTTGCTACGCGCCGGGCTGAACCACGGGATCCAGGCGGTTGCGGCCTCCGGACCGCTTGATGGCGCTGGCGCCCCTTGGCCCCGGATCGACCGGGTAGCACTGTGCTCAGCAACCGATGCACGTGCACTTGCGCGGGCTGGTTGCTGGGCTGGGGCCGACGCCCCACGTGTACTATGGGACGTCGGCCTCGGCACCGCCGGCCTATTTGCAGCTACGGAGTACCGCCCCGACAAGAGCTGCAAGTTGGCCGATTGCGACCCAGGGCCTTGACCGCATTTCCCGAGGTCAAGGCCCTGGGTCGCAGTTTCCCTGGCCTTCGATGACGATCATGGCACTCGGGCACCGTGCCCGCTGGACTCATCGTGTCGCCTCCTTTCCGGGCGTCTAACCCTCCGTGCTAGACGAAACCGATTCAGGAGATCGAAAGCGATGCAAGCCGAGTAGACTCACTGGCTACGCCAATTGCCAGCAGGCGCGACACGCCTCGCGCCCAGGGGCCCACTGAACATGCTGAGCGGCCGGGGGTCGTACGGCGCGCCGATCATCGTGGAACCCTGAACCACGGGATCCACGGTGTCGGCGCCGCGGTAAGCCGTTGACCTTCGCGATCGGCGCCATGGCAGCGGCGACGTCCTGAGGGGTAGCGCGACCATACCGAGATCACACGGCAGCGTCCTGGTCTCAGTAGCACTGATTCTGCTTACTGTTTGATATGCACCATTGGTATTGTGGCGGTATGCCGACGACGCGAGTGACGATCACGATGGAGGACGGCGTCTACCAGGACGCGATTGCCGCGGCCGCGGAGCACGGGGTGAGCGTGTCAGCGTGGATCTCCCGGTGCACTCGCCTGGAGACGATGCGTGACGCGCTGAGGCGCCACCAGCAGTGGTGTGCGGCCGAGGACCTGACCGGGCCCGCCTACGAGCAGCAGCGGGCACACCTGGCGGCCGAGGCGGCCGCCGAACTGGACGACCGCCTGGACCAGGCCCGCGGCCGGGATGACAGCGATGCCGCCTAGACCCCCGCGCTTCGGCGATGTCTGGAGCATCAAGGGCGGGGTGATGGGACCCGAGCCGTGGCTGATCGTCTCCAACGACCTGTACCTGGAGTTGAGCGAGGACAACATGCTGGCGGTGCCGATCCGGGACACCAGCCGTCCCGGGTCCCGGGTGGTCACCGAGCCGATCCCCGACATCGGCCAGGCGGTGCTGGACCGGATCACCGCACTACCCCGCAGCTGGCTGATCGGGGACGAACCGGTCACCGCACTGCACCCCGACCGGCACGCCGAGGTCGGCCGGCGCATCTGCAATTTGATCGGCCCCTGAACCTGATCCCACGCCACCCGAGCCGCGCTACAGCGGCGTCGAAGCGGCCTCGTCACTCTCGCCCACCGTGAGGTGAGCCGAGCAGTCCAACGGCGAGAACACCCACCGCCCGCTGCGATCCCGCGTGCTGGTGGTGCTCACCCGAGCAACTCCCCGAGAAGGTCGAACACCGCAGTCGCGGCCGCCTCGTTCAGGACGATCACGCACTGACCGGTGGCGTACGGATCGAACACGATGTCATCGCCCTCCCGGCGGATATGCAGGTTGCAGTCCTGCCTAACCCCACCGTGGGTCTGACACGTGACCGGAATCATCCGGCCGCGGGCTCTGGCCGGCTGACCCTCGCTGCTCGCCGGTAGTGGTTCGTCGGGCATCTCGACCACCTTCGCTGTCACCCTTGCTGTCCCCTGGAAGCACCGCTCGGCCCCGTGAGCCCAGAAGCAGCACGACACGACTCACCAGCTAGCTGCCGGTCCTGCCAGCCGTCATCCACAACGGCACTCCCCCTTGATCTGCGGACCTGGCGGCGCGGCGTCGGTGAGGGGACAGACCCACGACCAGGCTCGCTAGCTGGAGGGGAAACCCGTACCCGCTCACCGCACTGCCAGGGGCTACCGTTGCAGCTGAGTGGTTGGTAGCCAGATCTAAGTGTAGAACTTCACATTGTGAACGTCTACATTTGATCCATGGCCTATCCGGGTGAACCGCTGTCCCCGTTCGTCGAGGAGACCGGAGGAGGTAGCCCCGTGGTCACGCAGAACCCCACCGCGATCAAGCGATGGATCGCCATCGAGATGCAGCGACTTCGCGAACAAGCTGGTCACGACCGGGCTGCCGCTGCGAAGCGGGTCGGCAAGGCCAACACCGTGATCGCCCACGTCGAGACCGGGCGGAACCTTCCCGCGCCGGCGGACCTCGAAGTGCTCCTCAACTTCTACGGCGTTCCCGAACGTGTGCCGTTCTTCCACGAGCTGATCAAGAGCGCGAAGCGCGGCACGGACTGGTGGATCGGTTTCACCAGCACCGTGCCCGAGTGGTTCAACCTGTACCTGGGCCTCGAATCGGCCGCGGCGCGGATCAGCAGCTACGACTCGCAGTGGGTCCCGGGTCTGTTCCAGACCCGGGAGTACGCCGAAACGCTCTACCGGGCGGGCGAACAACGGATGACCGACGAAGAGGTCTCCTCCGCCGTCGAGCTGCGCATGGCCCGGCAGACGATCATCGCCCGCGCTGACGACCCGCCCCAGATCTGGTGCGTGCTCGACGAGAACGCGCTGCGACGTCAGGTGGGCGGCCCCGACGTCATGCAGGCCCAGCTCGACCGGCTGATCAAGCTCGCCGAACGGCCGAACGTCGACCTCCAGATCCTGCCCCACGCCGCAGGCGCACACGCCGGTGCCGAAGGCACCTTTGCGATCCTCGACTACCCCACAGAGTTCGAGGGCGACCCCGGCACGGCCTACGTCGAGACCCGCCAGCAGGGAATCTACTACGAGCGCCCGGAACAGGTGACCGACTTCCGGCGCGTCTTCGAGCGCCTGCAGGTGCAGGCCGAGAAACCAGCGAAGTCACCCGCATTGATCAGCAAGGCAAAGGACACATGATGAACGCGGACACGGCACGGACCGCCCTCAGCACCATCTCCACCGGCTGGACCAAGTCGACCTTCAGCAACGGCGGGGCGAACGGGTGCGTCGAGTTCAACTTCACCGTCCCCGGCTGGGCCGGGGTCCGCGACTCCAAGCTCGGCGACGCCAGCCCGGTCTTGGTGCTCAACACCAGGGAGACCGACACCCTGATCGCTAGCATGAAAACCGGAGAGCTCGACGGCCGGATGCGCTAGACGGCCACCCTGGCCGGGCTTGCTACGCGCCGGGCTGAACCACGGTCACCGAACCGATCCCCGACGTGGGCCAGGCGGTGCTGGACCGGATCACCGCGCACCCCGAACCTCGCTCATCGGTGACGCACCGGTCGCCGTCCGGCACGCCGAGGTCGGCCGGCGCATCTGCAACCTGATTCGACGGCGGTCATGCCCTCGGGCATCCGGAACGAGGTGGGTGAACGCACCCACACCGAGCGGATCGCGGCCAGGTCCACCTCGTGGTGCTCGGTGCGTAGGCTCCCTCGCCACGTCCTGTCGCGGAACTCCGCGTCCAGGGTCAACCGCTGCGGGAACCACGACAGGTCCACCCGGATCACGGGCTCACCGCGCTCGACGAGGCCGAGCACAACGCCGTCAGCGGTCCGGTCGGACTCCTGCGCGAGGATGAGGATCATCGGCTCAGCCGGTGTAGTCCGGTTGGACTTCCCAGTCGTAGTCCTTGCTCGGGCCCTCGTCGCCGTCTTTCTGGTTGATCGTGGTCCACGCCAGCTTCGCGGCGGGGGCAACCGGCTGCCCGGTAACCACATCCACTGAGACCTGTGTGATCGGGCAATACCGATACGAGGTGGGTGCCGTGGGCATTCCCATGTCGGTCAGCCACCGCAATCCCCACGGACGAATGCTCGCCGCCGAAGGACCGTCACTGCGCTCCGGTGCGGTGAAACCAGACGGCCCGAGCGGGAACTGCTCCGACACCGACGCCAATGGATCATTCACAAACCGAACACCCGACATCACCGCACCCCCGTCACGTTTCCTCTACGAGCCTGATGCTCGCGGATCAATACGGCTCTCCTGACGTTCCCGTGGGTGCCAGTTCATGATCGTTGAGGGCGCACGCCGTGCCCTGTCTAGTGTTTCCGGCCTACCAGAGCTGGAAACGATCATGATGGAGACGGCGTGCGCACAACGAGGGTATGGCGACGGCTGCTCGGGGTCGAGCACACGGTGATCGAGTCGGTGGATCTGGAGCCCGACGGTCGTGGCGGGGAGCAGCTCATTGCCCGGGTCCGGCCCAAGGGTGGGGTGGGGTCACAGTGCTCGCGTTGTTGGCGGCGCTGCCCTGGTTATAAGGACCACTCGGCCGCCGGGGGCGAGTCTATCGAGGATGGTCAGGGGTGCCGCCGAGGTTGGTGCGCCAGTAGTCGAGCGGCACGGTGCGCGATTCGCGGAGCTTGGTCAGCCCGGCCAGGTGGCACACGGCATCGACCTCGGCGAGCGCTATGGGCAGGGTGTCGGGTGTGTGCAGATCGCCGTGCAGCCGCTGCGCGCCGGTGGGCAACGCGGACGCCGGGGAGCGGGCCAGCCCGATCACCTGGTGCCCGTGTTCGACCAGGATCGCGGCCACCGCGTAACCGACAAAACCGGCGGCCCCGGTGACCAGAACCCTCATCGGCCAAGCAGCTGATGCCGATACCG
>CAVQKH010000012.1:0-322212 GCA_963712995.1 uncultured Actinomycetota bacterium | reverse complement strand
GATCGCCAGCGCGCGCAGTGGGGCCAGCGCCTTGAGGATCATCTCGTCGTACTCCGCCTGCGGGTCGGAGGCCAGCACAATCGCGCCACCGGCACCCACGGTGACCTCATCACCCCACTGCACCGCAGTGCGGATCACGATGTTCAGGTCCGCTCCGCCGGCCAAGCCGAAGTAACCCAACGCACCGGAGTAGACCCCGCGCGCTTCGCCCTCCAGCCGGTCGATGATCTCCATGGTGCGGTGCTTGGGCGCCCCCGTCATCGAGCCGCCCGGAAAGCACGCCTGGGCGCAACGGACCGCGCTCACCTCGGGTCGTAGCCTGCCCCGGACCGACGAGACGAGCTGGTGAACCGTCGCATAGGTCTCGGTCGCCTGGTAGCTCGGCACCCGGACACTGCCCGCCTCGCACACCCGGCCCAGATCGTTGCGTAGCAGGTCCACGATCATCAGGTTCTCCGCGCGGGTCTTGGCGCACCGCTGCAGCGACGCACGCCGCTGTTCGTCCTCGACCGGGTCGGCGCCGCGCGGGGCGGTTCCCTTGATGGGCTTGCTCTCCACGCCGCGGCTACGGTCGACTCGCAGGAAACGCTCGGGGGACGAACAGGCCAGAGTCAACTCCCCGAAACGCAGGTAGGCGGCATAAGGCGCGGGATTGATCCGGCGCAGCCTGCGGTAGTCGGCCAGCAGGTCCGGCCCCGCGGGCAGGCGCAGCCGGTTGGTCAGGCAGATCTCGTAGCTCTCCCCGGCGCGCAGCTGCCGCTGGCACTGCGCCACGTCAGCCAGGTAGTCGCCTTCCGCGCGCACCAGCCACCGCGCCACGTCGGCACCCGACCAGCCGGGGCCAGGCGTCGGCGGCTCGGCGGGCGGCAGTATCGCGAGCATGGCCTCGGTCTGCACCAGCCACGTCCCGGCCTGCCGTGCCGATTCCGCATCCGCCGAGCTCAACGCCACCAGGTAGGTGGTGTCCTGCGCGTGGTCGATGACGATCAGCCGGTCAGCGAACATCCAGACCGCGTCGGGGGTCTGCGCCTGGTGCTGGTTGGTGGCACCACAGTCGGCCTTGAGCTCGTAGCCGAAGTAGCCCACGTAGCCGCCCGCGAGGTCGAAGGGCAGTTCCTCGGCGCCGTCGAGGGACCGGGCCGCCAGCCGCCGCTCCAGGACATCGAAGATCGAGCCACCTTCCCGGCAGGGCTGCCGCCCTGCTGCCGCGACAGCCACAGACCCCTCGGCGAGCCGGTAGGACAGCACCTCGCTCAGTGGTCCCGACGCATCACCGAGGAAGGAGAACCGGGAGTAGCCGTTCACGACGAGGCTGCTGTCCAGCCAGAACCCGTACCGGCTCGCGGCATACCGGTCCATGAACACCGACTCGGCGTCCAGCGCTGCCGGCAGCTGTACCACGTGCGCCCGCAACCGTGTGCTGATCGGTGGTATCGCGGGCTGGGACTGCGGCTCGGGTTCGGTGGCCCGGGAGAGCAGCGAGGTCATCCGGCACCGGAGTCTGCGGCTCAACCGCCGGAAGTTCGCCAGCAACTCGAATCCGTATTCGGTGGCGATCGACTCAGGGTGGAACTGCACGCCCCAGTGCGGCGCTTCCCGGTGGCGCACCGCCATCACCACGCCGTCCTCCGCCCACGCGGTCGCCACCAGCTCAGGCGGCAGCGGCTCGGCGATGCACAGTGAGTGGTAGCGCACAGCCGCGAACTCCGCCGGGATCCCCTCGAACAGGCCCAGCCCGTCGTGCCGCACCCGGGTGATATGCCCGTGCCGAGGCTGCGGGGCGCGCAGCACCTGCGCCCCGGCCAGCTGCCCGATGCCCTGGTGCCCCAGACACACCCCCAGCACCGGCAGACCGCAGGCCAGTGCCGCGCGCGAATGGCCGAAGTCCCGGTGGCGGCCTGGATGACCCGGCCCGGGCGAGATCACGATATTGTCGAATTCACGCAGGTCAAGCCCTGCCCAAGCCGGATCGTCATTGCGAAGCACCGCTGGCTGTGTGCCGTTGACCTGCGCCAGCAGCTGCACGATGTTGTACGTGTAGGAGTCGTAGTTGTCGATCACCAACGTCCGCACTGGCGCACCACTTCCTGCTGGCTGGAAACGTCGGTGGCGTCGAGTTCACGACATAACCACACAGTGATCATGCCATCTGGGGTGCGTTGAGGGGTCAGCTCACCGCGCATCGTGCGCAGTGCGGAGATTTTCTCACTCAAGATGATGAGATCACAGGTCAATTCCTACGATTGAGTGACTGGCCAGAAGATTCGGAACACTCTACGTTCGGAGTGCAAGGTGGGGGGATTCAGCAATATTGCACTGTCTCGTTTATAGGCCCAGGGGGGATCCGATGTATGCTGTCCTGAATTTCTCGGAGCTCGATACCCAGAACGTGGAGCTACTGCCCGCTCGTACGCTCTTGTCGGTATTTAGCCAGGATGTCGTCGGCAGTGCCGGCAGCGCCACCGGCGGCGTCTCCAACGGCACTGTGTTCGGAAGTCTCGGCAACACCTCCGGCCAAGTCATCGCCGGCAGCCCGATCGGCAACTTCGGCAATTTCTTCTCCGCTATCTTCTCCGGCGGTAAATGAGTCGACATAGACCTGGGAAAATACCATCAAGCCCCCCGACGGCATATCCGGGTAATACGACCCATGTTTACCCGGATATGTCTCCATACCGGGGCGAGTTCGCGACCCGCCAGGTCATCAGGTTGTGCTGACCAGGCTCGCCAGGGCGCCGGCGCCGGCGGTGACTGCCGCGGGCAGTCTGGAGTAGGAGCTCCCCGGGGCGTAGGCCAGCACGACCACGACGTAGCGCCACTGCGGCCCGACCAGGCCGGTACTGTTCATCACCGCCTGGAAACCGCTGGTTCCCCAACCCTGCTTGACCGCCCAACTGGCGCTCGGCATGCCGCGCGGAATGCCGAAGTACTGATCGAATCCGTCTGCGGCGATCTGTGGCGAGGCTGCCAGCGCACCGAGGACGAGATCCTGATCGGCTTGCGGTAGGTGATCGGTGAGGTAACGATAAGCGGTGACGATGTCGCGCGGTGTGGTCAGCGTGTCGCCCCAGATACCGGGATCGCCGGGTGGCGCGGTGCCGGTGAGGCCGAGCAGGCCGGCCATCCGGATCACGATGGCGGGGCCACCGCCGGCAGTCCAGAGCTCGTTGGCAATCTGATCATCACTGTCGGCGAGCATCCGGTGCAGGCCCGACCGCATGGCATGATCCGGGCTGCCCCCGTTGTCCCCGACCAGTGCGTCCAACGCGATCAGCAGCTTGACCACCGACATGGCGGCGACCTGCTGGTCGGGGTCTTGGCTGGCCAGCACCGTGCTGTTCACCCGGTCGAAGACCTCGAAGCCGACCCGGACGTTCGGTATCACCGCCTGGGTCGCCTGATTCACCTCGGCAGCCGCCGCGGCGGCCTGGTCCGCGAGGGAGGGCTCCGGGTTGCCGACCGCACCGGCACCGGCACCGGCAAGGCAGAGCAGTGCCGTTGCCATCAGGTTCCACAAGCGCCACATACCCGTTGAGTCGTGGTACCGGTCACGATTTTTTACGACATTCGAGAATCTCACCGGAAATCCTCAGGAAAACGCTACCCGACTCCGTCGCCGATCGCGACGAGTCGCATACCGAGTGTAACGTTTATCGGGAGTAGCGGTGCTTGACGCCCGGCGGGAAATGCTCCGGATCACCGTTGGGATACAGACTCACCCGCGGAAGCTGGTGTTCCACAGGAGTGTAGTTGGCGAATTCGCTGTTCAGCCGGCGGAGCTGGGCGGCGATCGAGTGCGCTATCACGTTCCGGATCTGTTCGCTGCCGGCCACTCCGGGGGCCAGCTCGACGGCGACGGCGAGGTAGCGGTCGCGGTCGGCGTCCTCCCAGGACTCCATGACGAACTTGCCGGTCACCCAGGCCGCAATCGGCGCCTGCTCCAAGCCGACGGTGATGTTCTCCGGGTAGATGTTCGCGCCGTAATAGGACACCGTGAACTGCGAGCGGCCGAAAACGTGCACGAACGGCAGTTCACGGAGCCGTGCGCGACGGGCCGGATGGTCCCGGCCGAGCTCGGCGATCGGGTCGAAGCCGTGATCGGCGAGGAAGGCCAGCATCGCATCGAAGGAGGTGAGCCCGCCGGTGTCGGCGATGTGGTACCGGATCAGCGGGATCCCGCCCTCCCCGGTGAACAGCAGCGTCTCCTCGTGCATCTCGAACAGCCGGCTGCGCGGGTCGTACTGGGCCAGGGTGGGCAGCCGGGATTGGCCGAACAGCTCCCGAGCGGGCGCCGGATGCTCGGCGAGGTGGCGGCGGATACAGATCGACAGCGGCGTCTCGGTGGCCAAGACCCCCGCATCGGCGGTGCCATAGAGCGACGCCGAGTCGAAACACGGCTCGCCGCTGCCGGTCCGCTCGCCCATCAGGGTGCGCCACTCCTCGCTGAACACCTCGCCGGCCAGCACCAACTTGATGCGGTAGTCCGGCCACGGCACACCGCGGGCTCGACCGGTGTCGATGACACCCTTGAGGAACGGCGGGTACCCGAGCAGGACCACCTGCTCGAACTGGGGCCCGAGCGCGGTGACCACCCGGAGGATCTCCTCGACGTTACTGCCCGGGGTGATCACCGTGATGGGATATCCCTTGGTGGCCAGGTGCCGGCAGCAGCTCGCGGTGTACATGCCGCCGACCCAGGTGCCCAGCGCGAAGCACACCACGGCCAATGTCGAGCGCTGGGCCGCGTCGAAGCTGTCGTAAAAGACCTGCTCGAACCGGGTGGCCACGGCGAACTCGTCGGCCACCGACCGCGGCCAGAAGGTGGGCTCCCCGGTCGAGCCGGAGGACACCGCGACCATGTCGCAGCCCACCAGCTCACCACCGCGGCAGCGCTGCGCCATCCGATGGCGGCGCAGGTAGTTGTCCTTGGTGAGCAGCGGCAGCGCCCGGAAGTCCTCGACGGTCCGCACCGCCGCCGGGTCTACGCCGTGCTCGGCGAGTAATGCCCGGTAGGCGGGCACGGTCGTGGCCACCGATGCGAACAGCGCCAGCGCTTGTTGTTCCGGGTCGCCGGTCACCGGGCGAGCGAGGACATCGTCCAGATCGCTGGCCAGGAACCGCTCCAGCGCGGCCCGCACCGGCTTGTCGCGCAGCGCCATGACCCGGCTCCTTCCACCGCAACGGCACATGTACCAGCGTCAGCGCTGCGCACCACCAGTCCATGATCGAGGGCCTACCGTCTGCGCCGCGCGGTGATGGCTGGTCTCCAATTCGATAATGTCTGATTCTCCAGTTTCGGGAACGGTGCCCAGCGTGGCGAGCAATCACGGCTCGACCAACGCCCGCCCTCCCGTGTCGCACGATCTGCCGCGCGGTACGGCGCAGTTCGTCAACGAATCTACGGAAACCCCCGGTGCAGCGCGCCATGCGGTGTTTCAGTGAGTCGGTACCTCGGCGAGCTTAGTGGTCGCCGCCGGAAGTCCATCGGGAGTTGACTTGACCGGCAGGTCAGCTGCGCAGCGACGGTGCGCGCCGTGAACGCGACATCACCGACATCCCGGGCGCGAAAAACGTCGGTGACGTCTCGTTCACGGCACCCGACGGACTTCGGGAGCCGACCGCTTAGCTACCGTGTAGCGGAGTCGTTCGTGATCCCCGGGTAGCTGCTGTGCTGCCACGAGGTTCGCGCTTACTGTGCGCGGTTGCTGTCTTGGCCTCGTCCCGGGCCAGCTCCAGGACGGACAGGACCTCGTCGACCTTCCCCGGTTCCATGATCGCCTCCCAGGTGAACGGTGGTGATATCGCCATCCACACCGTGCCCTGCACCACCGTCACCACCACCGTGACCTCAACTCCCTGCATACCTGTGACCCGTACCCTGCGGGGCGTGCCCGTGCTGGTGCGCGTCATCCGCCTGTGAGACAAACCCTCAAGGTGATCTTGTGTTGAGGGAAGTTCTCGTATCTCGCGATTCATCGGTACTCACGACTCCCGATGAGGCTCTACGGTGAATTCCGGAAACCTCAGCGGTCGGTGAGCGAGAACATCACCCTCGATGACTGTTCCCTTCGTTCCCTCAGCTCGTTGTTTCAACCACTCACCAACGGCAATCAGACGCTCGGCGTAGTTGCGCTGCTCGGCGATACCGGCACTGCCCTCCATCATGCGCAGAGCCAGCGGCGCCATCTCCCGGTTGATCCGAGCCAGCTCCGTCAACAGCTCACGATCCTCCCGGATCACCGAACTTCGCCCTGACCGCCACTGCCGCGCGTGAGACAAGGGCTCCCGAAAGCCACGGTCAGTTGCCGCCGCAACGGCACAGCATCAGCCGGACTCAGATACGCACTCGGCCCGTCCCACCAGCATTCGAGCAATAGGGAACCATTACCCATGTCCGACACCACCACCCTGGAGGGCACTGCCGTACCGGCCCGGATACTGCGCCCGGTGCTCGAGGACGCCTGTTCACCGCTGCCGTTACTGTGACGGAACCACTCAAAACTCTGGCTGGGCCCATCGTTGTCGTGCTGCACGCTTCGTAGCCGCCTCTCACCTTCCAGCGCACTCGGACGGCACCCAGGACCGGGACAACACCGGACCAGTGGAAGCGGGGGACGCGTCCGGGGGGTAAGGGACGCACACCAGTACAGCGCTCAGCCCGGTCCTAGGGCCGTAGGAGGTCACTGAACACGACAGGGCTGCCCCGACGGATGATGAGCTGAGAATGTGCGTATGCACAACGGTGAGGCAACCTGTGGCGGGACCGTAGATCAAGGATCAAGGCCAGGCGGTTACACTGACCCCACACCAATTACGGATTGGAGGGGACACTCGTGGGATCGCGACCGGCACGGCGGCGTTATTGCCGCTGCGGTGCCCACTTGGCGGCAGATAATGCTGAGCGGCAGTGCGCCCGCTGTCAGCGTGCCTCGCGGGATAAATATATTGCGCCGCCACAAGTGCCGCCAGAGTTCTGGCACACCGAATTGTTACGGGAGGCTTTCGCTGCCCAGCACATGGGCCGGGTATCCCGTGTCTATCGCCTACACCCGTACCATCAAACGGTATACGGCCCGGACGGTATCACTCAAAGTTTACTCGGTCAATGGCTGGGGCTTCAGCAACCTCAGCTGAGCCGGATTGAAACCGGACCGCCTATCCGTGATCTGGACACGTTAGCGTATTGGGCACGAGTGTTGGGAATTCCGGCCGGGATGCTGTGGTTTGACTTGCCCGGCAAGACGCGGCAAACAGTGTCGAGCGAGCGAGAAAATCAGCCCGATCCCGTTGGTGGCGACGAGGGAAACCATGAGTCAGTGACGTTACTAAGCGGCCCAGCGGCAGGTCGCCTCCCTTGCTTGACGACCGGACACGTTAAGGGCACCGAGGAACATCTACCTCGGGTGGTGCACACACTTGAGACAACCCGACATGCTACGGTTTCCGAGCTTGCCGCCCTAGAGGACCTCAATACT
This sequence comes from uncultured Actinomycetota bacterium, assembly GCA_963712995.1. GTDB lineage: Bacteria > Actinomycetota > Actinomycetes > Mycobacteriales > Pseudonocardiaceae. The sequence continues at coordinate 314,737 of CAVQKH010000012.1, read as the reverse complement.
GTTGTCGAGCACTACAAAAAGACGTTTCGCAACACCCCACCGTCAGAACTTTATAACGAGATTCTTGGAGTCCGCGTTCATGTGGGTACACTGCTCGACGGAACGCGCGCAGCAAACAATCACTCCGACTTGGTGGTAGCGGCCGGATGGCTGTCCAATTTGCTTGCACTCGCTACTCACGAGCTTCGCGACCGCGCGGCCTCGCTGGTCTGGTGCGCCGACGCCGAACGGTATGGCCGAGAAGCCCACGATCCGGAACTAGGAGGCTGGTCGGCGCTAACTAGAGTTCGGATGTCATTCTATGACGGCCAAGCCGACGAAGCGGTTGCTCATGCCCAACGGGGCCAGCAGCTCTCCCCGGTCGGCACCGCCGCCCATGCCGCGCTCGTTACGCAGGAGATGCGCGCCTGGGCACTGATCGGTGACTCCGGCAAGGTATCCAGCACACGACGGCGTGCCGAGAAAGCAATCGCCAAGCTCCCTCGCGACACACCGACGCGGGGAGCGTTCTCGATCAGTCTGGCCGACGATCCGCCGTACACCGCCACATCTTTGCTGCTTCTTGGCCGACACAAGGAAGCCGAGAACGCGACTCGGCGAGTGATTGCGACCTTTTATGGCCCTGGCACTGGCGAAGGACGTCGTGAGCATCCATCCGGCTTCGCCCTTAGTCACCTCATACTGGCGCTCGCACTGGCCGGACTCCGCAAGGTGGACGAAGCTTATGCCGCCGGGAGTGTGGCGCTTGAAGCGCCTCGGCTGAACTGGCCAGTGGCCGTGCTAGCCAGTAAACTCGACCGGACCTTCACGCGCGACTTCCCAGACACGACTGAAGCCCGCGCCTATCACGAACAGTACGTCGCTACCGTGCAACAGAACCCCCCGTAGGCGGCCAACCCACCCGCTTCGACACTTCTTCTTCATGAACATGAATGAGACAATAGATACAGCGGACGCCACCGGATTGCGCGTACCTTGATGGTGAAGCCCCGCCGACGATAACCACCGCGCACATTATCTTCGGCACCAACCAAGCTACGCCTGCTGAACTGGTCGCCCGCCGATACCACCAAGGACTTGCGCCCTTCATCATCCTCACCGGCGGAGTGAACCGGCACACCGGCGTGCTGGAAGCGATCGAGCACCGTCGCGTCCTTCTTGAGCACGGTGTACCCGAGGCTGTCATACGCTACGAGGACAGCTCCACGACGACCCGGGGCAACGTGGAGCGAGCACTACCGTTCCTGAACGAAGCTCTGGGCTCGAGTCTCGTGTTGACCGCGGTCTGCAAGTGGTACCACCGTCGAGCGATTCAACTCCTCCGTGCACTCCTACCAGCGGAGCCGTTCTTCCACGCCGTCACCTGGGAACCGGTTTATGACGGCGTGACGGTGACCAGGACTGACTGGTGGCTTAAGTCTCCGGTTGCCGCGCAGCGCGTGCTCAAGGAATGGCGGGTGATCCCCGAACGGCTGGCAGTTGGATCACTCAAGGAAGTCGAGCTCATTGATGGGACGTGGCGATAGTTGCGACGAAATGCCGGGTACGACATCGGCCAGCACTGCGCGAGCGATCCGGTTGGGTTTCTGAGATGCCCGCGGCAGTGGCGTGGGCCCGCCGCCGAGCCGGTCGGCGGTGACTGCCCTGGTCACCGCCTCCCTCAATCCCGGATCCGAAATCAGCTCCTGGCGGAACATCTTCTGCTCCTCGGCGGACAGTTCGGGGTTGTCGAGCCGGTCAGGCGCCTCCTCGGCGAACGACTCCTCACCCGCTTCGCGGCGGCGCCTCGGTAATGATGAGGTGTGCGGCGAGGGTGGACACACTGGCGCCACTACTCATGAGCCTGAGGCTCCTTACGCTTGTCCTTGCGGTCGCGACTGGACCAGAATGAGTGGTAGGTAAAGGGCGTCCACGATGGGCCACGCAAAGTCCCCGGTCAATCACACGTTGGAGTAGCGCCAGATCAGGCAACGCCTGACGTAGAGCCTGGAGGCCTGCGTACGGTTGATGTCATGGACAGCAGTTACCTGATGGAGATCACTCCAGAGACGCAGATCACGTCAGAGACACAGTTGCGGGAGATCCTCGGTGAGCCGTTGCCCTACGTCGCCAACAAGGATCGGCGGTCGCTGCACGAGTACGACAAGCAGTGGCTGGCCTGCTCGCCGTTATGCCTGGTGGCCACCTCGGGCGCGGACGGCAGCTGCGATGTCTCCCCCAAGGGCGACCCGCCTGGTTTCACCCTCGTGCTCGACGACACCACCATCGCCATCCCGGAGCGGCCAGGTAACCGCCGCGCCGACGGCTTCCGCAACATCCTGACCAACCCGCACGTCGGGCTGATCTACTTCATCCCCGGGCGCCACGACACCCTGCGGATCAACGGCCACGCGCGGCTGGTGCGCGAGGCATCCTTCTTCGAACAGATGACGGTCAAGGGCCACCGACCGTTACTGGCGCTCATCGTGAAAATCGAACAGGTGTTCTATCACTGTCCGAAGGCGTTCCTGCGCTCACACCTGTGGGAACCGGACACCTGGGACCCCGCAGCGGCACCGTCAAAGGCCCAGATCGCTCAGCGCCTGGAACGGCCGGACGAGTCGCTGGAGGAACTGCAGCGCTACTACGGCCCCGCCTACGCCGCCGGTCTTTACCGCCCCCGCTGAGCCGCAGAAACGCGGTCTCGCGGTTATGACTGGCGCCGGTGGAGCCGTCCACCGAGGCGAAGCCACTGGATACTGCCGTCCGGGCCACGCAAGAAGTCAGCCCGCGCCTGGGTGAGCGCACTGTTCGCGTCGAGGCTGACCACGCGGTCGCGACCATAGAACGTGAGGTGGGACTGCATGATGTCATCCCCCGATGTTCTCTTCATGCTGAGCTGGCCGCTCTCAGCACCGAGCTGAACGTCGATCGACTCCACGGCACCGGTGGGCCCGATAGTCTGACCGCTGTAGTGACCCTCGTAGGGGGCCAGCTCACTCGCGTTCAGAGCCTTCGGGAGAGCCGGAAGATTGCTCACCGCAGCGAATCGGCGCAATGCCCAGTCATCAGTGAACAACTCGCTCACGAGCTTGGGACCGCCCTCGGAATTGGTGAGCATCGTCAGGGCGAATTCACGGTCGGGGACCATCAGAAAACCCGAATAATAACCTGGTACGGAGCCACCATGTTGCACGATCCGGACCCCTTCGGCGCTGGGCCGCAACAACCAGGTCACGCCCACACCGTCGAGCTCCACCACCATGGTCCCGCCCGGTCCGGGCGCGGACCGCATCGCGGCCAGGGATCGTTCGGTGAGTAGCCGCCGGCCTCCGGGAGCCGTCCCGTCGCCGAGATGAAAGCGGGCATAACGGAGCTGGTCACGCACGCTGGAGAACAGTCCACCCGCTGGATTCAGCGCGCGGGGAATCGCGAAAGGCGACGGATCCAGCCGCGGTTTGCCCTCGACCACCTGGTGAGAGGCAGCCACTCCGAACTCGGTGATCTCAGTGGCGAATAATCGGGTCCGGGCCAGGCCCAGCGGATCGATCACCAACTCCTGCACGGCCTGCTCGTAAGGTTTGCCGGTGATCACCTCGATCAACCGGCCAGCAAGCACCACGGCGGCGTTGTTGTACGCGAACACCTCACCCAGCGGCGTGAGCTGCGGCAATCCGACCATGCTCTGCGCGTACCGGGCCACGGCGTCATCGCCCGATCCAAAGTCCTGGAAATCATCACCCAGCCACCCGGCAGAGTGGTTCAACAACTGGCGCACCGTCACGCGGGAGGCGACCGCGGGATCCGCGGTGCGGAATTCAGGCAAGAAACGATCAACAGGGTCGTCGAGTCCGACGAGCCGCTGCTCCACGAGTCGCATCACGGCGGTGCCGGTGAACGTCTTGGTGGTCGAGCCGATGGAGAACAGCGTGTCCCCGTCGACGGCCACCGGGTGATCAACGTCCGTCACACCGAAACCCCGGATGTACTCAGCGCCCCGGTGGAGAATGCCGATTGCGACACCCGGGATGCCGTAGGCGGCCATACCCGTGCGGATCTTGTCTTCCAGCGCCTGGTAGTTCACCTCGTCACCGCTTCCAGGGACAGCCGCCACCCGCGATGCACACGATCCTGACGACATCGCACCCGCGATCATCACCGTGCCCACTCCCAGCAGCGTCCGCCGCTTTACTGGCCTTCCCCCCGACGCGGTCACGCTCTCGATAGTGACACCAGTCAGCGATACTCGGGGTTCTCGAAGTCGAACCGGCAGCCGGCGTCCCATTCCGATCGCTGGTTACCGTGCACGGGGATGCCGCCGGCGTCTTTGAGGATCCGGGCCAGATGCATCAGGTTCCAGGTCATGAAGGTGGTGTTCCGGTTGGTGAAGTCGTTCTCCGGCCCGCCGGAGCCGGGGTCGAGGTAGGACGGACCCGGTCCGGCTTCGCCGATCCACCCGGCGTCGGCCTGCGGCGGGATGGTGTAACCCAGGTGTTGCAGGCTGTAGAGCACGTTCATCGCGCAGTGCTTCACACCGTCCTCGTTGCCGGTGATCAGGCAGCCACCCACCCGGCCGTAATAGGCGTACTGTCCGGCGTCGTTGAGCAGGTGTGAACAGGCGTAGAGCCGTTCGATGACGAGCTTGGTGATGGAGCTGTTGTCGCCCAGCCAGATCGGCCCGGCGATCACCAGGATGTCCGAGGCCATGACCTTGTCATAGATCGCCGGCCACGCGTCGGCCGGCCAGCCGTGCTCGGTCATGTCGGGCCATACCCCGGTGGCGATGTCGTGGTCGATCGCCCGTAGCACCTCGACCTGCACACCGTGCTTGTCCATGATGCGGCTGCTCACCTCGATGAGCCCCGCGGTGTTGCTCGGCTCGGGCGAACGCTTCAACGTGCAGTTGATGAACAACGCCTTCAGGTCGTCATAACGCGACTCTGTCATCCCATCTTGGGTCATGGTGTGCTCCTGGTGGGTTAGAGAAGTTCGGCGTCCTGCTCGACGCAGAGCTATGCGGGTCCGTCGGAGGCGAACAGTGCGCTCATCGCCTCGTCGAGCTGATCTCGGCTGGTCACCCGGATGCCGGTGGCTCCGCACAGTCGGGCGTAGCCAGCCCAGTCCGGATTGTGCAGCGAGGTGTGCCACACCGGGTAGTCCTCGGCGAGCTGCTCCTTACTGATCTTGCCGAGGGCGTGGTTGTTCAGCAGCACGTGCTTGATCGGGATGCCGTACTTGACCAGCACCGGCTGGCCCTTCGACTCCAGGTAACGGCCCAGCGAGTAGGCGTGATTGTCGACGTCCACCGTTACCACGGCGTTCTCCGGCAGGTGCACCGACAAAGCGTGGAACACCGCTGCGGCGCCGACACCCCGGCCACGGTCGTCGGCGGCGCGGCGAGCCTTCTCCGCGCGCCAGATCGCCCACCGGTCGGCCACATCCGGCCGCTGGTCGGTGGCCGAGGTGCAGGGCTGCACCTGCACCTCGTCGGGCAGCACGAGACGCTCCACCCCTGGTTCGCGCTCCACATTGCCGCGCGCGCCGGCCCTGCCCTTACCGGAGATCTCTTGCAGCCCGACTTTCCGCACGACTAGCACCAGTCTTGCGTCGGCGGGCCAGCTCCGCGATCAATTGGTCGTTCGCCGCGTGGTTGCCCGCCTCAGCGTTGGCCAGGAAGTAGTTCATGATCGCCCGCGCAGCCTGTTGTTTGGTGATCACCGGCTGATCGGGCCTCTCGACGGCGTCGCTCACCGGTCGGTATCCCTACGGACGAGCTCAGTGGGGCGCAGCCATCGCAGCAGCCTGTGACGCCGGTAGCGTGGTTGATGCTCTGGGAGGGTCACTGTCCGCGACACTGCCGCCATGACCGCAGCGCAGTCCGGGCACGGGGGGCCGGGAGGCGCAGCCAGTGGCGCCGCAATGAATAGTTGCCCGCATACCGCCTGGTAGCGGTCGGATTGACGGCTGGCGGCCGCTGCCGCGTCGGTCACCCGGTGTTCGAGCTGTTGCTCGACGAGCTGGGCAGTCACCGGGATGGTGTTGTTCATGACGTTGAGCGTTGCATTCAAGACGACATCACTCCCCCAATCAGCGATACACACCGTGCACACTCACAACTCGCTGGAGTGCTCTGAGCCGTTAGCGTCATCACCAGACTGCGCACGATCGTGCAGGTGAGGCGATGCCGGCTGTGGCGTCGATCACCGGGGGCGATGACCAGGTGCGGTGCAATGCCGTGCTGGAACGGTTGCCGGCCCGGTCTACGCCGCGCCCGGCCTTCCGGCGCCATCGGTGCCGCTGACAGTGCGCTGGCGCAGCGGTAGGACGAACCACAACACACCGAAACACACCATGGTCAGGGCACCGGCCAGGATCGCAGGCCAATCGCCGAGCACCACGTCGGCCAGTAAGAACACCGTTGAGCTCATCGAGGCGGCGAGACATCCCAGCCCGGCAATCGCGAATCGGTTGGACACCCGCAGGATCTCCGCGCGCCGGCCCTGCCGGAACAGCAGCCGGTGCCAGGCCGCCGGGGCCGTCATCAATGCCACCGAGATCACCGCGAACAACACAGCCACCAGGTGCGCGTAGCGCTGCAGGTCACTGATCCGACGATAGGTGTCGGTGAAAACGATGGAGAACAGGAAACCGAACAAGATCTGCACACCGGCCAACGCAACCCGCAGCTCCTGCAACAGGTCATTGACGTTGCGGGCCAACCGCTCCGGGTTGTCTTCGGTGGAACCGGCCACACGCCACCTCGCAGACGCGCAAGGGTCGAGCCATCCTCGACCGGGAACTCCGCACGCCGAAGCCCATTTTCTGCGATACCGGACGAATCGGCCACAGCTGACGCCGGGCGCGCTGGACAACCGACAGATGAGGGACAGCACGAGTAAACCGACCCGACGCCGGGTATGTCCCACGTCGAGCGTTGGCGGGGAGGCTGAAGGAGCAGGCACTCAGCGCCACCGGCATCGAGCAGGCCATTTCAGCGCACGAGGCGGGACATCGAGACAGTGAAGGAGAGCGTGCACCGATGAGCAGCAGCGATCGGCAACGACTTCAGGGAAAGCTGGTCTGCGTGCGACGGGTTCGCACCTCATGAGATCCCGGGACGAGGTGACGTACAAACTGGTGAGCCTCGCCTGTGGTCTCCTCGGCGGGGCTGTGGCGGGGGCGGTGTTCACTCGATGCTGGCGTGGCGTCTCCCGTGGGGGCGAAGTGCCCGAACCCACTGCACTGGATCATGACGTCCGCACCGTGTTGATCGCCGGAGCGCTCCAAGGCACGGTTTTCGGTCTGGTCAGAGCTCTGTTGAGTCGGATCACGGCACGGGGTTACCGGCGCTTTACCGGTCACGACCTCCAGCGCTGATAACACTGATGCACCTATTAGAGTGTTGGCCCCGCCCCTTTAAAGGGGCGGGGCCAACACTAAGCGAGCTGATTCTTACAGCCGAGCGGTGCGCTCAGCCGCCCTGATCACCGGTCGTCACAGTGGGGCTTTCCGGGTCGACGTTCTCGGAACGACCGCCGACGCCGATATCCAGCTGATCCGAGACGTGCGCTTCGTCCGAGCGACCGTACATTCTCTCGTTGCCCTGGTTGCCTTTCGACACCCCGGCACCCAGCGGGCTGGCCGCCGTGGTGTCAGTGCTAGGAACACCCTCTCGCTCGGCTTGTGAGATTTCCCGAGGCTCGGCTCCTGAACCCATCGTCTGGGGGTCCCTGGCCACTTCCTCTTCTTCGCCCTTACCGGTCGTCTGCCGTCCCTCGTAAGGAGGAACGAGTCCACCAGGAACCTGCTTGCCTCCGGTGTAAGCGTTCGGCTCCCCCGGCAGGGGTGCTTTCGCGGGATGGACGGGTTGCTCACTCACAACTTGGCTCCTCTTCATCGACACGGGTGGATTTTCGACGTTGTCGGCCGACTTCGCCGAGATCACCACGTGGGGTTGATTTGCTCACCGGGATAAGGGTTCCCGATCGGCATCGGTGGCAAACGTGCCTCGGCACCTTCACTACTACGAGGTCGATCGCGGGCTCAGGGCGGCTGCTGGAACAAACTGGTCGTCGAGGGTCAGCCGGCGCTTGCCGGCACCGTCGCGGATGGGCACCCACACCACGCCGTACCACTCGCCTCGGGAACCACGAACCCAACGCTTCAGCATGCCGGGGACCCGGCCGGTGAGCTCCAGCCCGTCGGCGACAACCCGCCGACGGTGACCGGTTGGCAGCGGGAACGCCACGTCGAGGTCTACCCACACCGCCCGCGCGCGCACAACCCGGCTACCGGTGATGCCCTCACCACCATGGGCGCCGATCCACCCGAGCGTCACGCACTGCTCCCTGGTCGACTTGTGCTCAGTCGAGCGCGGGGGAGCGCGCCTGCCTGGCCACCATCCTCCGCTGAACCCGGCGTATGAAGCAACCCGGCACGCTGAGGCGAGGCGAGAGCTACCCGGTGATCCGGGCCAGATCGGCGGCGCCGACCAGGCCGGCTTCGGGACCCAGCTGCGCGATCCGCAACTCGGCCATCGGCCGGTATCCGTGGCCGGTCAACGATGCGGCGAAAGCAGCCGAGGCGGGAGCACGCAGCAGCTCACCGGCGGCGGACACACCGCCGCCGATGACGAACAGTCCAGGGTCCAGTACCGCGGCCAACCCACCCAGGCCTCGACCCAACCACGTCCCGACCACATCGAAGCACCGCAACGCCGCGCCATCACCGGCCAGCGCAGCCTGAGTGATCATCTCACCGGTGAGGCACTCCGGCCGGCCACCGGCAAGCCGGACCAGTTCGCCGGCTGTCTCAGGCGAGCCACGAAGGCGCTCGCGGGCCTCCTGCAGCAACGCCCGACCGCTGGCGTACTGCTCCCAGCAACCTCGCAAACCGCATCCGCAGGGCCGCCCGTCCGGGACCACGGTGATGTGGCCGATCTCCGCCGCCGCACCGAACTGGCCGCGCAGCAGCTGACCGTTGATCACGATGCCGCCGCCGATGCCGGTGCCCACGGTGAGGGCCACCACGTGCTCAGCGCCGCGTCCGGCGCCGAACCGGACCTCCGCCCAGGCGGCCGCATTGGCGTCGTTTTCGATCACCACGAGCAACCCCAGCCGGCGTTGCAGCGACGCCCGGAGCGGCTCATCGCGCCAGGCGAGATTCGGCGCGAACATCACCGTCGAACGGCGCGCATCGATGAAGCCGGCTGCTCCCACACCGACCGCCTCGACGTCGTAACGGCAGCGGAGTTCCACCACCACTGCGGCGATCGCGTCCTCGATCTGCGCCACGTCCTCCGCGGGAGTGTCCCGATGCGTGGTGGCGAGGATCGTCCCATGCTCATCGACCACACCGGCCGCCACCTTCGTGCCACCGATGTCCACACCGATGGTCAAGTGCGAGTTTCCAGGAACCGCGGCACCTCCCTGATCGACTCCCCTGCCCGCCGAGATGACAGCATTCTCCGGTCGGTCCACCATAGGCATCAGCGTGTCGTCGTGGTCGAGGAACACCGTCGAGGAACACCGTCGAGGAACACCGTCGAGGACCGTGAGGGGAGCCGGCGCAGCGGGTGAGCATCAGTGCAACGCTGGCCGCGGCCGTCCTGCTGGCCATGGTGCTGGGCGCGTTCATCCTGACCGGCCTGGTCGCGCGGTGGGTCGTGGGATACCCGGAACGAATCAAGGCCGCGCTGGTCTGGGCCGCTGACCGGCCGGTGGTGGCCTGGCTACGATCGCGCTATCCACGGCAGTGGCGGTTCGTGGGGCGCCGTTTCGCGCCAGGCGAGGCTGCTGGTCTGGCGTTGACGCTCGGCGTAGCCGCGGTGCTCACGTTGGGAGTGAGTTTCGGCCAACTGCTGGACAATGTGCTCGACCATGACGGCATCACGGTGGCCGATCAGCCGATGCTGAGGCTCATCGCCGCACACCGCCCGCCTTGGGCGATCACTACGGCCCGCGTGATCACCGATCTGGGCAGCCCGCTGGGGGCCGCCGTGACAGCCGTCACCGTGGGGGTGGCACTGGCGTGGATGCGACGCTCGTGGCTGCCGCTGCTGGTCCTCGTGCTTGCCGCAGGAGGCATCGGAGTGATCAACACTTCGGTGAAACTGCTGGTGGGTCGCAGCCGACCACCAGCGGCAGCCGCGGTGTTGGGCGAGCACGGCTTCTCGTTCCCCTCCGGGCACACCGTCGGGACCGCGGTGGTGTGGCTGCTCTGCGCCTGGCTGATCAGCCGTGGGGTGCACAGCGATCGGGTGATCAGCCGACGAACCGTTCGGATCGCGGTGTGGACAGTGGCGTTGCTGTTCGTCGTTGCGGTCGGAACAACGCGGGTCTTTCTAGGGGTGCATTTCCCCAGCGACGTCCTGGCCGCATGGGCATTGGGCGCAGCCTGGGCCGTCACCGTCGCGCTGGTGGTGAGCGTCTGGGAACAGTCCAGCCGGACCCGATCTCGCCCCCTGCGCACCAGCGATCGGCGTCGGTGAGCCCGCGGCGAATGTCGTACAAACTCGCCCGGCCGACACTGAAGCCGTAACCAGAAAGGTAGACTGCTTGCGCTGCGCAGGATAACCCGCTGGGCTGTCATCGACGCACGCTATTCTTATCTCGATGCCCCCATTCCGTGCCGGTGGTTGCGGCAGGTGGAGTGGGCGGTGACCCTTGCCCTTCCGAGTAAGAGCCACCGCCCAGGTGAGCAGCTGCTTACTCAGCAGCGGTGCCCACCACCCCATTTATTCCAGCCACTCTTGTAGTAGTGGCCCCATCCGTGGCCGCGGTGGTGGCCCCGCTCGTGGTCGCGGTGGTGGCCCCATCCGTGGCCGTGGCCGTGATCGCCCTTGCCGTGACCATAGCCGAGACTGAACACTTCCTCGATCTTCATATCCTCTCCCTCCTTCTTCCCCGGGAGACTCCCTTCCCGGGGAGAAGCCTGATGTGCACACCCGCCAGGACGGACGACCGGGCAAAAAGAATCACTCAATGCCCCCTGCCGTCGGACGTCTGGCAATCCCCGCGCGGGTCCACCCGCAGGGACGGATGATTGCGCGCCACTCGTCGCACAGTCGCGTGTTCCCTGACCACTAGAACTCTTTTATTGTCAACATGATACCCGTTCGTGGTGATATCACCCTTTAGAGTGATATCACCACGAACTATTGCTCACAGAACGCATCATTGGTTACCCGTCGTGGTGACCGAGGTGCGGTGACCCTGCTCGACGGGGTCCCGCACGCACCCAGTTTCGCCCCGGGTGGAGTCAGTTCTTGTGGATGTAGACGGTGACGTTCATTCCAGGAACCAGGTCGACAGTAGGGGCGTTGTCAAGTCCGATCTTGACCGGGATGAGCTGGGTGACTTTCTGGAAGTTGCCGCCGCTGTTGTTCTGCGGGAACAGGGCGAACACCGCGGCTGCCCCGCCTTGGATCTCCCGGACCCGTCCGGTGAACGAAGTTTTGGGGAAAGCGTCGACGTAGATGTCGACGACCTGGCCAACGCGGACCGCCTTGACGTCGGTCTCGTCGACGCGGGCCGTGACGTAGATCTTGTCCAGGTTGTAGGCGACGGCGAGCTGGGTGCCTGCGACGACGTATGCGCCCTCCACGCTGCTGTCCACAGCCACGGTGCCCTCGCCGGGAGCGCGAATGGTCATTTGCGGTTTGTTGAACCCGCCTTGCATCTCGATGCGGCCGACGACCTGGTTCTTGCGCAGGGCGGCGCCCTGGGTGGCGGTCCAGTCGAGCAGGGTGCCACTGGCGGGCGCATTGACCGCGATCTTGTCGCCGTCGATCTGGGCGTTGTCGGTGGAGACGTAGTTGCGAGCGTTGAGGAAGTAACTCGTGGCGAATCCGGCCGCAGCGAGCAACGCCACGATCAGGATCACGGTCAGGGCGATACGAGTGGAGCGCTTGAGCTTGCGCCCGCCAGGTGGTGCGCTCGTAACGCCGTCGGTGGACTGCTGATCAGCTGCGGGTGGCGCCGCGATAGGGCCTTCCACGCTCACACCTCCCTGGCTCTGGGCGGAGTCTCCATCCATAGGCTACGCGCCGTACCTTAACCTGGGGAGGGTGTTCGGTTCGACTGGTTATGCGCGCACCAGCGGAAGGACCACCTCGTCGACGATCTCGAGCAGCACCTGCTCCGGGATCGGGGAGTGATGCACCATGAAGTATTGGCGCAGCAGATCGGGACCCAGGCTCGCGTTGCGGTTGGTGAGCGCTCCGATGCGAACTTCTCCACGCAGGGCACCTTGCCGGAGCACTCCCAGAAAGTGCTCGACACCGGGATCGACGAAGCGGACCCGGATAGCTGCCATGAGGTCGGAGTTGCGGATGGTCTCAGCCATCAGGCCACGGATCGCCTCACCGGAGGGGCTGTTGAGCAGGCTGGCGAATCCGCGCAGGCAGCCGAGCAGATCCTCGCGCACGCTCCCGGTATCGGGTGGCTCGCCAAGGCTGGGAAAGGTGTAATACACCGCATCTGCTACCAGCTCGGCGCGGCTGGGCCAGCGCCGGTACAGCGATCCCTTGCTCGCGCGCGCCCGGCTGGCCACGCGCTCCATCTTCAGCTCGGCATAGCCGACCGCCGCCAGCTCCTCCAGGGTGGCTTCGAAAATCGCCGCGTAGAGAGCGTCGCCACGCCGTCGAGGCCCTTTACGGTGATCGACTGGACTGGTGTTGCTCAACGTCCGCACCTCTCGCACTCCCGGGTGACGATCAAAGGTCCCATCAGAGTGAACCAGTAGTAGAGTACGCGTCGTGTCGATGGACAGTGACATGAAGACTCGACCTGTGCTGACAGCGCCTGCGGCGGGCACTGCGGGAGGTTGGGGGCTGCCGCTGGTGGTACTGGTCGCCGGGATGTTCATGTCCGTCCTCGACACCAGCATCGTCAATGTGGCCATCCCCACGCTGCAGAACGAGTTCGGTGTGGCTACCGAGGACGCGCAGTGGGTGCTGACGGCGTACACCTTGACGCTGGGTGTGGTGGTGCCGGCCACCGCGTGGTTGGGGGATCGCTTCGGGCTCGGCCGGGTCTACAACCTGGCGCTGCTGGCGTTCGCCGCCGGATCGGCGCTGTGCGGGTTGGCCTGGGACCTGCACAGTCTGATCATCTTCCGGATCGTCCAGGCGATCCCGGGCGGGATCCTGCCGGTGATCACGCTGACGATGCTCTACCGGATCGTGCCGCGGGACCGGCTCGGTGCCGCGATGGGCATGTACGGCCTGGGGGTCGTGTTCGCCCCGGCGGTGGGGCCGACCCTGGGTGGCTACCTGGTGGAGTACGTGGACTGGCGGCTGATCTTCTTCATCAATGTGCCGATCGGGATCCTGGGCGTGGTGGCCGCGACGTTGGTGCTACCGGTATTCCCCGGCCGAGCCGCACGCCGGTTCGACATGCTGGGTTTCCTCACCATCGCGGGTGGGTTGTTCGCGCTGCTGCTCGCGGTGTCGAAAGGAGAGTCCTGGGGATGGGACTCCTACCGGGTGTTGGGTCTGATCACCGTCAGCGTGCTGAGCCTGGCGTTGTTCGTGGTAATCGAGCTCCAGGTCGCCGACCCGTTGCTGGATGTCCGGATATTCCGCTACTGGGCGTTCACCCACTCACTGCTGTTGATCGCGCTGCTGATGGTGGTGCTGTTCGGCGTGCTGTTCTACATCCCGCAACTCCTTCAGGTGGCGCAGGGGTGGGGAGCGCTCGACTCCGGGCTCGCGCTGCTACCCCAGGCGTTGGTGATGGGGGTGATGATGCCCATCGCCGGGCGGATCTATGACCGTTTCGGGCCGCGCACTCCGGTGGTCATCGGCCTGACGATCGCGGCGGTCGGCACCTACCTGCTGCACACCATCACCATCGACACCCCCCGCGGGCACATCATGTGGTTGCTGGGGGTGCAGGCCTTCGGTTTCGGACTGTCCATGATGCCGATCATGACTGGGGGCATCGCAGTCATCCCGGTGGCGCAGAGCAACGTGGCCAGCGCACTCAACAACGTGGTGCGCAATGTCGCAGGCTCGCTGGGGGTGGCGGTGCTCACCACGATCCTGATCAGCCAGCAGGCGCAGCAGTTGGCCGCGCGCTCCGCATTGCTGCCCGCGAACACCCCCACCCCGAACCTCGGTCCGCCGGGAACTCCAGACTGGATGGGCATGTACGCCACCTACCGGCAGACCTCTTCGCAGGTGCTCGTCGGGGCGATCGATGACCTGTTCCTGATCGCCGCCGCGCTCTGCGCACTGGGCGCGGTGACGGCGCTGTTCCTGCGGTCCGGACGCCTGCCCGCGGTCCCGGCCTCAGACGCAGATCAGGGGAAGGATCACGTCGTCGACCACCTCGATCAGTACCCGATCGGGAATGGGCGTGCGGTGCACCAGAAAATACTCACGGAGTAGGTCGGGACCCAGGCTTGCGATGCGGGGCGTGAGCGCGCTGGCACGTACCTCTCCACGCTCGGCGCCTCGCCGGAGCACCTCGAGAAACAAGCCGACGAGGGGATCGATGAAGCGGATGCGCACGATTTCCATCAGGTCGGGATTTCGCACGGTCTCAGCCATCAGGCCGCGGATCGCTTCTCCGGAGGGGCCATTGAGCAGCGTGGCCGCTCCGCGCAGGCAACCCAGGAGGTCCTCGCGCACGCTCCCGGTGTCGGGCCGCTCACCACAGCTCGGCAGGGTGTGGTGGACCGCGTCGGCCACCAGTTCAGCCCGGCTCGACCAGCGTCGATACAGGGATCCCTTGCTCGCCTTGGCCCGGCTTGCCACGTGTTCCATCTTCAGCTCGGCGTAGCCGACCGCGGTCAGTTCGTGGAGGGTGGCTTCGAAGATCGCCGCGTAGAGAGCGTCACCTCGTCGCCGAGGTCCCTTGCGGCGGTCGACCGCGGTGGTCGCGGGTTTGCACGTCTCGCTGACGCTGCTCAACGTCCACCTCTCCAGATGGCACCGAATGTTGTGATTCGAAGCGGGAGCACAGCGTAGAGCACGCAGTGTTCCGATTGTGCAGTCTGTCCCCAGAAACGTCTGCGGTGTCACCGAAAATAAGTAGAGGACGTAACGTTTCTTATGGCACGGTGGTGTGGTGGTGAGCTCTGCGGGGACGGAGTCGGGGGCGATCCCCACAGCGGGGGTGGCCGCACCGCCCTCCGGTGGTGCGGCACCGGGCGCTGCCGTCCAGGAGCGCTGGCAGCTGCCGCTGGCGGTGCTGATCGTCGGGATGTTCGTGTCGATCCTGGACATCAGCATCGTCAACGTGGCGCTGCCCACCATCCAGAACGAGTTCGGCGCGACCACCAGGGAGTCCCAGTGGGTGATCACCGGCTACTCGCTGGCAGAAGGCGTGGTGGTGCCGGTCAGCGCGTGGCTCGGCTATCGCCTCGGGCTGGCCCGGGTCTACAACCTGGCGCTGCTGGGATTCGCCGGCGGGTCGGCGCTGTGTGGGCTGGCCTGGAGCCTGGACGCTCTGACGATCTTCCGGATCCTCCAGGGGATCCTCGGCGGGATCCTGCCGGCGATCACGATGACGATCCTGCTGCGGATCGTGCCGCGGGACCGGCTCGGCGCCGCTTTCGGCATGTACGGGCTGGGGGCCGTGGTCGCCCCGACGATCGGGCCGGCGTTGGGTGGGTATCTGGTCGAGTACGTGGACTGGCGGCTGATCTTCTTCATCAACGTGCCGATCGGGATCCTGGGCGTGGTGGCCGCCGTCATGGTGCTGCCAAGTTTCCCGGGGATAGCCGGGCGACGGTTCGACCTGCTGGGTTTCCTCACCGTGGCGAGCGGATTGTTCGCGCTACTGCTGGCGCTGTCCAAGGGCGAGGACTGGGGGTGGACCTCTTACCGGATCCTCGGCCTGATCACCTACAGCGCGCTGAGCCTGGCATTGTTCGTGGTGATCGAGCTGGAGGTCGACGACCCCTTGCTCGATCTGCGGGTGTTCCGTTTCCCGGCGTTCACCCATTCACTGGTGTTGATCGCGCTCCTGATGGTGGCGATGTTCTCGATCGTGTTCCTGATGCCGCAGTTCCTGCAGCTGGGGCAGGGGTTGGGGGCACTCGACGCCGGATTGGTCCTGCTGCCGCCGGCGCTGGTGATGGGGGCGTTGATGCCCATCAGCGGGCTGCTCTACGACCGCATCGGGCCCCGCTGGCCGGCGATCACCGGCTTGGTGACCGCAGCCGTCGGCAGCTATCTTGTGGCCTCGATCACCCTCGACACCACCCGAGAGGAGATCGTGTGGTTGCTGGTCCTGCTGTACGGCGGCCTGGGGATCTGCTTCATGCCGATCTTCAGCGCGGGTCTCGCGGTCATTCCCACCTCGTACAGCAACGTCGCCAGCGCGACCAACAACGTCGTGCAGCGCACCGCGGGCGCGTTCGGCGTCGCGGCGGTCACCGCGATCCTCACCTTTCAGCAGGTACAGCTGATGGCCGGGCGTAGCGCACTGTTGCCCGCGAATACCCCCATTCCCGACCTCGGTCCGGCCGCACCGCCGCTGGCCGACCTGTACGCCCTCAACCAGCAGACCCAGCTGCAGGTGTTCACTGAGACGATCGACAACCAGTTCCTGATCATCGCCGCACTTTTCGCCGTAAGTGCGGTGGGGGCGCTTTTCCTCCGGTCCGGACCCTCGCCCACGACCTCCGCCGGCCCCGCCCTCCCAGCGCAAACCGCCTCGGGGCCCCCGTCGACCGATGGTCACCTGGTCGATGGCGAGCGCCACCTGGCACTGCCTGCCACCACCACCTCGGCCCACGGCAGTTTCGCCGGAACCGACAACGGCCGATCGGCCTCGAGATCGACCCAGGCTCACACGGATGGGTGACCGACGGGCATGGTCACTGCACCGTGTGCTGCGCACCGAACCCCCACGCTTGTACTATACTAAGCCCTCTTAGTATTATAAGGCCATGGATAGACCGCGTATGACGCTGTCGACGCAACTGGTGCTGCAGGCAATGCTGACCGATCCGGGAACAGAAATGTACGGACTCCAGATCTGCCAGGCTGTCGAGCTGCCCAGCGGCACCATCCATCCCATCCTGGCTCGGCTGGAGGGCTGCGGATGGCTGGAAAGCCGCTGGGAGGACATCGACCCGGAGAAAGAAGGGCGACCTCGGCGTCGCTATTACCGACTCAGCAGCGAAGGCGTCGAGCATGCCAGCGCCGCACTGGCCCGGGCGCGCACCTCCCGCGTCCAGCTGAGTCGACTGCTTCACGGCAGCCTGGCCGGAGGGACCTGACGAAATCTGTCGTGTCGACCACCGTGGCCAGCGTCACATCTCCGGCTTAATGATCATGAAAATATCGCTTCGGCGCACTGGCCGGATTCGCTCATGATGAGAGCGACCACCATGCCGACCGGTGCGCATCAAGCACCTTCATCGCCGACTGCGGGCGTCCCAATAGTTGGAAGAATGCTCAACAGCGTGCACGATCGAGTGATCTGTGCACCACTCGGACAGCGCAGGAATCGGGCAAATCACGTTCACCAAGAGAGCGTGCCGTAAACTCCCGACCTGGCAAAACATCGACTCCCGTCGCTTTGGGTGATGACGCGAACCCCGCATCCTGCTCGACGGCGTCTGAGCGCGCCCCCTTGCATTACCCATGGTGATCCGTACGGTCAGTATCGTCCTGCACTGAGGAGCCACCTCGGGGGCGGGAATCCGGACCGGTGCGCCCTAGCTCTGTCCCCCGGGATCGGATACCGCTACCTCACCCCCGAATCGGGACAGGGGCGCAGGCTGGCGAAGAGTCGACGCGGAACCACTACTTCCGTGCGA
The DNA here is from genome assembly GCA_963712995.1 of uncultured Actinomycetota bacterium. Lineage (GTDB taxonomy): Bacteria > Actinomycetota > Actinomycetes > Mycobacteriales > Pseudonocardiaceae. Next base: position 296,980 of record CAVQKH010000012.1, on the reverse strand, counting down.
TCATCGCGCGCCATCAGTCGCATGTGCGGTTCATGGAGAATGAACATGACCAGGATTTCCCGTTTATACGCACTCATCGGAAGCACCGCAGTGGCCATGTTGGTTCCACTGGCATTTTCAGCGCCAGCCCAGGCGGGTCCCGTACGCCAGAATCCGTGGGATCACTTGGCGCAATGCGAGAGTAGTGGTAACTGGAGCGCCAACACCGGCAACGGCTACTACGGCGGTTTGCAGTTCAGTCCCGGGACGTGGATTTCCTATGGAGGAGGATCCTACGCTGGTACCGCCAACCAAGCCTCCCGGTCGCAGCAAATCACCATCGCCGAGAAGGTGCTCCGCGCGCAAGGGTGGAAGGCCTGGCCGAGCTGCTCCAGAAGAATAGGGCTGCGCTGACCAGTGGCACCCATACGCTGACCAGTGGCACCCATACGCTGACCAGTGGCACCCATACAGGGCTGACCAGTGGCATCGAACAGGTTCGGCTCCCGCCGTTGCAGCCGGCGGGAGCCGAACTGGCACCCTCGAAAATCAGCCTGTCACCAGACTGCCCCCCGAAACGTGCCCGTCCCTACGGCCTGACCCGCAGAGAAGCTACCCACCCCCAGCCTCCCAGACCTGACGAGCCGCCGCAGTGGGGGGTCGAAATCGGGCTTGATCCGGGCAAAAAGCTCAGTCAGGCCGTCCGGGAGCGCGAGCCCCCTGCTCGACGGTGTGGTGCCGGTCAGCGCGGTCATGATGTGCCAGTCCCGCGCGACCAGCCGCCCGTTCGCGACCCGGCGCCGATGTGCACCACATACGCTACGCTACCAGCGTAAAGCCGGTCAGTGATGCCCAAAATATGGAGCCAACGGTGACGCAAGCAAAACAGACCGACTTTGCTCGGTTTGCTCAACTGTCGGAAGCCGAGCAGAAAGTGATCGAAGAAATACTCGCCTCAATACCTGAGGAGATCCTTTCGACCGGGGAACGCCCGCCGATCGAGTCCCGGATCCGGAATCGCCTGCAACGGGAGGGGATGCTCGAGGCGGCAGGCCCCATGGGAATGGGCACGATCCCCCCGATCGCCTACGTCGGCCGAGCCGCAGGGTGTCTCGCGGCCAGCTATGTGGCGTTGCGGGGAATCAGCCACAACAAGCCGGCCAGCTCGGTTGCCGAGTCGATCGCCAAGGCGCTGGGGGACTGCGTCCCAGGCGGCACCGAGGCGGTCAAATCAGACATCATGCTGTGCCGGGAGCAGGTTGCGAGCGCCTTCCGCGCGCTCGGGCTCCCCTCGCTGGGTGACGCGCTCCTCGGAGATGAGGACCAGATCACGCGGTATTGAACACGGGCACGCCTCACACCGCACCGAGCTGTTGGCGACGCACCTCGTAACACGCCACGGCAACCGCCGCGGAGACATTGAGCGAGCCGACCTTGCCGAACTGGGGGATATACGCTGCGGCGTCGCAGGCGGCGAGGTGGGTGACAGAGAGCCCATGATCTTCATTGCCGACCACGAGGCACACATCCGCGCCCAGTGGGCAATCCTGAATCGGCGTCGCCTCGTCGGCGAGCTCCAGCGCGATCACCCGATACCCCGACGATCGCGCTCGGCTGATCGCGACCGAAGCGTCGTCGAAGGTCTCGATACTGAGATAGCGGTCGGTTCCCATCGCGACCCGCTGAGCGTTGGCATGGCTGGGTGTCGAGGTTGGTCCGGACAAGTACAGTTCATCGACGCCGAGAGTGGCCGCGGTCCGAACGATGGCACCGACATTGTATGGCGATTGCACACCGTGCAGCACCAGGCAGAGGCGGTGCGACAGCCGACGGCGCCAGGTTCTGTTGAGCCGCTTGAGCCCGGTACTGGCAAGCTGGCGCACCTACCGCTCCGCTCGGGCGGTGCGATCGGGATCGACGGCCAGCACCCGGTAGCCGTCGTGGGAGCTCAACCGGGTGGTGCGCAGCGCCTGTGCCGTCATCCATGACGCCAAGGAATCAGCACCGAGGTTTTTGTGCACGACCAGGAAACCGCGTCCGCCGGGGCGCAGCCGGAACAACCACCGGCGCAGCATCTCGTGTAACGCTGCCTTTCCTACTCTGATCGGCGGGTTCGAATAGACCGTGTCGAATTCGACCTCGTCAGGTACTTCCTCCGGACGGCAAACAGTGATGTTACCCAGCCCGTTGCGCACCGCGTTCTGTTGAGCCAGCTCGATCGCACGATTGTTGACATCGACCGCCCACACGTGCGACCGCCGGCGCGCAGCGGCGATCGCAACGGTGATCGGCCCGTACCCGCAGCCCAGGTCCAGGATGGTTCCCCGGCCGATCGGCAAGGGCGCGTGGTCGAGCAACACCTCGGTTCCCCGGTCGATCCGGGTGGCGGAGAATACGCCGGGCGCGGTCCGCAGGCGCAGATCGAAGCCGTGGACTGTGAACTCCAACTCCCGAGCTTCGCCCTGGGCCGAGGGCGTCTCGGAGAAATAGTGCGGCGTCCGCCCAGACGTCACCTTCACCTCCAAGCCTGACTCGATGAGATCGCTGGTGGTCCATGCAAGCATGCACCATCGAGGAATTTCGGGCTGGCCGGTTCGAGATCACCGTCTCCATGGTCGGCAGCCTCGTAGGCTGGCTCCTGGCACGGTCTGTGACGAGCCGAGGAGGACGATGTGAACACCCACGACAGCTGGGACATCGTGTCCGGGGTGGGGATCACTGCTCTGGGTGTCGCCGGCGCGCGGGCGCTGGAGAGCACGCGCAGCGACGCGCTGATCGACGACCCGTACGCCGAGAGTTTCGTCACACGTGCCCACAGCTCAATACCGCTGCCCACCAACTGGGCCAGCGTTGAGGGCGCTGAGCAGCGCTCCGAGGGCGAGGCGCTGTGGGCCAGATTCTGGGCGGGGATGGCGACGTATGTGGGGGTGCGCTCCCGCTTCTTCGACGAGTACCTCCTCGACGCCTCGCACGCCGGCATCCGGCAGGTGGTCATCCTCGCGACCGGCCTGGACACCCGGGCGTTCCGGCTGCCCTGGCCCACGGCCGTGCAGCTCTACGAGATCGACCAGCCGAAGGTACTCCAGTTCAAGGACACCGTCCTCAACGACCAGAGCGCAGTCGCCAGCTGTGCACGCCATGTCGTGCCGGTCGACCTGCGAGACGACTGGCCTGGCGCGTTGCTGCGCGCAGGGCTCGATCCGCAACGCCCTACCGTCTGGCTGGCCGAAGGATTGCTCCCCTACCTGCCGGGCTCAGCCCTGGAGGCACTGTTCGCACATGTGCACCGGTGCTCCGCCGCCGGCAGCCGATTGGCCACCGAAGAGGTGCACCCCGATATGCGAGCCACCATCCATCAGCCCGACTTCCAGGAGCTGAAACGCAGCTGCGGGGTGGACATCGCCGCCCTGTGGCCCAACGACGATCGGCCGGATCCCGTGCACTGGTTTCGTGATCACGGCTGGAAGGTCACGGTGACCAGCGGTGGCCAGGCCGCGGACCGGTACGGACGCATCCTGGGCAAGCCCGCCGACACCGACTTCGCCACGTGCATGCTGCTCACTGCACAGCTGGCCTGAAGCACAGCTGGCCTGAACGGAAATTAACGTACGCAGAAGACGGCACCGGCGCTCTATACCGGTATGACGCCCACGACGGCCACCCCAGTGATCTCCGGGCCGTTCCCCCGCGACTCGAGCTCGCCACGCTCGTTTGACTATCTGGAGGCCGGATATAAGACGCGGATAAAGGGGGCCTTCAATGCCTGAGACACGAATCGCGGTCGCCCAGGAAGCCGAGCGGTACGCTGCCCACCGGATGGCCGCCGTCGCCGCCTCGAAAGCCAAACGGATGTGGCCGAATGCGATCGGCGAGGTGCTCGCTGACGAGGTCATGGCGCTGCTGGATCTGCCACCGTGGTTGCGATCGCAGACCCGCACCCAGCGGCTCATCGACACGATCCTCGCCATCCCCGAAAGCCTCGCCATCCCCGAAAGCGCAGTCGAGTCCTGCGATGACGACCGCCCACAGGCCGCCTAGCAACGTGCCGCTCCACGACCACCACCTGATGGGCCGGACGGAGTTCCTTACAGCGGTTGGAATGTCGCGGTGAAGTGCCGCAGCCGCTTGGGCTGGGTGGCGATGCACAGGCCGCGCAGCGACTGCGCCCGCGCGGCCACGTAACCGACGACCTCCCGAAGGGCACGACGACCGGGACGCCACATGCTCACCGGCTGCCCCGCCGGAGTTGTTCGTGATCGTGACCATTACCAGCGGTACCTCGTCTGACCGGTCCGCGAGCAGCGCCTCCAGCGCGGCCACGTCCAGGTTGCCCTTGAACGGGTGCCGGTTGCCCGGCTTCAGCCCCTCGGGGATCACCAGATCTATCGCCTGGGCGCCGGTGAACTCGACGTTCGCGCGGGTGGTGTCGAAGTGCGTGTTGTTCGGCACCACCCGACCCGCTCCTCCGACCACGCTGAAGAGGATCTTCTCGGCGGCCCGGCCCTGGTGGGTCGGCAGCACGTGCCGGAACGGGAACAACTCCGTCACCGCCGCATGGAACCGGTACCACGACCGCGCACCGCGTAGGCCTCGCTGCCGCGATGCACGGCAGCCCACTGCTCGCTCGACATCGTGCCCGTGCCGGAGTCGGTGAGCAGGTCGATCAGCACGTTGTCCGCATGCAGGGCGAACAGGTTCCAGCCGACGTCATCGAGGTAGCGCAGCCGTTCCTGGGGCGTCGTCATCCGCATCGGCTCGACCGAATGGATCCGGAACGGCTCGATGATCGTGCCGAATCTGCTGTCCCGCACCCCCGCATCCTCGCACCTGCCACCTTCATCTGTACGACAGGCGAGCGCGCTTGCGCCCGTCGTGGAAGAACCCGACAGCGGCCTCGACCGAGGACACCTCGTGGTGCCGCAGCACTGCCCCGAACGCCTTGACATTGGTTGTCGGCCCTCTGGTCTATCGTCTGGCCCCGTGACTCGATCTCGGTTCGTGACTCGATCTCGGTTGGGCGTGCTGGCCATCGCGTTGTTGTGGGCTCTGACGGCCTGTGCAGGCACCCCGCCACCGCCGGCGGCGCCGACCTCGGGGCTGCTGCTCTCCGGATTCGACCGCCAGGTGCGTGCGCAGAACGACCTGTTCCGGTTCGCCAACGGTCAGTGGCTGCAGACCACCGAGATCCCCGCCGATCGCACCCGGGTCGGCGCATTCGACACCCTCGACGATCAATCCGAGCTGCACCTGCGCACGATCGTCGAGCAGAGCGCGACCAGCCGGAGCCCGGCCGGCACGCCAGACCAGCGGATCGGTGACTTCTACTCCAGCTTCATGGACACCGCGCGGCTCGACTCGCTCGGCGTCGCTCCGCTGAAGGCGTCGCTGGCCCGCATCGACGCTTTGACCAGCCCGGCGGATCTGCTCCGTTACTTCGCCGAGAGCGCTCAGACCGGCACCGCCAGCCCCATCGCGCTGTCCATCGACCAGGACGCCAAGAACGCGGACGCGTACATACCGGGCGTGTCCCAGAGCGGGCTGTCCATGCCCAACCGGGACTACTACCTGAAAACCGAGCCGCAGTTCGTGACGCTGCGCAACCAGCTCAAGGGCTACGCGGCACGGGCGATGGGGCTGGCCGGCATCACCGATCCGGCCGCGGCCGCCGGCCAGGTACTCGCCGTGGAGACGCGGCTGGCCGAGATCCAGTGGACCGCCGTGCAGGAGCGGGACGCGACAGCCACCTACAACCGGTTCACCGTCACTGATGCCACTGCCCGCACACCTGGGCTGGACTGGAAGACCTACCTCGACGCGGCGCGCGTGCGCACCGCCGAGTTCATCGTCGCCGAACCCAGTTTCTTCACCGGCGTGGGCTCCGCGCTGACCACCGTGCCGCTGACTGACTGGAAGTCGTATCTGCGTTTCAAGCTCATCGACAGCCTGTCCCCCTACTTGAGCAACGACTTCGTCACCGCGCGGTTCGAGTTTCGCGGCCGTGACCTGGCGGGGCAGCAGGAGATGCGTCCCCGCTGGAAGCGGGGTGTCACCGCGGTCGACGGCGCGATGGGTGATCTGCTCGGTCAACGGTACGTGCAGCGTTACTTCCCGGCCGAGGCGAAAGCACGGATGGACGCTCTTGTGGCCAAGCTGATCGAAGCTTTCCGCTCGTCCATCGACGGCTTGGACTGGATGAGCGATGCGACCAAGGCCGAGGCCAGGGACAAGCTCAGCAAGCTCGCGGTGAAGATCGGCTACCCGACCAAGTGGAAGGACTACTCGAAGCTGACGGTCGCCCGCGACGATCTGGTGGGCAATGTGCTGCGCTCAGCGCAACTCGAATACCAGCGAGACCTTGATCGGCTCGGCACACCGGTGGACCGGGAGGAGTGGTTCACCACACCGCAGACCGTCAACGCCTACTACCACCCCACCCGTAACGACATCACCTTCCCGGCCGCAATCCTGCAGCCACCGTTCTTCGACCCGAACGCCGACGATGCGGTCAACTACGGTGGTATCGGCGCGGTGATCGGTCACGAGATCAGTCATGCGTTCGACGACCAGGGCCGAAAGTTCGACGGAACCGGTAATCTCCGCGACTGGTGGACCCCACAGGACGTCGAGCGTTTCGGTGCCCGGGCCCAGGCCCTGAGCGCGCAGTATTCGGCTTACGAGCCCTTGCCTGGCGAGCACATCAACGGTGAGCTGACCTTGGGCGAGAACATCGCCGACCTGTCCGGGCTCACCGTGGCGATGCGCGCCTACCGGCTCTCCCTCGGCGGCCGAGACGCTGCGGTGCTGGATGGGTTCACCGGCGAGCAGCGCTTCTTCCTGGGATGGGCGCAGGTTTGGCGGGGCAAGATCCGGGACAAGAACCTTCGGGTGCAGCTGTTGAGCGATCCGCACAGCCCTCTGGAGTTCCGCACCAACGGCGTGGTCAGCAACCTGCCCGAGTATTACGCGGCTTTCGACGTCAAGCCCGACGACAAGCTGTTCCGCGCTCCAGACCAGCGCGTCAAGATCTGGTGAGTCAGCTTCTACCAGCATGGATCCGGTATTGCCGACGGTGAGTGAAAGCGGCGGCGACGGAGCCCATACCCTGCACCGGTGCATATTCACCGGGGACGTCGGGCACCGAGTGAATCATGCCGCGCGCAACCGTGCCGCGCGCAACCGTGTCGGTCTGGGCCGTTGTGCTGGGCCTGGGGCTCGTCGCCGGTTGTGGGGGGCAGGACCCCGCAGCGGGCCAGAGCCCGTGGTCCGGCCAAGGCCCCGGGTTCAGTCAGGGTCCAGGCTCCGGTCAGGGCCCTGGGTCCGGTCCGGGCCAGCGACCAGGCCCGAACTCCTCAGCGGGCCCGGACCAGGGCCGCCCGCCCGCCTGCGACCGCACGATCAGCCGAGCCGAGGAGGTACCGGCGGCGCTGGATGCCGCCTCGCCGGGGACCACCCTGTGTTTCACCGGCGGCGACCTCGGCGGCACTGATGTGACGCTGACCCACTCGGGCTCGGCCAACGCGCCGATCAGACTCCTGTCCAATGGGGCAGGCGTGCGCAGCATCCACATCACCGCAGAACACGTCGTCGTCGAGGGCTTCACCGTCACCGGTGGCGACGGGGTGGAGCTTGAGGGTTCTGATCTGGCCATCCGCCGCAACACCGTGCGCGACACCCGGCGGGGTGGGATCACCTGCGACCCGTGCGAGAACTCGATCATCGAGGCCAACACGGTGCAGCAGGTCGATACCGTCGGCATCTGGGTCAGCGGGCAGCGGATCGAGGTGAGCCGTAATACCGTGAGCGGCATCGTGGCCCGTGACAACGGCGACGCCGACGGTATGCGGTTTTTCGGCAACGGGCACCGGATCACCAACAACACGATCACCGACATCTCCGAACGTGGCTACGCCAACCCGCCGCACCCGGATTGCTTCCAAACCTACGACGGCAACAGCCCACCCACCTTCGACGTCCTGATCGCAGGTAACGACTGCCGCAACGTCGACGCGCAATGCCTGATCGCCACCGGCGACCAGCGGGGGAACAGCGCCGCCCCTACCGGCGGCCCGTCCATCACCTTCGTCGATAACACCTGCGCCTCCAACGGCGCCCAGGCGGTGAATGTGCGCCGCTGGCCCAACGTCGAGATACGCAACAACAGGCTCTCCGGACCCAACGTGACCCGGGGAATCATCATCATCGAAGGTTCAACCGGCTGCGTGGTGATCGGCAACACCACCGACGGTGGCCGACCCACGCTGGACATCGACAGATCGTCCCAGCAGGGCTCCCGTGTGGAACGCAACAATCCCAGCTGAGCCTGAGCGGGCCGCGAAGTCGGCGCGGCCAAGGGCAGCGTGGCTCACGCGGCCAGTCTGGCGAACACGACGATGTTATCGCGGTAGCTCCTGGCTGAGCGGTCGAATTCCCCACCGCAGGTGATGAGTCGTAGTGCGCGCTGATTCGTGGCGCCGTAGACCTCCGCGGTGGGGAAACGATCTCTGGGGTGTTGTTCGATGCGTTCGACGATGAACGTGAGGGTCGCGCCGTTCGCGGTCTGGATCACGACGGATTGGCCCGGAACGAGTTTATGGAGGCGAAAGAACACGGCGGGCCCGAGATGGCTGTCCACATGACCGACGATCACCGCGGGCCCTGGCTCACCTGGCGCGACCCCACCCGCATACCACCCGGCTACCGAGAAGTCCCCCGGTGCCGCGAGGCTACCGTCTGGTTGGAGGCCGATGGGAACGATGCTGGCGCTCAGGTTGATCCCAGGAATCGTCAGTCGCCTGGCGCCGGCAACCTGTGACTCGTGATGCACCCGGCTCGGTGACACAGCCGGCGCGGCAACCGGGAATCCTACTGTTCCCCCGGTGGGCAGTAGCGACGAAGGGCCACGCGAGGCCGCGACCGATCCAGACCCGCTCCAAGGGAAAGCCGGCACCAGCGCGACCGCCACGAGAGCGGCGCCCACGGCGATACCAGCCCACCCCACCCTGCTCTGCCACCTCTGACGCGGGCCACCGTTCCGGCTCGACGCGGGGCTGCGACGGAGCCCGGCGTTCACCAGGTTCATCGCCGTAAGCGGGGTCTCAGTATCAGAAAGACCGCGCCGGCGCCGATGGTCAGGCCTCCGACGACGAGCAGAACGACGTTCACTCCCGACACTGTTCCGCCAGCTCCAGAGGACACCCCACCGATAGGAGTCCTCCCATCGACAGGCCAGTTCTGCAAAAATTCCACGCCTTTTTGAATGTCGGGAGTGAAGATTCGATCCTTCTCCACGAACGGCACCACATTGCGATAGGCGGCGTGCATTTTACTGGTTCGCTCACCCATGGTGAAGTCTTTTCTCAGATCGACGGCCTGGGTGGCGTGCAGGAGCTGGAAGGACGACAACTCGTAGAGGTTCTCCACCAGTTGCCGCATATGAGATACGGCGAGCTGACTGTGGGTCGCCCGGTCCTCGACGTTACCGGCGATGGCCACGCTGTCGAGTGACACGGGCATGGCCAACGACCGGTTGACGGTGTTGAGCGCGACGAAGGATTTCTGGATGGCGCCGAATGCGTGACCCTCTGGGTTGTTCGGTCCCGCGAGGAAGCGGGCCAGGTGCGAATGTTCTTCTTCCGAGAGTCGCAGGATGTTCATCGTGAAGGCGTCGGACAGCGTGCCGAGCGCAAGAGACACGTGTTCCACCGCGGCCACCATAGGCAGTGGCTCGAAATTGGCCGTGGGGTAGATCGCACCGTTGGTCTTTCCACCCACCAGATAGCGGTCCAGCTGGTTGCTACCCGAGCGTTCCGTCTCCGTCACGTCCAGGGCCACCATCGGGTTGTCCTCGGTGTGATTGATACCGATCGTGAGCATCCGCTTGGCGTCCTGCACCGCGTTCAGCGCGTTTCCCAGGGTGTACGCCATATCACGGTAGGACAACGGATCTTGCAGTACGCGTTCCTTCGACAAGGTCCACAGACTGCTACCTGCCAGGTTGTCACGGATCAAACCAGCTGCCTCAGTCAATCCCGGGAAAGGCCTTATCTTGGTCGTGGCATCGAGGAACGGGGCCACATTACCGTTGAGGCCTTCCAGGCTGAGCGCAAAGACGGTGGCTGCACGGTTCAGGTACTGCTCGGCGTCATGCACACTGAGCACCGCATCGCCGATCACCAGGTCGTTATTGCTGACGATGCACACGAAGTCTTTGCCCACCGGTCTCAGTGGCTGGATACCCGCAGCCTGAAGCGCTTCCGCACCACTGACACGCCGACCTTCATAGAAAGCTTCCCATTCGCCGACCATGACCAAGCCGATGTGCGCCGCCAGGGTGATATCCGCTTCACCCACCGTACCCGTCGACGGCACGACCGGAATTATGCCCTTGTTGAGAAAATCGACATAGTGCTGTGCGACATCTCGTTGCGCGCCACAAGCACCACTCAAAATGGTGTTCAGCCGGATCAGCATTGCAGCCCGAACGACCTCGGCCGACATCGGCTTTCCCACAGCCCCGGAATGTGATCTCAGTGAGTTGGTGTTGAACTGGCGGGACACCGCGAGTACTTCTTCAGAAAGCACACGCTGGCCGTTCACTTCTTTGAAGATCGCCCTGTCCTTGTTCAGGCCCACGCCAACGGTCAATCCATAAACGGGAACGTTCTGCAGTGCAGCTTCCAGTATCACCTTGTGGCCACGGTCGACGTTTCCCATGGTATCCGATGACACGCTGACCGGAGTCTGCCCGCGAGCCACCTCCACCACCTGTTCGATGGTTAGCCACCCACCTCCCACCTCGATTCCGGCCAGCTCGGAAGCGTGCGCCGGTGGAGCGATGAACACCGCCGAAATAAATAATACTACACCCGGAAAAACAGATCTCCCGCCACGTCTGCCGCCCCCTCGGAAACGCATTCTTCTCCCCTCTTGTGTTCATGGGTAACGATAAATAGCATCCGGCGAACAGTAGTCTAAGAGCGTAAGCAGCACGGCGCCAGGCGGGTGCCTGATCTCGGATCTCCGGGCTAGTGAGCGGAGGGCGCTCCGCGCATCATGGGCAGGGCTATCGCGGAGAATAACAATACCGAGGCCATATCCCGTTAAGTGATCCGCAGTATCTCGTGGAGGGGACGGCGAAATGAACGCGCAGCAGGCGGCCCCGCGTGGATGAGCCGGAATAACAACACCTCCGCGCGTCTGGATGAGTGATCAGCAACTCGCGGAACCGACCGCGTAGCGCCTGGAGCTGGTTCGCTCCGGCTCCGCCTTCTTCTTCGTCCGGCGACACGCCCGTTCACCTTCACCGCATCTGTTGCCGCTCGTGGCACAGTCGGCAACTGGAGGTGGGGCCGGTGTTCAGAGCAGAGCTCATCGAGGTCTACTGCCCGGAATGCGCCGGCCTGCAGGCGTGCGAGCAACCGCCCTGCCGCGACGGGCACGGCACGGACTGCCCGGAACGGCTCTGCCTGTCCTGCGGTACTGGCCTGCTGATCGGCGCGCCGGTCGAGCCGCGACCGCGCACGCTCGGTTCTCGCGCCGCGTGAGATCACGTACCGGTCGATGGCCTCACTGACGGCCACGGCGAGACCTCCCGGCTTCCTCCAACGCCACGCCATCGCGGCGTAACGAACAGCCAGGGCAGACCACGCACCTAGAACGGTGGTGGTTCGTCGGGGTCGGTCGGATCAGGTGGCGACACCGGTGACCGGGGTGGTGGGCGCAACAGAATCGGTAGTCCCTCGACGGTCGCCGTCGGTACATAGGCGGGGTATGTCGGGCCGGGGCGGGGATCGGGTAGGTCGTCGGTGATCGGTGGGGGCTGGGTGTGGTAGACCCCCCGAGGGGGCTGGTCCACACGACTCCGTTCCGGTGTCACACACTGCGGTAGGTCGAAGTCGGCTCGGCACCAGTGGGCTCAGCGGCCGGGGGCCTTGGCTGGAGAGAGGTCCAGCCCTGAGCAATGTCTCTACCTCGCTGTCATTCACGCAGGCAAAGAGCTGGCCGTGGTGCTCGACGCGCGTTGGTGGCGTGGGAGGTTTCCGGCCCCGAGTGCTCTGCGTTCGCTGACCGATATCGACACCCACCGTGGGGACTACTCGATCCTCACCCGCAGCGTGCACACGCTGTGCGGTATCGAGTTCGTCCCTGAGGAACTGCCGCTGGATGGCCCGGCGCTACCGGAGAGCCCGCTAGACCCTGAGCAGGTGTGCCCGGATTGCCAGCGGGGTGCCCGGTGAACGCCTCGGAGCAGTGCGAACTGCCCCCGATGCTCACAGCGCAAGAACTCGCCGACTGGATCGCGCTGTCACGGGTGCACACCGGTGCGGTGGTCCGCCACCGGGGCGAGTACCTCGACGGCGGGGCGCCGATGCCCCGGACCGGCCAGATTGTTAGCGGCTCCGGGGCCTTGGCCGTAGGCCTGCATGACGAAAGGATTTTACTGGGACCTGTTGGTTCAGACGCCATCGTCACCACATCCGTCAGGTTGCGTCCTCTTGCTCCTCTGTCAAGCTGCGCGGGGGGCAGCTTGATTGGCGTCGGTGAGTAGCGCGCGGTAGACGGTGTCGGACAGGCGTCTTTTGAGTGCGCGGATGGATTGGGTTTTGCTGTCGCCGTCTGCGCGTCGGCGTTGTAGGAACTCTCGGGCGTCGGGGTGGTAGTGGGCCTGGGTGATGGCGATGTGGTGCAACGCGGCGTTGAGTTGGTGGTTGCCGATGCGGGAGAGTCGGTGACGCTGGCGGTTGCCAGACCAGACCGGGATGGGCGCGTGCCGTTGTGGCGAGCGTAGACATGTCGGGATCGAAACCGCGTGATGTCGGCTGTCTCTCCGATGATTTTCGCGGCGGTCAGGGTGGCGCAGCCGCAGATCGCCAGCAAGGTGGGAGCGAACTGGGTGACCAGCGGGTGAGTTCTTGGTCGAGAGCATGGATCTGGCTAGTCAGCTCGTCGCAGCGCTTGGTCAGGGTGCGGGCCAGTCGAGCGACCAGCCCGTCGAGGTTGGTGAGTCTTTCGGTGATTGCGGCCAGATTTTAGGACGCCACAGGCTGCGGGCTGGGGGTTGCCAGCAGGGATCGAGTTCGTGTAGGCGCCACCGCAGCCGGTTGATCACGCTGGTATGTTCGGCGACAAGATCCTCACGGTGGTCGGCGAGGAGCCGGACCTCGCGGGTGGGGCCATCGAGGCAGGCGATGGGCAGATCGGGTTCCCGCAGGGCCGTGCGGGCGGCGGCCAGCGCGTCGATCGGGTCGGACTTGCCGTAGCTGCGGGCGCTGTCGCGGGCATGGGCCATGAGCTTGGGCGAAACCCGCACGATGCGCTCCCCGGCACCGAGCAGGTCTCGCTCGAGCCGTCGGGACAGGTGGCGGCAGTCTTCTACCGCCCACAATCGGTTGGCGCCGAACTGCTCAGCCCAGCTCAGCACCATCAGGTGATCGGCGGTGGTCGCACTGATGGTGCGTCAGCGAGCTTGCGCCCGGCGTCATCCACGGCGACGACGGTGTGGCAGTGTTTGTGCGCGTCGATCCCCAAAACCACCATGCAACCTGTCTCCCTTCTCCGATGTGGGCTGACAGGACCGACCGGCGGGCAGACGTCAGTGGGGGCGACGCCACGCTCCTCTTAAGCCACGCCGGTCGGTCCAGCTGACCCGGCCGGCCGCACAAGGGGACCAAGCCACGAACGGCAGGACGTGGTGGAGCGAGCCGACCGAGTCTCGATCACCTTGACACTGACGGAGGGGGTCACGTCGCTGTCGCGTTCGCAAGTCAGCGAGATGGCCGCGCACCTCGATGGGCAGGTCGCGGTGTTCCGGGAGCGTCCGCTGGATGCCGGGCCGTACACCTTCGGGTGGGTCGATGCGCTCACGGTCAAGGTCCGCGAGGAGGGCCGGGTGGTCAACGTGCACGCCCTGATCGCCACCGGGGTCAATGCCGATGGGCACCGGGAGAGGAGCAATAACCCCCAGGAGCGATTGAACAAAGAGGTCCGCCGCCGCACCGACATCGTCGGCATCTTCCCCGGCCGCCCATCCCTGATCCGCCTGGTCGGCGCCGTCCTGGCCGAGCAAAGCGACGAATGGACCGAAGGCTGCCGCTACATGAACCTAGAACTCCTCGCCAAAAACAGAATCCGCATCGTCTCTATCGAACCCCAGCCCTCACCTAGCGAGCCACCATGACAACCCCGCCACTGACCGCATAAAGTAACCACAGGATCACGCGGAGTGATCTCATACACCACGCCGCCGGACGTGACCCATCGCCAGACCTCCGAAGCCTTGTGGGCGGCCACTCTTCCGCATCCGTAACCGGTTGTCGTCATCTTCGGGGACGATTAAAGTCGGAGCATGCTTGCACGAGGTGCAGTCCCTTGCTGGCCGGGTTTCGAACATGATAAGGGCGTGCCATTACTGACGATAATTGTTCCATTTTGGGAACTGCCGAATGAGTTACTGCAACGAGCTTTAAGGAGTATCGAGCGAGGGGCACCGAGCGGGACCCTGGTGATCGTCGTCGATAACGCGTCGACAAACCCGCCGCATTGCAAAGCCGAGGTTATTAGCCTTCCGCGACGTGTCACAGTAGGCGCGGCTCGCAATGCCGGACTGGCTGCGGTCCGAACACCCTACTGCCTCTTTCTGGACGCAGATGACGAGTTACTGCCTCACGGGGCATCTGCGCTACTGAATTTCGTGCGTTGCAACCGTCTCCACGTTGGTGCCGGACGCATGCTCGGCTGTCGTGAGGGGACAAGTGAGTCCTGGCAGTGGGGGTATCCTCCGACATGGGCCTGGCGTTTCCGCGTGCATCGTCGTGTTCTCGGCTTCATTAACGTCTACAAGAACGTCATACCTGTGGTGGGCGCCGCGGTCCTGCAGACTGATTTCCTGCGCCTCGCCGGAGGCTTCGGCGATTCGAACAGGGGTGAGGACTGGACACTGTCAGCCAGCCTCGGATTGGCTGGACATTCAGCCTTGTTAGATTTCCCATGTCTACTAGTGCACGTCCGTCCGGATTCATTGAGCACGCGAGACGAGTCGGAGAAAGCAGCACGCGAGACGCGGCGGAATGTGCGATGTCGATTGTATCAGATGGGGCCAGTCGAGGGTCTGCTTGCGCTATCTGCCGTACCCATTCATAGGTACACGGCATATCGCCGAGCACGGTATTCTCATTGGAAAGCATCAGGACGGCCAGGCACCCTCCACACTTAGACACGCCACCGCACGCTCCACACCTGACTTGATCAACACTTCAGGATTTCGGGACGTTGAGGCTGCCGCGAGAACGCCACCTAGGAAGGCATCACCAGCGCCGGTGCTGTCCACGACATGTACTGCTGGACTTGACCACCGGTCCCACCCGGTCACATTATTCCAAATCGCTCCGCCTGCGGCACCATCGGTCATGAAGCACATTTGTGCTTCGACTGATACTAAATGTCGATCATCAGGAAGGGCGTGATCACTAAGGCTACCGATGACAACGTCCCATCGGCATCCGGCTGACTCCTCTTGGTGGAGGTGCGCGATCGGCAGTACCCGGAGTCCTGAGCAGCTAGAGGCCCACTTTCGACGAGCCGAAGGCTCCTCAATATTTACCGATGCAACGGCAGCTGTGCGCATCAAGGCAAGGTCCTGCTCGGAAGGAAAGAGAACCTCTCGAATTGGGTTGACTACAATTGTACGTTCACCATCTGCTTCGACGATTACTACAGTGCCCTGAGTTGCCTCATTCAGTTCTCTTAAGCGAATCTTTAGTCGCGGGATAACTGCGCACGCCGCGCGAAACAATTGGCCGGCCTCATCATGGCCTACGGCCGCGAAGAGAGTCACTTCCGCACCTGCGGCGGCGGCATGAGCGGCAGCATTCGCGCTGCCACCTGCCGGGTGCAGTACCGAGTAGGACGCTATATGTGTTGTTTGACGCCGAAACCTTGAAATACGGTAATAGCGGTCAATGCCTGCGTCCCCTATGATTGCGATCATGACTGAAGATTCGCGCGAAAATTTACCAAATCGTTGCCGTAGAAGTCATATGCCGTACGGGCAGATGGATTCCAGCCCCCGTGCTCTTGGCGCCACTTTTGCACGGCCACCACCTCGTGGAGGCGGACCGGGCACTCAGCGCTAGGCTAAGTATGCGCAGGAGGTCGAGTATTATGTGACGCCCAGCCAGCGAAAATGGTCTCATGGCCTCGTATCGCCCCTCGGAGCGCGTTCATAAAATTCCAGGCGTTTTCGTGGCCCGCGATGCTACGAATCTCGTCAACCTGCAATGTTATGTGAGAGAGGGCCCAGCTATGTGCTTCGGGAACGATCTGGCCCAGCGTTAGATCGCTCACTAAGAACCGGCAGTAGACCAGTGCTTGCCTGATAGAAGTTTCCCCTCAGGCAATCCAGTCGCCCTTGGTAGCGGTCTACGTCGGTTTTAACAATTAGATTAACATCGGCCAGCTCGTGCATGATCGCGAGGCTTTCACCAGCTCTAGGCAGGTCCATTAGTGCCAGCGCAACATGAGTCGTAAATAAAGCTACTACGAATCGGATCGACGGGTTCCCGCTTGCTTGTGCGGCATCATATGCTCGCAAGAGTAATATCTCGGCGTCTTCAACCCTCGATTCGGCAAGCTCCGTCAGAGCGAGGTGACCCCAGATACAGGCGGACATCTCCGCGTCTTTTTGGGCTAACGTACTTGCCTTACACAGCACAGCTGAAGCAAGATTAAGATCTTGTGGGCTGCCGCAGAGGGCTATCTCACCGGTTAAGTAGGCTAATGCGGGTGCGCAGGAGATGGGTCAGTCACTCGATACGACGGCGTCAGCCTCCAGACAGCCGATCCCTCGCGCTGGCCCAGTCGTTCTCCATCCTATGAGCTTTCGCAAGTTGCAACAAAGTTCCGCCACATTCTTGTTGCCGTGCTGGCGATCCAGCGACGTAGTTCTTTCAGGACTGCCTTAGCCGCATGGACGCGGCGGAGATCCATCAGTAGCCGTCCGCGCTCCAAGCCGGCGGCTACCTGGCGCACGGGGTCGCGTACCTGTATTGCGTGATACCACGCCCATTCCGCAAAGTGATTCGCTTCCTGGAGGCCACCAAGCTGGGCGACAGCTCGCGCAGCGTCTAGACAGGCTGAGGCGGCCCGATCATGTAGCTGTGCCTCGTGGAGGTGCCGAGCGATAACACCCAACATCTCTGGTCCCCGGGATTTCGTATTGACTCTATCTGCGGCCCGCTTGTGCAGCTGACGGTAGCGGGAGCTGTCGCGAAACTTTAGTTGTTGTTCCAAGTATACCCGAACGAGACCGTGCCAGAACGTGTAGCCATCGGGAGTTGAACGCACGAGGCCGGAGCGTTGGCAGATCGCCGATAGTGTGCGTCGGGTATTCGCGACCAGCTAAATCCCCGATTTGAGCGATGACCTTTTCACCGTCAAAGTCGCCACTGAGCACGCAGACAGCTGCCTGGCAGTACATCATATTTTGGTATCTGCTATTTTTGCCGATCAGCAGGAGTCGGCTCGTCTAGAACCTCTGCCAATGTTGTACGGTAGACCCGGTCTATCTATGTACGAATACGCAATGTCGTCTGAGGCCCAGTCGATTTCGTCGCCGACTACCCTGAGGGATTTCCGGTCGTTAAGGAGCGCAACGGTACTCTTCGACGAGAAAAGGATTACCCGCGCAAGTTCTTCGGGCTAGCCAACGTAAGAAGTTGCGGGCTTATCCCTAACTCTGGTCACATTCTTGTAATCAGGCGGGTTAGATCAAACTCGGTCAGTGGGTCCAGCTTAAGCATTCCTTTGATTTGTTGCGAGCGTGAGAGCTTAGTCAAAGAATTTTCAAGAGGATGGGCCTCTTGGCTTGCTTCTATATCCTTGGTTCGATAGGCCACTAATATGACTAATGGTTTCCCCTTTTGGCGTTCCGCTACTTCGATTAAGAGACCGGCTGACGAGGCATCCACCCAATGCATGTCGTCCAGAGCGAGAACAACAACCTTATCCGCTGTGAGATCACGAAAAAAATCTAGAAGTGTGCGGACATCTAGTTGGCCAGCAAGCTCCAAATGCTGACCCTGCCATGCCATCATGAATCGTTTGTGCCGTCAATACTAGCGGACCGACCCATGGCACCTCAGAGAGCAGTTGTGGGGCCTTGCTGCCACAATGCCTTGAAAACGTGTTTCAAATTACCCCGTTGTTTTCACTGGAAGCTCAGCGAGTGACTCGACCGCCCGCCGGAAGGGATGAAAGGAATTTATCGAGGCTTGAGCCGCGCGAGCCCGTCCCAATAAGAACACCATGTCGGGCTTATCCCGCTTAATGCGAACACCGAGCTCGTGCAGCAGCCGCGACTTTCCAGCCCCGGCCTCGGCGACGATTAGATGTACGGCGCCACGACCAGACTTCGCGGCGTCATCAATCTTATCGAGGAGCACCAGCAGACCCTGCTCACGCACGAACAAATTGTCCACCGGTTGTTATAGTTCCTAGGGCTGTAGGGCAACACTCCTCCTCATTGAGGCCACCCGACTGGCTGCTGACCGACCGCTCTCACGGCGGCAGTTAGGCACCAGCCTACATCTCCGTTGGGCATCGCACATCAGGCGAGCGGTGGAATCCCTAATTCCGTGATGCTTTCGATTCTCGACCGTGTCCGGACTAGCGCCAAGGTAACTGCTTGTAAGACTTAGGGGCCTCCTGACGCGGGTGGTCGTTCACGTACGGTGACCTCGGGGAGAGGGTGCCGGTGACGGTTTCTCGAGTGAGTCTTCGAGCCTGTGAAGAGATTGTCGCTGGGATCCGTCTCTCGACTTCGAGCACGTCCGGTAGAGGGAATGGTGGCTGGTCCGGAGTGCGCCATAGGGCATGCTGATCTGAGCTTGTTGTTTAACCTGTCTTGGCCTTGTTGGTGGGCGTGGCGGCGGCTTTCTTGCTGACGTCGTGCCGGTGGGCGAAGCTGGTGGTTCTTGGAGCCGGGTGGGCGTCCTGGTCCGGGGTTGTTGATGGTTTTGGTGCGCTGGCGGGGGAGGGTGGTTTTCGGCCGGAGGTTCCGGAATTCGCGGCGGATGCGGCGGGGGTGAGCCGGTGAGGCTCGGTGACTGGTTTCTCCCATGGCCGGCGGAGATCGCTGGTGAGGTGGCGGGCCAGCCGGAGCTGGGTGTGGGCGGCCATGATGATCCAGGTCCAGCGCTCGCCTTGCCTGGTGTCGGATGCGTTGCCGGGTCCAGCCCAGGGTTTGCTCGAGGAACCGGAAGGTGTGCGCCAGGGCGAAGCGGCGCAGGAATGCTCGCCACAGCCCGTGCACATCAAACTGGCACTGGGGTCGGGAGTACCACAGTCTTACCGGTTTGGGGTTGCGATCACCGGGGATCCGGTCCACTGGAGCCGGATGGTGCTGCCCTCGATGTTAGGCAGCGGGCCCTGGCGAGATCCTACGCTCGCGGTGAGTCACCCGAGGGTGCAGCCGGTTCCACCCGCGTTCCCTGGCGGTGCGATAGCGGCTGGTGTCGGTGTGGGTGATCGCGTTGGGCTCGGGCTGGGTTGTGGGATCTGCCAGCGCGGACTCGGGGCCTGCTTGGAAGGGCGCCCGGCGGTGCTGGGTCCCCGGGGCGGTGGGGGCGAGGAGAACACGCGATCCACCGGAGCCGGCCCAGTAACTCACGGGCAAATCGGCCAGCAGGAACGCCAGGCGGGTCTCGTCGTAGCCGGCGTCGATGACGATGAGGATGTCTGAGTCCTCGGGCTTGTGCTCCCGGCGGCGGAGCCCTTGGATCACCCTCACGTAGTGGGGTGGCGGTCACAGTGGTCGCATCATCGTCGGGACCCAGGCGCACCGCGTCCAGCAGCGCGGTCCACGATGTACGGCCCGGTTCCAGCGCCGCCACAAAGGAATAGGGCCAGCCAGGGATCATCTGCGCCTGGCCCTTGCCCCGCCCGTAGACGTGACAAAACGACCGATCGGGGCTGGTCGCCGCGTCCGGGCGCAGCCACGGGCTGACATCGACCGCCAGCGTGATCCGCCCCTGCCCATCCCGCGGCACCGGCAGGCTCACCAGTGACCTGCGCAACCGACCGACCTCCACCCGGCCGCTGTCCAGGCCGTCGTAGAGGGCACCATGCCCACGCCGGTGCTCAGCGGTCAACGTCAGCCCCACCAGCGTGCTGACCGGCCCCTCAGCGCACAACACCGCATCCGTCAGCTCGAACAACGCATCCGCCCGCAGAGTCAGGCAGTCATAGAACGCACCACGAAACGCGTCAAGATCATCCAGGCTCGCCGGGCCCGCCTGCTGGCCTCCGCGACCCGTCTGCCGCACACTGGCACTCACGGCCACCGCCTTCGTCTACGAGCTCTGTGGAAGGAACCCGAAGATGATCAATCGGTGGCCGCTCCATGTCATGGCGACACGCCGCCACGAAGCGACAGACCCGACATCAAGAGGTTAAACGACAAGCTGAGTACGCGGCTGGCAACGAAGCAGCGCACCGGCAGCTCTAGCCCCGCTCTTCGTGCGCTCAGCGAACTGGAGGTGACCGGTTGTAGGTACGGCCTGCGCCAGCGCCGACGAGCTTGCCGGCGCCGTGATCGAACACTTCAACACCCACCCGACGCACCCTTCTGATCACTCGATGGATGATTTAATGACATTTATTCGAATGATTTAATCCATGAATAGGCATGGGTGTGCCTTTGTCTGGGATGCAGCCGTCAAGCCGCATGAACCCGCGCTACTCTTTGGCGCCAGGGTGGAGTGTGGAGGAATATGTGGCGGAGGACTGGATGGCCGTCGCGCAGGCGATCAGCCAGCGCATGACAGAACTCGACATCAATCAACGCGAGTTGATTGAGTGCTCATAGGTCTCGAAGGCAACGGTCGGAGAGCTTTACCGCAACTCCGCTCAGCGTCGGCGCAGCGCCCGCATGTTGGAAGCGCTGTCCATGGCGCTTGAGCGGCACCCGCAGCATTTGGTTACGGTACTGAAGAGCCAACGTGTCCCAGAGATCGGCGAACCGGTGAGCCGTTCCGATGACGACGTTCCCGGAAGATTGGCCGCGATCGAATATCGTCTTGCGCAGATAGAGACACGGCTCGCGGCACTGTTGCGTTCGCGGATGACTGGTTCGAGCAGGCTGGGTCGATGCGTCGTCGAGCTGCTCGGGAGCCAGTGCCAAGGTCTGTTTCGGCGGGTTTCGGTTTCCGCCGGAAGTGATCATCTTGGCGGTACGCTGGTATCTGCGCTTCGGGTCTCCTACCGTGACGTGGAAGAGTTGCTGGCCGAGCGGGGCATCTAGGTCGATCACGTGACCGTCTACCGATGGGTAAAATGGTTCACTCCGGTGCTGATCGACACGGCACGAGCCTGTCGGCACGCTCCCGGTGATCGCTGGTTCGTCGACGAGACCTATGTCAAGGTCGTCGGGCAGTGGGTGTATCTGTACCGGGCAATCGACCAGGACGGCCAGGTCATCGAGGTGCTGGTCTCCGAGAAACGGGATCTAGCGGCCACCCGAAGCTCGATCGGGGAGTGGTGCAACCGGTCGGTGTGCCAGGCCAGCACAGCGCCGATCCGCTCGGCCCGGATCGCCTCCAGCATCGCACGGTACAGTAGCGCGGCTGTCGCTTCCCTGAATAGGAACTCAGGTCGTAGCCCGTCCTCTGATTGCTTGGCGTGGGCAGTGTCCCAGTCGACGACACAGTGCAGCAGTAGACGAGCCGGTAGTTGTCGAAGTTGCGGAATCCGCGCCTGACGCGCTTAATCTTTTTGGCGCAGCAGAGCGGCGATGTGGTCTTGCTGCTCGGAGGTTAGCGGTGGGAACGTGTTGACGATGGCCCGGATGTGCTCAGCGAATACTGCGGCGCGCTCCGAGGTCGCCGGGTCGTTAATGCTCGGCTGTACTGTAGCCCTTGTGCGGTCCGGACGGGCTGCCTCTGCGAGGGTAGCAGCGATGCGGGTGAGTCGGTGGCGTCGATATCCGGTGCTGTGGCGGTTGGTCGGGCGCGCTCAGCGTTCCTTCGCGTCCTGGTGGTGCTGAATGATTGTTTTGAGTGATTTGGTTTTTTTATCAGAAATCTTCCTTTATTAGTGGGGGTGGTTGGGGTTCTTCGATGTGTCTTGGTCCAACCTCCGCCGTTTTCGTCGCTCGCGGCTCGATCGGTGGCTGCCCAGATGTCTGCTGTGAGGTAGCCGCGTACCTGTCGTGTCGTGCCGTGTTCGGTTGGCACGTATTGGCGGGTTGGCCGGCATCCTAATTCGCCCATTTGCCCGGGCGAACAGGCATTGGTTCTATGTCCAGTTCGTCGGTCAGTTCGGCCGTGGGTATGAATTCCGTCCGCGCGGGTTGAGATCATCACTGAGGTAGTCGACAGCTGACGCCAGTGGTTCGGGTAGGTCGGATGACCGCTCGGCTCGCCATTCCTGGGTCTCGACGGCGCTTCTTGCACCGAGGGCCTTGACGACACTGGCGGGGTCGGTCGATTGCCTGTGGCTGATCGTCGCCGACTGCGTGACCGGCCAGCGTTCCGGCTGCCTCTCGTAATGCCCGCCCGCGTGCGCAGATCTGTCGCCATGGCGGGTTGGGCATGTAGTAGGTGCGTACTGTCATGGCCATCACGTCTGCCCCGGCGTCGGTCTCGCCTTCTGGCCGTAGGATTCCGACGCCTTTGTGGGAGGGGAGCAGGGTGGAGGCGTCGTATCCGCGGGTGTTCATTTGTTCGCCCAGGACGATGTTGGAGTCGCGCCAGTCCATCACCCGTAGGGCGAAGCGTGACCCGAGGACCGCCCGTAGCCGGGAGGGGATGGTGGTGGAGTCTGGGCGTTGGGTGGCTAGGATGACGACGATTCCGGCCGCCGGTCCCTTGCGAACCAGGTAGGTCAGCAGGTCGGCGATGTAGTCGCCGAGCGTGGTTTTCTTCCCGCCGATCTGCTCGCGCGTGGGGTTTTCCAGGAACACATGAACCTCGTCGATGATCACTGCGGTGATCGGAATTCCCAGGTTCGGGTCTCGCGACATGGCCGGTGTGATCTTCGATTCCGGGCAGACCTCATCGTCTAGGGTGGCCATCCGGGCGAACCGGGATTGGACTTCCGCTACGAGTTCCACGAGGTGATCGCGTACGGTGTAGGCGTGGTCGAGTTCGTCGCCGCGCACGAACCGGTAGGCGACCGCTTCGGCGGCGTCCCAGTCCTTTCCGCCTTTGCCGTCGAACACATACAGCCGGGTGTAGGGGTCGAGAATCAGCCCGGCTGCCGGGAGGCGGATCGCGAAGGTCTTGCCTTGCCGGGGAATCGCCCCCACGAGTAGCGAGGTCCACACCAGGGGAAGATTGATGCGGCGGTGCCGGGCGTCCCGGCCGAAGGGCACCGGGTGCCAGGCATCCCAGCACTCCACGTCCAGCAGTGGTGTACGCAGTGGTGGACCGGAGTAGGGGTCCTCGTCGGCGACCCAGAGGAACACCCGTCCGGCGTGGCCACCCTTGCCGCGCACCCGTTCGACGATGAGCTGGACCTCATCGACCGCCAGGGCGGAGGCCAGCGCGTCCCGATGCTTGATCACGTCGGCTGCCTTGCGGGTCGCGGGGAGGTCCACGGTGATGGCCCATCCCTGTCCGACTCGGGCGGCGCGTTCGACCAGGCGCAGGGTTTCGTCTTTGCCGATCAGCTTGGCGTCCCGGAAGGCGTCGACCAGCACTTGTGGGTCCATGGTCCAGGTGAGCGTGCGTGGACCGGCCAGCACCGCCCTGCGTCCCGGTGAGCCGTCCTTGCGTCGGCCGGTGATCGCCAGTGTCACCGCGCCGATCCCGGCTGCGATCCATAGGGCCCCGGCGCCGTAGACGACCTCGGCGCCGATCACCGCTACCGCGCCGGCCCAGATCGCGGCTGCGGTGAGTTTCCACCGGAACACACTCAAGGCGCGGATCTCGAGGAACTTGTCCGCCAGTTTCTCGGCCTGCTCGGCCGCCTGCCGGTAGTCGTGCACCCGGACCCACCGGCGCCACCCGCGCCCGGCGACGACGATCCCCCGGCTCGCCGCGTCGAGAAATCGACACGGCGAGCGCACCACCCACACGATCATGTCCTTGGCGCTCTGCCTCAACGCATGGCGGGATGTGAGTGCGACCGGCACGCGCGGAAACCCCTCCCACCAGGTCACGAACCGGCGACCTGCCCCTCGCCGCACGGCGCGCGGCAGGTCGCCCACACCGTCACCGTCGTAGACCGGCTCGGCTGGTGCTCTCTGGCACGTCGGGGCCACGACGGGCAGATCATCATTCAGTGCTGACGGTTCCGATGGGGGCTCTTGTCGTGGTGGTGGTGCGGGATGGTTGGTCATCGGCGACCCCGCTGGTGGGTGGGCCGGTGGATGACGTCGGTGACGGAGAACATCCGGGCGATCGCGGCACCCGCGAACAGTGCGGGGACGCCCAGGGCTACGGCCCAGGCGCGAGCATCGGAGGTGGTCAACACCACCACCCACTGCACGGCGACGATGACCGCCGCGATGCCCAGTGCCCGCGTCAGGTTGCCGCCCATGCGGGTGACTTCCTGGCTGTGGCGGGCCAGGCGGTGCCCGCTGCGGGCACCGCTGCGAAACGCCGCGAGGATTCCCAACCCGGCCAGGGCCAGCACCACGATCAGCACGGCACCATCCGGTGTCTGGCTCATCGGGACTCACCCCCACCCTCGCCGGGGGTCTGCGGATCGGTGCCGGTGGGCTCGTGCAGCAGCCGAGTCAGGGCACTGGTGGAACCACCAGCCGGCCGTGCCGCCGTACAGCCCGCAGCGTGCCCAGACGGATAGCGCGAGAGACCCTCGAGGGCGTGATGCCCAGGATCCAGGCGGCTTCCCGAACCGTGTAGTACGCCGGACACTCGGCGTGGGATATGTCGGTACGCAGGACAATGAAGCCCTTCTGATCGATACACATCTTGGATGATTTGTGGACATATTTTCGGATTTTTTAAGACGGATGACGGCATGGGTGTGACCTTGGGCGGATACATCCGTCAACCCGGGTGAGCTCGCGCTACTCTTTGCCGCCAGAGTGGAGCGTGGAGGAATAGGTGTCGGAGGACTGGGCGGGGGTTGCGCAGGCGATCAGCCGGCGCATGACAGAACTCGGCATCAATCAACGTGAGTTGATTGAGCGCTCGCGGGTCTCGAAGGCAACGGTGGGCGAGCTTTCCCACAACTCCGCTCAGCGCCGGCGGAGCGCGCGGACGTTGGAAGCGCTGTCCATGGCACTCCAGTGGCATCCGCAGCACCTGGTCGCGGTCCTGAAGGGTCACCGGGTCCCGACTATCGGCGAACCGGTGAGCCGTTCCGATGACGACGTTCCAGGAAGACTGGCCGCGATTGAATATCGTCTCGCGCGGATCGAGACCCGGCTTGTCGCTCTTGATGAGCTGAGCAATCGACTCGAGGAGATCAATGCCAACATTGAAATAATGATCAGGTTCGTGGACTCGAACCGGAAAAGAGTGAGAGGCTGAGTGTTCCGGGTGGCTGCTGTTCATGCCGATAAGTCAACGGCGAATCCGCCGCGCCAACCATGCAACGACGATGCATTACTAGTGCGCTTCCAGTGCATACGTAGTGCACTTCGCGAATTTCGGGGCTGTTTCTGATGGAGCCGGTGCAGCTGTGGACGGGTCGCACTGCGTGCGCGCTGCAGGCAGCGCTACGGATGACCAATGAGTCGTTCGCCGCACATCTGGGCACTGCGGTGCGGACGGTCGCAACATGGCACCAGAAACCGGAGCGGGTACCCAGCGCCGAGATGCAGCAAGCGTTGGATACCACCTTGGAACGCGCCTCAGAGGGGACCAGAGCACGGTTCACCAGAAATATCACCGACACGAGCGCCCGGCTGGAGCCGACCAGCCCGCCGTGGAGGGTTCAGCGCACGCCGCGAGAATGAGACCGTGACCGCAGGGGAGGACCGGACAGCCCCTACCACATCTGCGATCATGACGGAAACAACGGGCGACACCGCGGAGGGGGGTTTCATGGGCTGGTTGCAGGTCGCGCACGCCGCATCAGGCACCGCCGGATGGCTCCGACGTGGGACAGATCATCCGCTGGTACCGCACGCACGAGGGACTGACCCAGTACGAGCCGGCAGCCCAGCCTCAACACCACGCAATCGCGGGTATCCAAGCTGGAGAAGGGCACCCTGGCCCTGCGAGATGTCACCGAGCTGCGGCACATCGCGCGCACGCTCGGCATTCCCCCGGAACGGCTAGGCGTCCTGCCAGACCTTTCGGCGGAGCGCAAGCCCGTCCACCGCGCACGTCAGCGACCGGCCCGGCCCGGTCCAGGACAGCCAGGAACAGTGGCGGGAGATCCGGCGAGCGCTCAACGCCCACCGCGTGGTGCTTGGCTGATCTGGCCGCCGAGCTGTACCCGGAGCAGCAGCGCGTCCCCGGGTCGACGGTCCTCACCTCCGCGAGCTGGCTACCAGACACTCCGGTCGATCTGGCTGACATCGAGCTGGCGTGGCGCGCCGAAGCGCCGCGCCGCACTGGACGGCAGGGCCCCCTCATCGGCAAGCGCGCGCCCTCTGATGGCCAGCGGTGAGCGTTATGACCGTTACTCCCGCGCGCTGCGGGACTTGGCCCGGCCCAGACTATTCGACAACCGCGTCAGCTATCGACTGATGGACGTGGAATGGGCTGGTTCCCAGGGAATGTTGGGATTTCAACTACACGTCCTATTTCAGCGTTCTTGACGTGTGTGAAGCGTCAGCGACACGAGCTCGCGCAAGCGTGGCTCGCCGCGGGCCGGAAGCGCCCGAGTTTCGCGGAGTTGACGTTTCGCCGAAGCATCGTCGACCCGTTCGATCTGTCCGCGCGGCCGGTCCTGCCCAGTATCGCTACGTTGACGATCCGGCGCGACCCTATCGAGGGTCACCGCATGTACCTGCATCGACCGGGATGCCAAGGCGGTGGCCGCCAGTGGCGGCATGTACCACGTGATGCCCGCGGGTGTCTTCCAACCCGCAGCGCTGGCACCAGCGCATCAAGACTAATGACTTCTCTTTCTGGCGTAACGTCCAGCGCGAGTTCTCCGAAGAATTCCTCGGCAATAGCGAGCACGATGGCAACAGCATTGACCCCATCGCCTACGACACCGACGAACCATTCGCGTCATTCGAGCGGGCCCGCCAGGCCGGTGATTTCCGTGTCTTCGCGTGCGCCATGGTGCTCGAACCGCTCACCCTGGGGGTAGAACTGGTGACGGTCGCGGTCATCGAGGCTCCGGTGTTCGATGCGCTGTTCTCCGGGATGGTCGCCGTCAATGAGGAAGGTGCCGCGGTCAGCACCGAGGCCGGTCGCCCCACCGTGGGGATCCCGTTCACCGCGGCGGCCCGTGAGCGGCTGCGCACCGAGCCGTTAGCACCGATCGCCCGGGCCTGCATCGAGCTGGCGTGGCGATACCGGCACCAACTCCTGGGCCCATAAGGGTTCTGGTCACCGGGGCCGCATGGTTTTGTCGGCTACGCGGTGGCGCACCACCGTCCACGACGTCATCGCCACTACCGAGACAGTCACCGGACGACCCGTCCCCCGACGACACATCGCCGCCGCCCATGAGCCGGCGACCCTATGGGCTGACAGCACACGCCTCAGCCCGGAACTGGGCTGGCGACCCCGACAATCGACCCTCCCCGAAATCATCACGGATGCCTGAACTGCCCTGAACAACCAGTAGTCGCCAGCCGAATATTCGGTTCAGGAATAGCGGGGAACTGATTGCTCCCCGCCTACCGTTACCGCCTGCGCTGCGGTTTCCTTGGCAGCCATGAGCACGGATCCCATCAGCGAGCCGATGCGCCATGCCGATGACGACCTGCCGGCAAGACTGGCCGCGATAAACCACCGTCTTCACCAGATATCGACCCAGTTAGCCCCCCTCGGCACGTTGCTCTGCCAACTCGACCAGACCCATACCCACCTCGAAACGCTGATCCGGTCGCTCAGCTCGGCAGGACCGATCGCGACGGGAACAGCGCGTGAGCTGCCCGACTGTGGAGAAAGCGCGCCATGAGCTCCGGCCGCCGGTTGAGCCTGACCCCGAGACCGCCAGTTGAGCATGACCCCCTACCGAGGCTCCTGGCGGGAGTTCCCGGCGGCCGGATTCAGTACAGGACTGCGCACACCACCCGGCCGCCTCGAGTTCCGGGTGACCAGCCAATTACAGACCAGAGATCGTGAGGTACGCACCGATGAGCGCCGACCAATCCCACCGATTCGCGATCACCGGCACGGACCCCGACGGTAACGCCCGCACCATCATCCTGTGGCGAGAAACCGACCTAGTGGACGGCACAGTGGTGCGCCGGGTGGTGCTCACGCTGGACGCCACAATGACCACCGCGACGGTGCTTAACGGTACTGAAGCCGCGCAGGTGGCGCAGGCGCTGCTGGCGGCCGCCCGGTGAGCACCCGATGCGGGAACGACACACAACCTCGCGAACTCACCGGCGACCCGTGGATTGACACGTACCTGAAATTCCGCCGCGCTGTGCTCGACGGAGCCACCATCAAGGAACTGACCGCGTACGCCGAAGAGCTGACCCCCCCGACGCCGCCACCACCGGCAGCGATGTTCATCCACCAGGACATCGTCATCACGTGCCGTGCCTCCCGTTTGTCCCCGCAACTGGTCAGCGCGCTGTGGGTTCCCGGCGTGCCGTGATGACACTGCTGGCCCGGTGAGCTGTCGAGCACAGCGCTGGCCGTGTTACCAGCAGAACAACCCGTGAAAACCCCGACCGGCCGCCGGTTGAACCAGCGACCCCCGGCACTGCGCTCCCGACGGCCGGTCGGTTCCACCCCGCTTCGCGGTCCCGCAATACAGCAATTATCGCGGTGTCCCGTCCCGCAGTACCGAGGTGGCTTACCTCGCCTTCTGGCCCCGGGTTAGGCCGGTTGGGACGGCCCTCGGCGCTCCGTCCCTAGTGTTCGCCAACGAGCTTTCCGCAGCTCAACGACTGTTCGGAACCTGTCCCATCCATCTGTCCCGCCCAAGATCCGGCGGGACAGATGGGACACGTCTCACCCCTAGCTCATACCCGGCCAGTCGTGGGGCTGGGGTTTCACGATCACACTTGTTGCCCTCTCGGTTCGATCCGCACAGTGTCCGGATCGAACCACGGCACCGACCGCACGACGGGCAGCACGGTCACCGTCATCAAGCAGTCGAGCACAGCGCGGCGACGGCCGATATCCAACCCGGCCCACAGCGCGGCCGGGTCCGGG
The DNA here is from genome assembly GCA_963712995.1 of uncultured Actinomycetota bacterium. Classification (GTDB taxonomy): domain Bacteria; phylum Actinomycetota; class Actinomycetes; order Mycobacteriales; family Pseudonocardiaceae. Next base: position 267,737 of record CAVQKH010000012.1, on the reverse strand, counting down.
GCGTCAACCAGCCCGGCCAGTGGACTAGCTGCGGTAGCCCCGGCGATCTCCGCTTCGGCACGCTCCAGCCGGGCACTGGCCCGCGCCCGGGCGATCTGTGCTTCGGCGCGGGTCAGCTCACCCTCGCCGAGCATCTCAGCGATCTCGGCCAGCCGCACCCGGGCCGCATTGGCCGCAGCACGGAGACCAGGAAGATCAACATCCGGGGCGGTGGGGCGCAGCAGCTCCACAGCGTCCGGGCGGCACAGCCGCTCGAGGATGATCGCCTCGATATAGGCGTCCAGCGGCCCGGCCACCCGCGTCACGTGCCCCGTGGTGCCAGGCTCACCGGGGCAGCGGTAGCACGGGATACCCCGGCCCGCGGTGGACACCCGCAGCGTCGGCCGTGCACACCCGGCGCACCGGTAAATCCCCGACCCCAGCCACTTCACCCGGAGGTTCGAGGGAGTGGTGCGCCGGGCCGGGTCGGTCAGGATCGCCACCACGGCCCGCCACTGCTCCTCCGGCACAATCGCCGGCCAACCCGCCGGACCAATCACCTGCCCCTGGTGCTGCCGCAACCCAGCGTTGCGCGGCTTGAGCAGCAGCGCCCGCACCGCGTGCGCGTCCCACGCCCGGGACTTCAAGGTGGTGGTCAGCCCGGTCGCGGTGAGATCCCGCGCCACCGAGCGCAACGAGGCACCAGCCAAGACAGACTCCACCGCGGCACGCACCGCGGCAGCCTCGGGCTCCCGCACCCTTACCCCGTCGTCCTCATAACCGAACGGGCGCGGCCCACCAGCACGGCGACCCTGCTGCGCATTCTGCAAAAACGCCCGACGCACCCGCTCGGAGCGGTGCTCGGACTCATACCGGGCCACCGCGCCCAACTGCCGGGCCACCATCCGCCCCGACGGGCTCGACAGATCCAGCGGCCCCGCCTGCACGGTGTGCGTCGGCACATCCCGGCCGTCGTTACACGCGGCGATGTACTCCTCCAGCTCGATCGGGGAACGGTGCAACCGGTCGGTATGCCAGGCCAGCACAGCACCAATCCGCCCGGCCCGGATCGCCTCCAGCATCGCCCGATACCGCGGCCGACGCTTGCCCGAATAGGCGGACAGGTCGTTGTCGGCGAACACCTCAACCACAGTCCAGCCCAACCGGGCGCCCAGCTCACGACAGTCCTGCTCCTGGCGCTCAACACCGAGCCCGGCGCCCGTCTTGTCGTTGGAGATCCGGCAGTAGATCGCAGTGCTGCGGGGAGATGCTTCCGTCATGAACAGTGTGTGTCACACACTTACTCTCATCCAAGTGAAATTCCCTGGCAGGGGCTGGTGGAGCCGCCACCGGCCGACGGTCTTCAACTGGTGATCATGCCGGCAAAGTGGTCCGGAATTGGCTTCCGTGGTGGTTCCGCCGAGGGTGTGATCGCGGGTGTGGTCGAGGTCGGCGCTGTGGGCGCTGGTCCGGCACCCGGGGTGCACGCAGGATCGGTCGCGGATTTGGACATGGCGGCGTAGCGCTGCTCCGGCGAAGCGGGCGGTGGGGTCCTGGGCGTCGAGGCCGCGCCAGCCGTCCTGGGCGTAGCGGGTGTACTGGGCCGCGATGTCGGCTACTACACCGGTCCACGGCCCGCAGGCGTCGGGGTCGGTGGCGAGCTCGATGAGCAGGGTGGCAGGGAGCTGGAGTTCTACGATCCCGCCCCGGCACGGTGGAAGCTGGCTGGGGGTGTGCTCGGGAGCTGGGTGGTGGGACCGCCGACGGGTGATCCCCGCGAGCAGCAGCTGTCCGGTGGCGTCGGTGATCGCAAAACGCCACGGGGCGGCACGTTGCGCAGTCACCATGGTGCGAGCGATCTCGGCAGGGATAATGCCCCAGCCCGGTCCCGCACCGCACTCGCGTACCGGCGGGCAGCCCACTCCGGATCCAGCGCAATCGCCAGCTTCTTGATCCGCGCCGCGAGTTCCCCGGTGGTCAGCCGCTGGGCATGGGGCAGCAGCCGGGTGCAGACCACCTCGGCCTGCTCGGGTGTCAGATCAGTGCACAGATCGGCGAAGACCCAGGCCTTGTTCCGGTCGATCCGGCCGGTCTCCAGTGCCGTGAACACTGTCGGCATCCGCAGCACCACGGCCTCGGCGAAGCCGAGTTCCCGGTCGGCGGCGCGGCGGGTCCAGGCCAACGCGGCGCGGATCTCATCCGCGGCGTACACCGGAGGCTCGGCGAGCCGGGCTACCTCATCGCCGTGGGCGCCGGGGTCGCACAACCCGACCTCCACCATGGTGGCCAGCAATCGGGCCTGCTCGTGGGACAACTGTCGCGCGCGGGCCCGCAATACCTCGACGGCGTCAGAACCGGTGAGTGCGGAAATGTCGATCCCGGCCAGCAGCGCACTCAACTCCGGACCCGGCGCAATCTCGGCCAGGCCCGGGGGAATCAGCTGCCGCACCATCACAACCCGAACGTTACAAACCAGGTCTGACAGTTTCGGCCACCCAACCCGGCAGCCCGGACACGAGTATTACGCCCCCAGCGAAAACACTGAGGCCCCGCTACTCAGGAGCAAAGAACCACCGAGGAGACCGGCATCCCTCGAAGGCCTGTCGCTGCCCAGAGCGCCGCCTGGTGTCAAACTCGGCGACACCAGGGTGAGCGCGTCCGGTGGCCCGTTAGGGGTGGGTCACGATAATTGTCGAGCCGGCGGGACGATCGGGTGAGGTGCACGTCGAGTGTCTGGGCGAATGCCTTGGGGGAGGAGAACATCCGTCGCCCCAGCGCGCCGCGTGCAGGAACGCCGCGAGCTCGGACAGTTCGTCGAAGCCGTGTCCGGGACTCAATAGCACAGCGACGTCATGCAACCACAGCGGCGGGCTCCAGCTCAGCGGGTGCGGTTTCAGGCGACGCGGCAGGAGGGTTCGCGGCCTTCCAGGAAGTCCTGCAGGTTGGCGAGGACGAGCATGCCCATGGCGGTGCGGGTCTCCAACGTTGCGCTGCCCAGGTGGGGGAGCAGTACGGCGTTGTTCAGTTCGATCAGCTCGGCCGGGATCTCGGGTTCACCCTCGTAGACGTCGAGCCCGGCGCCGGCGATCGTGCCGGCGCGTAAAGCTTCGATCAGCGCCTGCTGGTCGACGATGTCGCCGCGGGCGCTGTTGACCAGGAACGCGGTGGGCTTCATCCGGGCCAGTGCTGCGGCGTCGATGAGGTGGGTGTTCTGAGTACCGCCGGGCATGTGCAGGGACACGAAGTCGGCGAGCGTCCAGCACCTCCTCGACGGTGCCGACCCGGCGGGCGCCGGGGATCCCGTGGTCGGGCTCGAAATCGACCGGGTCGTAGAAGACCACCGGCATGCCGAAGCCGAAGTGCCCGCGGCGGGCCACCGCCACCCCGATCCGGCCCATGCCCAGGATGCCCAGCGTCTTGCCGGTGACGTCGGCGCCCATCATGTGGGTGGGGCGCCATCCGGTCCAGCGCCCGGCGCGGACCTCGCGTTCCCCCTCGCCGGCCCGGCGGGCGACCATCAGCAGCAAGGTCATCGCGGTATCGGCGGTGGTGTCGGTGAGCACCCGCGGGGTGTTCGTCACGACGATTCCGGCCTTGGCCGCGGCCTCGGTGTCGATGTGGTTGTAGCCGACGCCGAAGTTGCCCAGGAACCTGGTCCGCAGCTCGCCCTCGAACAACTCGGCCGGCAGCCGGTCGGAGACAGTGGGCAGCACGACGTCGGCCTGCTCCAACGCGGCGCGCAGCCCGTCGCGGCCCAGCGGGACGTCGTCGGCGTTGAGCCGGACATCCGGAAAGCGCCGCGTCAGTTCCTGCTCGACCGAGGCCGGCCAGCGCCGGGTGACGACGATGACGGGTTGCTCCACGGCGATCCTCCTCCCAGCTCAGATTCCCGGCGTTGGCTGTCCTTCAAGGTGATCAACAAGGAGGTTAGCTGCTCGTGAAGAGCCACCGAGCAGACCGTGCTCGGAGAGGACCCGAGCCACGGTCTCGCCGATGCACGACGGGTTGGGGGCCACGGTGATGCCGGCGGAGATGAGGATCTCGATCTTCTCCTGAGCGGATTCCCCCACTGCGGACACGATCGCGCCGGCGTGGCCCATCTTGCGGCCCTTGGGGGCGGAGAGCCCGGCGATGTAGGCGATCACCGGTTTGGTCATGTGGTTGCGCACGTAGTCGGCGCCCTCGACTTCCTGCGGACCGCCGATCTCCCCAACCATGACCACCGCGTCGGTGTCCGGGTCGGCTTCGAACAGGGCCAGATGATCCCGGAAGGAGGACCCGTTGACCGGGTCGCCGCCGATGCCGACCGAGGTGGATACCCCGATGCCGAGGTCCTTCATCTGGGTCGCGGCCTCGTAGCCCAGGGTGCCCGAGCGTCCGATCACCCCGACTCGTCCTGGCAGGTAGATGTGGCCGGGCATGATGCCCAGCAATGAGCGTCCAGGTGAGATGGTGCCTGCGCAGTTCGGCCCGGTCAGGGTCATCTTCTGCTGCGCGCGGTAGCGGCGCATGTAGCGCTTGACCTTCATCATGTCCTGCATCGGGATGCCGTCGGTGATGCAGACGCAGAACCGGATCCCCGCGTCGGCGGCCTCCATGAGGGAGTCGGCGGCGAACGGCGGCGGCACGAACACGATCGAGGCGCTCGCTCCCGTCTCTACCACGGCATCTTTCATGGTGTTGAACACCGGCCGGTCCAGCACGGCCTCGCCGCCCTTGCCCGGGGTGACGCCGGCGACCACGTTGGTGCCGTAGTCGATCATCTCTTCGGTGTGGAAACGGCCGATACGCCCGGTGATGCCCTGCACCACCACGCGGGTGGTCTCGTCGATCAGAATGGCCATGGATCTATTCGAGACCTTCCCACGAGTTCAGGTGTTGTAACCGGTTCAGTGTAACCGGCTCAGTGAGCAAGCACGCCACGGCAAGCTGGTAGAGCGGTGCGTGGCCGCGCGGCCGTATGCCTACCGCGCGGCCACTGTACGTGTCCACATGGTACTCTGTCAGCGATCCCCAAGATTTTCTTTCAGGAACGGTTGAACGCGGCATCCAGAAGGATCACCGCTCGTTTGCCGCGTAATCGGTTAGTGAGGTCGTTGGCGGCAACCCTTAGGTTGCTTGTTCATGATTTTCCGGTGGCTTGACGTGTGTGTCGAATTGCTTCTGCGTGCAGCTTTTCGTAGTCAGACCGTTGTCTTTCGAGTCGTACAGGCGCATCCCGGAGACGATGATCTCAAGGACACAGCTCGTCTTCATCCAAGCGCCTTCGGCGGGTTTACGCCTTGATGCGGCACCTCTTCCGGAGGATTTTCCCGCCCATTTGATAGCTAGGGTGCCCGCTCCGATTCGGCGTACCCTCAACATACCTCCCAACACCGTTATGGAGATGCGTCGGAAACTTCGACCAGCCTTGATTGGCCAGCTTAACCAGGTTGCCCTTCCGGTTGTGGGTCTCGTGATAACAGCCGCAGCACTCCCGGAAGCACGTGGATGGCCACTGCTGCTAGGGGGATCTTCGCTATTTTTCTCAGCTTAGCGCCGTTGCGTATGCCCCGTCCGCCCCGAGGGTCATGGCCGTGAGGTCCGACTTAATTTACGAAGATAGTGAGCATGACAGTAGGACTGCCCGTGTAAGATCTTCGTCGAAGTAGGGAAGCATGCTGGTAAAATCGGGGCAGGAGTTCACCTCCAGAATGCGCGAGCCATGTGTCGTTCGCAAAATATCGATTCCGGCATGACCAAGCCCGAGGGTGCGTGCCGCATTCTCTGCCAACTTGCATTCGTGGAGTGGCAGGTCAACACGATGCTGCGTTGCTCCGCTTGCAATGTTGCTTCGCCATTCGTTGCCGGCGGCTGTCCGCAGGGTCGCGGCTAGTAAATTACCATCCGTTATCACGGCTCTGATGCTGCGTCCGTTGAACTCGGCAACTTCCGGTTGTATGATCAGCGCTCCAGGGCCCTCGGACTCTAGTTCGTGGAAAGCCTGTATCAGAAAGGCGGCATTTTCAGCGCGACGAACCCATCGGCCCTGTGCGCCGTGCGTGCGCTTGATGACTACCGGATACCGGGTTTCTTCGGCCACTGACAGCGCACGCTCCAAGTCAAGTGAGCAGATAGTGCTTGGCACCTGGGGGAGTGCGGCGAGCGACAGCTTGACCGCTGTCGCCGCCTTATCGTCCGCCGTCAATACGCTATCTATCGGGTTCTGTGTGTACGCTTGGCGAGAAAGTATACGGAGGGCATGCACCGTCGTCGGGTACCCGAAAAGAATGTATGGCGCAAGGCTGGTGATATCGATGGCGCCGGTGATATCACGGACAGTCGCGTCTCCGTTCAAGCCGACGTGGACAGTGAGCGTCGGAAGGTCGATGATGCGTACAGGTAAATTAAGCTCAGCGGCCGCTTCGACAAGCCGGCTAGACACGTTCAGCGCATACGGATTGCGAGGGATCCCCAGCGTCATGTGGTAGTGCCTCCCGGACAGCGTGTGATGGCGAGGTGGAGGATAGCATCGGCGACGTCTTCGCCGGTTGCGGCGGAAATACCTGAAAAGCCAGCCCACGCATCGACTTCCAAGACCAGGATAGTCCCTTCGTCGTCCTCGATCAGGTCGACGCCTCCATAGTCGAGTCGGCATGCTTCCAACGCCTTTACCGCAACGACCGCGGCTGGATGGTTAAGGGAAAGATGGGTGGAGGTGGCACCGAGCGTGAGATTGGCCCTGACCTCTCCGGGAGCCGCTTGTCGCTGTATCAATGCGACACAAACACCGTTCACTACGAACGCGCGCAAGTCACGACCACCTCCGTTAATCAAAGGTTGGACAACGTAATGCTCCCGCGCAAACGACGAAAATGACTGTTGTTGAAATCTTTTTTCCCACGTTGCCAGAAATTCGCCAGCCGATTCAAAAGCTTGTATTCCTTCCCCTCGGGTCCCATGGGCCGGTTTCAGGATTACTCCATGATATCCTTCGAGGGGTTTTATCGCTCTTTCGCTCGGTTCGATGAAAGCGATCGTGTGGACGATTGGTACCTGAGCGCGGTGTAACGTAAGGTAGGTCAACAACTTGTCTCTCGAACGGTATGCGGCCTCTGGTTCGTTCAAGACCACGGTTTCTCTGGATGCCCATATTTTTAACGCAGGAATCACGATTCCTTGAAATGCTGCCACTGTGCGGTGCATAACGATTTCTGGCCGTGCCGGTTTGCCGTCGTAACACACCGATATCTCCCTGTCCGTACAGTGAATCTGAAGTCGGTGGGGCTCCCAGGTTGTGAGCCGGATGCCACGACTCCGCGCAGCCTGGCATAACAATTTCCAGTTGGCACTTCGCACGGTAGGATAGTGCAGAACCGCAATCTCCTTCATTGTTCCAATTGTACAGGTTCCCGTATTGGGGTACAATCAGTTCCCGTGGCCTTGGAGACTGCTTTTGATGATATTGTTCCGCTGGTTCCGGAGGAGAAGTTGCGTGCAGTTGGCCCGCGGGAATATGAGTTGGATTCGATGGGGTCATGGGAGTTGATTCGGGGAAGCGGGTTACTTTTTTCCGCGCCGCACGAGGCGGCACAGGTGCGCGATGGGGTCGCGAAGATTGCTGAACAGGGTACCGCTGATCTAGCGTTTGCCTTGGCACGTGCGACTGGTGGGTCGGCATTAGGGACCGCTGGGCATCAATTGGGAGACCCGAATTGGGATGTTGGCCATCCATACGTGAAGCGGGCCAGAACACTGGCTGGAGGGTAGCCGATTATTGATCTACATATGATGCGTCCGAGAGGGTTGGAAATATGCATCGGTCTCGGTCCGGACCCGAACATGAGCAAAGACCTCTGGAGACCATTCATGGAGGAAGCGGTCGTGAGCGGTCTGAGAGCATCGGTCAACTGGCCCTTCGGGGCTAATCCTAGAACCGTAACCGGGCAGCTGCAGTGTGCGGGATGTCGAGCGATTCAGTTGGAGCTCTCGTGGGAGTGTTACGATCCTCATCACCCCGCAATGCGTCGTGCGTGGAGTTGCCTTCTGCGTGCCTCGCGACGGCTTGTCGAGATGAATGGTTTCGCGAGTGAGGTCGCGGGGCCACCCAAAGCATAATTTTGGCGAGGATCGGTGATTCGGTCAGTCGCTGATAGTGGCGGTGCTTGCGCACGTCGACAGCCTTTGCGACGTCGACAGCCTTCTGCGCGGCCTCGGCCAGGGTTTCGGCGGTGATAATGGGTAGTCCGGAGTCGCGCAGGATCTGCTGGCCTTGCTCGACGTGGGTGCCGGCCAGTCGCACCACCACGGGGACCTTGATATTGATCTCCTTGAATGCGGCTACGATGCCCTCGGCGACCCAGTCGCACCGGTTGATGCCGGCGAAGATGTTGATCAACAGGGTCTTGACCTTGGTGTCCTGGAGCACTGCTCGGCACGCTTTGAGCACCCGCTCGGGGGAGGCGCCGCCACCGATGTCGAGGAAGTTCGCCGGCTCCCCACCGGAAAATTTGATCATGTCCATGGTGGCCATCGCCAGCCCCGCGCCGTTGATCACGCAACCGATGTTGCCGTCCAAGCCGACGTAGGCCAGCCCCCGGTCAGCGGCATGGCTCTCTCTGGCGTCCTCCTGGCTGCGGTCCCGCAGCTCGGAGATCTCCAGATGCCGGAACAGTGCGTTGTCGTCGAAGGACATCTTGGCGTCCAGCGCGACGAGGCTGCCCTTGCCGGTCAGGACCAGCGGGTTGATCTCCAGCATGGTGGCGTCCAGATCCCGGAAGGCCCGGTAGGCCCGCCGAAAGATCCGGCTGGCCTGGGCGATCAGCGCTGCTGGTAAGCCCAGCGCGAAAGCGATCTCCCGGGCCTGGAACTCGAGGAAACCTGCCGCGGGCTCGATCGTCGTCCGGATCAGCGCCTCGGGTCTGGATGCGGCCAGATCCTCGATCTCCACGCCGCCCTCAGCCGAGGATATGATCATTACCCGCTCGATGCGGCGATCCAGCACGATGCCGAAGTACAACTCGCGGGCGATCTCGGTGGCTTCTTCGACATACACCCGGTAGATCAGCTTGCCCCGCGGCCCGGACTGCTTGGTGACCAGCCGCCGGCCGAACATGCTGTTCGCGACGTCCTGCACCTCGCGGTCGGAGTGACAGATCTTCACCCCGCCGGCTTCACCCCGACCCCCGGCGTGGATCTGGGCCTTCACCACCCAGGCCGATCCGCCGATCTCGGTACACCGGTAGGACGCCTGCTCCGGGCTGTAGGCCAGACCACCGCGGGGGATCGGTACGTCGAAGCGGGCCAGGATCTCCTTGGCCTGGTACTCGTGAATGTCCACACCCGTCCCTTTCAGGCCCGGCTCGCCGCGGCCGCCTTGATCGCCGCGTCCATCGCGATCACCGTCTGCGCCATCCGCTCGGAGGCGGCGTCGATCATCTTGCCATCCACCGCCGCCGCGCCCTTACCCTGCGCCTCGGCTTCCCGGAGCGCCTCGATGATCCGGTGGGCCCGGTCGACCTCGGCTTCCGGCGGGCTGAACACCTCGTTGGCCAGTTCGATCTGGCTGGGGTGGATCGCCCACTTGCCCTCAGCGCCCAGGGCTGCCGCCCGCCGCGCGCTGGCCCTGAAACCGTCGGGGTCGGAGAAGTCCCCGAACGGCCCGTCGATCGGGCGCAGCCCGTAGGCCCGGCAGGCCACGATCATCCGGGACAGCGCGAAATGCCACTGATCACCGGGATAATTCGGGTTCAGGCCACCGATGCTCACGGTGCGGGCCCGGTTGCTCGCGGCGTAGTCGGCCACCCCGAAGTGCAGTGCCTCCAACCGGCCGGGAGCGGCGGCGATGGCCTCCACGTTCGCCATCCCCAACGCGGTCTCGATCAGCGCCTCGATACCGACCTTGTTCGGGTGGCCCTTGGCCTGCTCCACCTGGTTGACCAGAGTCTCCACGCAGTAGAGATCCGCGGGCAGGCCGACCTTGGGCACCAGGATGGTGTGCAGGCGATCACCTGCCTGCTCCATGATGTCGACGACGTCGCGGTACATGTAGTGCGTGTCCAGCCCGTTGATCCGCACCGACACCGTCTTGCCCTTGCCCGCCCAGTCGATGTCCCGCAGCGCCTCGATCACGTTGCGGCGAGCCTGCTCCTTGTCCGCAGGAGCGACAGCGTCCTCCAGGTCGAGGAACACGAAATCGGCGGCGCTATCCGCCGCCTTGTCGATGAAGCTGGTGTTCGATCCCGGCACCGCGAGTTCACTGCGCTGCAACCGGGAACGGCGCATCGGGTAGAGGGTGTGGCTCATCGCTGGCTCCTTCTTGAGCACGGCAAGAGACGATCTGGCGCACCGTCTACCGGCGGGATGCCGACGCCATCCCGCCGAGGCCGGCCTCGGCCTCCAGCGCGGTCCGGTAGTAGTTCTGAGCCGCCGCGACACCGGCGCCGAGCTCGACCTTGGCCCCGGCGTCGGCCAGGGACATCTCCGCGCTGGCCAGCGCCGCCAGGCACATCACCTCGTTGAGATCGCCGAGGTGCCCGATCCGGAACACCTTGCCCGCGACCTTGGACAGGCCGGAGCCGAATGCCGTGCGGTAGCGGTGGTAGCCGATCCGGCAGACCTCCGCTGCGTCCACGCCCTCCGGGGTGCGGATCGCCGTGACGGTGTCGGAATACCACTGCGGAGCCAAGGCGCACAGTGACAGGCCCAGCGCGTCCACTCCACGACGGATTCCCTCGGCGAGCCGGCGGTGCCGAGCGAAGACCTGCGGCAGTCCCTCGTCGAACAGCAGGTCCAGCGAGCACCGCAGGCCGTGCAGCATCGGGATGGACGGGGTGTAGGGGAAATAGCCCAGATCATTGGTTTTGAGCATGTCCGCGAAGCTGAAGTAGCAGCGCTGCATCGTCGCGGACTTGTTCGCCTCCAGCGCCTTGGCGCTGGCTCCGAGCATGGACATCCCGGAGGGCAGCATGAACCCCTTCTGCGAGCCGGTCACCGCGAGGTCGACTCCCCACGCTTCCTGCTCGAACGGGATCGAGGCCATCGAGGAGACCGCATCGACGTAGAGCAGGGCCTCCGAGCCCGTCTCGTCCATCACCCGGCGGACACCGGCGACCTCAGAGGTCACCCCGGTGGCGGTCTCGTTGTGGCAGACGAAGACGCCCTTGATGGTCGGGTCATCGGCGAGGTGGTGTGCGTAGTCCTCCAGCGGGACGCCTTCACCCCACTCCCGGTCGACGCAGATCACGTCCAGGCCCAGCCGGGCGGCCATCTCGGCCCACAGGTGCGAGAAATGGCCGAAGCGCGACATCAGCACCCGGTCGCCCCGGTTGAGGGTGTTGCTGATCGCCGCCTCCCACGCCCCAGTGCCGGAGGACGGGTAGATGAACACCCGGCCGGTCTCGTTGGCGAAGACCTTCTTCAGGCCGGCGAACAACGGCAGGGTCAGCTCCGGGAAATCCGGTGCCCGGTGGTCTTGCTGCGGGACGTTCATCGCGCGGCGCACCGCGTCCGGGACGTTGGTCGGGCCGGGGACGTATAAGTGCACGGGCCCATTCGGCATGCCCGTCACCGCCCCGACAGCTGTGGGTACAGCGGGTAGCGCGTGGCCAGCGCGCTGGTGCGCTCGGTCAGCTTCACCCGCTTGGCGTCGTCCAGATCCCCGGTGAGGGCTTCGGTGATGACCTTGCCGATCTCGTGGAAGTCGTCTACCTGTAGACCTCTGGTGGCCAGCCCGGGGGCTCCGATCCGCAGCCCGGACGCGACCGAGGGCGGCCGTGGGTCGAAGGGCACCGCGTTGCGGTTGACGGTGATCCCGACCTCGGCGAGGCGATCCTCGGCCTGCTGCCCGTTCAGCGGTGACTCCCGCAGGTCGGCGAGCACCAGGTGGGTGTCGGTGCCGCCGGTGAGCACGTTGATGCCGCCATCGAGCATCTCCTCGGCCAGGGCACGGGCGCCGGCCCGGGTGCGCTGCTGGCGTTCCCGGAACTCTTCCGATGCGGCGATCTTCAACGCCACTGCCTTGGCGGCTATCACGTGCATCAACGGGCCGCCCTGCCAGCCCGGGAACGTTCGAGAATTGATCTTCTTGCGGAACTCGTCCTTGCACAGGATCATCCCGCTGCGCGGGCCGCCCAGGGTCTTGTGGATCGTGGTGGTGACGACGTGCGCGTGCGGGATCGGGTTGGGGTACTCACCGGCGGCGACCAGCCCGGCGAAGTGCGCCATGTCGACGAACAGGTAGGCGCCCACCTCATCGGCGATTGCGCGGAAATGCGCGAAATCGATCTCCCGGGGGTAGGCCGACCAGCCGGCCAGGATCATCTTCGGCCGGTGCTCCTTGGCCAGTCGCTCCACTTCGTCCATGTCCAGCAGCGAGGTCTCCTTGGTCACCCCGTAGGGCACCACGTTGTAGTACAGGCCGGAGAAGTTCAGCCGCATGCCATGAGTGAGATGCCCGCCGTGGTCGAGTTTCATACCCAGGAACGTATCCCCGGGTTCCATCAGGGTGCTGTAGACGATGGCGTTGGCCGACGCGCCGCCGTTGGGCTGGACGTTGGCGTGCTCGGCGCCGAAGAGCGCCTTGGCCCGGTCGATCGCCAGCTGTTCGGCCACGTCGACGTGCTCGCAGCCGCCGTAGTACCGCCGGCCCGGGTAGCCCTCGGCGTACTTGTTGGTGAGTACCGAGCCCTGGCAGTCCAGCACCGCCTGCGGCACGAAGTTCTCCGAGGCGATCATCTCCAGGGTGTGCTCTTGGCGGGCGAGCTCGTTCGAGAGCACCGCGGCGATCTCGGGGTCGACCTCGGAGACGGGTTTGATGAAGAAATCAGCGGGCAGAGCACCCATCGGCGAATCCTCGGCTCGTAGGTAAGGCTACCGGGGGCAGCATATCTGCGAGGAGCTCGGCCAGACAGCCCTGTCTCATGAACGCTCCCAGATTCGGGACCGCGGCTGCGTTACGAAGCGTGACCCGGGGCGTTCACAGTTCGAGCACTGCTTGTTCGAGAACCTCTGACAACGCGGGGTGCACGTAGAGGACGTGGTGCGCGAGCTGATCGACGCTCTGGCCGAGCATCATCGCCTGCAGCAGTGGTTGCAGGAGCACAGCGGCCTGGGGACCGATGATGTGCGCACCGAGCAGCGTGCGGGCACGCGGGTCGGCGATGAGTTTGACGAAGCTGGTGGTGTCCTCCAGCGCCCACCCGTAGGCGGTGTCGGCGTATGGCCTGACGGCGGTGGTGTAGTCGATGCCGAGCCGGCGGGCCTGTTGCTCGGTGATCCCGACGCTCGCGACCTGCGGCTCGGAGAAGACCGCGTGCGGAACGAGGTCGTGGGGCAGCCGGCGCAGCGCGTCGGGGTGGGTGAGGTTGTGCAGCACGACCCGCTCCTCGGCGTTGGCCATGTGTTTGAGCTGGAAGTGGTTCGCGGCGTCACCGAAGGCCCACACGCCGGGCACCGAGGTCCGGTAGGCCTCGTCGGTCACCAGATGGCCGTGTTCGTCGACGTCGAGGCCACCGGCAGCCACATCGAGCAGGTCGGTGTTCGGGCGCCGGCCCGTCGCCACCAGCAGCGTGGCCGCCTCGATCACCTCAACTCGCCCACCACGCTCGACGGTGACGGCCACCCCTGCCCCGCTGGCAGCGACAGCGGTCACCGCGGTGTCGAGGAGGACATCGAAGCGGCGCTGAGCCAGTTCGGTGAACCGAGCCGACACCTGCTCGTCCTCGGCACTGAGCAGCCGGGGTCCGCGCTGCACCAGGGTCACCTCGGCACCGAAGGCACCGAAGACGTGGCCCAACTCGGCGGCGACGAAGCCGCCGCCGATCACGCACAGTGACGTGGGCACCTCATCGATCCGCATGATCGTGTCCGAGGTGTGGAACGGCACAGTGTCCAGACCGGGTATCTCCGGCACAACAGGTCGTGCCCCAACAGCCACCACGATCTGCTCCGCGGTCAGTTGCTCACCGGCGACCTCGAGCACTCGGGGTGCGACGAACCGTGCCGGCGCGGTGTAGACATCGACCCCGCCGCGACGGCGGTGCTCAATGGCGCTGTCGTGGAGCGGGTCGAGCCGACCGAAGATCCGCGCGCGGATCGCGGGCCAATCCACCTCATCGAGGCTGGCGTGCACCCCCAACCGGCGGGCCTCCTGCACGGCCCGTGCGGCGTCAGCGGCCACGACCAGCATCTTCGAGGGAATGCAACCGCGGTTGAGACAGGTCCCACCGAATCGGCCGGGCTCGATGATCGCCGCTCGGAGATGGGCGAGCTCGGGACCGAGCAGCATGTTGCCGCTACCCGCCCCGATCACGATCACGTCGTATTCCTTCTGCTGCGCCACGCTGCTCCTTCCGGCCGTGCCCTTACGTCGGGCTGGTACGTACAACTGCATCCTGCCGACGCGGTGTTGAGTCGACGCGTGGCCCTCAGGCACGCAACCAACGCAGGGCAGCGCTCAGATCGGGCACGACGTGCAGGCGCATCCCGGGTGGCGCGGCGATGTCGCCGTCGCGGCTGTTCTCCGGTGGCACGAGCGCGTGCCGGAAGCCCAACCGGGCGGCCTCGGCCAGGCGCCGGCGCAGCGCCGTCACCGGCCGGACCTCCCCGGCCAGCCCGACCTCCCCGATCGCCACCGTGTGCGGAGGCAGCAGCAGGTCATCTGCGGCCGATGCGACGGCCAGCGCGACGGCGAGATCGGCCGCCGGCTCCACCACCCGCATCCCGCCCACCGTCGCGGTGTAGACGTCTGCTCCCGCCAACTTCACCCTGCCGCGTCGCTCGAGGACTGCCAGGATCATCGCCACTCTGGAGGAGTCCAGGCCGCTCACCGCGCGGCGTGGGTTGGCCAGTGCGGACTCGGCGACCAATGCCTGGACCTCGCCCAGCAGGGGTCGCTTACCCTCCACGACGACCGTCACCGCCGTCCCAGCCACCGCACCGTCGCGGTGGCTGAGAAAGAGCCCCGACGGATCGGGCAAGCCGATGATGCCGCTATCGGTGAGTTCGAAGCAGCCGACCTCATCGGCGGCCCCGAACCGGTTTTTGATCCCGCGGACCATCCGCAGCGTGGAATGCCGGTCGCCGTCGAAACTCAGCACCACGTCCACCAGGTGTTCCAGTACCCGGGGTCCGGCCACCGTGCCGTCCTTGGTGACGTGGCCGACCAGCACCACCGGTAGCCCGCGCTGCTTGGCGGCGCTGATCAGCGCGCTGGCCACCGCGCGGACCTGGGACACCCCACCCGCGCTGCCCTCAATGCCGGGGCAGGACATCGTCTGCACCGAATCGACGATCAGCAACCCCGGATCGACGGTGTCAAGGTGCCCGAGCACGGCGGGCAGGTCCCACTCGGCGGCCAGGAACAGTTCGTCGTGCAGCGCGCCGGTGCGCTGCGCCCGCAGCCGGACCTGGCCGGCGGACTCCTCACCGGTCACGTACAGCGTGCGGCGTCCGGCCATCGCGCAGCGGTGGGCGACCTCCAGGAGCAGGGTGGATTTGCCCACCCCCGGCTCGCCGGCCAGCAACACCACCGCGCCGGGCACCAGGCCGCCACCGAGTACCCGGTCGAGTTCGGCCACTCCGGTGGGGGTGGCCTGCGCGGAGTGCAGATCGACCTGGGAGATCGGGCGGGCCGGGATCGATGGTGCTCGGGCGGTGACCGCTGCCGCAGGTCGCGGACCGGCCGCCAGCACACTGCCCCAGCTGTGGCACTCCGGGCAGCGGCCCACCCACTTGGCCACCTCATGGCCGCACTCGGCGCACCGGTGCCCATCCCGAACGCCCGCCGAACCTCTGCCCATGCCCGCGCACGCTAATCCCCGACCCCGACACCGCGTCCCTACCGGTGCGGTCGGGGTTTGCGGAGAAGGTGGGCTAGCCGGCCGAGGTGGCGGGGGGTGCCATGGGGACGGGGAGGGTGAGCTGGCCTGCGTTGCGGAACTGGAATGTCACGGGTGTGTTGAGGCCGGCGCGCAGGGGCTGGGTGGTGATGAGCAGTACCCGCAGCTCTCCGACGACCAGTGGGCTGGTGGGCTCGGTCGAACCGGTCGTGCTGATGACGGTGGTTCTGGGCGGGATCTGGGTGGTCCCCAACACCACCGCTTGGCTGGCCGCCGGGCTGGTCACGGCGATCAGCTCGTCGGTGTTGCTCCCCTGGTTGACGATGGTGAGCAGCACCGGCACGGTCGACCCGGCGGGGTAGGCGCCATTGGTGTTGCCCGGATAGGAGATCTGCACATCGCGCAGTGCGATGGAGGTCCCGACATCGCCGGAGGCCCCGTCTACAGCAGGGACCTGGTGATCGGTCTGGGTGATCTGACCCGCACTGCAGCCGACCAACGCCAGTGTAGCGGCGCAGCAGGCCACGATCCGGGCTGTGATAGTGAGCGGCAGCCGCATGGTCAAATTCTATCGGACCGGCCCGTCGCGCAGCCGCGGTGCCTACGTGGACCCGACCGCTGCGAGCAGGTCCATAGTGGAGTGACCGTGAGCTGCGGAGCACCCGCTCACCCGGTGTGAGGCGGTGGTCGGATCCTCTGACCTGCGATGACGCTCCAGTGGCCCCGCGCGGACCGGTTTACGGGCGTGGTAACCTAGGTGCAGCGAAAGGGGCAGAGGACACATGGTTTTCAAGGTCGGAGAGACCGTCGTCTACCCGCATCACGGTGCCGCTCTCATCGAAGCCATCGAGACTCGAGTGATCAAGGGTGAGGAGAAGAAGTACCTCGTCCTCAAGGTCGCTCAAGGTGATCTTACCGTTCGTGTTCCCGCTGCCAATGCCGAGTTCGTCGGTGTCCGGGACGTCGTCGGTCAAGAGGGTCTCGATCGGGTTTTCGAAGTGCTGCGCGCTCCCCACACCGAGGAGCCGACGAACTGGTCGCGGCGGTACAAGGCCAACTTGGAGAAACTTGCCTCCGGCGATGTCAACAAGGTGGCGGAAGTGGTCCGGGACCTCTGGCGTCGTGAGCGTGATCGTGGCCTG
Organism: uncultured Actinomycetota bacterium; assembly: GCA_963712995.1. Lineage (GTDB taxonomy): Bacteria > Actinomycetota > Actinomycetes > Mycobacteriales > Pseudonocardiaceae. The sequence goes on along the minus strand of CAVQKH010000012.1, from coordinate 250,798 downwards.
TCGGCCGGCGAGAAGCGCATGCTCGCGAAGGCTCGCCAGATTCTGGTGAGCGAGCTCGCGCTCGCCGAGGGCACCAATGAGGACAACGCCGAGGTGCTACTCGACGAGGTCCTCGCCGCCGCCTCCTGAACGTGCCCCCTCCTGACCACGTCGCCGATCACCGGCTCTGACTCTCGAGTCGCGGCACTGGTGCCTGCGGCGGGGCAGGGTCTGCGGTTGGCGGCGGGACTGCCCAAAGCGTTCGTGCCGCTGCACGGTCGTCCGCTGCTGTGGCACTGCGTGCAGGGGCTGCTGGCGTCGGGTTGCGTCGAGGTCGTGGTGGTCGCGGTCGATGCGCGGCACCATGAGCTCGCGCGTGCTGCCGTTGCCGAGGCCGGGGACAGGATCCAGATCGTCACCGGTGGCGCGACCCGTTCCGATTCGGTCGGAGCGGCTTTGCGCAGCGTTCCCGACGCGGACGTGGTGTTGGTGCATGACGCCGCCCGCTGCCTCACCCCGGTCAGCGTGATCCAGGCGGTGGTGGAGGCGATACTGGCCGGTGCGCAAGCCGTGGTGCCCGTGCTGACCGTGGCCGACACGATCAAGCAGGTGGATTCCGCGGGTTGCGTCGTGGGCACCCTGGACCGCGCCGCCCTTCGGGTGGTGCAGACCCCCCAGGGGTTCGCCGGCGAGATACTGCGGCGGGCCCATGCGGCCGCAACAGGGCCCGTGACCGACGATGCCGGGCTCGTTGAGGCGCTCGGTGTGCCGGTGGTCACGTTGCCGGGGCACCCGCATGCTTTCAAGATCACTACACCGTTCGATCTCGCTATCGCCGAGGTGGTGGCCGGGACGCGGGTTGCCGGTCCGGCATGAGAGTCGGGATCGGCACCGACGTGCACCCGGTGCAGCCCGGCCGGGACTGCTGGATCGCCGGGCTGCACTGGCCTGGGATACCGGGCTGCGCCGGGCACTCGGACGGCGATGTCGCCGCGCATGCGTTGTGTGATGCAGCGCTGTCCGCCGCGGGTCTGGGCGATGTGGGCGCGGTGTTCGGGACCGGCGAGCCGCGGTGGGCCGGCGCGCACGGCACCGACCTGCTCGCCGAAGTGCGTCGCCGGTTGGCCGGCCAGGGCTGGACGGTGGCCAACGGCGCGGTACAGGTGATCGGCAATGCGCCCCGGGTGAGCACCCGCCGCGCCGAGGCGCAGCGGGTGCTCACCGACGCCCTGGGCGGGCCGGTCTCGGTGTCCGGTACCACCACCGACGGCCTCGGGTTGACCGGCCGCGGTGAAGGCGTGGCCGCAGTCGCCACCGTCTTGCTGCTACGGGCGTGACTGCCGCGTCCACCTGGATGATCGACGCGGCGCCAGTCGTCCGGAAACGCCCCCGTACCATCATCGGAGTGAGCCTGCACCTCTACGACACCGCAACGCGCAGTGCGCGCGAGTTCGTTCCGCTGCGATCCCGCTCAGCGTCGATCTACGTCTGTGGTGCCACCGTGCAGGGCGTCCCGCATATCGGTCACGTCCGTTCAGCCTTGAACTACGACGTGCTGCGGCGCTGGCTGATGGCCACCGGGTACGAGGTGACGTTCGTCCGCAACGTCACCGACATCGACGACAAGATCATCGCCAAGGCCACGGAAGCCGGCAGGCCGTGGTGGGAATGGGCCTACACCCACGAACGTGCCTTCGAGGACGCCTACACCGCGCTGGGGTGCCTGCCGCCCTCCGTGCTGCCGCGAGCCACCGGCCATACGTCCCAGATGGTCGGGCTGATGGCCCGGCTGATCGACCTGGGACACGCCTACGCCGCGGGTGGTGACGTCTACTTCGCGGTGGCCACCGTCGATGACTACGGCTGCCTGTCGGGAGCGCGCCTCGAGGAGATGTCCCAGGGCGAGTCCGCCGCGTCGGGTAAGCGCGACCCCCGGGATTTCACGATGTGGAAGGGCGCCAAGCCGGGCGAGCCGTACTGGCCGACGCCATGGGGGCCGGGTCGCCCCGGATGGCATCTGGAGTGCTCGGCGATGGCCACCACCTACCTCGGTTCGGAGTTCGACATCCACGGCGGCGGGCTGGACCTGGTCTTCCCGCACCACGAGAACGAACGGGCCCAGTCCCGCGCCGCCGGCGACCCCTTCGCCCGGTACTGGCTGCACAACGGCTGGGTGACGCTCTCCGGTGAGAAGATGTCCAAGTCGCTGGGCAACACGCTGTCCATCCCGGCCACCCTGCGCCGGGTCCGGGCGGTGGAGCTGCGCTACTACCTGATCGCCGCGCATTACCGCTCTGCCATCGAATATTCCGACGGCGCGCTGGACGAGGCGGTCACCGCCTACCAGCGGATCGAGTCGTTCGTGCACCGGGTCCGGGAGCGCTGCGGGGTGCCGGAACCGGGCACCTGGTGCGCTGAGTTCGTCGCTGCGATGGACGACGACCTCGGCACGCCCGCAGCGCTCGCCGCGATCCACAGCACAGTGCGCGAGGGCAATGCGGCGCTGGATGCCGGGGACCACATAGCCGCGGTGGGAGCGGCGGGTTCGGTGCGCGCCATGACCGAGGTGCTCAACCTGGACCCTCTGGCGCAGCAGTGGCGCTCGATCTCAGCGTCGGACGCCACGTCGGCGGCACTGACCTTTCTGGTGGACCGGCTGCTCACCGAGCGAGCCGAGGCTCGTCACCGCCGCGACTACGCGACCGCCGACGCGGTGCGTGATCGGTTGCTGGCGGCCGGGATCGCCGTCGAGGACACCCCCGATGGTCCAGTGTGGACGGTCAAGGGGAGCTGAACTGATGGCGGGTAATTCCCAGCGCAGAGGTGCGATGCGCAAGCCGGGAACCAAGAAGGGGGCTGTCGTCGGCTCCGGCGGGTACAAGCGCAAGGGACTGCGCGGTCGCGGTGCCACTCCACCCGCCGAGTTGCGACCCGGTCATCCGGCCCAGCATCAAGGAACCCAGCGCCAAGGCAGCCAGCGCCAAGGCAGCCAGCACCAGGACACCCGGCACCAGGACACCCAGCGTCGCCCGACCCAGCACAGCGAAGCGGCCGCCCGCGCCCGCCGTCGTAGCGGTAGCGAGCCGGGGGAGATCGTGCTCGGTCGCAACCCCGTGCTGGAGTGCCTGCGCGCCGCAGTGCCGGCCACCGCCCTGCACGTCGCCATTGGGTTGGATCTCGACGACCGGGTCAGCGAGTCCATCCGGTTGGCTGCCGACGCCGGTCTGGCCATTCTCGAGGTCCCCCGGGTCGACCTCGATCGGCTGGCCGGAGGTGCCCCGCACCAGGGGATGGCGCTGCACGTGCCGCCTTACGAGTACGCAGCAGCCGAGGACGTGCTCGCGAGCGCGCACGAGTCCGGGGTGGCGCCGCTGCTGGTTGCGCTGGACGGGGTGACCGACCCGCGCAATCTGGGCGCTGTGGTCCGCAGCGCCGCCGCATTCGGCGCGCACGGGTTGCTGGTGCCGCAGCGGCGTTCGGCGGGAATGACCGCGGTGGCTTGGCGGACCTCGGCGGGTACTGCTGCCCACCTACCGGTGGCCCGGGTCACCAACCTGGTGCGCACGCTCAAAACCCTCGCCGTGTCCGGCCTGATGATCGTCGGGCTCGATGCTGACGGCCCGATGGCATTCGATACTTTCCCGCTGGCCACCGGTCCCTTGGTGCTCGTTCTCGGTTCGGAGGGACGGGGCCTGTCCCGGCTTGTCCGCGAAACCTGCGACGGCGTGGTGTCGATACCCATGGCGGGACCGGTCGAGTCCCTCAACGCCTCGGTCGCAGCCGGCGTCATGCTCGCCGAGGTCGCCCGCCTGCGCCGTCTCAGCTGAAACGGTCCTGCTCGGCGGAGCTGCCGGGAGGCTGAACAACCGCTTTCGGCATGCCGTGGGTTCACATCGCGGCAGCGTTGTGTATCTTATCGCGGTCAGCGTTCACGACACGGCAGTTGTGTCAATGCCGCGTTCCTTCCGACAAGGAGAATCCACACCCGTGGCTCAGAAGACCATCGTCACCCTCATCGATGACCTCACTGGTGAGGAAGCCGAGGACATTACGACAGTCGAGTTCGCGCTCGAAGGTGTCACATACGAGATCGACCTGGCGAACGACAACGCCGCCAAGCTCCGGGACAACCTGTCCCGTTACGTCGCGGCTGCTCGTAAGACCAGCGGGCGCCGCCCTGGTAATCGCAGTACCGAGCGGGCGAACGGCCGGGGAGCCGGCAATGGTGCCCCCGCGCGCAGCGGCTACAACCGGGACACGCTCCGTGCGATCCGTGAGTGGGCCAAGCAGAACGGCCACAGTGTCAGCGACCGCGGCCGGCTGCCGCTCAACGTGGTCACCGCGTGGGAAGCAAATCACCAGGCAGCGAAGAACGGGCACGTACCCGCATTCTCGGGATAGCACCTCACAGTATCCGAACCGCACTATTGAAGCACGTCCGTTATGAGTCCGCCCCGCTGCGTACGTGATGATGATCTGTTGTGTGACCTTTGGTTCTGGGTGGCGGGGTAGAGCCTGTGGACGAACTGTGGGGGCTGAGCTGACGTGGAGTTGGTGAGCTCAGGGCCACCATGGCTGACGATCATTATTGCGGGGCTTTCCTTTGTGGGGGTCCTGATCACAGCCCTGGTCGGTCCGATCGTCGTTGACCGTCGTCGATCAGGGTGGGCCGGGTCTGAATCGCCCGAGCCCGCCCTGATCGCACAACGGGCCGACGAGGCCGTCGCGCTGATCCAGCATGAGATCACTGACCTGCAGCATCGAGTCGGACGATTGGAGACGCTGCAGATGGCGGGGGCGCATGGCCGGCGTTGATGGGCTCAGCCAGGGTCTGCAGGAGCTGCGGGATTCGATCGCGCAGACGGCGCAGGCTGCGCCGCAGGTCGCACGGGAGGAGATCCGGCGCGAAGGCCGGGCCTACTTTCGCGGCGCGGTGGTGGCTGCGGTGATCACATCCCTGCTGGTCGGCATCCCGCTGTTCATGCTCGCCCAGCGGTTCTCGGCCTACACCAGCGCCGACGAGGTGCGGACCAGCCAACTCCAGACCTCGGCGGCGGATATCCGGCGGCTTGCCCAGGGCGCCCACGAGCTGGGTGTTCAGGCGAATGCCGAACTTGCCCGCCGGGGTCTGGCCACGGTCCCGATTCCCGCACTGGGCACCGCGCCGGACTCTCAGGTGCTCGCTGCGGCCTCCACCGCTCAGATCGCCGCGAAGATCGCCGCTGAGTCCATCGTGGTTCCTACTCCTGCGCAGATCCGGGCGGAGATCGCGACTCAGCTGGCCAAGCTGCCGCCACCGCCCGTGGGACCTGCGCCGGAACAGCTCGATGAGGCCGTGCAGGCTTACCTCGCGGCGAACAGCGAGACGTTGCGCGGGCCACGGGGCGATCAGGGAGAGCCGGGCAAGTCCCCACCTTGCCTGGCACAACCCACGCAATGTCAAGGTGTCCAGGGGGAGCAGGGCCTGCGCGGTGAGCCACCGGTGGGCTGGACGGTCGAGGAAGCCGACGGTTCCTCCACCACGTGCCAACGTGCTGCTGATTTCGATGCGGCTGCTCCGCAGTATCGCTGCTCGCATGCCGCGTCGTCGGATACCACTCCGGCAACGACTCCACCGCCCCCACCGCCCGGTGTAGGTGATCCCTTGCCGTTGCCGGTGAACTGACCAGATCCGGTTGCGGCGAACCGATCGCGGTGTGAGCTTCGAACATCAGATGCTCGTCGGCGACTCGCGAGCAGCCCGGTGGGTGGGGTTGAGGACCTGATCTCACCCTACCCACCGGGCTCCACCGAGGCGCAACCCGAGCACGACCAGCTCACCGGTCCGGATGGTGACGCCGACCGCTTCCGCTAGGCTGCGCGGCCGCTATGTCCTTCGCCAGCCCGATGTTCCTGTGGTACTTCATGCCAGCGGTGCTTGCGGCCGTGTTGATCGCGCCGCGGAGCTGGCGAAACGGGGTTGTGGCGGCCGCCAGCCTGGTGTTCTACGCAGTGGGAGCGGGCCCGACGACGTTGCTGCTGCTGGCCTGCATGCTCATCAACTACGTGATGGGTCCGGCGCTGGAACCCGACGACTGGGATCTCGAACCGCAGCGTCGCCGCTGGTTGCTCATCGCCGTCATCGGCTTTGACCTCGCGGTGCTGCTGGTGTGGAAGTACGCCGGTTTCGCCAGCACACAAGCCGCGGCGCTGGCTTCGGTCACCGGGCTGGACCTCCCCACTGTCTCGCTCGCCCTGCCGATCGGGATCTCCTTCTACACCTTCCACCACATCTCCTACGTGGTGGATGTCTACCGCGGGGACCGCCCGGCGCTGCGCGACAAGGTCTCGTTCATCGCCTATATCGCGATGTTCCCCCAGCTGGTTGCAGGACCGATCGTGCGCTACCGGGAGATTGCGGACCAGCTCACGCAGGCTCGCAGCCACCGGTTGGACGACATCGCCGCCGGCTTCCCGCGCTTCGCGCTTGGCTTGAGCAAGAAGGTGGTCATCGCGGATTCGCTGGCACCGCTGGTGGACGCCTGCTTCGCCACACCGGCCGATCAGGTGACCACCGCGACCGCCTGGCTCGGCGCGATCGGATACACGCTACAGCTGTACTTCGATTTCTCCGGGTACTCAGACATGGCCATCGGGCTGGGGCGAATGCTCGGTTTCAGATTGCCGGAGAACTTCGCGCGCCCGTATTCCTCGGCGAGCATCACCGAATTCTGGCGCCGCTGGCACATGTCGCTGTCCCGCTGGTTCCGCGACTACGTCTACATCCCGCTCGGTGGCAACCGGCACGGTGAGCGCAGGACGTATCGCAACCTGTGGATCGTGTTCGCGCTGGTCGGCTTCTGGCACGGCGCGAACTGGACCTTCCTGTTCTGGGGGCTCTATCACGGCACGCTGCTGGTGATCGAGCGTCGTCGTGGCTGGGCGGTGGCGCCGGACGAGCCGCAGCTCCGGTTGGCGCGCCGGGCACTGACACTGCTCGTCGTGGTTTTCGGCTGGGTGCTGTTCCGATCGCCGGATCTGGGCACCGCGGTGGTCTTGCTGCGGCACATGGTGATCCCCGATCCCGGTGGGCTGCCCGACATGGTGGCCGCCTCGCTGACCAACCAGCGACTCGCGATCCTGCTGGGTGCTGCCCTGGTGTTCGTGCTGCCGGCCGAGCCGGTCACCGGTCGCTATCTCGAATCGGTGCGCTCCCGTCCCGCCTCGATGCTGCGGGTGGGTGTGATGACGCTGGGCCTGTTCTACTCCGCGCTGCTGGTCGCCACCGGTACTTTCAGTCCGTTCCTTTATTATCGTTTCTAGCGGCTGGGTGTCTCCGGCCTGGAGTATCGACCAGGAGCACCGTGGCATATTCGCATTAGCGCATGGATCGGCGGGTCGCCTAATTGGAGGTTTCGGCAGGCGAGCGCGGACCGTAGTGTGAAACGTGTCCCTTAGGTCGATGTTGGAGGCACAGTGTCACTGACCGTTCCTGTGAGCCTGTTGGAGAAAGCGCAGCGCGGCGCCGTCCCGGACGCCGAATTTGTGGACTGCATTCGCGAATCGCTGCCCTACGCATGGTCGATGGTCGAGCGACTGGCAAAGGAGCTGGATGCCACCGACGCATCGTCGGTGCAGAACCTGGAGGTTCCGCCCGACGATGCGTCGTGGGGTGAGGTTTTCCGTTTGGTCGGCAGTGATGCGATGCGTGGAACGGTTCAGCGGCACTTCGGTGTGCGGATGGCTTTTCAGAACTGCTGCAAGGTCGGCCTGTTCCGGCTCGACGCGACGGAGGAGTACGAGGTGTTCATCTCGCCTCGCGCGCAACTCCTCAACCAGGACCCTTCGTTGCTGAATTGCTGAGGAGCCACCGAAAAGGTGACACAGAGTGCGAGACGATCAGCCAAGGTCGTCCTCGCCCAAGCGGTGTACCCGGATGAGATTGGTCGAGCCCACGGTCCCCGGAGGGGATCCGGCCACGATCACCACCACATCGCCGCGCTGGTAGCGCCCGATCGAGAGCATCGCCTGGTCCACCAGCCGGACCATCGCGTCGGTGGTCTCGACCCGGTCCACCAGGAAGGTCTCGGTGCCCCAGGTCAGCGCGAGCTGGTTACGAACCGGAGCCTCGGGCGTGAACGCCAGCAACGGCAGGTGGCTGTGCAGCCGGGCCAGCCGACGGACGGTATCGCCGGACTGGGTGAACGCCACCAGAGCCTTGGCCTCCAGGCGCTCTCCGATGTCGAGGGCTGCGCAGGCCAGCACGCCCCGTTTGGTCCGCGGCACGTGGTTGAGCGGAGGAACTTTCACGAAGCTGGCCTCGGCAGCCTCCACGATGCGGCTCATCGTCTTGACCGACTCGATCGGGTAAGCACCGACGCTGGTCTCACCGGAGAGCATGACCGCGTCGGCACCATCGAGCACCGCGTTGGCCACATCGGAGGCCTCCGCCCGCGTCGGCCGCGCACTAATGATCATGGAATCGAGCATCTGAGTGGCCACAATGATCGGCTTCGCATTCTCCCGAGCCACCTGAACAGCCCGCTTCTGCACCAACGGCACATTCTCCAACGGCAACTCCACCCCGAGATCCCCCCGGGCCACCATCACCCCATCAAAAGCCAGCACAATCGCCTCGAGATTATCCACCGCCTCGGGCTTCTCCAACTTCGCGATCACCGGCAACCGGCCCCCCGGTAGCGCATCCATCGTCCGATGCACCAGATCGATATCAGCCGGAGACCGCACGAACGACAACGCCACCAGATCCACCCGCAACCGCAACGCGAACTCCAGATCCGCGATGTCCTTCGCCGACAACGCCGGCACCGAGACATTCATCCCCGGTAGGGACAAACCCTTGTTATCACTGACTGGACCACCCTCGATGACCTCGCACACCACATCGAAATCCTCAACCTTACGCACCAACAAAGCGATCTTGCCGTCATCGACCAACAACGAATCACCCTTGCGGGCATCCTGGGCCAACCCCGCATACGTCGTGGAGACCCGATCATGCGTACCCGGCACATCCCGCACCGTCACCCGCACTTCATCACCCGTACGCCACTGAACCGGGCCGGCCGCAAACCGCCCCAGCCGGATCTTCGGCCCCTGCAGATCAGCCAGAATCCCCACCGCACGACCAGCCTCATCGCTGGCCTCCCGCACCATCGTGTACACCCGAGCATGATCATCATGGCTACCATGACTGAAGTTCAGCCGGGCGATATCCATCCCCGCCTCGACCAGCCCCCGGATCCGCTCCGCGGTCGCAGTCACCGGGCCGATCGTACAAACGATCTTCGCGCGTCGTCTCATGTCAGAACAGGTTAGGTCGACGACGTTACGTCGACGTGTCGCTCTGATGGGAACGGGTTCTCTCTGGGGAAACAACCCCCGAACATCAACTCGGTGTCCAGGGCGGACGGTATGTTCCCGTCTTCACGGGTCCTGGTGAGTCTGCTGTCCGGTCCTTGGTGGGTGTGCGTGCCGGAGTGGAGTCCTGCGGCGTCTGCGAACTGTCTCCACCCGAGGAACCGGTCGGTATGGCTGATTTGGACGGCGTGGTGGGTCTGCTGGGTACGCGGTCGGGTTCCGGTGTGCTCGCCGGTGAGGCTGGACGGGTCGCCGGATCAGCAGCGGGTGCCGGGATTTCTGGATGTGCCGGTCCTGGTTTACCCGGTCCTGGTTTACCCGGTGCCGATAGACCCGGTGCCGGCAGACCCGGTGCGGGTAGACCCGGTGCCGGCAGGCCCGGTGCCGCAACCGGATGTGCTCGCTGCTGCGGGCGCGTCCTGGGCTGGGGCGGTTTATGGGATACCGGTGCACTCCGAGGTGCTGGATTGAGCTGTGGCGCTGGGGGAGCGGGGGCTACCCGGGGTGCCGGCATGGCTGGTGCGGTGACGCGATCGGGCGTGATCGCCGTCGTCGGGGTGTCCGTGATGCCCGTGGGAACCGGTGCGCTCCCCTTCGGCGCCGTGGCCTCCGCGGGAGCCGATCCGAGATTGATCTGCCCGTGAAGTGCGTTCTGGTCGTATTGCTCATGGACGACCAGAACAGTCAGCGTGCCGACAGTCACCATGGCGGCCGCCAGCAGGGACAACACGATTTCATTCGAACGCACCCAGTGAACGTTCATCTAATTCCCCCCTGGCTTGACTGCTAGAAACTCAAACCAGATGAACGAGATTTGGCGATCTATGATCCATTAGCGCGGCGATGCTCAAAATATATATGATGAAGGGTGCGCAAAACGCAGATCCCCTCGGTGGTTCTTCCCTCGCCCCGTACTTCAGAGTAGGTCGCTGTTACGCCGGGGGCCAGTGCTCTGGCCGCCCACCACACGAAAGTGAGAACTCTCTGACACCCCGTGGCGACTGTGTGCAAGCGGTGTTCCTGGGCTCGGTCCCACCGCGGACCCGCGAGCTATTATTGTAACAATGTTATGAAACAGGGAGGCCTGCACCGTGAGTAACGACTACCTCGAGGGCAACTACGCACCGGTGCAGCGCGAGCACACGATCACCGAGCTGGCCGTCACCGGCACCATCCCGGCCCATCTTGACGGGCGGTACCTGCGCAACGGACCGAACCCGATCGCGGAGGTCGACCCGGAGGCCTATCACTGGTTCACCGGCGATGGCATGGTCCACGGGGTACGCCTGCGCGAGGGCAAGGCCGAGTGGTATCGCAATCGCTGGATCCGCACGCCCGCTGTGGCGCACGCGCTCGGTGCGGCCGTACCGAGCGCGTGCGCCCATCCGAACTGGGCTGGAAGTGTTGGGAGCCAATACCAACGTGCTCAGCCACGCCGGCCGCACACTGGCATTGGTGGAAGGCGGGATCACCAACGTCGAGCTCGGTGATGACCTGGACACCGTCGGACCGTGCGACTTCGATGGCACTCTGCGCGGCGGCTACGCCGCGCATCCCAAACGTGATCCGAACACCGGGGAACTGCATGCGGTGTCCTACTCCTTCGGCCGCGGAAAGCACGTGCAGTACTCGGTCATCGGCGTCGACGGCAGAGCGCGCCGCACGGTGGACATCGAGGTCGCCGGCAGCCCGATGATGCACGATTTCTCCCTGACCGAGGACCACGTCGTGCTCTACGACCTCCCGGTCACCTTCGATCCCCGGCAGGCTGTCGCTCACGCCGTGCCGCGTGCGGTGCGGGCCCCGGCCACACCGCTACGGGTACGCGATGCAGACGTCCAGCACCGGAGGCAGCCCCGGGGAGCTGCTCAGGACGTATTACTGCCGGTTGGCAGAAGCTGACGCGAGCTTGACGGTCAGCGGCAGGGTGAACGTCTGCCCCTTGCACCTGCCGTCTGTGGCCGCCGCCATCGTCACCGAGATCTCGTAGGCTCGGACACCGCCCGCCATGATGAATCCCGCGGGGCCATCGAGGCCGGCGCTGGTGATGGTGGCGGCGGGACAGCCGCTGGTGGTGTCCTTCGACTTGCCCTCGCTGATCGAGTCAACCCGCACGCCGTAGTCGTTCGGGTTGTTGATGTAGACCGGGAACAGTGCGGTCGCCCCGGGAGCCAGCGAGCGAACCTCGTCCTCTGGATTGATGGTGAACTCGACGGAGGTGGCCGAACCGCTAGGAGGGCTGCCAGCGGTCCCGATGAGGAAACCCACACCGACCAGAACGAGGGCGATCAGCAGAGCCAGTGCGTCGAAACCGTTCAGGTTACGGACGGTAGCGGCGAGGCCGTCCGCGTCCGCTACGGTTTCGTTTCCCACCGTGTCGTTTCCCACCGTGCTCTTCCCCACTGCGGACTCCCTCCAGGGAACCAGTCACCGCGCCACGGGTTGCTGAACTACCGTCGCTGCAGTACCGGAGTACGCACTCGACTGCTCACGGATGGTACCCGAACTGCTGCGCTCTGTTGCATCCCGGGCAGCGTCAGGCTGCGCTACCACTCACGGTGCCCACCCAGGCGAGCTTGTCGATGACGGCTGGGCTGAGCATGAAGGGGTAGAGGTCGTCCCGGCCCATGCTGCGGTTGACCGCGTTGAGCGCGTAGGACAACGGCAGCCAGTCAGCCATGATCGACTCGAAGCTTGCACCGTTCGCATCCACGTCGGGGCTGGCGGACAGCGTCTGGTCACGGTGGTCGATGCGGACGCCGAAGGCGGCGGCCGTCTGCAGGGTGTCGCGGATGTGCAGGTAGTGCGCGAAGGTCTCCGCCCAGTCCTCCCATGGGTGCATGGTGGCGTAGGCGCTGACGTGCCGGGCTTCCCACCCGGCAGGTGCGCCCTGCTCGTAGTGGCGCGCCATCGCCTCGCTGTAGTCGGCGCGCTCGTCACCGAAGCGCTCGCGGAAGGCGCTCAGCCGGCCGGTCCGCTCGACCAGGACCGGCCAGTAGTAGTGCCCGGTCTCGTGTCGCAGGTGACCGAGCACCGTGCGGTAGGGCTCGCCCATGTCCAGACGGATCTGCTCCCGGTGCGGGTCGTCGGATTCCGCGAGGTCGATCGTGACGATCCCGTCCTCATGACCGGTCACCACCTTCTGGCCAGCGCTGGAGAGCAGGTCGTATCCGAGACCGTCGGGCTGATCCACCCACGAGCTCAGGGGCAGGCCGAGCTCCAGCAGTTGGAACACGACGCGGCGTTTGGCCGCTTCGGCGTCGGCGAAGGCCGGCATCGCGTCCGTATCCGAGTCGGACGGCCGGGTCCGGGTGAGCCGGCACGAGGTGCACAAGCTGCCGGCGTCCCGTACCAGCCAGTTGCAGCCGGCCAGCTGCTGGTTCGCGCAGTGCTGCATGGCGGTGGCATCGACGATCGTGCGCTGCTCGGTGTCGAACCCCAACGGGAGACCGCATCGCAGGCACTCCGTATTCTCAAAGAACACCAGCTGACCACACCGCGGGCAGTTGAATGAACGCACGCTTTCTCTATACCCGAAACAACCCGGCCGGCTAGACCGGCTCGTCTACCGGCACCACATCGACGGCCACGTGCAGCTCGTGTTCGTCGGCCTGGGTGAAGATCACGCCCTTGAGCGGTGGCACGTCGGCGTAGTCGCGACCCCACGCCGTTGTGACGTAGCGGTCGTTCACCAGCTGGTCGTTCGTCGGGTCGATGTCGACCCAGCCGGCCTCGGGCACGAACACCGACACCCAGGCGTGTGACCTGTCGACTCCAGCCAGCCGCGGCTGTCCCGGTGGTGGCCTGGTCTCCAGGTACCCGCTGACGTAACGGGCGGCCAACCCGAGGGAGCGTAGGCAGCCGATCGCGAGATGCGCGAAGTCCTGGCACACCCCGGCTCGGCGCTGGAACACCTCCTCGATCGTCGTGGTGACCTGGGTGGCTCCCGGTTTGTAGTCGAAGTCGTGGTGGATCCGCGAGGACAGATCACTGATCGCGGCCAGCACCGGCTCGCCGGCGGGAAACGACGACGCGGCGTACTCCGTGAGGTGTTGCGAGATCGTCACCAGCGGCGAGTCGAGCACGAACTGGCAGGCGTCGAGCGCATCGGCCTCGGAGCCGGCGCGGATGTCGTCACGGACCTGCTCCCACCGGGCCGCACCGGCCGGTCCGGGTGCGGCGCGGCGTCCGTGGACTCGCACCAGGCTCGTCGCGGTGACCGAGAGCCGGGTGTGCGGGGTGAGGACGGCGAAGGAGGTGATCCGGTTGCCGAAGAAGTCAAGCCGCTCCCGCAGATCGTGCGGCCGCGGATCGATCGTGAGCCGGCTGCGCACGCACTCCTGACTCGGCAGGTCCCGGGGCAGCATGACGATCTCACCGAAGCTCGAGGACACCGTTGAGGAGTAGTGGTACTCGGTGCGGTGGGTGACCTGGTACGCCACGGGTGATCACACCAACCGCAAGGGATGATCGTGACCCGGACCGGTCGGAGGCGGCTCCAGGGTCGGCAGCGACTGCTGCGGCAGCAGGTGGGTGAAGTGCGCGGCGTCCAGCGCGTCGCTGGCCCGCTCCAACAACCTCACGAGGTGGTCCAGGAAGGCCTCGATTCCGGGGCGACGGCGTTCGCGGTCGAGCGCGATCATCGAGATGAGGTCGCTCAGCCGCAGTGCCGTCGAGGCCTCGAGCACCACCCGTTCGGGTTCGGTCAGTGCGCTGGAGCCGTCCCGGTGCGCGACCACCGCCACATCCTCGCCCAGCCGCTCGATCTGATAGCTGACCGAGCGCGGGTTGCCGGGATCGAGCAGCAGCAACTCCAGCAGGGTGGTGAGCTGTGCCTGGGAACGGTACCGGCGACGGTAGGTGATGATGCTCTCGGTCGTGGTGAGCACCGACTCCAGCAGCAGGCTGTCGGTGGCCGTGTCGTGGGCGACGGCGACGGTGGAGCGCAGTAGCGCGCACACCTGGATACCTCGCTCCAGCCGGCGCCCGGCGTCCATGAACCGCCAGCCATGATCGCGCACCATGGCCTCACCGGCCAGGCCGCTGAGTGCGAGCAGGCTGGTCAGCACCCGGGCAAGAGTGCCAGGGGCCGGCACCGCGGAATCAGCCGCTGCGGGCTCCAACAGCTCACGCTCGAGCGCTCCGATGATCAGCCAGGTGTCGGCGGAGAGCTGGTCGCGCACCGGGTACGCCGCGTCGCGCAGGCACCGTACCGCGAAGCCGAGAGTACCGGGGCGCTGCGCGTCGATCGTCAGCGCACGCAACTCGGCGTCGAGGTCAGCATTGACACCGTCAGTGTCGGGAGCCGTCCCGGTGAGTTCCATCAACGCCGCGAGCAGGCAGCGCAGGCAGGCGCTTCCTGCCGGGTTGACCCCGTCCGGGAAGTCGTTGCGCCGATCTCCCACCACCCGCAGCAGCCGGGTCACCGACTCGGCGCGTTCGGCGTAACGGCCGAGCCAGAACAGATTCTCAGCGGCCCGGGCGGACATCGCGCGTTCCAGGACGATCGGTGCGGCGGGTTTGAGCCAGAAGCCGGTGAGATCCTCCGGCTCGGAGGCGAGCACCCAGATGTCCTTGCTCAGCGCACCGGTCTGGTTGGTGATGACATCGTGGCCGGATGCGCTACCGGCGCTTGCCGCCACCCTGGCCAGGCCGCCGGGCATCGCGACGTAGGAGTCGTGGTGCGCGACCAGGAACGTTCGCAGCACGGCCCGGCGCGGCACCAGATCGTCCCCGGCCAGCGCGGGCACGGTGCCCAGCTCCATCCGCTGCTGGCCGACCCAGCAGTGCGGGCGGGCCTCGATGTGGTGGCGCAGTTCCTCGCGCTGGGCGGTGCTGAGCTCCCAGCCCAGTAGCGTTTCCGCGCCCGGCTCGCGCGTGATCGACTTCACCACGAGCTGGTCCAGCCGTCCCAGCACGTAGCGCCGCCCGTCCGGCTCACCGCACCACCACGTCGGCACCGACTCCAGGTGCAACGGCTCGCCGAGTAGCTGCTCACACAACCGGGGCAGCAGCGGCAACAGACCAGGGTTCTCCAGCACCCCGCTGCCCAGCGTGTTCACCACCGACACCCGGCCCAGCCGGCAGGCCTCCACCAGTCCGGGCACACCGAGGCGGGAATCGGAGCGCAGCTCCAGC
Source organism: uncultured Actinomycetota bacterium (assembly GCA_963712995.1). Lineage (GTDB taxonomy): Bacteria > Actinomycetota > Actinomycetes > Mycobacteriales > Pseudonocardiaceae. The sequence goes on along the minus strand of CAVQKH010000012.1, from coordinate 235,321 downwards.
GGGTCACAGTAGGAGCTGTCGACGCGGCGCAGGATCACGTCCACCGCCTCCAGCCGCCCGAGTGAGCGCATCCACACCCGGCCCTCACGCACGGTGAGATCAGCGCCTTCGACCAGCGGGTAGCCCAGATAGGAGGCGAGGAAGGCATGCTCGAACGCTGTCCCGCTCCACGGGCCCGGGGTCAGCACCACGATCCGCGGGTCGGTGGCGCTCGGTGGCACGGCTGCCTGCAGTGCCGAGCGAAGCGTGCGGAAAAACGGTGCGAGCCGGTGCACATGGGCGTCGCGGTGCATGCTGGGGAACACCCGGGAGACGACCACCCGGTTCTCCAGGGCGTATCCGGCGCCGGAGGGTGCCTGGGTGCGGTCGGAGAGCGCCCAGTACCTGCCGGTGGTGTCGCGGGCCAGGTCGAGGGCAGCGCCGAACAGCTGCTGCGGACCGGGAATGCGGATCTGGTCGCATTCCCGCAGGAAGCCGGGGTGGCCGAAGACCAGCTCGGGTGGCACGAGGCGCCGTCGCAGCAGTTCGCGGGGGCCGTAGAGGTCGGTCAGGATGAGATTGAGCAGCTCCGCGCGCTGGATGGCACCGCGTTCGATGTCCGCCCATTGCTCGCTGCCCATCAGCACCGGAACGGGATCGAGCTCCCAGCGTTGACCGGTGCCGGTCGCGCCGGCCGAGACGTGGTAGGTGACGCCGTCGCCGGCGAGCAGGCGGGCCGCCTCGGTGCGCCGCCGGGTCAGCTCGTGGCGGCCGAGCCCGTCGAGCACTCGGCCGACGTGCGCCCATTGCTCGCGCAGCGCGCCATCCCGGTCGACCATCTCGTCGTGCACGGCGGGCATTGGGTGGTAGCCGGCGAGGAGCCCGATATCGGTGGTGCTCGCCGGCTCGGCCGGCTTGGGTGCCACGTCAGCTCATCCGGCGGGTGGGCACCATTTCAGGTGCACGCCGCAGATCCAGGGTGTACGGATACTCAGGCGCTGGTGCGGCAAGCATCGCAACGCTGGTGGGATCCACCGGGCCCGGCGTGTGACCCTCGGGCCGGAACCGGCTGGCCCGGCGGGTCTCGGCCTCGGGGGCGTTCACCGGGAACCGGTCATAATTCAAGCCCCCGGGATGCGACACGTGGTAGGTGCAACCGCCCAAGGAGCGCCCGTTCCAGCGGTCCATCAGGTCGAACACCAGCGGGGCGTGCACGCCGATCGTCGGGTGCAGGGCGGAATGTGGCTGCCAGGCCCGGTAACGGACACCGGCCACGTACTCGCCGCGGGTGTCGGTAGCCCGCAGCGGCAGGGCGGCGCCGTTGCAGGTCACCAGATGACGACCGCTGGTCATACCGGTGACCATTACCTGCAGCCGTTCGACTGAGGAGTCGACGTAGCGGGCGGGGGCGATGGCCGAGACCTCCTCCCCCAACACCGGCCACGGTTCGATCGCGCTGCGCAGCTCGATGGTGACGCCGGCCAGGCGCACCGACCCGATCAGCGGGAAGCGGAACTCCAGAAACGGCGCCAGCCAGGCCTGTTCGAACGGGTAGCCGTGCTGGCGCAGATCCTCGGTGACCTCGGCGATGTCGGCTGCCACGAAGGCGGGCAGCAGGAACCGGTCGTGCAGCTCGGTGCCCCAGCGCACCAGCGACCCGGTGTAGGGCGCCCGCCAGAACCGCGCCACCAGGGCGCGCACCAGCAGCGCCTGCACCAGCGCCATCCGCGGATGCGGCGGCATCTCGAACGCGCGTAGCTCCAGCAGGCCCAGCCGGCCCCGTTCGCCGGCGGGGCTGAACAGCTTGTCGATGCAGAACTCCGCTCGGTGGGTGTTGCCGGTGATGTCGACGAGCAGGTGACGCAGCAGCCGGTCGGGCAGCCACGGCCGGGTGTCGGGACCGTGCCGTTCCAGCTCGGCGAAGGCGATCTCGAGCTCGTAAAGAGCCTCGTCGCGTCCCTCGTCGACCCGGGGCGCCTGGCTGGTCGGGCCGATGAACCGGCCGGAGAACAGGTAGGACAGCGACGGGTGGTGCTGCCAGTAGGTGATCAGGCTGCGCAGCAGGTCAGGCCGGCGCAGCAGTGGGCTGTCCGCCGGTGCCGGCCCGCCGAGGGTGACGTGGTTGCCGCCGCCGGTCCCGGTGTGCGTGCCGTCCAGGTCGAACTTCTCGGTGCCCAGGCCGACCCGGCGAGCCTGCTCGTAGATCCCGGTCACGATGTCGGCGAGCTGCGGCCAGCTCGCCGCGGGGTGCACGTTCACCTCGATCACCCCGGGGTCGGCGCCCACCACGATGCGGTGCAACCGCGGGTCGACCGGCGGCGGGTAACCCTCGATCACCACCGGTGTCCGCGATTCGGTGACTGCGGCTTCGACGAACGCCAGCAGCTCGATGGCGTGCTCCAGGTGCTCCAAGGGGGGGAGGAACACATGGAGCCTGCCTTCGCGGCGCTCCACGCACAGCGCGGTGGGAGGTGACTGGTCCAGCGGGATGATCCTGGCCGGCGGCACGCCCCCGGCGGTCGGGATGGCCGGTCCGTGCGCCGGGACCAGCAGCGGTTCGCGGTGCACGAACCCGGAGCGTTCGGGGTCTTCCGATGCCTTCCTCCAGGTCAGTGACGACAGGGGTAGTCGAAGACCCATCGGTGAGTCCCCGGGGCGGAGCATGAGGTGCTTGCGGCGCAGCAACCACCGGGTGGTGGCCCATCCACCGCCATCGAGCGGGGTCCGGTGTACGGGAATGATCCAGCCTCGCGGCGCGCCGACATCGGTGTCGAGCTCGGCCACGATGCGGGCTCTGGCACGGGCGTCGGCCAGCGCCGGGTCGGTCGGGTCGACGTCGGACTCCGGTGGTGGCCCGTCGGGTAACTGCGCCTCGGCCGCCAAGCGCTCCAGCGGGTCCTCGTAGGCGGGCAGGCAGCACTCGGGTGGTATGCCCAGCCGCGCGGCGATTGCCAGCGTCAACCATTGCGCATCGTCGTCGCTGCTCTTGCCGGTGGCCCACGGGTCGGCCAGCAACGTCCCCGCCTCCCACAGCGGCGCACTGTCGGCTCGCCAGAGCACCCCGATCTGCCAGCGTGGCAGTGCTTCCCCCGGGTACCACTTGCCCTGCCCGACCTGCACCAGCCCGCCGGGCGCGAAGCGCTCGGCGAGCTTGCCGGCCAGCTGCCAGGCCAGTTCGCGTTTCCCCGGCCCGTCGGGCGCGACGGTCCACTCGGGAGCTTCCATGTCGTCCACCGAGACGAACGTCGGCTCGCCGCCCTGGGTGAGCCGGACGTCGCCGGCGGCGAGCTCGGCGTCCACCGCGTTGCCGAGCGCGTCGATGCCGGCCCACTGCTCATCGGTGTAGGGCAGCGTGACCCGCGGGCTCTCCTGCATCCGGCGCACCCGATTGACGTAGGAGAACTCCACCTCGCACTCGTCGAGGGCCCCGGTGACCGGGGCTGCGCTGGATGGTTCGGGGGTGCAGGCCAGCGGGAGGTGACCTTCGCTGGCGAACAGCCCGGAGGTCGGATCCAGCCCGACCCAGCCTGCCCCGGGCAGGTAGACCTCGGTCCAGGCGTGCAGGTCGGTGAAGTCCCTGCTGGGTCCGGCCGGACCGTGCAGCGGCGGCTGGTCGGCGACGAGCTGGACGAGGTACCCGGAGACGAACCGCGCCGCCAGGCCCAGCTGGCGCATGATCGCTACCAGCAGCCAGGCGCTGTCCCGGCAGGAGCCGCGGCGCAGCCGCAACGTCTCTTCGGGTTCTTGCACCCCGGCTTCCATCCGGGTGAGATAGTCGAGGTCGCGCTGCAACCGCTGATTGATCCCGACCAGGAAGTCGTTGATCGGAACACCGTCGGACCCCAGCTCCGCGAGGGGCTCCAGCGTGTCGAGCCATGCACTCAGCAGCGGTCCGGGTGAGTTGGCCGTCAGGTAGGGCGCGAGATCGCGGACCAGGGACGGCTCGTAACTGAACGGGTAACGCTGCGCTGTTTCCTCGACGAAGAAGTCGAACGGGTTGATCACGGTCAGGTCGGCGATGAGGTCGACGGTGATCGTCAGCTCGTCCATCGGCTCGGGAAACACCAGCCTGGCCAGGTAGTTACCGAACGGGTCCTGCTGCCAGTTCAGGAAGTGACCGCCCGGCTCGATCTGTAGCGAGTAGGACAGCACCGGGGTGCGGCAGTGTGGCGCCGGGCGCAGCCGCACGACATGCGGTGCCATCCGGACCAGCCGGTCGAAGCGGTAGGACGTCTGGTGCTCGAGCGCAACGTGAATGGCCATGTGTGCCCCCCGTCACGACAATTCGAGCAGGGCGGGTTGTGGCGAGCACCGGAAGTAGGCCTGCGTCAGCGCGTCATGCAGCTCGCCGATCCCGGACTCCAGATCTTCGACGAACTCGCGCAGGTCAGCCGGCGAGACGATGCCGGTGATCGTGAGCCCTCGCAACCTTGCCTGGATCTGCACGGTGGCGGCCAGCGGCAGCCCGGCGCGAGGCAGTTGGAGCAACGCCCGGGAGGCAGCGGCCAGGCAGAACTCCACCGACCTCGGGAACTGCGTGTTCTGCAGCAGGAAGCGCAGCGCGTCAGGTCCGGATACCCCGCAGCCGACGCTGCGGCGGAACATCTGGTGGGCGGACAACGAGCGCAACACGCTCATCCAGGTCACATCGTGGTACGGCGCGCCGTCGCCGCGTTGACCGATCAGGATGCCGGCCTGGACGTCGAGCACCCGGATGGTCATGTCGGCCCGTTCGAGGTGGCGGCCGATCTGGAGGAACGCGTAGGCCTCGTCGTCGCACATGCTGCCGGCGAGCAACCCGGTCAGCAGGTGGCACTCGCAGATCACGCTGTCCATCCAGCGCAGCCTGCTCCGCCGGTCGATGGCTTCCGCCGAGGTGGCGGTGACCCATCTGTGCAGATCGGTGACCACTTCCCACGCCGAGCTCGGCAACAGCACCCGGCTCACCCGCAGGTTGACTCTGGCCTGGGCGATGCTGGCCAGGATCGAGCCCAGGTTCTTCGGATCGGTGGCCAGAAATGCCACCACGTCCTCCTCGTCGGGCTCGGCGTGGCGGCCGAGGAACTCCTCGCTGCTGCCGGTCACCGCGAGCAACGGCGACCAGCCCACCCCCGCGGAACGGGGCAGGTCGAGGAACAGCTCGGTGTGCACCTTGACCATCCGGGCGGTCGCCTCGGCCCGCTCCAGGTAACGCCCCGCCCAGTACAACGACTCAGCGAACCGCGAGAGCAACATCGGGCTTCCCCTTACCTCTCGAGTGACGCGTTCCGCGGGCGGGGCGGGGTTGTGTGCGCCCGAATAACCCCGCTCAGCCTGCTGAATGCGTCGGGTCCAGGACCCAGGTGTCTTTGCTGCCGCCTCCTTGAGAGCTGTTGACGACCAGGGAGTTCTCTTCCAGGGCTACGCGGGTCAGGCCGCCTTGGGTGACGTAAGGACGGCCGCCGGAGAGGATGAAGGGGCGTAGGTCGACGTGGCGCGGCACGATCCGGCCGGCGTGCAGCGTCGGCACCGTGGACAGTGCCAGGATCGGCTGGGCGATGTAGTTGCGCGGGTCGGCCTCGATCCGCGCCCGCAGCTCCTCCTTCTCAGCGCGGGTCGCCAGGGATCCGATGAAGATCCCGGTGCCGCCGGAGGAGTTCGCCGGTTTGACGACCAGCCCGTCGAGATGCGCCAGGACATGGCTGCGCTGCGCATCGTCGCAGCACAGGTAGGTGGGCACGTTCGCGATCTGCGGATCCTCGCCCAGGTAGTAGCGGATCAGCTCGGGCACGTAGGCATAGATGACCTTGTCGTCGGCCACCCCGGCTCCGGGCGCGTTGGCGATGGCGACGTTGCCGGCTCGCCAGGCTCGCATCAGGCCGGGTGCCCCGAGCATCGAGTCCGACCGGAACACCTCGGGGTCGAGCCACAGGTCGTCGACCCGGCGGTAGATCACGTCCACGCGGACCGGCCCGCTGATGGTGTTGATGTAGACGGTCTCGTCCTCGACGGTGAGGTCGCTGCCCTCGACCAGGTAGGCGCCCATCTGACGGGCCAGGAAGACATGCTCGAAGTAGGCCGAGTTGTGGAGTCCTGGGGTGAGCACCGCGATGGTGGGCCACTCGGTGCGTCGCGGGGACAGGTCGGCGAGCAGCTCATGGAGCTTGTTCGGGTAGCTGTCCACCGGATGGATGTCCAGGTCGCGGAACAGGTCGGCGAACACCCGCTTGGTGACCAGCCGGTTCTCCAGCATGTAGGACACCCCGGAGGGCACCCGCAGGTTGTCCTCCAGCACATAGATCGTGCCGTCGGCGTCGCGAACCAGGTCACTGCCGCAGACGTGCGCCCACACCCCTCCCGGTGGGCGCGCCCCGATGCACTGTGGCCGGAAGTTCGTTGAGCTGGTCAGTACTTCTGCCGGCAGCACCCCGTCGGCGACGACCTTGGCCTGCCCGTACAGATCGTCGATGAACATGTTCAACGCGGTCAGCCGCTGTACCAGGCCGGCGGAGATCCGGCTCCATTCCTGCGTGGAGATCACCCGGGGGATCACGTCGAAGGGCCAGTCCCGGTCCTGGTCGTCGGCGTCGGAGTAGACGGTGAACGTGATGCCCATCGCCTTGATCATCAACTCCGCCGCCCGCTGGCGTTCGAGCAGATCATCACCCAGGGAGGCGAGGTAGCGGACGACGCCGCTGTTGGCCTCGCGGGCACGTCCGTTCACCAGCATCTCGTCCCAGCAGCCCGGGCTGCGGTACCCGCCCCACCAGGCCGGCGGGTCGTAGCTTGGTTCGGCGCCGGGCGGAGCAGGTGAGTAGGGAACCGTGGTAGGCATTCGCCGATCGCGGATGGGCATCCCTCGAATCACCTCCGCACCTAGCATCGAACAAGCCTGTGTCGAGCATGTTTCACGTAAGTGGCGTTCGGTGCCATAACACTGTTTCAGCGGGGGAGTCACCTTGCGCGATCGACCCGTCACGAGGCAAGTGTTCACCCGAAAGGTGGGATGGGTAGATGTATCTAACCGAGGGTCGCTGTGCTCTTGTTCATGGTGCGCCTCGCCACCAGACTCTACACAATCGGGACAACGCAGGAGGAAAATGATATGGCTTCTTATCATGGTGCAGTCCCTCGCGGTCTCATGGCCCCTCCGCGGTCACAACTTCACGTGGGAAGATTCGGTCGGCTTTTCCGTAATCTGCCCGCGTTCTCCCCAGATGATGCTGACATTGTGGACTTGGCGGCGACGACGATCGAACAACCTCATGACATCGTGGGGGCTGAGGAAGCCTCGAATGTTCACCAGGGATTGTCGGCGGGATTCACCTATCTTGCCCAGTTCCTCGACCACGACCTCACTTTCGATCCGGTCTCTCAACTTGACCGCATCAATGACCCGGACGCCCTACGTGACTTCCGCACCCCGCGTTTCGATCTGGACAGCGTCTACGGCAGCGGGCCCGGTGATGAGGTGTTTTTTTACCAGCAGGACGGCAAGCACCTGCTGTTCGATGAACCGAACGACGACCTCCAGCGCACCTCGGTGGGCACCGCCATCATCGGTGACCCGCGCAACGACGAGAATTCTAACATCGCGAACCTGCAGCTGGCGTTCCTGAAATATCATAACTCGGTGGTCGATGATCTCGGCAGTGGCAGTTTCGACGCCGCGAGCCGCATCGTACGGTTCCACTACCAGTGGATGGTCATCAATGATTTCCTGACCAAGGTGGTCGGCGAGGATCTGGTAAACGAAATTCTGGTCCCGGTAAGGCATCCCCAGACCGGTACGGTCATCCAGTGGGACGGGAACCTGAGGTTTTTCCAACCCCGGAATCGGCCGTTCATACCCGTCGAGTTCTCTGTCGCAGCCTACCGCTTCGGTCACAGCATGGTGCGCTTCAGCTACAGTCTGAACAAGCTCAGCGACGAAGACGACACCCCGGGGAGCGGAAAATTTCCCATCTTCGACATTGCTTCGGGACGGGACCTGCGAGGCGGCAGGCGATTGGACGCCGAACATCGCCTGTCGTGGTTCCGTTTCTTCGATTTTCCGGAGATCGTCGATCCGGATCTCACGAAGAAACTGCAACCAGCGCGGGCGATCGACACCCAGATCTCGGCGGGTCTCGGTGGCCTGCCGCCGTCGGTCGTGACCAGCGGCCCGGTGTCCCTGGCCGAGCGCAATCTCAAACGCGGCAAGGCCCTCGGCCTGCCCACCGGCCAGGACGTGGCACGGGCCATGGGCGTGCCAAACGAGCTGATCATCAGCAGCGGCAACCCCGATTTCCCCTTCTCCGTTGGGACGGCTTACAAGCGCCTGGACGGCACCGACGATGAGAGCGTTCCTGCCATCGCCGAAGATGTGCGGGCCCGCCTCACCGCGGTATTCGCCGACCACACCCCGTTGTGGTACTACATCCTCAAGGAAGCCGAACTGATCGAGCAGGGCCAGAGATTAGGGCCCGTGGGGGGCAGGATCGTGGCCGAAGTCTTCATCGGCCTCCTCCTCGCAGACCCACAATCCTATCTCGTCGCCCAACCGGGTTTCCAACCGAAAGCGGGCCAGTTCGGAGCCCTCAACGATGGCCAGTTCGGCATCGTCGACCTGATCCGGCAGGCGGTTAAAGATCCGCTGAGAAACAACTAGACCGACTCGAAGCGCATCGGCTGGCCGGTCGCTTCGAGCACGGACATCCACAGGTCACCGTGCGGGTCGACCTGATTGCGCTTGCTGACCGTCAGCGTCATCGGGATGTGCACGAATCGTCGGCGCCACCGGCCGACGACCATGTCGGTGCGGCCGGACATCGCGGCGTGCACCGCAGCTTGGGCGAGCCGTACGCAGTAGACGCTGTCATAGGGGTTCGCCGGCCCGCTGCGGATGGTGTAGCTCGGGTCGATGAACCGGATACAGGCGTTGATGCCGACCGCGGCGAAGTGTTCGGCGATCCGCTGCCGCAGGAACGGGCAGATATCGCGCAGCCCGGCGTTGCCGGAGGCGTCGCCGGAGGCGTGCTCGCCCTCGAGTAGCTCCTGCCCGGCTCCCTCGGCGACGACCACGACGGCATAGCCGCGCTCTTGCACTCGTCGTTGCAGGTAGTGCAGCAGGCCGCGCTCACCGTCGAGTTGGAATTCGACCTCCGGGATGAGGACCACGTCGGCGTCGGTACGGGCCAGCGCGGCGTAACAGGCGATGAACCCGGAGTGCCGCCCCATCAGCTTGACCAGACCGATACCGTGGGGGGTGGCTTTGGCCTCGACGGTCACCGCGTGGATCGATTCGCAGGCCCGCGCGAACGCGGTCTGGAACCCGAAGCTCTGGTCCAGGTAGGGGATGTCGTTGTCGATCGTCTTGGGCACCCCGACCACCGCGATCCGCGCGCCGCGTTCCTCGATCACGGCCGCGATCCGCATCGCGCCGCGCATGGTGCCGTCGCCGCCGATCACGAACAGGATGTTGATCCCGAGCCGCTCCAGGCAGTCGACGATCTCCTCAGGATCCTGCGGTCCGCGGGAGGTACCCAGCACGGTGCCGCCGTCGGAGTTGATGTCGCGGACATTCGCCGGTGTCAGGTCCATCACGTCGTGCCGGTAGTCGGCGATGAAACCCTGGTAGCCGTTGCGGAAGCCGGCGATGCGGCGCACCCCGTAGTGGTTGGTCAGGTTGCGGACCAGGCCACGGATGACGTCGTTGAGCCCGGGGCACAGCCCGCCGCAGGTGACGATCCCGGCCCGGGTCTTGGACGGGTCGAAGAAGATCTTGCGCCGGGGTCCGGCCGGCTCGAAGCTGGGTAGATCCCCGACTGCGCCTCCCCGCGCCCGGATCATGCTGACGGTGTCATCCAGGAGCACCCGGTCGCTCTCGTCGACGTAGTGCTCCGTTGTCTGGCGACTGTCCAGCAGAGCGGACAGGGGGGAGTCGATCCGGGCCGATCCGAGGGTCCTGATCGACAGATCCGGGCTGCCCGTGGTTGGGCTCAGCTGGCGCGCGGCCCGCAGGGCCGCGATCTCGTGCACTCCACCGGTCACCGGTTCGCTCCTCACCGTTCGACGGTGGCCACCCCGCACCGGTGAGAACGTGACCTCATGTACTACACCAGCATGCCACTCACGGGGCCCTCGACATCGCGGGTGACGGCGGAGCGGGTCGAGATGTCCAGCTTCGCGGGGATTACGCCTGGATCGACGGACCACGATACCCGCGTTCGGGTATGAAACGGTTCACAATTACGCGGTACCATTACCACGCCTTATCACCGAGTGGACCATCCTGGCAAGGCTCTGTCCTCTGGCCAGTATTATGTTGTTTGCGCCGCCGCGGCTGACGCCATCGCTGGCTAGAGCTACCCCGAGGAGCTGTGCGAGCAAGAGCATCTCTTTTTCGTCCTGCGGATTCAGGTCGCCCGCATTAAGTGCGTCCAGAGTCAGGAGGCCGAAAATCTCCGCCCTGGTCGCGACGGGAACAGATATGTAGGTCTTGCAGTCCCCGTCCAATGGAAATCTTGGATGGTTCTCCCTGTCGACATCGATCACCAGTTTTGGTTGACGATTTTCCAATAGTCTGAAGATTTCCGCGTGGTTGGGTTCGGTGCTGGAGAATTCCGTTCGCGGTCTTGAGCCTCGGCCGGCATAGGTCCTGCAGGCCAATCTCTCATATCTATTTTTGCGCTCGTACTCGAAGTAGCACGAACGTGTTCGTGGTACATCTGCAAATTGAACTGCCGAGTTCACCACCGCATGTTTTATTGCCCCCTTCGCTTCCATTTGACTGCTCCGGTCGGGTGCGGTGACAATGCGGTCGAATATATCGGTAAGCGGTAGCAGGATGGATTCGAGAGCTAGTCGATAGTTGGTAACCGCCGCCTTGGCTATCTTTTCGGCGTCCTCTTTTGCTCGTATCTCGGCCCACGTTTGACGAGCCCCGAGGAGTACCGCTGCCATCGTTGCGACTGTGCCGCCGATCTTGATCGCCCAGATGACCCACTCAGGAAGGTGGTCGCCCACCCCCATCTGGGCGATGAACGCCGCGCCAGCGCAGATCGCGGCGAAGACGGCGCCTCCCCACCACCGAAGCCGGTGCGGCCAGCCACCTTTTCTCATGGGTGTATGATACCGATCGGATGGCGAGGGCGACGCTGTGTGAGAAATATCCGCCGCCATGTCACGTTGTGTGACTATGTGTTATGGCATGTAAATTACGTAAACATAATCCTGATCCCGGTCCGTCGCGCCTGGTTTGCTGACCTGCTGGTGGCGCAGCGGTCGGTAATCTGGGCATGTCAATCACCGTGTGATGCGCTGGTGTGCGGTTTGATCTTCCGGTGGCTGCGCTGGAGGTGGTGTCGCGCGGCGAGCCGGTCGGGACCGGACGGGTATGGCCCCAACTTGGCGGCTTCGCTGTGCACCGTGCGGCGGGGCTGCTCACCGGCGTGGACCAGCTGGTCCGGGGCTTGCTAGCATGCAACGTGCTTCAGTCCAGTTGGCTGGATAGCTCTTCGGCATGTAGCATGATGCCACGTGTCGTTCGGTCGGGGTCGGACGGAGGTCGCTGGATGACGACAGGTAGTGTTTCCGGTCATAAGCTCCCGAGTGTGGACCCTGAGATTGAGCGGGCCGCCGCGGACATCGTCCAGGATCCTGACGCATACTTCGAGCGGCAACGTACGTGGTGCGAGCGGGAAGCCGAGAAGTACGTGGAGAATCAGCTCGCACTCTCAATACTCCGCAGGCGCAGTAGCCGCCCGACGGTCAAGAAGTTTCTCGCCAGGTTGTCCCCCGGCTGACTACCGGGAGCTCACGTCTTTACTCATGCCCACCACGTGCCCGGCGCAGCGATGGTGCAGGCCGTGAACTAGACGTCACCGGCATCCCATGGCGGACAGGGGTCGTGACACGCGGGGCTAGAGGGCTTTGAGTTCTTCGATGACGGATTCGACGGAGGATTTGGCGTCGCCGAAGAGCATGGCGGTGCCGGGGGAGTAGTAGAGCTCGTTCTCGATACCGGCGAAGCCGGGGTTCATCGAGCGTTTGAGCACGATGACTGATTTGCTCTCATCGACGTTGAGGATCGGCATGCCGTGGATCGGTGAGTTGGGGTCGTTGCGGGCGGCCGGGTTGGTGACGTCGTTGGCACCGATCACCAGCGCGACGTCGGTGCGGTTGAACTCGCCGTTGATCTCGTCCATCTCTTTGAGCTGCTCGTAGGGCACGTCGGCCTCGGCGAGCAGCACGTTCATGTGTCCGGGCATCCGGCCGGCCACCGGGTGAATGGCGTATTTGACTTCGACGCCTTTGTTTTCGAGCAGGCGAGCCATGTCCTTGACGGCGTGCTGAGCCTGCGCCACCGCCATCCCGTACCCGGGTACCACCACGACCTGGTTGGCGTAGGCCATCTGGACCGCCGCGTCGGCCGCGCTGGTCTCCCGGTGGGTCTTGTCCCCGAGTTCGCGCCCGGGTGCGAGGCTGCCGCCGCCGAACCCGCCGGCCACGATCGCCGGGATGGACCGGTTCATCGCCTTGGCCATCAGGTTGGTGAGGATCGACCCCGACGCGCCGACGATCATGCCGGCGACGATCATCGCGGTGTTGTCCAGGGCCAGCCCGGCGGCCGCGGCCGAGAGCCCGGTCATGGCGTTGAGCAGCGAGATCACCACCGGCATGTCGGCGCCGCCGATCGGCAGCACAACCAGCAGCCCGAGCGCCGCGGCGAACACCAGCGTCCCGATGATCAGCAGCTGGGCGTCGCTGCCGAAGCCGATTGCCACCGCGCAGACCAGTGCGGCCAGCAGCACCAGCGCGTTGACCAGCTGCTGGGGCTTGCCCAGGCTGATCGGCCGGCCCGGGAGGAGTTCCTGCAGCTTGCCGAACGCCACCAGGGAACCCCAGAACGACACCGAGCCCACAATCGCGCCGAACAGCGAGGCGACCATCACGTACCCGGGCTCCTCAGCGAACCCGGCGGTGCTGTTGAACTCCACCCAGGCGATCAGCGCGACCGCGCCACCGCCGACGCCGTTGAACAGCGCCACCATCTGTGGCATTGCCGTCATCTTCACCTGCTTGGCGGCCGGCACCCCGAGCACGGTGCCGATCACCACACCCAGCACGATGAGCGCCCAGTTGCTCATTTCCGGGATCAGCAGGGTCGCCAGTACCGCGATGCCCATGCCCGCTGCGGCGATGAGGTTGCCGCGCACCGCGGTGCGCGGTCCGGTCAGGCCCATCAGGCCGTAGATGAACAGCGCGAACGCGACGATGTAGAGAACTACGACGAAGGTGGTCATCGCTGCTTGCCCTTGAACATGCCCAGCATCCGGTCGGTGACCAGGAAGCCACCGACCACGTTGATGGTGCCGAACGCGATCGCCACCACCAGTAGCAGCTTGTCGAACACCGACAGGTCATGGCCCAGGCCCAGCACCACGATGCCGCCGAGCAGCACGATGCCGTGGATGGCGTTGGTGCCCGACATCAGGGGTGTGTGCAGGGTGTTGGGCACCTTGGAGATCACCGCGAAGCCGACGAAGCCGGCTAGCACGAGAATCGCCAGGTTGGCGAGCAGCATCAGCGGTTGTCCCCTTCTCGGGTGATGCAGGAGCGGACCAGTACCTCGTCATCGGAGTCTGGTGTGAGCCGGCCCTTATCGTCCAGCATCAGTTCCAGCAGTGATTGCACGTTGCGGGCGTAGAGCTCGCTGGCGTGCTCGGGCATCGTGGCCGGCAGGTTCAGTGGTGAGGCGATCGTCACGTCGTGGCGGACCACGACTTCGCCCGGCTCGGTCAGCTCGCAGTTACCGCCGGTCTCGCCTGCCAGGTCGACGATCACGCTGCCGGGTCGCATCCCCTTCACCGCCTCGGCTGTGACCAGGATGGGCGCCCGGCGGCCGGGGACCAGTGCGGTGGTGATCACAATGTCGAAGCCGCTGGTCGCGTCGGTCAGCCGCTGTTTCTGCTCGGCCCGCTCGTCCTCGGTCAGCTCGCGGGCGTAGCCGCCCTCACCGGCGGCCTCGATGCCCAGGTCGAGCCACTTCGCGCCCAGCGAGCGGACCTGGTCGGCGACCTCGGGCCGGACGTCGTAGCCGGTGGTCCTGGCGCCCAGCCGTTTGGCGGTGGCCAGTGCCTGCAGCCCGGCGACCCCGACGCCGAGGATCAGCGCGGTCGCTGGTTTGACGGTGCCGGCGGCGGTGGTGAGCATCGGGAAGAACCGGGTGGACAGGTCAGCGGCCAGCAGCACCGCCTTGTAGCCGGCCACGTTGGCCTGCGAGGACAGCGCGTCCATCGACTGCGCGCGGGAGATCCGCGGGATCGATTCCATGGCGAAGGCGGTGATCCCCGCGTCGCGGAGCTTGGCGGCGATCTCCGGGTCGGATCGGGGTGCCAGGAACCCGATCAGCACGGCGCCGTGACGCAGCCGGCTGATCTCCTCGTCGGTCGGCGGTGCCACTTTGACGACGACGTCGGCGTCCCATGGGTTGTCGATGGTGGCGCCGGCTTCGATGAACAGCTCATCGGGCATCAGCGCGCCCACGCCGGCACCGGGCTCGACGACGACCTGCAATCCACGGCCGGCCAGCTTCTCGACCATCTTGGGCACCAGGGCAACCCGGCGCTCCCCGTCCTTCGTTTCCCGGGGCACGCCGACCCTGCTGCCTGAGTGGTCCTGCGATGAGGTCACCCGCAGAGCATCGAACATGATCCGGGCGACGTCCAGTGCAGGCGGGCAAACATTGCTCGACACACAGCCATTGGATCGCAGGGTGACGAGCGGGCGGGTGCGGCCGTACAGAACCAGCTTGCTGTCTACCGGAGCCTGTGCCGGGATCGGCTGTCCACCTCGTCGGCGTGTCCGGCTCACACTGGATCAGCCGGTATGATCTCAACAATAGTTGCGGTCGCGAGGGGACTGCCGTCATGGACGAACCTGCATCGGGCCCGCCCGAGCTCACCGTCGGTCAGCTCGCCTCGCGCAGCGGGGTGGCGGTCTCTGCGCTGCATTTCTATGAGCGTCAAGGTCTGATCAGCAGCCGGCGCACCTCGGGTAATCAGCGCCGCTACAAACGAGAGGTCCTTCGACGCGTGGCGCTGATCCGCATCGCCCAGCGGGTCGGGATCCCGCTGGCCGACGTCGCCGCTGTGCTCGCGCTGTTGCCGGATGGCCGCACGCCCACCCGGCATGACTGGCAACGGATATCCCAGTCCTGGCGCGCCGAACTCGAGGCGCGCATCCGCCACCTCCAGCAGCTTCGTGATGATTTCACCGACTGTGTGGGATGTGGCTGCCTGTCCATCGACCGCTGCCAACTGGCCAATCCCCACGACCGACTAGGCAGCCAGGGTGCGGGCCCCCGGCGACTGCTCGCACCCTCGAGTTGACCTCAACGTTGCCGAAATGCCGTGGGAGGGCGCTCGGAAGCTACAGAGCGTCCAGGAAGGAGCGTGCCCAGCGCTGCACGTCGTGGATCATCACCTGCCGGCGCATGGTCCGCATCCGCAGGTGCCGCTCGTCGGGGCCTGCGGTGATGGCGCGTTCGATGGCGTTCTTGATGCCGTCGAGGTCATGCGGGTTGACCTGGAACGCGCTGGTCAGCTCGGCCGCCGCGCCGGCGAACTCGGATAGCACCAGCGCGCCGTTCAGGTCGGGCCTGCACGCCACGTACTCCTTGGCCACCAGGTTCATGCCGTCCCGCACCGGGGTGACGAGCATGACGTCCGCGGCGGCGTAGAAGGCGATCAGCTCGTCGCGGGGGATCCACTGGTGCAGGTAATGCACCGCTGGATGGCCCACCCGGCCGAATTCGCCGTTGATCCAGCTGACGGCTTGTTCGATGTCCTTTCGCATGCGCTGGTAGTGCTCCAGCCGCTCGCGTGAGGGCGTGGCCAGCTGCACCATGACGACGTCCTCAGGGGAGATCCGACCGTCCGCATAGAGCTCCCGCAATGCGCGCAACCGCACGTCGATGCCCTTGGTGTAGTCGAGCCGGTCCACGCCGAGCACGATGGTCGCCGGATTGCCCAGCTCATCGCGGATCTGTGCGGCGCGCCGGCGGATCGGCTTGCTACGGGCCAGTTTGTCCAACGCGGTCGAGTCGATGGAGATCGGGAAGGCGCCGACCCGCACGGTCCTATCTTCGAGGTCGACCACACCCAGCTTGCTGCGGACGCCGACAGCGCTCTTCGTCGTCGACACCCCAGCCAGCCGGCGGGCCAGGAACAGGAAGTTCTGGGCGCCACCAGGCAGGTGGAAGCCGACCAGGTCGGCACCGAGCAGGCCGTGGATCAGCTCGGTGCGCCAGGGTAGTTGCAAGAACAGCTCCACCGGAGGGAACGGGATGTGCAGGAAGAAACCGATCCGCAGGTCCGGTCGCAGCTCCCGGAGCATCCGGGGCACGAGCTGGAGGTGGTAGTCCTGTATCCAGACGGTGGCACCCTCGCCCGCGACCTTGGCGGTAGCCTCGGCGAACCGCTCGTTGACCGCCACATAGGCGTTCCACCAGTGTCGATGGAATACCGGAGGAGCCACGGCATCGTGGTAGAGCGGCCACAGCGTCGCGTTGGCGAAGCCCTCGTAGTAGTCGGTGAGTTCCGCTGCCGACAGCGCCACCGGATACAACGTCACGTCACCGTCTTTGATGGGTTCCACCTCAGCGTCGGGCACACCCGGCCAGCCGACCCACACGCCGTGGTGCGCGCGCAGGAACGGCTCCAGCGCCGAGACCAGCCCGCCCGGGCTGGCCTTCCACTGCTGCGTGCCGTCTGGCAGGCATTCCAGGTCCACCGGCAACCGGTTGGCCACCACCACGAAATCCGCCGTCGCGGCGCTGATGACATCGGTCACTGGCCGGCCTCCTTCGGCACCCATACCCACTGAGAGTAGCGGCGCTGACCGACCGCCGCTGACTGTCACAACCGCTACTGCCCAGCGCCGCGACAGGAGCGCAACCCGGGTCGCTTACGATGGCCATCGCACCCGCCGGCGTAGCTCAACTGGCAGAGCAACCGCCTTGTAAGCGGTAGGTTCGGGGTTCGAGTCCCCGCGTCGGCTCCAGTTTGACTTGGGAAAATTTTCCCTAACGAGTCCTTGATCGAGTCCGCAGGACCATTTGCGATGCGATATCCACGGGTCCGCACTATTCTCCGCCGTCTCGCTGTGGCGCGTGTAGTCGTGGAAAAGTCAAGACTTGGCGGCCAGCAATTTCGATCAGTGGCTGAGGTCACCGGTGACCGGCGGGTGCAAGCTCATGTCTTGAAGTGGGGCGTGGCTCAGTTTCACATGGTGTCTGTTGATTTGCACCGCAGAATGTGAACGCAACGAGCCAATTAACGCTCAGTTGACGGTTGCCGTGGTGGGGACTATTGCTGTTCCTGCGCGTCGAGCCAGGACTGTAGTTGCCGCGTGATACGGGGGTCCACCTCGGCGGGGAGAGTGTCGACACGGCTGCGCAGCGTGTTGATATCGATGAGTTGTGCGTGCAGCAGGGCCTGGGCGAACGCGCGGTCCTTGTCCCGGTAGGCGACGAGCTTGGACACCACGCAGTCGTGCGGTTCGAGAAAAGCGGCGTGCGCGCGGCCGGTCGAGTTGTTGGACCAGTGAACGACGTGGTTGCGCCAGCCGTTCGGAAGTATGGCGGTGCGGACACTGACGCCCTGGGCGTAGAAGCCGAATGATTCGTGGAACGCCGACAGCTCGCCGATTGCCCCGTCCACGGTGTCGGCTTTCAGATCGTCAGGGTCGTCGAAGTAGGCCAGGTCGACCTCCATCGAGGCGGTCGCGGTGAGGGGCAGTTCGTCCTCGTCGTAGCTGGCGAGCAGCGACTGGCTACCGATCACCAGGATGTCGGGGTCGTCGACGATTCCGGACGCGGCTCGGAGGACGTGCGCCAGTTGTTCGCGGTTCATGCGCTGGCGAGCCGTTCCCGGCCGGATCGCTCGTGTGCGGCGGTGTGTTCGTCGCGCCAGTGCTTGATGAAGGCGGCCAGCACCCGAGAGCGAGTTTCTTGTGGCAGGGCTCCGGCGAAGGGGGAGTTCTGGCGCAGTTCCACCGCCAGTGGGCTACGGGATGTCAGTACCTCGGCTACTTCGTCGATGCCGCTGTCGAGCACCCGCAGCCACTGCTGGAGCCAGTGCGTCGTCATGCCGAAGCGGGCCTGCTGCTCCAGCAGGCTAGTCACGTTCTGCCTAGCCAGTTTCGAATATCTCGTCGGGCTGCTCCACCAAACGCCCGACCACAGCCCGGTGCAGCCATAGCGAACGTTCCTGCTCGCGGGTCAGCCCGGTGGACTCGCGTTCTAGAAGCTGGTCGATGTCTGAGCGTGCTAGGCGTCGGTGCCGCCCGATCCACCGGAACGGAAGCTCGCCTCGTGTGCACATGTCCACCACGTGCTGCCGCGAAGACCCCAGTAGGCGCGCGACCTCGCCGGTGGACAGCAGTTGCTGTCCCATCACTTGTGGCTGGCTATCCATGACATCCAGTGTGCGGCGTAGACACCAAAAACACAACGAACGACGGTGCTGGTCGGCCCTGGCAAGCAGGGTTGGCCCCGGGAGACGCGGACCAGGATTTCCGGCCACGTGACACGACTTGTGACACGAACTCGCGTCCACTTGTGCCACTGTGGCGGCCAGAACGATCACTGTAGACAGTGAAGTCGCTGCTAGCAGTCATGGTCAGCGCGGAGGAGGAGTCTTGTAAGCGGTAGGTTCGGGGTTCGAGTCCCGCGTCGGCTCTGGTTCTACCAGGGAAATTAAATCCCTGTATTAGAGGCGAACCGTCTGGTGTCCGTCCACGCGATCTGGGGTGTTCCCGATTTTATTGACATCGGTTTAGGCTGCCAGTTCGGTTAGTTTCCTGTATCCTAGTTCGCCTTCGAGGGGTGTCAAGTAGTTCAGGGTGGAGTGTCGCCGGCGGCGGTTGTAGTAGTTTTCGATCCACAGGAATGTGTGCTGCCGGACGTCGGCGAGGTCGCTCCACGGGCGGGTGTGGATGAGCCCCTTTTTGTAGGTGGCGAAGAATGATTCGGAGACGGCGTTATCGGGACAGGTGGCGCGTCGTCCTATGGAGCGGCGTACGCCATTGTAGCGCAGAAGTCGGCGAACTCTTTGCGAGGTGTACTGGCACCGCGGTCGCTGTGGAAGATCACTCCGTCTGGGGGTCGGCGGGTGAGCAGCGCAGCGGCCAGCGCCTCGATGATCAGGCTAGTCCGCAGGTGGTCGGCCACGGCGTAGCCCACCACTTTGCGGGAATGTAGGTCGATCACGGTATTAGTTACGTGGAATCACGCGGCCGGGTGGTCGTTGGCCCGGCGGCGGTACCACGAGCTGAGAGGCCGCGTTGCCGGTGTCGATGGAGCTGACGGAGAAGTGGCCGTCCTGGTTCGGCACGAGTCACAGGCGCGGACACAACCGAGATGATCGACGATCACACACCCCACCACGATCCCGACACGCCGTAACCGATCACCGACGTCCCGTCACGCCAAGATCAACTCTCTGTGACGGCCCTGCTCAACCGGACCCGTGAATGGGCACAAATGGACACCCCAAACAAACTGCCCATTTGAATGCGTTCGAGGTCGCGCAATACCTTCAACCCAAGTTACAACCGAACGTTTGACAGACCTCACCCGATCGCGTAGTAGACCCTGGGGATGCCTTGTAGCAGCCCTGGTATGTGACCGACCCTGTACGAGTGCCTTTTTTGAGTGTGTCCATTTCATGTGTTGTATGCCCATTTGTTGGGTATCCGCATGAGCGCTGGGCCGTTGGGGTCGGGCCTTGATGCGGAACGACGACGCTGTCGCAATTGTCGGGGCCTCCTGTCGTTGGCCTGGTGGTATCCATGATTTGTCCGGTGCGTGGGCAGCTCTGGAGAACGGTCGTGATCTGGTGACCACGGTGCCCGAAGACCGTTTCGATAGCAGCGTGTTTGTCGATGTGCGGCAGCGCAGGCCGGGGAAGAGCTGCACTTCGGCGGGCGGATTCCTCGACGATCTGGCCGGCTTCGACGCGGAATACTTCGGTATCTCCCCACGGGAGGCGTCGAGGATGGATCCCCAGCAGCGGCTGCTGCTGGAGATGGCGGTAGAGGCGCTCGATGACGCGGGATTCGACCACTCAGTTCTCGCAGGATCAGACACGGGGGTCTTCGTCGGCGTCTCCTGCCGCGATTACGGTGAACTGCAGATGCTCGACGCGGTTAGCGTGAGCCCGTACTCCATGTCCGGATCGGCTGGCGCGAACACGGCGAACAGGATTTCCCACGCTATGGACTGGCACGGCGAGAGCGAGGCCGTGGACACCGCCTGCTCGTCAGCCATGACCGCGCTGCACCGCGGATGTGAGTATCTGCGCGCGGGGCGCTCACGTCTGGTGCTGGTCGGCGGGTGCAGCGTACTGATCAACCCTTTCGCGTTCGCGGGCTTTTCGGCGGCTTCCATGTTGTCTCCGACAGGACGGTGCCGGACGTTCTCCGCTGCGGCGGACGGCTATGTACGGTCCGAGGGCGGCGGCGTGGTGTTGCTCAAGCGAGTGGGCGACGCAATGGCGGATGGCGACCGGATCCACGCGGTGATTCTGGCGACCGCCACGAACAACGACGGCCGCACAGCCGGGTTGGCACTGCCCAACGGTTCTGCGCAGGAAGCTCTGTTACGCGAGGTCTACGTCCGTGCTGGGGTGGGTCCAGACGAGCTCTCCTACCTCGAGGTTCACGGCACCGGCACGCCGTCCGGGGACCCCATCGAGTGTGCGGCGATCTACCGCGCACTCACCCAGTTCCGCACCTGCGGCCCCCTGCCGATCGGATCGGTCAAGAGCAACCTCGGCCACCAGGAAGCGGCTGCCGGGATGGCAGGCCTGCTCAAGGCGCTGTTGGTGCTGCGGCACCGCCACATCCCACCCACCTTGCACGCCGAGCAGCTCAACCCGCGCATCCCTTTTGCGCAATGGCAATTGCAACCGGCGGTGCTGGGACAGCCCCTCGACGGGACCGACCGCCCGGTCGCGGGGGTGAACTCTTTCGGCTTCGGCGGCGCGAACGCTCACGCCGTCCTCGCCACGCCCGCGACCGACGACACCGCCTCGCACCAGCCCGGCGGACGGTTCACAGCTCGGCGCGCGCTGCCCGTGCTGGTCACCGCCCGAACTCCGGAAGCGCTGGCCAGCATGGCGGGTCGCATGGCCAAGCGCCTGTCGGACACCGCTCCCGACGAGTTCGGCGACCTGACCTACACCGCCGCGCGGCGGCGGGGCCGTCATGAACACCGCGCCGTCGTCCTCGCATCGGACCCGGCGGACGCGGCCCGGGCACTGGTCGCCGTCGCCCGGGGGGAGCAGTTGCCGGGCGGGGCCGCCGAGATGGAGGCCGTAAGCCGGGGGAAGACGGCCTTCATCTTCTCCGGCAACGGCTCACAATGGGCAGGCATGGGAGCCGACCTTCTCGAGCACGAGCCGGTTTTTCGCACGACTGTCGAGGAGGCCGACGCTGCCCTGGCCCCGCATGTGGGCTGGTCCGTGCGCGCCCGGCTGGCAGATCCGTCACAGCATGATGCTTGGCTTCACAAGGCGGAGGTGGCCCAGCCATTGCTGTTCGCGCTCCAAGCCGGTCTGGCCGCGCTGCTCGAAGCGTACGGCATAACGCCGTCGGCCGTGCTCGGGCACAGCGTCGGGGAGATCGCTGCGGCTTACGTTGCCGGAGCACTGGACCTGCCGTCGGCGTCCCTGCTCGTGGCCGAACGCAGCACCGCGCAGGGCCTCACCGCTGGGCAGGGCCGGATGGCTGCCATCGGTCTGTCCGAGGAGGAAGCCCGCAAGGAATTGGCTGTGTACTACGGTCGCCTGGAGATCGCCGGCGTCAACAGCTCCCGGGATGTCACTGTCTCCGGCACCCAGGCCGACCTCACGCAACTGGGACGGGAGCTCACGGCCCGTGATGTGTTCTTCCGCATGCTCGACTTGGACTACGCCTACCACAGCCGGTCCATGGACCCGATCGATGAACAGCTGCGCACCGCGCTGTTCCGGTTGCGACCTTGCCCCGGTACGATCCCGTTCGTATCTTGCGTTACCGGTGCCCTACTGCCCGGAGAGGAACTGGACGCCGACTACTGGTGGCGCAACGTCCGCGAACCAGTGTTGCTCGCATCCGGTGTCGACACCCTGCTCGCCGCCGGATGCGACATCCTCGTCGAGGTCGGCCCGCACCCGGTCCTGGCCCCTTATCTCCGGCGGATCACCGAATTGAGCGCGGAGCCGGCCGTAGTGGTGACGACCTGTACGAGGTCCGACGACGGCCCCACTACCGTACGCACCGCTGTAGCCCGGGCACTGGCCGCCGGAGCCGGGGCTGGTTGGGAGGCGGTCCTCCCCGGGCCAGGCCGTGTAGTGGATCTGCCGGCTTACCCCTGGCAGCGGCAGCGGCACTGGAACGGCGACCCAGGGTGGTGGTCTCGTCGTGGCGGAAACGAAGAAACCTGTGCCCATCCGATGCTCGGCGCGCGGCTCCCCTCGGCCGAACCGGTGTGGTCCGGCCCCCTAGAGCCGGCCAGGTTGCCCTGGCTGGCCGACCACAGGGTGGACGGTGATGTGGTGATGCCCGGGGCCGGCTATCTGGAGATGGCCTTCGCCGCATCCCAGCAGCTCTTTGACGGACCCGTCGAAGTCGAGTACCTGACCATCTCCCGGGCGATGATTCTGCCCCGGGATACCGAGGAGGCGGACCTTGAGGTCCAGGTCTCCCTGGCGGGCGTGGGACAGACGCTGCGAGTCGCCGCGCGCGAAGGAGCCCACGGGGACTGGCAGGAACACGCCCGTGCCCGTGCACGCCGACTACTGCGCCCGGTCCCCGAACCACTCGACATCGCGTGCCTGCGTGACCGTCTGGAGGGCTGGGCTGCGGTGTCCGGGCTGTATGAACGGGCGGCCCTTTTGGGCCTGCTCCTGGGACCGGCATTCCGGGCCCTTGGCGACGTCCTGCTCGGGGAGCGCGAAGGGCTCGCCCCTTACCGTGGTGATGTCAGCATTACCGGCTATCGGGCACATCCGGCGCTGCTCGACGGTGGCATGCAGGCCGGTGCGGGCGTGATGGCAGCCGCCGGTGGGAACGCCGCGCTCTTCCTACCTGTCGCGGTCGACGCCGCCAGGCTCTGGCGTGACCTGCCCTCGGCGGGATGGATCCATGTCCGCTTGCGCGAATTCGGTGAGCTGGAGGCGAGTTGGGACGTCACCTTCGCCGAGGAGGACGGCCGGATCGCCCTAGAGCTGGAGGGCTGCCGACTGCGGCGGTTCGTGAGCTCCGCCATGCGGGTGCAAAAGCTGGAGACCGTGCTGCGAGCGTCGCCCTGCCCCGATGACGTGTCGCCCTCGGCGCTGCCCACGCCCCAGACGCTACTGGAGACGACCGAGTCGCGGCGTGCCGCGCTGGCCGCCGCGTACGCCCGGAGCCGTCCCGCCGAGGTGAAACGAAGCGTGAAGGAGTACCAGGCGCGCCTCGCCGCACGCACGGTGGCCGAAATCCTCCCGGAAAGCGGGCAGTTTACCGTACGGGACCTGCTCGAAGCTGGCGTTCTGCCAGACTACGCTCACCTGACCCATCTGCTGATCTCGCTTGCCGAGGAGCATGGCCTGGCGGTGAGGGTCGCCGGCGAGGAACGGTGGAGCCTGGTCGACACACCACTGCCCGAAGCGGTGGCGCAAGCCGCGCTGCGGCGTGGCCACTTCCCGCATCCCGGCGTCATGGCCCTGTACGGCCGGTGCGGCGAGCACCTGACGGACGTGTTGTGCGGCCGCATGGATGCGTTGGACGTGCTGTTCTCCGAGGCCGACCGGCATCTCCTCGAGCAGATCTACGACGAAGTGGCGGACAGCCGGTTTATCAACCGGACCGCCCGGGAGCTCCTGCGCGCGGCGGTCCGGGCATGGCCGACGGATCAGCCGCTACGGATCCTGGAGGTGGGCGGGGGCACCGGCGGCATGACGGCCGAGTTGCTGGAGGTCCTGCCTCCCGAGCGGACCCTGTATATCTTCACTGATGTCTCGGCCTCCTTCCTGCCGCGTACCCAAGCCCGCTTCAGTGATTACAACTTCATCGACTACCGCGTCCTGGACCTGAATCGTGACATCGCCGGGCAGGGATTCCTGGAGGGTGGCTTCGACCTTGTGGTCGCCTCCAACGTCCTGCATGCCACCACGGACCTGCGCGCCGCCTTGGAACGGGTTTCCCGGCTGCTGGCTGCTGGCGGGCAGCTGCTGGCAGCTGAGATGCACGACCCCCGGCTGGGTGCCATCATCTTCGGTCTCCTGCACGGCTACTGGTCATTCACCGACAGCGACCTTCGCACGGCGTCACCCCTGCTCACCGCTACGCAGTGGGCGGCGCTCCTGGAGGAGTGCGGGTTCACTGACGTCCACCTCGTCGGGGCATCACCGGAAGTGGCCGGGAACGACCACTCGGTCATTCTGGCTCGCCACGAGGGGGCGTGCCTTGTCCGCCGTACGGTTCCGCCTTCCGCGCCCACCGACTGGATCGTCGCCGCCGAGCAGCCGCAGAGCGCACTGGCCCAGCGGCTCGCGGCCGAGCTGGAATGGGAGAGCGGGTATCCCGCACGGATAGTCTCTCCGCAAACCGACACTGCTGGGTGGGCCGCACTGGTCCCGGACGATGGGCCGCCGCCGCATGTCGTCCTACTGCTCGACGAGAACACGGCGGCGGCCGGGCCGGAGGCCACCCTGGACGAGGCGGTGTCCCGCATATCCATATTCACGGCGATCGCCGCCTGCGAGCGAGTTGTTTCAGCAGTAGAATCGGCCCTGTCTCTGGTGACCCGGCCCTGCGGGGCCCTGCCAGAGCCCGAGGCCGCCACTCACCCTCGCGACGCTGCGGTGTGGGGTACCGCTCGTACTTTCGCTAACGAGCACCCTTCCGTCGGCGTCCGCCGCATCTCCTTCGAGCGCGGTCCCGACCCTGTCCACGACGCCCGCCGACTGGCCCGTGAACTGGCCACGCCAACCGAGGACGACGAAGTGGTGCTGACGCGCCGGGGCCGCTTCACCCCGTTACTGGTACCGCGCCGCCCGGTGATGGGCGACACGGAGGAAGGCGAACGGGAGCCCTACCGGCTGGAGTTGCGGAAGCAGAGCCTGCCCTCCAAGCTCGCGTGGGTCCCCGCCGAACGCCCTGAGCTCCGCGCGGGCGAGGTGGCTATCGCCGTCCGCGCGGCCGGGCTCAACTACCGCGACGCGTTGCTCGCCGCCGGCATGCTCCCGACTGGAGCGGAACCCGCCACCGTCGCGCGGTGCCTGGGCCTGGAGTGCTCCGGCGTGATCGACACCGTCGGTCCAGGAGTGACCGGCTTCGCCCCAGGGGACCGGGTGTTCGCGTTCGCGCCGGGTGCCCTGGCCTCGCACGTACACGCGAACGCCCGGTTCGTGGGGCATGTGCCCGAAGGGATGGACTTCACTGCCGCGGCCACGCTCCCCGTTGTCTTCTTCACGGTTCACCACAGCCTGGAACACCTCGCCCGGCTTGTTCCCGGCGAGACCGTCCTCGTGCACGGGGGGGCGGGTGGCATCGGGCTGGCAGTCGCACAATTCGCCGAGCAGCGCGGCGCGACGGTGATCACCACCGCAGGCACCCCGGCCAAGCGCGGCCTCCTGCGCTTGCTGGGCACCGAACACGTCCTGGATTCCCGCAGCCTGGATTTCGCCGACGACGTCCGACGACTCACCGGCGGCCGGGGTGTCGACGTCGTCGTCAACTCGCTCGCGGGGGAAAGCCTGACCCGCAGTGTGGAATTGCTGCGCCCAGGTGGACGCTTCATCGAGCTGGGAAAACGAGACGTCTATGGCAACAGCCCATTGCCGCTACGGCTCCTGCGGGACAACATCGCGTTCTTCGTCGTCGATGTCGCCAGGCTCACGGATGATGCCGCTGTCTCCGCACAGTTCCGCGATATGGCGGAGCGCGTCAGGGTCGGGACGTACCGGCCGCTGTTCTGCCAGCCGTATCCCGCCTCCCGTATTGCCCAGGCCATGCACACTCTGCAGCACTCCCGTCATCTCGGGAAGATCGTCATCGATTTCAGCGAGGCGCCCGCTGTCGAGCGGTCCGTCCGGCCCAGCCCGCTCGACCATGACGCGACCTATGTGCTGGTGGGCGGTATCAGCGGGATCGGCGCGGCCTCCGCCGGCTGGCTCGCCGAGTGCGGAGCCCGCCACCTTGCACTCGTCGGCCGGCGTGGCATGGACACGCCGGGAAGCGCCGAACTCGTTCTCTCGCTGGAACATTCGAGTGCTCACGTCACCGTGCACGCGGCGGACGTCACTGACGCGGCGGCCATGCGTCGGATCTGGGACGCTGCGGATGCCGCCGGGCACCCCGTGGGTGGCGTCGTGCACAGCACGATGGTGGTGGACGACGTGCCCCTCGCCAAACTGACACCGGAGCGCATCCGCCCCGTCCTGGCACCCAAGATGCTTGGCGCGGCTGTTCTGGACAAGCTCACCCAGGACAGGTCCACCGACGTCTTCCTCGTCTACTCGTCCATCACCGCCATGCTCGGCGGCCTGGGACAGGCGGCCTACACGGCAGGCAACATGTACCTCGAAGCACTGGTCCGCAGCCGGCGCCGGGCCAGGCGTCCCGGTCTCGCGGTCGCTTGGGGCGTCGTGGCCGAGACGGGCGCGGTCGCCCGTGGCGAGGAACTCGCCGAACACCTGGAACGGTTCGGTCTGTTCCCGCTGCCCCTCGTGGAAGCACGAGCAGCCCTCCACGAGTTCATGGCTACCGGCACGGACTACGCCATCGTCGGGCGCTTCGACTGGGGACGGATGCGGGAGGTGTTGCCGACGTTGGGCTCCCGGTTCGCCGCCGTGCTGTCTGCGGGCGGGCGAGGGGACGGCGCCGACCCCGAGGAACTGCGGCGGCGCCTGGCCGGTCTACTACCGGACCGCGCGATGGACCTCGTTGCCGATGTGCTCGTGGAGGAACTGGCCGTTGTCCTCCAGACCGACCCCAACGGGATCGACCGGTCTCGCCGCCTCGACCGGCTCGGCCTGGACTCGCTCATGGCGGCCGAATTGGTGGTCGCCGTACGCCGGCGCCTTGGCTGCGCCGTCCCCCCGCTCGAAATCATCAACTCGACGGACATCACCGACCTGGCCCGGCGGACCCTGTCCCGGCTCGGCGATGGTGCGGGTGAGCCCGCACAACTCACCGCCCCCGCCGCAGCGGAACCTCCTAGAACGGTCGTATGAGTCATGGCCACAGCACCTGCCCGGGTGGTGAGCGATAGACACCAGGGACCCGATGGATCGGGAATCGACCGAAGTAAGACACACCACCTATGAGGGATTCGGATTCGGTTGCCGCATCGTGCGTATCACACCACGGCCCAGCCCTTGCCTGAGCCCCGTACTGATCGTCGGCGGAGCCTTCCAGGACCAGGAATCCTGGAAAGTCCACCAACGGTACCTTGTGCCGCACGCGGACCTGATTACCGTGGATCTCCCCGGCTCGGGAAGCGCCGACAGCTTGCCGCCCTGCTACGGCGCAGATTTCCTCGCCTCGGCCCTGGAGCACCTGCTCACGCAGATCGAGTGTCCGCGCGTCAACCTGGTGGGCCTGTCTTACGGGACCTTCGTGACCTACCGCTTCGCGCAGGCCCATCCCCACCGGATCGCTCGGATGGCACTCTGCGGCATGTCCGACCGCCTGACAGCGAACATGAGAGTCGAATGCCAGAACGTCGTGACGCTCCTGAGATCCGGACGGCTCATCGAATTCACCGAGACCGTGCTGACATATCTGATACCGCACTTGGAACAGGGCACCCCGGACCGGAAGGAGGCGCTCACCTTCATGCTGCGTTCCCAGCTAGGCAAGCTCAGCCCCGAGACAGCCGCACAGTACGCCGACAATTACGACCGGCTTCTGAAACATCCGAGAATCCGGGCGGGAATCCAAGGTGTACCGGTTCTGGTGTTCACCGGCGAGCACGACCTGTGCACTCCACCGGAGACAGGACGAAGGGTGGCTGAGGGTATCCCCGGATCTTCCTTCACGACGGTGGCCGACGCGGGTCATCTCGTCAGCCTGGAACGCCCCCGCGAGTTCACGGAACTCCTCATCCACTTCTTCTCGGGGCGCCGACCCGGTGACCTCCCGTACTGCATCTGATCCGGATGCACGCGTGCGCTATCCAACCCCTGGTCGCGCGCACCGCCCGCGCAACGGCAACGGGATCGCCGTCGCCGCCATCTGGTGGGTAGAGCAGGCAGTACACAGTGGTGAGGGAGCCTGAGGCGGGAACTGACGGGGCGACCTTGCCTCTGGGCCCAGGTTCCGCTGAAGGCTTGGAGGAACACTCTCCAAGAGGCTGGGGATTGCCGCTGGTGGTGCTGGTCATCGGCGTGTTCGTATCGATTTTGGACATCAGTATTGTCAATGTGGCCATCTCTTCCATTCAAAGCGACTTCGCGGCGACTACCGACGAGGCGCAGTGGGTAATCACGGGATACACGACGGCGCTAGGCGTGGTGGTGCCGATCACTGCGTGGTTGGGTGACCGCTTCGGCCCGAGTCGCGTGTATAATCTCGCCTTGATCGGATTCGCCGCCGGATCGGCACTGTGCGGGTTGGCTTGGAGCTTGAACAGTCTGGTGATCTTCCGGATCGTGTAGGCGATCCCCGGCGGGGTCCTACCGACGATCACTTTATCAATCCTGTACCGGATTGTGCCGCGGCAACAGCTGGGCGCCGCGATGGGGTTGTATGGCCTGGGTATCCTGGTCGCACTGGCGGCCGGAGTCGATGAACCATTGCTGGATGTCCGGATATTCCGCTCCTGGGCCTACTGGGCCGCTCTAGGACCGCCCCGACCGGCCAAGTGAGGAGGCTGATCAACAGGTACCTCATAACTCGGTACCGCGCTGAGGTTCAGCGCGAAGGCCTTGCTCACCGCGTACATCACGCTGGGGCGGGCAACGAAGGCCGCTTCAGCCTTCAGTGCGATGTTCGCCGTACCTGCCAGCAGGAGTCCAAGGACTGCAGCTAGCGCCAGGGCGTGACGGCCGCTGGCGGCGATGCACCTGGTGGGCATTACCGCGACGCTGTCTGCGGCCCTGACGACTCTTGTGCCTGAAGTACCGCGACGAACACCACGCCGTTGATGTGGCCAGCCCAAATCGATCTACCGCCGGCGCGCTGGACATCACGAGGGAGGCACCCGACGCCATGGCCGTCGAGACCATTTCCACTCCCGTCTGGTCGGGTGTCCCCACGGCTACCAGCCCGCCGGCTGGTTTGCCGGCGCAGGTGGCGAACGCGAGTCCGGCTACCTCAGCGCTGCCTGCGACAAGCCGAGCGCCCAGACAGGCCGCAGTGTCAACCGGCCCCTGCCCCGCCTGCGACAAGAAGATCGCCGCCCGAGTCCGAGACCAGTCGGTGACGTGCTGAGCCGCGGCATCCGCCAGTCCCCCGACAGGAGAAGACCGATGAAAACACGGCCAGTCCCTTACACCCTCGATGCCACCGGCCAAGACGTCCATGGTGAAGGAACCCGCCTCCGCGAAGCCGGCCCAGCGAGCCTGGTTGCGCTCCCTGGTGATGTGGTGGCGTGGGCAGTCACCAGTCTCAGCGGGTTGCAGGAGTTGCTGACCGATCCGCGTGTTTCGAAAGATCCTCGGCAGCACTGGCCTCGGTGGATCAACTGCGAGATCACTTCGGAGTGGCCGCTGTTCACGTGGGTCGCGGTGCAGAACATGCTGACCGCCTATGGTGCGGACCACAAGCGCTTACGCTCGTTGAGCGCGAAGGCTTTCACGGCCCGAAACATCGCCGCGCAGCGCCCGCGGATCGAACAGATCACCGCCGATCTTCTGGACGGTCTCGCCGCCCAACCGGCGGGCGAGGCGGTAGATCTGCGTGAGGGTTTCGCTTTTCCCCTGCCGATCGAAGTGATCTCCCAGCTGTTCGGTGTCCCCGACACCATGCGCGCGATGCTACGGAAGGTAGTGGACGGGTTGTTCGACACCTCGCTCTCAGCGGAGGAGGCCAAAGCGAACCAGGCCCAGCTTTACCCGCTGTTGAATGAACTTATCGGCATCAAACGGGAATCGCCTGCAGCTGATATGACCAGCGCGCTCATCGCGGTCCGCGACGAGGAGGACAACTCCCGTCTCAGTGAGGCGGAACTCGCGGACACTCTGGTGCTGATGCTCAGTGCCGGTCACGAAACCACGGTGAACCTGCTTGACCAGGCCATCGCTGCTCTGCTCACGCATCCTGATCAATTGGAGCTTGTTCGCAGCGGCAACAATTCGTGGGATGACGTGATCGAGGAGACCTTGCGCTGGCAAGCTCCTATACCATTTGTGCCGTTGCGCTTTGCCGTCGAGGACATCGATTTCCACGGTTTTGTCATCCGTAAGGGAGATGCGATCATCGGTGCCTATGACGCCGCGAACCGGTCTCCCGAAATAAATGGGGAGAATGCTGACGAATTCGATATCACCCGCCGCAGCAAGAACTACATCACCTTCGGATACGGGGTGCATTACTGCCTTGGCGCTCCGCTGGCGAAACTCGAAGCCCGCATCGCTCTCCCCGCACTCTTCGAACGTTTCCCCAATATGTCTCTCGCTATCCCGCCCACTGAACTACGCCCGGTCGGCTCCTTCGTCTCCAACGGCCACCGCACCCTCCCCGTCCTCCTCTAACCACCCTGTACCGCTGGAAAAACCATCGCATCAGTCAGGGCGGCTTTGGCTCTGAGATCATCACCGGGTGACCGTGTCACTGCTGCACAAGTTGGCCCGGAGGCTGCGCGGGAGTTCCTGACATTACGATCGCTGTTGGCGGCCGTTGTGTCGTCACGGCGAGCGGGCAATTCGTCTACCGGGCAGCGGGCATTTCCGGACTCGGGCTAGCGTTCGTGATGACGGCGTTGGTGGGGCAGACCAGTTGCGGGGATCGGGTCTGATCGGGTGGCGCGACAGGGTCAAGGCTCTCGGTGGGTCGATCGACGTCACCAGCCCCGTCGGCCACGGCACGGTGATCCAGGTTTCGCTTCCCCTCCAGCGGATTGACGGCGGGTGGCTGCCCGGGAGCCCCTGAGGAAGGCCGCTGCGGGCGCTCCCGCACACAGCCCGAAATGCCAGGCAGCATGTACGGCATCGACGGACGCACCGAACTGCCCGAACGCACGCTCGAGCACTTGGAGGGAGATCAGGGCTGTGCCCCGGTGCGGGTCGGCAACGCTGCAGTCGACCAGCTCCAACTCACGTACTCGCCGGGATCAGGCAACGTCGAACAGACGCTCAACGTCGAACAGATGCTCTAGGTGCCTCCTGCGGCCGACACCGGTGTCGTGCCACCAGCGGCGAAGGCAGTTGCCGCACTGCACCCAGACCAGATTGACGTCGAAATCCAGGACATACAGCGGGGCGTTGTCGTAGCAGTAGGGGCACGGCAGCCATGCGCGGCGGCCGAGGTCTGCTTGCGGGTCGAGTGTCATCTCATCGCCTCTCGCGGGGTGTTGGCTAGCGCCCCCGCGGCGAGGAGCAGGTCATAGGTGGCTTGCTGCTCGGGGTCGAGGTGCGCGTAGAGCATTTGTTGAGCTTGGGCTTCGCCGGCGTAGATCTCAGCGGGATCCCACAGCGGACCGAGGGTATTTAGGACGGTGACCAAGCGGGTGCCTTCGTGCGCGGTAAGATCAATGGTGAACGGGACGAGGGTGGCCATAGCGCACCTCCAAGGGTTTCCATCGGCGCCACGCCGGCGCCGTCCGGCGGGGTCGGACGGCGCCGGGTGGGTCATTTGTCGTCGGGGTTGAGGGCGAGGAAGGCCAGTCCGGCGGCGGTGCCGGCGAGGATCTGGGCCACGAGGTAGGTCCACAGGGTGGGCCAGGCGAACAGGCCGATGGCGGCGCCGCCGATGGCCACAGCGGGGTTGAACACGCCACCGGAGATGGCGCCGACGGCGATCGCGCCGGTCACGACGGTGAAGCCGATGGCCAGCCCGTAAAAGGAGTTGTCCGGGTGGTCCTTGCTGGTGGCGACGTTGAGCACGACGTAGCACAGCGCGAAGGTGAACAGCAGTTCGGCGATGAAGGCGGCGCTGAGCGGGTGACTGGACAGGGTCAGGGTGTGGACCTGGGCTGGGTGGATCACCCAGAGTGCCAGCGCCATGGCGAGCAGGCCGCCCACCAGCTGGGCGATCCAGTATCCGATCGCATCAACCAGTCCGATGCGGCCGCGGACCAGCGCGGCGAGGGTCACGGCGGGGTTGTAGTGGCCCCCGGAGATGTGCCCCCCGGCGTAGATCATGACCATCAGGGCGGCGCCGATGGCCAGCGGGGCCAACGCGGTGCCGCTGAGCACGCTGGCGGCGATGGTGAACAGGAACAGGAACGTCCCGATCAGCTCGACGGCGTATTTCCGGCCGGCGGCGGGACGAACCATCTCCGCGGTTACCGGGGAGGCTTCGGGAGGAGCTTGTGTGTACGTGATGACGTCCATGACGTCGAGGCTCGTCTCGCAACGGGCACCTGTCGTCAGGGCCAGCGCCCATCTACGCTCCCGGCCGGCTGGACATTGTGCATACCCACCAGCTGCAACACGCCTTCGTGCCGCGACCGCAGCGAAGACCTACCCGCCAGGTCCGACTTAGGAGAACCTAGACAGCGCGCGAATGGCAACGGCCCACTCCACTGTGCTGATCTCTACGTGGGCATCCCGCGGTGGGTCGGCGAAGAACGGGTTTGCGTCGATTGCAGCCAGCAGGAACCTCGCGATTACAGCCGGTGGGAAACGCACATGGGTGCTGGCGCCGAAGACAGACCGAGCGCTCAAGGCTCATTCTCGAAAGCATGACCTTGGTGCGCAGTCGATGCTGCCGGTCACCATCGCGACCGTATTGCAATCCCCTTTCCCACGGTGCGGCAGGCGCTGTGGCGCGACCCCAGAGGCACCGATGGTTGGGACCGCCTTCGGGTGACAGGCCGGGGGTATGGGCTTGAGCGAGCCGGAACTTACGGAGGTCAGTTCATCATGGAAGAGAGATCTATGTGACCGCGCCAGGTTTGGTAAACCCAGCCGGACAACGCGTTGAATCGTCGTTCCTGCTCCAGCGCGTGCAGCCCGCGATGACTGGTCTGATCGACGGCTCGCTGTCGACGCTGGCGCCGATCTTCGCCGTTGCGCTTGCCACCCACCGTCCCCATTACGCCTTCGTTGCCGGGCTCGCGACCGCGATCGGCGCCGGCTTTAGCATGGCCTTCTCCGAAGGACTCTCCGACTCGGGTGACCTGACCGGACGCGGCAACCCGTATCTGCGCGGCTCGATTACCGGCGCCGGAACCTTCCTCGGCGGCATTTTGCACACGCTGCCGTTCCTCATCCCGCAGTACGGTGCTGCGCTAATCGTGGCCATCATCACGGTCGCCTTCGAGCTCCTCACACTAGCTTGGATCCGTGGACACTTCTTCCACACCGGATTCGTGCGTTCGTTCGCCTCCGTTGCGCTTGCAGGCGCGATCATCGCGGCGATCAGCGCCGCACTCGGAACGGCCGGATCGGGATGAAACCGGTTGGCGAACCACCCACAGCAACGTCACAGCCCAGAGGAGTCGTAATCCTGCTCGGCGTGCGCTGAGATCAAAAGACCGGACCGGGGTCGGCAAGGCGCGCGGCAGCAGGCACGCCGGACAGCCCGCCGCGCTGCATTATCGGCGCTGGCGATCGCTGAGAAGGGAGCGCCGTGTGCCTGGCCTCGCGGGCAGGAAACCCCCTGCTGGGTGGAGGGGTGTGGGGCGGCAAGGTTTTGACGTGCATGGCCGCGCATCATCTCAAGACGGTCCTCACCTGGCCGCGGTAGAGCTCGGTCACGGTGGCGATGTCGGCGTCATCCAGACCCGACGCCGCCGCCTTTTCATAGAGCCGCTGCACCACCTGGGCTGCCGGCAGCTCGACATCGGCCCCTCGGGCGATGTCGAGTGCCAAGCCGGCGTCCTTGGCGCCCAGCACGGTGGTCCACCATCCCTCCTGCGAGCCGGTCAGCACGTCCTCGAACCGGTTTTTCAACCCAGGTGCCACGATGGGGCTGGTGCCGAGCAGGTCCCGCAGTTGCTCATTTGAGAGACCTCCCGAGCGGCCGACGGCGAACGACTCGGCCAGCGCAACCACCTCCGACAGCAGCAAGAGGTTGGTTGCCAGCTTGGCGGTGATGGCCAGCGGCGCGGTGTCGTATCGCCGCACAGTCTCCGACAGCGACGACAGGAGGGGTTGCAGGCGGTCCACGACGCCGGCGTTGCCGCCGGCGAGGAACACCGCCTGGCCCGCCCGCACCGCGGCGGGGCTGCCGACGACGGGCATCGCGAGGAATCGGGCGGGGAAGGTCTCGGCCAGCTCGCCGCTGAGCTTCGGCGACACCGTCGAGCAGTCGACGTAGATGCTCTTCGCCCCGATCGACGACCGAAGCTCACCCAACGCCACTGCCCGGACCGCGTCGTCGTTGGCCAGGATGGTGAGCGCGACATCGACACCGTCCACGGCGTCGGCGACATTTTGCGCTTCCCTCGCGCCCGCGGACACAACCTCGCCGGCCTTGCCCTGCGACCGGTTCCAGACAGCCACCCGGTGGCCGCCCTCAAGCAGCCTTGCGGCGAGCGCACGCCCCATCCGGCCCATGCCCAACACTGCGACGTCCATCCCAGCCTCCTCGATCACTGCCATACCGTTGCGCGTCTGGACCGCCCGGTGGACGCGGACGGCGTCGTCGAGCATCCTCTGCACTCAACAAAGACCCATGCTCTTTCAGATTGGCCCCTGGGCGATCGTCTGTCTTCGACGCCAGCATCCAGGTGGGCTTCCTGTTGGCTGCAGTCCCGAGGTACCCACTAGCCGCACCGACGCAATCCTGCTCTTCGCCGCCCTGCACCACCGTGAACAATCGTTCCCCCCGGTGGATCCGGTCAGCGGGCCTCCAGGAAGGTGACCACGGCCAGTACCCGGCGGTGGTCGTTGTCGGTCTCGGGCAGGCGTAGCTTGGCCAGGATGCTGCGGACGTGTTTTTCCACGGTGCCCTCGGTGACCCATAGCCGGCGGCCGATGCCGGCGTTGGAGCGGCCCTCGGCCATCAGCGCCAGCACCTCGCGTTCCCGCGCGGACAGCACCCCTAGCGGGTCGTTGCGGCGGCGCGCGGTGACCAGCTCGGCCACCAGCGCCGGATCCAGCACCGAGCCACCCTTGGCGATGCGCTCGAGGGTCTCGACGAACTCGGCCACGTCGGTGACCCGGCTTTTGAGCAGGTAACCGATCCCCCGGCCGCTGGCCAGCAGCTCCATCGCATGCTCGACCTCGACATGCGCCGAGAGCACCACGATGCCCGTGCCCGGGAACTCCTGGCGGATCACCCGGGCCGCCTCCAAGCCCTCGGTGGTATGCGTTGGCGGCATCCGGATATCCACCACCACCAGCTCGGGGACCTGCTGGCGGACCAGCGCCAGCAGCTGCTCCCCGCCACCGGCCTGGCCCACCACCACGAAACCCGACCGCTGCAGCAGGCTGGCCAAACCCTCCCGCAACAAAACGTCGTCCTCCGCCAGGACCACCCGCACCCTGCCCAGCGCCAAGGCATCACCATCCCCACCAGGGCCAGGCTGCGCGGCATGCCCCTCGATCACCATGACCAGGATTATCCCGCCAACCACCCACCGCGAACACCCACGTGACCCCTCACCACCCGTTGTCACGCCGCGCTGCCGGCTGGGGATGCATCGCCTCGCCAGCGTGGCCGAGGTCGGTCGTGAACTTGACGACGGCCTGGTCGATGCGGCGCAGCAGCCGGGCCGCGCTGAGGAGGGCAGCGCGGCGGTCCGGATCGGGGGTCTGGGCGGCGTAGGCCTCCGCGGCGTCGATGAGATCCTCCGCGGAGGAGACTTGTCCGATTTGGCAGCCATGCAGCATCTGACGCAGCGCGTTGAGGTTGGTCCGGACTCGGGCGGCGGCGGGTTGCAGTGTCGGTGTCCATCCAGGCTCGCGGACGTGGTCGGCAAGCTGGGCCAGGCTGCGGGCGTAGTGATCGACGGCGGTCAGCTCCCGTAGCGTGCGCTGGTAGCTGGACCGGCCGCGTCGCCACGGCAGTGGGTTGTCTAGCGGTTTGCTCCGCTCGCGCAGCGTGCTTAACGCCTTATGCAGATCCTGGGTGAGTAGTCCCGGCGGGCGGACCGGCTCCCGGCCGAGGATTCGCTCAACCGCCCCGGCCAGCGCCGCGTCGGCGGCGTCGACCATGTCGTCGAGGGCTTCGCCGAATGCTTCCCGGCTCCGTTTCGGCAATACCAGGTACGCGGCGAGCATGCCCATCGCCGCGCCGATGGCGGTCTCCTCGATCCGCACCACCAGTGTCTGCACACTGAATTGCCCGATCAGCCCGTACAGGACAGCCAGCACCGCGGTGATCCACAACGCCAGCATCGTCTGGGAGATCCGCACCAGGTACAGCGCGAGGAACGCGCAGCCGAACATCACCAGCAGGGCCAGCAGCTCGTGGCCGCTGACCAGGACGGCCAGGCCCATCCCAGCCAGCACGCCGCCGATTGTCCCGAGGGTGCGCTGCCAGCCGCGGCTGAGCACGTCACCGCGGCTGCTGGTGCCGGCGAATACGAGGAACGCGGTCAGCACCGCCCAGTACCAGCGCGTTGGCGAAACCAGCTCGCCAACCACGATCGCCAGGCTGGTCGCGATGCCGACCTGGATGGCCTGGCGGGTGCTCAGCGCCAAGCCCTGAGGCT
This sequence comes from uncultured Actinomycetota bacterium, assembly GCA_963712995.1. GTDB lineage: Bacteria > Actinomycetota > Actinomycetes > Mycobacteriales > Pseudonocardiaceae. Next base: position 198,582 of record CAVQKH010000012.1, on the reverse strand, counting down.
GGTCACCATCAGTTGTGGTGGCCGCATCCTCCTCGGCATCTGAATCCACCGACCCGTCCGGGCCGCCGAGCTGGTCCATAGGGCTGGGCCCGTCGTCGGGCCGGTCCTTCGGCGGGCGAGCTGCCGAGCCGTCTCTCATCGGGGCCGGTCCATCAGCGCGCCGGGCGGCCTCTAGTGCATCTGCCAGCCGGATCACCGCGAAGGCCACCCGCTGAGTTCGGTCGCTGCGTCCCTGGGTCTCGGCGGCCAGCGCGGAGACGCTGCGCCGTGCCTCCTCAAGCAGCACGGCGGCCGTCGCCGGCGGGGTACCCGTGGCCGAGGCCGCACCGAGGCCGCCCAGCCCCGCCAGCAGCGCGCGCCGGCTGCCATCATCCAGCGGCGCCTCGCACTGTGCCAGCCGCTCGGTTGCGACGGCTAAGCGCTCGGCGGCTAGCTCGGCGTCGAGGATGCCCAGAGTGAAGTCCTCCCCATCACCCTCGCGAGCATCCCGGCCCTCGAAGGCGCCTCGGTGGTCAGCGCTGCGCTGCTGCACGCTGTCGGCCAGGAGCAGCCCGGTGTCGTTGAGTCGGGCGCGGCGGCGCCCGAGGTCGCGCAGCTCGTCCTCGACGGCTCCCGGCACGGCCGCCAGCAGGCTCGCAACCGCCTCGACGAGCGCGTGCAGGTGGGCGCGAAACGCGCGGACGAGCCGATCGAGGGTCAGCTCCGGCCGCTCGGCGAACGCCCAGCCCCGCAGCAGCAGCGTTGAACCAATGCCGGTCGCGGCTGCCAGCAGTAGCCAGGGCAGTTGCGCCACCGTGACATGCAGGTACTGGGTGAGAAAGAACGGCATGAAAGCGGCCATTCCCAGCGCGAAGCCGCGCGGGCCGAAGCGGCGGATGTAGACCGCGACCATCGTCACGGTGACGAACACGACGTCGGCGAGGACTCGGTGCGACACCAGCAGCGTCCCGGCAGTGAGCGAGACCACGGCCGGGACGAGCATGAGCAGCGTCGTCACCCGCGTTCGCGTCACGTCGGGCTCGTTCACCGCGAGGTTGCTGATCATCGCTAAAACCGCAGCGAACAACTCCACGGTTACCGGCTGCCCGCTCAGTGCCCGCACACCAGCCATCACAGCGGCCGCGACCATCATCGACGCCGTCCCGATGCCAGCCAGCCGCAGCCGTACCAGGCCGGGATCGGCTCCGGTTAGCATGGTGCGCAGTTCTACTAGCGCCCTGCGCCGCCGCACTGTCACAGTCTCGCACGCCGAGAACGGGCCGAGTGATCTCCAGCCCAACGTTGGAAATGATCGTCCACGGGTGGTCCGTACAGTGGTGCCGGCCAAGGCTGCGAGCAGGCGGGTCTTCCCTTATGAGCGATGTGGGGCGGGTTGGGGACGGTCGCGTCGGGGATGGCTGCCGGGTCGAAGCGGCCCCGGAGGTACACCACACCCAGCAGCGCCAGCAGCGTCCCGATCCCCACCATCGCCTGAAAGGCAAAGCGCTCGACGTTCACCTCGGGTGCGCCGCAGGTGGTCGGGCCGAGTCCTTCGATGGCGGCCAGCTTCGTTGGTTGCGTGTCGGCGACTTCGCGGGCGGCCCAGTCGCCGATCACGACCTGCAGCGGCACGGCGATCGCCGCGGCCGACAGCGCGATTGCCAGCGCCGTCCGCTCGTACGGCCCCAGCGGCCGCGCAAGGGGAGCCCCGGAGGCAGGCGGTCCCAGCCGTAGACGTAGATCGCAATGAAGATCGCCTCGATGAAGAAGGAGAAACCCTCGGGGGTGAAGCCGAGCCCGAACACGTTGCCAAAACTCGCCATGAACTCCGGCCACAGCAGCCCGAGCTCGAGGCTGAGGATCGTCCCGTTAAGACGCCGACGGCGAATAGCGCCAGCATCACCTTCGACCAGCGACGGGCGGGCATGCGAAACAGCGAGTCGCCGGTACGCAGGTAGCGCGAAGTCGAACCGCGTCAGCGGCTCCTCGTCAGCACCAACAGCAGGCCACCGACCAGGCCGGCGTTCTTCAGGAACTGGATCTCGTGGGCCTTGCGTTCGGTGCCGTCGAAATCCCAGAAGGCGTGGCCGGCCAGGGTAGTCGGGACCATCGAGACGATGAGTCCGAGAGCGGCCAGCCGGGGCAGCTTGTCGAGGGTCATCGCCGCGCCGCCGGCCACCATCGCCGCGCCGTTGCCGCGTACGGCCAGCTCGGCGTTGGGCAGGCCGAGGGCCGCCGCCTTGTCGACCCGGGGGCCGGGGTGGATGGCGGCGTCGAACCCGAGCTTCATGAACGTGGCGCCGAGCAGCGCCTGCCCGGCGTGTCGCTCCAGACGATCGATCATTCCCACTCCTGAAAACGTTACGTTGCGTGGCAGTCAGCCGCGGAGAAATGCCAGGACTTCGGCGTTGAAGGTCTGGGCGTGGGTGACGTTGAGTCCGTGCGGAGCGTCGGGGATCAGGACCAGTTTGCTGCCGTCGATGGCTTCGGCGGTGCGCCGGCCGCTGACTTCGAAGGGCACGATCGCGTCGGAGTCGCCGTGGATGACCAGGGTCGGGATGGTGAACTCCTGGAGGTCGCCGCGGAAGTCGGTTTTGGTGAACGCAGTCGTGCAGTCGAGGGTGCCTTTGGCCGACGCGGCTGCGGCGATCGCGGCGTTGTAGTCCCGCAGCGGTTCGCTGACCAAACCGGTGCGGCCGCGGACTGAGAAGAAGTTCGTGACGAACTGGTCGACGAAGGCGACGCGGTCGGCGCGGATGCCGTCATGGAAACTGGTGAGGGTGGCGTCGTCGATACCGCCCTCCGGGTTCTCGGCGGACTTGTACAGGTAGGGCGGGACAGCGGAAGCGAACACCGCCTTGGCGACCCGCTCGGTGCCGTAGTGGCCGACGTAGCGCGCCACCTCGCCGCCGCCCATCGAGAACCCGATCAGGGTCACCCCCGTCAGGTCGAGGTGTTCGATGAGTGTGTGCAGGTCAGCGGTGAAGGTGTCGTAGTCGTAGCCGTTCCAGGGCTGGGATGAGGCGCCGAATCCGCGCCGATCGTAGGTGATCACCCGGTAACCGTCCTCGACCAGTACCGGAACCTGCTGCTCCCAGGAGCGGCCGGACAGCGGCCAACCATGGACGAGGACCAGGGGCTCTCCCGAGCCATGGTCCTCGTAGTAGAGCGCGACGTCGGTGGTGTTGTCCTGGCCAACGGTCACATACGGCATGGGCTCACTCCTTAGTGCGTTGAAGTCGATGTGGTGCACTTGGCTGTTGCGTCATCGCCCCAATCACCGTGGCGTTGTGGCCCGTCGATACTGAACTGATCCTTGACCGGTTTACCCTTCGAGGCGCTGGCGCTGCGGGACGACCACGTACTTCGGATCCTTGGTGGACGCGACGCCCGCTTCGAAGACGCCGAATCTCTGCAATGCGCTGCCGGTCAGTAGGGCGAGTCCCGAAGCCACGGCCGCCGCACGGCTACGGCCGGCGAGCGTGGCGCCGATCAGCCCTATGACGGTCAGGCGCTGCGACCACATCCGCAGCCGGCGCGCCCTGCCGGTCGTGTAGGCCTCGCTGGCGAGACCGAGCTGCTGCTCCATCAGCTCGGAGGCAATGAGTTCGCTGACGCCGCCATACCAGGCGAACATCCGCGCCGGGCCCGCCTCGTCCACCGGGGTCAGCACCATCGCCAGCCCACCAGCGCTCGCCGCAGCCGAGCCGGTGAAGATAAAGGGTAGCTGCGGGTGCGCCTCGTGCCAGGCGGGCGCGGCGGTCTGGGACAGCAGAACTGCGGTGTAGGAGGCGACTGCGGGCGCGACGACCGCCGACGAGACCGCTGCCGGTCGGGCGAGCCGGTCCAGCAGCCTGCCGGGCATCGTTCGGCGCGCCTTGGACGGCAGCAGTTCGCTCAGGGCAGCGATGCCGACACCCGGTCCGTACATGCTGAGGATCCACGTGCCGACGCTCATCGGTGAGGTGGGCTTGGCCACCCGCAGCATGTGGTGAAAGCGCTCGGGGCGCCCGAGGTCGGCGATCAGCAGGTAGGCGCTGACGAGCAGGGTTATCAGGGAACTGATGCGACCCGCTCGGCGCAAAGCCGGCCTCCTGGTCAGGTCGGCACCTGCGGCCAGGACGGCTGAACCGGCGGACAAGCCTCCGGTGAACAGATACGCGGGAACCTTCCACTCCCACACCGGCGGCTTGAGCACCGGCCTTCCGTAGTAGGAACGGAACTCGGCGCGGGGCACCATGGGCTGCTCGCGGCTGCCGTCGTCGCCGCGGCGACCGCCTGCGCGTCGTCGCTGATCGCGGTCGAGCGTCCGCGCGCCGCTGCCGTCCGTATCCGCGCCGTCGCCTGGTTCGGCAGGGGGCGGTTTGTCCCGGAAGTTGCTCATCAGCGACCGCTCCCAGCGAATATTGTGACCGCCGCGGCGAGGAACGCCGAAGCAGCTATCCCGGCGTACTTCCACATGGCGGGCAGGTCGCGCGTCGGCACGATCGGGTCGGGGGGCAGCCCGTAGACCTCGGGCTCATCGAGTAACAGGAAGAATGCGCCGTTGCCGCCCACGCCGTCGGCCGGATCGTGGCCGTATAGCCGCGCTTCGGTGACGCCGCGCTCATGCAGCTGCTCGACGCGCTGGGCGGCGCGTGCCCGCAACTCGTCCAGCGGGCCGAACTGGATGGAATCCGTCGGACACGCCTTGGCGCACGCGGGCTCCAGGCCGTCGCGGAGCCGGTCGTAGCACAGGGTGCATTTCTGCGCCCTGCCATCGTGCGGACGGCGGTCGATCACCCCGTAGGGACACCCGGACACGCAGTAACCGCAGCCGTTGCAGATGTCCTGTTGCACGACGACCGTGCCGAACTCGGTGCGGACCAACGCGCCGGTGGGACATACGTCGAGGCATCCTGCGTGGGTGCAATGCTTGCAGACGTCGGAGGCCATCAGCCAGCGGAAGTCCGTGCGACCCTCTGTTCCGGTCGCCTCGCCGGGCAGGTCGAACGACGGCATTCCGAGGTTCTGGGGTCCGGGATCGACGGGCAACGGACTCGTCCCGAGCTCGCCACCGCCGCGTTCTGCACGCCGCAGAGCCGGCGAGACCACCTCGGTCATCTGCTCGATCCCCGACGGTCCGGTCGGCAGCCCGGCTAGCCCGGTGTCCTGGTTGCCCAGTGGGCGTTGCTGCTCGATGAACGCCACGTGCCGCCACGAGTTGGCACCGAGCATCCCGGTGTTGTCGAAGGACATCCCGAGCAGGTTCATCCCGTCCTCGGGTACCAGGTTCCATTCCTTGCACGCCACTTCGCAGGCTTTGCAGCCGATGCAGACGGATGTGTCGGTGAAGAACCCGACGCGCGAGGGGTGGTCGAGGTGACCAGCGTTGGCGGCCACGTCGTCGAGCGGTCCGGACAGACTGTGATCGCCAATCATGATGGATCCTCCGTCGATGACCGGCCGGATTGGGCGGTAGTGGGCTCCGTGGTTGCCAGCTGGGTACCCGTCGTGGTGGTGATCTCAGCGCGCCTGCGGTAGTCGGCGAGGTAGGACAGCAGCTCCGGCCCGCGCGGGCGGCGACCGGGCTGAATGTCGCAGGTGGCCACTTTGCTCTCCTGGATGAACACATTCGGGTCGACGACCACGCCGAACAGGTCGTTCACGACGTCGCCCCGGACGAGGCCGACCGGGCCCCAGTGGTAGGGCATCCAGATCTGGTGCACGATCCGGTCCTGCACGCGCAGCGGCGCCATCCGGTCGGTGACGACGACTTTGGCCTCGACGGCCGCGCGACTGGTGATCACGTGGGCCCAGCCGAGGTGTTGGAGACCGCGCTGGGCCGCCAGCTCCGGGGAGACCTCGACGAACAGCTCCGGTTGCAGCTCCGACAGGTACGGCAGGGTCCGGCTCATCCCGCCCGCGGTGTGGTGTTCGGTGAGGCGTGCGGTGGTGAACACGAACGGGAACACCTCGCCGTGCAGCTCTGGTGGCGACGGGTTGTACGGGTTGTCCGGGCGGCCGTAGATTTTGCGCGTCGGGTTGCCCTGCTGCCTGTACAACGCGTTGCGTACCGGTGATTCGTGCGGTTCGTAGTGCGTCGGCAATGGACCGTCAGCCAACCCCGTCGGCGCGAAAAGCCAGCCCTTGCCGTCCGATTGCATGATGAACGGATCGTCCCCGCGTAGCGCGTCCGGGCCGACCGCGCCTTGAGGCGGAAGATAGGTCGGTGGCTTGTCCTTCGGGAAATCGGGCACGTCGTGGCCGGTCCATTCGCCGCGCTGGGCATCCCACCACACGAGGGCCTTGCGGTTGCTCCACGGTCTGCCTTCGGGGTCGGCTGAGGCCCGGTTGTAGAGGACCCGCCGGTTCAACGGCCAGGCCCAGCCCCATTCCAGGGCGTAAAGGTCCTGCTCGAAGCGGGACTTGCGGCGCGCGGCCTGGTTGACACCGTCGGCGTAGACGCCGCTGTAGATCCAGCAGCCGCACGACGTCGTGCCATCTGCCCGGAGGTCGAGGTAGCCGTTGACCACGCGTCCGGTAGTGAGGTCATGGCCGTTGATATGGCGCAACACATCCTCGGCCGATGGCTCGTCTCCGTCCGTCTCGTAGTCCCACGCCAGGTCCAGCAAGGGCCGGTCGCGCTCATCGGTGGATCCAGCGAGGCGTTGCCGGATCCGGCGGCCGAGGTCATAGAAGAACCACAGTTCCGAGCGCTGGTCACCGGTTGGTTCAACCGCCTTTTCCCGCCACTGCAGCATCCGCTGGGTCTGGGTGAACGTGCCTTCTTTTTCCACGTGCGAGGCGGCGGGGAAGAAGAACACCTCGGTGCGGCACTGCTGCGGGACGATCTCGCCGGTCTCGACCTCCGGTGCGTTTTTCCAGAAGGTGGCGCTGTCGATCATCGTGAGGTCCCGCACTACCAACCAGTCGAGGTTGGCCATGCCGAGCCGGTGGAGCCGGCCGTGTGCCGACCCCACCGCTGGGTTCTGGCCGAGCAGGAAGTAACCGAAGACCTTGCCGTCGACCATGTCCATGACGGTGCGGTAGGTGCCGTGGTCACCATTGATGCGCGGCAGGTAGTCGAAGCAGAAGTCGTTGTCCTGGGTGGCCGACTCGCCCCAGTACTCCTTGAGCAGTGACACGACGTAGGCGTCCGCGTTGCGCCAGAACCCCTTCTGCTTGTCGCCGCGGATGGACTCGATGTAGGCGGCCAAGCTGGAGTGCGCTGGCGTCGGCATCGGCAGGTACCCGGGTAGCAGGTTGAACAGGGTCGGGATGTCGGTCGAGCCCTGGATGCTGGCGTGGCCGCGCAGGGCGAAGACCCCACCCCCAGGCCGGCCGATGTTGCCCAGCAGGAGCTGGATGATCGAACCGGCGCGGATGAACTGCGCGCCGACGCTGTGCTGGGTCCAGCCCACGCTGTAGACCAGCGCGGCAGTGCGGTCCCGCCCAGAGTTGGACGTCCATGCGGTGCAGACCCGCAGGAACTGTTCTTTCGGGATGCCGCAGATCGCCTCCACGACCTCTGGGGTGTAGCGGGCTGAAGTGCCGCTTGAGGATCTGATAGACGCAGCGAGGGTGCCGCAGCGTCGGATCCGCCGCTATTCCGTCAGTAAGGCCCTCGATCACCGGGCCGCCCGAACCGTGCTGGTAGTAATGCCACGTCGTCGGGTCGTACGCCGCCGTCGCCTGGTCGTAGCCGCTGAACAGGCCATCGAGGTCCTCGGCGTCCTGGTAGCCCTCGCTGATCAGGAAAGAGGCGTTGGTGTAAGCGAGCACATACTCGCGGAAGTCGAGCTCGTTGGACAGGATGTAATTGATCACCCCGCCGAGCAAGGCGATGTCGGTTCCGGCACGCAGCGGTACGTGCAGGTCTGACAGCGCGCTCGTACGCGTGAACCGCGGGTCGATGTGGATCACGGGGGCATCGTTGGCCTTGGCCTCCATCACCCACTGAAATCCGACCGGGTGGGCCTCGGCCATGTTGGAGCCCATGATCACGATGCAGTCAGAGTTGCAGAGGTCTTCCAGGTAGTCCGTCGCCCCACCGCGACCGAAGGACGCTCCCAGACCGGGAACCGTGGCGGAATGTCAAATGCGGGCCTGGTTCTCGATCTGCAGCGCGCCCAATGCGGTGAACAGCTTCTTGATCAGGTAGTTCTCTTCGTTGTCCAAGGTGGCACCGCCGAGGCTCGCCAGCCCCATCGTCCTGCGCAGCGGATCGCCGTTCTCGTCGGTGTCCTGCCAGCCCTTGCGCCGCGCGTCCAGCACCCGATCGGTGACCATCTCCATCGCGGTGTCCAGGTCGAGCTCACTCCACTCGGTGGCGCAGGGCGCGCGGTAGAGCACCTTCTGCTCGCGGTGCGGGCCGGTCACCAGCTGCTTGCTGGCCGAGCCCTTCGGGCACAGCCGTCCGCGGGAGATCGGGCTGTGCGGATCACCCTCGATCTGAACGACCTTCTCGTCCTTCACGTACACCTGCTGCCCGCATCCCACCGCGCAGTACGGGCACACCGAGCGCGCCACCCGATCGGCGTTGGACGTCCGCGCGGTCAGCGAGACGTGCGAATGTGACTCAACAGCCTTGCCACGACCAAGCGGATCGGGACCCGTTAACTGCCGGTAGACCGGCCAGGATTGGATAAGCCTGCGTAAGCTCACTCACGGCTCCATTCCGGCTGCCGAACCAGAACACTCAACGTGACTGGTGCGATTATGCCTTGAGACTGGCCTGGCGTGCTCCTCCCGTCTTCGCCGCCAGCGCCCATCTGCGCTTGCCGTTAGCTGCAACTCGTCGTTCCTGCTGGCTGCAATTAGAACGGCTCTTTCGTGCGGTGTTCAGTGGACCACCGGGTGGGCTGAATCGACCCACGGCACGTGTTCGGGCTCGGCTACCCCGTCGATGTCCAGGTTGACCACGATCGGCTCCTGGCCACTGCGGGTCACCACGCATTCCAGCGGCTCGTCATCGAGGGCGTTGATCTCTTGGTGCGGCACGAACGGCGGTACGAAGATGAACCCGCCAGGGCCGGCTTCGGCGGTGAATTCGAGGTTCGCGCCCCACCGCATCCGGGCCTGGCCGCGGATCACGTAGATCACGGTCTCCAGCTCGCCGTGATGGTGCGGCCCGGTCTTCGCGCCGGGGTGGACCGTGAAGGTCCCGGCCCACAGCTTCTCCGAGCCTGTCCGGTCATGGGTGACTGCGGCCGTGCGGGTCATCCCCGGTGTCTGCGGGGTGTTGGTGTCCAGCGCGTCGCCGGGGATGATCCGCACGCCCTCGGTGCGCCAATCCCGTGTTGCGCTAGGTCCGACTGTGCCCATGCTTTGAGCTAGTCTGAGAAACGGTCGACGGGCGGGAACTGCTCGCCACCGCCAGCGAGGATCACCAGGGGCAGACCATCACCTGCCCCATCCACGCGCCGCCCGAGACTCGTCGCAGACCCGGAGTACGTCCGGGCGGTGCTGCGTACCTGATGCGGTTCTTCACGTACTTGCCGTTGCTCCGGCCGGTTCGCCGCGGTCGCTCGGGATACGACCGAGGATGTCCGCCACGGCGGTGCCGTCGATGGTTTCCCGTTCCAGTAGCAGCTCGGTGAGGCGGTCCAGTGTGTGGCGGTGATTGGTGAGCGTGACGATGGCTCGTTGTTCGGCCTCGCGCAGCAGCGTGGTGACCTCTTCGTCGATCACTCGCTGGGTGGCCTCGGCGTAGGGGCGGCTTGTGACCTCCTCGCTGCCGAGGTACATGGGGCTGGCCGAGGCGAACCCGACGGGGCCTAGTGCTGGGCTCATGCCGAACTCGCGCACCATCCGGGTGGCCAGGTCGGTCGCGCTGGTCAGGTCGTTCGCGGCGCCGGTGGAGGTTTCTCCGAGGACGAGGAGTTCGGCGGCCCGGCCGCCCATGCGGATGGCCAGGGAGTCCTTCAGGTAGGCCTCGGAGTACAGGTGGCGCTCGTCGATGGGGAGTTGCTGGGTGACTCCGAGAGCTTGGCCGGCGGGCAGGATGGTTACCTTGGCGACCGGATCGCCGTGTTCGGACAGTGCAGCCACCAGGGCATGGCCGCTTTCGTGGGTGGCCACGGCGTGTTTCTCCTGGGGCAGCAGTGCATTGGAGCTGTCCCGGCGACCGAGCAGGACGCGGTCTCGTGCCTCGTCGAAGTCTTCCGCTTGGATCACCTGCCGACCGGCGCGTACGGCGAAGATCGCAGCCTCGTTGACCAGGTTGGCCAGATCAGCACCAGAAAACCCCGGTGTTGCCCGCGCGACCACCTGCAGGTCCACGTTCGGGCCCAGGGACTTGCCACCGCTGTGGACGGTCAGGATGGCCTTACGTTCCTGCTGGGTGGGCAGCGGGATCACCACCTGCCGGTCGAAGCGGCCCGGGCGCAGCAGAGCGGGATCCAGTACCTCCGGGCGGTTGGTGGCGGCGATCACCACTACCCCGGTGGTGGGGTCGAACCCGTCCATCTCGGCCAGCAGCTGGTTGAGAGTCTGGTCGCGCTCGTCGTTGGAGACCATCGCCCCGCCGCGGCGCTGCCCGATCGCGTCGATCTCATCAACGAACACGATTGAGGGTGCGAGCCGGCGTGCGTCGACGAACAGGTCGCGGACCCGGGCGGCCCCGACGCCGACGAACATTTCCACGAAGCTGGAGCCTGTCACTGAGATGAACGGCACGCCGGCCTCTCCGGCGACTGCTCGGGCCAGCAGCGTCTTGCCGGTGCCCGGCGGTCCGACCATGAGCACTCCCTTGGGGCCGACCGCGCCGGCCCGCCGGTAGCGATCCGGGTGTTGGAGGAAGTCGACCACCTCGGTGACCTCCCGCTTGACGCCCTCATAGCCGGCCACATCAGCGAAGGTGGTCGCGGGCCGCTCGGTGTCATACACCTTGCCCCGGGACCGGCCGATCCCACCCAGACCCGCCAGCTGCCGGCGAGTCGCCCGGCCCGACCACACGAACAGCGCCACGATGATGGCCAGGGGCAGCAGGTTCAGCAGCACCGACCAGATCGAGGTCCGCGCCGGTGGGGCGGTGACCTGCACATTGTGCTGGTCCAGCAGCTGGGCGAACTGGGGATCCTGCAAGTTCACCGGGTAGCTGGAGGTGAACTTGGTTCCGTTGGTGAGCTGACCGGAGATGCTGCCGTCTGGACTGAGCGCGACCGAGGTCACCTGCCCGGCGGCGATGTCGCTTTTGAGCTGGGAGTAGCCAAGCTGCGAGACGTTGCCTGAGGTCGGGATCGGCACCAAGAACAACGCCAGGGTCAGCAGAAACCCCGCGACTAGCAGCCAGTTTCGCCACTGCGGCGGGGGTGGCGGGGCCGGCTTGAGGGGCCGGTCGGGCGGTGGACCCGACCTGGCTGACCCGGTGGGGTGCACGGCGCTCCTCCGGCCTGCGGACATGGTGATCAATGCAGTTCCTCCGGTGCGCGCTGAGCGTGGGGCATGATCGGGGTGACCCGTACTACCTGCCTGGCGCCGTCGTGGGTCGGTGGAATCTCCCGCCCGTTGGTCGCCTGGCGCCAGCGTCGGTGCAGGATCAGCAGGCCAACCGCCGCATTGAGCGCCAGCAGCGCCCAGCTCAGGGTCGTGAACAGGTGCACCTGCGACTGGGACCAAGCGGGGAGGTGACCGAACTCGATCAGTGACCACTGCAGGGGTGTGGCGGTGAGTTGCAGTGTCATCCACACCGCGATCGGCCGGGATGCGTCCCAGAGCGCGTGCAGCAGCGCTACCAGCGCATACCATCCCAGGACTGTCCCGGTGAGCCGCAGCCGGCCGTGGCGCGCCGCGGCCGCGAAGAGCACACCGCCGAGGATCGCCGTCCACAGCCCGTGCCCGACCGGGGTCAGGATGCCGCGCAGCCCTTCGGTTTCGAGCAGGTTCCACAACGACAGACCGGTTCTGGTGAACAGTGCGTTGAAGGCGTAGCCGGCGCTTTCAAACGCCGCGAAGCCGAACCCGACGGCGGCGCCCAGCACCATCCCGTCGCGCATGCTGTAGCGAGGCAGCCGGCGGGCGAGCAACCACAGCACGGCGAGCTTGACGCCCTCCTCGATCAGCCCCACACCGACATAGGTCAGGACAGACGGTTGCCGGAGCAGCGCCGATTCCACCACCGAGGCCCCCAGCACACCCAGCAGACCGCCATAGACGAAGGCGCCGAAGATGCGCTGGGTGGTGATCACCTCATCGGCGCGCCCGAAGGCGTAGGTGACGAAGGTGATCGGGGTCAGGAAACTGCCCAGCAAGATAATGGTCGGGATCAGGTTGGAGTTTTTGGTCGCGAAGGTGACCACTACGGTCGCCAACCACAACACCAAACCGACAACGAAGATCCGCACCCAACTCGGCCCGGTTGGTGGTCTGCGGGTGGTGGTACCGGCGGTGGCGGCCGGGGAGATTGCGTCTGCCGCTGGTTGGGGCATGTCGCGCTCCTTTAGGTTGTCCGGTGCCGCTTCCCTCTGCCGAATGGGCGGTCGTATGTCAGTGTGGCGCCTCGGCGATGGTGGGTCTTCCCCGTCTGCTGCCATCTTCCCTACCGGCTGGCCGGAATCCCCGCTGTCTGCTTGACGCGGACGCCTCGCCGCGTGTCGTTTCGACAAATTCCGGGTGCTGGTCCTCAAGCTCTCATCCCCTGTAGCGCTCCCCGGCACAGTTGCGTTTGACGGATCACGCGTCGGCAGGGTGGTTGATGCACCGTCGTGCCCTGCGCCGCGCCATCGTCGGCTCGGTTGAGGGTCGTCTACTTGGCTCCAGGGTCACCCAGGCGATCGCGTTCACGAGCGCGATCACGAGCACTGGCAGGACCGGTGCGTAGGTGTGCGCGTGGCTGAGCATCCAATCCCCGACCAACGCACCAACGGCCATGCTCACGAGGACCCCGCTCAAGCGCCAGGTCACGCGCGCCCTGAGCGACCTGGTTGCGATACCGCTTATCAAACTGATGAAGGTGGCGGATGCGGCCGTGGTCGAGATGCCTGACACGTGGAGCAACCGGATGGCGTTCATCTGCATACCCATCGCGAACGCGTTCAGGCCGACCAGGATGGAAGACATATCGCTGGACGGCGAGGCCACCATCCACACGGCGAGGAAGCCGATCTGCATGACCAGCGCGATCCCGAGCGTGATCGAGACGCGGCGCGGCCGCACCTGGGGGACATCGTCATCTTCCGCCTCGTCGCGGCCGAACGGCTTCAGGATCGGCATCGCCAGCGCGGCGCCCATCGCGAACGCGGCGAGAGATACGATCACAGGCACTGGATCCGGGCCAAAGGGCGGTCGAGTGCCAGCGGCAATGAGTCCGAGAAACACGATGTTCCCGGTCTGGAACGCCGTGAAGACTTTCCCGAAGGACAGGAAGCAGATCGCATCGTAGATGCCTGCGGAAAACGCCAGCGCCACGAGCAACCAATCGCGAACTGCTAGCTGCGCCGGCGTCGGGTGTGCGGCGGCTCGGTCCACACGCCGGTCAATAGGCGGTTCAGTCTTCATGGCTCCTCCTGGTCTCGATCGTCAGCGACCGTCGTTCACGAACGCCCGGGCCGTAAGGACCCGGTGTTCGCCGCGTGGATCGCCGTCGCCCGCTGCGGTTGGCGCGTCAGCACGGCGAGGGCCATCAGCAGCGCCAGCAGCATGAAGCCGCAAGCGGCCAGCAGGGCGTCGGAGACCGCTACCGGGTAGTCGTGGCCGGTGCGGAGGAGGACGTGGTAGAAGATCGTGGCGAGCGTGGCGGTGCCGATCGCCGCGCCGATCCGCTGGGCGGTCTGCACCGCCCCGCCGGCCGCGCCGGCCGTTCCCACCGGCACATGCTGCAGGGTCAGCGTCATGTTCGGTGAAGTCACCAAGCCGCCGCCGATCCCGGCCACGAGCATCGGCCCGACGATCGCCCACTGCGCCGCGTCACCGGTGGCGTGGCGCAGCACCAGCGCGGTGGCGATCAGCCCGCTCAGCACAGTGGTCAGCCCGCACACCGTCAGCCAGCGCCCGACCCGGGACACCAACCGGCCGGCGACGACCGCGGAGGCAGCCACCCCCAACGCGAAGGGGGTCACCGTCAGCCCTGAGCGCAGCGGCGAGTAGCCCAGCCCGTCCTGCAGGAACAGCGCGAGCACCAGCGGCATGCCGGTGAACCCGATGGAGTAGAGCAGGCCGATGCCGGATCCGGTGGGGAAGCCGGGGGTATGCGCAAGCCTTGGATCCAGCAGCGGCTGCCGCCCCCGCCGCACGGTGCGCACCTCCCACCAGCAAAACACTGCCAGCAGCAGCGCAGCCACCCCCCACAGCGACCACAGCCGGCTCGCACCGCCGCTGCCTGCGTCGACCAGCGGTATCAGCAGGCTCAGTACGCCACCGCCGAGGAGCAAGGAACCGAGCAGGTCCAGGTCCCTACCGCGCCAACCGCCACTGGTCCGGGAGGGCACGAACCGGGTCGCCAGCACCAAGGCGACCAGGCCGATCGGCACGTTGACGTAGAACACCCAGCGCCAAGCGTCGGCACCACCGGTTAAGGCCAGGATCAGCCCACTGATCACCGGGCCGGCCGCGGTGGCCAGCCCGATCGTCCCGCCAAGGATCCCAAATGCGCGGCCGCGCTCCGCGTCGCGGAACAGCTCCTGAATCAGTCCCGAGTTCTGGGGGATGAGCATGCCGCCTGCGACGCCTTGGAACAGCCGGGCGGCAATCAGCAGCCCGATGGTCGGTGCCGCACCGGTCAGTGCACTGGCCACCACGAATGCCGTCAGAGCGATCAGGAACATGCGGCGCCGCCCGAGGGAATCACCGAGTCGGCCCGCTGGCACCAACGTCAGTCCCAAGGCCAAGGCGTAGCCGGACACCACCCACTGCGCGGTCGCCGCCGGCACGGCCAGCCCGCGCTCGATGGAGGGCAACGCGACGTTGACGATGCTCACGTCGAGCAAGACCATGAACGCCGCGAACTGGGTTACCGCCAACGCCCGCCACCGTCCCGGGTCGGCCACTTCCCGGTGGGAAAGCTCCGTCCTTACCCGGACCTCGGTCCGGGCGTCTGCGACAGCCGAGTCGTCCACGACGCCACTATCACGCCCAGACCTGTTTGGGTCTGCGCAGCCAGCGCCCAACATGGATACCCGTCAGCGGGGGTCGCCGGCCTCGGGAGCCCCGAGGTCGTGGCACTGCTGGGTCAGGACGCTAGTTGGGAACTCGACAGCTATCCGAAATCGGCCGGAAATCCGACGCGCAGGCGCGTGCTTGGTTCGGCCACTATCGGGCCTTCGCTCGAATTCGCAGGACCGGGGAGCTTGCATTTCGTGAATAGGCGGTTTTTTTCGCTGGTGCGTCGCTGGGCACCAGCGTCTGCGTGAGGTATTCATCCCAGTCTTGTGGCTGGCTGGTTGACACCGGTAGCGGGCAGCCCGGGACTCCTGCCAGCTGGCAGGGAAGATGGTCGCTGGTCGGGACGACCCACGACCGCTGGAGCGCCAACCTTATGCGTGACGGCTTGCCGCGCTGCGAGACGCAGGCGGCCGCCGCTGAGGAGGGCGACATGACGCAGCCGATGACAAACGGAATCGCCAGGGCCACCATCGCAGGCACCACCATCAGCACGGCGAATGGCCGAGCTGGGCACTGGTTTGCTCGATTGGCGTATCCCCCGATGAACTGTGTCAAGGCCTGCCGAGCCATCCCACCGATTGGTTTCCTGATGCCATCCAGAATTTTGTCCGGGCAGGCGTCCGCCTCATTGCGGACTGCTGCGGGCCGTCACCGGCACCGCGGCCCACGGGCGCATCCCCGGACTCGGGCAGCGGCGTGGGCGCGGTCGGCGCGGCGGCGGCTGGCATGTTGACCGGGAACACGCTGCGCCCGCTGGTGACCTCGGCCGGGGTTGCGTCGTCGACGACGATTGCTGCCGCGCCGACGACGGCGCCCGGTGGTGTTGTCCGCGCCGGAGGGAGGCGTCTGGCGCCGATGTTGGGTCCGGCTTTTGTCGCTGCGATCGCCTACGTTGACCCGGGCAACGTCGCCGTCAACCTCACCGCCGGCGCCACTTTCGGGTATCTGCTGGTGTGGGTGGTGGTGGCGGCGAGTCTGGTGGCAGTGCTGGTGCAGTTCCAGGCGGCCAAACTCGGTGTGGCGACCGGTCTGAGCCTGCCCCAGCTGTGTCGTCGACGGTTTCCCCGCTGGGGCAGCCGGCTGCTGTGGCTGCAGGCCGAAGGTGTCGTGTTAGCCACCGACGTCGCCGAATTCGTTGGGGCGGCGATCGGGTTGCGGTTGCTGTTCGGGGTACCGGTCACGGTGTCGGTGGTGGTGACCGCCGTGGTGGCCCTGCTGCTGCTGGCGCTGCGTCGGCGGGGCCGCGCGCGCCCGTTCGAGCTGATGAGTGTGGCTGCTTTGCTGCTAGTCGGCGCCGGCATTGGCTATGACTTGCTGGTGGTCGGCCACCAGTCCGCTGTTGACGTGGTCGGTGGGCTGATTCCCCGCTTCGAGGGCTCCGATTCGGTGGTCCTGGGAGTCGGCATCGTCGGTGCCACCGTGATGCCCCACGCGGTCTATTTGCATTCCGCGCTGGTGCAGCGGCCGGCGTGTTCACCGGCCACCCTGCGGCGTCACCCGACGCTGGTACGCCGGGGGCTGCGGCTGGACTGCGCGCTTGCCCTGGGCTTCGCCACCGTGGTGAACGTCTCGATGATCGCTCTGGGGGTGGGGCTCGGCGCGGCCAGCGCCGGGGTGTGGACCGGGGACCTGCTGGCCGCGCACACGCAACTGGCCGCTCGGGTCGGTGGTGGTGCCGCGCTGGCGTTCGCCGTCGCGCTGCTGTGTTCGGGGATGTCCTCCAGCGGTGTCGGGACACTGGCCGGTGAGGTGGTGATGCAGGGTTTTTTGGCCCGGCGGGTGCCGGTCTACCTGCGCCGGCTGGTCACCATGGCGCCGGCTGTGCTGGCCCTGCTGCTGGGGATGTCGCCGACCACCCTGCTGGTCGTCAGCCAGGTGGTCATCTCCTTGGGCGTCCCGGTTGCCCTGTTCCTGCTGGTGTTTTTCTGCCGCGACCGGGTGGTGATGGGCCCGCTGGTCAACGCCGCGCTGACCACCCGGGTCGCGACCCTGGCCGGCGGGCTGGTCGCGACCGCCGGTTGCAGCCTTCCGCTGCTGGTGTCGTGGTGACCCAGCTCTGTCCGAGGAGATCTGCCGTGTCATCACCACCCGACCCGTCCAGTACTGACCTCGTACGGCAGGTGCGCTGTTGTTGATCCGGCCCGGCCGCTCCCGGCCCGGCCGCTACCTGAGGAGATGAGTTGCCATGTCCACCATCAGTTCCGACATTCCCCAGCCGATCCGCGGCCGGCAAGGCGGCCCGGACACCGGCCCCCGCAACGTCGAACTTGACCGCCAGAACCCCGACCTGCTCGTTTCACCACCGACCGATTCCGGCACCGTGCCGAACCTGAAATTCTCCTTTTCGATGGCGCATAACCGGCTGTCCGAGGGCGGGTGGGCCCGCGAGGTGACCCAGCGCGAGCTGCCCATCGCCACCACCCTGGCCGGGGTCGACATGAAACTGAACCCCGGAGCCTACCGGGAGCTGCACTGGCACAAGCAATCCGAATGGGCCTACGTCCTGAACGGCAGCTGCCGCATCGGTGCCGTCGACCAGGAGGGCCGCAACTTCCTCGAGGACACCCACCAGGGCGATCTGTGGTTTTTCCCCAGGGGAGTGCCCCACCACATCCAGGCCCTCGGCGACGGGGTGGAGTTTCTGCTCGTCTTCGACGACGGCATGTTCTCCGAAAACAGCACCTTCCTCATGAGCGATTTCTTCGCGCACACCCCCAAGAACGTGCTAGCGAAAAACTTCGGCTGGTCCATCGACCAACTGGAGCAGATTCCGGAGCGGGAGAAATACATCTTTCCGGGGCAGACACCGCCGCCGCTGGACACCGACCGGGTGATCAGCCCGACCGGCGACGTGCCCCGCACCTTCAAACACCAACTACACGCCCAAACACCCCAGCGCTTCCCCGGTGGATCCGTCCGGATCGTCGACTCGACCAACTTCGCCGCGTCCACCACCACGGCCGCCGCACTGGTCGAAGTCGAGCCCGGTGGGCTACGCGAGCTGCACTGGCACCCCAACGATGACGAGTGGCAGTACTATATCTCCGGGTCCGGTCGCATGGGCGTCTTCGCCAGCGCCGGCGTCGCCCGCACGTTCGACTTCCAAGCCGGTGACGTCGGCTACGTGCCCTTCGCCTACGGCCACTACGTCGAAAACACCGGCAACCAACCACTGGTCTTCCTCGAACTATTCAGCCAGCCCCGATTCGAAGACGTCTCCTTGACCCAGTGGATGGCGAACATACCCCCGCAAGTCAGCGCGGACACCATCAACGTGCCACCATCCTGGATCCAAGCACTGCCGAAAACCAAGCAAGCAGTCGTACGGTAGGGCATCAGCACAGGCAGCAGAGTCCCCCGCGGGTCGATCAACTCGCCCGCGGGCGGCTCCCTCAACAATCCCACAACAGGGCAAGCCGCACGCCAATGCGCTTGGCGTAAACCGCCGAAAGGTGAGTGTCCACCATAAGAAGGACAAACGTTGTCACCGACATCGCCGGGCAGCTCATCGCACACAACGGCCACGTGGTCAACTCTCATCGCGCCCAGCTCGGCGTCCGGGTGGTCACCCCCGGTGCACCGCGCCTCCGAGCTCGCCCAGGTGCTGGCCAAGCTCGTCCGGGACAGAATGTTCCGATCACCCTGACCACCCCTCAGGGCGGGACCCGGACCGTCATGGTCACCTTGGGTCAGCTGCCCGGAAGCTAACCAGGGCCGAGCGTGCGTGAGGATGTTGAGATGGCGGAGTCCGACTCTTGGCGGGTCTTGCGCGGTCGGTCGGTTTCCGGGTGCCGGAGGGCAGGCTGAGTTCGCGCCCGCCGTCGACTTCCTCGAGGATCTTCCCGGTTAACTGCTGTTGATGACGTCCGAGCGCGCTCCCGTGGGCACCGACAGAGTCACCGTTCCTGCGTGCTGAAACGCGAAGGTGAGGGGAACGCTTAGCCCAGCGCGTAGCGTGCGGTTAAGGGTCAACATAATCCGCAGTCTGCCCACGACCAGCGGACTGGTGGGCGGGGCATTTATCGATACTCGCTGAAAATACTCTCGGTAAACTGCGGGGATTCCGCGGTGGTGTCCATATTCTCACCTTCACGCAGAGAGCCGCCTTCAAGGCGCGGCGGACCGGTTTGGCGCCGCCCGATTCGATCCCGTAGGTAGCTCAGGCACAACGGGGCGCTATGCCGAACGGGATACAGTTTACGTTCGCGCTCTCCCGCCGTCGACGGTGACGGCGCTCTCAACCTCACACGATAGTGGTCATCAAGCTCACTCAAAGTATCCTAGATCAGGTCGGTTCGCTCAAATGGCGCAGTGCGGCGCACGAACATATCCCCGCACCGCTTACTATACGTGTAGCCGTACTGGCGTATTTACAAGCTGTTAACCGCGGAAGAGGCCACCGAGACAGCCCTGGACAACGAGTCTGGCATGGAAGACCACGCTCCGAGCCACGGCTGCTCCTTGACGCCTAGCGCGCGCCGGGCTGATCGGCGTGCTGCGAAGAAGGAAGGTGAGTCCCTCAGCTATCGTCGGATGGGCGAAGATCCTGTTCCGCATCATGGTGTAGGCACACGGCCGATCATTGCCGTCTGGACGGCGGCCATCAGTTCGCTTGCCTTGGAACCGCCGATCCGGCGGGTACCGCCGCCCGTCAGCCAGCTTTCTGCGCTGTACGTCCTTCATGGTGGTCGCAGCCGGCCCGAGCCCGACCCCCGAATTCGGCTGCGTGCCTGGTGAACGAGCGAATCTTGGCGAAGTGAATAATGTTCTGCTCGGCAGGCGCAGCAAGGAGCTTTAGTCTAACCCGGGGCCCGGAAGGCGTCAGCGACCTTGGTCGTGACAGGCCGGGGCCGAGTGTGGGGGGTGAGGATGTGGGGATGGTGGAGCCCGACGGTGGGGTCGTCTCGCAGCCAGTGTTGAGCCCGCTGACGACTGCGGCGATCTTCTTGGTGGTGACGATCGATCCGGGCGGCGAGTCCGTCGCGCGCCAGCTGCTGTCCGACTTGGCAAGTCTTGAGCGGTCGGTCGGTTTCCGGGTGCCGGAGGGCAGGTTGAGTTGCGTCGTCGGCGTCGGATCGCAGGCCTGGGATCGGCTGTTCAGCGGGCCGCGCCCGGCCGAACTTCATCCTTTCCGAGAACTAGTCGGGGCCAAGCGCCGGGCGGTGTCTACGCCCGGCGACTTACTTTTTCACATCCGGGCCATGCAGTTGTATCCGTGTTTCGAGCTAGCGAGCCAGATTATGGATCAGCTGTTTGGTGCGGTGACAGTCTGCGACGAAGTGCATGGATTCACATACTTCGACGTCCGTGACCTGCTGGGATTTGTTGACGGCACCGAGAACCCGGTGGGGGCGGCGGCGGGTGCCGCGGTGCTGATTGGCGTGGAAGACCCCGATTTCGTCGGCGGGAGCTATGTGATCGTGCAGAAGTACCTGCATGATCTACGGGCATGGAACGCCTTGCCGGTGGAAGCCCAGGAGAAGGTGATCGGTCGTACGAAGCTGTCCAACATCGAGCTGGACGACGCCGTCAAGCCGGACAACTCACACGTCGCCCTGACCACGATCACTGATCCGAGCGGCATTGAGCGGCAGATCCTGCGCGACAATATGCCCTTCGGGACCGTTGGCAAAAATGAGTTCGGCACGTACTTCATCGGCTACGCCCGCACCCCCGCAGTCACCGAGAAGATGCTAGAAAAGATGTTCCTCGGAGATCCGCCGGGAAACTATGACCGGATTCTGGATTTCTCCACACCCCTGACCGGCACGTTGTTTTTCGCGCCTGCCGCCGACTTCCTCGACGATCTTCCCGATCCACCCCGCGCCGCCACCGCGGCCGAGGAGGGCGCGACATTTGACGTTCATGCCCCGTCTGATGGTTCTCTCTAACTAAACTAAGGATCGGCGACCCGAAGGCGAGGAGGACCCTGCTCGCCTCCCTTGGGTGTGGGTGGGCCGTGCTCAAGCTCGGTGAAAAACAGCGCCCGACCGTCGCGTGTTCAGAGCGCAGCGCGTACGGTCGCGGTCGAAGTCGTAGCGGTACTCGCCGCGTCGCGAGTCAAGGCGTTGAGCGAACCCCTCTCCAGGCATTTGTTCGAATGGCTCGTACCGCCATATTGCAGCTGGCAGGTATGCAAAGAGTCCGGGCGGCCAGTAGCGCGGATGGGTGGTAGCCCTGACGACACGTGTCCGCAGCGAGACGAATCTCGACGTCATGGAGGGTCATCGCTGATACCGGAGCTCCTCCACATGCTCCCCAAAGCCGCAGAGGTGGTCCCTTTCACCGCCGGCCGAAAGTACACCGTCTGGCTCCACACCGAAGGAGACGCCGATGACCGCCCGGATCGTCTCGGTGGACCCCGGCCCACCGGTGGGGTTGGACATCCGCAACTTCCGGGCCAGTCGCCCGACGACTTTTCCGCACACGCTGCGGCGATCGCGCTTGGCTGCGTGTCCGACTCCACCGTCTTCGTGCTCTACGGCGCTACCGGGGATCTCGCTCGCCGGATGGTGCTACCGGCCTTCTTCCGCCTGGCGCAGGCGAAGCTGCTGCCTCACGATTGGCGGCTGATCGGCAGCGGTCGTGGTGATGTGAGCCATGAGGACTTTCAGGCCCGCGTGCACGACGCGCTAACCGAGTTCGGCCCGCAGCCCGCTGAGGGCCCGTGGGAGGAGTTCTCCTCCCGGCTGCGCTTCGCAGGCGGCGGCTTCTCGACGGACAACCCGGGGAACCTTCTCGAAGTCTTCAGCGACGCGGAACGCGAGCTGGGAGGACGCCCACAACGGGTGCACTACTTCGCCGTGCCACCCACGGCGTTCGAGCCCCTCACCCGCAGCCTCGGGCGCCATGGGCTCGCCGCGCGGTCCCGGGTGGTCTTCGAGAAGCCGTTCGGCACCTCCATGGGCTCGTTCCATGCACTCGACCGCGCGGTTCATCAGGTTCTCGACGAGTCCCAGGTGTTCCGGATCGACCACTTCCTGGGTAAGGAGGCGACTCAGGACCTCTACGCCGTGCGCTTCGGCAACGGTCTGTTCAGCGGGGTATGGGACCGCTCCCACGTGGCTGCAGTGCAGGTCGACGTGCCGGAGGTGCTCGACGTGGCCGACCGTGCCGCGTTCTACGACAGCACGGGGGCGGTGCTCGACATGCTCGGCACCCACCTGTTCCAGGTGGCTGCCGAGGTCGCCATGGAACCGCCGGCCAGCTTCGGCGCCGAGGATCTGGCGGCAGCCCGAGAGGCGGTGATCGGTGCGTTCCGCCCGCTGGAGCCGGAGGACGTGGTGCTCGGCCAGTTCGAGGGGTACCGCGACATCGACGGTGTCGCCGATGACTCCCGCACCGAGACGTTCGTCGCGGCCCGGTTGTGGGTCGACACCGAGCGCTGGCGCGGGGTGCCGTTCCTGCTGCGCACCGGCAAGCAGTTGGCGGCGTCGCGTCAGCAGGTGAGCCTAGTGTTCCGCCAGCCCGGCGCTCCGGTGCACAAGCTGCCTGCGTTGGGCAACGTTTTGACGTTCGACCTTGCCGGTGAGGGTGAATTGGACCTGTCTCTCGTCGTCAAGGAGCCCGGGCCTGTTCTGACTCTGAGCACGGCGCACACCGCATTGCCGCTGAGGACGGTGCTCGGAGGGCATCCGTTGCCGCCCTACGTCCGGCTGATCCACGAGGTGCTGCTCGGTGACCGCTCGTTGTTCACCCGTCCCGACGGCCTGGAACACGTCTGGCAGGTGGCCGGCGCGCTGCTCGCCGACAAGCCAGAGCCGCTGATCTACTCGAAGGGCTCGTGGGGACCAGCCGAGGCAGACCGGCTCGCCGAGCCCATCGGCTGGCTGCTCAGATCCTGAGCCTCCGCCCGGCGTCTGTCGATGGCAGCTAGCAGGTACCTCCGGTTTACCGCCGTCGGGAATGGCAGATGGGCGCTGGTGTCGAAGACGTACGAGCGCGCAAGGGCCAATTTGGAGGCATGACCTTGCCGTGCATGCGATGCCCGGCCGATCGCGTGAACGAAACGTCCCGGCATCCCTACGAGGAGGCAACGCAGTGACGAACATGCACCCCAAAACACAGACGACGGACGCGGGTATCCCGGTCGAGAGTGACCAGTACTCGCTCACCGTCGGCCCGGACGGTCCGATCTTGTTGCAGGATCACTATCTCATCGAGCAGATGGCGCAGTTCAATCGCGAACGCATCGCTGAACGCCAGCCGCACGCCAAGGGTAGCGGGGCCTTCGGCCGCTTCGAGGTGACCCACGACGTCAGTGCTTACACCAAGGCTGCGGTGTTCCAGCCGGGCACCACGACCGAGATGGTGGCCCGGTTCTCTACGGTGGCCGGTGAACGGGGCAGCCCCGACGTCTGGCGCGACCTGCGGGGTTTCGCGCTGAAGTTTTACACCACCGAGGGCAACTACGACATGGTCGGGAACGCCACCCCGGTCTTCTTCATCCGTGACCCGTTGAAGTTCCAGAACTTCATCCGCTCCCAGAAACGCCGCGCCGACAGCAACCTGCGTGACAATGACATGCAGTGGGACTTCTGGTCACTGTTGCCGGAGACAGCTCACCAGGTCACCTGGCTGATGGGCGACCGCGGAATCCCCCGCACCTGGCGCCACATGAACGGTTATTCCAGCCATACCTACATGTGGGTCAATGCCTCCGGCGAGAAGTTCTGGGTAAAATATCATTTCATCACCAACCAGGGCATCGAGTTCCTCACCCAGGAAGAGGCGGACCGCCTGGCCGGCAGCGACCCTGACTACCACACCCGTGACCTCTTTGACGCGATCAAGCGCGGGGACCACCCCAGCTGGACGCTCAAGATACAGGTCATGCCCTTCGAGGAGGCCAAGACCTACCGGTTCAACCCGTTCGATTTAACCAAGGTGTGGCCGCACAGGGACTACCCGTTGATCGAGGTCGGCGAGATGACGCTGGACCGCAACGCCACCGACAATCACACCGAGATCGAGCAGGCCGCCTTCCAGGTCAACAACCTCGTGCCCGGCATCGGCCCCAGCCCGGACAAGATGCTGCTCGGCCGGATGTTCTCCTACGCCGATGCCCACCGTGCCCGCCTGGGTGCCAACTACCAGCAGATCCCGGTCAACGCACCCAAAGCACCGGTGCACAGCTACAGCAAAGACGGCGTGATGCGCATGCACCCCGTCACCGACCCGGTGTATTTCCCCAACTCCAAGGGCGGGCCGCAGGCTGACATCGCGCGCTACGGCGAGCCGGCCGGGTGGCACGCCGACGGGGACATGGTGCACGCCGCCAACACCCCGCACGCCGAAGACGACGACTGGGGCCAGGCCGGCACCCTCGTCCGCGACGTTCTCGACGACGCCGCACGCACCAGGCTGGTCAACAACATCGTCTACCAGCTCCTCAACGGGGTCACCGAACCCGTGCTGGTCCGCAGCTTCGAGTACTTGCGCAACGTCGACAAGGACCTGGGTGACCGGGTCGAGCAGGGCGTCCGCGCGGGCCAGTCCTGACCTTGTCCATTTATGTCCATCTATGGGGGAGACCGGGGCCCGGCGCCCAGGGGGCGCCGGGCCCTTTCCGCCTCAGGTAACCACCAGACCAGGAGAGACCATGCCTGAAACCATCGCCGGCATCGACATCCCGGACAGCCGGCTGGCCAGCGAGGCCACCGAACTGGTCCGCGACGTCGCCAGCCCGCTGTTGTTCCACCACTCACGCCGGGTCTTCCTCTTCGGTTCGCTGCAGGGCAACCGGCTTGGCCTGACGGCCGACCCGGAGCTGCTCTACGTCGGCGCGATGTTCCACGACCTCGGCCTCACCGAGAAGTACCGGCGCACCGACCAACGCTTCGAGATCGACGGAGCGGACGAGGCCCGCCGATTCCTCGCTGCGCACGGCCTGCCCGAGGACCGCATCCGCCTTGCCTGGCTGAGCATCGCGCTGCACACCACCCCGGAAACCCCCTACCACCTGGAGCCCGAGGTCGCTCTGGTCACCGCCGGCGTGGAAACCGACGTGCTCGGCATTGGCCATGCCGACCTCGATAAGACACTCATCGACGCCGTGGTCAGCGCGCACCCGCGGCCTGACTTCAAACGGCAGATCCTGCAGGCGTTCACCAACGGGTTCCAGGATCGCCCGGACACCACTTTCGGCACGGTCAACGCCGACGTCCTCACTCATTTCGTGCCCGGTTTCATCCGTACCGATTTCGTCGAGGTCATCCAGAGCAACGCCTGGCCCGAATAGCCGGGCCTCCACGGTCGCCGACATGACCATGACCACCGCACCGGCCACCGCTCACCGGTTGCTCCCTGACGCACCGCTTCTTGTCGCCGCGCGGGTGAGCGCCCGGGTCCCCAGCCGCACTACAGACCGCCATGACCCTGGCATCACCCTGTTCCCCCGTCCGGCCCGGACGGATCAACCCTGGACGCACTGCGGGCCGGCGCGGTGATGACCGCAACGGCCTGCGGATCCAGTTCGAACAGCTCTCGTAGCGCCTCGGCGTAGGCCTGGCCCCTACCGGCCTTGGCGAGTTGCTTGACCTGCACAGTCGGAGCGTGCAACAACTTTTCGACAACGCGGCGCACGGTGCGGGTGACCTCAGTGCGGACCGCGGAATCAAGTCCCGGTAGCCGACCATCCAGCCGCAGTAGCTCCACGTCCACCACGTCAGCGGCCCGCCTGCGAAGCGCCGCAACCGTCGGGATCACCTCCGCGCTGCGCTGGGCCAGCAGGTAGCTGCGCACCTCCTGCGCGACCAGATGCTGGGCGCTGTCCACCGCGTCCGACCCCTTGCCGCGTTGCCCCAGCCCGCGCGCCACGGTGGCGAGATCCAGCAGGGCCACACCGGGTATGTCACCCACTGCGGTCTCGACATTGCGGGGCAACCCCAGGTCGCACACCACCAGCCGCCGGTTGATCCTGGCGTTAACGACATGCTCGATAGTGAGCACTGCGCCGGCGGCGGTGCAGCAGATCACCAGGTCGACCGTGGGCAGGGCGACGCTCAGGTCGTCCAGGGCGACAACACGCGCGGGGGTGCCCTCGGACTCGCAGAGCGCGGCCAGCCGCTGCGCGCTGGCCGGCGTGCGATTGGCCAGGACTATCTCGGCGACCCCGGCCCTGCGCAACTGCGCCGCAGCCAGCCCGCCCAGGGAACCGGCGCCGAGCACCAGCACCCGCCGCCCAGCCAGGGCCGCCCGGTGTGGACCGCCCAGCGCGGTGGCCGCCGCGGCGAGGGCTTCGGAGACCACCGAGGCCCCCGCGGCGGCGACGCCGGTCTCGGTCTGGACCCGTTTGCCGACCCGCAGCGCGTGCTGCGCGATGTCGTGCAGGGTGCGTCCGACGGTGCCGGCCTGCTCAGCGCCGGCGTACGCGGTGCGCAGTTGACCAAGAATTTGCGGCTCGCCCACGACCATCGAGTCGAGCCCGGCGGCCACCGAGAACAGGTGCTCCACACCGGCCGCCGCGTAGTGCACGTAGAGGTGTCCGGACAGGTCGTCCAGCGTCATCGCGGACTGGTGGGCCAGGGCATCGGTGATGTCGGCCAGTCCATCGTGAAAAGCTGTCACCACCGCGTAGACCTCGACGCGGTTGCAGGTGGACAGCAGCAGCGCTTCTGTGACGTGCTGACGTTCAAGCAGCTGGTGCAGGACCTTGCCGGCGTCCGCGCAAGACACCGTGACCCGCTCCAGCACATCCACCGATGCGCTGCGGTGAGACATCCCCACGACCAGAAGACTCATCGGCCCGCCACCATCGGATCCACCGGTGTGACCTGGAGTCGAGGCTGGGCAGCGTTCAACGCGGTGCGCTCGTTCGCCATCGGATCCTCTATCACGGCGGCCTCATGCTCGTGAGCCTTCGTGTCGAAGCTGCTCATCCGAGGCTTCCTTCCGCGTGGTGGCGGACTCCAGCGCCGCACCGGGCCAGACCGGCCCGATCGTGCTGTTCCACGATCGCGCCTCGGGCTGCTCATGTCTTCACCGCCAGCGCGGAACGTCAGTACCGGTCAGCAGGAGTCCGAAGACTGCCGCCAGCAGCAGAGCACGACGGGTTAACAGCGGCGATCGTTTCTCAGCACGCCGGCGGTGTGGCTGGCGCGGAGGCAATGCTCGTCGCGAGGACCGGATGGGCGTTCTGCAGCTGCTCCCTGAGGCCTCAGGTTCCCGGAAGCCCGCTGACCGGATCCACCGGTAGGCCGTCCCGGTGGCCATTGATCAGGGCGCGGATGGCATCGCGCATTGATCATCTCCAGCGGCCATCGGCGGTGACTGCGCTACCCGATAACTGGTACCGGGCAGTCGGGGCAGCACCGGAGCGGGGATGGGCGCTGGCGGTGATGTGCCGCGGCGGCGCCGAAGGGCAGGCTTGGATGCGAGCCGGAACGCACCCCATTCAGGTGTTGACAGCTCGCTGGGCAGCTGGGTGACTCTCCCCCTAGGCGATATCGGACTTTCACTAAGAATGCGATAGGTCATTACATGTCAACCGCAATCGCCCCGGCTGTGACACCAGGTCAGCATCGGTATCGGCTGGTCTGTTCGCCCGCTGTGGCCATGCTGTTTGTGCTGTTGCTGGCTTCGGTGCTCGTTGGCTGCGGCGCCTCCACGCACGCGAACTCGACGGCCACCGCCGGGTCTGGGGGGTTGGAGCGCTTTTATGCCCAAACGTTGGCATGGTCGGCCTGTGCAGGAAATTTTCAATGCGCCACATTGACCGTGCCGTTGGACTACGCCAATCCGGGTGGACGCACCATTGCGCTCGCGGTCATCCGCGCCAGGGCCACCGACCCCGCGCACCGGATCGGATCGTTGCTCACCAATCCTGGTGGTCCGGGAGGATCAGGCGTGGAGTTTGTCGAGCAAAGCTATCCCGCCCAGCCCGGTCAACCCTCGCATTTCGGCGCCCCGCTGCGAGCCGATTTCGACATTGTCGGCTTCGACCCGCGCGGGGTAGGCCGCAGCGCACCGATCACCTGCCTGAGCGACACCAGCTTGACCACTACTTCGCGTTGGATCCCACTCCGCACACATCCGCCCAGGTGGATTCGGTAGTAGCTGGGGATAAGACATTTGATGCCGGCTGCCAAGCCCACTCGGCCATGCTGCTGCCCCATGTCGGCACCCCGAACGCAGCGCGCGACATGGACATCCTCCGCGCTGCGCTCGGCGACCAAAAAATGTACTACCTCGGAGCCTCCTACGGCACTTACCTCGGCGCGATCTACGCCGAGCTATTCCCCACCCACATCGCCCGCGCAGTCCTCGATGGCCCACTACCCCCCAACCTGACCACCACGCAACTCGACCTCGGGCAGGCACAAGGCTTCCAAACCGAACTCACCCGATTCATCACCGACTGCGTGACCCACCCCGACTGCCCACTGGGCACCGACGCGACCACCGCGGGACAAAAACTAGCGGATTTCCTCGCCTCAACCCAGACCCACCCATTAACCACCGGCACCGGCCGGATGCTCAATGAGGCACTGACCGAAACCGGCGTACTGGTCACCCTCTACGACAGCCCCACCAGCTGGCCAACACTGCGCACCGCCCTGGCAATGGCCATGGCCGGTAACGGCCGTGCGCTGCTCGCCTTGTCCGATCTGTATGACGAACGTAACCCCCTGACCGGGCATTACTCCAACCAATCCGCGGCCAACGTCGCCATCAACTGCCTCGACCACCCCAACCCCGCCCACACCCGTCGCCGACGTCAACGCCGAGCTGCCCGCCTACCAGCAGGCCTCCCCGCTCGTTGGCGCCTCCTTCGCCTGGGATGACTTAACGTGCGCCTACTGGCCAGTGCCACCCCAAAGCCAGCCGCACCCCGTCCATTACGCAGGCACACCACCCATCCTGGTTGTGGGCACCATCCATGATCCGGCAACACCGTATCCCTCAGCCCTCCAGATGACCGACCAGCTGCGATCGGCGGTGTTACTCACCTACAACGGCGACGGACACACCGCCTACCACCGAGGCAGCAGCTGCATCAACGCCGCAGTCGATGACTACCTCACCCAAGCCGCACTCCCAGCCACGGGCACGGTCTGCCAACCCGACTCCCGACCAACCGGCTAACGCCCGGACGCCACTTTGTGCGCTGTAACCAACCGCGATAAATTTAAGGGGATGGTTTAGTTATGCAGTACTTTCACCATGTGTCATCGGTCCGGCAAAACCCCTCGGTCACTCCTCGCCGTGTCGCTCGTCATCTCCGGGTGGCGGCGCTCGCCGCGATGGTTCCCTTACTGTTTCTGAGCGCCTGTGGAAGCACCGACACGAAGGCCTCGCCGGCTACTGTACCGGCGTCGGTCACGTCGGTCTCGGCTATCACAGTGGCTATCCAGAATTTCGCCTTCCATCCGGCGAAGTTCACAGTCAGCCCAGGAGTCACCATAACGGTAATAAACGATGATGAGGTGATCCACACCCTTACCGCCGACAACGCCGAGACGGGGTTCAACTCGGGCGACGTGACCAAGGGTGTACCCGTCAGATTCCCGGCGCCCACACAACTCGGAACCTACCCCTTCCATGATCATCTCCGCAGCTATATGGTAGGTGTCCTGACTGTTTCTTGACCCGCCGAGTCATGCGTGCAATCGGAGTCATGCGCGCAATCGTGGGATCGTCTTCGGTGTCATTCGGATACATTTCGTCTATATGCATCGATGTTCGGATCAAGATGTAGTGATGCAGGTGGCCGTGTCGCCAGGAAATCCCGGATGCCGCCGCTCACTACATGACCCGAATGGTTACCGGGGTTTCGACACGCACGGGGTGGGCCAGCACCGAGTGTTGGAGATAGCCCAGTTCATTCCACGAGGTGGAGTCTGGTTGAGTGTTGCCCTGGTCATCGGTGGCGCGGACCCGGAGGGTGTGGTCGCCGGGTTCTGGATTCCAGCTGAACTGCCAGCGCACCCACGCCCCCGGCGTTTGCGGTGAAGCGATTGGCGCCTCCTGCCAGGGACCGTCGTCGATGCGGTACTGGACGGTCGCGATCTGGTTCT
The DNA here is from genome assembly GCA_963712995.1 of uncultured Actinomycetota bacterium. Lineage (GTDB taxonomy): Bacteria > Actinomycetota > Actinomycetes > Mycobacteriales > Pseudonocardiaceae. The sequence continues at coordinate 168,505 of CAVQKH010000012.1, read as the reverse complement.
CTCCCGCATAGGCTCGTCCTCGGATCATCTGTGGTTCCGGCCGTAGCCGCGCTGGCCAGGGCAGCTCCACCAGACTCGCCACCGTGAGCGCGGTGATCGCCTGGCCACGTGCGGGCTTATCAGCGGGGAAGTCAGGGCCGATCAGCACGTAGTCCTCGGTGTTCCAGGGCACGTACAGCGGATCTTCGGAGACCTCGATCCGACCCAGCCACTTGATGCTGGCCGCACCGAGCCATCCGGAGACCACCAGGCGAGCTGGGAACCCATGATCAGCCGGGAGCACCTCGCCGTTCATGGCCAGCGCGATCAGGGTGTCATCGGCCCACGCCTTGGCCAGCGGCTCGGCCGGCGGGCTTTGATCTCGTCAAGGGCCTCGGGCATGACCTCACACGCACCGGAGGTGATCCCGGCCGGCTCCAGCAAGTCGCGTAGCCGCACGCCAGTCCACTCTGCGGTGCCGATCGCGCCGCGGCCCCATGGAGTGCCCTCAAACGTGTGCCCGAATTGTTCACCGAACAGCACCCGGCGGTTACCCGCACACTCAATCGTGCGAATCACAGAAACCAGCGGAAAGCGATTCCACAGATCGGCGTAGGTGTAGGCGATCGCTTCGCGTACCCCGTTGCCCTCGACCTGAAGGGTCCAGGTCGCCGCATCCAGTTCAGGAGTGGCCGCGTGGTTGCGGATGAAGAAGCGATCGGTCGGGGTGAGATAACCCGGCATGCGGTCTGGTCGGGTCCCGTAGTCCAGGCCCGTACCGGTGTCCTCCATCAGCTCCGCGGGGGTGGGTTTGATAACTCTACGGTCAGTCGGGAAGGTAACTGCCCGCGTGCTTGGGGCGTTCATCGAATCATCTCCTACTCACCCACTGGGGCAACCTTCATGGGCTTTTGAGGCGCAACTTGGGGTGTGACGACGTCCATGACTGCCAGAGTTGCCTTCTCAGGAGCCCATGTCGTCACGGCCAACGCCCATCTGCGCTTCGGTCAGCTGGACTTTGTGCGTACCTGCTGGCTGCAAATGCCCCGGTCCGGCTAGTTGCGGCAGCAGCGACGGACGGCTCGCTGACCGGACCCAAACGTGCAGCCTTCGCGTGGACGCGAACTTCCGCGCTAGCCGGGTTGGTCCTGCCGAAGTTCCCGCTCGACCGCGCGGCGAAGGCTCACCGCGGTGACTGCAAGCACGGCGAGAGGGAGCAGCCACCAGGCGACGATTCCCGCGCGGGTCAGACCCCAGGTACCGAGGAGGGCTAGCGCGACCGTGGCGGCAACGGTCCAGTCGTCCCCGATGATGAATTCGACCCAGAACATGACGAACGCGCGGACCCCGCGCACCACACTGCTCATCGATGCATCCCTGAAGAAGACGGGGTGGAGGCTGATCGCGGCCGCGCCGTCCGCTGTTTGGTGTCGCGTCGCCAATGGCGGACCCAACTGAGCAGCCCCAGCGCCGCCACTACATAGATCGCGCCTAGAGTCAGAAGGGCCAATTGGCCGCCCGGCCAGGCTACGCCGAGGCCTTCCCCAGCCCAAAACGTACCGAATGTGGTCAACATTGCACCGACGAACAGCTGCAGTGCCCGCCGCGGGATCCGCGCCACCAGCCGGTAAGTCAGCCCGCCGAGGGCTCCCAGGACGATGATCGCAGCGGCGGCGCCCACCCCGGCAGAGCCGACCGCGCCCGCCGCCGCCCCGAACGCCACGACGATGACCGCCACTTCCAGTCCTTCCAGCGACACGCCTTTGAACGACAGCACAAACCCGGTCCAGTCGAATCCGGGCTCGCCACAATCGGCGGAGTCGACGTCCGTGGTGCCCTGGCCCACGCCCCACCCGTCGCGAGTGACCCGAAGCACGCCCTTGCGCAGCCACTGCAGCCCGAACACGAGCAGCAACGCACCTACGACCAGTCGCACCGGGGTGAGCGGCACGTCGCGCAGCGCGGTACCCAGCGCTGCGACCAGTACTGTGAGCAGGACTAAACCCGCACTCGCGCCCACCAGCGACGCTCGCCACGAGCGCGCCACTCCTACTCCCACCACGATCGCGACCATCTCAATGACTTCGATCGCCGTGGCGAAGAAGGCAGCGAGTAGCACCGTCGGGTTCAAGAGCCCATCACCTTGCCGGCAAAGAAGCGCATAGGTCCAAGTATTTCCGAGTGGAGCGGCGCTGGGCTGCTCATCTCGATCTCCATTTCGAGTCGGCCTTATGAATAGCGTCGTGCTCTGCCCGTGTGGGGAGCATCGCTGCCAGCGCCCGTCGTCCTCTGCTACTGTCCGCAATCCCTGGCTTCCTGCTGGCGGGTAGTCGATCAGCTTAGGCCTTCGCCGTGAAGGGGGAGGAGTGTGCTCAGGGACAGGGACTCAGCGCGGCCCCGATGTGTTGCAGGCGAGGGCTGTGCTCGCGGGCGTGGTGCCCGCAGAACAGCAGCTCGCCGCCGGTTCGCAGCAGCGCCCGTAGCTTCGCTGGTGCGCTGCAGCGGTCACAGCGATCGTGTCCGGCGGCCGCGCCTTGGCTAACCCGTCGCTCTTGCCGGCGCGGCTCGAGCTTCCGGCTAGCCGGAAGGCGCCCAGGGCAGCCGCGGTGCGATCCTGGTGTCATGACGCTTCGCTGTCTCATCGTTGATGACAGCCCTCGGTTTCTGGATGCCGCTCGTGGCTTGCTGGAACGTCAGGGGCTGAGGGTTGTTGGCGTGGCGTCGAATGGTGCTGAGGCTCTCCGGCAGGCTGCCGAGTTGCGGCCGGATATCGCGCTGCTGGATATCGACCTTGGTGGGGAGAGCGGTTTTGATCTGGCCCGGCGATTGTCCCGGGAGGCCGGTCTGGCGGGCACTCGGATGATTCTGATTTCCACTCACGCTGAGGAGGACTACACCGAGTTGATCGCGGCTAGCCCGGTGGTGGGGTTTTTGCCGAAGTCGGCGTTGTCGGTGGCGGCCATCCGCGACCTGATCACCAGCTGCGGTGATGGTCCCCCGGTGGATCCGGTCAGCGGGCCTCCAGGAAGGTGACCACGGCCAGTACCCGGCGGTGGTCGTTGTCGGTCTCGGGCAGGCGTAGCTTGGCCAGGATGCTGCGGACGTGTTTTTCCACGGTGCCCTCGGTGACCCATAGCCGGCGGCCGATGCCGGCGTTGGAGCGGCCCTCGGCCATCAGCGCCAGCACCTCGCGTTCCCGCGCGGACAGCACCCCTAGCGGGTCGTTGCGGCGGCGCGCGGTGACCAGCTCGGCCACCAGCGCCGGATCCAGCACCGAGCCACCCTTGGCGATGCGCTCGAGGGTCTCGACGAACTCGGCCACGTCGGTGACCCGGCTTTTGAGCAGGTAACCGATCCCCCGGCCGCTGGCCAGCAGCTCCATCGCATGCTCGACCTCGACATGCGCCGAGAGCACCACGATGCCCGTGCCCGGGAACTCCTGGCGGATCACCCGGGCCGCCTCCAAGCCCTCGGTGGTATGCGTTGGCGGCATCCGGATATCCACCACCACCAGCTCGGGGACCTGCTGGCGGACCAGCGCCAGCAGCTGCTCCCCGCCACCGGCCTGGCCCACCACCACGAAACCCGACCGCTGCAGCAGGCTGGCCAAACCCTCCCGCAACAAAACGTCGTCCTCCGCCAGGACCACCCGCACCCTGCCCAGCGCCAAGGCATCCCCACCAGGGCCAGGCTGCGCGGCATGCCCCTCGATCACCATGACCAGGATTATCCCGCCAACCACCCACCGCGAACACCCACGTAACCCCTCACCACCCGTTGTCACGCCGCGCTGCCGGGCACCCCCCACAAGACACGCGATGACAGGCAGCGTGACATTCCAGGCAGCCAGAAGCGACAACGGGCGCTGGCCATGCAGACATCCAACCGCCGGAGTGCGCAGCCTTACCCATGACGGCTCGACGCGCCATATCACCCGGCGCCGGCGGCCACTGAGGAGGGTGACATGACGCAACTGGCACCGGGCGATCTTCCGGAGAGTTCCACCGCTGACAAGGCACGAATAGGGGCTGCCGGGGACGCTGGAGGCAACGTGATGTCCGCAACGTTGACCCTCACGGCCGAAACCGCCGGAGGCGGGCCGGCGACCATCGCGTCCGGCGATCCTTATGCGGCGTACTTGCTCGGCACGGACACGAATTGTTGGCCGGCGAGTTCGGCGAGTGGCGCGGTGACGCTGCGCTGTCTCATCGTTGATGACAGCCCTCGCTTCCTGGATGCCGCCCGTGGCCTGCTGGAACGCCAGGGCCTGATGGTCGTCGGCGTGGCATCGACCAGTGCTGAGGCTCTCCAGCAGGCCACCGAGCTGCGGCCGGATATAGCCCTGCTCGACATCAACCTCGGTGGCGAGAGCGGCTTTGATCTCGCCCGGCGACTGTCCCGAGAAGACCGCGCGGCGCGCACCCGGATCATCCTGATCTCCACCTACGCCGAGCAGGACTACACCGACCTCATCGCAGCCAGCCCAGTACTAGGATTCCTGCCCAAGTCCGCTCTATCGGCCGACGTCATCCGCGCCCTGATCACGGGCCACGGCGACGGCCATCAGATCGATCCAGTCAGCGAGCCTCCAGGAAGGTGACACCGCGCCAGGTCGGCGTGTCCCTCGTCATCTCCGGCTGGCGGCGATGTGACCAAGGGTGTGCCCGTCAGTTTCCCTGCGCCCACGCAACCTGGAATGTATCCCTTCCATGATCATCTTTGCAGCTACATGGCGGTCGTCCTGACTGTTTCTTGAACCCTGGCCGTGCCGGTGAGATCGTGTGCCGAAAGGCAGCTGGCCGGTGGGTCTGCTAGCGGGCCGACGCTTGCCAAGTCGAACCACTTAACTCAAGGATATGAGCGTGCTAGGGGGCCTGCGCGGCACGTGGCTGGGGCAGGTGTCACCCACCCGCCAGGTGGCCGCGTGGATTCTCGCCGTCGCCGGCCCCGCGCTGCTGACGCTCGCTGCGCTGGGGTTGCGGTCGTCGCTGGTGCTGGGCGGGTTCCTGTTCTCCACGCTGCTGGTGGTCATGGCGGTCGCGGTAATCGGTGGCAAGTGGCCGGCGCTGGCTGGGGTTGCGCTCGGGGCCCTGGCACGAGTGGTCTTCTTCGTTCCCCCATTTGGAATACCGGGGGTGGACCTGCGGCCCAACTTGGTCTCGCTGGTCGGGTTCACGGTCGCCGGGGGTGCTGTCTCGATCCTGATCGGCAAGCTCGTCCAGCTCGGCGCAGAGCAGACGGCATTGCGACGGGTCGCGACGCTGGTGGCGTACGCCGCCCCGGCGGACGAGCTGTTCGCAGCGGTGACCGAGGAGGTGGGGCGGCTAATTGCCGTCGATTTCGTGCGCCTGGCCCGCTACGACTCCGACGATTCGCTCACCGTCGTCGCTGCCTGGAGCAGGACAGGCGAGGACTTCCCCGTCGACAGCCGGTGGCCCCTTGCCGGGGCCGGTACTCTATCCGCCTCCCGGACCGGCCGCCCAGCCCGGATTGACAACATTGCGGATGCTTCCGAGCCGATCGCGGTTGACGCCCGCGAGCACGGCATCCGCTCAGCGGCCGCGGTGCCGATCATCGTCGAGGACCGCATCTGGGGAGTGATGCTCACCGGATCGAGCCAGAAACGGGCGCCGTCGGCCGGTACCGAGGCGCGTCTGGCCTCGTTCACGGAGCTGGTGGCGACCGCGATTTCCAATGCCGAGAACCTCGAGGAGCTGACGACCTCCCGGGCCCGCGTGGTTGCCGCCGCGGACCAGACGCGCCGGCGGATCGAGCGCGACCTGCACGATGGCGCTCAGCAGCGGCTCGTCTCCCTCGCGCTCGCGCTGCGAGCCGCGCAGGCGGCGGTCCCGCCTGGACTCGGCGACCTCGGGGGCGAGTTGGCAGACGTGGCCGACGGGCTGGTGAGCGTGATGGACGACCTCCGGGAGATGGCGCGCGGCATTCATCCCGGGATCCTTTCTGAGGGAGGCCTCGCCCCGGCGCTGAAGATGCTCGCGCGCCGCAGTGCCGTCCCGGTCCAGATCAATGTGCACGCTGACGCGCGGCTGCCCGAGCGGGTCGAGGTCGCCGCCTACTACGTGGTCTCCGAAGCGCTCACCAACGCGGCCAAGCACGCGCACGCGTCAGTCGTCCATGTCAGCGCGGAGACGGCCGGCCAGGTCCTTCACCTCCACGTCCGTGACGACGGAACCGGCGGGGCCGACCCGCACCGGGGCTCCGGCCTCATCGGGCTGAAGGACCGCGTCGAGGCGCTCGGCGGCACTATCACCGTCGACAGTGCCGCCGGCGTGGGAACCTCCCTGCACGCCGAGCTCCCGTTCGGCGACTGACCCCGACGGGCAAGCCGATCGGCTTCTCGGTTCTGAGCCTCGGCCAGCCTCGGCTACTCGCCAGGGCCCGATTCACGTATTAATAGGAGTGGCCATCATCATCGAGCGGCAGCTCTCGATGATGTCCATGAATTCCTTATGCTCATTTTCCGGCACGCCGACGTAGCTTAGGGTGGCGAGCTCGGCATAGCCAGCCACTCGTCCTGTTTCACGATCGCGTCTTGGGCTGCTTACGTCTCACTGCCAGCGCTGAACTTCAGTACCGGTCAGCAGGAGTCCGAAGACTGCCGCCAGCACCAGCACACGACGGGCGCTAACAGCGATGTGGCGCCAGGAAATCAACGCCACGCTGTCCAGTGACGGAAAGTGACGGAATAATCGACCGGGGGAGCTGGTGATGAGCGGGTTGCGTCCCTTCCACACGGTGCTGCCCGACGATCTCATGGTCAGGGTCGCTCTTGGCGCGTCACTGTTTGATGGACGCTACGGGTTGGGGCCGCGCAAGCCGGTCCAGCTCGAGACGATGCGTGCGTTCGCTCACGACAACCCGGATCCGGCGATCTCCGACGGTGACTTGCTCATACGGCTATGCGCCGGGCACCGCGACACCGTGGGGCCGGACGGCGGGTCGGTCTATACGTTCAGTTTTCTTGGAGGACGACATGAAGATGACCACGCTAGGCAGGAGCGGACTCCACGTCTCCCGCATCGCCTTCGGCACCTGGCAGCTTGGCGGGGACTGGGGCCACTTCGACGAGGACTCGGCCATCACGGCGATCCATCGCGCCCGCGAGCTGGGCGTCAACTTCTTCGACACCGCACAGGCCTACGGTTTTGGCGTGTCCGAGCGGCTGCTCGGCAAGGCGCTTCGGGATGAGCTCACCAGCAACCGGGACCAGCTTGTGATCGCCACCAAGGGTGCCTTGCGCATGACCGATTCCGGTCTAGTCCGCGATGCGAGCCCAGAGTGGCTGCGTCGAGGCGTGGAGGCCAGCCTGGCGGCGCTGGGGATCGACCACATCGACCTGTACCAGGTGCACTGGCCCGACCCGAAGGTTCCGGTCAGCGAAACGGCGGGTGCCCTGCGGGAGCTCGTCGCCGAAGGCAAGATCGGCCACGTTGGCGTGTCCAACTACGACGCGCAACAGATGGCCGAGTTCGCCAGGACCCTGCCGGTGGAGACAGTGCAGCCGCCCTACCACCTGTTCCGTCGTGAGATCGAGGAAGAGGTGCTGCCCTACTGTCTTGAGCACAATATTGGCGTGCTGGTATACGGCCCCTTGGCGCACGGCTTGCTGACCGGAGCGCTGACCGAAAGCACCACGTTCGCCAGCGATGACTGGCGTAGCAACAGCGCTATGTTCGCCGGCGACAGTTACCGGCACAACCTGGCGGCGGTGCGCACGCTGGAGAAGTTCGCCGCTGAACGTGGCATGACCATTAGCCAGTTGGCCATCGCCTGGACGCTTGCCCACCCAGCAGTGCATGTGGCCATCGTCGGTGCCCGGCAAGCAAACCACGTCCAGGACAGCATCGCTGCCGCGGATCTCTCGCTAAGCAAAGCGGACATTGCAGCGATCGACAAGATCATGGAATCCTCGACTCCGGTCGCCGGCCCGTCACCGGAGGGCATGTGATAGCCGGGGCGGGTGGGCCTGACCCGGCACAGGGCTCCCGACCAGCTCAGCCCCGCCCACAGCGCCCAGAACTGCCATCGGCACACCAACAGCCTCGCCACAACGGAGTGCCAAGAACCCGCGTAGCCCCTGCCGACACCCAACCGCGAAGCGATCACGACCCGATCCAACGGCCCTCCCGACACAGCCGTCCCTGTGACGGGCCATTCGCTAGAACGGCCGCCAGCGCATCCCCGTGGTGCCGGCGATGATCCCGTTGGCCTGCCGCAGGCCTTCGACGAACCGCGCAATGGTCACGACCTTGCCGCCGTGTCGACTGAAAAACCGCTCCGCGATATCCAATCGGTGTGGGGTGATCAGTAGGTAGCGGCCGAATCGCTCCACCAACCGTCGCCCACCGAAACAACCGATGGCATAGCCGATGTTGTCACCGATCACGGCTACGGTCACCGCGATCAGCGCCACTGCGAAAATGTTGAGCCGCCCGGCCCCGGCGTAGACCGCGGCCGCGATCAGCACCGTTTCATCCGGGACAGGCACCCCGAAGTCCTCCAGCGTGATCAGGCCCGCGACCGCCAGGTAGCCGTAGTGGTCCAGCAGCGGCGCCAGAGGAGCGCCCAGCGCCCCGGGCAACGGCGCGGGGCGCTCATAACCTCAGGCCGCCATCAGGCTGTCCGCGCCGAGCATGCCGTGCGGGTCGAGGACGAATTTCTTTGGAACGCCGGAGTCGAACTCTGCGTAGCCGTCGGGGGCGGCGTCCAGCGAGATGACGGTGGCATTGACGTTGCGGGCGATCTGGACACGATCGTGCAGGATCGCCGTCATCGGCGCCCGATTGTAGCGCAGCACCGGACATTGCCCCGTGGCGAAAGAGTTCGATTTTGCCCAGCCCAAGCCCAACCGCAACGACAACGATCCAACCCGGGCGTGGGGATCGCTGGCCCCGGGGTCCTCGGTCACATACAACCCGGGGATGCCGATTCCCCCGCCGGCGCGGGTGATCTCCATCGCCGCGTTGAGCACGGTCGCCGGAGCCTCCTGCTGTCCGTCCTCGGTGTGCCCCTTGGCTTCGAAGCCGACACAGTCCACCGCGGCGTCAACCTCAGGCACCCCGAGGATCTGGTCGATTTGGTCGGGCAGCGGCCCGACCGAGGGGTCAACGGTCTCGCATCCGAAGCTGCGGGCATGCGCGAGCCGCTCGGCATTGAAGTCCCCGACGATCACCGCAGCGGCGCCGAGCAGGAAAGCCGCCGTCGCTGCGGCCAGACCGACTGGGCCTGCGCCGGCGATGTAAACCGTCGATCCAGTGCCCACCCCAGCGGTGACGCAGCCGTGATAACCGGTGGGGAAGATGTCGGTGAGCATGGTCAGATCCCGGATCTTGTCCAGCGCCTGGTCGCGGTCTGGGAAGCGCAGCGCGGTCCAGTCCGCATAGGGCACCATCACGTACTCGGCCTGGCCGCCGGGCCAGCCGCCCATGTCGACGTAGCCGTAGGCACCGCCGGGGCGCTCGGGATTGACATTTAGACACACCCCGGTGTTGGCCTCCCGGCAATTGCGGCACCGGCCGCAGGAGACGTTGAACGGCACCGACACCAGGTCCCCAACCGCCAGGTTCTCCACGTCGGTGCCCTTCTCCACCACTTCACCGGTGATCTCATGACCTAAGATCAACCCCACTGGTGCGGTGGTGCGCCCGCGGACCATGTGCTGGTCGCTGCCACAGATGTTGCTGGCGACGACCTTGAGGATCACACCGTGCGGGCACTTGCGGTTCTCGTTGCCCGGCGGCACCCCAGGGCCGGGCTTGAGCACCAGCTTCGGGTAGTCGACCGACTCCACAGAAACCTTCCCCGGTCCCTGGTACATCACTGCTCGGTTGCCTGCCACGATCCTTGCCTCCCGTGTGCCTGCATGGCTGCCCGGTTCACCGGTGCGACCGGCGCTGCCTCCCCGCCAGCTTCGCGCCGCGGGCGCTCAGCGTCGTCGCGGGCAGCACCCCTTTCTGGCTCACCGCTGGCTGGTATTCCCGGTACCGTCTAGCTGCAATTGGGAGACCGGCTCGGGAACTGATCCACGCCCTCATCCGGGTCCGCTACCTGTAGCTGCGGCTGGAGTACCGCATCACACTCGGATCGGCCGGTCGGTCAGGCTGAAGTGGAAGTCGGACGGCGATTAGTATCCCCGATTCCCGCTAGCAGGATTCCTCTGATTGCGGCTAGACGGTGGTTCGCTTCGTATCTGAACGAAGCCGAGAACCGCGTGTCGCGCCCCCATTCGGTCTCTGGCCAACGGACTCCTGTTGTGTACACAGGACGCCACATGCATGTACCATTAGATTTATGGCAGTGCGTGTTGGCATACGTGAGCTACGTGATCGGCTCAGCGGCTACCTGGAGCGAGTACGCGCGGGTGAGCAGATAGAGATCACTGACCGTGGTCGACCTATCGCGATGCTCGTCCCGTTGCCCGAGTCGCGAGCGACGATCGCCGAGCTCATCGCTGCCGGCAAGCTCAGCCTCGCGGAGCGGACCTGGCGGCCCGGTACCAGGCGGCCCAGCGTGCCGGCCGGTGCGCGGCCGCCCAGTGAGCATCTTGAGGAGATGCGCGGCGAGCGGATCTGACCCTCCAGATGATCATTTACTGTGACTCGTCTGCGTTGGTGAAACTCGTGATTGACGAGCCAGAGAGCGCGGAACTCGAGGCTTGGCTCGGTTTGCAGCCCGAACCGGTGCTGGTCTCTAGTGTTCTGGCCCGTACGGAGGTTGTGCGCGCCGTTGCCCGCACCGACCCTAACGCGGTGCAGCTTGCGGTTGACATGCTCGCCGCGGTGTCAGTGGTCGAACTTGACGTGTCCCTTGCTGATGGTGCGGCTCGGCTGGACCCGCCGGAGCTGCGCAGCTTGGACGCGCTACACATGGCTGCTGCGTTGCGCCTTGGGTCAGCGCTCGGCTCCATGGTCAGCTACGACGAACGGATGCTCGATGCGGCTAAGGGGTACGGTGTCGCTGTGGCGCACCCGGGCTGGCCACCCACGGAGAGATTCGAATCGTCGTGAGTGCGACTCGCGGTGGCGATGCATCAGTCCGGCATGGTTTCTTCCGTGAGTCAATGCTTGGCTGAGGCGCAACGAGATTGGGTGTGGCTCTTCTGGAGTGACGTGATCATGCTGCGAGTTTGTGGTTGCCGTGGTATTGGGTGTGGTGGACGCGGTGGTGTTCCTGGTTGAAGTGGTAGTGCCAGTAGGCGTCGAAGTCACCGTTGGAGACGAGTAAGCGGTAGGTTCGGGGTTCGAGTCCCCGCGTCGGCTCCAGTTTGACTTGGGAAATTTTCCCTAACGAGTCCTTGATCGGGTCCGCAGGACCATTTGCGATGCGATATCCACGGGTCCGCACTATTCTCCGCCGTCTCGCTGTGGCGCGTGTAGTCGTGGAAAAGTCAAGACTTGGCGGCCAGCAATTTCGATCAGTGGCTGAGGTCACCGGTGACCGGCGGGTGCAAGCTCATGTCTTGAAGTGGGGCGTGGCTCAGTTTCACATGGTGTCTGCTGATTTGCACCGCAGAATGTGAACGCAACGAGCCAATTAACGCTCAGTTGACGGTTGCCGTGGTGGGGATTATTGTTGTTCCTGCGCGTCGAGCACAGGACTGTAGTTGGCGCGTGGTACGGGGGTCCACCTCGGCGGGGAGAGTGTCGACACGGCTGCGCAGCGTGTTGATATCGATGAGTTGTGCGTGCAGCAGGGCCTGGGCGAATGCGCGGTCCTTGTCCCGGTAGGCGACGAGCTTGGACACCACGCAGTCGTGCGGTTCGAGAAAAGCGGCGTGCGCGCGGCCGGTCGAGTTGTTGGACCAGTGAACGACGTGGTTGCGCCAGCCGTTCGGAAGTATGGCGGTGCGGACACTGACGCCCTGGGCGTAGAAGCCGAATGATTCGTGGAACGCCGACAGCTCGCCGATTGCCCCATCCACGGTGTCGGCTTTCAGATCGTCAGGGTCGTCGAAGTAGGCCAGGTCGACCTCCATCGAGGCGGTCGCGGTGAGGGGCAGTTCGTCCTCGTCGTAGCTGGCGAGCAGCGACTGGCTACCGATCACCAGGATGTCGGGGTCGTCGACGATTCCGGACGCGGCTCGGAGGACGTGCGCCAGTTGTTCGCGGTTCATGCGCTGGCGAGCCGTTCCCGGCCGGATCGCTCGTGTGCGGCGGTGTGTTCGTCGCGCCAGTGCTTGATGAAAGCGGCCAGCACCCGAGAGCGAGTTTCTTGTGGCAGGGCTCCGGCGAAGGGGGAGTTCTGGCGCAGTTCCACCGCCAGTGGGCTACGGGATGTCAGTACCTCGGCTACTTCGTCGATGCCGCTGTCGAGCACCCGCAGCCACTGCTGGAGCCAGTGCGTCGTCATGCCGGACCGGGCCTGCTGCCCCAGCAGGCTAGTCACGTTCTGCCTGGCCAGCTCGAATATCTCGGAGGGCTGCTCTGCCAAACGCCCGACCACAGCCCGGTGCAGCCATAGCGAACGTTCCTGCTCGCGGGTCAGCCCGGTGGACTCGCCTTCCAGAAGCCGGTCGATGTCTGAGCGTTCTATGCGTCGGTGCCGCCCGATCCACAGGAACGGGAGCTCGCCTCGAGTGCACATGTCCACCACGTGCTGCCGCGAAGACCCCAGTAGGCGTGCGACCTCGCCGGTGGACAGCAGTTGCTGTCCCATCACTTGTGGCTGGCTATCCATGGCATCCAGTGTGCGGCGTAGACCGCCAGAAACAAAACGAACGACGGTGCTGATCGGCCCTGGCAAGCCGGGTTGGCCCCGGGGAGACGCGGACCACGATTTCCGGCCACGTGACACGACTTGTGACACGAACTCGCGTCCAACCTGTGCCGCTGTGGCCGCCAGAACGATCATTGTAGACAGTGAAGTAGCTGGTAGACACCATGGTCAACGCGGAGAATGAGTCTTGTAAGCGGTAGGTTCGGGGTTCGAGTCCCCGCGTCGGCTCCGCTCTGATGACCTGCATCCACCGTGCTAGGTTTCGTCGTTCAGTTGATCACTGTCAATCAAGCTGACGGCGAATATGGTGTTGGCGTGTGGCCCGGTGGGTCAACCACGATGGTCCCTGCCCGCCAAGAGCCCGCGAGTACTGTCCTCAGTTTTCTGCGGCGCACTGGTATCAGATCGCATGGTAATGGCCTCAAACCTGGTATGCACAGACTGATCAACATGCCCGCGGTGATCCAGCAGGGACGCAGTGGGCTGAAAAATGGGCCCCGCCTGTTTCGGGTGAGGTTGCTGTGATGTCCCGGCGCCCGGTGTCAGCCTGCCCTCAAGGTCACCCGCTGCCGACGCTGCCTACCAGGTGGTTCGACGGTATCGCCTGGCGTGATGGCCGTGAAGTCTGCCGGCGCTGCTACGAGGAACGTACCGCGATGGACCGGGCCACGAGGGCGTATCTCCAAGAAAGCCTGTGACAATGCCGAGCCGCAAGCCGCCGATCTCCCCCGTCACCAGGCGCTGACGGCCTGCGTCTCGGCATAGTCGTGGTGTCCGCATAGGCCGATGAGGTCGGCTCCATCTCATTCGAGCCCGAAGCGCACCTCGATACAACATCGGAGGTGATGACGCCTCACTGTACGCAGTGACTGCGTACAGTGAGGCGCGCGTCCTTGCCCGGCATCAGATGTAGTTGGTAGCCCCCTCACGAGAACAGACAAGGCGCGTGATTTACGGCAGGATCATTGCTCAGGTAGCAGGAGTCTGCGGCGTGTCGTGCCCCTTTCCGACCGATCCGGGAGGGAGACCGGTTCCCTTTGCGCGTCCAGTCCCTACGTCTGCGTCCTCCGGAACGCCTCCGGGAAACGACTCAGCCCTGGCCTTTTCGATCTTCCCCTGGGGGGTGTCTTGTTCGGGCTCTTCGTCTGTGTGCTCATCGTTGTATATGGGACTGCCTAAGCCGCCAGTCTCCTCGCGCGTTGTCGAGGTGCTGATCTCTTTGGTGAGGTCTCCAAGAGACCCCGCGCTTCGCGTTTCCTTCGTCGGTTCCTGTTCTGCGGTCAAGGGGCTGACCGGTTGGATCTCCACGCCCGGAGGGATAGGGTCCCGGGATGTGGATGTCGGGACCGATCGCGTCGTTCATGTCGTCGGCAGCTTGCTCGGCTCTATCAGGCATGTTCATGCGTCCTCTCCATGTATCAGGACCAGCTTGAGTTCCGGGGTGTTGATCGGGACGCAGAGTGAGTTCCCCGCATGACGCGTTGGTATTCATCATTGACGCCAGGCCACTCGATCGGTCGATAGTGGGCTGTATCAAGGCCCGCTGGCACGGGACGGCACGGCCAGGTCGGTGTTGGCTCCGCATGCCCGCACGATGGCTCGTATCGCCGGGTCGTTCGCCGACGCAGCGGTTTCGTGGTTTCTTGTCTTCACGAGGTCACTGGTGCTTGGGTTAGGTGTGGTCGAGACGGGGGAAGAGCACTTCTCGGGTCAGCAGGAGCAGGGCTGCGGCGGCGGGGATGGCGACCAGGGCACCCACGAGGCCCAGCAGGGCGCCGCCCAGCAGGACTGCCACGACGGTGACCAGGGCCGGTACCTCGACCACTCTGCCGATGATTTTGGGGACCAGCAGGTAGTCCTCGCCCAGTCGATAGATCAGGAAGAACACGATGGTGGCCAGGCAGGCGGGCAGCGACACGCTCAAGGCGACGAGGCATACCACCACGCCCGCGATGGTTGAGCCGATCACCGGGACCAGGTCCAGGATCGCTACCAGGGTGCTGAGCAACAGCGGGTAGGGCACCCCGACGATCACCAGAAAGGCGAAGGTGAGGACCCCGGTGATCAGGGAGATCAGCAGGTTGCCCAGCACGTAACCACCGACCTTGGCGAAGATCTCATCGCCGAGCAGGATCGCGCGAGGTCGGCGGGAATGCGGTATCAACCGGTAGATGGTCGCGCGGATGCGGGGCAGGTCGGCGACGAAGTACACCGTGAGCACGACCACGATGACGGCGCTGGTCAGGGCGCTGAGCACGACCTGGCCAGCGCCGAGCAGGCCGTTGAACAAACCCCAGGCATCCCCACTGAGGGTCTGCTGCAAGCGTTGCTGCAGGTGTAAGCGATCGTTGAGCCGACCCAGTAGGGAATGGTGATTCTCTAGCTGGGACAACATGGTCGGGGCGTGGATGATGAACTGGGTAGCCTGTCGTGCCAACGGGGGGATCGCCGCGGCCAGGAACCCACCCACCACCGCCAGGCCCACCGCCAGCACGGTGATCACCGCCGCCCATCGCGGGAACTGGCGGCGAGCCAGCACCGACACCGCGGGTTCCAGGCCGATCGCGAGGAACAGCGCCAGCCCGATCAGGATCAGCACGTCGCGAACAGTGATGATCATTCCGACTGTGCCGACCATGACCGCGACTCCGGCGGCGGCGCTCATGCCGATGAAGAACGGTGATCGGCGGTTGAGCGGTTGGCCGGGTTGACCGAGGGCGTGTTGCGCTGTGCTGATTTGGGCGGCGACCGCTTCGGCGGCCGCAACGGGGCCCTCGGTCTCAGTATGCGGTTGAGCGACCCGAGTGTGGTGTCCCGCTCCCGCTTCTAAGCCGTGGTTGCAACTCCTGCGCCGCACAGTGTTCAGATCGTGCGCTCCCACCCGTTCCTCCTGCCTTCCCGCTCCGCGGCGGGGTTGCTCACGGCCCGACGCGGGCTGTACGCCGACGGCTCAGCTTTCTCCGGAAACCCAGACGCGGTCGCAGACAGTTACCCCAGCTCACCTCACGGTAAACGGAGCACGGACTAGGCGTCTTGTCGGTGACGAACTACTGAAGAATCGAGGTTTACTACCAGTTGAGGTCGGGTAACTGAACGCAACCACGGTCCTTGGTATTCGGAGCCGATGCCGAGGGTCATGGGCAGGTCCGCCGCGCGTCCCACCGGGGCGCCGCCAAAGTTGAGAAGGGAGCTGGAGATGGCGCTATTACCCGGCACACTGAGCAGGGCGGGACCGTTGTCATCCGACATCCTGGATCTACAGGTGGCCAAGCACGGTCCCGACGCTCGTGTGGTCACCGCAGTGGGCGAGATCGACGCGCTGGCTGCTCCGGAGCTGGCCGCCGTTCTGATTGAGCAGCTGATCGTTGCTCAAGTCGTGGTGGTGAACCTTGATGGTGTGCGGTTCCTGTCTTCGGCGGGTTTGCGCGCGCTGTTCGAGGCAAACGAATTCGCTACCCGAGAAGGCCGCGACCTGCAGTTGGTGTGCCACTCCCAGACTGCCAACTGGGCGCTGGAGACCACCGGACTGCGGGAGCATTTCACGTTCACCGACACCGTGCCGCGCAGTTCCGGCCCACGGCCGTAGCGGCAGGACTCCGCTCCATACGCGGCGATCACACCGGTACTCGGGAGCAACCGACCGCGATGCGTGTGCCGGTTTCGCGAACGAGTGCAGATGCCAGGTCGGGGCGGTCATTGGTGGATGGGCTGGACGACGCCGGCTAAGCCCGGCGACCGAATGAAGATCCTCACTACGCTGCAAGGAGAAACCATGGAGCACAGTACTGTGCGTAAGTTGATCAGCGCGGCGACCTTGTCGCTTCTTGTGCTAACGACGACATCGGGCGTGGCAGGCATGACGATGATGGCGGGTAGTCATGCTCTGTCCCTGCCGGACGGTCCGGGCGGTGCTTCGCCCCAGATACCGGGCTTAGATCAGCCGGAGCCGACGCCGACGCCCACTCCAGTCCCCCCCTTACCTATCCCGTGAGTTCCGCGGCTACCCGCCGGTGTGGATCGTCCTGTGCGGGTTCGTCGCGCCGCTTCCGCTGACGGCTCGTTGACGATGATCACCTGTGGACACGGCTTGGAGAGGGGAGGGCCTGCGATTAACAGCTGCGGGTGGTCTATGATCGGACTGCGACGTGGGCGCGCTGGATGGTTCCGAGACAGCCTGGCGCTGACCTGAAGCGTCGCTCCCTCAGGACACGGATCACCCCTGGTGGAGTCGGCCTGGGGAAACGGACCGGGAGCAATCCCGACACCGCGCTCCAGGCCGACTCAACCACCCCTGGTTCCCCCGCCACCGGGATCCCCAGGCTCCCTGGATAGCCTGGTCGAGACGAGAGTCCACGACCATGGCCCCTTCCCGTGGTCCGCGTAGGGGGTGCCGGAGCGAGTGGTCCGGCCATCTGACGTGGCGCCCCACCATGACATCGGGTGTCAGATCGTCGCGGCTACGCAGCACCCACGACCGATGAAAGGCGTACTTTGACTGATCACGTAACACCGCATAACCAAGTAACACCGCATAACCAAGACGACGGGTTGTTCCGCGCGGCTGGGCAGGCAG
Organism: uncultured Actinomycetota bacterium; assembly: GCA_963712995.1. Classification (GTDB taxonomy): domain Bacteria; phylum Actinomycetota; class Actinomycetes; order Mycobacteriales; family Pseudonocardiaceae. The sequence goes on along the minus strand of CAVQKH010000012.1, from coordinate 151,218 downwards.
ATGAGCGGCAGCCGGCCTTAGACGCTGACGTGAGACCGGTGACGCGACCGTCCCGGGATCTGTTCCCCCACGCTGTCGACCACGGCGCCGCCGAGCACCAGCGGCCGGCTACTCAACGCGACGAGGCGGCGATGCGGTCGCTGCGGTTTCCCTTCGACGAAGATGAGTGTCGATAGCGGGCAAGTCAGCTCTGTCCGCTGCCTGCTCGTCGGTGGTGAGGGGACCGGCTCCCGTGGCGAGGGGCTTCTTGCTGTTACGCAGCGTTGTCGCACCCTGCACGGTGCGTATTCAGAGGGAGGGGAAGTGTTGATGACCTGTCGCTGGGTTTGGGTGGGGGCGGTGGTGGGGATCGTGATCGCGGGCGTCACGGTGGGGGTGGCGCCAAGGGCGGCCCTAGCCACCCAGCCAGAGCAGGCCCGCCGGATTGCCGTGCTCACCGGCGCGGAGTCTCTTAACGAGACTGAGGCGCGTTACCAGGTGAAGGGCACCGACCTGGGGATCATGTGGGCCGATGAGCAAGGTCAGGTCCTCACTGCTTTCGGAGATACATTCGGGTCTGGGTGGGCGGGTCCCGGCAGTGAGGTCAGGGATCCAGCGGCTAGTGATTGGCGCTCGAACACGCTGGCCCGCAGCGGCGACCACGATCCCGCCGATGGTATGTCGTTCACCGGCTTCGTCACCGACCGTGCGGGCCATGCCAAAGAGTTGCTGCCCTCACTCAAGCAGGAGGGCGTCGAGATCAGCAAGATTCCGACCGGCGGCGTCAACGTCGGTGGGCGTAATTACCTGGCCTACATGTCGGTAAACCATTTCGGGCGACCGGGGCAGTGGATCACGAACTACAGCGGCATCGCGTATTCCGATGACGGCGGGCAGAACTGGGTAGCCGATCCCCGCACGTACCGGCCCAATACCCCGGCTTTCGATGACAACTTTCAGATGATCACCTATGCTCGGCGGGACGGCTTCGTCTACCTCTTCGCCACCCCGAATGGTCGTTTCGGTGATGCCTATGTCGCCAGGGTCCCCGATCAGCGCCTGCTCGACGTATCCGCCTATGAGTACTGGATCGGGACAGGCTGGCAGCGGGGCGCTAGTGTGATCGCAACTCCGATCATGACTGGACCCGTCGGCGAACTGTCGGTTCGCTACGACCAGACGCTCCAAAGCTGGGAGATGATGTACTTCGACCAGCCACGTGGGGCGATTGTGGTCCGGCTAGCGCCGCAACCAACCGGACCATGGGGCACACCCATTGAAGTTGCCACCTCCCGCCAGTACCCGACCCTCTACGGCGGTTTCCTCAACCCGGACTCGCACGGGTCCGACATCTATTTCACCATGACTCAATACGACCGTTACAACGTCTCACTCATGCACACCACACTACCGACCAACGAAAAAAACAATACACAGGCACCCTGAGCGATCTACGTGTCGCGAGCTCGCAGAATGAGCTCGGACTCGTCGGCGTACCTGATTGATGCGGTGGGCATCCCCGCCGAGCCGGAGCAGGTGGCGGCCACCGTCGTCGCCCGGGTGGCCGCTCAGTGCGACGCGCGGCTCCCTCTGCTCCCGGGTGCGGTCGAGGGTTTCACGGCAGTGCCGCAAAGACCGGAATCACCACACTGAACCCCGCGAGATCCTTACAATCCTACCGGGACGGCGAAGCCGCGTGGATCTTGACGACCTTCGAAATCGTGGTGGAACGAGCTGTTGGGAGGCGGCGATGAGTGAGTTGGGCGATGTGGTGCGTGTGCTGTGGCGCGGCGATCCGCTTGCTCCCGCATCTGCGGGAGAACCTCTGCCTGATTTGGCAGTGTGGAAGGCGGTTCCGATCGTTGCTCCGGATGCTTGCTCGCATGAGGGCACCATGTGCGCTGAGTGCCGGCGCTCGGGCTGGTCGGATTATTACGTTGAAGGCCGAGATGTCCCGTCGTTTGCTCCGTGATCCAGTCGATCGAGTGGGCAACCCCTGTTCGGGACCGGTTTGAGGGACGCGCCGACGCCCCAGCCAGCCGGCTGGCCAGGACCAGGAAGGATGTCGATGCCGGCGACGTTGCCGGCTCGGGCGACGGTAAAGCGATCAGGTGGTGAGGGCCAGGGCGAGGGCGAAGGCGATGTAGAACGACGCGGCGGCGGTGAGCCGCCAGGGATTGAGCCGCCGGGTGCGGAGCAGCACCAGGAGATAGGTGACCACGGTGGCGGTCGCAACACCGGCGAGGAGCAAGGCAGTGCTGAACCTCCACGGGGTGTACAGCAGACCCAGCCCGGAGGGAATGGTGGCCTGGATCATCATGGCACCGGAGATGTTGGCCAACGCCAGCTGAGTCTTGCCCTGCCGCGCCCAGATCAGGGCGTTCATGATCTCGGGTAGCTCGGTGGCGACTGGGGCCAGTAGCAACGCGGCGACCACCGGGGACAGCCCGAGAGCGGGACCGGCCCAGTCGAGTTGGCGGACGAACAGCTGCGATGCGGCGAAGATCAGCACGAGCGTCCCGAGTGTCTGCGCTGCTACCGCGATACGCGTGGGCACAGCGCGTCGCGGCTGAAGCTTCAGCGGTGCCAACTCGGATGTGGGGGCCAGCGTGTCCCAGCGTAGCTCCCGCCAGAAGTACAGCCCATACACCGCGAAGAACACCAGCCCGAGCCATGGTTTGATCGAGAACGCGAGGAAGCCGAGGGTGACCTTGACGACGAAGATGGCCAGAAACCAGCTTTGGTCACGGGCGAGGCGCCGGGTGTCCACCCCGACCAACCCCGTATTCCCGGCGTCCGGCTCGGCAGCGGCACCGGAAAAATGATCATCAAGGTGGTCGCTCCGGTGCACGGGCGTCGCAGCCGGGCAGCGGCCCGCCCGCCGGCTCGCCAGGAGCGTGGCGCCGACCACGGCGTAGGCGATGGTTCCCACCACCAGCGGACCGCCCATCGCGGCTCCAACGCCGATGTCGGCGTCATACGGGCCCCCATCGGAGGTGACCGCAACCAGGGTCACGACGCTTTCCGGGAGAGCGGTACCGACCGCGGCCAGGACGGTGCCCACAGCGATCGGGCCGACATTGAGCTGCATTCCCAGCCACTCGACAGCGTTGATGAACCATTCGCACGCCAGGTAGATGACCAGGGCACACCCCAGCAGCAGAAAGACGTGGACCACGGCACTCCTCCCCGCACCGCGGAGGAGACGGGTCTTTGCCACCCTGACGACCTCGACCCACGGCATGATTCGCCTACTGGATCGAAGGTCTCGCCCACCCACAGCCACTAACGATGCGGGCCCGGGAGCCGGGGAACACTGTTCCCAGCATGTCGACTACCCGGTTAGGGGGCTACTCCCCTTCGGTGCCCAGCCTACCCGGACGCCACCGGTTTACGCCGGACCAGGTGATCCACCGTCGATTGCCTCCCGCCCAGCCCGCTCGACGACCCCGAAGCGGGCTGATGGGGAGCCGTGTGGTGAGAATCGATGCGGAACCCGTCGGAGGCGGCTCGCGGAGGCATGATGGCTGGGGACATGCAGGCGGTGGTCTTCGACCTCGACGGCGTGCTGGTGGATTCGGAGGGGTTGTGGGACGTTGTTCGCCGCGGTGTTGCCGCCGAAGCCGGCCGGCCCTGGCCCGCGGAGGCGACCCGAGCGATGCAGGGCATGAGCACGGCGGAGTGGTCGGCGTACCTGATTGATGCGGTGGGCATCCCCGCCGAGCCGGAGCAGGTGGCGGCCACCGTGATCGCCCGGATGGCCGCTCAGTACGACGCGCGGCTCCCTCTGCTCCTGGGTGCGGTCGAGGTGGTCGAGCGGCTGGGGCACCGCTGGCCGCTCGGGCTCGCGTCGTCCTCGCCGCGGCGGCTGATCGATACCGTGTTGGAGTCGGCTGGGTTGGCGCAGCGGTTTCAGGTCAGCGTCTCCACGGAGGAGGTGGCGGCGGGAAAGCCCTCGCCTGTGGTGTATCAGAGCGTGGTGCAGCGGCTGGGCGTGGACCCTTCGCAGGTGTTAGCGATCGAGGATTCAAGCAACGGACTGCGGTCGGCCGCTGCCGCCGGACTGAGGGTGCTCGCCGTCCCCCATGCGGCTTTTCCGCCATCGGAGGATGCGCTTGCGCTCGCCGACGTCGTCGTGGACTCGCTCGATGAGATCACCGTGGAGCTGGTGGCGTCGATGGGCCGCCGAGGCTGATTTCCTGACCACGGTGGCTCGGGAGGATGCCGCGCCGCCGTCGGGTTAGGCGGCCATGGTTTACTTCCGGTCGCTATTCGGCATGCACCCGCTGCACGGGTCGCCCAGCCGCTGTCACCTTCGGTTTGGCTCGGTTTGGCCGGCGCCACGGTGCGTGACATCTACATGACGCACAGTAAATAATACAAAGGAGATCACTATGACCCAGAACCTTCCGTCCGCCACCCATAAACCTCGCCTTGATGATCTACTCGCGACGATGGGGATCACGCACGAGCAGTTCATGGAGATGACGGCCGATGACCTCTTCGATGCAGCGGCACGGTGGCAGGACGAGGTCACTATCGCCGCCGAGGCTCAGCATTTCGCCTCCTCCGCCGATCGCCCCCTCGACAGCCTGCAAGGGCGATCGGCGGATCTGAGCAGCCTGAACTAAATCGCCGGTGGCCCACCGGCACGGCGGTTTGCGACAGCCTTTTGGCCCGCCTGGCCTGGCAGAATGCCCCTGTGGATTTTATCGGCATCCGCGAAGACATCCGCGCGGCGCTCGCCGACGGTCATCCGGTCGTGGCGCTGGAGTCGAGTGTGATCGCGGCCGGCGCGAAGAGCATTCTTGACCTTCCGAGAACGCTGGAGGCGCTCGAGACGTTGGGCGTCCCGGTCGTGGGGCTCGGCACCCGGCACTTCCCCGCCTTCTACGCTCGCAGCAGCGGGCTCGTGCTGGACAAGCACGCGGAGCGGACTCTCACTCCGTGGCAACCGGTTGCTCTCCGTAGTCGAACAGGGTGTGTCCACACTGACTGGTGAATCGTGGGAAGGTCTGAAACGCCGCCGTAGGTCGCGACGATAGGGAGAGCGAGCCCCGTGATGCTGTTGGACCCCCGACCCGGCAGCGTCACTGGGCTTTCCCATGCGTGACGCCGATGAGTTCCGGGCACGGGCACGGTCTTGTTCTTCATCCGGGAACGTTCCCGGGGCGAGAGAGGATGACCGATGCCCAAGACCGTCCCATGCCTGTGGTTCGACGGGCAGGCCGAGCAGGCAGCAGCGCACTACATCACCATCTTTCCGCAGTCCGAGATTCTTGGGGTGACTCGCTACGGGCCCGGAACGCCTGGGCCCGAGGGCAGCGTCATGACCGTCAGTTTCAGCCTGGACGGGCAGCAGTTCGTCGGGCTCAACGGCGGGCCGCAGTTCACCTTCAGTGAGGCCATCTCCTTCCAGATCCACTGCGCCGATCAGGACGAGGTCGACTATTACTGGAACCGGCTGTCCGAGGCAGGGGAGCAGGGTCCGTGCGGGTGGCTCAAGGACCGGTTCGGCGTTTCGTGGCAGGTCGTGCCGACCGTGCTCCTGGAGCTGGTAGAGGGCCCTGACTCAGGCCGGGGGCAGCGGGCTTTCCAGGCCATGCTGGGCATGAGCAAGATCGATATTGCGGAGCTGCTGCGGGCTGCTGATCGGAATCCGGCCTGACCCGATGCTCGCGGCCCATCAGGGGGCCCATCAGGGGAGGGACGCAGCGAGCTCGAGCACGGCGGCGACCAGCTCGTTGCCCTCCAATAGCGCGGCGTCGTTGTGGTCCGCGCCGGCCACTTCGACCGCGCGCACCGGGCCGCCCGCAGCGGCGGCCACTGCCGCGCTGTGCTCCGGGGGCACGATCGTGTCGGCGGAGCCGTAGATCACCGTCGTAGGCACCCGAACCCGGCTGATCAGCTCGGTCACCGGGAAGCGGTCTCGGAGTAGCAGCCGGACCGGCAGCAGCGGGTAGTGCCGGGAGCCCACGGCGGCGAGGTTGGTGAACGGCGAGCGCAGCACGAGCCCTCCGGGTGGCTGCTCGGTGGCGAGTCGGGTGGCCACTGCTGCACCTAGGCTCTCCCCGAAATAGATCAGGCGTGGCGCCGGCACACCGTGATCAGCGAGGTAGGCGCACGCGGCGCGCGCGTCGGTGATCAGCCCGCGCTCCGAGGGTTTGCCGGGGTTGCCGCCGTATCCACGGTAGTCCAGGAGCAGGACAGCGAACCCCTTGGCGGCCAGTCGACGTGCCAGCGGGGCCCGCAGCACGCGGGAGCCGGCGTTGCCCGGCATGACCAGTACGGTGATGCCGCGGCCGGTGCCGGTCGGTGCGACGTGCCAGGCGCGGAGCGTCAGCCCGTCCTCAGTCCGTAACGTGATCTCCTGCGCCCCGGGCAGCATGCTACCGGCGGGCGGGACGGCGGGGTCCGGAAAGTAGATCAAGCGGCGCTGCAGCACCCACAGCAGCGCGGTGGGCACCGCGACCAGGGTGACCAGCAGGACCAATCCGGCGCGCAGCACCCTATTCACAATAGAGACCGTTCCTGCTGCTCGACCGAGTCCGCGCCACCTGCCCTACCGGCTGCGTTGTGGATTGACCGTACCTGCGTCCCGCGCTGTTGCCCGCAGGGCACCGATCGCCAGCATCACGGCGGCCACGATCAATCCGATCAGCATGCCCAGACCTGCTGAGCTCAGCCAGCGCGGGATGGTCGGTTCGGGCAGCGCATACGGTGGCGTCAGCACCTGGGCCGCCGATCCCGTCTGACCGGTGAGCTGGACCTCGTCGATCCGGGCCTGGAGCGTCTTCTCCCATTCCAGGGATGTGGCGAGCTGGGCCCGGGTGTCGTCGAGCGTGGTCTGGGGAGTGGTTCCGGCCAACACCTCGGGCACCAGCTGCTGGACCCGGGTCTGGAGTGTCGCGGTGTTCTGGCGGGCCTGGGTCAGCTGAGTGCCGAGGTTTCGGGCCACCCCGCTGGGTTGGCCGGCCAGCACCAGGTAGCCATCCACGACGGCCTGCAGTGTCTGCACTGCGGCCTGCTCGCTGGCCCCGTGGACCTCGACCTGGATGACGTTGCTGTTCCCCACGACCGAGGCGCTGACCTCCTTGTCGAGGTCCTTGAACGGCCGGCCTTGTTTCTGCGCGATGGGTTCGAGCACGGCTCGGTTCTTCAGCAACACCAGCTGGGTGGCCAGTTGGCGATCCTGCTTGAGAGGATCGCCGCCCTGATCGGCCACGCTGATGGAGTAGAGCACCTCCGCGCGCGCTCCGTAGGTTCTCGGTAGGACCAGCGCGCCGAGCACCCCCGCGCCGGTACCGAGCAGGACGATCGTCAACGTCAACGACACCAGGCGCGGGGTCAGCCAACGGCGGCGCTGAGCTGCGGTGGGAGGTTCGGTTCGATCCGCTGTAGGCGACGGTGGCCTCCCGTCCTGCCGGGCGGGCCGGCGTAGTCGCTCGTCGTGGCTCATCGGACGTCCATGATGTATCACCACCCGTACTGAACAAGTACCAGACAAGCGAGATCGGCACGAGCCGTCTGGGCGTGTCGCCCCGACGAGGGTCACACTGTGTTGATGAGCGAGAGGCGGGGTTCATGAGCGAGACGGGTTCATGAGCGAGACGGCGGCACCGGGTAGGGCTGCGGAGGGTGAGGTCCAGACCGAGCTCAAACGGGTGATCGGTCCGAAGCTGCTGTTCTTCTTCGTGCTCGGCGACATCCTGGGTACCGGGATCTACGCGCTGACCGGCAGCGTGGCGGGACAGATCGGCGGTGCGTTGTGGGTGCCGTTCGTCGGCGCCTTCCTGGTGGCCTTTCTGACCGCGTTCAGCTACCTGGAACTGGTTGGCAAGTACCCCAAGGCGGCCGGGGCCGCACTGTATGCCAACCAGGCGTTCGGGATCCCGTTCTTGACCTTCATCGTCGCCTTCACCGTGATGAGTTCGGGTATCACCAGCGCATCCTCGGCCGCGGTGGCCTTCGGCAAGACCTACCTCAAGGAGTTCGTCACGCTGCCCACCTGGGCGGTTGCGATCACCTTCATCCTGCTGCTCGCGCTGATCAATTTCCGCGGCGTCGGTGACTCGCTCAAGGCCAACGTGGTGCTCACCTGCATCGAACTGTCCGGACTACTGATCATCATTGCGATCGGCGTCTATGCGGTCGGCTCGGGCCAGGGCGATCCGTCCCGGTTGACCCAGATCGACACCGCGGACTCCGGTGTGCTGCTGGCGATCACCTCGGCCACCGCGCTGGCCTTTTTCGCGATGGTCGGTTTCGAGGACTCGGTGAACATGGCCGAGGAGTGCAAGAACCCGTCCAAGATCTTCCCGCGGGCGATGCTGCTCGGTATGGGCGCCGCTGGGTTGATCTACGTGCTGGTCGCGATCACCTCGTCGCTGCTGGTACCGGCTGACCGGCTGGCCACCCTGCAGAGCGGCGCGCTGCTCGAGGTCGTCAGGGTGGGGGCCCCCAACTTCCCGCTCGGCCTGTTCGCCGTCATCGGCCTCTTCGCTGTCATCAACTCGGCGCTGATCAACATGCTGATGGCCAGCAGGCTGGTCTACGGCATGGCCCGCGAGCAGATCGTGCCGCGGTTTCTGGGTTCGGTCCACCCGACCCGGCGCACCCCGTGGATATCGATCGTGTTCACCAGCGCGATCGCCGTGGTCCTGGTCAGTTTCGTCCCGCTGGCCGGGCTGGCCGGCACCACCTCGCTGTTGTTGCTCGCCGTCTTCACCCTGGTCAACATCGCCTGCCTGGTGCTGCGCCGCAAGCCGGTCGGGCACGAGCACTTCCGCGCCCCGGCCTGGAGTCCGTGGCTCGGGGCCCTGCTGTGTGCCTTCCTGGCAACCCCGTTGTCCGGCCGTGACCCGGCCAATTACCTGCTCGCCGGCGTGCTGCTGACGGTGGGTGTCCTGCTCTGGCTGGTCAACAGACTGTTCGTGGGCAAGCGCGAGTTGGATCCGGCGACCCTGTCCCGGTAATAACACGCCAGGTCATCGTCCAGACTGGTACGGAGTTCTGTATTAATGCGATGCGCTGGCTTCTCATATCGATGAAATATGGCAGAAAAGCCCATTTTCGGGCCCGGCTAATGAAGTGTTGATCGCTGTAGGTGCGCGTTCAATCACCGTCTGATGACCTTCGGGTGTCACGGTTCGGTCGCATTTCAGCAATCCCAGGTCAGTGTTCTTGACAGATCTTATTCATGGCCGGAACGCTGGCAGCTCACGAGGGGTAGAGGGTCAAGCGCTGTTCGACAGAAGTGCAGGGTGATCGCCCGTGGACGAGATCCAGACTCTCACCCTGGGGTTCATCGCCGGGGTCACGATCCTGCTCGGGTTGCCGCTGGGACGGCTGCGTAGTCCGCGCCATAGCAGGACCGCGCCTGGCCTGCGCGTGTTCCTCAACGCTCTCGCGATCGGCATTCTGATCTTCATCCTGTGGGATCTGCTGACCCACGCCTGGGAGACCATTGACGCCACGTTGGGCAAGATGTCCGACGGTGACGGCACCGTGATGCCGGTGATCGGCTTCGGTGCGCTGCTGTTCGCCGGGCTGGGGGTGGGGTTGCTGACGCTGGCCGGGTACGAGCGCTGGCTCGTCGGTGAAGGCGGGGTCCCGCTGCTGGGTCCGGGCGCGATGGCTGTCGACGAGCTCGCCATCCGGCAGGCCGGCGTCTTGACACCGGCGCGCCGGCTCGCATTGCTGATCGCGGTGGGGATCGGTCTGCACAATTTCGGCGAAGGCCTCGCCATCGGTGGTAGCGCGGCCCAAGGCAAGATCGCGCTGGCCACGGTGCTGGTGGCCGGATTCGCGCTGCACAACGCGACCGAAGGATTCGGTATGGTGGCGCCGCTGGCCAGCGACAGCGAGCGACCCGGGTGGGGGTTTCTCTTGCTCCTGGGCCTGATCGGGGGTGCCCCCACCATGGTGGGCACGCTGATCGGCCGCCAGTTCAGCAGCGACCCGGTCAGCCTGGTTTTTCTCACCTTGGCCGCCGGCTCCATCCTCTATGTGATCATTCAGCTGATCGCCATCGCGTTGAAGGGCGGGCACCGGAACATGCTCTATTGGGGTGTATGGGCCGGCTTGGTGGCCGGGTTCGCCAGCGACATGCTGCTCACCGCCGGCGGCGCCTAGCCTGCTCAACGGGCTCCTGCCGAGCGGGTAACTCACGGGCACGGGGGCCGGTACGCCAGGTCGTGCAGGTAGTGATCCCACTCACTCCTGGTGATCGCGGGAGTGAGGCTACAGATTCGAGTGGCGACGCGATCGACGTTTATTTCCCACAACCGTGCGGTGGCGTCAGCGCTGGCGGTGGCCAGGGTGTGCCCGTCGGCACTGAAGGTCACAGAGCGGACGGTGTTGGTGTGGCCGGTGAGGGCGCCCAGCGGCGTGGGCCGGTGGGGTTCACGGACATCCCACAGCCACGTGGTGGTGTCGTAGCTGGCGGTGGCCAGGGTGTGCCCGTCGGGGCTGAATGCCACCGAGGAGACGGTGTTGGTGTGGCCGGTGAGGGTGCTCAGGAGTGTGGGCTGGTGGGGGTCGTGGATATCCCACAATCGCGTGGTGTGGTCGTCGCTGCCGGTGGCCAGGGTATGTCCGTCGGGGCTGAACGCCACCGAGTAGACGGTGTTGGTGTGACCGGTGAGGGTGCTCAAGGGCCTGGGCCGGTGGGGTTCACGGACATCCCACAACCGCGCAGTGTGGTCCCAGCTGCCGGTGGCGACGGTGTGCCCGTCGGCGCTGAACGCCACCGCGCGGACCGTGCTGGTATGGCCGGTGAGGGTGCCCAGGAGTGTGGGTTGGCGGGGGTTGTGGATATCCCACAGCCGCGCAGTCTTGTCGTCGCTGCCGGTGGCCAGGGTGTGCCCGTCGGGGCTGAACGCCACCGAGGAGATCCAGTTGGTGTGGCCGGTGAGGGTGCTCAGGAGTGTGGGTTGGCGGGGGTTGTGGATATCCCACAGCCGCGCGGTGGTGTCGTAGCTGCCGGTGGCCAGGGTGTGCCCGTCGGGACTGAACGCCACCGAGTAGACCCAGTCGGTGTGGCCGGTGAGGGTGCCCAGAGGCGTAGGTAGGTGGGGGTCGTGGACATCCCACAACCGCGCAGTCTTGTCGTCGCTGCCAGTGGCCAGGGTGTGCCCGTCGGGGCTGAACGCCACCGCGCGGACCGTGCTGGTGTGGCCGGCCACAATGGGTCCAGGAAGGTCCCACAACCGTGCGCTGTTGTCGTAGCTGCCGGTGGCCAGGGTGTGCCCGTCGGGGCTGAACGCCACCGAGTAGACGGTGTTGGTGTGGCCGGTGAGGGTTTCCAGCGGGTGGGGCTGGCGGGGGTCGTGGATATCCCACAGGCGCGCGGTGGTGTCGTAGCTGGCGGTGGCCAGGGTGTGCCCGTCAGGGCTGAACGCCACCGAGGAGACCCAGTTGGTGTGGCCGGTGAGGGTGCCCAGTGACATGGGTTGGCGGGGGTCGTGGATATCCCACAGGCGCGCGGTGGTGTCGTAGCTGGCGGTGGCCAGGGTGTGCCCGTCGGGGCTGAACGCCACCGAGTAAACGTCGTTGATGTGGTTGAGGATGCCCAGGGGTGTGGGCTGGTGGGGGTCGTGGATATCCCACAACCGTGCGGTGTGGTCGTTGCTGCCGGTGGCCAGGGTGTGCCCGTCGGGGCTGAACGCCACCGAATTGATGGCGTTGGTGTGGTCGGTGAGGGTGCTCAGGGGTGTGGGTTGGTGGGGGTTGTGGATATCCCATAACCGTGCGGTGTGGTCGGCGCTGGCGGTGGCGAGGGTGTGCCCGTCGGGACTGAACACCACCGAGAGGATGGTGTCGGTGTGGTCGGTGAGGGTGCTCAGGGGCGTGGGCTGGTGGGGGTCGTGGATATCCCACAACCGCGCAGTCCTGTCGTCGCTGCCGGTGGCCAGGATGTGCCCGTCGGGGCTGAACGCCACCGAGGGGACGTAGTCGGCGTGGCCGGTGAGAGTGCCCAGGTGCCTGGGTCGGTGGGGGTCGCGGACGTCCCATAACCGCACAGTCTTGTCGTCGCTGCCGGTGGCCAGCGTGTGCCCGTCGGGACTGAATGCCACCCCTTTGACATGGTTGGTGTGGCCGGTCAGACGGGTGGCGTAGGGGGTGGAAAGGGCGCTGAGCAGACTGCCGCGAGCTTCCGTGGTGGGAACAAGCCGGTAGGCGGCCAGGCTGAGTTGGGCGGCCAGGGCCGGGTTGGTGGCGCGGAGCTCCAAGGCCTGTCCGGCGACCTGTCGTGACACCGCGACATCCCGTTCGTGCTCCGCAGCACGCTGCTGGACCACAGCGAAGCCCGCCGCGACCAGAGCGAGGACCAGCAGCACCGACAACACGGTGAGGGCGCGCCCCCGCCGGACGCGGTCCCGGCGGATGCTGGACCGCAGGAATGCCTGCGCTGTCGGGCTGAGTGCCACGCGATCGGTGATCAGATCGCCGCTCTGGATACGGGCGCCGGTGTCGGCGACCGCGGCGGCGAGTTGCCCACGTTCCCACAACCGGGCCGGTCGGCGCCCCCCGGTGTTCCATTCTGTGGCAGCCTGCTCAACTGCCCGGCGGGCCCGCAGCGCTGCGGCGTTCTCCTCGATCGCCTGGGCCAGCGGCGGCCAGGCGGACAGAAACGCCTCGTGGACCACCTCCATCACCACGCTGCCGTTGTCGGTATCGGTAGTCACCAACCGCCTCCGGACAAAAGCGTCCAGCTCCCGGATCACCGGCTCCGGCAACTCATCGCGAGAGACCCGCCATCGGGTGGGCCGGCCCTGCTCATCCACAGTGACCAAGCGCAACAACCCCGCAATCACCTCCCCACAGCCCCGACCACTAGCCGCACTCGCCTCGGCCAGAGCTGCCTCGGCCTGCCGGGTCAGGGCACCCCGTACCCCCCCAAGCTGGTCATAGCGTTGTTGGGAGAGCTGACCACCACGGCCGACCCCCTCAGCCAGCTGGGCCAGGGTGAATGCCAGCAGTGGCAGGGCCTCCCCACTGCCGGTGTCAGCCACCACCCGCGCCACCAGATCCTCAGCGACGGCGATCCCGGCCAGCCGGCACGGGCCTTGGATCACCGCTGGCAGCGAGTCGTGGCACAACGGCCGCAACGGGTAAATGTGAGTCGGTAACATCGCCAGACCGGCGTCGACCAGCAGTGGGTCGAAAAACTCCGGCCGTAGCGTAGCGACCACCTGCACCGGACCACCCAGCGCCGGATGAAGCAGCTGCGCGAACCGGACCCGAGCCGCGGGGGTGGCCTGAGTCAGCAACTCCTCGAACTGATCCACCACCACCAGCAATCGCCGCGCCCGCGCGACCAGCAGCAACTCATCAACCAGCTCCGTCAGACCACCGTCATCGAGCTGGTGACGCACCTGCGCCACTGTCCAGTCCAGCCCCAGCTTGCGTGCTGTAGCGGCCAGTTGCCTGACCAACGCGGCCACGGGGTCGGCACCGGGCAGGATCGGATCCAGCGTCCACCAGCCCGCCTCGGTAGCCATCACATGCAGTAGCCCAGCCCGCACCAGCGAGGACTTGCCACATCCCGAGGGGCCCACCACCACCAGCACCGCAGCCTCGGCGCGCTCAGCCGGAGACCGCACCAGCCCGGCCAGTTGCTCCACCTCACCACCGCGACCGAAGAACGCCCGATGGTCCTTGACGTCCAACGGACGCAGCCCCGGAAACGGCGACCGGTCATCGGGCCATCCCCACCCCCCGGTGGCATCCACCCGACGCAACTCCTCCGCCAGCGCCGCACGAGCTGCGGTGGGATCCCGAGTGAGGTCGGCATGCTGGAGAGACGCCAACAACGGGTGCACCACCGCCTGCTCGGCAAGTACCGGCAACACCCGACTGCCCCGTGACAAGGCGAAACTGATCTCGGCCGCACACCACACCGACCCCAGGTACGCGGAGGTGACCACACAGACCACCGCATCAGCCCAGCGCAGCCGCTCATGCAGCAGCCGCTCCCATTCCCCGCCTACCGCAATCCCAGCATCAGGATCCTGATCCAGAAACACCTCGTGGCCCTCGCCCGCCAACCACTGGTGCAGCTGACCGGCACACACACCGTCCTCGCTGGTATGACTGACGAATACCCTGGCCACCACTTCTCCCCCCGAGACAGCGCAAAACAGCCCATTCCTCATGACGAAACTAGGCACTGATTGTCCTAGCGGTATAACTCGGTGTTGTGACCAGGACCGTGCCGCGCGAGCCCTCGACGGGGGTGGATCGCGGTCTCCGGGCTGATCTGCTGGCCGTCGGGTGCGCCGCGCTGCTGGTCGCGGTGGCGGCGGTGGTCGGCGTCTGGTTACTCGATCACGGGGTGCCGCTGCATGTCGACGCGCCGCCGCTGGGCGCGCAGTGGCTGGTGCACCACGGACCGGGGACGGTGCCCGCGGTGCTCATCGCGCTGCTGGTCATCCTGCGCGGGCCCGAGCTGGCGGCCCGGACGTCCTGGCGGCCGCTACTGGGGTTCTCGGCGGCCGCGGCGCTGGGCTGGACGATCAGCCTGGCACTGATCGACGGGTGGCAGCGTGGGGTGGCCGGCCGGTTGACCACTGACACCGAGTATCTGCACGACGTCCCGAGGGTCGGTGACCTCGGTGCGATGCTGCGGAGCTTCGCCGAGCACATCGAGGGTCTGCGACCCGACTCGTGGACCGCCCACGTCGCCGGGCACCCTCCCGGGGCGCTGCTGGTCTTCGTCGGCCTGGACCGGATCGGGCTGCCCGGCGGCGGGCCGGCCGCGCTGTTGTGCATGCTGGTCGGGTCCTCGGCTGGTGTCGCGGTGGCCGTGGCATTGCGGGCGCTGGGTGCGGAGGCCACCGCGCGCGCCGCGCTGCCGTTCGGGGTGCTGGCCCCCGGTGCCATCTGGATCGGGGTGTCCGCGGATGGCCTGTTCGCCGGGGTGCTGGCCTGGGGGGTGGCGCTACTCGCCGTCGGCGCCGCCTGGGACCGGCTCGAATTCCCGGCCGTCGTGGCGTCCGCCGCCGGTGGGCTGCTGCTCGGGGCGTCGCTGTTCCTGTCCTACGGGTTGGTGCTGGCCGGGTTGATCCCGTTGGCCGTCGCGGTCGCGGCCCGCCGGGTGGCGCCGCTGCTGGTGGCCGGGGTTGGGGTGGCGGCCGTGGTGGCCGCCTTCGCCGCCGCCGGCTTCTGGTGGCTGGAGGGATACCAGCAGGTCACGATCCGCTACTACCAGCCGGGGGAGTACGGGTTGCTGCGCCCGTACAGCTACTGGGTGTGGGCTGATCTGGCCTGTCTGGCGGTGGTGCTCGGCCCGGCCGGGGTGGCCGGGCTGCGGCGGGTGTTCACTCCGGGAGGGCTCCAGCCGCGCGCGCTGGTGCTGCTGTGCGCCGCAGCCGGGATGGCGGTGCTGGCCGCCGACCTCTCCGGGTTGAGCAAGGCCGAGGTGGAGCGGATCTGGCTGCCCTTCGCCGTCTGGCTGATCGCCGGTGCCGGGCTGCTGCCGGCGCGGCAGGTCCGCTGGTGGCTGGCGGCCCAGGCGGTGCTCGCACTGGCCGTCAACCACCTGCTGCTCACGACGTGGTGACCGGCTCGCGCAACGGGTCGGTGGCGAACCGGGTGATGCCCTCGGCGAAACCCACCCGCGCCCGGTAACCGAGCAGCTCGGCGGCCCGAGCCGGGTCCGCCGTCACGTGCCGCACGTCACCCGGCCGGGCGCCACCGACGATCTCCGGGGCGGGCCCGCCCATCGCCCTGGCCAGCTCGGTGGCCAGCTCACCGACGGTGTGCGGCTGCCCGGAGCAGACGTTGACCGGCTCACACCGCCCGCTCGGCGACTGAGCGGTCAACGCCAGCGCATTGGCCGCCGCGACATCGGAGACGTGCACGAAGTCCCGGCGTTGCCGCCCGTCCTCCATCACCTGCGGCGCCGCGCCGCGCGCCAACGCCGATCGGAAGATCGACGCGACCCCGGCGTAGGGGGTGTCCCGGGGCATCCGGGAGCCGTAGACGTTGTGGTAGCGCAGCGCCCACACCCCACCACCGGTCTGCCGGGCCCACGCCGCGGCAAGCTGCTCCTGCGCCAGCTTGGTGGCGGCGTAGGTGCTGCGGGGATCCAGCGGGGCGTCTTCGCCCACCAACTGCGGCTCCAGATCGGCGCCGCAGCGCGGGCAGGGCACCTCGTAACGGCCGGCCGCGAGGTCCTCGGCCCGCCGTGGGGGAGCGGGAACGACGCCGTGGGTCGAGCAGGCGTAGCGGCCCTCGCCGTAGACCACCATCGAGCTGGCCAGCACCAACCGGCGCAGACCTGCCCGGTGCATGGCCGCCAGCAGCACGGCGGTGCCGAGATCGTTGTTGGCGGCGTAGTCCGGGGCGTCGGAGGGATCCAGCCCGTGCCCCACCATCGCCGCCTGGTGACACACCGCGTCGACCTCGGGCAGTAGCCGGCCCAGCAGCCCACCGTCCCGGACATCGCCGTGGATCAGCTCATGCCCGGCCACCCAGGCCGGCGCGCTGCTGCCACTGTGGGCTTGCGGCAGGAACACGTCCAGCAGGAGCACCGAGTGCCCCTGCGCCGCGAGCAGGTCGGCGATGTGCGAGCCGATGAAACCCGCACCGCCGGTGATCAGGATTCGCATCCGGAGCACGCTACGTCACTGCCTCGATGATCTGCAGCACCCCGTCGGCGGTTCCGGTGACGTACAGCCACCCGGTGACGCTGTCCACGGCGACGGTGTTCGGTTGCCGGACGGTGGGCAGGGGGGTGGCGAGCACTGGGGTGTCCGCGTCGAGGTTGAGCCCGATCACCTCGTTGAGCGCGGTCAGGGTCACCCACAGCCGGTCGCGGACCGAGTCGTAGGTGACGCCGTAGGGCGTGCCGGGCAGCTCCACCCGCCCGATCTGGCGGGGTTTGGGGCTCAGCTCGTAGAGCAGCACCGCGTTACCCCGGGTGTCGACGACCGCCAGGTGGCCGCGCTTGTCAGCGACGACGTGGGTGGGTCCGGCTCCGGCGGGTAGCTCGGCCACCTGTTGCAGCCGTTGTGCGTCGTAGACGGTGAGGGTGTTCTCCCGCACGTCGACCAGTCCGACGAGGTTGCCGACGGCGGCCAGCCCGGCGGGTTGGGTGACGTCGGTGAAGGTGTGCACGATCTGATCGCCACGGAGGGCGACCACGTTGTGTCCGAGCTCGTTGGCGACGAACACAGTGCCGTTGGCGGCCTGTGTGGCGTCGTGCGGGATCACGCCGGTCACCACCTGGGAGGTGACCTGGCCACCGGGCAGCGCCACGCGCAGCAGCTGGTTGGAGCTCTCGTCGGGGACCAGCACGGGGCCACCCGGCTTGGCGAGCTGGAGGTGGCGCAGGACGCCGGGCAGCGGGATCTTGCGTAGCACCGCGCCGGTGGTGGCGTCCAGCAGGGCCAGCGCAGCCGGATCGCGCACCCCGACGGCCACGATGTGGGTCTGCGAGTCGGCCACGACACCCTCGGGGACGGCGCCCACCGGCACCGTTCGCCCAGCCGGCGCTGCGGCCGGCACCGGCGCGGGGGCCGGCTCGGCCGCCGGTGGCAGCTCCTTTTCCAGGGGTGGCCCGGCTTGGGGTGGGCCCCCACATCCTGCGATCAGGGCGGCAGCAAGGACGGTTCCGGTTATCCAGCGACGGCGCACATCTGGTGATTCTTCAGCGCCGGGTACGGCGCTGCTCGGGCGGCCCGTACATCGCCTGGTGTCACGCCAGGTTGCGGTACTCGGCTGCGATCCTGGCGAGCACCGCCCTGGCTGGGTCGCCGATGACGGTGAGCTCGGAGTAGAGGGTGTACCGCTGGTCGTAGTCGGCGATGTCGGCCGGGTCGGTGATGACGGCGGTCGCGGTCTCGGTGCCCACGATCACCGCCCGGTCGTCGAAGATGGTGAAGCAGTGCAGCGAGTTTCGACTGGGGCCACTGGAAACGTGTCTCAAGATTGTGCCGATTTGCCAGGAATGTCGATCTTCTCAGAAAGGTTGGCACCGATGACCTCAATACCGCGGGTTCCTATGGTGCCGTCGAGGTCGAGTTTGACGGTGTAGGGCGCAACAGGCGGTAGACCGACCTCGGGCAGGCAGCCAACTACTTCGATACCCCAGTACTCAGGCTGCCGGATGTATACCAGTGGACTGAGATTGACCTGAATGTTGATGTATGGCTTCTCGCCGCGCACCACCAACACATGTTGTGCAGGCACCGTCGGTGACGTCCACACCTCGGCAGACTCGAAGTCGATCACGCGGCAGTCGGTTCCCGACGGTGCCGCTGTGAACCGGTTGTCCGCTGCGGCGGTCCCCGCCAGGCCGACCACAGCGAGGATCGCCGCAGCGATCGCGAGCAGGATCCGGTGCCGTGCCATCAGTACCTCCATGGTCGAGTGCCTGCGAGTCCACGCAAGCACGGATGAGTCGACCAGACGCCAGGAACATCCCGGTTACCGGAGACTTAACAGAGGACATCTTGTGCCGGACCACCGCTCCAGGGTCGTGATACTCGCTCGCGAGCGATCAGTTGATCACGGGGTTGTGGTCGCTGGCCACGATCTCGCCTGGTTGGGCACCGGGGATGAACTTCTGCCAGTCGCCGCTGACCATGGTGGGGGCTGGCACCAGCCGCACGCCGTCGGCCCCATCTCCCGGGGGGTGGGCTGCAGCGGGATCCACGCGGTGAGCACGTCGGGTGAGTCCAGCGGGAAGTGGTGCGCATCGTAGTGCCAGGGGGTTCGAACGCATCTTGAGCTCGGGTCAAGAACCGTGTGCCTGCCTCAACGCCGCCTGGCCTGCGAACAGCCGCTCCTCGTGCTGCGCTCGGCTATGTCGACCCGGCCCCTCGTGAGGGCTGAGACTGCCGGAGGCTGGCCTGTAGAGGTGCAGCCTGCGGCAGCGCAGCGCATAATGGGACTATGAACGTGGTTGCTATCATCCTCGGTGTCCTCGCAATTCTTATCGTGCTGCTGACGGGGATAATACCGGTCATCGGCGCAATTTTTGCGTGGATCGCGCTTATCGTCGGCGTCATCGGCCTCATTTTCGGGCTTTTCAGTAAACGTACTAACGGTCGCAACATCGCCATCCTGGCTTGCGTCCTGGCCGTCCTCCGTCTAGTGCTCGGCGGTGTCGTTATCTAAGAGGATTACCATCCCACCCTCGTGGCCGCCGACGGCGCGATCGGCCTGCCTGAGCAGGCCCGCTACGGCCGGGTTACGGCCACCTGCTCCGTTCCCGCCGTGCCCTGGTCATGGGCCGGGCAGACTCGTCGATGGGGGGGATTGATCCCATCGGCTCCGGGTGCGTTCACGGCCCGCGCGCTCCCCGATTTTCGTGAACGCCCGGAGATCGGGGCGCACTGGCTGATCCTGTGTTCGGCAGAACACGGCGTGAAAGCGGTGGTGGATATCTGTTCGGTCGGCGACAGTCGCCGGCGTCGCGCCTCGCGCGAAACCAGTGAACGGGGAATGCCATGACCAACTGAAGCGCCGGTACCACCGAGTGCACGATCGACGTCGAAAATCGCATGTTTACTCTCAGCGCCACGATGAACACCGTGTTCTCCAACGTGACAGATCCCACCGAACCGGTCGGGATCGTCCACGAGGACCAGATCCTCAGGGTCAGGACCACCGTCACCTTGGCCGGCACGCTCGTGCGCTATCTGTGTGACACCCAGCTGTGCGTGTGCCTGGCCTTCGAATCCTGCGGCAGCGGCCCCGAAGGCGAATTCTGCAAGACCATCAACCTCGAAGGCGACAACGACCCCTGCATCACCCAGACATTCGTCTTCGAGTTCGATCTCCCTGCCCACACGCTGGTCGCCGGGGAATGCGGCAAGCAGTACGACATCTGCATCACCCTGGCGTCGGCATCCAGCTGGACCGGCTGGGCTGGGCTGGCGAACCCCTCGAGCGACGGAGGTCGACAGGTGCACGACGAACCTGCGACACCGCCTGCTCCAGGGGAGCCACCCGGCCGATTCGATCGCGAGACCGGCTCGTCGAGTGGGCAGTGGCGCCAGCAGGCCGGCTTCTCGCTGTTCTTCGATTCGCTGACCGGAGAGGCCGGCGAGCGAAGCTGGCGGACTCGCCTCTACCACGAGGAGACCGGCGACGAGACCACTGTGGACGAGACCCACTGTGGACGACAGCACCGTGCCGGGCGGCGCCCTGCACGACTGGGTCCGGTGGATCCTTGCGCGGGTGGCGCCGGTGATGGAGTTCCCGATGCGGGTGGCGCTGACGCCGGCACCGTATCGGTGCAGATTCTGAGCGCTCGCATCGTCGCCGAGCCCTCGCTCGCTGACGGTGTCGAGGATCTGCAGGTCGAGGCAAGAATGCTGGTCAGCGGCCTTTCTCAGCTGCGGCGGGGACTGCGGCCGGCGGTGGTCGAGATTGTCTTCGGTCCGCAGCGGCCGTGACGGCGCCCGCAGCGCGGCGAGGCTCGGCCAGAATCTCGTGGTAGAGCCGGAGGGTATCGGCGGAGGGCCTGATGCCCAGTTCCCGGTCCAGTGCCTGCGCGCAGGACTTGAAGGCACTCAACGCCAACGACGACTGACCCTGCTCGACGTAGCAGCGCATCTTGATCCTGGCGCTGTCCTCGTTCCATGGGTCCTGGCTCAGGACGCGATCGAGCACCGCGATGGCGCACCGATGCTCGCCTCGCGCGGCATGCAGCTCCGCGAGCTGGTTGCACAGCACGCCGTACCGGGCACGCAGGCGATTGCGCTCGGCCGCGGTCCAGTCGATCTCGATCGCGTCGGACAGGAAATCGCCGCGGTAGAGCCTCGTGGCGACCCGGCACAACTCGAACGCTTCGTCGATGTGATTCTTGGCTTGGCGCTCACCGGCGGCGGAAACGAGCCGGTCGAACTCCTCCACATCGACCCACAAGGCCATGGTCGGGTCCAACCGGTACGAGCCGTCGACACAGATGATGTGCTTTCTCCCGGGATCGGCGTCGCGCAGGGTTCCCCGGAGGTCGTAAACGCCCTGGTGCAGCCTGCGCCGCCCCCGGTCGGCGGGGATCTCCGGCCAGATCGCGTCGATCAACGTTTCCCGGCGCACCGCAGTCATTAGCGTCGATCACAACAGATGTCCGGGTCATCCCGGGTGTGCTCAACCTCATCGGTGCCGCCGACGATTCAGAAAAAATGGTTGCCGATCAACTCTCGTTGGCAGGCGTGGTAGCCGTCAGAGTCGGCCGGGTGGCCATCTCCGAGCCAGCCGCACCCGCAGCGGGCTACGTAGGCGATGAAGGTTCGTTCGGCGCATCGCGTGACGTCGGTCCAGGTATCGCTCAGGGCACCGTCTCGGTAGCGGCCAGCGACGTACCCATGGTGGATGTCTGCGGCGTCATCAAGCCCCGTGCCGATGCCTCTCATAGGGAAACTATGACCACCACGGTGAACGAGGAGCAAGCAGTCGGCCACGGATGGGTTACGGCGAGGTGTCGATGGGTATGTCTAGGCCTGTGGCCAAGGGAAACGGTGTGACGACGATGCGGGAGACCGAGCGCAAGTACGAGGCAATCGAAGAATGGGAGCTGCTCGACCCAGCTAGGTTGCTCGGGTTCGCCACCGGGACCGGACCGCACGAACAGGACTTGCAGGCGGTGTACTTCGACACCGCTGACCTGCGCCTGATACGTGCGGGGATAACGCTGCGGCGTCGGGAAGGCGGGTCCGACGCGGGTTGGCATCTGAAGCTGCCGGCGGGCAAGGACAGCCGAGAGGAGCTGCGGCTACCGTTGAGCCGCTCCCCACGCCACCCGCCGGCCGAGCTGGTCGCACTGACCCGGGTGTACACCCGCGGCGCTGTGCTGGACCCGGTTGCCGAGCTGACCACCCGCCGGCGCCGCTGGATACTCGCCGGCACCGACGGGCAGGCCCTCGCGGAACTGGTCGATGACCACGTGACTGCTCGGAGCATGGGTGAGCAGACCACGACCGTGTCCTGGCGCGAGGTGGAGGTCGAGCTCGCCGAGCACACCCAGCTGAAGCTGTTGGACCGGATCGAACGCCGGCTCCTCAAGGCGGGTGCCCAGCGTGCAGGTTTTTCCTCAAAGCTGGGCCGGTTGCTGGCCGACCGGATGCCCTCCGGTATCGCCGCACCGAAGCCTGATCGGGCTCGGTCGGCTGGCGAGGTTGTGCTGGCCTACCTGAGAGCGCAGGCCGAGCAGCTGCGCCGATATGACCCGCTGGTGCGGCAGGACGCACCGGATGCGGTCCACCAGATGCGAGTTGCCGCCCGCCGGATGCGCAGCGCGCTGCAGGCATTCGGTCGGGTCATCGACCGTGACCAGACTCGCGAACTCACCGAGGAGCTGAAATGGGTGGCCGGCGAGCTGGCCGGGGCTAGGGACGCAGAGGTGATGGCCGAGCGGTTCGCGGCGATCCTCGCGGAGATTCCCGACGAGTTGAAGCTCGGACCGGTCGACGCCGCGTTCACCCGCGCCTTCGGGCGCAGGCAGGCCGACGCCCGCAACGTCGCCCTCACCGCCCTGGACAGCGATCGTTACCTCGCCCTGCACGACCAGATCGACGCGTTACTCGCCGACCCCCCAGTCACCGCCCGCGCCACCCGCAAAGCCAAGCGTGAGCTCCCCAAACAACGTCCGGCGGGCCTACCGCCGTGTCGACTCGCGCATGGCCTACGCGGATCGCCAACCCTGCGGGGAGAAACGCGACAGCGCCCTCCACGAGACCCGCAAAGCAGCCAAACGGCTGCGCTACGCCACCGAAGCTGTCCAACCCAAGCTGGGCAAGCCGGCCACCCGGTTACGTAAGCGTCTCAAGGCCGTCCAGGACCTCCTCGGAGAACACCAGGACACCGCCGTGTCCCGCCCAGTCCTGCGCGAGCTCGCCGCAAAGGCCCACCTCGACGGCGGGAACGGCTTCACCTACGGCCTCATGTATGCAACCGAGACCGCCCGCGCTCAGCGAGCAGAGGACAACCTTCCACCGGCGTGGAAGCGGATGCGCAAGCGCAAGAACACCGCCTGGCTGGACAAATGAATCCGTAAGATCCACACATCTTACAGCCCACTGGAAATTTGACCGTGAGTACAGCGTCGACGTAGAGAAGCTTTCCGACTCTGTAGACAATGAGACGCGATTTGACGAGTACAGGGCGGCGAATGGACCGGACTCGGTGATGAATCTCAGTTGGCGACAGTTTGAAGAGGTCCGTCACCGCGGCGCAGTCTTCGCGAGTCCGGTCCGTAACGGTCGAAATAAGTTCATCGGTTGTGTTAGCGTTGACGCTAGCCGAGGTTTCACGTCTCTCGATACGGACGAACTCTGGTCGGAACTTAACAGTGTGTGTCTGCGGATCGGGCAAATTGGTTTTGGTGGTGCTTAAGGAGATGTCAGAGGTTCGGCGTATGCTTCGTCGGCTCTATGACGACGAAGCCCGTGGTTATGCTGCGAATACCGATAGCTATGCGGATTTTCCGGGTCTTCAAGAGGACGTCGACGCCTTCGTGGCTCAACTGGAGCGATCTGCGCTTATTCTCGATCTGGGTGCCGGGCCGGGGCGTGATAGCAAGTATTTTGCAGCTCGAGGCTTCACTGTTGTCGCGGCTGACCTCAGTTTGGAGATGTTGCGGATCGGTCGTTCGGCAGAGGTGGCTCAGGTGCAAGCCGATATGGGGCAACTTCCTTTTCGGTCAAATACCTTTGCGGGAGCCTGGGTATGTGCCAGTCTTCTGCACCTGCCGTCCCGTAACCACGACCAGGCGCTCAGTGAACTGCTGCGGGTTCTCGCTCCTGGGGGCCTGGTAGCGGTGAGCATGAAAGCGGAAAAGGAGAGGGTTGGGCCGAAGGGAAATCAATCAAGCGACGACGCTGGTTTACTCTGGTTGACCCAACGGAGTTCATCGCAACGCTGACATCGAAGGGTTTTGTGAAGACGTCCTGGTCCTGGTGTAACAGGGGTTCCTGGTTTATTGCTCAGGGCCTGAAGGGCGAGTAGTGGTAACCCATGTATCCGGTTCGAAATTTGGTACTACCTGTCTGATTCCTCCGCGCGGATCAGTCACATCGCCTTCGTATCGTGGGATCAGGTGGATATGTAGATGATCAATGCTCCGGCCAGCCACTCTTCCCTCATTGACGCCGATGGTGTAGCCACCTGGGCCGTGCCGGGCAGAGAGTATTTTTTCGACTGCTCGGATGAGCGTGTATGCGTCAACGACTTCGGATTCGCTCAAATCGAAGAACGACTCGACGTGGCGCTTGGGTACGATTTCCACGTGTCCGGGTGTCGCCGGGAAATTGTCCAGTCGGGCATAGCAGGTCTCATTCGCGTCAATGACCGTATTCAGGCTTTCGTCGCTTCGTAAGCAAAATAGACATGTGATCGGCGGTGTGCCTGCGACCTGCGGAACTGCGGCGTCGGGAGTTGGTTCCACGCCATGTCCGCGCGGTGGCACTGTGACGGTGTGGATGAGGTCGAGGGATTCCCTGGGTGGGAGGGCCTGGGCCTGTACGGAGGCGAAGGCGTGCACGTATTGGCGGATGACGCCGTCGCGCTCGTGGACGGTCCAGCTGGTTTCGCCGTCGACGTAGACGGCTTCGGCGTCGTTCTCGTCGGGCCATTGGATGATGACGAAGGAAGCGCCGAGCGCGGCATGCGCGTCGGAGGTGAAGGGCACCACCTGGACGGTGACATCCAACTCACGGATGGTCCGGGTGATGTGACGCAGCTGCTCGCGCAGCACGTCCGAGCCGCCGACCTGTTGGCGGATTGCCGCTTCCGACAACACAGTCGTGAACCGCATGCCCTCGGCCAACCGCTTCTGGCGGCGCATCCGCAGCTCCAGATAGCGGTCTATGTCGGCCACCCGGATATGCATCGCGCCTGCGGTCATGATCCGTTCGGCGTAGTCGCGGGTCTGCAGCAGGCCGGGGATGAGGTGGCCTTCGTAGCTGCGGATCCAGGAGGCCTCGACCTCCAGCTCGATGAGCATCTCCACCGGCTCGCTGAGGATGTCGCCGTAGTCCTGCCACCAACCCGGCTCGGCTGAGCGTCGACGCAGCTCATCCAGTTTATGGGCGTCGGGCTCAGGGATGCCCAGTAGCTCGACCAGCCTGGTCAACGTCGCCGGTGTGATCTTCGCCTTGCCGTTTTCCATCCGGGACAGCTGCGGCTGGCGCACGCCCAGCTTTCCGGCTAGCTCCGTACCGGACAAGCCCCGCTCACCCCGGTAGCGGCTCAGCCGAGCACCCAGCCGCCGACTCCGCACGGTCGCACGCATGACCAACTCCCTCACTGTGTCCACGAGAACGAGCACAGGCGATCGATGGGCGCCATAGTGGACTACATGCTACGCATTATGCAATGGTTGGGTGTGAGGATGCCAGACGGCGGATCTCCCACCTCTGGGGTGCTGAGCACCGGACCCGGGGCAGGCACGGCAGTATCGATGCGGCACCAGTGGGATGGCTGGTGTCGCTGCCAGAGTTCGGTTGCCCTCGGTGGTCAGTTCAGCGTGCTGGCTTTTACCGCGTTGAGGAAGGTGCAGAAGGTGGCGGCGGGGACTGCCACGGTGGTCCGCCGGGTGCTGTCGGGGCCTTGCTTGGTGTCCTGGATCCCGACCCATCCGCCTGTGTGACCGACGGCAACGCAGTTCCCGCTAGCGGTGCTGCGGGTGGATTTGGTGTAGGTGGCGTCGGCCAGTGCCGTGGGGGGCGCGACGCAGGTGATGGTCATGGTGTCAGCTCCTTGATGACGGTGTGGATCAGGTCGAGGGATTCCCTGGGCGGGAGGGCTTGGGACTGCACGGAGGCGAAAGCGTGCACATACTGGCGGATGGCGCCGTCGCGCTCGTGGACGGTCCAGCTGGTTTCGCCATCGACGTAGATGGCTTCGGCGTCGTTCTCGTCGGGCCATTGGATGATGACGAAAGATGCGCCGAGCGCGGCGTGGGCGTCGGCGGTGAAGGGCACCACCTGGACGGTGACATCGAACTCCCGGCTGGCGCGGTTGATGTGGCGTAGCTGCTCGCGCAGTACGTCGGGGCCGCCGACCTGCTGGCGGATCGCCGCTTCGGACAGGATGGCGGTGAAGCGCATACCGTCGGCCAGGCGTTTCTGGCGGCGCATCCGTAGTTCGAGGTAGCGGTCGATGTCGGCGACCCGGATGTGCATGGAACCGGCGGTGATGATCCGTTCGGCGTAGTCGCGGGTCTGGAGTAGGCCGGGGATGACGTGGCCTTCGTAGCTGCGGATCCAGGAGGCCTCGACCTCCAGTTCGATGAGCATCTTGACCGGCTCGCTGAGGATGTCGCCGTAGTCCTGCCACCAGCCCGGCTCGGTTGAGCGGCGGCGCAGCTCGTCGAGCTTGCGGGCGTCGGCCTCGGGGATGCCCAGCACTTCCACCAGCCGGGCCAGCGCCACCGGGGTGATCTTGGCCTTGCCGGTCTCCATCCGGGACCACTGCGGCTGGCCCACCCCCAGCTCCTTGGCCAGTTGCGCGCCGGAGATGCCGCGCTCGTTGCGATACCGGCTCAGCCGGGCGCCCAGCCGCCGGCTACGCACGGTTGCACGCATGACCGCCTCCCTTGAGGTCTGCGGGGACGGGCACTGCGCGCGGGCGCCACCTCACGCGGGCGCACGCGATCACCCGATCAGTGGCTATCATACTACGCATTATGCGTGGCATCATTCGTAGCGGGCAGGGTCGGTCTCCTTCATCGACTCTAGCCCCTGGTGGAGCGCCCGAGCCCAGCTGCCCCAGGCGCTCCACCAGCTCCCCAGACCGACGCCGGTGCCCCTTCTTGCATGGCCGGGGTCACCGTCCACCACACCGTCAGAGGCAGTGATGACCAGGCACGCAAGCGCCGCCACCGCATGGGCGGGGCGATCCGGTGAGTGATCGTGAGCCCGGGTCCGGGGTGGCGGTGTGGATCGCGTTGCGGCGCGTTCACCGGGGCGGGGTGGCGAGACTGGCCGGTTGTTGGCTCGACGCCGGCCGTCCGGTGCCCGGCTATGTGGCCGAGGCCCTGGAGGCGCTCACCCATGGTGGGCTGCTGGCCCTGGGCGAGAGGGACCTGCGGTCCTGTGGGGTGCGCCGGGCCACCGTCACCGACGCCGGGTCCGCGCTCTATGTGGCGCTGCGCCGGATCCACCACCCGCACGGATGGGTCGTGGTGAGCAGTCCGCGTCGCTGGGCGCATTCCCCCTACGACTTGCGCGCCCACCTGCTCGCCGAACGTGGTCCCGATCAGATCGGGGTCCTGGTCGGGGTCTGCGGGCAGCTCATGCCCTGGTCGACGCCCACCAGCACCCAGCCCACCAGCACCCAGCCCACCGGGCCCCGCTGCCTGACCTGCCAGGCACTGGCCGGCCAGCCGCCACCTGACCCGAAGCTCGCCACCTACCCGGACTCCGGCCAGCCAGATACCACCGCGGCGCTGACCGCACGTTCCAGCCGGAACAGAAGGGAACAGAAAATCGCCGGCTGGTCGCCGGTTGAGCCGGCGGCCCCCGACGCTGGACTCCCGGCGGCCAGCCGGTCCCCAATCCACCCCCGTGAGAAAGGTGCACAACCATGTCTGCTGCGGTATCGCAACCGGTCCAAAACCGGTGGTGTGATGTT
Organism: uncultured Actinomycetota bacterium; assembly: GCA_963712995.1. Taxonomy (GTDB): domain Bacteria; phylum Actinomycetota; class Actinomycetes; order Mycobacteriales; family Pseudonocardiaceae. Next base: position 123,648 of record CAVQKH010000012.1, on the reverse strand, counting down.
GAGGGCAGCCCCATCGACCTGTTTTGCCCGGTTGAGCAGGTGAGGGAAAGCCCGGAGCCCGGGATGCTGCCCTCCCGGCTGCACCAGTGCGGCCAGGTGCTCGGCCGGGGTCTCGAGGTGCTCTACGTGCGCTTTTCCGACAATGCGCTGGTCAGCGTGCCACCCGAGTTCCTGCGATTGCTGCCAGAGGCGTCAGAGGGGTGCTGATGCGCTCGCGGTGTGATATCGGAGTGCGCAGCCCTCCAGCGGCGCCCACATGCAGGCGGCACCGCGGGTAGGCGTGTCTCGGTCCCATGTCTAAGGTCCTTATCCATGGGCAGCTTCGGTATGTCCGCAGCGCACATGAGAGCACTGACATGTCCGACGCACTGATCATCTGCTCGAACCTCTCCTTCTCCTGGCCTGATGACACTCCGGTTTTCGACGACCTGTCCTTCACCGTGGGCGGCGGCCGCACCGGTCTCGTCGCGCCCAACGGCGCGGGCAAGACCACGCTGCTCAAGCTGATCGCGGGGGAGTACCAGCCCGGCCGTGGCTCCATTTCCGTCGAGGGCGTGCTCGGCTACCTCCCGCAGAGTCTGCCGCTGGCCGGAGAGCTGACCGTGGCCGAAGTGCTGGAGATCGCCCCGGTCATCCGCGCACTGCACGCCATCGAATCAGGCGAGGCGAGCGAGGAGCACTTCGCCGCCGTCGGCGCAGACTGGGAGATCGAGGAGCGGGCCCGTGCCGAGCTGGACCGGCTCGGCCTCGGCGGTGTCGCGCTGGACCGGCCGCTGCACACGCTCAGCGGCGGCCAGGTCGTCTCCCTCGGCCTGGCCGCCCAGCTGCTGAAACAACCCGCCGTCCTGCTCCTTGACGAGCCCACCAACAACCTCGACCGCGACGCGCGCCACAAGCTGTACAACGTGCTCGGGGACTGGAAGGGCTGCCTGCTGCTGGTCAGCCACGACCGGGCCCTGCTGGATCGGATGGAACGCATCGCCGAGCTCGATCAGGGCGAGCTGCACGTCCACGGTGGGAACTTCACCGAGTACGAGGAAGCCCTGCGCACCGCGCGGGAAGCCGCTGAGAAGAAGATCCGCAACGCCGAGCAGGAGGTCAAGCGGGAGAAGCGAGAGATGCAGCAGGCCCGCGAGCGCGCCGCGCGCCGCGCGGGCAACGCCGCCCGCAACATCCGCTCCGCCGGCATCCCGCGGATAGCCGCGGGCACCCTGAAGCGCCGCGCTCAGGAGTCGGCGGGCAAGGCGGACGAGATGCACGCGCAGCGGGTCACCGACGCCAAGGTCAAGCTCGACGAGGCGGGCCGCGCCCTGCGCGATGAGCAGAAGATCGCGCTGTCGCTGCCCGAGACCAACGTCCCGGCGGGCCGCATGGTGTTCCTCGGCGAGGCGATGCAGATCTGCTTCGGCGGGCGGGCCGTCTTCGCGGGTGCGGGCGTCGGGCTGGCGATCCGCGGGCCGGAGCGAATCGCCCTGACCGGCCCCAACGGTTCAGGTAAATCCACGCTGCTGCGGATGATCAGCGGTGAACTGGAGCCGCAGAGCGGCGAGCTGAAGTGGGCCGAGGGCCGGGTCGCGTACCTGTCGCAGCGGTTGGACCTGCTCGATCCCGACCGCACCGTGGCGGAGAGCCTGCGCGCATTCGCGCCGCGGATGCCCGAGGCCCAGGTGATGCACGTGCTCGCCCGGTTCCTGTTCCGGGGAGCCCGCATCCACCTGCCGGTCGGCGCGCTGTCCGGCGGTGAGCTGCTGCGCGCCACCCTGGCCTGCGTCCTGTGCGCCGAGCCCGCGCCGCAGCTGCTGCTGCTCGACGAGCCCACGAACAACCTTGACCTGGCCAGCGTCGGCGGGCTCGAAAGCGCGCTCAACGCCTACGAGGGTGCCTTCGTGGTGGTCAGCCACGACGCCCGCTTCCTCGAGGAGATCAAGGTGGACCGATGGCTGCACCTGTCCGAGGGCATGCTGACCGAGACCGGGACGCCCGACGGTGACTGACCTGACCACAGCCCGGCCCAGCGGGTCGGGCTGATCGACGAGAACTGGCGGGGCACGACACGAGGCGTCCGACATGGAGACATATCGGGGTTTAGGGGTCGTCGCAGGCCGCCCGTGCTGCCGGGTCGGTGAACGCGAGGTCCCATTCGACGGGACCGAGAGTGACGTGCTCGAAGTCGGAACACAGCGCGCGCTCCGCCGTGACGATGATGTTGTAGTACGGCGGATCGCAGCATGAGAGGTCGCGTTTCGCAGAGATATCGACCGCGGATCGCAGGGCAACGCTACCCTTGAATCATGTACCGTCACCGCATGCTGGCAGGGCCGCTCGGCGAGGCGCTCGCCGACACCCCGGTCGTGGTGGTCGCCGGTCCCCGGCAGGCCGGCAAGAGCACCCTCGCCGCGCACGTGGTGGCCGAGCGAGCGGGGACGTGGCTCACGCTCGACGACGCGGTGACTCTCGACGCGGCCCGGACCGACCCCGTCGGTTTCGTCAGCGGACGGGTCGGGCTGGTCGGCATCGACGAAGCCCAGCGGGTTCCCGAGCTGCTGCTGGCCGTCAAGGCGGAGGTCGACCGGGAGCGGCGGCCGGGTCGTTTCCTGCTCACCGGATCGACCAGGCTCCTCGGGGCACCCAAGCTGGCCGACTCCCTCGCCGGCCGGATGGAGGCACTCACCCTCTGGCCCTTCACCCAGGCCGAGCTCGATGACGCGGCGGCAGTGCCGGGGTTCATCGACCGGGCCTTCGATGACGACCTGGCAAGGCTACGACCCGCAGCGGTGACCCGAGCGGAGGTTCTCGAGCGTGCCGGTGCGGGAGGCTTCCTACCTGCCCTGGCCAGGGCCGACCGCCGCCGGTCCGCCTGGTATGACAGCTATGTCGCCGGGGTGATCGATCGTGAGGTGCGCGCCGTCACCGACGCCACGTACCTGCGGGAACTGCCGCGGTTGCTGCGCCTGGTCGCGTCTCGTACCTCCGGTGAGCTCAACATCGCCGACCTGGCGCGTGACCTTGGGCTGTCCCGGCCCACGACCGACAGCTACCTCGCCCATCTCGAGGCCGTGTTCCTCATCCAGACCATCCCGGCGTGGTCGACCAACTTGACCGCTCGGGTCGTTCGCCGGCCCAAGCTCGCGCTCACTGATACCGGCCTTGCTGCCCGGTTGCTCGGGGGGCGCCTTCGGGTCGACCCAGAGCTCGCCGGTCGTCTGATCGAGACGTTCGTCACAGGCGAGGTGCGCGCGCAGTCCGAGTGGTCGCAGGCCCGGCCGGGGTTGTTCCACTTCCGCGACCGGGACGGCGCCGAAGTCGACCTCGTGTTGGAATCGGGCGACGGCCGGGTTGTCGGGGTGGAAGTGAAGGCCGGCGCCACTGTGCGCGCCGAGGACCTGCGCGGCCTGCGGCTCCTCGAGTCACGCCTCGGCGCCGACTTCCTCGCCGGCGTGGTGTTGTGCACCGCCGCCGAGCCCCGGCATCTGGGCGGGCGCCTGTGGACGTTCCCCTTCTCGGCGCTGTGGAATTGAACCCGTGGAATTGAACCCGTGGAATTGAACCCGTGGCATTGAACCCGTGGCATTGAACCCGTGGCATTCGAACCTGCGATTGATGCCCGCCGCATCGTACTTGCCAGTAGCGCCCAGTGCGTTCGTCGAGCAGGACCAGCCGTCGTCGGTGTCGGTGGTGGCGATGTCAGGGCGTAGCCGCAGCGGCATTGTTGGTCCTCCCGGAGGGGATCGACGTTGTAGCGGTGCGTAGCCAGGTTTCGCAGCCTCAGCGAGTCGGGGTTGATCAGGCCGTGGGTGGCCAGTGCGGAGTCCGCGAAGATCCCCGTGCCGGCCCGGGCACGACCCGATCACCGCCACCCGCAGCGACCCCACCGAGGCCGGGTTGAGCTCATCCCGATCGAGGCTGCCGATCAGCCACGGGTGTCCCGACGCGTGCGCCACCACCGACCGCGACAGTGCCGGCCACCCAGCCACCACCCGCCGCGCGTCCGGCCGATCCGGCAGAACCAGCCACCCCTCGATCAAGGCACCCACCCCGACAACTCCTTAGGTGGCTGGTGTTTTTCGCGTGTCGCTGCCCCGGTTGCATATGTCTCCATGTCGGGGTGGGTGGGCTGCTCAGGAGTCGGTACCGGTGAGGGCTGCCCTCTGGTGCTTACGGTCCAGTGGTGCACATACTTCCCTCGGTCCGTCCGATTCGTCCGGGAGGTGTGCCATGAGTCCGCTGGGTTTGAGCAACCTCACCTGGGGGATCAGCGGCCCGGACTTCCTGGTCGGCTACGGGTTGCTCGCGCTGGTCGCCCTCCTCGGGATCATCGTGGCGCGCTGGGGGCTGGGCTCGAGTTCCTCCGGCGGGGGTTGCGGAGGCGGGGGAGGCGGGGGATGTGGGGGCGGCTGCGGCGGCGGGGGATGACCCCGCTGCCGCAGTCAGGCCTGGGACTGGGTTGGCGACCCGAGATCGCTGGATTGGTCGCCGACCTGCCCGGGCTGCGGTTCTGCGAGGTGATCGCCGAGTCGCTGACCGGCGGTGCCTTGCCACCGCCGTTGGCCACGCTGCACGAGCGTGGGGTGTGCGTGGTCCCGCACGGCATCGCGCTCTCCTTGCGGGATGGGTGGGACTTCGCCCGAGCCCTCGCCGATGCCGGTGAGCTACCCGAACTCGCCGTCACCGAACTGGACGAACGCGAGGGCGGTTGGCGCGGGCGGGGCAGGCGCCTCCGGAGTAGGCGAGGAGATCAGGCCTACGACCGTGGTGGTACCCCGACAGCATCCCCGCAGGCGACGGCGCGCACCGGCGGGTCGGTCTACCTTTGATCCGTGGATCCATCGCAGCGCCCGAGATGGTGGGCCGGTGTGTTGCCCACGGGGTGGTTGCACACGGGGTGGTTGCACACGGTGTTGTTGCCCACCGTGGCGCTGCCGCTGGCCGTGGGTGCATTCACCGTCGTCGGCACCACCTTCGCCAGCCGGGGCCAGCCCGACGCGCGTGGGCTGGACGCGATCGGGATCGCCCTGCTCCTGGTTGGACCCGCCGCGCTGGTGGTGCGGCGGGTCCAACCAGTACTCGCCTTCGGGGCGGCAGCCACCGGTGTCGCGGTCTACCTCGGCGCCGGTTACCCGTTCGGGCCGGTGTTCCTGGCGCCACTGATGGCGCTCTGCGTCGCCGTGACCGCCGGCCACCGCGTCGCCTCCTACACCATCACCGGCATCGCCTTCACCGCGCTTGCGCTGGTGCACCTCGCCGCGCATCCTGGCCGGCCGTTCCCGCTGACCGCCGCGGCCGGCTGGCTCGCCTGGCTGATCGCGGTGATCGCGGCGTCCGAGGGGTGGCGGGCCCGCCGCGAACGGCTCGCACAGGCCCGGGCCGCCCGGGAGGAGACCGAGCGCCGCCGGGGCAGCGAGGAGCGGCTGCGGATCGCCCAGGAGCTGCACGATGTGCTGGGCCACCACGTCTCACTGATCAACGTGCAGGCCGGGGTGGCGCTGTATCTGATGGACGACGACCCCGAGCAGGCGCGCACGGCACTGGCTGCGATCAAGCAGTCCAGCCGTGAGCTGCTGCGCGAGATGCGGGCGACTCTCGGAGTGCTGCGCGGCGTCGACGAGCGTCCCCCGCACCAACCGGTGCCCGGGCTGGCCCGGCTCGATGCTCTCGTCGCCGACACCGGGGCCGCCGGGCTGCCGGTCACCGTCGAGGTTCGCGGGCCGGCGCGGGACCTGCCCGCCAGTGTCGATCTGGCCGCCTACCGGATCGTGCAGGAGGCCTTGACCAACACCCGCAAGCACGCCGGCCCGGCCCGAGCCCGGGTCGTGCTGCGCTACGACGAGGCCGGTCTGATCGTGCAGGTCGATGACGACGGGCGCGGCGGCGCCCTGGCACCGCCGGGATCCGGATCAGCGGGATCCGGCGGCGACGGCCTGCCCGGCATGCGCGAACGTGTCCAGGCCCTGGGAGGCACGATCACGACCGGACCGCGCCCTGACGGCGGGTTCCGGGTGCGGGCCTTCCTGCCCGCGGTCCCCGTCGCTGCGGCCCCGGTGAAAGCGGCCGATCGATGATCGATGTCCTGCTGGCCGACGACCAGGCGCTGGTGCGCGCGGGGTTCCGCGCGCTGCTGCGACCCCAACCCGACATGCAGGTGGTGGGTGAGGCCGAAGACGGGGCGGCCGCGGTGCGGCTGGCCCGCGAGACCCACCCGGACGTCGTGTTGATGGACATCCGGATGCCGGGGCAGGACGGGTTGGCCGCCACCCGCGACATCGCCGCCGATCCGCAGCTCTCCGGCGTACGGGTGATCGTGTTGACCACCTTCACCGACGACTCGTACGTCTTCGACGCCGTTCGCTTCGGGGCCAGCGGTTTCCTCGTCAAGGACATCGAGCCGGCCGACCTGATCCGCGCGATCCGTGTCGTGCACCGGGGCGATGCCCTGCTCGCGCCGGTGGTGACCCGCACGCTCATCGAGGAGTTCGCGGTGCGAGCCAAACCAACCCTCGTCGACCGCAGACTCGCGGGGCTGATCGCGTCCCTGACCGAGCGCGAGCGGGAGATCGTCACGCACGTCGCCGCCGGGTTGTCCAACGACGAGATCGCCCAGCGCCTGTTCCTCAGCCCGGCCACCGTCAAGACCCACGTCAGCCGGGCCATGATCAAGATCGGCGCCCGGGACCGGGCCCAGCTGGTGGTGCTCGCCTACGAGAGCGGTCTGGTCCGCCCCGGCTGGTCCGCCTGACCCCAGCGGCTCACAGGTGTCAGTCGTCCTGGCCGGCTTCGCCGCCCACCTCGGCGTAGGGCAGGCGCTGGGCGGGGATGGTGCCCAGCCGGCCCGCCTGGTAGTCCTCGAAGGCCGCCGCGACCTCCGCGCGGGTGTTCATCACGAACGGCCCACCCCACGCGACGGGCTCCCGGATCGGCACGCCACCCAGGACGACGACGTCCAGCGCCGGGTGCCGCGACTCCTGGTGTACCGCACCACTGACGGTGATGACATCGCCCGGTCCGAACACCGCGAGCTGGCCGGTGTGCACCGGCTGCGCCTGCGGGCCGACGGAACCGGCCCCGGACAGGACATAGACCAGTGCGTTGTGCTCGGCTCGCCAGGGCAGTCGCAGCCTCGCGCCCGGGCTGACGGTGGCGTGCAACATCGCCATCGGGGTGTAGGTGGACCCGGGACCGTGCTGCCCGGCGACCTCGCCGGCGATCACCCGGACCAGGGCGCCGCCGTCGTGGGTGGTGAGCAGCGCCGACTCGGCGGCCCGCAGGTCCTGGTAGCGCGGCTCGACCCACTTGAGCTTGGCCGGCAGGTTGACCCACAGCTGCAGGCCGTGGAACAGCCCACCGCTGAGCACCAGGTGCTCCGGCGGCCGCTCGATGTGCAGGATGCCGCCGCCCGCGGTCATCCACTGGGTGTCGCCGTTGGTGATCTGCCCGCCGCCACCGTTGGAGTCGGCGTGCTCGAAGACACCGTCGATCAGGTAGGTGACGGTCTCGAAGCCGCGGTGCGGGTGCCAGGGGGTGCCCTTGGGCTCACCCGGGGCGTACTCGACCTCACCCATCTGATCCAGGTGCACGAACGGGTCGAGATCGCGCAGGTCCACCCCGGCGAAGGCCCGTCGGACCGGGAAGCCCTCGCCCTCGTATCCCGAGGGCGCGGTGGTCACCGACCGGACCGGGCGCTCCACCGCGCCGGGACCCGGCTGCGGGATGCGGGCCAGCGTGGTGATGTCCTCAACAGTGACAGCCGGCATGTTCCGCCTCCTCGTTGAGAATTCAACTACTCATGTTCAAACGCTCGACCCAACCACCACATTCCCGGCCGGCTAGCTGACGGGGTCGGGCTCGTTGCTCGCGGCGCGGAATCTGACCATCGACGCCAAGGCGGCCACGATCGCCGCGATCAGACCCAGGTAGAGGCCGTAGCCGGCACCACTGGAGACGGTGAAGGCGCCGCTCAAGTTGACATTACCCAGGTTGAAGTTACCCAGCTCACCGGCTCGGCCCAGCCCGCGGTTGGCGTCGGGGAACGTCGCCCAGCGCAGCACGATGGTGACGAACGCCAGCGCCGAGAGCGCCAGTGTGATCAGTGACCGCGACGCGACCCGCCGCAGCCGCCCACCCAACGCGCCTACCAGCACCAGGCCCGCGGCGACCACGAGCAGCAGCACGGACAGCCATGCGCCGACACCCGCATGCCACGCGTTGGCGTCGGCCGAGCGCATGATTCCCAGGAACGGGACGCTGGCGGTGAAGACATACCAGGGGAGCAGGCTTGAGATGTAGGCCAGCAAGCCTGCGCCGATGATGGCCCAGTCCAGCGCCGTCATCGTTGCCGCATCAGATCCCGTCATGTCTTGATCTGCCTCCCTAGGCCGCCAGGCATCGTAGGGCCTGCGCTCCTGCTGCCGCCGTCATGGGCCCTCGGATCCTCCTACCGTGTTACCGGTGTTGGGATAGTGGTTACTGCAAACGCCTGCGCATCGCCCGCATGGTGGTTTGCCCCAGTTGTGTCAGTTGCGCAAACTCAGCTCAGCCCACTACTTGACGGGGGTTCCTCAGATGGGTTTGACGCGACGCGACTTCCTCCACCGCTCCGCCCTCGCAAGCACTGGGGTGTTGCTGATCGGCAGTACCGACATGCTGGTCACCTCCTCGACCAGGTTCGCCGCCCCCGCCGACGGTCACGGCCCCCTGTTCCCGGACCCGCGAGGGCGGCTTGCGTTGCCCGCGGGGTTCAGCTACCGGATCGTCACCAGGGCCGGGGTGACCACGCTGGAGTCCGGCGAGCCCACGCCGGGCAAGCACGACGGCACCGGCGCCTTCCCGTCGCTGCGGGGCGGCACCGTTCTGGTGAACAATCACGAGCTCCGCGACGGGGCCGGCGGGATCCCGGTTCCGCACCTCGACGGGCTGGTTTATGACCCGGGAGCGTTCGGTGGGTGCACCGTCGTGCAGGTTGATCGGGACGGCGGCCTGGTTCGTGAGTACGTCGGCCTGTCCGGCACATCGACGAACTGCGCCGGCGGCGTCACTCCCTGGGGCACCTGGCTGAGCTGTGAGGAGACCGAGATAAAGGCCGGCTCGGGCAGCGTAACGAAGGATCACGGCTACGTCTTCGAGGTCGACCCGTACGTGCGCTCCGCCAACCGTGACCCGCATCCGATCAAGGCGCTGGGCCGGTTCTCGCACGAGGCCGTTGCGGTGGACCCGCGCACCGGTGACATCTACCTCACCGAGGACGCCGTCACCCCGAATGGCCTGCTCTACCGGTGGAAGGCCCCCGAGGACCACCAGCCCGGCCGGGGTCGGTTGCGTGTCCTGAGCAGCACCGCCGGGGTGCTCGGCGCCATGAAGGCCACCGATGGGGCCGGTGCGCACGTGGATGACCTGTCCCGGGCGAGCGAGATCGGCACCGTCTATGCGATCACCTGGATTCCGGTCCCGGACCGGGATGCCACCGCCATCTCGACCCGCACGCAGTTCGCCAACGCTGATATCACCCGGGCACGCAAGCTGGAGGGTGCCTGGTGGGGCGACGGTGGCGCGTACATCGTGTCCAGCTTCGCGCGCTCGGAGAGCCCGGTCCAGCACGACGGCCAGGTGTGGTTCTACGACCCCGGGCGGGCGACGCTGACCCTGAAGCTGCGGTTCGCGCTCAATCCCACCCCGGCTGTCGACGACGCGTTCGACGGTCCGGACAACATCACCGTCTCGCCCTACGGTGGCCTGATCCTGGCCGAGGACGGGGAGGGCATCCAGCACCTCATCGGTGTCACCGCCGAGGGCCGGACGTTCCCGCTGGCCCGCAACGACATCGACGACAACGAGTTCACCGGGCCGGTCTACTCGCCGGACCGCAGGATTCTCTTCGCCAACCTGCAGGAGCCGGGAACCATGTTCGCGATCACCGGTCCCTGGCGCCAGCTACCACCGCCGAGGATCTAAGGCGAGCGCTATTCGATGACCGCCGGGATGTGGTTTGCGTTCTTCGACAAGCGGACCTCGCGCGCGGTGAGTAGCGACGATGCGGCCAGAGCCACGATCGAAACGATCAGTGCCATGACTCCCAAAACGACAGGAAAATCCACGGGTACGAATCCCATTCTCCTCTAGTGAGGCGCGGCTCGCCCGGTTGGTGTGTCGGGAACATCGGAAGGTTCGACTGCTACCCACTCATCCACCAGTACCGAATACAGCAGGCTGTCACGCCACTGACCCTTGGTATAGACGTGATCGCGGATGCGGCCTTCGTAGGTCATGCCGAGCCGGCGTGCGGCCTCGATCGAGGCGGCATTGTCCGGGCCCATTGCGACGGATATTCGGTGGAGCTTGAGTTCTCGAAAGCCGAATTCCATCAGGGTTCGGGCAGCATCGATGGCGTATCTGCGGCGCCAGTAGTCAGCGGCGATGGCGCCGCCCCCCTTGGCCGCTTGAATACCGCTGAGCTCAAGGCGGGCGACTCCCACTAGGTCGTCATCCGCAGTGGTCACCGCCAAATAATACTCGGTGCGGGGTTCCTGTCTCGCTCGGCTGAGAATTCCGTTCAGCATCTCCATCGCCTGCTCGCGAGAGCGCGTATCGAAAGAAAGTGAGTCGGTCACCCGGTCGTCACCGACTATGGTCATTATCTTGTCCAGATCATTCGGCCTGAATTCCCGGAGAACGACTTGTGACCCTTCGAGTCGCAGTGGATACATAGCAGGCTTCACCTCGCCAGCGCGCGAACGGGGGTGAGGACGTAGCTTTCGATACGCTCTTGGAGGTCGCGGGCAGTGGCACTCGTGGGCGTATGGCTCAGCGCGCGATGGGCTCGATTGACCGAATGAACAATACCGTTGATTCGCTGTTCTGGGGGTAGATCGAGAACCGGGGCGAGTGCGTCGGCGGCACCGTCGATCTCCGCCCGCCCGATTCGGGCGATGGCCAGCGCAGCGTGAGAACCGGCGGCGTCACCGAATGCCCAATCCGGATCAGCCGGGTCGGAGTAAGCCTCGACGGCCTGACGGGCAGAGTCCTCGGCCGCTGAGAACTCGTCAGGCAGCCACACCAGTGCGTCGGCGGAGAAGTGAAGTTGCCGGGCCCTGCTGAAGGTGGCGATGCCGCCCATCTCGTCCAACTCGTTCGGACGTAGCTGGCCCCAGGCTTGTTCAGCGCGCTCGATCGCATCGCGGGCGTGCTCGCCGTTGCCGAGAGCGGCCCACGCGCGTGCTTCGCTTGCCGGCAGCCACACCAACGCTGTGCTGCCGGCACTCTGGGCATAAGTGGCGCCGCGCTGGGCGTAGCGGATGCTGTCGTGAGGGCGGCGTGCCCAGTAACAGATCAGCGCCTGCAGGCCGCATATCCAGGCGCGTAACCCGTCATGGTCAGCCTGCTCGGCGCACAGCCATGCGGTGCGGGATTGTGACAGCGCCGCATGCGGATCGGCCAGGTCGTGTGAGGCCTTGGCCAGCAGCCCGCCGAGCACCGCGCTCAGAAAATAGAGCTGACGGGCGTGCGCCGGCCGTTGCGGCCGTTCCAGCAGGCTGAACACCGTCTCCTGGCCAGAGACCAGATGACCGAGGATCTCTGGCAGCGGCCGCGCTGGATACGCCCGCACCAAGTCCTGCACCTCGTCATGGATCAGTTGCAGCGACTCGTCCGACAACGTCTGAAGACTCGTCAGGAATCGCCGTGCCCGGTCGGCCGCCACTGTCAGCACCTCCGAAGCCTCTGTACCACGTTTTGGTCCCTCGACAACCGGGAGATCGCTGAGACTATAGGGACCCAGCAGCTCATCGACCGGCCGGTTGAAGGTGTACTGGAGTGCTCGGCGGGTCGCTGGATTGGGCCGGTTCCCTGATCGCTCGCCCCGAGCCAGGCGCCCCAGGTGACGGCCGCTGAGCGAGATGTGGATGTCCTCGTGCTTCTCTGCCGTTTTCTCTACCAGGTCGGCCGCTTCGTCCCACGACAGCTGCCGCTGGCGAACCAGCGCTTCCAGCAGGGTCCGTGGCGCTGGCCGCTCAGCCATCAGTTGGTCCCCCTCCGCAGTGACCAACCCGACAATTCCGCCTGCCGCGCGGTGGCGCAAGCACCAGGTCCGGAGATGTCCGGTTGCGGTCCGACACTGTCCGGATGCGGGCCTGGCATGGTCACGCTGAGTAGCGAAACCCTTTGCGTCATGAAGGCAGCCAGCCGTCCCACTCACCCTCGGGTCTGCGCGCGATGACGGAGCGGGTGAGTTGAGGAATCGTATGCAGACTGATAGCCCAGATCTGGTAATTGCCAAGCGATTACTGGATTATTTGAAGGCGCTGGGATTCCAGTTTCAGCGCGCTGGTCCGGGTGAGGACGGTCCACTGGTGGGGCATCGGGTGAGCGATGATTGGCTGGACCTCGTCCACATCGAGGGATTCAGTCACGACTGCTTCGCTTGGCGAAAGCGGACATCGTCGTTGATCGTGCCAGGTAGTGGACTGGTCGAGCGGCGAGCGAATGGTAGTGCGCTCAATGTCCTCAATGAAGTGTTGATGTGGTAGACGGCCTTTCATTGTGAGATCGCCGGCTGGCTGCCGGTGGAGCGAGCGGCCCCCGACGCGTCAGCTCCCGGCAGCCAGCCGGTCACCATGATCGTCGATTGGGAAGGGGTGTCGAAGATCGATCAGGGGCCGATGGCGCTGCGGTTGCGCAGGCCCGGCGTGTTCATCGCGCGGACCAGGTCTTCCCGCGCTCGGGCCACCCGGGAGCGGATGGTGCCGATCGGGCAGCCGCACACCTCGGCCGCGGCCGCGTAGTCCAGACCTAACATCTGGGTGAGGATGAAGGCGTCCCGGCGGTCGGGCTCCAGTTCGGTGACCAGTTGCCGCAGCAGGATGCCCTCGTCGAACCCGGATCGCCGGTGCGTCGAGCTGCCGGCCGCGACGGTGTCCCAGTCCTCGACCGCGGTGGTACGCGGCCGGGTCACCCTCCGCCGGATCTGGTCGGCGGCGACCCGCCGGGCGATGGCCAGCAGCCAGGTGCGCGCCGAGGAACGGCCGGCGAAGCTCGGCAGCGCCCGAAGGGCCCGCAGGTAGGTCTCTTGGGTGAGATCCTCCGCCTCCCCACGCTCACAAAGGTGACAAAGAAAGCGGTATACGTCACGTTGAGTAGCACGAATGAAAGCCTCCAAGGCGTCGCGATCGCCGGAACCTGCTGATAATGCGAGTACGGTGATATGTGCATCATCAGGTCGGGTGTCACCCATGCGGGCAAGGGTAACCAAAGGTGCCCGGGAACCCCAGCGTTGCGACGCACCACTATTGTCACGTGGACTGCACACAGTGTAAGGAGGCCCTCTCCGCGCGGTTGGACGGTGAGGACAGCGAGGCGGAACGCGACGCGCTCGACGTGCATCTGGCGAGCTGTGCCGCCTGCCATCGGTTCGCCGACGACGCGGCACGTGTCAACCGGCTCGCCCGTACCGCGGTGGCCGCCGCGGTACCCGACCTCGTCGAGGCGGTCCTCGCGAAAACCATCGATACGGCGATCGGCACCGGTGACGATGGTCTGCCACCCGATCTGCGACCGACCGCCCAGTACGACGACACCGCCCTCGCGCACCGGCGAACCGCCTGAACGTGCGGACCTGCGAAGATCGTTAACGGTGCATCGTGGTTCGTGCTTGCGTTCCATGGCGGTGCTGCGCAAAGATGCTGTTGCAAGATAATCGCAATAGAAATGTTGCCATCATGACGAGCACCGTGACGGTACAGGCGCGCCAGTTCCACCAGGCCCAGTCGCATGTCCACCTGTGGTCGCTGCCTGACGGGACCGGCCTGCACGCTCCCTACGGCCGGCTGGTGTTCGACTCCGGCACCGGCCGGATCTGCTGCCACCTGTGCGGGCGCTGGTTCGTCTCGCTGGGTGGGCACCTGCGCAGGCATGGCCACAACGCCGAGTCCTACCGGGACCTGATCGGGCTGTGCCGCAGCCGGCCACTGGTCGCCGAGACGCTGTCCCGATCGATCGCCACCCGCCAGCGGAGGGCCTACCGGCGCTCGTCCGCACTACGGGCCCGACTCGCCGTGGGCCAGGAGCTCTCCAAGACCGGCCGGCTCGCCACCCTGGCCGCCACCGCGCACGCCGCCATCCCATCACCGGAGCTGACCCGGTTGCGCCGCGCCGCGCTGGAGGCGGGGCGCGCGACCAGGGCCGCCGAGCGCGATCTGGCGCTGGGGCGGCGTTTGAGTGAGCTGGGCTTCGACGATCTGGTCGGCTACCTGCGGCACGCTTGTTCCACCGGGGCGAGCCTGCGCAGTATGGCCAGGGAGACCGGGATGGGATGGGCCCGACTCCGGCGTGAGATCGACGCGGTGCCGCGGGCCGCGAGCGGCGGCGACGATCAGGCTACCGCGACCGGATGAATTGCGCTTAACTGCAAAAGCAATATGCTTGCAACAGCGTAGAATCGGCACTGCTGCGCGGTCGTCACCTGGCCGTCACTCCTGGAGGTCACGCATGGCCGGCTACACCCTGCCCGACCTGCCCTACGACTACGGCGCCCTGGAGCCACACATCTCCGGGCAGATCATGGAGCTGCATCACTCCAAGCACCACGCCACCTACGTCAAGGGCGCCAACACCGCCCTGGAGCAGCTGGCGCAGGCGCGCGAGCACGATGCGCTGGGCACGGTGAACCTGCTGGAGCGCAACCTGGCGTTCAACCTCGGTGGGCATGTCAACCACTCGGTGTTCTGGCCCAACATGTCGCCTGACGGTGGGGACAAGCCCGACGGTGAGCTCGCTGCGGCGATCGACCAGCATTTCGGGTCTTTCGACTCCTTCCGCAAGCATTTCACCGCCAATTCGCTGGGTGTGCAGGGCTCCGGCTGGTCGATCCTGGCGTGGGACTCGCTGGGTCAGCGGCTGATACTCCAACAGTGCTACGACCACCAGGGCAACCTGAGTCCCGGCTCGCTGCCGCTGCTGCTGCTCGACATGTGGGAGCACGCCTTCTACCTGCAGTACCGCAACGTCAAGCCGGACTACGTCGAGGCCTGGTGGAACGTGGTGAACTGGGCCGATGTCGCTGGCCGGTTCGCCCAGGCCCGGTCGGTGGTGCTGTCCTGATCCGCCGGGGCCCGACGCCGAGACAAGCAGCGCCGAGATGAGTATCGACGGGCCTGACGAGCTGCTGCACGCGGTGTTGCCACCGGCGCTGGAGGTGCTCACCGCGTGGAGCATCGCCGAGACCGAAGCCGACCCTTCGGTTTTCCGGCACGCCATGAACCGCGCCATCGGCGACGTGGCCGGCACTGCGGACCCATTCCGCGGCCTGTCCGAGATGATCTTCGGACTGTCGTCGCTGTCCGGCATCCTGCTCGATGAGCTCGCCGAGGTCACCGGCCGATCCCGCAGCGAGGTCCTGCACGCCGTCCACCTGCGTTACCTCGACCCCGCCGGGTAGGGCAACGCGCCAGCGGTCGCGCCGCAACGTGCACAACCTGGTCACATCGGCAGTACCATGCGGATTGGCGCATACGAGGGTTGCAAGAGGAGGTCGGAATGACGTACAGCAAAGGTACAGTGCTCACGTGCAACCATGATGACTGTGGTTGTCGCGTTCGCATCGAAGAGGAGTGCCACTGCCCGTCTGGTGACCAGGCTTATATCTGTGCCTGTGGGGAACCCCTGATCGAGCTGACTGAAGTCGGCAGTACGACAGCCGGTACCGGATAGTCCACTGCCGGCACTGCACGGTCCAGGTCGCTACCGACCTGGACCTGGCGCCGACTCTGTCCTGGTTCCCGACTCTAGTTGCTATTAGGCCAAATGGCTGTTGCCAGCTACTTGCATGAGTGTTTAACGTTCTGGTCATGTCCCGGTGCCGGTTAGTCCTGTTTGTCGTACTACTTACCCTGTTCGCGGCCTGTTCCGCGCCCAGCGGGACAACCGCATCCTCGGATGGCCGATCGATCGTGATCGGAGCAGGGTCCGAGCCGGACAACCTCAATCCGATCCTCGGGTTCGCCCCGGACGGCGCGTCGAAGATCTTCGACGGTCTGGTGTCCCGGGACGCCGAGTCTTGCGTTGGTGCCCGCCCTGGCCGGGCAGTTGCCGACCGCGTCGCCGGATGGGCTGACCTGGACCGCGACCCTGCGCCCGGGCGTGACGTTCTCCGACGGCACGCCGGTGACCGCGCAGGATGTGGTGTTCACCTACTCCTCGGTGCTCGACCCGAAGGTCGACTCGACGATCGCCTCCAACTACGACGCGCTGGCGCAGGTGAGTGCCCCTGACGAGCGCACCGTCGTGTTCGGGCTGCGCTACCCCTACGCCCCGTTCGCACAGCGGCTGCTGCTGGGCATCGTGCCGCGCAAAGCCTTCGAGGGTCAGGACATCAACACAGCACCGTTCAACACCGCCCCGATCGGTAGCGGCCCGTACACGGTGAGCGAGTGGCGCAAGGGTGACCGGATGGTGCTCAAGGCCAACGAGGGGTACTGGGATGGGGCGCCAGCGGTGAAGACGGCGACGCTGGTGTTCGTGACCGACGACAATGCCCGGGCGACCCGGATGGCGGCGGGGGAGTTCGACGCCACGGTGCTGCCGCCGAAGTTGGCGAAAACCTATGCCGGACGCGACGGCTACCAGCTCGTGCAGTCGAAATCTGCCGACTACCGGGGTCTGGGAATCCCTTCGCAGCTTCCCTTCACCTCGGACACCAAGGTGCGCCAGGCCATCAATGTCGGGATCAACCGGCAGGCGATGATCGATACCGTGCTCGCCGGCGCCGGCAAGCCCGCGGCCACGCCGATCTCGCCGTATCTGAGCCAGTGGTACGACCCAGCCGCCGCTTTCCGCTACGACCCGGCAGCGGCCGGGCGGCTGCTGGATGAGGCGGGCTGGAGCGCGGGAACTGACGGCAAACGCTCCCGCGACGGCGAGCCGGCTCGGTTGCCGATCCTGTACCCGGCCGAAGATAGCCTGCGCAAGGAGCTGGCGCTGGCCAGCGCGAGTGACCTGGCGAAGTTGGGCATCGACGCGCCGGTGGAGGGCACCACCTTCGAGATCATGCTCAAGCGGCAGCGGGAGACCGCCTCGATCTGGGGCGGCGGTGACCCCTACGACCCGGACAGCGCCGCTTACACGCTGCTCCACTCCCGCTACATCGGCGAGCCGGGCTACGTCAACATGACCCTGTACCGCAACGCGGGAGTCGATGCTGCGCTGGACGCCGGGCGGCGCAGCATCGACCCGGCCGTCCGCAAGCGCGCCTATGACCAGTTCCAGACGGCTTATATCGCCGACCCGGGTTGGGCCTTCCTGGTCTTTCTCGATCACACCTATGTGTTGCGGGACAAGTGGAACGGCCAGGAACCGCAGATCGAGCCGCACGACCACGGTTTGGTGCATGCGCTGTGGTGGAACCTCGACAAGTGGACGCCGAAGTCGCCGTCATGAACCTCTCGTCTCATGAGGTGTTGCCGACCGGGGTCGCCGCGGGACGCGGGCGGGGGCGGGCGATCGGCCTGCTGGTGGCCCGCCGGTTCGCCTTCGGCGTCCCGCTGCTACTGATCGTGGGCCTGGGGATGTTCGCGCTGGCGAAGGCCTCGCCGTTCGATCCGGTGCAACGCTACTTCGGAGTGCGGATCATCGGCGCCAGCGCGGAACGGGTCGCCCAGATCAGGGCGAACTGGGGAGTCGACGCCCCGGTGCTGACCCAGTACGGCGCGTGGCTGGCGCACGCCGTCACCGGAGACTTCGGCGACTCGCACTCGTTGCAGCAACCGGTCTCCCAGATCATCGGGGAACGGCTGGTGTGGTCGGTGCTGCTGGTGAGCGTCGCCTTCGCCGGTGCGCTTCTGCTCGGCATCGTGCTCGGCACCGTCGCGGCCTGGCGCCAGGGCGGCTGGCTGGACCGCGCCGTCACCGCCTGTTCGTATGTGCTGGAGGCGGCGCCGGTGTTCTGGCTGGGGCTCGGAGCCCTGTACGTGTTCGCGGTCGCGTTGCGGTGGCTGCCCGGCGGTGGGCTCACCGACGCCGGTGCCGCGCTGGACGCCGGCCAGCTCGCCCGGCATCTCATCCTGCCCGCGGCGGTGCTTGCGGTGTCCCAAGCGCCGTGGTTCGTGCTGTTCGTGCGCCAGACTCTGCTCGAGGCGCTCACCGAGGACTACGTGCTCGGTGCCCGCAGCCGCGGCCTGCCCGAGCGGACCGTCGTGCTGGGCCACGCGCTGCGCACCGCGCTGCTGCCGTTCCTGACCTTGCTCGGCGCGCGGGTCCCGGAGCTGATCACCGGCGCGCTGCTGGTGGAGACGGTGTTCTCCTGGCCCGGGATCGCCAAGGCCACCGTCGATGCCGCGCTCAATGTGGACTTCTCGCTGCTGGCCGCGCTGACCCTGCTCGCCACCGGGGCGGTGCTGGCCGGGAACCTGCTCGCCGATGTGCTCTACGCGCTGGCCGACCCCAGGGTGGGTCTGGATGGCTGAGCTCACCCTCACCACGCCGGATCCGGCGGCAGGTCAAGTGCCCGGCTGGCGGCCGGTCACCCGGTCCCGGATCGGTACCGCCGGCCTGCCGCGCTCCCCGCGGACCCGGCTGATCTCCTCCGCGGTCATCCTCGGGGCGTTCGGGGCTGCCGTGCTGGTGGTGCCGCTGGTGGTCGGCCTCGACCAGCAGGTCATCGACCTCGCCGCGGCGAACCGACCGCCCGGATCGGCACACTGGTTCGGCACCGATGAGCTCGGCCGCGACGTGCTGTTGCGCTGTGTTTACGGGCTACGGGTCTCGCTGGTTGTGGGCCTGGTCGCGGCGCTCGTCTCGACGGTGCTGGGCACCGGCCTCGGCGCGATCGCCGGCGCGTGCGGTGGCTGGACCGACCGGGTGCTGATGCGGGTGCTCGACGCGGTCGCCTCGGTGCCGCACCTGCTGCTCGGCATCGTCATCGTCGCGGTGCTGCGGCCCAGCCTGTCCGCGGTGGTGATCTCGATCGCGCTGACGCACTGGTTGTCCTCGGCGCGCATCGTGCGCTCGGAGGTGCTCTCGCTACGGACCCGGCCGTTCATCGACGCCGCCATCGCCGGCGGCTCCTCGCGCAGCCGCATCGTGACCCGGCATCTGCTGCCCAACGTCGCGCCGCAGGTGCTGCTCGCCACGACCCTGATGGTTCCGCACGCCATCTGGCACGAGACCGCGCTGTCGTTCCTGGGTCTGGGATTGCCGCCGCATCTGGCCAGCATCGGTAACATGCTGAACGACGCGCAGCGCTCACTGCTCATCGGCGGCTGGTGGATGTCGCTGGCCCCGGGTCTGGTTCTGGTTATCACGACCCTGGCGGTGGCCGGGCTCGGCGGGGTGTGGCGCGACCGGCTCAACCCCCGCCGGCGCTCGGAACTCTCATGGTGAGCGCTGCACCCGGCCTGGACGTCGACGGGATGGCGGTGCGCTTCACGATCCCCGGCGCTCAGGTCGCCGCGGTCAACGGGGTGTCGTTCCAGATCACGCCCGGGGAATGCCTGGCGCTGGTCGGGGAGAGCGGCTGCGGCAAGTCGGTGCTGGCGGCCGCGCTGCTCGGTTTCCTGCCCGCCAACGCCGAGGTGGCCGGCGCCGCCACCCTCAGCGACGCCACGGGGCCACCCCTGGAGCTGCTCACCGCCTCCGAGGCGGTGCTGGCCCGCACGGTGCGTGGCCGCCGGATCGGGCTGATCCCGCAGAGCCCCGCCGCGCACCTCACTCCGGTGCGCACCGCGCGCGCCCAGCTGGAGGAGACCGTCCGCGCCCACCACCCCGGCGAGACGCAACCCCGCGAGGCTGCGCAGCGGGTGGCCGCCCGCGCCGGCCTGCACCCGGCTGATCTGGATCGATACCCCCACGAGCTCTCCGGTGGCATGGCGCAGCGGGTCGCCACCGCGCTTGCACTGGTCGGCGACCCATGGCTGCTCATCGCCGACGAGCCCACCACCGGACTGGACCGCGCACTGGTCGATGCGCTGCTCGACGAGCTGCGCCGGCTCATCGCCGATCACCGCGCGGTGCTGCTGATCACCCATGACCTGGCAGCGGCCGGGCGCGTCGCCGACCGCATCGCGGTGATGTACGCCGGCTATCTCGTCGAGCTCGGACCAACCGCGGAGGTGCTCTCCAGCCCTTACCATCCCTATACCCGTGGCCTGGTCGACTCCCTGCCCGACCGGGCGTTCATCCCGATCCCCGGGCTGCCCCCGCTGCTCACCGACCTGCCGACCGGCTGCCCGTTCCGGCCCCGGTGCACCAGCGCCGTCCCGGAGTGCCGGCGCCGCCCGCTGCTCGCCGACCCCGTCGACCCCGTCGACCCTGCCCGCCGGCACGCTGTCGCCTGCCACCAGCCATGTTCCCCGCTCTGAGCGCGCAGCAGGTGGTGGCCGGCTATCACCGCGGCCAGCCGGTGATCCACGACCTGACCTTGGAGCTCCGGGCGGGACAGACCCTGGGCCTGGCCGGACCCAGCGGGTGCGGGAAGTCCACCCTCGCCCGGGTGCTCAGCCTGCTGCACCCGCCCGTCACCGGCGCGGTGTGGCTCGATGGGCGCCCGGTGCCCGGCTTCCGGCACCGCGCACCCCGGGCGCTGCGCACCCGCATCGGAGTCGTGTTCCAGCAACCGCGGCTCTCGATCGACCCCCGGATGACCCTGCGCCGGGCTATCGGCGAGCCGCTGGCCGCCGCGCGGACACCGGGTGTGCCGGCCCGGGTCGACGAGTTGGCCGAGCTGGTCGGGCTGACCACGGACCTGCTCGAGCGCCGGCCGCATGAGCTCAGCGACGGCCAGCTCCAGCGGGCCTGCCTCGCCCGCGCCCTCGCGCTGGACCCCGGCTACCTGATCTGCGACGAGATGACCACCATGCTCGATGCCTCCACCGCAGCCGCGCTGGTCGCGGTGATCCGCGCTTACCAGCAACGGCGCACCGCAGGGGTCCTCGCCATCTCCCACGACGCCGTCCTGCTGGAGCGCTGGGCCGACCGCACCCTGCACCTGACCGACACCGGGCGACTGCAACCGCAACACCGCTGAACCGCTCTCGTCGCGGTCAGGCGGATCTGCGGGGCGTCTCCGGGGGCATCCGGTGCCGGTATCCGGAAGGCCTCCAAGTGAACCCCAGGTGAACCCCCAGGGCGATCGGGTGATCAGTGGATGGTGCTATCCAGTGATGTTCTTCAGCGCCGATCGGCAGACGTGCGCCGCCTGCTCGAGCGCCCGGACTGGCTCGACCGGCTACGAAACGCCAGCGCCTGGCTAGCATTCCGGCATGCAGCCACGGCGTAACGCAGGTCGTCAAATACCCGATTGATCAACGGCTGGACTCTTACCCGCCTTCACCCGTTCAGAGGTTGTTGGTAAGCACATGGTCAGAGCCAGCCAACACCGACGGAAGCACCGCTCGCTACGCCGGCCAGGAGGACGACGATGCTCGCCAACGAATCCTCAGCAATCCGCCGGACATCCTGCTGACCAACTACGTCATGCTCGAACTGGTCCTCACCCGGCCAGAGGAGCGCCGCTCGCTCATCCGGGCCGCCGAGGGGCTGAGCTTCCTCGTCCTTGACGAGCTGCACACCTATCGCGGGCGGCAGGGCGCCGACGTCGCGATGCTGGTTCGACGCGTGCGGGAAGCCTGTGCAGCCCACGACACGCTGCAGTGCATCGGCACCTCGGCCACGATGGCCAGCGGCGAGACGCAGGCAGAGCAGCGCGCCGAGGTCGGCCGGGTGGCAAGCCAGATCTTCGGTGCCACCGTCGAAGCCAACCACGTCATCACCGAGACCCTTGTCCGGGCCACCGCCACCCGTGAGCCGACTACTGAAAGTCTCCGCCAGGCGGTGCGCTCGCGCGGGGACGCCGAATCCGACGACCCGGCCCTTAAGGCGGGGTACGACGTGCTCCGCAACGACCCGCTGGCCTCGTGGATCGAGGACACGTTCGGGATCACCGAGGAGCCCTCGACCGGCAGCCTGATCCGTCGCACACCCACGACGGTGGACCAGGCCGCAGCTGCCTTGGGTGGCATCACCGGCGAAGAGCCGCAGACCTGCGCCACAGCATTGTTCCCGCCTCGTGGCTGGTCCAGACACCGTCCGGCCAGCAACTCACCTCTACTCGCCGCGACGACCAACCCCGCCGCTACCGCATCCTCCCCGACGGGCGGGGAGCACCCGCGGAGGTCCTCAACGAATTCCTTGTCGAGGCTGGTTGAAGCTGGTGGTGCGTTCACTACTTGACACCAAGCCGCAAACGCATGACCTCACATCGTCATCTGGCGAGGAAGACGTCGTAGATGTGGTCGTCGAGTTCGGTGATGAAGAACTCGGTGCGCCACGGCGTGAGTTCACGGCGGGCACGGGTGATGCGGATTGCGGCTACCCGGCCACCGGTGGTAGCAGTGGTGTCCACGGAGCTCGGCTATAGCACGCAGCGCGCGAGCCTGATCGGCCCACGACCATCCCCGCTGCTCGCGAAGCCTGCGCAATAGCCGGCATGCGCTAGTGCGATCGTTGTTCGTCGGTGTCATATCGGGACGATCAGCCGCGGTCTGCCTTGATCGGCTCCATAATGGATGGTGTACCAGGTCCCGCTCCGCGGGTCGTCACCGTGTGGGAACCCGATGACGAGATCGCTGCGGTCCACCATCCAGCGGTTGCGGGCGTGGTAAGCCTCCGCGCCCAATCGCGGGGCACCAAGCTCGACCAGCGCCACTCGCTGGGCACGGCGAATATTGCGCAGGACGCTCTGTCTAGCCTGTTCGGGTTGGTCGGCCAACGTGCACGGGACCACGACGGTCAGGGCGGCTGCGGTGTGCTCGGCGAGCCAGTCCAGTGCGAGCGTGTCTATCCCTAGCGCTCCGCCGACATAGATATGCGCGCCCTCGCCGGCGAACGGCCACAGATAGGCGTCAAACAGCAACCCGTACTCAGCCGGGTCGCGATGCTCGGTGTCCCGTGAACCGGTGATCGTCACCGCGAGCGGCACGAACCCTCCACCCCATGTCATCGAATGTCATCTGCCGTGGACCGGGCCGGACTGCTCGGATGAATGCCGTGAGAGCCCGACGACCCGATCAGCGTTCC
This sequence comes from uncultured Actinomycetota bacterium, assembly GCA_963712995.1. GTDB lineage: Bacteria > Actinomycetota > Actinomycetes > Mycobacteriales > Pseudonocardiaceae. The sequence goes on along the minus strand of CAVQKH010000012.1, from coordinate 100,599 downwards.
ACACCGATCAGTTCCCCAGTCCGACGTGGAGCAGCGGCGAGGAGGACATGGGTGCCGGACGGCCTGGACCCCGATGTGCGGCACCGTCATGGGCTGCCCTGGTACACCGCGCAGGTCCCGCGCCGGTGGCACTCCTGCCGACCCCAGACCATCGAGCTACATCGCACCCACGGTTCGCTCATCGGCATCTACCACTGCGCTTGCGGCGCCATCACCGACCGCACCGGCCGCTGGATCGGCCGCAACTCCCGCAGGCGAACCCCTGACCCGGCCGGTCTGCGCCGCGATCCCGACACGCCGCAGCCCGTCCGCGCGCGGGTGGCGGCTGACACACCCTCCCCCTGTGCCAGCCGCCACCCGCGTTCCCACCAGACCGGCGACCCCGTCCAGCAACGACGTCACCGGCCATGGGCACACCCGTGATCCGCGCCGACCGAATATTGCTGGCAGACCTCGCGCGAATGAACTCCGACGTCGTACCGCTGGCCATGCGGATCATGAATGACAGCGCCACCTTCGACGAACAGCGAACATTCGCCGACCGGCTCATCGAACTCGGCACCCGACTCCACGATCGAGTACACCAGACCGGACTGATCATCGACAGCGACACCATCGAGGAATCCCCCCAGAATCTCTGACTCATCCCGGCTTGACGGGGGCGCGTTTCGCGCTGCCCTCAGGTGATCCAGCGTCGTGTGGTGGGCTTCCAGGTCCCGGTGGTGACGGTAATGCCGAGGAGCCGGTGGTGACGGTAATGCCGAGGAGGTGGAGCACGGTGGCCTCGCTCGCCAGGAGCGACGTAGTCAGAAGTTACAGTTTCGGTTACAGTCCAGGTGTGACCCAAGGGGTGCAACCAGTGCAGGAGAGCATGTATGACGGGCGGGAGGTCTTCCCGAACGCTCCGGTGGAGCTCGTAGCGGCAGAGATCCGGTTCCCCGACTCGGCTCGTCTCCGGCGGCCGGAGACGCTCGACGCGCTCCAGCTTGCGCTGGAGGACATCCTGCCGATCCGGCGAGTTGAGCAGACGATGACGGTGACCGTGCCGCTCGGAGGCCAACAGGTGAACCAGCAGCATGAGCAGGTGGTGCTGTTAGTCAACCGGACCTCGACGACCTCGGCGACGATCCGCCCCACGGCGCTGACCGTCGAGACCACTCACTACGGCGAGTACACCGCCTTTCGCGACGTCGTTCACCGCTGTGTCGTCGCGCTGGCCGAGCAGCGGGCAGCCCTTGGCGTCGAGCGGATAGGGTTACGTTACATTGATGAGATTCGGGTATCGGACCCCGTTGAAGACGCTGCGTCGTGGCGGGGTTGGGTGTCAGAGGATTTGTTGGCCGCCGGACGCCTTGGTGGATCCACCCCGCCGTCAATGTTGCAGGGGATGATGCAGTTTCAGACTGGTGAGTACACCCATCTCGTGGTTCGCTATGCGACGCTCACCGGTACCGGGGTGGTGGAACCGACCCTGTTGCGGCGCCGGCACACTTACCCCGAGTCCCCCTTCTTCGTGCTCGACTTCGATAGTTATTGGCAACGACACCCTGATCGAATCGACGAGTTCGACACGCAGCGCATCGCGGAGCTGCTCGATCAACTCCATGCTCCGCTGGGCGAGGTGTTTCAGCGCGCGATCACTGATCGGCTTCGAGAAGTACTCAGGAGACAACCATGACGACAGCGTCTCAGCTGGGCGGCTCCTTCGACCGTGGTACCGCCTCAGAGGCAGTTCGCGATTACACCCTCCCCGAGTCGGAGACGACGGCGCTCGCTTTGAAAGTAGGGCTGGCGCGGGACCTGGTCGGGCTGTTGCACGGCGATACGAGCGACCTGCATCGCCAAGTTCGGCAACGGGACCTGAACGAGAGAGCAGCGGAGAAGGCCCGGAAGAGCGTGCCGGAGTTGTTGCGGGAGCTCGCGACCGATCGTGGCATGGCGTGGGCCGACATCGCCGATCTCGTCGGGGTCAGCGTTGCCGCCATCCGTAAGTGGCGCACCGATGGCGGTGCCACGGCCGACAATCGCGCCCGGCTGGCGCGTCTCGCAGCGTTTCTCGATGCCCTTACGGCCTGCGGAGTTGCGGACGCCGCTCAGTGGATCGAGATCGCGCTGCCCTTGGGAACGGGCTATACGATCACTCCGATCGAGGTCTATCGGCGCGGTGGTGAGCAGGCGTTGCTCGACCACGCGTGCGGCCACGCGTCAGCCGAGAGCGTTCTTGACCTGGCGATGCCTGGCTGGAGGAACCAACACGTGTCGGATTTCGAAGCCTACGATGCCCCGGACGGCCAGAAAGCGCTGCGGTTACGGCCCCGGACCTGACTGGAGGCATTGCCGAACAGACGTGACAGATCTCGACGGACCGGAGGACCCCGGTGATCTCTACCAGGCGAGGGGCGACGTTCCCCTCGCCCTCCCGATCATGCAAGGCGACGTCTACGGCGACGTCTCCGTTCCGGGACTGTCCGACAAGGCGCTGACTGTCGCCGTCGTCATGCACCCATGTTCGATGCGGGCCGGCGCCCAGTTGCGCCCGAAAATCACCGTCGCCGCCGTCCACCCCTATCAGCGGCTACGTGATGATGACTGGCGAGCTGGGCACGTCAACGTGATGCCGTTGCCCCAGCTGTGGAACACCGCCGACTGGTACGCCATCGATTTTTGGGATATCGCGGCAATCCCGAGCGGGTCACTGTCACGGCGGTCTCGCATCGCGGCCTGTAGTCGGCAGGGCATCTTGCTCCTGCAGCAGCGTTTCGCCTTCCACCTGACCCGGCTTGCGGTGCCGTTGCCGAACCTGCATGAGGTCTCGCTGCCGGTATTCACCGAGTTCGAGTTACTCGCAGACTGGGTCGAGGCCGCCATGGATACCACGCCTGGCGGAGACAAGAATGCGACGATTGCCGAAGCCGATAAAGCGTTCCATGCTTACCTCGACGAAGACGACCGGCGGCGGCGCAAGCTGCTTCAACAACCGTATCTGCACTCGGACCTACGACGCGAGTGCCGTCGCGAGATCGCTCGCCGATACAGCGCCCTTGGAGAATGATCGGCGGGCCAGGTGAAGTCGCCGGATGTGCGATAGTGAGCTCGGATGACAGCATTGCGCCAGGGCCCGACATCGTCGCCAGAGGAGTCAGGTCGTGAGCGCGAACCCACCAGCCGGCGTCTGGAGTAACCCGGAGATCGAGGCCGCCACCCGGCGGATTCTGGACGCCGGGCTGGGTAAGGGCCAGTCGGTGATCGAGCCGGCTGTGGCCGCGTGGCTTCCTGAGGTCGCAGCCGACATGCGTCGCCGGATCGTCGACAACCCCGACGAGGGGACCGGCACGTTCCTCGGCAAGCTGCAAGCCCAGCTCGACGGTGCCCCGCGAGCGACCTACCTGCTCACCGCAGAACTGCTCTACGTCCAGGTCGCGCCGCTATCCAACGTCACAGGGGACACCAAAAAACGGCGCATCCACTCCGTGCTGTCATGGCCGCAACCACCTGCGCAGCTACCACCGGACCTGGACGCGGCCCTTGGCCCTCCCGGCGCGTTCCATGGGGGTATGGGGTTCAACGTGCAGATCTGGCGGCAGGTGGGCTGGCTGCTGTCATTCGTCGAGCACTGGTGGCGCCAACCAGACGACGATCGCGCGACCGCCCTGACTGACCCGTGGGCGTTTCGTGAGATCGTGGCCGCGATGCCGGTGGACCAGCCTGGCATTCGTAACGCGCTGCTCTACCTCGCGTTCCCCCGCACCTTCTTCCCGATCGTCAATCAGGACCACAAGCGCGCTATCCGCAATGCCTTCGCCTCCATCATCGGCGGCACCACTGGTAGCGATCCGGAGTCCATCGAGCGGGATCTGGAGCGTATTCGAATCCGTCACCTCGCGGACGTCGGTGACGGCCAGGTTAGCTACTACAACGAACCCTTCGCCTCACAATGGCAGGCTCTCCGACGAGGGTGAGCGTGCCTGGCTCGTGCGGTCCCGCCCCGCCGGGGCGCAGCTGGTGTCCCGCTGGCGGCAAGAGGGCTTCGTCTCGCTCGCCGCTACCCACCTCGGCGAGGTGCCCCCCGGCGCGGACCGGCAGCAGGTCCGCGCCGGGGTCGAAGTCGGTTACCAGCACCTCGAATACGCCCAACGGCTGGCCCTGGCGACCGAGTACCACGCCTTCCTCACCGGGATGTGAATGCGCTATCTTGTCCGGCAACACACGACCCAAACGAAGCGCACGCTCATACCACTGATTGTGCTCTCATGCCGATGAGTGTGAATTTTTCCGAGCGAGGTCTTGGTCTCGCGTATACCATCATTAGTGTAGTGTCTTGCAATTGAGTTTACGGTATATTATGGTATGAGATATGAGTCGAGCGGCGGCGCCGTTGGCGATATCCTATGGGCAGCGAGAAGTGTTGGAAACCTTGGTCGGGTCGCGGGTTGCGGCGTACCGTCTGGTGCAACGAGCCAGGGTATTGCTGTTGGCCGGCGACGGAGTGCCGAATTCCGAGATTAGCGTGGCAGTTGGGGTGTCTCGTCCGACCGTGCTGGCCTGGCGTGACCAGTTCGAGAAAGACGGTTGATCGGATTCGGTGAGGTGGCCACAAGGCGTGGCCGGAAACCGTCGATCAGTGACGAGAAGGTCGCCGAGATCGTGGATTTGACGCTGCACTCGAAACCGGAGGGCGAGACGCATTGGTCGTGTCGGTCGATGGCGAAACGGGTCGGGGTGAGCTCGGCGTCGGTGCAGCGGATCTGGTCGGCGCGAGGGCTGAAGCCTCATCTGGTGAAGACCTTTAAACTGTCCAATGATCGCCACTTCGAGGAGAAACTTGTTGAAGTGGTGGGTCTGTACCTGAAGCCACCCGAGAAGGCCGTGGTGCTGTGTATGGACGAGAAAAGCCAGATCCAGGTCCTGGACCGCACCCAGCCGTCGCTGCCGATGAAAAAAGGGCGGGCCGGCACGATGACCCATGACTACAAACGCCACGGCACCACCACCCTGTTCGCCGCGCTGAACGTGCTCACCGGAGTGGTGATCGGCCGCTGTCTGCCGCGCCACCGCAACACAGAGTTCTTGAAGTTTCTACGTATCATCGACCGCGAGGTGCCCAAGGGGCTGCAGATCCACATGATCTGCGACAACTACGCCACCCACAAGCATGCCGACGTCAAGAAATGGCTGACCGAACACCCACGGTTTCACCTGCACTTCACCCCCACCTCGTCGTCGTGGCTCAATCTGGTCGAACGGTGGTTTCGAGAACTGACCGATAAGGCGATCCGCCGGGGCGTGTTCCATAGTGTGAATGACCTCATCGCCGCAATCGAGGACTACCTGAAAGCCAACAACGACAACCCGAAACCATTCGTCTGGACCGCCACCGCTGAGCAGATCCTCGCCAAGGTCGCCCGCGGACGGGTCGCCCTCCAGCAAGCGGAAAATCAATAATGAGACACTACATTAGCACCGCTTCGATAGGACAAGCTGCGCGGCGCAGTTTCATTCTCGGGTCGTGTCTGTCGGCTGTTGGCAGACCAACTTCACGTCAGCTCGAGTGTTTGCTTTGTTGCAGGGAGGACTTCACGGTGGCGCGCTGCAACACCTATGGTGAGGACGCCGAGCAGCACCGGGTTGTCCTTCGCACCGGACCAGCCGGAGCTGCGGGTGCCCACCGTCGCCTGCACGACCCCGGCGAGCACCCGAATCCGGCCTCGGCCATCCTCAGGTTCGCGGTGATCCGCTGACGGTGCGCGGTCATGTGCTGACCTCCGGTGCCGGTCGGCGCGGGCTATGCACGGGAATCCGGACCGGGTAGCCGAGGCGGAAGGTCACCAACGCCTCGCGCCCCGGCGCGTCGAGCATCGCGGCAAACCGGGGCGCGAAGGTTGGCGGGCGATCGAGGTCCGCCTCACGGTCGATGCGTTCGGTGATCTGGTTCATGGGCTGCAACGCGATGCCTCGCCTGGTCGCGTCCAGGTGGATGCGTTCGAGCAGTCGCCCACCAGACAGCCGCGCCGCCGGGTCACCGGCCGAGCCGACAGTGATCACACCGTAGGCGGCGGCAGTCGGAATGTGCACCGTGCGGGTTTGATCCAACCAGAACTGGTCGCCAGCTTGTCGAGTCGACGCGGGAAGCAGTTTGCCGATCGCGGCGACCGAGGCGCTGAGCCCCTGGGCGTCGATGGTCAGACCGTCCTTGTGCCGCTCGATGTCGTCGGCGCTGGAGCGAAACCAGGCGAAACCGTCGAGGGACTGCTGTTCGTCGCCGACGACCTGCTGGGTGGCGTCGAGCAGCAGCGCGCCCATCGCGGCGCGCTGGGCTGGCTCGGTCAGCCACCGCACACCCACACCCGCCAGATCCCCCCCGCGGCCCGCGAGGTCGGTGAGCACAGACGGCGGTATCGGCCGGTCCTCATACGGGCCGCGGTTGGTGTTCCGGTCGCCGATCGCGTCATAGAGAGATGAGGAAGCCACCGTGGTTGGGGACAGCCCGAGGTGAGCGATATGGGTGGGATCCGGGCCAGGCAGCAACGTCAAATTGGCCTGGTAGCCGCGTGGTGCGGCAGCGAGGACGAGGTTCTCCACGGCGCAGCCAAGCCCGACGTGCATTTCCCGCTGGAATGGGTCGATGCTGCCCAGGCCACGGGTAGGGTCGGCGAACAGGTCAATGCTGCGATCGGTGATGCGGAACCGCCAAGGCTGGGTGTTGTGAGGATTGGCCGCGAGGATGGCCGCAGCGACCATGCCGATCGGCCCGGGGTCTTGCCAGTGCGACCAGGCGTCATAGGCCCGACCCACACCAGGTTCGAGGGCGCGGCTGTCAAACAGCCGGTATCCCGCGACGCCTGTTCCGGCGACGAGCACCGTTGCGCCGCCAAAGAGTAATCCCTTGAGGACGTTGCGTCGATGGACGCCTGCGGGTGGTCGCGCGTCCCCGGTCTGCCGGCCCGCTGGAGCCTTCACGTCCGTGGCCTAGGCACCGCAGACTCCTCGTCTCCGTCCACCGGCCCACTCGCCCCGGTACTCCTAATCCTCCAGGCGTTAGCCAACGATGCCAAGGGTTTCAACTCGCCCCCTTGCCCAACCTCCGCCCATACCGCTGACCGTGCGGGGGACAAGCATCGCACCCCGTAGACCCAGAAAGGTTCCCACACGTCAGGTAGGGTGTACTAATTCACTACTGATCGGCACGATGAACACAGCCGACCGTTCGATCGCATCCTTGGACGCCGCGATGCGGCGCCGCTTCGCGTTCGTTGAGCTTCATCCCGACGAGCCACCGGTGCGCGACCTGCTGCCACAGTGGCTGGCGGCCAGGGGCAACAACGGCGACGAGCGGGCTGCGCTGCTCGCCGCACTCAATGCCGAGATCGGCGTGGAGGATCACGACTACAAGATCGGCCCGTCGTACCTGATGACACCGGATGCCGAGCGCGAAGGTGGCCGGGAGCGGATCTGGGAGCACTCCATCCTTCCGCTGCTGGAGGAGCACTACTACGGTCGGCTCACTCGCTGGCAGGTGCACGACCGGTTCGGCCTCACGGCGATTCGCGCCAAGGCCCTGCCCCAGCCGGTACCCCCTGCCGAGCCATGATCACGCTCGCTGAAAACGACCAGCACGGAATCGAGGCGCCCCTCGACGCGATAGTGGCCAGGCAGCTCGACGCGACCGAACTGGTGCGAGTGGGCCCCGCCGCCAATGGGAGGTACCGGCTGCTGCCGAGGGGCCGCAAGGTCGGCGCCGTGCATGTCGGTGGGGTAGACGTCGTGGTGACACCCAAGGTCAGCATCGCGCGGCTGCTGTTCCTACTCGGGTACGCCATCAAGCCACATTTCCGTCCCGAAGACGTCGAGGGCACGGAGGAACAGGACCTGTGGCCGGCGGTCGCTGAGACGCTCTGCAGGCACGTGGAACGCGCGCTCGGGCGAGGTGCGCTCCAGGGATACGTCACCGAAGATGCCGCCTTACCGTTGGTGCGCGGCCGCATCCGCGTCGCGGACCAGATCGCGCGATGGCCTGGGACGCTGCTACCCATCGAGGTCCGCTACGACGAGTATTCGGTGGATACGCCGGAGAACCGGATCCTGCGTTCGGCGCTGCGTCGAATGCTTGACGTGCCGCGCGTGCCGGTGGCGACAGCGGCTCGGCTCCGGCACCTGGACGCGCGACTCGACGGCGTCATGTCTCTCCTGCCGGGCGTGTCGTTGCCGCAGTGGCGATCGACCCGGCTCAACGCGCATTACCACGCCGCTCTCCGTGTCGCAGAACTCGTACTGAGTCACCAATCCTTCGAAATAGGTCCAGGCGGCCTGCCCATCGCTGCGTTCGTCGTGGATATGGCGACGGTCTTCGAGAATTTTGTCGGCACGGCTCTGCGAGAAGCCTGGGCGGTCCATCCTGGGGAAACACGATTGCAGCACGAGGCCAGTTTCGACGACTCCCGGTCACTCGCCGCGTAAGCAACACCAACATTGAAATCGTCGAGTATCCATTGCGTCTGGACGAGCCGCCCTCCTCGCTGCTGGCACAGATCGGCGACCTCGCGCAGTCAGCGTGGCAACGCAGCGTTCGGCCTGAGTGCCCCACGCGGGCCTGCCCAAGCGCCCGATGAACCCCCCGGCTGGCCCGCTGAGTCCATCACCCTCTAGCCAAGCAGCTTTGGAGCACTGCTCTGACCGGTTGCGTTGCCGTTTTCGGGGTGGTCTGTGAGGAGCCACACGACACCCTGCGGGGTATCGCGTACCTCGATTCCGGCTGCGGTTAGCCGATCGCGCACGGTGTCGGCGAGCGTCCAGGAACTTTGTTCGCGAGCGTGTTCTCGCAGCTCCAGGAGGGTGTCGACGAAGGGCGCGACGGTCTCGCGCGGATCGCGCGCGCCCACCGCGGCGAGCTCGGCCAGTCGCATCACCATCCCGCGTAACATGCCGCGCGGACCTTCGGTGCCGTCCATCTCCTCGGTGTCCGCCGACCAGTCCACGATCGCCTGTTCCAGCTCCAGGACGGCCGTGACAGCGGCGTCCACGTCACGAACCTTGAGGCCGTGGTCGAACACGCACTCCAGGCGCTGGGCTTCCGCGCGCAGTGATGGCGTCAGATTGCTCGGTTCGGTGGGCGCGGGCTGCGCGCTCACCGGCGCGGGTCTGCGATCGCCACCGGTGGCGATCGCCCGCAGCTCATCGATCGCCACGGTGCTACCCGCGGCGAAGACGGTGCTCACGCCCTGCCTGCGCAGGGTGAGGGTGGCTCGGCCCAGGACCGTGGCAGTGTCCGCGTCGAGATCGAACAGCACGGCGGTGTGCTCGTCCACGCCCAGCACGACCGTATCGGCTTCCAATTCCGATTCCAGCAGGTGCAGCCGTCGCTCGCCGAGGTAGCAGAACCGGGTGTCGTGGGTGCCGCCCTCGGTGTTGTCGTAGTGCGGGATCACCGCCGCCCGCAGCCCGATCCGGGCGAGCAGGTCCAGGCCAGGCGCCCAGTGCGGGGTCGCGCCCACCTTGTAGATCTCGTACACCGGCACGGTCACCACGCGGTCAGGCCTGCCCGAATTGCCGGGAACTCCGGAGCTCGCTCAGCCGACCTCTCCGGTGGAGCTGGAGATGGCCGGTCACGGCCGTCGGGGAGATCCAGCCCCGACACATGATCGAGACGATCGAGGAGCGCCCGTGACGACCGCCGAGTTCACCGGTGGAACCATCCCCCCGGTCCAGCCGGTGAAGGCTCACCGGGTCACCGACCGCACCGCGCCGGGAAAGTTCTTGCGCAGCGTGTGGCGGATCCACTTCTACTCGGCGATCTTCGCCGCTCCGATCCTCATCGTGCTGGCCCTCTCAGGCCTGGTGATCATGTACACCGAACCGATCCAGGGGGTGCTGTCGGCCAGCACCATGCGTGTCGACCCGCAGGGCCGAACTCCGGTGAACCTGCAGGCCCAGCAGGCCGTGGCGGATCGGGTCGCGCCGGTCGGCGCCACCCTGTTCCGGGTCGTCACCCCGAAGGAGCCCGACCGGGTCAGCGAGTTCTACTACTCGACCGGACCGGCAGGGGTGCCCTACTTCCAGCTGGACGACAAGGACGTGACTTATGTCTACGTCGACCCGTACGCGGCGGGAGTGACAGCCACCGGGAAGCCGGGCGATGACATCGTGGGGCTGGCCAACCGGCTGCACGGTTTCTTGAACAACAACGCGCTCACGGTCGCGCTCCCGTCGATCCCGCACCTGGTCGCGCCCTCGGACAACCCGGACGTCTTCGTCGACGTCGAGGTCGGCGACCTGGTCATCGAGATCGCGATGGGCTGGGCGCTGGTCCTGGCGGGCAGCGGGCTCTACCTGTGGTGGCCGCGCAGGAGCCAGAAGGGCAAGACGTTGCTCGTTCCCCGGCTGCGCAAGACGGGCCGGCTCAAGTGGCGCGACGTGCACGCGGCCAGCGGAATCATCGCCCTGACGATGCTGATCATCTTCATCACGACCGGCATGCCATGGTCGACCTACTGGGGCCCGGCATGGAGCGCGGTGGGCAACGCGCTGACGCCGGCCACCCAGGTCGACGCACCATCGACGCTGGCCAAGGCCGGTGACCTGGACCGGTTCGGCCACCGCGTCTCCTGGGCCACCCTGGAGGACAGGGTCCCGGCGTCGCAGCCCTCGGCGCACCTGCACGAGGGCGGTATTCATGCCGGCAACACGGCGCCGGCCACAACGGGGGTGGCGGCCGGTCTGCCGGCTCGGCTCTCGCTCGATGACCTCGACCGGGCGGCGAGGCTGGAGGGCCTCAAGCCGGGGTACGGGATCGTGCTGCCGGTCAACACCACCGATGGCGACGGGAAGACGACGTATGGCAGCTACCAGCTGTCCAACGCCTGGCCGGACCGGTTGTCCGCGGAACAGACCGTGTACCTGGACCAGTTCACCGGTGAGACGTTGGCGCGCAGCGACACCGCGTCGTTCGGCACGATCGGTCAGGTCACCGAGCTCGGTGTGCTGACCCACATGGGCACCCAGTTCGGGGTGATCGACCGGATCGTGATGACAACCGGGGTCCTGCTGCTGCTGACCAGCATCGGCACGTCGTTTGTGATGTGGTGGATCCGGCGCCCGAGCGGCCGCGCGGGCCTGCCCAAGCGCCCGATGAACCCCCGGCTGCCCCTCGCGATGATCGTGATCGGCCTGGTGGTCGCCGTGGTCTACCCGCTGTGGGGGGTATCGGCGCTGCTCATCGTCGCGCTGGACCGCTTCGTGATCCGCCGGACCCGCTGGTTGCGCAGCGCGTTCGGATTGCCAGCAGCTCGCCCGGTTTAGCGGTGGCGAGGGGTTGTTACCCGGACGGCCCGCTGAGTCCATCACCATCTAGTCACGCTGCTCCGGAGGGCTGTTCTGACCGGCTGCGCTGTCGTCTTCGGGGTGGCCTGCGAGGAGCCACACGACACCCTGCGGGGTATCGCGCACCTCGATTCCGGCTGCGCTCAGCCGATCGCGCACGGTGTCGGCGAGCGCCCAGGAATCGTGTTCGCGAGCGTGTTCTCGCAGCTCCAGAAGGGTGTCGACGAAGGGCGCGACGACTTCCCGCGGATCCCGAGCGCCCACCACGGCGAGCTCGGCCAGTCGCATCACCATCCTGCGCAGCATGCCACGAGGACCCTCGGTGCCGTCCATCTCCTCGGTGTCCGCCGACCAGTCCACGATCGTCTGCTCCAGCTCCAGGACGGCCGTGACGGCCGCGTCCACGTCACGGACCTTGAGGGCGTCGTCGAAGACGCACTCCAGGCGTTGGGCTTCCCCGCGCAGTGACGGGGTCAAAGCGGCCGGTTCGGTGGGCGCCGGCTGCGTGCTCACCGGCGCAGGTCTGCGCTCGCAACCCGTGGCGATCGCCCGCAGCTCATCGATCGCCACGGTGGCACCCGCGGCGAAAACGGTGCTCACACCCTGCCTGCGCAGGGTGAGCGTGGCCCGGCCCAGGACCGTCGCGGTGTCCGCATCGAGATCGAACAGCACGGCGGTGTGCTCGTCCACGCCCAGCACGACCGTATCGTCCTCCAACGCTGATTCCAGCAGTCGCAGCCGTCGCTCGCCGAGGTAGCAGAACCGGGTGTCGTGGGTGCCGCCCTCGGTGTTGTCGTAGTGCGGGATCACTGCCGCCCGCAGTCCGATCCGGGCCAGCAGGTCCAGGCCGGTGGCCCAGTGCGGGGTCACGCCCACCTTGTAGATCTCGTACACGGGCACTGTCACGACGCCCAGGGTCGCCGCCGCCGCGCTGGCGAAGCTCACGCAGCCGCCGCTGGTGAGCTTGTCACCCAAGACCTCGGATAGCCGGCTGTTCTCCCAGACCTGCAGCGCGTAGGTCGGGCTGCCCGGGCCGGCGAAGACGTAATCGGCGTCGTTGATCCGCGCCAGCGCCCGTTCCCGGGCCAGGATGTCCGCCGAGGTAGGCCACGAGGCCACGTCCAGCGCGATGCCCAAGTTCCGGAAGTAGCCGGCCGTGCGCTGGGAGATCTCGTCGGCGTTCTCCTGGAAGCCGTAGGGGCTGTCGAGCAGGACCGCGTCGGCGGGGGGCGCGCCGAGGCGGTCGATGAGCAGGCGGTGCACCTTCGCCATCGTCGGGGCGGTCTCGCCGGATCCCATGATGGCCAGTAGCCGTGGGCGGGGTGTCACGAGGCGAGATCACCCCTTCGCTCACGTTCAGGTGCCGACGAGCTGACCTGCCACATCGGGGGTGTGGGCTATCACAGCGTGCCACAGCTGCGGATACGCATCGATGGCCTGCCCTACCTCCGGGGTGGTGCGGGCCACCATCGACAGGTGCCGCAGCGCATGGGCCAGCACGTGCTCGATCGTCACGACCGCAGGGGTCGGAACGGAGGCGTCGGCTGAGCAGACGATCCTGGCGTCGGCCGGGAGTGCCCGCACGGTGCCCGCGGTGGGCTCTGGATCCGGCAGGGCCGCGTAGGTGAGGATCAGACCTCCTGCTTGGGGTCGCCATGAGGTCGAGTGCACGACTGTCGCGGTGGGCATGTCGGTAGCCAGGCCCGCGAGCTCGCGCGCCCGAGCATCGGGCCGGCTTCCCGATGGTAGATCTCCCCTGGTCACCCGCCATCTCAGCGCAGCGTCATCCGAGACCGACAGCAGGATCACTTCGACCTGAACCTGGTGCACGAGACCCCCTAGCGGCAGTTGCCTTATGATCGCAATTGCGAGAATAAGGCATGATCGAGCCGTAGTCACACTCGGTGTGTCGGTGCCACGCGTTACGCTCGGGGTGGCTGGCACGCTCTGCAGAGGGGAGCACCGACATCCCGCCGCTGACCTGGCAGACCGCTGTGACGACCTGGACGTCGGCGCCCATTGTCGATGTGCTGGCGGTGCTCGCCGTGGTCGGCTACCTGATCGCCGTGTTCCGCCGTGGTCGCACGAGCGGGCCCGGCTGGCCGGTGCGCGCGACGGTGTCGTGGCTGGCCGGCGTGGCGGTGCTGCTGGTGTCGGTGCACAGCAGTATCGAGGTGTACGGGCATGCGCTGCTGTGGGTGCACATGATCCAGCACCTGTTGCTGATCATGGTCGTGCCAGTGTTGCTGATCTGGGGTCAACCGGTCCTGCTCTGGCGGCAGCGGGCGCCGACCGGCCGCCTGGCGCGGTGGCTGACCTTCCCGGTGCTGACGATCGGCTTCTACACCGCGGTGTTGGTGATCACGCATCTGACCGGTTTCCCGGAGGCGATGGCCACCCGACCGGGCGTGCACCACCTCGAGCAGGTGCTCTACCTGGTCAGTGGTTACCTGCTGTTCTGGCCGCTGGCCGGCGCGCAGGACAGCCCGTGGCCGGTCCCGCACATCGTCCGGTTCGCGCTGCTGGGCTTGGCGATGGGCGCGGACACGCTGGTGGGGGTGGCGCTGATGCTCACCCGGCAGCCGCTGGCCCCGAGCACCGCGCTGATGCGCCCGGGCTGGGGGCCGTCCCTGCTGGAGGACCAGAACATCTCCGGTGCGATCATGTGGGTGGGCGGAGACGTCCTGATGATGCTGCTCATGCTCGCCGTCGTCGCCCAGTGGAGCGCCGCCGGATCCCGCGCCCGCCTGGGCGACTGGCTGGAGTCGGCCCGCCGCCAGTCGCTGGCCAAGATCGGATCGACCTCCGGCACGGACCATGACACCGTCGGTACCAGCGCCGACGTCGACGACGACGAAGCCGCCCGGCAGGCCTACAACCGGATGCTGGCGGAACTGAACCGGCGCTCGTCCCCCGGCAGCGGCGGATGACGTCAGTCGGCAGGTAGCCATCCGTAGCTGCGACCCGCGCGACGTTGATCCCGCGTAGCAGCATTGAGAATAAGTCAAGCAGGAGGGCGCGACATCGCGGCAGGATGGCCGCCGCCGATTACGCTAACATGGGTATTCGGCCGTTTGAAGAGCTGGAATTCGCCCAACAACTTGGAGTCTCAAAAAAATTATCCGCGAGAGTCTGGTCTTGCAAGATCAAGGATAATTGCGGGATGGAAGTTATCCGTCGAACCAGGCGTTGTCGAGCTTGAAAGTTTCAGGGGTCAACTAGCACCCTGATCTTCACCAAGCCGCGAAGATTGTGAAGTTTGAGCGTAAGGTACTCTTGATGGCCATGACGCCAGCTATGCAGGCTGCTTGCCGCGATCGTGACGTAACCGCCATCTTTCGCATCCTGCGGGACGGCGGCATGGCTCAGAGACAGATAGCCCGACTCGTGAGCATGTCGCAGTCTGAGGTGTGCGAGATCCTCAAGGGTCGCAAGGTCATGGGTTACGACGTGCTCGTGAGAGTGGCAGACGGTCTTGAGATCCCGCGCGGGGTGATGGGCCTGGCCTACACTGGCTGTGAGCCCGAGGAACCGGAGGAGGTAGACGAGGACGTGGAACGCCGCAAGCTTCTGGCTATCGCTGGCGCGATCATGTTCGGGACGCCGGTCTTCGGTGAGCCCGAGGCGTTGACGATTCGACACGTCGTCACCCGTCCTCCTAGTAAGATCAACATCTCCGACGTTGTGGCATACGAGCAGACCGTCACCAGTCTGGAACAGCTCGACAGGGAAGCCGGGGGCATGGCGGCCCGTGATTCCTTAGTAGCAACAGCAACCGCTGGCGAGCAGCTGTTGAACGCGCAGGCCGAGCCCGAGGTGCACGAGCGGTTGCGGTACGCCGTAGCTGAAGCTCACCGGCTTGCAGGATGGTCAAGCGGTGATGTGGGCTTAATGGATCACTGTCGCTACCACATGCACCAAGCTTTAGACCTAGCCGCTGGTGACCCCGTGAGGGTGGCGGGCGTGCTGTGTTCGGCCGGGGATATGGAGAAGCAGTACGGAGCGCCTAACGACGCTCTCAAGATGTTTCAGATAGCCGAGATGGGGGAGAACCTTGACCCACAGGCTCAGGCTGTTATATCTGGCCTGAGCGCCACGGCCTTCCAGAAGCTTGGACTACGCACGGAAGCCCGCCAGCAGATCAAGAAAGCCCGCACCCTCTTCAGATACGGGAGTACGTCTCAGTCGTTCTTTAACTTCTACGGCCCTGGTTCGGGGCTCCTGGCAGCCGGCGAAACCAAGCTCGGTGATTATGATATGGCGCGGGAAGACGTAGTTGCAGCTCTGAAGACCAGACCACAGTTCGATATTCGCTGCAACGCCTTAGACACCATCGTGCTTGCCGCGACTCACATCCAAGCTGGAGATTTGCGGGGAGGTATCCCGCATACGCAACGGGCGTTGACCCTAGTCCGTGAGGTTGGTTCACGGCGGGTCAGGGACAGGCTGGAGCCTTTAGAGCAAGCTTTATTAGCCCGTAAGGACAGCACCTGTCAGGACTTGGCTAGGGCAGTGCGGCAGGTTAGGCTCTACGTGCCCGCCGCGCGGTCGAGCACGCCGCCATCGAATGGCATGGTTACGGTCGTCCACCAACCCGGTTATAGGGAGGCGGCCAGCTCGCCGCCCCTCACCGATACCGGTGCCCGGATTCGCCGTGCCACCGGACCGCCATCCCGGCAAGGCCCGTCCCGGTGGCTGCTGAGCCACCGCCGGGCGCTGAGCACCGATCGGGTCGAGCTCACCCTCAAGGCTCGTGACTTCCTGCACGTCAGCATTCGCCGAGACCTATCCCGCCGCAGACGGGGTACCAGCATTCTGTCGGTGCTGCTCGTCTTCGCCCTCCATATCAGTGGTCGGCTCCGGAAGTCTATCGGGAGTTGCTATGGCAGCGGCTCGTGTGCGCGTACCCCGGGTATCACGAGTGTTCAAGATTGCATAGGTGGTCGGGGATCCGCGCTGCTCAGTGGAACCGTTTGCAGGCCCGGCACCTCCCCGATCTCTTTATTCGATCTTGAAACCACGGTGCTCCGGGGATCCGCTTGCCCCTGCCACTGAGCGCAGGGACCGCGCACGTCGTGAACTCGACAAAACAGATATCCGGAGCGAAAGACGTCACCAACGTCGAGTTCGCGACGCCCCACGGAGTTGTCGTGACGGCAGATGAGTTACGCAGTGACGGTGCGCGCCGTGAACGAGACGTCACCGACATCCTCAGCGCGAAAAACGTCGGTGACGTCTCGTTCACGGCACCCGATGGATTTCCGGAGCCGACCACTAAGCCGCAGCGGGTTTGGCGGTCATCCAATCAACGTATTGCGGAGAAGGGGCAGCGGATCGCCACCGCTCGCCAGCTCGTCCTCGACGCCGAGGCCGCGCGGCGCACCGACTTGCGCGAGGCGCTGCTATTGGGCCTTGCCGCCCACCGTATCCACCCCGACAGTGACACCCACGGTAGCTCCGATAGGACCGTGATCTGTGGGAGACCTGCCCGACCAGGCGCTGCTTCGCCAGCTCGGGCAGCCTCTGACTGGACCACACTGACAGTGTGTGATCAGTGGCGGTGTGATCAGTGACCAGGACGTGCCGAGCTATCTTGCGCAGCGATGTCGGGTCGAACGACCGGGCATGGCGAGCGAGCTCGGTCTCCGCTGCCTCCCGCTGCGTGACGTCGACCGAGGAGGGGATCGCGTTCATGGTTTCGGCGATCACACGCACCTGCGCAGGCCCGATCTCGGCGGCAGCGCGCGGATCCTTGCCCTGCAACAGGGCACATCGGTCAACGCGCTGGTGCGTGCCTACCTGGCACGGGTGGCCGGCGAGTCCCAGGCGCGCCATGGGGGATGCGCTCATGGTCGAGGCTGCCCGGCACGCCGGCTGCCGCCGAATCCTGACCGAGGACCTGGTACACGGTCAGACGATCCGCAATGTCGCCATCGAGAACCCGTTCCGCCCAGACCCTCGACCGTAGTGTCACGGGTTATGCTGCCGGGGTGATCGATCTGCGGTACAGCATGGCGCCCAGGTGCCCGCGCTGCGATCACCGGGCCATCCTGACCCTGGCGGGGGCCAATCGTCTGGTGACGGCATCGGGGCGTCGGCTGGCGTCTTTCCGGTGCCCGGACAAGCACGGCTGGCACGTGCGGCAGCCGGGCACCGAGGGTGGTGGCGCGCCCCGGCGCGCCCGGCGCTAGCCGCTACCGTCCGTCAGTGGCGGTAGTCCACGATGCTGTAGAGCCCCAGCCGGTCGAGGTGGTGGGTGCTGCGGACCTGGCGGACGGTGCCACTGCGTGAGCGCATCACCAGCGACTCGGTGATCGCCCGGTTGCGCCCGTAGCGCACGCCGTGCAGCAATTCGCCGTCGGTGATGCCGGTCATCACGAAGAACGCGTCGTCGCCGTGGACCAGATCATCGACCGTGAGCACCGCGTCGAGATCGAGATCGGCTTCCGCGGCGCGCTGTTTCTCCAGGTCACTGCGGGGGTGCAGCGTGCCCTGCAGTACGCCGCCCAGGCATTGGATCGCGCACGCGGTGATCACGCCTTCCGGGGTGCCGCCGATCCCCAGCAGCAGGTCCACACCCGAGTCGACGGTCGCGGCCAGCACCGCCGCCGCGACGTCACCGTCGGTGATGAACTTGATCCGCGCGCCGGTCTTGGTCACCCGGCGGGCCAGCTCGTCGTGCCGTGGCCGGTCGAGCATGCAGACCGTGATGTCCTCGGGCCGGCACTGCTTGGCGCGGGCCAGCGCCGCGATGTTGTCCTCCGGGGACTGCCGGATGTCCACCACGCCGACGGCGTCCGGGTCGGCGACCAGCTTGTCCATGTAGAACACCGCGGAGGGGTCATACATCGCACCCCGGGGCGCGACCGCGAGGACCGACACCGCGTTGGCCATGCCCTTGGAGGTCAGCGTGGTGCCATCGATCGGATCCACCGCCACGTCGCACGGCGTCCCGGTGCCATCGCCGACCCGTTCGCCGTTGTAGAGCATCGGGGCGTCGTCCTTCTCGCCCTCGCCGATGACCACGAGGCCGTCCATCGTGACGGTCCCCATCATCGCCCGCATCGCCGCCACCGCGGCGGCGTCGGCACCGTCCTTGTCCCGGCGGCCGACCCACCGGCCTGCTGCCATCGCGGCGGCCTCGGTGACCCGCAGCAGATCCAGCGCGAGGTTGCGGTCCGGCGTGGGCCGGTCAGTCGTCGGTGATGGGGTGCTTGTGGATGGGGTGCTTGTCTGGGCCATACCGGCACGATAGGAGGGTTCCATCGTGGTCCGCCTCCCTCCGGGGGAGGAACCCCCGGGGGATCGCGAATGTTCGCGAATGTTATCGACACGTAAGGGTCGGAGGGGGCCTGATACGGCAAGATTCGGGCATCGTGTGACGCGAGGGGGATGTTGGGTGCGCGAGACTGGGATGGGGTGCTGAGCGCCCTGCGGGCGGCGCTGCTGGTGCTGGCCAAGGCACCGGTGCCGGGTCAGGTGAAAACGCGGATGTGCCCGCCGGTCAGCCCCGTGCAGGCCGCCCGGATCGCTGCGGCGTCCTTTCTGGACACCCTGGATGCGGTGCTGGCGGTGCCCGGCGTGACGCCGGTGGTGGCGCTGACGGGTGATCTCACCGACGCGATCGACGCCGACGCGCTGACCGAACACCTGCGGGCCACCACGGTGCTGCCACAGCGCGGGACGACGCTGGGTCGGCGGATCGCCGCCTCCATCGCCGACGCCGCCGCGCTGGTCGGGCACCGGCCGGTCCTGCAGATCGGGATGGACACCCCGCAGGTCGACGCCACGCTGCTCGGTCACTGCCTCGACCTGCTCGACGGGGACGGTGTGGACGCCGCGCTCGGGATGGCCCCGGACGGCGGCTGGTGGGTGCTGGGCGTGCGGCGCCCCGAGCTCGCCGAGCTGATCGCCGAGATTCCCACATCGCATCCGGACACCGGGGCCAAGACGCTGGCCGCGCTGAGAGCCGCCGGCTGCCGGGTGATCGAGCTGCCGGAGCTCTCCGATGTGGACACCTGGGAGGACGCGGCCGCGGTGGCCGCCGACGTGCCCGGCGGACGGTTCGCCGCCGCGGTCGCCGCCGCTTCGGCTGCGCTGGACCTGCACCGGTGAGCGCCGCGGTCTTCGACCCTGTCCTGGCCGGTCGGCCCGCTCAGCTCGTCGGCGACGATGGACGGATACTCCCCGTGGTCCCGCGACGCTGGCTGGCCCCGGCCGAGGGCGAGGACGCGTGGCTGCTGAACCGGTGCACCGGGCCGACGCTGGACCTGGGCTGCGGCCCTGGCCGGTTGGTGGCCGAGTTGGCCGTGCGCGGCGTGCCGGCGCTGGGCGTGGACTGCTCGCCGATGGCGGTGCGGCAATGTCATTCCCGCGGTGCCGCGGTACTGCACCGCGACGTGTTCGCCACCCTGCCCGGCGAGGGACGGTGGCACCACGTGCTGCTGGCCGACGGCAACATCGGCATCGGGGGGGACCCGGTGCGGCTGCTGCGCCGCTGCGCGGCCTTACTCCGGTGTGGCGGCACCATGCTGGTCGAGGCCGAGCATCCCGGCGCGGGGCTGTGGCGGGGAGCGGCCCGGCTCCAGGTCACCGGCTGCGCCGCGGGTCCCTGGTTCCCGTGGGCGGTCGCCGAGTTGCCGGTGCTCGCCGCGTTGGCCGCGCTGGCCGGGTTCCAGGTCGGGGACTGCTACCGCGCCGGCCGGTGCTTCGTCGAGTTGCGTCATGTCAGCGGACGGTAAGCCCCGGCGAACCGCTGGGCAGCTAGCGTGGGGAGCGTGACGGTGCTGGATCGGTTGGCCTCCCGGGTGGCGCAGCATCCGCCGCCGGGTCCGTTCCGGCGCGGCTTCTGGCGCAGCCCGCTGCGCGGCCCGTGGTTCACCGCGGTGCTCAGCGTGGCGCTGCTGCCCGGCATCACGCTGATGTTCCTCACCGGTCTGGCGTCCTACGCCGCCTACAACCCCAACCTCGCACCCGGCAACGACACCACGCCGGACAAGGGGCTGCTCGGCTCCTGGCTGCCGAGCTGGCCGGCCGGACCGTCCTGGCTGTACTGGGTGACCCAGGGCGTGCACGTCACCCTCGGGCTGGTGCTCATCCCGATCGTGCTGGCCAAGTTGTGGTCGGTGCTGCCCAAGCTGTTCGAGTGGCCACCCGCCCGCTCGCTCACCCACCTGATCGAGCGCGCCTCGCTGCTGCTGCTCGTCGGTGGCGCGGTGTTCGAGCTGGTCACCGGGGTGATGAACATCCAGTACTACTACGCTTGGCCGTTCAGTTTCTACCAGGCGCACTACTACGGGGCGTGGGTGTTCATGTCCGCGTTCGTCGTGCACGTGGCGTTCCGGCTGGGCCGGATGCGTACCGCGCTGCGCTCGCGGCGCCTGGGCCGCGAGCTGCGCACTCCGGTATCGGAGACTGTCGCGGAACCCCCAGACCCTGATCATCTGGTGTCCCCCGACCCAGCACCGGCCACCATGTCCAGGCGGGGCGCGCTGGGCATGGTCGCGGCCAGCTCGGTGGCACTGCTCGGGCTCAGCGTGGGGCAGACGATCGGGGGCGCGACCCGCTCGAGCGCGTTGCTGGCACCCCGCGGGCAGGAACTCGGGGCGGGCCCCGCGGATTTCCCGGTGAACAAGACCGCTGCCGTGGCCGGGATCGGCCCGGTCGATGACACCTGGCGGCTGGAGCTGGCCGGGCCTGCAGGCAGGACGCTGTCCCGGGCGGAGCTGCTTGCCCTGCCGCAGCACACCGCCCGGTTGCCGATCGCCTGCGTGGAGGGCTGGTCGACCGGCGTGCAGACCTGGACCGGGGTGCGGCTGGCCGAGCTCGCCGCCCTCGCCGGGGCGGCACCCGATGCCGCGGTGTTCGTCGAATCGCTGCAACGTGGTGGTGGTTTCGGCTCGGCCACCCTGTCCGCCGGGCAGGTCCAGGCCGCTGACGGCCTGCTGGCGCTGCGGGTCAACGGCGCCGACCTGACCCCTGATCACGGCTTCCCCGCCCGGATCGTGGTGCCCGCTCTGCCCGGAGTGCACAACACCAAATGGGTCACCCGCCTGACGTTCCTGGCCGGGTGAGCGACGATGACCCGCCGCGAGTCCGTCCAACTGCTGGCGCTGCTGGCCGGCTTCGTCGTCGCCGGCTACGCCGGGGTGCGGTTGCTCGCCGGCAACCCGATCGGGGTCGGTGCCTGGTTCGTCGGCAGCGCCGTCGTGCACGACCTGCTGCTCTTCCCGCTCTACGCCGGGCTGGACGCCGCCCTGGTGCTGCTGCTGCGCCGCCGCCCGGCGCTGGCCACGGTGGCCGGGGTGCGCTGGTTGAACTACCTGCGGGTGCCTGCGGTGATCTCCGGGGTGTTGCTGCTGGTGTGGTCCCCGCTCATCCTGGGGCGGCCCACCGCCATCGAGGAGGCCTCCGGTTCGCCGACCCCACCCTTGCTGTCGCACTGGCTGGCGGTGACCGCGGTACTCTTCGCGATCTCCGCGGTGACGTTGACCGCCCGCGTCGTCATGACCCAGCGATCGTCATGAACCAGCGTCGTCATGAACCAGCGAGCTAGGGCATGAGCACGCCCGCGGCAGTGCTCGTCGTCGACGACGACGTGATGGTGCGTGATGTCGTCAGCCGCTACCTCGGCCACGCCGGCTACCAGGTCACGGTCGCCGGGGACGGTGAGCATGCGCTGCGCGCGGCCGAGCTCAGCCCCCCAGACCTCGTGGTACTCGACCTCATGCTCCCCGGCCTGCCCGGTCTGGAGGTGTGCCGGCGGTTGCGGGCTGCCAGCCCGGTTCCGGTTGTCATGCTCACCGCGCTGGGTGAGGAGGAGGACCGCATCGCCGGCCTGGAGATGGGTGCCGACGACTACATCACCAAACCCTTCAGCCCCCGCGAGCTCGTCCTGCGGGTCGCCTCGGTGCTGCGCCGCGCCCAGTCCCCGCAGCCGGTGAGCCAGCTGGCACCGATCACCGACGCCGGGCTGACGGTCGATGCCGCCGCCCGCCAGGCGGTGCTGGGTGGCCACGAGCTGGCGCTGACCGTGCGGGAATTCGACCTGCTGGCCTTCCTCATCCGGCACCCGGGTCGCGCCTTCAGCCGCACCGAACTGCTCGAGCAGGTCTGGGGCTGGACCTTCGGCGACCAGTCCACGGTGACCGTGCACGTGCGCCGATTGCGGGAGAAGGTGGAGGACGATCCCACCGCGCCCCAGCGGATCGCCACGGTGTGGGGCGTGGGCTACCGCTATGACCGCACGGCGGCTGAGCCGGCAATCAGATAGGGAATGAGCAGCGGTGCTCGACGAGCTGCGCCATGTACTGCCGATCGCCTTGCTGTGCACGCTGCCGGTGGCGCTGCTCGGCGCGCTGCTGCTGGCGCACATGCGCCGTTATTCGATCACTGCGGCGGTGACGGTGCTGGTGCTGGTACCGGTGGTCGCGACGCTGGCCGGGGTACTGGGCGTCAACGGGTGGATGTTCACCCCGGTGCTCAGCGCCGAGCTGGCCGTGGCCGTCGCG
This sequence comes from uncultured Actinomycetota bacterium, assembly GCA_963712995.1. Lineage (GTDB taxonomy): Bacteria > Actinomycetota > Actinomycetes > Mycobacteriales > Pseudonocardiaceae. The sequence goes on along the minus strand of CAVQKH010000012.1, from coordinate 77,776 downwards.
GTGGCGGCGGTGAGCATCCCGGCCGGGTTGTTGCTGGGCCGGGGGATCGCGCAGGAACTGACCTGGGCGCGGGAGGCCCACGCCCGGGACAAGGCAGCCGAGACGGCGCGCCGCGAGCTGGTCGCCTGGATCAGCCACGACCTGCGCACCCCACTGGCCGGTATCCGCGCGATGACCGAGGCGCTGGCCGACCGGGTAGTCACCGACCCGGCTGAGGTGGCCGTCTACGTGCAACGGATCGGGCAGCAGACGCAGCGGCTGAGCGGCATGGTCGATGACCTGTTCCAGCTGTCCCGGATCAGCTCCGGGGCGCTGCGGCTGACGCTGTCCGCGATCCCGCTGGGCGAGGTCGTCTCCGAGGCTCTGGCCGCGGAATCCGTCACCGCCGCCCGCAAGGGGGTCCGGTTGCAGGCCGACGCCGGCTGTGACTGGCCGATCGTGCAGGGCAGCGACCCCGAGCTGGCCCGGGTGGTGCGCAACCTGTTGTCCAACGCCATCCGGCACACCCCGCCGGATGGCACCGTGGTGATCGCCGCCGGGGCCCGTGAGGGGCGGGCCTGGTTACGCATCGACGACGCGTGCGGTGGCATCCCCGAGCCGGACCTGGAGCGGGTCTTCGACATCGGCTACCGCGGCAACACCGCCCGCACCCCGACCCTTGAGCCCGGTGCCGGCCTGGGCCTGGCCATCGCCCGCGGCCTCGTCGAGGCCCACTCCGGCCGTATCGAGGCCCGCAACCACGGCCCAGGCTGCCGCTTCGAAATCCACCTCCCCCTGGCCTCCGCCCCGGAGTGACGCCTTTCTGGCATTCAGCGGGGTGCGTCGTGGAGGCTTGGCGGATGGGAATTGAGGTGCGCACGATCGGCGACGGCGAGATAGCGGCGTGGCACGCGGGAGCGAGCATCGGGTTCCTCAACCCGGTGGGTGGCGTAGACGCCGAGACATTCAAACCCGACCTACCCCAGGTACAGATCTTTCAGTCTGGCACCAGCGCGAAGCCTTCTTTTGCGGCCGCCGTCCGGAGCGTGCTGTCGAAAGCCGCCACTGTGCGGCAGTCCGGGATGGCGTCCGCAGCGGCCTTCGCGCTGGCCAGCTGGACCGCGTCGTAGGCGCGCAGAACGTGCACACCGACGAGCCGGGAGGCGGTGTCCAGGACTGGCCCGGTCACAGCCACCACGCCGAAGCGCGGCCGATCCTGCGCGGACCCGTGGTAGTCGGCTTCGAAGGCGGCGACGAGGATCCTGGCGTCTACCGGGTCGAGCTCGCCCATCCGGTGCTTGCGCCAGATCGCTGCCGGCACTTCCACCCTGGCCAACGCCGACACGACAAGATTGTCCTGACCGCGGATCACCTGATGATCCTGCTCATCGGCATAAAGCTTCACCAGAGCTGAGGAATCAGCGAAGACGATCACTCGCGGCCCTTGCGGACCAGATCCGCGAGTTGGTGACCCTGGCCGGCCCGACGCCGCGCGCCGGCCACGTCATCCTCGGCCGGCCTGGGCCGGGGCGGGCCGACTGGGGCGAGCAGGCCCGCAGCGGCCAGCCGCTCGCGGACCCGGAGTGATTCGTCGTCAGTCAACTCCGGGTCGGTGGCGGCATCGAGTACCCGCGTGACGAACTCGTTGATGCTGCTACCGCGCTGTTCGGCGGCTCGACGGATACGGCCGACCAGCTCGTCGGAGGCGCGCCAGGTCACCTGTGCCATGCCTGCATGCTAGCAGGCGTGACACCATAGCCGCTGTTCACCGGGCTTGCCCCGGTGGCTTCGCCGCCCAATGCTGGTCAGCGCTGGCGGCCATTGTGTTCGCCGCCAATCCGGTTACTGGCTCGGCGCTGGTCGGTCGGGAGCAACCGCTACCTTGATCGTCGAAAGTGAGCTGTGACCGTGCGGTTCTGTACGGCTACGCCTCAGTATCAGCGATCACTGACGCGAAACCGCAGCAGGAGGCAACTTCACCGGCATCAGGGTGCTCGAAGTCAGGTGGTTGTGGTGAGTGGGCTGGTTTGGTTGGGGAACGACGCTTCGAGGCACTCGCCGTACTCTTTCGCCCAGCTCTGACGGCGCTGGTGCGCCGGGATGGCGGCAAGGACCTTCTGGCCAAGATCGGCGACCGTGCGAATGCGGTACATCACGGGCAGGTTGGTAATGGTTGTCTGGGCGTGTCGTGTGCCTTGTGCGAGATCTCCGCTACGGACGAGGCACAGCGCCCGCTGCAGTTCGATCTCCGCCGGGGCGAGCAGATTAGAATCGGCATATAAATTCAGTGCCGCCTGCTGCGCCTCGTCGGCTTTGGCGAAATTCCCCATGTGTGAGTAAACGAAGCTCTCGGTGAAACGTAGATTCTCCTCGGCGAAATCGAATAACGAATCTCGGTGGGCGGGGGGAGCTGGGAGCTTGCTGAAGCACTCGCGCACTTGGTGCAAGGTCCGCTCGGCGTCACCGTGTCGTCCCGCGAGCGCCAAAGTCTGCGCCTTGCCCGAAAAGAATTCCGGCAGTCCCTCTGGTGGTACCCCGTCGAGACGTGTTTCAGCCTCGTTGACGAGCCCCAGGATGGCTCCTGACCGGACGGCGCTCGTAACCAGCGCGAACTATTTCGCGGCCCCGTATCCAGAACATCGTGTAAGGATCGGCGGCTTCATCGGCGCTCCGGCGAGCCGTTCGCCACCAGCGCTGCGCTTCCACGAGGTCACCCAGGTTAGCGACCGTTTGAGCTGTGAACGCAGCCAGCAGTGCGCTGGCTTGCACAAGTTTCCGCTGAGCCGTCTCGTCCGGGTGGCGTTGTATCGCAAGTCGCACGCCGTGGAGATCGACAATGAGCGCTGGCAATAACGTGGCTGGTGTTGTGACGAGGTAGGTTTGGCCGTAATCCAACGCGATCTCCTGCCACTCGTCCACGTCGGCAGTGACCCGTTCGGCTGACAGGGAGCGGTGTAGTTCGTGCCGGACGGCTTCCAGGACGGCAGCAGTACCGCCTACGCCGAGTCCGGCCAGTAACCCAGTTTGCGCTATGAACTCTCGTCGTTTCACCCAGTCGTCACCATCCTCGCCCGCCAGTTGCAGAAGCGAGCCGAGATTACCGCCGAGAAAATCATGCAATGATGTCGTTGGTCCTGTCTGTGTCTGACTCATTGCATGGACCGATTTTAGCACGACGTGTCCACCGGAATCGTCCAGGCGTCGGAGATCTTCCGTGTTCTTATCCGGGAGATCGAACCACAGTCGTTCCGGTGGAATGCGCAGCACGCGCGCCCAGTACCGCAGAGTGTCCAGATTGAGGATGGGCGGGCCGGTTTCGATTCGGCTGATCTGAGGCTGTTTCAGACCCAGCCAGTGCCCGAGCAGCCCCTGCGAGATGCCGTCGGGTCCATAGACCGCATGGTGATAGGGGTTGAGGCGATAGGCGCGAGCCACTCGCCCGATATGCTGGGCGGCGAAAGCCTCGCACAACTGCTCCGTCTCCCAGAACCACCCCGGCGCCTCGGGTGGGGCGATGAGCTTATCCCGGGAAGCCCGCTGGCAGCCGGCGCACTGGCGTTCGCTGTTGTCCGCCGCCAAATGAGTACCGCAGCGACAATACCGCTGCCGTCCTGGACGTGATCCCACCGTGTCACCCTCCGGTCCCATAGCCACTCGGGTGCACAGTAACGGATACCTCCCCGGTCTTGATCCAAAGGTCCGGTTCACGCGAGATCACCGTCACCTATACGGGAAGTGCATACGCCTATACCGAATTCGTCATATACCGAATGCGTTCAGTCGCGGCAGAGCACCTCACCGTGCAGGACGGCGAACCACCCGTCCTCGGACGCGGCCCACCGGCGCCAACCGTCGGCCATCGCGGCCAGGTCGTCGCGGGTGGCCAGGCGCCGTTCCACGGCTTGGGTGGCGAGCGCGGAGCTGGTGATCCGGTCCGCCCACAGGCCACCCCACCAGGCGCGTTCCTCCGGTGTGGCGTAACACCAGGCCGTCGCCGAACTGGTGATCACACCGAACCCGGCGGCTCGCGCCCAGGACAGCAACCGCCGCCCGGCATCCGGCTCACCGCCGTTGCTCCGCGTGACACGCTCGTACACCGCGAGCCAGCGGTCCAGGCGCGGGTCCGGCGGGTACCACGTCATCGCCGCGTAGTCGGCGTCCCTGACCGCGACGACTCCGCCCGGCTTGCACACCCGGCGCATCTCGCGCAGCGCGGCGCTGGGCTCCGCCAGATGCTGCAGGACCTGATGAGCGTGGACGACGTCGAACGTGCCGTCGCGGTGGGCCAGCTGGTAGACGTCACCCACCGCGAAGGACACATTCGTGACGTGCTGGGCGTCGGCGTCCGCGTGGGCCTCCCGCAGCGGTGCCGGCTCGTTGTCGATGCCCACCACGCTGCCGGGCGCCACCATCCGGGCCAGGTCGATGGTGATCGTGCCGGGCCCGCAGCCGACGTCGAGAACATGGCGGCCCGGCTGGAGGTGGGGGATCAGGTACGCGGCGGAGTTGGCCACCGTCCGCCAGCGTTGCGAGCGCAGCACGCTGTCGTTGTGGCCGTGGGTGTAGGTGTTTCGTCGATCCGGCACCCCCTCAGCCTGTCCTACCAGAGAGAAACCCACCGTGCGGCATTCCGGGATCGCCGCCGCTGCCGCGTGGGACCCCGTATAACGTGAGCTGGTGACCGATCGGGCATACCGCTGCGTGGCCCATACCGTGGCGGGCCTGTTCCGCGCGCTGGACCTGCGGCTCGACGTCGCCGGGCAGGAACACATCCCGGCCAGTGGTGGCGCTGTGGTGGTGATGAACCACACCGGTTTCCTCGACTTCGCCCTCGCCGGCACCCCGTTCTGGCGAGAGCAGGGCCGGCTGGTGCGTTTCATGGCCAAGCAGGAGGTGTTCACACACCGGGTGACGGGGCCCTTGATGCGCGCCATGCACCACATTCCGGTCGACCGTGCGTCCGGCGCGGCGTCATTCCGGAATGCGGTGGCGGCGCTGCGGGCGGGGGAGCTGGTGGGGATCTTCCCGGAGGCGACGATCAGCCGCAGCTTCTGCCTCAAGGAGTTCAAGCCCGGTGCCACCCGGATGGCGCGGTTGGCGGGTGTCCCGCTGATCCCGATGACGCTGTGGGGCAGCCAGCGGGTGTGGACCAAGGGACGCAAGCCCAGCATCTCCGCCGCGCGGCACATCCCGATCAGCATGACCATCGGGTCAGCGCTGCAACCAGGGCGCGGCGCGGCGGCCGACGCGGAACTGGTCGAGGTGCTGAACCGGTTGTTGGAGCTCACCCGCGCGCGTTATCCGGCGGTGCCCGACACCGACCCCTGGTGGGTGCCGGCGCATCTCGGGGGCAGCGCTCCGACGCCGGAACGGGCCGCCGAGATGGACGCCCAGGACCAACTGGCCCGCGCCCAGCGTCGCGAGACCCCGGACCGGTGACCTACTACCGGGCGGCGACCCTGGCGAGGGCTTCCGCGCGGCGCTCCTGGAACCGGCTGGCCTGCCGGTCAAGCTGGGCAAGGAACTCGGCCAGCTCTGCGCGGGCCTGCTCGCCCTGGGCGTCGAGGTGCTCCAGGTCGAACACGGCCCATTGGCGCAGCAGCGGCATGATCACTTCGTCGTGGTGGATGCGCAGGTCGTAGATCCCGGCCTTGGCGATCTGTGCGGCCTTGCGGGCAAAGCCCGGGATGACGATGCCGGGCATGGCGAAGCTGACGACCTCGTCGGTGATCGCGCGCAGCGCCGGGCCGGGGGAGACGTCGAGGGCCGCTTTGACGAGGTTGCGGTAGAAGACCATGTGCAGGTTCTCGTCGGTGGACACCCGGGTCAGCAGCCGCTCGGCGATCGGGTCGCCGGCGTGGCGGCCGGTGTTGCGGTGGGAGATCCGGGTGGCGAGCTCCTGGAAGGCGACGTAGGCCAGGATTCGCAGCGGCGGCGCCTCCTGGGTGTCATAGCCGGCCTGCATGACCTGCATCCGGGCCCGTTCCAGCTCGACCGGGTCGACGCCACGGGTCACCAGCAGGTAGTCGCGGATGCAGTAGGCGTGGCGGCCCTCCTCGGCGGTCCAGCGGTGCACCCAGGTGCCCCAGGCGCCGTCGCGTCCGAACGCGCGCTCGATCTCCCGGTGGTAGCTGGGCAGGTTGTCCTCGGTGAGGAGGTTGACCTCCATCGCGGTCCGCGCGATCGGCGACAGGCGCGACTGCTCGGGGTCCCAGGGCTGACCGCCGAGGTCGGCGTAGTCGCGGCCCAGGCTCCACGGGACATACTCGTGCGGCATCCACTCCTTGGCGGCAGCCAGATGCCGGTGGAGGTTCTCGGTGACCACCGGCTCGAGGTCGTGCAGCAGCCGGACGGTGTCCGAGATCGTCGTCATGAAGGGCCTCGATTTGGGGTAGGACAGGCGTACCTACCACACAGTAGCGTCCGCCCGGGTGGCCCGTGTGCACCAGCTCGGTCCTTCCGAGTGCGTTCTGCTCGGGCGGGGTGACGCTGCCTTCGCGGCCACCCGGGGTGATCGGGCACTCTGGGGAGCGTGTCGCGCCCGGATCCTCCAGAGTCGCTGACGGCGTTGCTCGGTGGCGCTCGAGCGGCGCTGGATGCCACCGCACCCGCGGTCGCCTTCGTGATGGGCTGGCTGGTGTCCGGTCATTCGCTGGGCTGGGGTGCGGGTGCCGCTCTGGTCACGGGGGTCGCGGTGGCCGCGCTGCGTTGGCACCGCGGTGGCCCTCCGCTGGCCGCGTTGCTGGGCCTGCTAGGCGTCTCGGTGGCGGCGCTGATCGCGCTGTATACCGGCCGCGCCGCTGACTTCTTCCTCGCCCAGCTGCTTTCCAACGTCGTCAGCGCGTTGGTGTGGGCGCTGAGCGTGCTGCTGCGCTGGCCGCTGCTCGGCGTGATCGTGGGTGGGGCACTGGGGCAGGGCAGCGCGTGGCGTGGCGACCCCGCCCTGCTCCGGGCCTACGGCCTGGCGTCCTGGGTATGGGTGGCGCAGTACCTGATAAGGATCGCGATGTTCACCCCGTTGTGGGCGGTGGACGCCGTCGTCGCGCTCGGAGTGGCCAGGGTGGTGCTGAGCTGGCCGCTGGTCGCGGCCAGCGTCGCGGTGAGCGGAGCCGTGCTCATCAGGGTGCTGCCCGCGGATCACCCGGGGCTGCGTACAGTACGCCCGTCTTGACGGCTCGTCACTCGCACACTACGAGTAGTGAATCCGATACCCACCGTATGGGCTATCGAGTCCCACCTTTCGGTGTCTTCACCGCAGGGTGACTGTTCCGTAGCGTGGAGTGACCGCTCTTGACCGAGAGGACTCGACTTCGTGCTCCCCGGAAACCGCTCTCGCGCGCTCCTCGCCGCCGCCTCGGGCCTGCTGCTCAGCCTGGGAATCGCGCTACCGGCCTCGGCCGCGCCCGCACCGGCGCCGGTCGGCGTCGCGCAGCAGGCGGCGTTGCCGGACCTGCTGATGCTGCGTTCGGTCATGGCCGTGCTGGATTCCCGGGTCTCGCACGTCCCGAACTCGGTGACCAGCTGGTACGTCGACCCTGCCACCAACTCCGTCGTGGTATCGGCCACCGACGAGGCCGCCGCCAGGACCTTCGCCGCCGGCGCGCGCGCCGTGCGGATCCAGCACGTCAGCGCTCGCCCGGTACCGCTGGCGGACCTGCGCGGCGGCGACATGATCACCAGTAGTGCAAGCGGCCGCTGTTCGGTCGGTTTCAATGCCGTCTCGGGCCAGACGCGGTACATCATCACCGCGGGGCACTGCACCAAGATAGGCGGCACCTGGTCGGGCCCGGATGGCCGAGCCATCGGACCGGTCGCCAAGTCCTCGTTTCCCGAGCACGACTTCGGCCTCGTCGAGGTGAGCTCGGAGTCCTGGGAGCAGACCCATGAAGTCGAGGCCGACGGCAGGTACCTCAACGTGGCGGGTACCACCCCGACTGAGGTGGGGGACCGGGTCTGCCTGTCCGGGTCCACCAGCGGCTACCACTGCGGCCGGGTGGAGGCCCTCGGCGAGACCGTGAACTACGGAAACGGCGACGTCGTCCGCGGGCTCACCAGGACCAACGTCTGTGCCGAGGCCGGTGATTCCGGTGGTCCGTTCATGAGTGGCGACCAGGCGCAGGGCACCCTGTCCGGCGGCTCCGGTGGTTGCCTGCTCGGCGGGCAGTCCTACTTTCAGCCGATCCAGGAGGTGCTGTCCACCTACGGTCTGTCCCTGGTCACCGGTCGTGCGTCCAGGGACGAGCGCTAGCGCGACGAGCCCGATCGGGAACGCAGGCGCTGGGCGAAAGCGGCAGCTGCTACCTGGGGGTCAGCTGCCTCGGTGATGGCCCGCACCACGACGACGCGGTCGGCACCGGCGAAGAGCACCTCCTCCAGCCGGTGCACTGTTTCGATGCCGCCGATGGCGAACCATGGGCGCTGCGCCCCGATGCTGGCCCTGGTGCTGCGCACCAGCTCCAACCCGGCGGGGCGACGACCAGGCTTGGTCGGGGTGGGCCAGCAGGGACCGGTGCAGAAGTAGTCCACCCCGCCTTGGCGCGCGGCGTCGGCGGCCTGTGCGGGATCATGCGTGGACCGGCCGATCACCACCTCCTCGCCCAGGATCCGGCGGGCCCAGGCGACGGGCAGATCGTCCTGCCCGAGGTGAAGTACCTGCGCGCCGGCGGCCATCGCGACGTCGGCCCGGTCGTTCACCGCCAGCAGCGCACCGTGCCGCTCGCACGCCTGCGCGAGCACCTCGAGCGCGGCGAGCTCCGGACGTGCTTCCAGGGCCTTGTCTCGCAGCTGGATGATGTCCACGCCGCCGGCCAGCACCGCATCGGCGAACTCGGCGAGATCGCCGCGTTCTCCGCGCGCGTCGGTGCACAGGTACAGCCGGGCCTGCGCCAGCCGGGCCCGGATCTGCTCGCCGTCCATACCACGACCGTATCGAGGTACGGTAGGAACTGGCCTGATCCGGGTCACGCCGGGGCAGAGAGCGTGATGAACTTTGCGGGTATCGGGGGCTTCGCCCAGGGCTAGCGCCGTCGCCGTGGTCGGTGGCGGGGTCATCGGCCTGAGCTGCGCTTGGCGTGCGGCATCCGCAGGGTTCAGCGTGACCGTGCACGACCCGGCGCCGGGATCCGGTGCCTCGCACGTCGCCGGTGGGATGCTCGCCCCGGTCACCGAGGCGGTGGCGGCGGAGTCGGAGGTGCTCGCGCTGGGGGAGGCCTCACTGCGCCGCTGGCCCGACTTCGCCGCTGAGCTCGCGGCGGTGGGTGGCGACCCTCGGTTGCGCGCCGGCGGCACCCTCGCGGTGGCGCTGGATCCCGGCGACCGCGCCCAGCTGGACCGGATCGCCGAGCAGCTGTCCCGGATGGGACGCCAGGTGGAGCTGCTCTCCGGCCGGCAGGTGCGCCAGGTCGAGCCGTCCCTGGGGTCACAGGTGTGCCGGGCGTTGTCGGTGCCCGGGGATCTCTCGGTGGACAACCGCGCGCTGATCGCCGCGCTGCTGGCGGCCTGCCGCAGCGCGGGGGTGCGGTTTCACCGCCGGCGCTGCACGCGGCTGCCGGCCGCTGATGTGGTGGTGTTGGCCGCAGGTGTGCACAGCGCCGCGCTGCACCCCGCGCTGGCCGGCGTGATCCGCCCGGTGAAGGGGGAGATCCTGCGGCTGCGGAGCCGGCCGGGCACGCTACCGCCGCCGTCGCGGACGGTCCGCGGGATCGTGGGCGGACGGGCCTGCTACCTGGTGCCTCGGGACGGCGGCCGGCTGGTGGTCGGCGCCACCCAGCGGGAGGCAGGGTTCGACACCGTGGCCACCGCCGGTGGGGTGCGTGAGCTGCTCACCGACGCCGAGCGGGTGCTGCCGGCGATCGCGGAATACACCTTGGAGGAGATCGCTGCGGGGTTGCGCCCGGGCAGTCCGGACAACCTGCCGCTCATTGGGGAGCTGGAACCGGGCGTGCTCGTCGCGACCGGGCACTACCGGCACGGGATCCTGCTGGCGCCGCTGACCGCTGAGGCGATTCTGGCGCTGTTGTGTGGTGCAGCCGGGCCGGTGGAAGCCGGCCCGGCTGCACCGGCCCGGCTGGTCGCGCGGAGCGCGACATGACCGTCACCGTCAACGGCCGGCTCTGGGAGCTGCCCGTCGATGCCACCCTGGCCGACGTGCTGGAACGATTCGGCGCGCCGCCCCGGGGTGTCGCGGTCGCGCTGGACGGCGCCGTGGTGCCGCGGGCGTCCTGGCCCGGCACGGTCCTGCGGCCCGGCGCCGAGGTCGACGTGGTCACCGCGGTGCAGGGAGGTTGATGCTCAGATGGCTGACGATCCGCTGGTCATCGCGGGCCGGGAGTTCGGCTCGCGGCTGATCCTGGGCACCGGTGGCGCGGACAATCTCGCGGTCCTGGAACAGGCCTTGCTCGCCGCGCAGACCGAGCTCACCACGGTCGCGATCCGCCGGATGGACACCGGTTCCGGAACCGGTGTCCTCGACGTGCTGCGCCGCCACGGCATCGAGCCGCTGCCCAACACCGCTGGCTGCCGCAGCGCGGCGGAAGCGGTGCTCACCGCGCAGCTGGGCCGTGAGGCGCTGCAGACGTCCTGGGTCAAGCTCGAGGTCATCGCCGATGACCGCACCCTGCTGCCCGACCCGATCGAGCTGCTCGAGGCCGCCGAGCGGCTCGTTGAGGACGGCTTCACCGTGTTGCCCTACACCAACGATGACCCGGTGTTGGCTCGCCGGCTCGCCGACGTCGGGTGCGTGGCGGTGATGCCGCTGGGTTCACCGATCGGCACCGGGCTGGGCATCCGCAACCCGCACAACATCGAGATGATCGTGGTCCAGGCGCGGGTGCCGGTCATTCTCGACGCCGGGATCGGGACCGCTTCGGAGGCGGCCCAGGCGATGGAGCTGGGCTGCGACGCGGTGCTGCTGGCCACCGCCGTGACCCGGGCCGAGGACCCACCGCGGATGGCCGAGGCGATGCGGCTGGCGGTGCAGGCCGGCCGGCACGCCCGGCTGGCCGGCCGGATCCCGCAACGGTTCTGGGCTCAGGCCTCAAGCCCGCACCGCGACTCCTGATCACGGCGGCCCACCGCCGTGATCAGGAGCGCGCCCGCAGCTCGGCGATCTCTGAGCGCAGCGCGCGCACCTCCGCCAGGATCGCGGCCGTGCCGACCGCGTCCTCCCGCTGGTGTTCAGCCACGTCGGCTTTCACCTCGGCGGCGACCTGCTCCTCCATCGCCCGGACCACCACCGCGATGAACAGGTTGAGCACGGCGAACGTGGACACCAGCAGGTAGACCACGAAGAAGATCCAGGCCAGCGGGTGGACCGCCATCGCCTCATGGGCGATGGCGGCCCAGTCGTCGGTGGTCATGACCTGGAACAAGGTGAATAGTGAACTGCCCAGATCACCGAAGCGCTCCGGTACGCCGTCGCCGAACAACTGGGTGGCCATCACCGCGGCGACGTAGATCAGCAGCCCGAGCAGCGCCGCGATGGAAGCCATCCCGGGCACCGCGGTGAGCAGTGCCGCGACCACCCCGCGCATGCTCGGCACCAGCGCGACCAGCCGCAGCACCCGCAGGATCCGCAGCGCCCGCAGCACCGAGAACGCCTCCGTAGCGGGGACCAGAGCGATCCCGATGACGACGAAGTCGAACACGCTCCAGGGGTCGCGGAAGAAGCGCCACCCGTGGGCGGCCAGGCGCATCGCCAGCTCCACCACGAAGATGGCCAGGGCGATCCGGTCCACCACGTACAGCAGCCCGCCGGACTGGGCGACCACCTGATCGGAGGTCTCCAGCCCCAGCGTGATCGCGTTGAGCACGATCACCGCGATGATGAACCGCTGGAAGCGGTCGCCCTCGACGAGGATGCGCAGGCGTTCCCGCCAGATCATCGGGTCCCCTCCCGGTCGATGCTCGGATGGTGAGGACCCTATGCGGCGCCAGTCACCGGGGAAGGTTCGCTCGCCGCGGAGCGCCCCGCGTGATCCGTGGCCGCCCGGTAGTAACGTCGCGCCATCACGAACATGCCGCGCCGCCTGCGTCCCGCCGTTTCGCCGCTTCTCGTCTGCGCGGCCCTGGCTGTGGCCGGCTGCACAGGCCCCGCCCTCGATCGGCCCCCGGTCCCGAAGAGCCTGGCCCGGCTGGCAGCGCCGCCGACATCGGGCGAGTGCCGTGAAGACTCGGGGTGGAGCTGCACCCAGCAGCAGCGCTTCGCCGCCACAGCGGCCTATGCCAGCCACACCGCCAGCGGCCAGGGCTACCTGAGCGTGATGTTCACCGATCGGCGGACCGGGAGGGTCTGGCGACTCGGCCCGACGCAGCACGACGGCTGGACGGCCTCGACGATCAAACTCGCGATCGCCACCGATCTGCTGCGCCGGGAGCGCGCCGGGCAGCTCAAGCTGACCACTGCGGATCGCCGCGACATGGCCACCATGCTCAATTTCTCCGACAACGCCGCCTCCGACCGGCTGTGGGCCGGCTACGGCGGCGAGGACATGCTGGCGTCCACCAGCAGTGGGGCGTCTGGGCCGCCGGCGCCGACCAACGACCCGGGAACAAGGACGGCTGGTCCTACGAGGCAGATCCGTACGGCAAGCACTGGGTGACGAACACCGTGGGCTTCGCCGGACCCGACGAGCGTTACCTGATCGCCGTGATGTACCAGGTGGATCCGCGCGGCACCCTGGCCGATGGCGTGCACGCCGTCAGCGACGTCGTCGCCCTGCTCTTCGGCGTGCCGGTACCGGCACGGGTCACGGTCCCCGCCCCGGACGGCTGACACGTCCTACCCTGTCGGTATGTGCCGTAACATCCGCCCGCTGCACAACTTCGACCCGCCTGCGACTCGGGACGAGGTGCACAGCGCGGCGTTGCAGTACGTGCGCAAGATCAGCGGGTGCACGAAGCCGTCGCGGATCAACGCGGAGGCCTTCGAGCGAGCGGTAGCGGCAATCGCTGATACCTCGATGCGCCTACTCGACGAGCTGGTCACCTCGGCGCCGCCGAAGGACCGGGACGTCGAGGCCGCCAAGGCCCGCGAGCGCTCAGCGGCGCGCTTCGCGACCTGACACCTCCGTTCGCTCCGGCAGGTTCGACGGCGGCGTGGGCGTCATCACGGGAAGGATATGGATGGCAGATCTAGGCTGGGGTGCGCTGGGCACGTTGGGGGTCTTCGCGCTGGTAGTCCTCATCGTCACCGGTGTCATCGTCCTCATACTGGTGGTCAAGATAATCAAGAAGCGCAAGCTGGTGCACCAGCCGGGCATGCCGGTGTCAGCCAAGGTGGCTTTCTACGGGTCGATGATCTACACGATCTTCCCGATCGACCTGCTCCCGGATCCGGTCCTGCTCGACGACATCGGAGTATTGGTCGCAGCGCTCCTGCACATCGGGCACACCGCGAAGAAGATCAACGACAACCGCAGCGTTACTCGTGGCCGGGTGCCGTGATGGGGCCGGGTGCCGTGATGGAGGAGTCCAGGTCGGTGAGGAACGCGGTGAGTGCGCGGTAGTACGGCGCGACGGTGGTGGTGTCGAGGTACTCGTGTGGGCCGTGCAGTCCGTCTCCGCCGATACCGAAGATGACGGCTGTGGTGTCTTGTTGCCGGAAGAACCGCGCGTCTGAGGTGCCATGTTTGCGCATGATGTCCGCTCGATATCCTTGATCGCGGGCGGCTTGTTGCAGCAGGTGTACCTCGCGGCGCTGGTGATCCACCCGCCCAGGCGGATCGATGTTGCTCACGGCGACGCTCACGCCGGGCATGCAGAAGCTCGCCAAGTACTCGGTGATCTCTCCGACCGTGTGCCCGTTCAGGTCGGTGTCCTCGGCGGGAAACCGGATATCCAGCCATGCCTGGGCGTCAGCCGGGATCTGGTTGAAGGCACTGTTGGTGGTCTCGATGCGGGCGACGTTGACCGTGGTGCGCCAGATCTCCTCGGTAGCCACGGGGTAGCTGGCCAGCAGCTTGTCCACGCTGTTCATGATCTTGAGGATGGCGTTGTCGCCCAGCCATTGGTAGGCGCTGTGCCCGCTTCGGCCCTCGGCTCGGAGATAGGCGGTGAGCATCCCCTTGGATTCGGTCACGACACGCAGGCGGCTCTGCTCGCCGATGATGACGAATTCGCCACTGACGCCGTGTTCGAGTTGGTGCAGTGTGCCATTCCGCCCGCCGACTTCCTCATCGGTGACCAACTGCAGGGCGATCGGGTAGGTCAGCGTGCCTGCCAGGTCACGGAACACCATGGCCTGGATCAGCGCTGACGCTTTCATGTCCGCAGCGCCGCGACCGTAGAGGCGAGAACCCTCCAGACGAGGCTGGAACTGCTCCGGTGGGGCCGGTACGACATCCAGATGAGCGTTGAAGATCACCCGGAAACGCGGCCGGTTCGCACCCAGGTACACCAGCGCGCTGGGCTTACCTTGGGACTCGAACCGCTCCACCGTGAAGCCCGGACCAACGACGTCGAGCACGAACTCCAGCGCCCGATGCAGCTCCTCGGGACGATCAGCCGTCGAGGGAATACCCAGCAGCCCCCGGGCGCAGGCCAGAAAAGACTCGAGTTCCACACGGCCATCTTGCCAGCGTTCGGCGTTTGTCTTCATCGTCAGCTGAGCCGGCTTTTGAGCTGGGTGGGGCTGAATGCGGCGGTGAGGCCTTCGATGTCCTCGACACAGGAGGTCATGGGTGCGACGTTGCTGCGGCCGATGCGGCAGGCCACCGCGATCGCCCTGATGCTGATGAAGTCGGTGATCTGGGCGCCGAACTCTATGGGGTTGCCGTCGATCGTGATGTCGCTGACCACGAATCCGAGCTCCTGGGGGACCTCATAGACGGCGCGAACGTGGTGACCGTCCTCCCCGCGCCGGTACGTCCAGTACGACTTGGGGTCTGAGCCATCCGGCGTCTCCCAGCCGACTGTGGACAGGTCATCGAAGTACAGGCCGACCGGATCACTCAAGGTGAGGTCGGCTTTGAGGCGTGCGATACCGTTGACGACCCCACCGATGTGTGGATCGCTGTTTCGCAGCGGAGCACCGTACCGGGCGCAAGCGATCAGCTCCTGCTCGCCGGTCAATTCCTGACCGTCGATAACCCGCACGATACTGGCAGCGGCCACGAGTTCGATTTCGGCGCTGAGCGTGTTCGCTGCTTGCACCAGGTGCATCGCGCCATTGGTGGTGCTGTTGTTCCATCTGTTGCGGGGAATGTAGGCGCCGGAGGCGTCGAAGAGGTCCTCGTGCTGGACGGCCGGGTCGACATGCTGCTGGTAGAGCTTGAGCACGGTGTCGGGCCGGGTCTGGGCCAGCAGTTCCCAGTATTCAGGCCCCTCACAGGTGAAGGTGACCCGAATGATCTTCCTATCAGATCGTCGCGTGACGCTCCACTCGCAGTACTCGTCCTGGACGTCGCGGGAGGAGTCCGCTTCGGCCCAGCGTTGGCGGTCGGAGACGGAGTTGACCTTGATCTGGCGGGGGAAGGCGATCCAACTGATATCCTGTGTGATCGCGTCTTCGGCGGTGTCGGTCTTGGTCGGATTGTAGAACTGGGTGCGCGGGGCGTCGTTGGTGTGGTCGGGGCGTCCCTCGATTGCGGTGTCGACGCTGGCTGAGATGAAAGCGCTCCACTGCTGCAGTCCTGTCTCATCCAGGTCGATCAATCCGCCGGGTGGCCTGAAACGAGAAATGGCCATGAAGCTACCTTTCTGTGGCTGCTGGGGAGGATTTTTCGCTGATGGTGCCATCTGGGTTCATCTGTAGTAGTGGTGCATCGGGTGGGATGTTCGTGACAGGCAGGGTCAGGGTGAACTCGTTGAGTCGCCTTCTCTTGAACTCCCGGCGGCGGGACTCCGCCAGTCGCACATAGTCATCGAATCCCTCGGCGGTGCTGATCCGAATGGTGATCGCATTAACGTAGTCCTGGATTCGCCCGGCGAACTCCTCACGCCACTGCGCATCAGGCAGTCGCCAGTGCTCGGCGAACCGGGCCTCGGGGCTCTCGGCCGGCAGGTTGTCGGCGGCCTGCACGATCGCCTCGGCGACCTGCTGTGACACCCCGCCACGCACCGGATCCAGGGTGGCGGTGGGCGGCACGTAGTCCAGCAGCTTGGCGCGGGCGGGGCTGAATACGGGATTGGGGAAATCCACCATCAGCACGCTGGCGGCGAACTGTGCACTGATTATCTTTCTGCGCACCAGTTGGTTGACGACCTCGACATCCTCAAAGGCGGCTTCGGGTACGATGAAGGCGAAGAATGCATCACCGGGCTGACGGAACTCGTCTTCGATGAGCGCGAAGTCGTAACGGGCGAGGCTGTCCAGGTACAGTTGGCCCGCCGCGCTCGGCGGGACGAAACGGGCCGGAATCCCCAGGTCGTCGAGCAGGGAGTCGGCGTTGAGCCAGAAACCCAACGGCAAGGTCAGCGGTTTGGCCGGGTTGTCGACGACGGTACTACTGGCGGTCACACTGCTGGCCAGGTTGACCGTGGTGGTTGTGCACAGCTGCCGCAGCAAGTGATCCAGCTCGGTGATGCGTCCCTCCGGACCCACCGCGTGCTTCAATCGCACCGCCGTCCACCGGCTCACCCCCGCCCGGACGGTGTGTTCAAGGTCCTCCGCGCCCGATAAAGATCGGTAAAGAGGGTTGTTCCGCAATGGATCTCCCGGCGCCAGCAAAATCGTGGCGTTCATCGATTGCCAGTGCATCCACGGCTGTTTGAGTTCCTTCATCACCATACTGCCGTTGACGTGACTGTCAAAGCAGCCCTGGCCCCGGGACTCAGGTGCTAAAGCGCTGTAGGAGTTACCTGCCCACACCCAACTCTGATCGAGTCGCATGTAATAATTGAATTGTCCGGCGGTTCCATCCCAGCCCATGACCTGGAGAAACGTAGCGGCCGGATCACCGGTGCCGCCGGTGCTGATGAGGAGGTCGACATTGGCGGCCTGCGCACGAGTGATCGCAAAACGCAAGTCACGCTGCAGCGATCCGCTCTCAGCCAACGGGATCTGACCTGCTTCACTGGCCAGGTAGGAACGCTGCAGCGGCAGCGTGCCGGCAGCATCGAGCTCGGCAAGCAGGTCATGCACGGTGAGGGGAAACCTACCCTGGCGTAACAACATCCCCATGGGATCGGCAAGGCCCCCGAGCTCGGACTGAGACATCACCGTCGGCTCGCTGTCCAGGCCCATCACGAACCGGTAAACCGTCGAGGACGCGAGTTGAGTGGTGCCCATCTCGGCAGCCACGACCCCAGCCAAGGCGCCCTGCGACCAAGCGGTCGCTCGACGCCGCGAGGCGATAGACGACCACTGGCTCACCACGCACTCACCCCTGCCCTCCCGCCGCCGGTCAGCCGACCACACAACATTGGACGTCATGTTCACGCGCCCAGGACACTATCTGCGGGCGATCCGGTTTGCGAGGCTGGCAACCACCTGTCTGGGAGGAGCCGGTCGGGTCACGTCCAAGGCGACATAGGCTGTGGTGTGGGGTGGCGCTGTGATCGTCGGTCTCGGGGTCCGCGCGGCGTTCACCCACCGATTGCCGCTGACGTTCGTGCTGGTCGCCGCCGTGAGCCTGGCCCTGCTGCTCCTCGGTTGGCGCGCCGTGGCGCTGCTCATCGCGCGCTCGCGCGGCCAGAGCACCTGATGGCCCAGGACCGCAGTCCCAGTATTTGCTCGCCCCGACCCGCAGGGATATCGCCGGAACAGCTGTCGGTCCGCCTCCATCCGCATGGATTCGCACGGTGGCTGGGCGGCAACGCCTGCCGACGTGCTGCGTTTCCTCTCCAGCTCAAGCCGCGTAGCTTGCTCTGGCGCGCGGCCAGCTCGGTGATTGCGGGCAGGTCGGCCGCCGCCTGACAGCGCTCATGGCTGGTCCGTCCGCTTCGGGCACCGTCTGAATATGGGCTGCTGGAGCTGGGTTTCGTCTCTACGCTGTGCCGATATGTGCACGAAGCCGTCGCGGCTCAACGCGGAGGCGCGCTACGGGGAGTAGCAGAGCCGAAATTGTCGGATAAGGGGGAAAATGCCGATGCGCGCTGTACACAATGGTTGGACACGACGGCGTTTTTTGCAGATGGTCGGTGTGGCGGGCGGTTCCAGCGCCCTCTACGACACGATGACCGCAATGGGGCTCATCACCGTTCCGGAGGCTTGGGCCGGTCCTCCCCAGCTCCCGCGAGGGTCAGGAACAGGCACGAAGGTACTGATCCTCGGCGCCGGCATCGGCGGGCTCACCGCCGCCTACGAGCTGATGCGCGCCGGGTTCGAGTGCGAGATCCTCGAGGCCCAGCACCGGGCGGGCGGGCGCAGCTTCACCGCGCGCCGTGGCAGCGTCGTCACCGAGGAGAGCCCGGAGCACGGCGCCACCCACCAGGAGGTCCAGTTCGATGACGGCCTGTATCTGAACATGGGACCGGGCCGATTACCGAACCACCATCGGCGGGTGCTCCACTACTGCCAGGAGCTGAATGTCGCCCTCGAGGTCTACATCATGGAGACCACGGCCAATCTCTTCCAGACCGACAAGGCATTCGGTGGCAAACCCCAGACGACCCGAAGCATCGGCAACGACACCCGGGGCTACATCGCCGAGCTCCTGGCCAAGTCTATTCAGCGACACGCCCTCGATCAGGAGCTCGACGACGGAGACCGGGAGAAACTCCTGAACTTGCTGCGGGTCTTCGGCGATCTTGGCGATGAGCCCCAGGGTGATCCCGGTAATCTGTATGCGTACAGCGGATCCGAACGTTCCGGATGCAAGACGCCCTATCAGGTATCCCAGACCCTCTTCGATGATTGCGAGGCCAATAAACCCGAGCTCAGGCCCCTGCTCGATTCGAGGTTCTGGGAACGCAGATTATATCAGGGCACGGACCAGCAGTGGCAGCCAACTCTTTTCCAGCCGGTGGGCGGCATGGACCAGATCGTGAAAGGATTCCTGTGCAAGATCGGCCATCTCATCCATTACGGATCTGAGGTACAGGAGATCCAGCTGGTCGAGGACGGCGTCGAGGTCACCTATAAGGGCCCGCTGGGACGCACGTTCCACACGCGGGCGGACCGCTGTATCAGCAATATTCCGCTGCCGGTGCTGCAGAAGATTCCAGCGAACTTCTCGTCGGAGTTCAAGCAGGCGGTCGATCGAGGCCGCTTCGCTTCGACCTGCAAGGTCGGCTGGCAGGCGAACGAACGTTTCTGGGAGTCGGACAAGTACCAGATCTACGGTGGCATCAGCTGGATCGATCACAATATCACTCAGATGTGGTACCCGTCATATGATTATTTCACCAAGAACGGCACCCTCACGGGCGCATACAACTTCGATGACGACGCCGTCAAGCTCGGTGCGCTGACCCCGACGGAACGTCTTGTCATGGCCCGGGAGGGTGCCCGAAAACTGCATTCCGAGTTCGGCGACGATCGAATCGTGCCGCAGGCGCTTGGTGTTTCCATCGCCTGGCGCAACGTTCCCTTCCAGCTCGGCGGTTGGGCGGACTGGCAATCGGATGACGCAGCCGACGCCAAGGCCTACACCCGGCTGCTGGCGCCCGACGGTCGCTTCCACGTCGTCGGGGATCAGGTATCTCCGTTGCCGGGCTGGCAGGAGGGAGCCATGATGTCCGCCGAACACGTGATCGAGCAGATCGCCGGCAAGCGCCCGCTCAACCCGCAGGAGATCGTGCAGGCGCCGGACTCCCGACGAATGACGCAGGGACGCTGCTGAGCGACCCGGGGTGGATGCCTAGTAGACGGTCAGGGAGCCCGTCATGTAATTGTGGAACAGGCAGTGATACGGGTATGTCCCGCGCTGCGTCGGTGCCGTGAAGACGGCGGGCAGGCCCCGGGAAATGTTCCCGGTGTTGAATGCCCTGTTGTCAGCGGTGAGGGTATGGATAGCCTGATCATCGTTACGCACCGTTACCGTGGCCCCCGCTGGAACCGTGAAGTTCGTCGGGACGAAACCGTAATTCTTGATGACCACCGTGATTGCCGCCACAGACTTGATCGAAGCTGAGGCGGGCGGCGAGCTCTGCGCGCCGGGACTTGCACAGGCAACAAGAAGCGTTGTGCAGAAGACCATGGCGAGGACGACGGCCCGGCGGTGGTGAGTGGACGGCCGAGGAGCGAGTGAGTGGGTTCGCCCGCGTGGAGCGACCGGATAGCTGGATGCATCGATGTGGGCCAGCATCATCTATTCATAGCAGTTACGTGATCAGATTCCCACGGGACGAGTCCGTCTTATCCCGACGAAGGCGCCGAAAAGGGTGAGACCGGACCTACTCCAGCGCCAAGCGGTCAGGAGTGGCCGCCGCCAGCTGTTCCCGCCAGAGATCGCTTATCGCAGGCGCAGCGCTGCGACCCACGGTCCGTGTGGTCCATTGAGCAGGATCGCTGGTTTGGTGTCCAACTCGGCGGTGAGGGTGAGGATCTGATCCGGTGAGGTCAGCACCAGCCGGGCGCCGGTCTGGGCGGCGGCTGCGGCAAGCTCGTGTGCGGAGAGCAGCGGGTTCACTGGCGGCGGTAGCGCGTTGTGGTGGACCGCACCGGCGAAAGACTCGGCGAAGCCGGGACCGTCAGGCAGCATGATCAGCACTCGTTCATGGCTGTGCACGTCCAGTTCGGCCAGCACGGCGGTGATGGCGGCTGTCCGGTCGATCAGCTTGGGTGCACTCATCACAGTCACCGACAGAAAGAGGTCATCGTGTCGCGGAGCCGACTTCCCTATCGCGGCCGGTGCCCAACGCCCTGCGCTGCTGCCCGTCCCGCGCATGGGTGGGTGCCGGAACAAGGGTGCGGGTGGCCTGCTCGGTGGCTCCCCGCGGTGCGTTGGCCGGACCGGGACGTCCCGGCACACCCGTCCCGAACCAGGACCAGCCCTCAGTGAGATCAACTCCTGGTCCCGATGACGGGCAACCCCCCTCCGTCGCAGCGGGTGGGTCATCGCGGAGACGGTGCTTGCCGGGGCCATCGACATCGCCCGTCCGGAATCCGGACCGGTCCCCAGCCCGATCACCTCGTGGTCCTGGTGTTGGGCTGCACCCTGTCGCTGCCGTGGTCGTGTCAGCCAGGAGGAAATGGCTGCCGTGTTGATCCACCGGGCGCGGGTGCGCTTGGCCGGCTGGAACATCGGCGTTGATGCGCTCGCCCCGCAACTGGTCATACGTCGGTGTATGGCTCATAGCGCGACACCGTAGAGGCGCTATGGCGGGCAGCGCGTCCACATCATGTGGACAACCGATCGAGGCTGTGCATCCACGGTGGACAGCCTGTGGGCACTCGGTGGACAACGACGCGAGTGACCCGGACACCATCAGGCCGATCCGGTGCCCTCGGTAGCCGCAACCCCCACACGTGGCGCCGCGACCCGATCCTAGTATCGCTGTGCGACCATACGGGCCGACGGATCCACTCCAACGGGCCAACATGGTCCACCAGCGACTGTCATGACCAATCCTCGCTGACACTGTCCGGAGTTCACCGGGCAGACTTGGTCGCCAATCGGATAGCGCGAGCCCAGCCACTCCCTACGATCTGACCACCGGATCTCATCGCGACGATCTCACCGCGGCGGTGGGGCAACGGCCAGCGCTGCCGTTCACGGTGGCGGCGACCCTAAGTCCAGGAACCTCGGACGAGACCGGCGCACCGCCATCCTCCAACTCCAGGGATTAGGTACAACGCTAACCTGGAGAGCGCTGGAGCAGGACTGACTGTTGGTACGAGTATGCGCAGCCCGAGTGCTGAGGGACGGGGACATCCGCTGTTCGGCGACCAGAGAACACTGCGCGGTGGTCAGGGTAGTCCGCGGTGCCATCCTGACGACGATGGACGTGACGGCGTCGAAGAATCCCATGTTGTGTGGTAGTGCGCGGGCAACTCCATTGACGTCGATCATCGTGAGCTAGAATCCTTGGCTGTGATGATGAGGGATCCGTCAATAATTCTGCGGTCCCGTGGGCTTGCTTCTTCGATACCGTAGCGCACCAGATCAGGGGCGGTGGTCAACATTGACTGCCGTGCAATGTTCCTTGATGGCTGACCAGCGGGCATTTTTGTCGATCTTTCCCGTTGTGGTGGGTACTCGTACTGGCAGCCAGTTCACGGTGTGTGGCCTCCTGATTACCATGGTGCTACCGGAATGGAAGCGTTACACCCTGGGTCCTTCCGCAGGTTAGCGCCACGGAAGGACCCAGGGTGGGGTCAACGTGAGTTTCAAAACTCTGCTCACGTCAGCCCTGCACTGTCCTTAGCTCCACGCTGGGAATCGTCATAATGTGCGAACGGCGGGCTGGATACGCGGCTCCATCTCGTGCCTCCAAGAAATCTCTGTGTCTCCAAGAAATCTCTGTGCCTCCAAGAACTTGCGAGACTCGCCGGTCGCCCAATGATAGCGGAACGCTGGAGTTTCCAGAGCATACGGCGCAACCATGGTGAATGACGGTATGGGGGAACGTCGAGGTGGACCTATTTCCAGCGCGGACGATGCAGACATGAACATCCCTGAATCGGATGTGATCGGGCACGGACTGCTGTCCCGGTTTCATGAGGGCTGCAGGTGTGTGTGGTGCACCAACCAGGCTCGCGAGCGGTGTTGTGGGTGCCAGCTCTGCAAGCAGGCCCGTTCCGTCGATCCATATTTTCACCTCACGCGAGGGGTGGGCAAGCCAGGACTTCTGACGGCCGGACCAGACACAACCAACCCGGAAGAGGTGCCCTCTCGCGGCCCCACGGTCGCGCGCCAGAGTGGTGCTCGGCGGTTTTCGTTGCGGTAAGCAGGTTTCGAGCTGGACGCGAGGTCAGTTCGGACGGAGGCGCCAGAAAGGGGACACGGGGCCGACTCCGGAGCCGAGGGGGTAAGCGTGGGCTACCGCCTGCTCGATGTAGTGCTTGCCATAGGCCACCGCGTCGGGCAGCGCGGTACCGCGGGCGAGTGCGGAGGTGATCGCTGCGGACAGGGTGTCGCCGCTGCCGTGGGTGTGTGGTGTGGCCTGGCGGGCAGCGGTGAGCGTGGTGAATTGGCTGCCGTCATACAGCAGATCCACGCAGAGCGGGTCGTCGTGCAGGTGCCCGCCCTTGACCAGAACCCACCTCGGACCCAGCGCGTGCAACGCGCAGGCCGCCTCGTACTGCCCCGGACGCGAGTGGACGTCGATGCCGACCAGCAGGCGCACCTCGTCGAGATTCGGTGTGACCAGGGTGGCCAGGGGAAACAGCTCCGAGCGCAGCGCGGCCAGGGCGTCGCGAGCCAGCAGCGGGTCGCCGTGCATGGACGCGGCCACCGGATCGACCACCAACGGCACCGAGGCACCGATGCCGACCTCCTCGCACACCTTCGCCACCGCTGAGATGATCGCAGCCGAGGCCAGCATGCCGGTCTTGGCTGCGGCCACCCCGATATCGGCCGCCACCGACCGGATCTGATCGGCCACAGTGGACGGCGGGATCTCCACGACGCCGGTCACGCCCAGCGAGTTCTGCACCGTCACCGCGGTGACCGCGACGCACCCGTGCACTCCACAGGCGGTGAAGGTGCGCAGATCCGCCTGCAGCCCCGCGCCACCCCCGGAATCCGACCCCGCGATGGTCAGCGCGACGGGCGGCCCAGAGCAGGGTGTTGTGGTCACGTCTGTGTCACTGGCAGATACACCTTCCCGCCTGCTGCGGTGAACTCGTCGGATTTCTCCTTCATCCCCGCCTCGATGGCCTCCACCGTGGACAGGCCATGCTCGACCGCGTAGGCGCGGACATCGGCTGAGATGCGCATCGAGCAGAACTTGGGCCCGCACATCGAGCAGAAATGCGCGGTTTTCGCAGGCTCCGCAGGCAGCGTCTCGTCGTGGTAGGACCGCGCGGTGTCCGGGTCCAGCGCCAGCGCGAACTGGTCGTGCCAGCGGAACTCGAACCGGGCCTGAGATAACGCGTCGTCCCAGGCCTGCGCGCCCGGATGGCCCTTGGCCAGATCGGCGCTGTGCGCGGCGATCTTGTAGGTGATCACGCCGGTCTTGACGTCGTTGCGGTCAGGCAGGCCCAGGTGCTCCTTGGGCGTGACGTAGCACAGCATCGCGGTGCCCGCCTGCGCGATCATCGCCGCGCCGATCGCCGAGGTGATGTGGTCATAGGCCGGTGCGATGTCCGTCGCCAGCGGGCCCAGGGTGTAGAACGGCGCCTCATCGCACCACTCCTCCTCCAGCCGCACGTTCTCGACGATCTTGTGCATCGGCACGTGCCCGGGGCCCTCGATCATCACCTGCACGTCGTGGCGCCGGGCGATCCGGGTCAGCTCTCCAAGAGTCTTGAGCTCGGCGAGCTGCGCGGTGTCGTTGGCGTCGGCGATGGAGCCCGGGCGTAGCCCGTCGCCGAGGGAGAACGTGACGTCGTAGCGGCGCAGGATCTCGCAGAGTTCCTCGAAGTTCTCATACAGGAACGACTCGCGGTGGTGCGCCAGGCACCAGGCCGCCATGATCGACCCGCCGCGAGAGACGATGCCGGTCACCCGATGCACCGTCAGCGGGATGTAGCGCAGCAGCACGCCGGCGTGCACGGTCATGTAGTCCACGCCCTGCTCGCACTGCTCGATCACGGTGTCCCGGTAGATCTCCCAGGTCAGCGCGGCGGGGTCACCACCACAGCGCTCCATTGCCTGGTAGATCGGCACGGTACCGACCGGGACGGGGGAGTTGCGCAGCAGCCACTCCCGGGTTTCGTGGATCCGCCTGCCGGTGGACAGATCCATGATCGTGTCGGCACCCCAGCGGGTGGCCCATACCATCTTGTCCACCTCCTCCTCGATCGAGGAGGAGACCGCCGAGTTGCCGATGTTGGCGTTGATCTTCACAAGGAACTTCTTGCCGATGATCATCGGCTCGGATTCGGGGTGCCGGTGGTTCGCCGGGATCACCGCGCGGCCGCGGGCGACCTCGTCGCGCACCAGCGAGACGTCGACGCCCTCCCTGGCGGCGATGAACGCCATCTCCTCGGTGACGATACCGGCCCGCGCCCAGGCGAGCTGGGTGGAGGGCGCGCGGGCGGCGATCCACTGCGCGCGCAGCAGCGGAAGCCCCGCGTGGACGTCGATGGTGGTGTTCGGATCGGTGTAGGGACCCGAGGTGTCGTAGAGATCGAGGTGCTCCCCGTTGGTCAGATCCACCCGCCGAACAGGGACCCGTAAACCGTCACCCACCTCGCGGTAGACCTTTCGCGACCCGGTGATGGGGCCGGTGGTCACGGTGGGCTCGACGGTGTAATCGTGCAGTGGCATCGTGGACCGCGGGCTCAGGGGCGTGCTCATCGATTCAGCCTCCCTACGCCGGCATTACCCGGACAGGTTCGTGCGGTCGGCAGCCCTGGGATGGTGCCCAGCTGCCCTCTCAGCCCGTTTCGGTGCGAGCTCCCGCGTGTTCAACGTGACTTACCCGACCGTAGCGCTATCGCGAGTGAGCTCGCAAAAACACTTCGATGACGGCCGATCTCAACACCGCTAGTATTCGGCTTGTCACTGAAGGTGGCGAACGAGCCAGGGGGGGCGATGTACGACATTTCTGACATTTCGCCACGGCGTGTCGCGGTGGTCGGTCAGGGTTACGTGGGATTACCGCTGGCGATACGGGCCGTCGAAGTCGGTTTCGACGTCGTCGGTTTCGACATCGACAAGGCTCGCGTCGATTATCTGCGCAAGGCGAAGACGTTCATCGATGACATCACCGACGACGATCTCGCAGCCGCGGCGAGTACCGGACGGTACCTGCCCACCGGCGATCCGGAGGCGCTGGCCGGCTTCGATGTCGCGGTGGTCTGTGTCCCGACCCCGCTGCGCGACGGCGCGCCTGATCTGAGCTGCGTCGAAGCCGCGGCGGGCGCCATCGCCCCGCACATCACCATGGGAGCCTGCGTCATCCTGGAGTCGACGAGTTATCCCGGCACCACCGAGGAGGTATTCATCCCGATCCTCGAGGCCGGTTCGGGTCTGGCCGCGGGGACGCAATTCTGCGTCGGATACAGCCCCGAGCGTATCGACCCGGGGAATGAGATCTGGCATTTCCACAATACCCCGAAGATCATCGCAGGAGTGGGCGCGGAGTCGTTGCAGGCGTTGCAGGACTTCTACGGCCGGCTCGTCGAGCACACGGTGCCGGTGTCCGGGCCCCGGGAGGCCGAGCTCGCCAAGCTGCTGGAGAACACTTTCCGGCATGTCAATATTGCCCTGGTCAACGAGCTGGCGATGTTCTGTCACGGCCTCGGGCTCGATGTCTGGTCGGTGATCGACGCGGCCGCCACGAAACCCTTCGGATTCATGAAGTTCACCCCGGGCCCAGGGGTCGGCGGTCATTGCCTGCCGATTGATCCTTCCTACCTGTCCTGGCAGGTTCGGCGGTCTCTGGGGCACGCTTTCCGCTTCGTCGACATCGCCAATGATGTCAACGATCACATGCCCGACTATGTGGTCTCCCGCGTGGTCGCACAGCTCAACCAGAAGCGGAAGGCGGTCAACGGCAGCCGGATCCTGCTCGTGGGGTTGGCCTACAAACGGAACTCCCGGGACACCAGGAAGTCCCCGGCGATCGCCATCGCCCGCTACCTCGACGATCTCGGAGCCGACCTTTGCGCGATCGACCCGCTTGTCACTGTGGAAGAGATCCCGAGCTTCATTCGCGTGGTTCCCGGCGTGCTGAGCCAGGTCATCGAGTGTGATCTGGTCATCATCCTCGCCGATCACGATTCGATCGACTGGGAACTCTTCGAGCAGCACGCCGACCGGGTTCTGGACACCCGCAACCGGGTCCGCTCGCCGCTGGCGGCGCGGCTCTAGCGCCGACCGCGGCGAAGGGCGGACTGCTTCGTGCGACGACCCGTTACCCGTGTCTCTGCCGGAAGCGGGTCGGCCTCGACGGGGCGGTGCCTATCCCGCCGCTGGAGAATCTTCCCGACCACGAACGCGGTCAGGACCGCCACCAGGACCCAGACCACTATCCCAGCCCCGATCATCATGGTCGTGCTCATTCACCAGCTCCATGGGTGGGTGGTGTGCAGCGGGCGGTTCACCACCGCGGTAGGGGAGGTCACATACCATCGTTGATCAGCCACGAAGGTTCCCACAAGGAGGGAAAACCATCGTTTTCGCTCCAGTCCAGCCGGCCGTGGGTTACGTGAGGTGGCCGGTGCGGCGCAGCCACTCCAGGACGGTGAGCACGCGGCGATTCTCCCGCCGGGCATCGCCTGGGCTCTCCCCGTTGGTCTCCGACGGCAGGAGCTGCCGGAAAATCTTTGTCAGGTGGCGCTCGACGACCGGGATGGACAGGTACAGCTTGTCCGCTATCTCTTTGTTGGTGAGTCCCTGAACCAGAAGGTCCAGGACCTCGACCTCGCGGTCGCTGAAGTCCTTCGCAGCGGCGTGTTGGTGCCGGTACTCCGCCGCGGCGTGTTGAGAGAACACCGGATCCACCACGATGCGGCCTGCCGCGACGCGCCGTAAGGCATCGTGCAGGCTCCTGCGGCTGGTGCGGTCCTTGAACAGATACCCCGTCCCGCCGCTCCCGCCGAGATTGCTCAAGGTCTGGGTGGCGTAGTACAGCTGCACGTCGCGTTCGTAGCCGGATAAGATGATCACTCCGAGTTCGCTGTAGCGTCGTCTCAGCTCGCGGGCCAGACGGATGCCCTCGTCCGACCACGTCGGGGGTAACCGAAGATCGAGCACGGCGATATTGATCGGCTCACGACCGAGCGTGGGCAGCAGCGTGAGCAGCTCGTCGCCGTCGGAAGTCTCGGCGGCGACGGTCACCCCGCGGCTCCTCAGCGCGGCGACCAGGCTGGGTCGCCAGACGTCGTTGTCATCCACTACGATCACACGCACGGCACGCTCACTTTCATCATCGTGCCCATCCCGGCCGGACTGTTGATCTGAAAGCGCCCTCCGAGTTCCTTGACCCGGTTGCGCATGCCACCGATTCCCCCCTGCTCGCGGATCGCTGCGCCGCCTACACCGTCGTCATGTACCGCGATGTGGATCATCCGTCCGTCGGTCGTGACCTTGATCTCGACCATCTTGGCGCTGGCGTGCTTGTGGACGTTGGTCAGCGACTCACGGACGAGGTAGTAGACCGGGACCGTCAGAATGCCCAGGTCCGTGTTGGTGATCTGGCAGCGTGCCGCCAGGCGCAGCTCCGCCACCACCCGGTCGATCGCCCGCTTGAGCCCAAATCTCAGCTCAGGCGGCTGCCTGCCCCTGCTGAGACTGTGCACCTCCTCCAGAGCCAGCCGGAGCTTGGTGTCGAGCTGGGCGAGGACCTGCTGGTGTTCCTGGGGCGTGGCGGCCTCCGTGAAGGCGTCGAGGTCCATTCGAGCCGCGGCGATCGTCTGTTGCACGCCGTCGTGCAGGTCGCGGTGGAACTGCTCACGGGCCTGCTCGAAAGCGAGCTGTTGGGCGATCCGCGTCGCGTTCAGCTGTTCCACACGCATGCGTAATACTGCCTGTAACCGGGCGTTCTCGGTGAGGATTGTGACGATCTGGGCCAGCGATGCCAGCGTGGTCGAATCGTTGCGCATCAGCGGATGCGTGGTGATCAGGCCGATTCGTGAGCCGTCGCTACCCCAGATCCACGCGTGGAACCGGTTGGCGAGAAGTTCCTCATCCACGATCCGCAGGTGCCCATCGGCGTCGATCAGGCCCGATGAGTCGGGGTCCAGATAGAACAACTCGACGGACTCGTCCTTCAGGACGTCCTTGAGATAGCGTGCGACGTTCTCCGGGGTCCGGGACTGTGGCAGGCGATCGACCAGGCGCGCGCTCAGCAGGTCCTGGCGGGTCATGGAGATACCGAGGCCGCAGCTCAGGACGATGGCGAAGGCGCCGATGACGATGGCCACCGTGTGCGGGGGTAGCAGGTCAGGAGTGAAGATCGCGACGGTGTAGACCACACTCGACCCGAACCCGAATGCGACACCGAAGACACACAGCGGGCGGATCGCGTCCTTACGGGTGGGCGGGGCCTCCTGCAGCATTCTCCGTACCAGCAGCAGGAAGCCCCAGGCCAGGACTTGGAATCCCACGCACAGCAGCACAGCTCCCACGATGCTGGCCGACTCGTTGGGCATGAGCGTCGGCCAGGGCGTGCGTGCGGGCAGCCCCACCCATTCGGGTCTGGTGAACAGGCTGAACGTGGCTCCGGTGCCACTGGTGAGTAACGCGCACAGCACGATATAGAGCCGTTCGGAACCGTGTGCCAGGCGCGCGCGCCCATAGCGCAGGATCCCCCAGCACAGGGGCACGAAGAAGGCCGCTCCGCCGCCGAAGACGAAAGACAGGTACCCGCCCCAGCCCGGATAGATGTCGAGCGCGATCAGGGGCCAGCACAGGCCTGCCGTGATGAAGGCTAGACCGGTGAATCGTTCGCGCTGCTGGATGGTCAGGTAGCTGCCCAGCACTATCATCGAGGCTGTCACCGAGGCGTTCATCCGGGTGAACACCGGTTCGCTGGCCAGCACGGGCCATTGCAGCAGCAACGTGGCGCCGGCGCTCACTCCGGCGAGCAGTAGTGGTAGCCGTAACGGACAGCGACGCCCCGTCACTTGGGGTAGACCCCCTTGCCAGGGAATAGCAGCTCCTTTGGCAACGGACACGTCGGGTGAAACCGGGTAATCTCCGGTGATATAGTTCACCACGGGTAATCACCTTCGCTCGTTTTCGGCTCTCTAGGCTACGCGGCCAGGCATCCCTTCGGAATCGTGGCGCCTGGCCAGAAATATATCGGCCATCGTGTGAGCCGTGTTTCATTCCTTCTCACGCAGTGGAATTTCAGTGGGACTCCAGTGAAACTCCAGTGGACTCTGGATTATGCGCTTTGACTTTGGGCTTAATGGGCGGTGTAGAGTTCCTGGTCGGCGATGGCCGCCGCGCAACCGCGCAGGCTCTCGATCACCTCTGCCGCCGGTGTGGCCGACGTTCGGATCCGCAGCGCAGTTCCAAGCCCTCCGCGCAGCCGCGCTGGAATCTCGCCCAGTTCCTCCTCGGGCCGGGTCAGGTTGACTGCAACTGTCGCCATGCTCGCTGCACCTCCTGCCGCGCCACGGGGGGTCATAGGGGCTGGTGGCGCCCTGGCAACCATGGTAAGTCGCGATGGCCTCGGCTCGTAGCCTGCCGGGGTGGCGTGAGACGGCCGGTCAAAGACGGTTACCGCACGTGTATCAAGCGCAGGTCCCTGGTTCTCTCCTCAGTGTGGTGGATCACCTGATGGCGGTCAGATGATCGGCAGTGGCGTGTCGCGACCAGAGCCGTGGCCGTAACATGAAATGATCTTGATGTTTCGCTCAATTCTCCATAATTGATCATGTATCTAGTCGCTCCAGGTGAAGCCCTGGCCCGAGTGTGAGAAGGAGGAGTTGTATGCGCTCTCGGCAACAACAGTCTTTGGAGATTCGTCGCAGCGCGGCCGAGTTGGCCGCCGCCCGTGTCCATCCCCGCCACGTCAGCAACGGAGACGAGCAGCGATACCGTCACAACGACGGGAAACTACCCAGCTACATCGCGAGCTTCACCAAGTGCCTCCCGCACGACGATGATGGATTTGTCGACAACCCGTTGGATTACGCCAACTGGGTGCGCAGCATCGACTCCGGCGATGAACGCGATATCGCCGCGATTCCTATCGGGCCACCCGGTTCGAGTTCGCCCCCGCATGCCTGGATCGGACCGTACGTCAAGGGCTTGGGCAAGGAGGTGCCCGTTCGCGGATGGGAGAGCCAGGGAGCGGGACTCACCTTCGACTTGGAGGGCCCGGACGCGCAGGCTTTGACGATACCGCCCGCTCCGTCACTGGACAGCCAGGAGCTGATCGCCGAGATGGGCGAGATCTACTGGATGGCGCTGGCCCGGGACGTGCCGTTCGCGAACTGGGGCAGTGACGCCACCATTACTGACGCCAGGAACTCGCTGAAGCGCCTGTGGTGGTTCCGCCGGGATCAGACGCCGAATCTGACCGGAGCCACCGACCAACTCCCCTCGTCGCTGGCCCGCCGCCGCATCCTCAGCGAGGACGGCACGGACCCTGTGCCCTTGGAGAAGCTCTTCCGTGGGGTGGGCCCGGGTGTGCAGACCGGCCCGTATCTGTCCCAGTTCCTCCTCATCGGTAACCGGGGCCTCGGCGCGGCTCACGCGATTGCTGACGGCTACATCGCCTACGGCAGCATCCGCGCCGACCAGCGGGTGCGTGTCACGAAGGTGGGCACGAACTACATGCGGGACTTCAAGGACTGGCTGGACGTCCAGAACGGCGCAGACGTACGGGGAACTGAGGCCTACGACCCAGGATTTCGTTTCATGGCCACGCCGCGCGACCTTGCGACCTATGTGCACTATGACGCGCTGTATGAGGCCTATCTCAACTCCTGCCTCATCCTGCTCGGCTTGGGTGCCCCATTCGATCCCGGCCTGCCGTTCCTGGGGCCGGATTACATCGACAAGCAGCTCGGCTTCGCCCAGTTCGGCGGTCCGCACATCTTGACGTTGGTGACTGAGGTCGCGACCCGCGCACTGAAGGCGATTCGCTACCAGAAGTACAACATCCATCGGCGGCTGCGTCCCGAAGCCTTGGGTGGCTGGATGTACCAGCGGCGCAACGGCGCGGCAGCCGTGAAGGCACGCCTGGCCGCGCTGGAGAACATGGAAAAAGCCTACTTGGGGTCGTCTGGAATCGGTGCGCGCCTAGACCCCGTGAATGGCAAGAACTGGCTGCTTCCCATGGCGTTTCCGGAGGGTTCACCGACGCATCCCTCCTATGGTGCGGGACATGCGACCGTGGCCGGCGCGTGTGTCACCATCCTCAAGGCCTGGTTCGACCACGGCTGGCAGCTGAAAAGTGATGGAGCGATTATCGGATACGAGCCGAGCGCCGACGGCAAGTGCCTGGTCGACCTCAGCTTGCCCACTCCTCTGACCGTCGAGGGCGAGCTGAACAAGATCGCTGCCAACATTGCGGTTGGGCGTGACTGGGCCGGTGTCCACTACTACACCGATTACTACGAGTCATTCCGCCTCGGCGAGCAGGTCGCCATCGGGGTGCTGGAGGAACAGAAACTGACCTACGGAGAGAACTTCTCGATGACAGTGCCCCTCTTGGACGGAACGACCGTGCGGATCTGAGCGTGCATCCATAGCCCGTATCAGGCGGATGGACAGCTCACCGGTTCTCGGGTCGCTGCTGACAGCGATCCGAGAACCGGGGCGGGGGTCGAACAGCCACTCTGGGCCGCACTCGCGGTTGCGCTGGCGAGCCTCGCCGATGTCACCGCCGCTGTGCCGAGGTAGGCACCCTCGCGCAGCGCCGCCGACGGCCTTGCCGATCATGGGCGTGGACCAGCGTCGGCGTCTCAGCACGGGCGAATTCCTCCGGGTGCAGGCTACGTTGAAGAAATGGCAGTGCTGCTGGCCAGTCCCGATGCTCACGCCGACTGCCGGTATGTACCCGGTCGCGACGCTCGGCGCTACCGGCGTCCACATTCGGCCAGAACACCAGCGCCTGCATCTGCTCCCGATCGAGCAGACCGCGCGCAAGATCCGGTCGATCGGCGCCAGACCGTGGCCACACTCCGTGGTGCCCGCCGTGCTGATCACCAGCGGGTAAGTGCTGCTCCGCCGATGCGATCGGCTACCGGCGCCGGCAATGGTTGGCCGAGACGCCTCCCGGCGGGTTCTCCGCCCGTGGCGGCGCGGCGGCCACGGTCGATCGACAGCGCAGCCGAGGCGTCCGAACACATAGCTGCGGACTCCCCACCCATCGACAGACGAACGCGGCGGGCGGCACCGATGCTCGGTGGCGCAAGAGCCGACAGTGGATGCCTGCGACAGCTTGGTGATCGCGTCGCCACGGCTGATCCACGCTGGAACCAGACGAGCCACTCGACGACGGTGACATCGACTGACGGTGACATCGCCTGACGGCTAGCGGCGTTACCAGGCGCCGGTGGCCCACATGACGGCGACAACGATGCCGACGATCAGAGTCGCACCTACCGTCAGCAGCGCCCAGGCGGCCGCTCCGCCCCGGGGATCGTCGGTGCGGTCCAGCTCGGGTAATTTGAGCACGGGATGCTCCCGCTTGATCATTATTTCTCCTTGTCGGGCGGGTCACACCTGTGCTGGACCAGTGGGGATCACGCACAGGTGGGGTCACCGTCATGACCGTTTGTTATGGATGATCGGGCCCGGGTGGTTGGTCGGCGTTGTGCAACGCCCCGGTGATCGATCATGAGGAAGTGAGGGCGCTGGCGGTGTCGATCGCGACGGGTACCTGACGGTCGCGATGGCACACTGTGGTGGCACTCAACGACTCCATCACTCCAAAGTGTCACGATTTGGCCGGTGTGGATGCTCAAGCGAACGAAATTAATCACACTTAGGAGTGGATTGCAACACTTTCGTGGTAACTTGGCCAGGTGCTTGCTTGGCGTGGGCAACACGTGCCCTGTGGCAGGCGTCCGCCCCGCGGGGAGGTTCGTCCGGTCATGATCCATCCACGGCTGTTGCTCGACGAGCCGTCGCGCCCCGTCACGGTCGAGCGCGCACAGGACGACCGGGCGGGCAGATCGCGGGCTCCGAAGCTGTGCGCGCACTTCCGCTTGCCGAATTGCAATTGCTGACAATCTCGGTTTGGAGTTCGGTTGGACACTTCACCACTTCGGTCGCGCTGTGCCGCACACCGACTGAACAATACCGCTCAGCAACTCTGGTCCCGCTGCGTGGTGCTGCCCTGTGTGCACACGATATTGTGCCGAGTATGACGATGAGCAGCGACTTTCCCGCCGGCACCGGTTTGCAGGTGGCTAAGCTCGGATCCGGCGCTCGGGTGGTCACGGTAGTAGGTCAGATCGACACTCCGGCCGGGCTGGAACTGGCTGATTTTCTGATCGCGCAGCTGGCCGTGGCGCGGGTCGTGATTGTGGACCTGGATGGCGTGCAGCTTCTCGGCTCCGCCGGACTGTCCGCGCTGTTCGAGGTGAATGAACTCGCTGCGCAACAAGGTCGCGCCCTACGATTGGTGTGTCGCTCTCGAGTCCCCAACTGGGCACTGGAAGCTGCCGGACTGCGAGAGTGTTTCACGTTCGCGGACGATGTGTCGGCCGCGGTGAAGAACTTACCTCATAGAGATTTTCTCGAAATAGGGACTGCCGCACGGCGGCTTCATCGACGCCGAAGCCGCCGCTCGCGACAACACGATACCACTATTACCAGACGACCCTACGGACACGTTGTGTCAACCTCGCCGAACTCAGCGCCATGAGTGCTCCAGCCTATCAAGCAACTCGTTCACCATAAGTTTCGACGCCAGCATTAGGTCGTTCGGTGGCACGTGGTGAGCGTGAGGTCGTAGCCGGGAGCGATACGAGGCCAGGGCCTGCTGAGCTCGAGCGCGCGAGCGATGGACAGGAGTAGGCGCTCGCTACCGGGTGGGGCCACGAGCTGCACCGCGAGAGGGACACCGGTGCGGTGCAGGCCAGCGGGTACCACTGCGGCGGGCCACCCCACGAGGTTCCACGGTGGAGCGAACACGCAGTATCGGCTGGCGGCAACGATGTTACGAAGCCACCCTCGGTGTCCCCAGCGCACCGAGGCCGGGGGTGGCTGAGCCAACGCTGGAGTGACCAGCACGTCGAGGTCAGCGAAGAACGGACCGAGCCGGTCCTGCCAGTGCTGCCGGGCACGTGGCCGCGCCAGGCCGAGCCGGCGCGCCAGCCTGCCAACCTGAGCATGCACCCGTGTGGGTCGCTCCAGTTTCTGCCGGTCCAGTTGCCGAGTGCTACCGTCGGCGCACACGCACCAGGTCGCCATCACGGCCGCGCCGAGGGTCGGCGGGTACGGAGGATCCTTGGCGTGCACCTCATGGCCAGCCTCGGCGAGTGTCTTCCCGGTGGTGTGCGCAGCCTCCTTGTACTCCCGGTCCACCGGCAGCCCGGATCCTGGTTGGGTGGTGGACACCGCCACCCGCAGCGGCCGGTCCGGTACGGCCACCTCGGCCCACTCCGGCCGGTCCGCCATCACCGCCAGCAGCAGCGCAGCGTCGCCTACCGTGGTAGCAACCGGGCCGTTCTCGGCCATCCCGAACCACGGGTCTGCGTGGTCGAACGGTGGCGGGACTATGCCGGTTCCGGGCTTGAAACCCACCAGGCCACAGCAAGCCGCTGGGATCCGGATCGAGCCCAACCCATCGTTGCCCTGGGCCAGCGGAACCATACCGGCGGCCACCGCCACGGCAGCTCCTCCGGACGACCCGCCGGGCGTGCGCTGCAGGCACCACGGGTTGTGCGCGATACCGTAAACGCTATCGTCCATGGGGAAGATCCCCAGTTCGGGCATGCTGCTGATGCCAAGGATCACTGCGCCTGCTGATCGCAGCCGACGCACCACCTCATGGTCGGCAGGGGCTCGTTCGTCCGGAGTGGCTGCTGATCCTGACCTAGCCGTCTCCCCTGCCACGGCCGTGTTGTCCTTGATCGCTAGCGGCACGCCGGCCAATGGAAGGTCCGCTCGATCGAGGCGGGCATCCACGATGTCCGCCTCAGCCAGCGCACGGTTGTCCCGGACCACGCGAAAAGCGCCCAACTCGCCGTCAAGCGCGTGCACCCGAGCCAAGTGTTCGGTCACCACTGCACGGGCCGTGACCGCGCCCGACCGTACCGCGGTTGCAATTTCCGTTGCCGAACGTCCCGGCCATTCTTCCATGATCATCCTCCGATCAGTCATCCGGAAATCACGAGAATGGGTTGTCCACATAGCGTGTGGCCAGTTCGATCGTCATGAGTCTGTGTACATCCTGTCGATCAGAGCGCCATAACGTTGATAAACCACGGCGCGCTTGACCTTCAAGGTCGGGGTCAGCTCGCCGGCCTCCTGTGACAGTTCCTGCGGCAGTACTGTGAACCGCTTGATCTGTGCGGCGCGGGACAGCCTTTCGTTCACCACGTTCACTGCTCGTTGGATCAGTGCCCGCGTCTCCTCGACGGCGGAGGCCACCTCGGCGTCCGCCGCGATGAGCGCGGACACATACGGCCGCCGGTCGCCGCAGACCACCGCATGGGCGATGCCCGGCTGCTGACGCAACGCGTTCTCGATCTCGGCTGGCGCGACGTTCTTACCGTTCGCCGTGATGATGAGCTCCTTCTTCCGACCGGTGATGTACAGGAAACCGTCCTCGTCGAGTCGGCCCAGGTCACCGGTGTACAGCCATCCGTTGCGGACGGCGGCCGCAGTGGCCACCTCGTCCTGGTAATAGCCGCGAAGCAGGTTCGGTCCCTGGACCATGATCTCGCCGTCATTGGCGATCTCGATCCGAATTCCCGGCAAGGGCTTGCCGACCGAGCCAATCCGAACGTCGCCTGGGCTGTTCAGGGCGATGGCCGGAGATTCCGTCATACCGTAGGACTCCAGCAAGGGCACGCCGATCGCCCAGAAGAACTCCAGGGTCTCCGGGGCGATCGGGGCCGCACCAGTGATGCATAGCTTGATCCGGCCACCGAGCACACCGCGTACCTTGGCCAGCGCCAGCCGGTCCGCCACCGCCTGCCGTGCGCGGGCTAGCCGCCCTGGTGACCGCTGGCCCGGGCCGCGAACCTGCTGCCCGGTGCGCACACTCCAGTGGAACAGCGCCTGCTTGACCGGGCCGGCTTCGGCCGCCTGGCGAACGATGGCGCTATGGAACTTCTCGAACAGCCGGGGCACGCTGGGGAAGTATTGGGGACTGGTTTCGGACAGGTTAGCGATGATCTTGGATGTGTCGCCTTCCCAGAACACCAGAGTCCCGCCAACCTCCAGGGAGACCAGCTCGACCAGGTGGGCGAAGGCGTGGGCCAGCGGCAGGAATAGATACCCGCACTCGCCGCGGGCAAGCGGCAGCACATGGACTGTCATCGCCACCGTTGTCAGCCACGCTGCATGATCGAGCATGCAGCCCTTCGGTGGCCCGGTCGTGCCTGAGGTGTACAGGAACGAGGCCATGTCGGTGGGCTCGATCTCAGCCAGTCGCCGTTCCAGTGGATCTGGCTGGCGGCGACCGCACGCGGCCAGCTCATCAAGGGTAAGGGCGGCCCCGTTGGGGTCGGTGTCGGGGTCGAAGACCACGACACCGTCGAGCTCGGGCAGCTCCTCGCGGACCGTGCGCACCTTCTGGAGCTGTTCCCCGGTCTCCACCACAACGATCCTGGCGCCGGAGTGTTTCAGGATGTGCCGGACCTCCTCCACCGAGCTGGTTGGATAGAGCGGAACTAGGACGGCCCCGGCGCACAAAGTCGCGTAGTGGACGTAGCTCCACTCGGGCCTGGTGTTGGCGAATAGCGCCACCCGGTCCCCGTGCTCAATCCCCTGGTCGATCAGACCGGCTGCGAGCTCGCGCACCGTGTGGGCCAGCGTGGCGTAGGACACCTCGGCCCAGCCATGCCCGGTCTTGTGCCGGAAGGCGGGGGTGTCCCCGAACCGGCGACCGGCCGCGAGTACCAGCTCGGCCAGTGTCGCGGCTGAAACCACGGGTGGACGTGGCGAGAATGTTGTTCTTGATGTCATGACTTCTCCTCGACCCGTATGGCTCAGCGAGGGATGTGAGGGGAGCTACTCAGATAATGCGGATTCGTGCTGTGGCGCGGATGACGCTGAGTAGGCCGACCTGGTCTGCGCCGCGCATGAGTCGGCCCATCCGGGCCACAGCATGCTGGGGGGTATCGGTGAACGCGCCGCCCTCAATCAGCTCGCGGTACCAGTCCACGGTCCTGGCCAGGGACAGGTCGATAGCCGCTGGCTCGTAACCCAGCTCGCGCCGCGCTTTGTCCACCGAATATCGCCAGTCCTTGGCCATCAGCCGGACAGGTTCCCTCGGAAGCGGGTTGGGTATACCTAGCAGTCGCTTTCGCTCGGCCAGCCGCTCCACCCGGCGCGGCAGGACCAACACCGGATAACGTATCTCGGACATCGCGCGCAAGCGCCCGATGAACTGCACCCAGGTTAGGTTTTCGGCGCCCAGCAGATACCGCTCACCCGGCCTTCCCTTCTCTGCCGCCAGCAGGTGACCAGCGGCCACGTCTTGGACGCCGACGAAGTTGTTGTAAGCATCCACCACGGCCGGCAACTGGCCTCGCAGGTAGTTGCCGACTAGACGGGTGGACGGAGCGCCACGCAGCGATCGATTCAGCGGTGCGCCCAGGGCGTAGGTCGGATTAGTGACAACGACCTCAATCCCGCACCGCCGCCCGGCGTCCAGCGCGGCGGTCTCCCCGGCCTGCTTGGAGTCGATATACACGAAGCCAAACGATCGGTATGGACTGTCCTCGACGGTGTCCTCGCCTGGTGGCGCCGGCCCGACCGCGCTGGCAGTGGAGGTGAGCACCACACGGCGCAGCCCTGCGACGCTGGCCGCCTCCACTATGCGGGACGGCACCTCCGAGTTGATCTGCCAGACGCGATCCCGATTCCGACCGCCGATCTCACCGGCCAGGTGGAACAGCAGTTCGCAACCCTCCAGCGCGTGTCGCATCGCAGCAGAATTGGCCAGGTCCACCTGCACTGGCTCCACATCCAGTCCCGGCAGGTTCACCAGCCTCTGGAGGCTGCGAACCAGAACCCGGACCTGGTCCCCACGCAGCACCAGCTGCCGGACCACGTGGGCACCGATGAATCCGGTCGCCCCGGTCACTGCGACTAGGCGGGTCACTCCGCCACCGCCTTAGCCAGCAACCGGTAGTTCTCCTGGTCCCGTTCCTGAAAGTCGGTGAACGTGGCGGTCAGCGTTGACCGCAGCTCGTCCCGCTCGGCCATCAGCTGCCGGTGCCGGTCGGCGAGTACGGCGGCCAGGTCGGGGGTGTCGTGCGGAACGAAGTACCGCTCCATGTCCATCTCCTGGGCGATGAACCGGGTCCGGGTGTCGTGCCCGACCGCGATGAAGGGCACCGCGTAGGCCATCGGCATCACTATCGCGTGGTAGCGGGAGGTGACAATCGTGGTGAGTGCACTGAGCGCAGCCGACATCTGCACGGTGTCCAGCGCCAAGCAGGTCACCAGCCGTACCCGCCGTGGATCGCCGACCCGGCGGGCCAGCTCCGCGTGGACGCCCATCCCGATCAGCTTGTCGGACGGATCCATGATCACCACAGCGAGCACAGACTCCGGGTCCCTGGCGGCAAGCTCGGCGCCGAACGTCACCCACTGCTCCACCAGCCGTGCGCTGCGCGCCCGGCCGTTATCCGGCCAACTGCCCTTGAATGGGTACCGTACGTACTCGGCAGGCTTGCCGACCAGCGACAGTCGCGCCGGATACATGAAGAAGTCCACTGGCGCCAGGCCATGGATCCGTGGCGAATTCAGGCCGAACTGAGCCGCGACGGTGCGACGCACCGCCTCAGAGGGCAGTGGCATGGACACCGCGCAATCCGCTGTGACGGTAGCCTGCACAGTGAGCCCCCGTTCCCGTAGCTCGTTGAGGGCGCCGGGAGTACGCAGAGTAAGGAGCTGCAGGCCGTTCAGCGCATTCATCACTCGGGTCCGGCGTGATGGGTGCAGCGGGCCGGAGTCGATTGCCAGCGCAGCCGTCGGCACCCCTGCCGTAGCGGCCTGCTCCAGCACGGCAGTGTGGGCCAGCACCATATGCTTGGTGAAGGCGTCGCTGAGCATGTTGCCCTCGGTGAACACCACCAGATCCGCACTGCGGAGCAATCGACGGGTACCCGCCTGGTAGAACGCGGGGTGCAGGTATCGCTTGCGCACACCGGTCAGGTAA
This sequence comes from uncultured Actinomycetota bacterium, assembly GCA_963712995.1. Lineage (GTDB taxonomy): Bacteria > Actinomycetota > Actinomycetes > Mycobacteriales > Pseudonocardiaceae. The sequence continues at coordinate 38,056 of CAVQKH010000012.1, read as the reverse complement.
TCCAGGTGGTGCCGGTGGAAGGTGACCACGTCGATGCGGCCAATCCCCACGGAATCGCGCAGTGCCCGCACGATCGACACCATTCGGGCTTCCGCACCCGCGTTGCGGAAGCCGTGATATCCGAAGACGAGCACATTTTTTCCCACCATGGCTCACCTAGCCCTGAACGATGTGCGATTGGTGACCTCAGCGCCGAATCGGTCAACGGCAGCAGCGGCGTCGCTCAGCCCTCCGAGGATCACCCCATACTCCGAGTCACCCCGGTCCGAGATTCGGAACCGGGTGCCCAGGTCGACGGCGCCGACTTTCTGGTAAAGCCATAGCACCGACACCCTGGCATACGCGACGTAGCGCCGTAGGTCAGTGTGCTCCAGAAGCCACTCGGCGCCCATACCCAGCAGAAGCAGGCTGGCGGGAAGACCGTCGGAGCATCGGCGGGTTGCGATCCGGCTCACTTCGCAGGTGTCGGTGGCGGTTTCGAGATCTGCCGGTAGCCGGCCAAGCTCACGTATCTCGCATAATGGCGAATCGGTGCGCAGGGCCCGGCCGGTGCCGACGAGGACCGAGTGCTCCCTGAGGAGGAAGACGTGGCCGGCCCGGTCCCTGGCGTCCTCCTGGTTCCACCGCTGAGTGTCCAGTCCCAGCCTGGTCCGATAGACCACGTCTCGCAGGTTGCGGGCCTCGGCGAGGTCCACCGGCGTGCGGGCGAGGTGGACGGAAAATCCCCTGATCACGCCGCACGTCCAGCGCTCTTGGGTGTCCCGGCCGAGTATGTCCGGTGCACCTCGTCTAGCAGCGCGCCGGTCTGACGCAGCGTGGTTCGAGCAACCTGGAGAATCAGGGCTCGCTCAGTGTCATCTTTAGCGTGCTGTTCGATGGCGCGCCGCACTTCTTCTGCGTGCTTCTCGTCGATGACCGCATGGGCCACGAAGAAACTCATCTGCTTGTCGGTCAGGGACAGATCCGATCGAACCCTGCCTAGCAGCTCGCTGATATGACTGTACACGCTTTCTGCCCAATAGCTGTAACCCAGCCGAGGCGCGGCACCATAGTGCAGGCCGACGTAATAGAGGTATCCGATGAAGGCCTCGGTAGCCGGCAGCGGCGAGCTCGCGATGTCCGCCGGTTCGAACAACCCGACCGATTCGAGATCGTGGATGATCATCTTCTCGTGGCCGAGTTCTTCACCGGCGTGTTCGAAGCAGAAACGCAACAGGCCGACCCGTTCCGGTACCACCCGCCAGGCGGCGAACGCCTGGTTGATGGCGTTATGCCTGGTGTAGTGATAAATCTGCAACATGGTGAGCTTGTAGAGGTCCTTGTCCACACCTTTTTCCATCACATGGCGTGCGAATGATCCCTGCTTGATCGCATCCCATTCTTTCTCGACGACGCCGTCCAGTTTTTTGAAGAAGTTCTCATCCATCCTGTCGCCTCTCAATCTTAAGTGGATCCTTGATCTTCTTGTTCATCGTGTTGTGTTCAGGAAGAAATTCCAAAGCGGCTGGTCGGACAAACTGCCTGCGAATGTTGGAACGGATCGCGAGGATGCCAGTCTCCCAACCGCGGAAGAAATTTGGTAGGCTACAAAGGCACCAAAGGAGATTCCACTATCGGGCCAGGTCGCGGTGACATTTTGGGGTCACTGGTCGTATTCTTGTGGAGTACCTCGCTCGGGAGGATTACATCAAGATCCGTGACCATGGCGGGATGGTTCAGAGACTCGCCGGGGCCAGCGTTTCGCATCCGGGCTGGCTCGGTAGCGGGTGGCTGGGTATGGAATGTTAATACAACATAACGAGATTGTTAAATTTATGTAACATCACGTGAAGGTGCTTCACCTAAGTGGAGGATTGTTGTCCCTGATTCGATGTGTTGTCCTTGAGGGCCGAATTTTCGGCACTAGAGCCGTTGGGGCCTCACCTCTGATCGGGGGGAGAATTATGTCTTCGGTTCGCGTGTTGATTGCTGACGATCAGTATGTGACCAGGTCGGGCCTAGCTGCGGTGGCTAAAAATTCTCCGAGATTGAGTTTTGTCGGCGAAGTGTACGACGTGGAGGGCGCGGTCCGTGCGGCTGCTGAATTAGCACCGGATGTTGTTCTCATGAACCTTCGTACGTTGCAGGGATACGCACTTCAGGGGCTGATGCGTGAACTCGGCGGTGCGGCCGCGGTCATTGTACTGCGGTCTCGAGGCTCGCAGGTAGGTATTGCGGAGGCATGTCAAGCAGGAGTAGCGGGGATTGCGGATCTGGATGCGGTCGATGGTGATCTCGAAAACATAATCTCACTTGTTCACCGCGGCTGCGCCGTTTGTATCATGGCTCATGAGACCCTTACTATGGCCATGTTCGACGGCTGCTCATTGGCTGCGGCTAATCCACCTCACTGGCTCTCGGTTCTCACGCCTCGGGAAGGTGAGGTCTTACGGCTCATGGCCGAGGGTCTGAGCAACAAGAAGCTGGCTACTAGGCTGCAGCTGTCCGAGACAACGGTGAAAAAACACGCTACCAACGTGATGAGGAAGATGGGTGTATCAAACCGGGTGGAGGCTGCGCTGCACTTCTTGCAGTACGATATGTCGACGCAATTCCTCGCCCCATGATGGCCAGTAGTCGTTTTCTCGCGGCGCAATGGTCAGGGTGGCCTTTCCTGGGGAATTCATCAGTCGGGTGGCGCCGGATTGGACTGCAGCCAGACCAGGACCTGTCGGGCGTGCTCGTTTGGTGGAAAAATCGGGTAGAACACGTGCTCGATGATCCCGTCGCGGATTACGAGCGTCAACCGCTTGAACAGTGTCAGATCGCCGGCGCGAAACGTCGGTAGATCCAGTTTTTTAGCCAGGTGCAATTCGGTGTCGGAAAGCATCGTGAACGGTAGCCGGAGGCGCTCGACGACCTCCCGCTGGTAGTCGCGGTCTTGGCTGGACACTCCGAAGACCCGGGATGCGCCGGCGCCGAGTAGGTCGTCGTGGTGATCCCGGAAGTCGCACGCCTCCGCGGTACATCCCCGTGCACCGGGGATAGCGTCCCACCCGTCGGGCAGGTCGGCATCTGGCCGCCCAGTCAGTGGGTAGAGGTAGAGGATGGTGCGCCCGGCCCCGAGCTTGTGGAGTGCGACGGTCTCGCTGGCTGTGTTTGGGAGGCTCTGGTGCGGAACTGGTCGCCCGACAAGGTGATCGGCGGCCCCATCTTCCAGGGGGATAGGTAAGTTCGCGGGAAGCTCGCGTGGGTCCGTCATGATTTTTCCTGAGTCATCCTGGACACTGCTGGTGCGGTAGGCGGCCTGGAGCAATTGGGCTGACAGAATCGCCCGCTTAGCGGTGAGAGCCTCGATTCGCTCAGTGAGCTCGGCGATCGCGTTGCGGTAGGCGGCCGTCGCACGTCGTCCTCGCAGTAGTCTCGGTATCCGTTGCGTAGACGGATGGGCGTGACCAGACCTAACGACTCGTAGTACCTGAGCGCCTTCGTCGTCAGTCCTGCCCGCTGGGCGAGCTCACCAATCTTCATGCCATCACCTGTAGCGACTGTAGACCTTGACCTCTGGGGCAAGGTCAAGGTCAGGTAGTCAGGAGAGGATGATCGTGGCGGTGAGCAGGGCCGCGGCCAGCGCCAGGGCGATCCGCAGCGTTCGCTCGTAGCGCTGCCACTGGTTGTCCCACCAGGTTGCGTCCCGGCTGTAGTGGCGGCCCAACGCCATCGCGGCTCGACCCAGCCCGAAACCGAGCCCGCTCACCAGCGCTGCCGGCCAGGTGCTCACCAGCAGCACCGCCATCAGCGACAGGTAAGGCAGGTTGCTGGGCATGTGGGTGCGCACCCCGGCGCCCATCTCGAAACCGAACCGCAGCGCCCCCGCATCACCACCGGAAGCGATCACCGTCGAGGGCACCTGGGCACGCCGGTGCGGCAGTGTCACGCGGTGCAGCCCGCACTCGCCGGCGAGCACGAACAGTGCCACCGCGATGACCAGGCCCACTCGCACGACCGGTGGTAGCACTGGACGGACCAGGCTGCCCAGAGTCACCGCGAGTGCACTGATGGTGACACCCCCGGCGACGAGACCAGCGGTGAAATATCTTCGTGACGCATCCCGCCAGACCGGCGAGCTCAGCAGATGTGCCGAGTTGGTGCTTCATGCCGAGCCGGACAGTGCGTAACCCGCGGCCAGCCCGAGCAGCAACCAGGCCAGCAAGGCGCCCTCCCGCAGCATCGGCGCAGCCACCGCGAGTACCGCCAGCACCATGGTCACCAGCACGGGACCGGATACGGCGCGCCGCAGACTGTGGATCATCGCAGACTGTGGATCATCGAGCCGGTTGCTCGTCCACGGGCGTGTTGCAGATCACCTGTTCCAGGTTCGGCGCTCCGCTGTAGTGGATCTCGCCGTCCGCGCAGCGGTAGGTGACACCGTCGGCCTTCCAGCGCCAGCCCTCCAGGGACTCCTCGCCGGCCCGGCAGATCGCGGCCGGCTGGTAGCAGTCCAGGCCCGTATCCCACTTCCCGTAACAGCCGTTCTTGAACCACTGGTCCGGGCCGCAGTACGACGGGGAGTAGGGCGCGCCATAGCAGATCGGTCCCCCGGGGCCGTCGGCGTAGCGCCCGCAGTCGGGATACTCGCTACCTCGCTCGGCTCTGGCCGGGCGGGCCAGCGGGATCCAGCCGAGCACGGTGAGGCTGAGGGTCATGGCAGCGGTGCTCACGATGGCCAGGAACCCGCGCCGGTGCACCCCCGTCCCGGCGTCCCGGAACTGCACCATTCGCGACCGCGGGTCCGGACCCGGCGCATCGAGCCGGGGAATGTCATCCGGGGTCATCGCGCTCCTTGCCGGGGCACCGCCCGGCTGCCATCGACCAGGCTCGCCACCTGCTCGCTGATCCGTTCGGGGGAGATGATCGGCTGCCCGGCGAGCACCGTCCCGTCGTCGTCGACGTGCAGCAGCGCCGGTGCCCAGGGCAGGTCGAGCTCGGCGACGAGACCGGGGTCGACCCGGGACGGGATGCTCGGCGCGCCTTCCCCGTGTTGTTGAGCTCGGGGTTGTTGAGCTCGGGGTTGTTGAGCTCGGGGTGGGGCGCGCGGGGAGAGCACTTCGAACCGGGTGCCCGGATGCTCGGCGGCGAGCCGGATGAACGGCTCGTGCACCGCCTCGCACAGGCCGCACCCGGGATCGAGCACCAGCAACACCAGGTCGCCTTCCCCAGCCAACTGCGACACCCGGCGACCGGTGGTGGCCCGCCACGGCTGCGTGCTCTGCTCGGCCCGCAGCTGGGTGACCTCGGTCTGCAGCTCGCGGAGCTGCCGCAACATCCCGGCCATCGCCAGTGTCAGCAGGGTCAGGCAGCCCCACGCCAGCGTGACCGCGGCGGCCAGCATGCTCACGCGGCTTGCCCGTCGACGGCCGCCGGGAGGGTGTAGAGCAGCACCGCCAACACGAGCGCGCAGGCCACCAGCAGGATCGCGATGCCGCCGCCGGGCAGCACGGCTGCGGGATACCAAGCCGTTGCCGCCAGCGTGGCGATCGCCAGCACCACGGCCCGGCCGATCGAGCCCGGACCGACCTGGGTGCCCATCCGGTTGCAGCCGCAGTCGGACTGGTCCCCGCGGTGGTGCCGCCACCACAGGTGGGCGGCGAAGACCAGGTAGATCACGGTCTGGGCGGCCAACGCCCAGCGCAGCTCGGCGATGCCGAAGATCACCGCGACGGCCGAGGGCACCCCGATCACGAGTTCCACGGTCGCGATGCCCCGGGCCGTCGCGATGCTGGTGCCAGCCGCGCGAGCCAGGTACCGGGGTGTCCGCAGGTGCTCGAGCCCGGCCTCGACAAGCAGGAACGCGCCCGCGAGCACCGGCACTCCGAGCAGGATCATGCGGGCTCCCACGTCACGTTCAGCTCCTGGAGCAACGCTAGTACCTCGCGGGGATCCGCGGTGTCAGCAGGCCCGGGGAGCAACCGGCTGACTGCGGTGGGAGTGGCCAGGACCAGTGCGTCCGGCCGGGATCGGCCCTGCGCACCGGCACCGAGAGGCTGGCGCCACAGCTCCCCATGCCGGGTCGGATGGCCCCGGAAGTCCGGTATGACGACCCGGCCGGTCCCGGGACGTTCGATCGTCAGGTAACCGATCCCGGGCACCTCCTTGGCCACCCGCACGGGTTCCAGGCGAGCCTGCCCGGCGCTGCGTGGCTGGGCGAACATCCCCAGCGGTGTGTCGGTCAACCGGAACGCGTCGAAGATCGTCGTGATGCCTTCGGGGGGACCGCAGGCCCTGGTGTGCAGCTCGAACCACTGCCCTTTCCAGGCGGCCCGATAGTCAGCGGGTTCATCGCGGCCGGGGTTGTCCCGGATGGCCACGACCAGCTCACCGCCTCGGTAGGGCTGGCGGACCAGCCGGTCGGGGATGGTGGTGTAGGTGCAGTGCCAGTCGAAGGCGCCCGCCTCGGTCACGGTGAAGCTCCGCCGGGCACCTCGCACCAGCGCGACGAAGTTGCACGACCACGGCCGGGAGGTGTCCAACGCGGTGCTGTGGACAACGGTGTTGTGGACGGCGGTGCTGTGCAGCACCACTTGGGAGCCGTCCGGGGTGAGGAAGGCGGGACCGCCTCGCCACGGCCAATCGTACCGCCCGCGTTGTGCGGATGTGATCACATGTGACTCCCCAGCCCGGATACTGTGCGCGATACTCGCACACGCGCTGTCGCCGCGGGCAGGCGGTCAGGGGCGGGTCTCGGTGAGCGGGCGGATCAGCGGATGCGCGGCGGAGTCATCGTCGGTCCGCAGATGCACCAGCGCAGTGAAGCCCCAGCTCTCCAGGCGGGCCAGTTGCGCCCCGAACTTGCCGCTGCGCCCGATGATGGCGACCCGTCGCCCGTCGGCGCGGAGTCCGCGGGCGGTGGCCAGAGCACGGCTCACCGTGACATCGGTGTCGTAGAGGACCGCGATGGCCTCGGAACGTGGTTTCCGCTCGAGCAGATCGACGATTCGTTCGAAGCCGATCGAGAAGCCGCAGGCAGGGATGTCCTTGCCCAGCGAACGACCGATCAGCTTGTCGTAGCGACCGCCACCGGCCAGCGAGGAGGGGAACTCCGGGTGGGCGATCTCGAAGATCTGACCGGTGTAGTAGCCCATGCCGCGGACCAGCGTGGGATCGAACTCCCATGCCACCTCGGCGGTCGTGGCGAACTCGGCCAGTGCGCTGGTGGTAGCGGCCAGATCCTGCAGGATGTCCTCGGACAGCGTGGGCACGGTGTCGGCCACGCCATCAATGATCTTGTTCTGGGGCAGCTCGGCGAGTTCGTGCACCCGGGTCAGTGCCGTGTTGATCGCGGTCGCCGGCAGGCCCCGGTCCTCGACCAGTTCTCGCCGCACGCCGTCCCAGCCGATCTTGTCGAGTTTGTCCAGGCCGATGAAGAACGTCGACCAGCTCTCCTGGGGCAGGGCGACGCCCTCCGCCAGGGCGGACAGGAACCGCCGGTCAGAGAGCCGAACGGTGGTACCGGCGAGCCCCACGGCCGCCAGCGCCGCCGTGGTGGCCTCGATCAGTTCCACCTCGGCGAGCACCGAGGGCTCACCGATGATGTCGATATCGCATTGGTAGAACTGCCGGTAGCGCCCCTTCTGCGGACGTTCGGCGCGCCACACCGGTCCGAACTGGAAGGACCGGAACGGCATGGGCAGCTGGCTGTGGTGATTGGCCGTAGAACCTGGTCAGCGGGACGGTCAGGTCGAATCGCAGACCGAGGTCGGTCAACTCACCCACCTCGGTGCCGGCCTCGATGCGTGACGGCAGCCCGCGCCGGAGCACCTGGAAGATCAGTTTCTCGTTCTCGCCGCCCTGACCGCCGGTCAGCCGCTGGAGGCTTTCCAGCGCAGGGGTCTCGATGCGCTGGTAACCGAACCGGTGGTAGATCTCCGAGATCGTGGCCAGCACGTGGTCGCGCCCGGCCGCGCTGTCGGGCAGCAGGTCACGGGTACCCCGGGGTGGGGAGTTGTCGATCTTCACCGGTCGGTCCTCGTCGGGTGCCACGAACTCATGCTCAGCAATACCACGCGCCGAAGCGTAGCGACGTCATCCCCAGGATCGCCGACATGGACATCGACGCAGCGCCCACACTCGCGATGTTCGGTCGCGACGCAGTTGGGCCACGTCGGTTGGCGCACCTTGACGGCTTGGGGGTGGCTACCAAAGATCAACGAACCATGACTCTTCGGGCTGGCAGGAATGTCAGTAATCGGTCTGTCGGTCATAGCCAACCCTGACAGGGCAATCGAGGCCCTTCCATTGACTGAGGAGAGCTGTGGACGCCACGTTGACAACCATGCCTGTCAGGAATGGCAACCACGCTCAACAGCGTTTGCCGCAGTTCCGCGTCACGTTGAACGCTCGGTGCGGCCGGGCGTGCTTCTTCTGCCGTCCGTCCGGCGAGGCTGTGGCCACGGCGGACGGCACGGAACTGGAGCTTGACGATCTGATCGCGGTTGCCAAGGTGGTGCGTGCGGCCGGAATTACTGGTATCAAGCTCACGGGCGGCGATCCCGCCCTGTACGGCCCGCTGGAGGACGCCGTACTGCGACTCAAGCGCGAGGCGGGATTCGATGAGGTCGAGGTCATCTCCCGGCATCCCCTGATCGGTCAGCGTGCCAAACGCCTTGCGGCACTCGAGATTACCCAGTTCAACATGAGCATCGATACCTTGAACAAACGGCTGCACCACGAGCTGTGCGGAGTGGACGATCTGCCCGAAGTCATGTGGGCGCTTCAGAGTTGCGTCGAGACCGGCGTGCCGGTCAAGGTCAACATGGTCGTGATGGGCGGCATCAACGACGACGAGGTTTCGTCGCTGGCTGATTTCTGCGCCATGAGCGGCGTGCGCACGCTCAAGCTGCTCGATGTCATCAAGGACTTGGACGAAGGCGCGGAGAGCTTCGCGCGACGGTTGGCGATCAAGCGCGGTAAGAAGCTGCCTGAGCTGTACGTGCCGATCGAGCCTTTCGCCGAGAAGTTCGCGGCCGCGGCGGTCAAGCACGAGGTACGGACGCAAGGCGGGCTCGGCCACCCGATGACAGTGGTGACGTTGCCTTCCGGCCTGGAAGTGATGCTCAAGGACAGCTGGGCCGGTGCCTGGTACGGCTCGGTCTGCGACGGCTGCCCGTTCTTTCCCTGCCACGATGCGCTGATGGCCTTGCGGCTCACGGCCGACCTGCGGTTGCAGTTCTGCTTACTGCGCCAAGACAACACCGTCAGTCTGGCAAACGTCGTACACGATGAAGGTCAGCTCGACAGGCTTATCGGCGCGGCTCTTGAACCGTACGCCACTGCGTACTTCCGAACGGCGAAGACCAGGCTCCCGCTCGTTCAGGCGGTGCACCAGTGAGCCGCCTCCTGGGGCTGCCGACGCGTCGACCGCTGGTGATCCTGCGGTACCCGAAGGTGGATCACGAGAAGGATTATGTCTACTTCTGGATGCCGTTCTCACTGCTGACCCTCGCCAAGCCCTTGCTCGATGACGGCCTGGCCGATGTGATGCTGTTCGACGGAAACCAGGCGGGTGACGAGGACTGGTCGCGCTTCCTCGATGCGCACCTGGATAGGGCGCTGTGCATTGGCGTGAGCGTGATGACGGGTGGTGGGCAGATCGGGCATGCGCTTGACCTGGTGCGGATGGCCAAGAAACGTGCGAAATGTCCGCCTGTGGTGTTCGGCGGCCCGCACGTCAACGTGTTGCCCGAGCAGACCGCCCGGCACGAGTTGGTTGACGCCGTGCTCGTTGGTCCAGGCCAGAACTCGATGCCCGCGTTCGTCACCGCACTGAAGAACGACTCAGCGCGGGATGATGTTCCGGGCCTGATCTCCCAGCGCGGCCGTGACCTGGTGCGTGGCCCCGTCAACCTGCCCCGCACCGGGATCATGGGCCACTATCCCTGGCACTTGCTGGATATCGAACGGTACGTGCGCAACGACCCGACCGTGGCACCGCGGACTTTGAATTACATCAGCTCGCAGGGCTGTGTCTATAAGTGCCAGTTCTGCTACGAGCTGACGTACCAACGTAAGTACAGCGCGATGGCGGCTGACGGCCTGGTCGCGGACGTTGCTGATCTCCAGCGGCGGTACAGGATCAACGGCATCAAGTTCTACGACGCCGACTGGTTCGTGAACCTCAAGCGGGCGGCGGCCTTCTGCGAAGGTGTCATCGACGGCGGGATGGACCTCCACTGGGCCGCGTCGATCAACCCGAACGATATCTTGAAGGCGCGGCGCGCGGGCATACCGCTCCTCAAGCTCGTCGCCGAGAGCGGCGGTTCCCGGCTGCTGATGGGCGTCGAGTCCGGCAATGACCGGGTGCTGCGCGACGTGGTGAAAAAAGAAGTCACGCGCGTCCAAATCCTTGACGTGGCACGAGATATCGCCGACCATGGCGTGCTTGGCTCGTACACGTTCATCGTCGGCTTCCCCGGCGAGAGCGACGCCGAGGTGGACGACACCTACAGCTTGATCGAGGAGTTGCGGACGCTCGACCCGACCCCCGAGACCCGTGTCCACCTGTTCGCCCCGTACCCCGGCACCCCGCTCTACCACGATGCCGTGCAGGCGGGTTTCACGCCTCCGTCCACCTTGGACGGTTGGTCGCACTTCGACTACTACGACTCGCAGACGCCCTGGACATCGGCCGAGACGGTACGTCGTGCCCGTGCGGCAACGCAGATGCGGCTCAAACCCAAAGCGGTAGGTACATGAGATGACCACGTTCGCACCCATCGCGCTGACCGGCCTGCGAAACGACTTGTGTCAGAAGTGGCGCGAGTATCTGCTTGACGGGTACGCGGTTGAAGTCGCCACGCCGATACTGCACGCGTGGCCGGACATCGCGCCGGTTCGCCAATTCACCACCATGCACCCGACCACGGGTGAGCTAGCGCACCTGCGGATCGCACCGACCGAGTACTTGAAGCGGTTGCTGGCGGCCGGTCAGGATCGCGTCTTCGAGTTCTCCACCAATTTTCGCGATGACGTGCCAGATGACACGCACCTGCCAGAGTTCACTTCGCTGGAAGTCATGGCGCGCGGCGCTACCTGTGCCGACATGGAGCACGCAGCGATCGAATTGTGCGCCTTGGCCGTGGAAGTGGCGCAACGGTCGAACGCGGCGCTGCCCAGATGGGTGCAGGAGTGGGATCGCCGCCACGTGCACCGGATCGAGCTGGCCGTCGAGCTCGGTGAGTGTTTCGGCGTCACGGCCACTTGGCTTGACCAACCAGCGATGCTTGCGCACCTGCTCGGTGATCTCGGAGAGCTGGTCGATCCGTCCGCCCGGCTGCCCGGCTTGCTCGACCAGCTCGTCACGGCCCTTGCTCAGCGCCACAGCGGCGCGGTACTGATCTGCGGGTTCCCGGAACAGCTCGGCGGCCCGGCAGCGCCGCACTTGGCGCGGCGCGGGTTCAAACAGCGCAGCGAGCTGTTTATTGACGGTCTGGAAGTCGCCAATATGTCAAGCAACCTCACTGACAGCCGAGCGCTCAGGCAGTGGCACGAGGATGGCGTACGGCTGAAAACGGAACTCGGCATAGCCACCAATGACATGGATCACGATTTGCTACGCAACCTGGACGGAAACCTTCCGCCGTCCGCGGTGCTCGGTATTGGTGTCGAGCGGATGTTGCAGACGACCCTCGGCCTTCCCGATATTCGCGTGCTCCGGTAATATTGTTCTATGGAGGAGCTGCAAATGTCCGGTATTCGCCCGAACCCGCTCCGGCCCGGAGCCACCATTGGCGTGGTGTCAGTATCGGCACCCGAACCGGCAACCGAGACCGCGTTTTTCGATCGCGGCGTGGCCGCCCTGAAAGCATGCGGCTACGAGGTGGTGTTCGGCAAGCACACAACTGAGCAGCAGGGCTATGTCACGGCCAGCGGCGCAGCGCTCGCCGACGACCTGCACGAGCTGCTTGCTGACGACCGGGTGTCAGGCATCATCTGTGCCGGCGGGGGCGTTAACGCCAACCGGCTGCTGCACCATCTGAGCTGGGACAGTATCCGTGAGCACCCGAAGATCCTGGTCGGTGTCAGCAACCCAACGGTGCTGCTCAACGCTATTACCCAGCGAACGGGGCTGGTCACGTTCCACGGGCCGAGCGTGGTGTGGGACTTCGGCGCAGAAGGGGGTGTACCGGAGCTCACCAGTGGCCGCTTCTGGGGTCTGCTTGAAAGTCAGGAGCCGGTCTACGAGGTGCCCATGTCGGACGACTGGCGCTGGCTGCGCGAAGGCGCGCTGTCCGGCAAGGTAATCGCGGGCAACCTGGCCTCGCTGCAGGGGCTGGTGGGCACGCCGTACGAGCCGGATTGGGACAATGCGGTGCTGTGCTGGGAAGAAATTGCCAAGCCGGTAAACCGGCTCGATATGATGCTGACGCATTTGCGTGACGCGGGTGTCTTTGGGTGCATTAATGGCATGATGGTTGGCAAGCTCGTTTCGTGTGAGCCGAGCGATGGCGTGACTTATGACCGCATGTTGCTCGATTTGCTCCGAGATGACGAGTTCCCGGTCTTGACCGAAGTGCCATTTGGACATACGGCCGACAAGCTTACCCTTCCCATTGGTGCATAACTGCACGCATCAGTGACGAGCGATGTGTTGCGTTTCGAGTTTCCAAGTTGGCAGAAAATGAACGAGGGGTAACTGGTCGTGATGCGCGCGCTTGTTATCAAGGAGAGTTTGCAAGGCGGCGAACTGCCGTCGAGCTTCTACGGCACACGAGTGCGCGAATACCGGCACCCGCTTGACGAGGACACCATGATCACGATTGTCGAGCTGATGGTTGCCGAGCTGCACGCCCTCGATGCCGGGATGGCCTTATCGCGCACGCTGCTCCCTCGGCTGTATTACGCCCACCTGATCAACGACCAGTCGATGTACATCGCCTTCCCGAACTGCCTCGTGCACCTGGCGCGCGGCGACGAAGACGGCGAACGACAGGCCCAAGCCATCGGCCGGACCTTCGACGTTCCGCTGTCCCAATGCGCTTTCTGGAGATGTTCGAGGTGGACCACCCGGACGCCCCCGTGCGGGTTGGTTGATGACGGACCCCACGACGGAGGGCAAGCCCCTCGCGGTGGTTGCCGGAGGCAGCGGTGCCATCGGTACGGACGTGGCCCAGGTGCTTATCTCGGCTGGTTGGGCCGTGATCGGCACTTACCGGCGTACCCAGCCTGATCCGTGCCCGGGTGTCTCGTGGGTGCCCTTCGACGGTGCAGGCGAGGAGTGCGCGGCCGAGCTGCGCGACGCCCTCAGGACCACCGAGGGCACGCTGCGAGCGGTGGTCTGCTGCTTCGGCGTGCCGTCGAGCAAACGCCGGATCGCGGACACCGACCCTGACGAGTTCGGGGCCGTGTTTGCCGGCAACGTGACGAGTGTCGTCCGGTTGTGGCAGGCAGTGTACGAGCGTGCCCGCCAAGGGACGGCCGGTGTGGTGCTGCTCGGTTCCGACACCACGGTGACGCTGCGGGCGGGCAACGGTGCCTACAGCGCGGCCAAGGCGGGGTTAGAAGCCCTGAGCACGACCCTGGCGGCCGAGGAAGCCGAGCATGGCGTGCGGGTCAACCTGGTGGCACCCTCACCGGTGGCGTCACCGCTGGCCGAAAGCGTGCTGGCGCTCAAGGGCGTGTCCAACGTCGAGGACTACTACCGGACGCTGCCCTGGGGCCGGCCGCTGTCCCCGCACGAGGTAGCGGCCGTTGCTGTAGAGATCGCCACCGCGCCACACTGGCGTTATGCCAGTGGTCAGGTGGTGCGGCTCGCGTTGCGCGGATGATGATGACGGCTAAGCGGCACTCCCGCCAGGTCGGCATCGTGCACGTGTTGCGCTCGCGCGAGTGGGTGTCTGCGACGTCGCTGGCCCAGCGATTCGAGGTCGCGGTACGGACCATCTACCGGGACATCGAGGAGCTGATCGCGGCCGGTGTGCCCATCGAGTCGGTGTCCGGTCCCGAGGGCGGTTACCGGCTCGCGTCCGATCAACCGCTTGCGCCGCTGACCCTGGACGCTGACGAGGCGTTGAAGCTCTATGTGGTGAGCCTGCTCGGCCGGCGGCAGTCCGACGAGCCGGACAGTGATATCCCGGAGCTGGGCAATACCTACTCGCGGGAAGCCTTGAAGCGGCTCAGCCAGCGCATCTACTTCGACACGGCCGACTGGTACTGGAAGGACGAGGGTTCCGGCCACTTGCCCGCGGTGCGGTATGCCCTGCTCACCGGGACCGCGCTCAAGCTGACAACGCGGGTCAAGGGGAGAGCCGAGCCAGCCGCCACCATCGTCAAGCCCTACGGCATCGTCTGGAAGGCGGGCGAATGGCACCTGGTGGCCGCCCCGATCGACGAGGAGCCCACGCGCTACCGGCTCAACCTGGTTGACCACCTGGCCTTGACCGACCTGCGCTTCTCCTACCCGAATGACGACTTCCACCTGCACACCTGGTGGACGGCCGCTGTCGAGGCGCACGGCAAGGGCGATACCCGCGTCGTGCTGCACGCCCAACCCGACGCACGGGACGAGCTGCTGCGGCTCACGCTCAAGTCCAACTCCGAGGTCGAGCACACTCCGGACGGCGGCCTGGTGATCCGGCTGTACGTCGACCGCTGGGAGTGGCTGATCCCGCTCGTCACGAGCTACGGCGGCGACGTCCTGATCGAGGAACCCACCGAACTGCGCGACGCCGTGATGACGCATCTTCGCCAGGCGCTCGATGCCTACGAGACTGCCGCGACGATCGGCCCGGAGCCGGTGGCCGCTGGCTTCCGCAACGACGACTCGCGGCTGCGCTCGACTCGTAGCCGCGCCCTCACGGAGTAGCTGATGCCCGAGATCCGCTCCTTGTCCCAGGTGGACACGGTGAGTCTGCCGGTGAAGCAGCCGTTCAACTTTCGCTACACGCTGTGGAAGCCGTCGCACTTCGCTACGGGCCTGGAGCAGCACAGCCACGAGCAGAGCTGGCGGACCTTCCGCGTGGGCGAGCTGGTGTGCGGCGTGGTCCTGGAGATGGACCGTCATGATGCAGTACGGGCCGAGGTCTACAGCGATGGAGGTTGGCAGGAGACCGACCGCGACCGGCTCACGGCGCGGCTGGTCCACTCCTACGGGCTCGATGAGGACATCTCGGGGTTCGTCGCCTTGGCCGAGCGGGTGCCGCCGATGCGGGGACCGTTGGAAGCGTTGGCAGGTATGCGGCAGAGCTGCCCGGAGAACCTGTTCGAGATCGCGATCATCTCGCTGCTCCTCCAGAACGCCACAGTGGCCCGCACCACGCAGATGATGACGAACCTCCTTGACCACTACGGCCTGACGGCTGAGTTCGACGGCGTGAGGCTCAAGGCGTTCTTCACGCCGGAAGAGATCGCGAGTGTCGACGAGGCCACCTTCCGTGAGCGTGACCGGCTCGGCTACCGCGCGAAGTACATCGGGCGGTTCGCCGAGTTCTTCACCACGCACGATCCCCACGAGATGGACCACCGCAGCAAGGCCGAGCTGATGAGGGAGTTCCAGACGATCAAGGGCGTCGGACCGTACACAGCGGCGATCATCGCCGGTCACGCGGTACGCGATCCGTCAGCGCTGGGGCTGGACGTGTGGAACCGCAAGCTGCTCGCTCAGCGGTTCCTCGACGTGGACGACGCAGCGGCCGACGTCGTCACCGCCGAGATGACGCGGCTGTTCCCCGGCTACGAAGGGTTGGCAGGCTTGTACATCATTGAGGATGCGTACCGGGAACAGGCGGTTGTCGAGTTGGTGTAATCACCGGCACAGCTGCGCCTGGCGGATCCCGGTGAGCAGCGCCGACCATTCGGCGGGGCCGACGGCCAGCGCCGGGCCCGAGGGGTCCTTGGAGTCGCGCACTCCGACCAGCGTCCGGGCGAGCGCCACTTCGACGCAGTCCCCGTTGCCGGTGCTGTGGGAACTGGTGCGCCACCCGGTGAAGGCGACCTCGACGCAGTCGCCGTTGCCGTGGCTGTGGGAACTCTTGTGCCACGCCGCGTGGCGGAACTCGGGGCGGGACACGGTGCGCCTCCTTGCGGGCCAGCCTGGCTAGAGCTGGCGGGCGAGCCCCGCGAGGAAGGGTACCGACTCCTCCGGCGGCAGTGCCGCGGCCGCCAGCCAGTCGAACAGCATTCTATACCCGGAGACGTCCTCCTCATCGCCCAAGTGCAGGTCGCTGGTGACGGTCTCCAGCACCACGATGTCCGGGTCCTCGGGGTCGGCGAAGCGGTAGAGCGAGAACGAGCTGTGCGGCACGTAGAACTCGCCGATCCGGGCGTCCAGCGGCAGCACCCGCAACGTCACGGCCGGGCGCGCGGACAGCTCCACCAGCCGGGCGAGCTGGGCGGCCATCACCTCGGTGGGCGCGGCCCGGCGGCGCAGCGCGGCCTCGTCGATGATCGCGTGATAGCGCGGCGGGTCGTCGGCGGTGAGTACCGCCTGACGGGCTTGCCGGGCGGCCACCTCGGCCTCGACATCCAGCCTGCCGTAGATCGGTAACTCGGACACCACCCGGGTCCGGGCGTAGTCCGGGGTCTGCAGCAGGCCGGGGATGACCGACTGCTGGTACTGCCGGAGCTCGACCACCCCGGATTCCAGCTCCGCGTAGCCGCGCTGGCGGTGCCCCAGGTCGGCGAAGGAGCGCCACCAGCCACGGGTGTTCGCGGCATCACGGCCGATCGCGATCAGCTTCTCCCGGTCCGCGCCGGTGACGCAGTAGAGGTCCAGCAGGTCGACGATGTCCGAGAGGTACGGGCGGGAGCGGCCGTTCTCGATCCGGCTCAGCTTCGACGCCGACGCCCAGCCCACCCGCTCGATGACCTGCTCGCCGGTGAGCCCGGCCCGGTCGCGCAGCCCGCGCAGCTTCGCCCCGAGTCGCCGCCGCCGCACTCCCGGTCGCCATCGCCACCCCCGTGTTCCGTCGAACCCCACCTGCCGCCACCTGATCGTTTCGCGACCCTACACTAGCTTCCACGTCATTTGGACAACGTGGAAATTCCATATATGGTTTGTGCATGGATACTTCGAGCCGCTGCACACGCTCGACGCCGTGCCCCGGCTCTCGCGTTCACCGCGGGAGGACGAGGACGAGCCCGCCGCCTGGTCGGTCGGGTCTGGCGTTCGCCAACGGTGACGCCGTCACGTTGTGGTGCGACCCGCACCGGGTGCGGCGATCACGGTGGGCAGCCTGTGGAAGGTCGAGGAGTATCATGCACCGAATCGGGGCGCCGACCTCATCGGGCTGACCGGCTCGATGTCAGCCACCTGAGGGGCCTGGGACGCAACCCCGTCAGGTCGCCACCAGCTCGGTCGGCACCGTGATGACGTCCACCATGGCGCCGTTGCGCAGCACGGTGATCGGCAACCTGATCCCGATGGCCTCGGAGAACAGTTGCCGTTGGATGCCTTGGGCGTCGGTGACCGGCCGGCGGCCCGCGCTGAGCACGAGGTCCCCGGCACGCAGTCCGGCCCGGTCGGCGGGGCTGCCGGGGATGACCTCCACCAGGCGTAGTCCGGATTTCTGCCCGGTCCGCTGCGCGACCGGTGTGGGTAGCGGGGCTGGCACTCCGACCAGGCCCAGGTAGCCCCGGCGCACCCGGCCGTCGGCGAGTAGCGCGCCGATGATCCGCCGGGTGGTCGCGTTGACCGGTACCGCCATGCCGAGCCCGAAACCGGCGACAGCGGTGTTGATCCCGACCACGGTGGCGTTGGCGTCGGCCAGCGCACCACCGGAGTTGCCGGGGTTGAGCGCGGCGTCGGTCTGGATCACGTCCTCGATCACCCGCATGGCCCGGCCCGAGCGCACCGGCAGCGAGCGGCCCAGCCCGCTGACCACTCCGGCGGTCACCGATCCGGCGAGCCCGAGCGGGTTCCCGACGGCGACCACCAACTGCCCGACGACCAGTTCGTCGGCGTCGCCGAGAACAGCCGCTGCCGGCGTCGTGCCGCGGGCTCGGAGCACCGCAAGGTCGGACAGCGGGTCGGCGCCCACCACGTCGAAGCGGCTCTCGGTGCCGTCGGTGAACGCCGCGACGCCGTCGTGGGTGCCTCCCACGACGTGCGCGTTGGTCAGCAGCAACCCGTCATCGGCGAAGATCACGGCTGATCCGGCACCCGGCCCGATCCGCAGGCTGGCGACATGCGGGGTGAGCGCCGCCGCCACCGAGCTGACGGTGTGCGAATAGGAATCCAAGGGGTCCACCGCGCCACCGCCTCCAACTACGAGGATTACACCGTTGCTGCCCTAGCAACGCTGCAACAGTGTCCGCTGTTCCGACAGTCCCGAGCCGAACAATGCGCTACCTCCCGAGCTCAACAGCGGCGCTGCCACGCTTGATCAATCTCTGCTGTTGACTGAAGTGCTGGCGGACACTCGGGAAACCACAACTGCTCGGTGTAGTGGGAGCTGCGGTGGCATGATTGATGGTTAAGGGTAGTATCGTTGGTGTGAAGTTGAGTGTCAGCATGTCCGACAGGACGTCGAGTTCCTGGACGACTATGCGTCGTCCCATGTGTCCGGTCCCGCTCGGCTGCGGTGGCCCGTGCGGTTGCGTTGCTGCGCGCACACGTCTTGTCCGACTCCTACGAGCGGGCGTGGGCCGAGTGGGAGGCGGACGCGTCAGCCTGGGAGACCGTGTCGGCCGATGGGCTCGACGGCTCTCGATGAGGCGTGGAGAGATTCGCCTGGTCGACCTCGGCCCGGTGCTCGGTTCCGACGCGGACAAGATGCGGCCCCGCGGTGATCGTCGGCAATAACGGCGCCAACGCGGCAGCTCAGCGATCCGGATCCGGTGTGCTGACCGTGGTGCCCGTGACGTCCAACGTCACCCGTATCCATCCGTTCAGGTGTTGCTGCCCGCTGACCGGTGTGGATTGAGCCGAGACTCGAAGGCCCAGGCTGAGCAGGTCCGGTCGGTCTCCGCGGTCCGGGTCGGGCGCTGTATCGGCGTGTTACCGGCCGATGTGCAGGGTCGGCTTGACAGTGCCCTCCGCTTGCACCTCGCGCTGTAGCGACCCATTGTTGTAGCACCTTTGTGCTACTCTGATTTCATGGACTCAGTGGGTATCCGCGAGCTGCGGCAGCACGCCTCCCGGTACGTGCGAATGGCGAAGGAGGGCCAGCGCATAGCGGTGACCGAACGCGGAAAGCTGGTCGCCTACCTGGTGCCCGCCGAGGACACCGGAACGCTGCTGGATCGCCTGGCCGCATCCGGGGACTACGTGCCGCCTGCCGGTGGCATCGACGATCTTCTTCCGCCGCCGGTGGTCCCGCAGGGACGTCGACCGCTCAGCGAGGTCCTCTCCGAGCTGCGGGATGCGGAGCGCTGGTGATCTACCTTGACACCTCCGCGTTCGTGAAGCTGATCTGGGCTGAGCCGGAGAGTGATGCGCTCGCTCGGTACATCGCACAGCGGGCCAGTACACCTCTGGTGTCCAGCATGCTTGCTCACCGTGGAGACTCGTCGCGCCGTGCAACGTGAGGATCCGTCCGTGCTTGGCTCGGGCCGATCTCCTGCTGACCCGAATCGGCCGAATCGGCATGACTCTAAGCCTCGTCGAGTCCGCAAGTCGGCTTCCTGATCGCTCGCTGCGATCGCTGGACGCGATCCACCTCGCCACCGCGTTGGTTCTGCGCGATGACCTCCACGCCGTCGTCACGTACGACAAAAGGCTGGCAGCCGTTGCCGAGGCACACCACCTACCCGTCGACTCACCCGGCGTTGCACCCAACGGCTAGCGGCAGCGACGGGGTTTGCTTGGTCTCCAGCGAGTCCTCTGCTCGCGCTCATGGCCTACGTGGAAAGAAGACCGAGCACTATCTCGTTGATTTCGGCGGTCGACGGGTCGGCTGCGAGCACGGATCGGATGCGGCGGCGGAGCGTGACGAAGTTGCCGGAGTCACCGATGTCAAGACCAGCAACGAGCCAGCGCATTGTCTGCCGAGGGTCAGACAAGCGGCGATGTGCGGGGTTGCTGTCTTCAAACAGTGGAATCGGCAGTTTCCACACTTGCTTGTCAATGTGACGCTCGTCCTTGCCGTAGGCCATGAGCGGGCGTACAAGATCGGTAATTGCAGGGCTGTTCAAAACAGAGCACAGAGGTAGAACCCTTCGGCTCGGCTTGAGACAGCTCCCCAGTAGAGCTTGTGGTCAATGATCGCTGTTGGATTCTCCACCAAGGCGGCGGACATGTGCATGCCGGCCTCACCGTAGAGGACGCGGAGTGGCGGTGTCGGTAGCTGGTTAGTTAGTTTCTGGCGGAAATTGAGCTGGTCGCGCAAGTCAGACGGTCGCTGCTCCGGTGGTACAACCAGAGCTGTTCGCCCTACGCGACCAATCCGCGAGGCCAGGGTAGAGATCGAGATGGGGGTGCTCGCCGTCGAGGAGCTTCGCGGTTTCCAGTGGAATGCACGCCGTATTTCGCGGCAAGTATACGAAAGGGTAGAAGGCTCTCCCCAAGCAGTGTTGGCCGGATGAATTCGGTCTCGACGACTCCTTCGAGTGACCGCAGTTCCTTCCATGGCATATTCTCGGTACTGCTGCGCGCGGATCGAACACTCTGCCTGCCCGCCGCAAGCCCGAGGGGACCAGACTGTTGAATCTCGACCATGAACAGCACGCGGGGGAAAATGGTGGCCCCGTTGGCGAAACGAGGTCCGTACTGGGACTCCTGTGCGTCATCGTCGTGTACAAACAGAGGTCGTTCTCGCGCTGCGTTATGTGCTCGCGCACGACATCCCAAGTATCTGTGCCGCGCGGCAGTTGCCCGGTCCATCGAACTGTTTTCGAATGGCAGTGGAGTTCCGAACTGGGTCGTGCTGCGTTGACCGAAAATCGACGGCAGCCCCTCGTGGGAAGAAGTGGGGCCGCAGCCGGCGAAGATCCCAGGAGCCGGTGAACTTGACTGCGATCGGGTCTTTTGTATCGGGGTAGTAGCCCGCTCGGAACCCGGCATAATACCGGCGGTCCAAGACGGCGTTCGGCATGACGTAGGCGAATGAACCACCCTCGGACAGGTATTGCTGGGCAGTGCGTGCGACGAACAACGCAGACAGGTCCTGTTGGGTCGCGACCTCGCGGCCGTGCCATAGCTGACGTGTTTCGGACATCTGCCGAAAGGAGATCTGCATATCTTCGGGCATGTAGCGGTAGGACAGCCAGGGTGGATTACCGATGAGGACGTCAACACGGTTCTCCGGCCGGGCGAGCCAGGCTGGCCGCGCGAGGTTGCGGATATAATAGCTCCAGATGTGGTCACGTCCCTCGTCGTTCAACCGGCACAGCAGCCGGTAGTTCTCTTCGACCACCGGCCGGTCCTCCTCGCTCACGGCGAGCCGGTGGAGTAGGCTGGTGGGAAGGGCTGTATTTCGTCCAGAAGTAACTTGTTTGGCGGCCTGGTCTGCCAGGGTGCTGACCAGGCGATCGAAGCGGGCGGCGTCGGCAAGGAATCGGTCGGGGAAGCGGAATTCAGCATCGAAGAGCTGGTCGCCTCTGCCGGTGGGAACGACGAGGTGTTCCTCGGTGAACAGGTCGCGACGCTGGATCCACTGGACGCTGTCACCCAGATAGACAGGCACGGTGATGGCTCCTCGATCGGGGGCGAGCAATCGTTCTCGGCCGATGGCGAGCAAGTAGGTGACGCGGGCCAGCGTGACGGCCACCGGGTGGAGATCGACCCCCAGGACGTGGTCGGTGAGTCCGGAGAGGCTGCGTTCCAAGGAGATACCAGCCGCGGCCGCGGCATCGAGATAGCGGTGCACAGCGTGGAACAGGAACGTGCCTGAACCGCATGCCGGGTCCAGCACCCGCTGGTTCAGTGGATCGGTAACCGCGGTACTGACGACTTGCTCGGCCAACCAGTCGGGTGTGTAGTACTCGCCGAGTTGTTTGCGAGTCTCAGACCCGATCACCGATTCGTAGAGGACCTTCAGCACGTCGTGCTCGACATTGGTCCAGTCAAAGCGGGACAGTCGCCGGGCAAGGGTGCGGACGAAGTCGCCGCCATGCGGAACCTCGAGCACCCAGTCGAAGAAGTCGTGCTCCACGACACCGTAGATGGCCGCGAGGTCGAATCGTTGCCCGCCGAGCAGGGAGGCGGGTTGCATGTCAATGACGTCCAACCCAACCACCAGGTGCGCGATGATCTCAGCGCTGTTGACCAGTAGCGTGTGTTCCAGGAATAGCTCGTCATCGTCGGTGAATTGGGTGCCGAGTGCGCTGCGCAGCAGCCTGCTCCACAGTTGCCGCTTGAGCCGGACAGTCTCGCTCCCGCCGTGGTCGGCATACAGTGCGGCCAGGGTGGCGCGATCGAGAGCATAAGAAGCGCTGGTTGCACCGAGTCGTGCCTTGATCTCATTCGGTGTAGGAGGAACGTCCTGGCGGCTGGCTAAGACACCTTCGAGCCAGTACAGCAACGCATCGCCATCAGGTCTCGTGGGATTGACGACATGCTGTGTGACGTCGGCTAGCTTGCCGTTCCGTTCATGATACGCACGCCATTCCCGTCCGTCGGTGAGGACGCCGACGTAACGCTGACCGGTCTGCTCGGCGCGGGCCGCTATATAACCGAAAAGTTGGTCTTCGGCTGCCCGCACGGTGGCCACATTGCGCAGATCTTTCTTCACTTCGATGACGGTGAAGCCGACTTCGACATCGATTCGCCGACGATCTCCGACCTGGGCCTCGAGTTGGACGTCCAGGTCATGGTCTGCGAGACCGAGACCGCCGGTGAGCAACAGCTGACGGACATCGGCCTGCACAGTCGCTTCGCTGCGTACTCGGTCGCGGTCAGCAAGACGGCGCAGCAGCTGGCTCAGCTCATCGGTCGATGCGATCACGTCGGTAGCCACACGGATGGTCTACCACGACCGTCTGACAGGTGGTCGGGGCGCGGGCCGCCGGGTGCGCTCACTCGGCGGGTTGGGTGGCGGGGTCCCAGGCCAGGCCGGGCACGCCCCAGCCCTGGGCTTTGAGCATCTTCTTCGCCTCGCGGGCATAGCGGCCGACCAGCCGGCTGAGGTAGAGAGTGCCGTCGAGATGGTCGGTCTCGTGCTGAAGGCATCGGGCCAGCAAGCCGGTGCCCTCGACGGTGACCGGGGCACCCTCGGCGTCGAGGCCGGTGACCTTCGCCCAGCCGGCCCGCCCGGTGGGGAAGGACTCACCGGGTACCGACAGGCAGCCCTCCCAGTCGTCGTCGGGATCGGGCATGGTCTCGGGGCGCTCGCTGGTCTCCAGTACCGGGTTGACCACCACGCCGCGATGCCTGACCTCGTGGGCATCCGCGCAGTCATAGACGAACAGGCGCAGATCCACCCCGATCTGGTTGGCGGCGAGCCCGACGCCCTGAGCCGCCTCCATCGTGGCGAACATGTCCTCGACCAGGGTGTGCAGCTCCGCCCCGAACTCGGTGACGAGCCTGGTCGGAGTGTGCAGCACCGGGTCGCCGACGATGCGGATCGGATGCACAGCCATGATGGCCAACAGTAATCGTGGCCGATGCCGCCACGGGTGCTGGGGAGGGGCGTCGTGGCCGACCCTGGGCCACCGCATGGTTCAATGCCGACGGGGAATCACACAACTGTGATTTCACCGAACGTGCCGGGATTTCAGTGCGCCGACCGTGTCAGGCGAGGAGGACGATGGACGCCGCAGAGGCCATGAACCCCGTGGCCATGGACCCCGTGGCGATGGACCCGGCCGAGGACCAGTCCGAGGGGTTGAGCCACCGGGAGCGCGAGATGCTGGTCTTCGAGCGGCAGTGGTGGCGCTATGCCGGCGCCAAAGAGCAGGCCATTCGCGAGCAGTTCGGCCTGTCCGCCACCCGTTACTACCAGGCTCTCAACAACCTGATCGATCGACCGGATGCGCTGGCCGCGGACCCGATGCTGGTCAAGCGGCTGCGGCGGTTGCGGTCTGGCCGTCAGCGAGCGCGGGCCGCTCGCCGGTTCGATGCCGACTCGAAGTAGGTCATGAGCGCGCCGAGGAGAACCGGAGCCGGGAGCCGGCTGCGCACCGCCGCGGTGGCGCTGTTCGCGCTGGCCGCGATCGCGGCCGTGGTCGGACTGGTGCTGGCCGTCAACCGCACGGAGCAGACCACGGCCACGGAGTCAGCCATCCCCGGTCCGAGCCAGGTGCCCGGGATCGCCTCGCCGCGCCCTTCGGTCATTCCCTTCCCGCCGGTCGCCTCCAGCCCCGCCGATGTGCCCCCAGCGCCCGAAGTGCCCCCGGCTACCTCGCCCGGTGCCGGCGAGGTAGCGCCGGCACCGGGTGCCAGCCTGAATCGCGGCGAGGTGCGGGTCTACAACAACAGCACGATCCGCGGCTTGGCCGCACGGGCAGCGGGAGATCTCGGTGCCGCCGGCTGGACGGTGGTCGAGGTCGGCAATTACGCCCTTGGGACGATCCCGACGACCACGGTGTATTACCAGGAGGGCACCGACCAGCGCGCCGACGCCGAGGCGATCGCAGCCGCGTTCGGGATGCGTGTCGAACCCCGATTCCCAGGCCTTTCCGATACCGGTCCCGGTATTGTTGTGATCGTCACGAACGATTATGCCCGCTGAGAAAAATGGAGTATCAGGAGCCATCGCGCCGCGGGAATTCGATCCTGATCCCGTCTCGTGGTAGCACGATCAGCGTGCCGCTGCGTGTCTGCCAGGTCCGGCCGATGAGAAAGAATTGACTGCCGTCGACGAAGATCAGCCGTAGGCCCTCATACCGGTAATTGTATGCGGTGTGCTCGCCGCCGGGTAGTTCCTGCCGGCTTGCCGTGGCAGGGTCGAGCTGCAGGTCCTGGGCACTGTAGAGGAGCACGGGCTGAGTGAACCGGGATGGGTGATCGATGATGCGCTGGGCCAGGCCATCGCCGACTACTTTGGCGAAGCCGTCCATCCCATAAAAGAGCAGCAGCGCCACGAACAGTCCGACTACGGCATTGCTGGCCCAGCGGTGGCTGACACTGTCCGCCGCTGTGATCTTCCGGTCGAGCAGACGACGCAGTGATGCTCCATAGGACGCAGCGAGTACTGCCAATGCGGCCAGGAACGGCCACGCGAGAGATACATAGGGCTGTGTGGCCGGCGAGAACACTCCCAAAAATACGGTCCCCGCAAGGAGTACGGTTGCGCTGCCTGGGAGCGCCCAAGATACCCGGAATATGGCTTTCTGGTGGTTTTGGTCACGCGCCCACCGTCGCAGTATCCTATCTGCTCCCAGCCACAGCAGTAGCCCGACAGTGGCAAGGAATAATGGGAAGTACACGGCATCGACGCTACGTAGCAATTGATCGAACAGAGGTCCCTGCTCGATAATGTCGACGTTGAGTCCTAATGCTGTCGCATACTCGGCTCGCCGAATCCAGGAGAAATACACCAGTAGTGCCGTGATCAGGCTCAGCGGTGGCAGAACGGTGACAGCCACGCCCAGCCATGGGGGCTGCTCCGCCCTTTTCTCGTCCGTCACCTGTTCATTATGGTGCGCTCAGCCCGTCGACGAGGACGGTGCGTCTGGGGTTGCGGGGTCGCCCGAGCTGTCCGGTTCCCCAGTCTGCGGTTCCCCAGTCTGCGGTTCCCCGGTCTCGGGAACCGGCGTTGGGGATGCCGGTGGATTGCTGGCAGCGCAGCTTGTCCCACCCGGAGCGTCGACGATTCGTATTGTGGCGCGCGGGGCTTGTTGGTGGGCCGTGACCAAGTCGCGTAGCAGTCGAAGCGCCGCCTGGTCGAGGCAATCCGTCGGGTTGGGGAGCTGTCGCAACGCGGCTTCGGCCGAGGGCCACGATTGGTCGTCGTCGCGCAGCGCGGCCCGGCACGCCGCCCCGAGCCCCGTGTAGAGCTGCACCTGACCGCGCTGTGGTCCGAGAGCTGCGATAGTGCCGCAATTCCGATCCTTGAACGCCCGGTGCCAGTCAGCATCGCTGATGGAGGCTCCGTAGTCGTTGGTTGTAGCCCCCGGTCCCAGGCCCGGGGGGCACCCAGCCGACCTTTCGCTCACCACGGTCCTGCTCACCACGGTCCTGCCCGGGGACGGCCTGGTCCGAGCCTGCCTGCCCGCCACCGTCGACAGCGCTCGGCGTGGTAGTGCCGCACCCGGCCAGCGCCAGCGCCGCGACCAGCAGCGCCGTGAACAGCTGCGCCACGAAGGGCACAGCCACGATGGGGTGCCTGGGCAAAGTCCTCGGCATGACGCCTCCTGCCCCGCTCACTGGTAGCGCCCACCCCCGAATCGCCAGCGTGATCAGGTTACTGTCTGCGAGTCGGATACGACAGCGATTAAGGACGGGCGAGTCGGGCGAGTGCGGAGTTACCGTTTATTCGGACGAGCTATCGCTGTATCGCGGTCGATCCGGTTGTCGTCGGTGGGGGTGCCGGATTGCCTGGCCCGCGGCGCCCTTCGGCGTAGCCGGCCAGCTGCGCGAGTTGCGCCGGGTCCAGGGAGGGGCGGACCGCCTGGTGGGCGGCGGCCAGCTGCGCCGCGGTCACCTCGGTGGCCTCCAGCGACTCCCGCATGGCGGTCAGCGCGGCCTCGCGGATCAGCGCCGTGCAGTCCGCGGCGGAGTAGCCCTCCAGCTCGCCTGCCAGCGCGTCGAGGCTGACGTCAGCCGCCAGCGGGGTGTTGCGGGATGCGGTGCGCAGGATGGCCACGCGGGCGGGTGCATCCGGCGGTGGCACGTACACCAGCCGTTCCAGCCGGCCGGGCCGTAGCAGTGCCGGGTCGATGAGCTCGGGGCGGTTGGTGGCGCCGAGCACGACCACCTCGCGCATCGGCTCCACCCCGTCCAGCTCGGTGAGCAGCGCGGCCACCACCCGGTCGGCGACGCCGGCGTCGGCGGATCCGCCACGGCGCGGCGCCAGCGCGTCGACCTCGTCGAGGAAGATCAGCGCAGGTGCGGCGTCGCGGGCCCGCCGGAACAGCTCGCGCACCGCCCGCTCGGACTCACCGACCCACTTGTCCAGCAGCTCGGCACCCTTGACGGAGAACACGTTGAGTGCCCCGGACCCGGCCAGGGCCCGGACCAGGAAGGTCTTACCGCACCCGGGTGGGCCGTAGAGCAGCATCCCGCGCGGCGCCTCGACGCCCAGGCGGGTGAACGAGTCGGGGTAGCGCAGCGGCCACAACACCGCCTCGGTGAGCGCCTGCTTTGTGTCGATCATGTCGCCGACGTCGTCCAGGGTCAGCCCACCGGTTGTGATCGTGCCGGAGGTGGACATCGAGATCGGGCGGACGGTGTCCAGCGCGTCGACCAGGTCCTGCTGGGTGATCGTGAGGTCGGTCCCGGCATTCGATGAATGGCGCAGTGCGGCCCGTACCGCTGCCTCGCGGCGCAGCGCGACAAGGTCCGCGGCGACGAACCCCGGGGTGCGCTCGCTCAAGGCGGCGAGGTCGGCGTCGCCGGCCAGCGGCACCGCGCTGAGCAGCACCCGGAGCAGCTCGGTGCGGGCCCGGGCGTCCGGCAGCGGGATCGACAGCTCGCGGTCGACCAGCTCCGGTGCGCGTAGCCGCGGGTCCACCGACTCGGGGTGCGCGGTGGTGACCACCAGCGCCACCCGGTCCAGCGCGGGTGCCAGCGTGTCGAGGACGACGGTGGCCAGCGGCGGCGGATCGGTGGCCGGCAGCAGCGCCTCGATGTCGGTGATCAGCAGCACGCTGGGCGCCTTCGCGCGGGCGGTCGCCACCGCGTCGTGAACCTGCTGTGCGGCCGGGCCGGGCTGCAGCGCAGCCACGCTCGGCGCGGCCAGCTCGATAACGTGGGTCCCGGACTCGCGGGCCACTGCGCGCACCATGGTGGTCTTGCCCACCCCCTCGGGGCCGTGCACCGCCACCCCGAGGCGGGTGCTCGTGCCGAGCCTGCGCAGCAACTCGGGCCGGTGAAAGGTGAGCTCGAGCCACTCGGCCAGCCGCCGGGCGGCGTCCCGGGCCCCTACCAGGTCGGCAACCGCGGGCGCCTCTGGTGGGGTCGTGGTCTCTGGTGGCGTTGGGCTGCTGGGCGTCGGTGAGGGCACGGGCTGCTCGCCGGTGCTCCGGCCGTCCCGCCAGTCGATCACCGTGGAGGGGTGCGGCGCGACGGGTCCGGCGGGATCGGTGGCCGTCACGGTGAGCAGTTCGGTGGTCCAGGTCATCCCGATCGCGGCGGCCAGCCGGCTACGGACTCCGGTGGCATCCGATCCAGGGACCACGTCCTGCGGGAGTAGCGAGACCGCATCCCCAGTTGGTCAGTACCTTGCCGGCCAGCGCGCGCCGCAGTGTCTCCGGACTCACCGCCCGGCTGACCAGAGCCGATCCGGCGACGGTGATCGAGCGGGCGGCCGGCACCCGGACCGGCGCGAGCACCACCTCAGACCCGTCGGTCAGCCCCAGGTTGGACAGCGTCAGGTCATCGAGCAGCGCGGTGCCCGGGGCGGTCTGCCCGGCTGCCGCCAGCGCGGCGCTGGATCGGGCACCGGTCAGCCGCACCGCGTCCCATTGCCGAAGGCCCAGCGCGTCGAGCACCTCCGGATGCAGCCGCACCACGCCCCGCCGGGCATCCAGCGCCGAGGTGCTCAGCCTGACCGTCAGCGTGATCTGGGGTGTGCTCACGACGCCCGAGCCTAATGCGTGCTCTCCGATGGTCTCCTGTTTCTCCAGCGCCGTAGCCGGCGCACTTTCGGGCCGCGACACGCGCGAGGTGGTATGTCTGGAGTGCGCCAGTGGTAGCCGCGGTGAAGGAGTTCCTGCCATGCCTGAGGACGTGTCCGGCTGGTATGTCGATGAGAGGTGCACGAACTGCGACGTCGCGCGTCAGATCGCTCCGGATCTGATCGGCCAGGTCGGCGGCCGGTCGGCTTTTCTTCGTCAGCCCCGCGACGAGGCGGAGGTGGACCTGCTGCACGCCGCCGCGTACGCCTGCCACACCCGATCTATCCGGCACACCTCGCAGTCGCTCGAGCCTGCGCGCGACCCCTTCCCGATGCGCCTGCACGGTGGGGTCTACTTGTGCGGACACAATTCGTCGCACACCGCGGGGGCCAACTCATACCTGGTGCGCCGCCCGGCTGGAAATCTGATGATCGACACGCCGCGCTGGAGTGAGCGGCTGGCATCGAAATACGAATCGCTCGGCGTGGTGACCGAGGTCCTGCTCACCCACCGCGACCACGCCGCGCACGGCCGTCGCTACGCCGACCGCTTCGGGGCGCGGCTGTGGATCCACGAGGGCGATCTCGCGGCGGCCCCGGACGCCGACCGGGTGCTACGCGGCATCGAGCCGGTCGAGATCGCCGCCGGAGTGGTGGCGCATCCGTTGCCGGGGCATACCGAAGGCAGCGTGCTGTATGTCGTTGACGAGCTGGACTGCTTCAGCGGGGACAGCTTCTACTGGTCGCGCACCACCGGGGACATCGAGGTGGCCGAGAGCGTCACCTGGTACTCGATCGCAGCACTGGCCGCCTCCCTGGCCCGGGTGGTCGACTCCCTCCGATTCGAGTGGCTGCTCCCGGGACACGGTGACCGCAAGCACCTGCCCGCCGAGGAGATGACGCACCGGCTGCGCGCGCTGGCGACCCGGGTCAGTGCGCTCGAGCCCCAACCCATCGATTTCACCGCCGTTCGGTGGTAACGCCTCAGGTACGGGCAGTGTCCTTCGCTGCACCTCAGGCCAGACCGGTGTCCCGCGAGAGAGCCCTGGCCAGTGCCTAGGCTTGGGCATGGTGCGAGACCGGTCTGCCTCCGCGGTCTGGCGAGCCACCGCCCCGGTCCTGGTTGTGCACGGAGGCGCCGGTCGCATCGTGCCGGAGGAGTTCGACGCGCCGCGGATTGCTGCGGCCAGGTGCGGGCTCGGCCAGAGCTTGTCAGCGGGCATGGCGGTGCTGCGTAACGGGCAATCGGCGCTCGACGCGGTGATCGCTGCCGTGACGGTCCTTGAGGATGACGAACAGTTCAATGCGGGCAGGGGTGCTGTCCTGACCGCTACCGGCGGTGTGGAGCTGGACGCGGCGGTGGCTGACGGGACGACCCGCCGTGCCGGGGCGGTGACCTGCGTGAGCGGTATCCGCAATCCGGTGCTCGCCGCGCGAGCGGTGCTGGAACGGACGCCGCACGTGCTGATGAGCGGGATGGGCGCACAGGAGCTGGCCCGCCGGGAAGGTCTCGCGTTCATGCCGGTCGACTGGTTCGTGACCACTCGCCGGCGCGAGCAGTTCGCTGCGATGCTGGCCCGGAAGCGACCTGCGCCCGAGCCCACCGGCGGGACAGTGGGCGCCGTCGCTCTGGACTGTGTGGGGCACCTCGCGGCGGCGACCTCGACCGGAGGCACCATCGGCCAGCTCGACGGCCGGGTCGGCGATACCCCCCTCGTCGGGGCCGGCACCTGGGCCGACGACCGGTCCTGCGCAATCTCGGCGACCGGCGACGGTGAGGCGCTGATCCTCAGCGTCTTCGCCCACGAGATCGACGCGCTGATGCGGCTCGCCGGGCTGAGCCTGGGCGCAGCCTGCCAACGGGCGCTGCATGACCTCGGGGCCAGGGCAGGGACCGGAGGATGCGTCGCCGTGGCACCGGAGGGCACGGTGGCCATGCCGTTCACCACCGCGGGGATGTTCCGGGGCTGGACAGACGCGACCGGCAACCGCAGGATCGGGATGTTCGCCCAGGACGAAATAGCTCCTGACGGGACCTGAGTTCCGTGCTGGCACACGTATGTAGGCGAGTTCAGCTACGAGGAATCCCAGACAGCGCTGATCGGTAGAGCCAGCAAGCGCTCAACCTTACCCGTGAAGGACGGTAGGGTCGCCACCACCCCTACTATGGGTGGATCACGATGTACAGCGTTGGCCGCACTGGCTCGCTATCAGCTTGGTTGCGGGCGTGGCTGGTGTTCCGATGACCGAAATCACTGTGGAAGGCAACCCATGCAGTCATCAGAGATCAGTAGCCGTGCGCTTCGGTTCTTCGAGCAGCGGGGCCACGCCGTGGTCCCGTCGGCGTCGCTGATCGCTGATGATCCGACGTTGTTGCTGATCAATGCGGGTATGGCGCAGTTCAAGCCATATTTCCTGGGTGAGGCTCCTGCGCCGTTTCCTCGGGCGACCAGTGTGCAGAAATGTGTGCGCACCGTGGACATCGAGGAAGTCGGCAAGACCAGTCGGCACGGCTCGTTCTTCCAGATGTTCGGCAACTTCTCCTTCGGGGATTATTTCAAGGAGAAAGCCATCCCCTACGCTTGGGAGTTCTTGACCCGGCCCGTGGCGGACGGTGGGCTGGGCCTGCCGGAGTCCAGGTTGTGGGTGACGGTTTACACGGATGACGACGAGGCCGAGCACCTCTGGCGCACTGCGGTCGGCGTGCCTGTCGACCGTATCCAGCGGCTGGGTATGGCGGAGAATTTCTGGTCGATGGGCGTGCCTGGTCCGTGTGGCCCGTGCTCGGAGATCTGCTTCGACCGTGGCCCGGAATACGGGCGCGAGGGCGGGCCGATCATTGATGATGAGCGCTACCTGGAGATCTGGAACCTGGTGTTCATGCAGCACATCCGGGGCGAGGGACCAGCCAAGGAGGGCTACCCGATCCTCGGTGATCTGCCTGCGAAGAACATCGACACCGGCCTCGGGCTGGAACGCATGGCCGCCTTGCTGCAAGGTGTCGACACGATTTTCGATATCGACACCACCCGCCAGATCCTCGATCTGGCGGTCACATTGAGCGGTGCCCGCTACGGCAAGAACCGCAAAGACGACGTCGCCCTGCGAGTAGTCGCTGACCACGTCCTCACCAGCGTAATGCTAATCGGCGATGGCGTGACCCCCTCCAATGAGGGACGCGGTTATATCCTGCGCCGTATCCTGCGCCGCGCCGTGCGGGCGATGCGCGTGTTGGGCTCGCAGGAGCCGGTGGTGCACGATTTGGTGGCCTGCACGATCAGCGTGATGAGCCCGACCTATCCTGGGCTGACCGCTGACGCTGGGCGTATCGGTGCCATCGCCGTCGCGGAGGAGGCAGCCTTCCGGCAGACCCTGAGGTCCGGAACCGCGATCTTCGACCTCGCAGCAGGCCGCACCCGCCAGATGGGTAGCACGGTGCTCTCCGGTGATAAGGCGTTCCAACTGCACGACACCTACGGTTTTCCCATCGATCTCACCCTGGAGATGGCCGCCGAGCAGGGCCTGTCCGTCGATGAGGACGGCTTCCGCCGGCTGATGAACGAGCAGCGCAGTAGGGCCAAACAGGACGCGAGAGCCAAGAAAACCGGCCACGTCGACGTGTCGGCCTACCGGAAGATCCTGGACACAGCCGGCAACTCGGTGTTCCGTGGCTACGAGGAGCTCACCACGGATGGCTCGGTGCGCGGACTTCTCGTGGCCGGTTCCCCCGTCGAGGCGGCCAGTGAAGGCGACACCGTCGAAGTGGTGCTCGACCGCACGTCGTTCTACGCCGAAGGCGGCGGTCAACTCGCCGATCAGGGCGTGATCCGCTCGGGCGATGGCGCGCTGATCGAGGTCACCGACGTTCAGACACCGATCCCGGGCCTGATCGTGCACCGGGGCACCGTCATTCAGGGCGAGGTTCAGCTTGGCGCTGAGATCATCACCGAGCTCGACATCCAGCGCCGCCAGGCGATCTCCCGTTCGCACACCGCTACCCACATGGTGCACAAGGCGATCCGGGACGCCCTGGGGGAGACCGCCGCGCAGGCTGGCTCGGAGAACGCGCCCGGCCGGTTCCGGTTCGACTTCAGTTCGCCGGGCGCTGTGCCTGAATCGGTGCTGACAGAGGTCGAGCAGCAAGTCAACGAGGTGCTCGCGCAGGATCTCGTGGTGAGCGCGCAGATCATGAGCAGGGAGCAGGCTCGTGAGCTGGGCGCGATCGCGATGTTCGGCGAGAAATACGGTTACCAGGTCCGAGTGGTCACAGTGGGTGACTGGTCCCGCGAGTTATGCGGCGGAACGCATGTCGACCGCTCCTCCACACTGGGTCTGGTCACGCTGCTCGGGGAGTCCTCGATCGGTGCGGGTGTCCGCCGGGTCGAAGCCCTCGTCGGGACTGACGCCTTTCGGTTCCTGGCCCGTGAGCATGTTCTGGTGACCCAGCTGACTGAGGTGCTCAAGGTTCGTCCCGTGGAACTTCCGGACCGAGTCTCCGCACTGATGGCACGCCTGCGCGAGGCCGAGAAGGAAATCGAGCAACTCCGCGCCGGTCAGATCCGGCAGTGGGCAAGCCAGTTCGCAGCGACAGCCCAGGACGTTGACGGCATCGCCGTAGTGGCCCGGCACCTGGCCGAACCGGCCAACACTGATGAACTACGCAAGCTCGTGCTCAATGTGCGGGGAAAGGTTCTGGATCGGCCCGCCGTTGTAGCTCTTACCAGCTTGTGTAACGACAAGCCGATTATCGTGGCAGCCGTCAACGATAAGGCCCGGGATCGCGGGATCAAGGCGGGTGACCTGGTACGGGTCGCCTCCAAGATTCTCAAAGGCGGTGGCGGCGGTAAACCCGACATCGCTCAGGGCGGCGGTACGGACCCACTCACCATTCCCGACGCTCTCCAGGAGATCATTCGGATGATCGGGCAGGCCGCCACGCAGTAACAGACTCAGCCACTCCCCGGCCATGGACATAGGTCAACAGCCCGATCCCCACTTGCTGTGGCTTGGTGAGAATGTCGTCGGCTCCCGCGTGTCGTAAGGTGCTTGGTTCTACGAATCCCCACGCAACACCGATAGGACACACCCCAGCCGAGCGACCTGCGGCAATGTCGTTCGCCGTGTCGCCGATAAATAGCGCGTGAGCCGCGCTCACGCCCAGCTGGTCGAGTGCGGAGAGGATTCCATCCGGTGCTGGTTTCGGTGCCGCATCCTCGTGCGCGATCACAACATCGACAAGATTGGCGACCACGGGCGGTAGCAGGAACGACAGCCGTCGGTGCGCTTGGGCAGTGACGATCCCGAGCCCAACGCCTCGTTCTGACAACGCAGCCATACCCTCGATGACGGGCTGGAAGACCTGTACCTGCCCCACCGCATCGGAGAGCGCACGATCGAAACGCTCTTCGTAGATCCGACATGCATCCTGGACGCCAAGTGCTATGAGACCGTCCACGGGTGCAAGCGGCGCGTATTGGTCAAGGGCGGCAGAATCCACCGGACGATCGAGCTCAGCGGTCGCCAACACCCTGAGCGCCTCAGAAGTAGCCCTGCGGGTGTCGATGATGACCCCGTCAAGATCGAACAACACCGCGTACTCGTGACTCCCCACACCGCCTCCCGTACATTGAGCTGCCGGTTAACCTGCGCACCGAACTGATGGTTTCGCATCGAGATCATCGGGCGTGAGCAGTGACTGCAAGATGATCTGGTTTTTCGCGAGGCGAGCCCGCCCGCCGATGTCACGATCGAGGACACAGATAGCCGTCGCGACGTTGGCGCCTGCGCTGCGGAGAACCGATGCCGCTCGAAGCACCTGGGAACCGGAGCGGACCACGTCATCGATCAGAACAACGTCCCTTCCTGCTACCAGCCGCCCTTCCATCTGACGACGGGTGCCGTAGGACTTGCGTTCGCGCCGCAGGAATCCAACAGGAATCCCGGTGGCCGCTGACAGCGCGACGGCTATGGGGATGCCGCCTAACTCCATGCCTACGAGCATCTCGGTGCGGATCGGGACGTAATGCGCTATCCCAGTAGCTACGTCACACAGCAACGTAGGATCTGCGGCCAAGAGGTATTCGTCGAAATACTCCTCGATCACCTGGCCGCTCGGTAAATGGAACGTGCCTTGCTGGTACGCCGTTACCCATATGCGGGTAACTAAACTGGCGGGGATCGTCACTGCCGACCCCTTGCGAGGAACGGATCGAGAGTTCCCCGCTCAGACCATGCCGGAAATAGAGCGGACAGTTCGCGCTCGAAGGTCGTCAGGTCCGGGATCTCGAGAAGGAATTCGAGTGATCTTGTCGGTGACTCGAATAGCCATCGTTGGGTCCTGAGGAAAGCCGATAACTGTCGAGCGGTCCTGCCGGTGATCCAGACCGGAACAGCGCGGATGTTGCCCGAATACCAGAGCGCGGCGCTAAGTTCATGGAGAGTCCCGACTCCGCCCCCCATCGCGACCACGAGATCGGTCTCATCAAGGAACCGGTGCAGTCGCTCGCCCATCGTGGACAATCGAACGACATCGGTGACGTAGGGGTTGAACTCGCCCCAGTCCACATCGGCCAAGGTCACAGCCACCACCTTGGCGCCTTCCACGGCGGCTCCACGAGCCGCCTGCTCCATCAGCCCGTTGTATCCGCCGTGCTGCAGCACCAAGCCGGCCGCACCTATTGCAGCACCGATTCCGTAAGCGAGTTGCTCTTCCTGTTCCGAGGTCGGCACGACCCCGCCGAAAAAGGTTACCGTCGGGCGAGCCACCTCCGGCGCGTCCGGGATCATGTCAGCTCCAGGTAGCGACGATAGGCGTCGATCGCGGGCCGCAGGGATTCCAGGGCTTCCGGCGCGGCCCGCTCGGCGATCGCGACCACGCGGTCCAACCCCTCGCCCAATGTCTCAAAAGTGGGAATCGCCGGCGAAGTAATCAGCGCGTAGAGATCCCGCAGACACGCCTTGCCGATCGGCGTCGAGCCAATCTCCTCCCGGAGCTGGTACCAACCGTAGTAACGAGAGGTCGGCGCCAACGCAGCTTTGATCAGAGTTTTGACTGCCGTGTTGAAAAGATACGCCTCGGAGTAGGCGATGAGCTCTTGGCCACGCGTAATCCGCTTGCGTATCAAATAACCGACCACGAGCGTCTCGACCAATAACTCGGTGCAGGATTTGGGCTTGATCAAGCTGCGAGCAACGAACGGTGCCACGCTGGGGTCGGATTCGTGGGTGCCGTCAGGGTCGCGAATGAAGATCGGGTGCGTCAGGGTGCGTTCGGGCACTGCGGTGACCTTGTTGGCAGGTAAGATATACAAATCGACCTGCTGGAGGTGACCGGCCCAGCAGACCAGGTAGACGTAGCCGAGACCGCCCATGTCGCCGACAATCGTGTCGCGCCATCCCGGCAGAATCCCACCTAGCTCAGCGGACACCAACGCGTCGAGAACCGAGACGAACTCGCCAAATCTGCCGTCCTCTACACCGACAATGAAATCGACGTCCGACAGCCGATCGGCGGTCCCGGCGGCCAGTGAGCCCCGCACCAACAGGTGTGTGACAGCGGGGCTGGCAGTAAGTACCTCCGTTGCCCGTTCGAGTAGACCAAACTGATCAGGTTGATTCATTTTATAGAGTTCGTCCAGCACGGCATGACTCACGGCGATGCTCCTTCAAAATCGCGGATGGTCAAGACGGGCCGAGCAAGATGGTCTTTTTCGCACGCCAGGAATCCGCTTCGGTTGCGCGATCCAGTGAGTCGTACAGGGATGCGATCAAGTCGTACACACACCCCTCGGGCAGCGAATACTCATAGAACTGGCGCAGTAAGTGCTTCTCCGCTGAACGCAGGTAGCCCAGGCTCAATGCCGCTAAGTTAGGGGTTTAGGCCGAGTCCTGCAGCGTCGTGGCGCTGCAGGACTCGGCACGGCGTGTCGCGGGTCGGAAATGCACATGAATCGGTCGCCCTCGATATTCTTTGAGATGTGGCGAATGGTGCGAGAGGTACCACTCCGATGCCGGGTCGGTTGACCGACCATCTGGCGATCGGTGTGTTGACTGGCCTGATCCATCGGGACATCGTTGACGATGTCATCCGCGAATGCGGAAAACGTGAGAAACGGTCCCGGTTGTTACCGGCACACGTCGTGGTGTACTACGTGTTGGCGCTGAACCTGTACTTCGGCGAGGCCTACGAAGAAGTGATGCGCCAACTCGTGAACGGGCTACGGTTTCTGGGGAACTGGCGGGACAACTGGACAGTGCCGTCCACGAGTGCGATCTCCCAGGCCCGCACGCGCCTCGGTGAGGCACCGCTGAAGCTGCTGTTCGAACGGATCGCGGTGCCGATGGCCCGGGCCGGTACCCGTGGAGCGTGGTTCCGCGGTCTGCGGGTGATGGCCATCGACGGTCTCGTGCTCGACGTGCCTGACACCCCGGACAACGACAAGGAGTTCGGCCGGTCGGGCAACGACAAGGCCCCCAGCCCGTTCCCCCAGGTACGGCTGGTCGCGGTGGGCGAGTGCGGCACCCACGGGGATCGTCGACGCCGCGTTCGGACCGGTCACCACCGGAGAGCAGACCCTCGCCGCCGAGCTGATCGCCCGGTTCGTCGCGGGCATGCTGGTACTCGCCGACCGGAACTTCTACAGCTATCAGGCCTGGCAGCAGGGGGTGGCGACCGGGGCGCAGCTGCTGTGGCGGGTCTCGGCGAACCTGCGGCTGCCGG
This sequence comes from uncultured Actinomycetota bacterium, assembly GCA_963712995.1. GTDB lineage: Bacteria > Actinomycetota > Actinomycetes > Mycobacteriales > Pseudonocardiaceae. Next base: position 709 of record CAVQKH010000012.1, on the reverse strand, counting down.
TGCTTGAGTGGCTGCCCGACGGCTCCTACCGATCGGTGGTGATCAACCCGAAGGTGCGGGGGCGGCGCCGCGAGGCGCTCATCGCCGCCGCGGCGGCCGGGGACGACCTGGACCCCACCCAGGCCATGAGGGTCCGGGTCGTGGAGTACATGATCGACAACCGGACCGGTGGTGGGGAGCTGTTCTGCCTGATCACCACGCTGGCCGACCACGAGTTCGCCCCCGCGGTCGAGCTCGCCGCGGCCTACGCCGAACGGTGGGAAATCGAACTGTCTTTCGACGAGATCGAAATCCACCAAACCGGCCAGAACCGGGTGCTCCGGTCCCGCACCCCGGAACTGGTGAAACAAGAGATCTGGTCGCTGCTACTGACTCACTACGCAATACGCCGCGTCATGAAAGACGCCGCCGACACCGTCGGGACCGACCCCGACGACCTATCGTTCATACGCAGCTACCGCGCGATCCGCCGCCAGGTTCCTAACCAGGCGGGTTTTTCCCCCTGACCGACTCGCCGACGCACTCGCCGAAACCATCGACGAGATCGTCGAAGAACGCCTCGGCCCGCGGCGACAACGAACATTTCCCCGGGTGGTCAAGAGATACCGCGCCCACAGTCACCGCATCAAACGAGCAACCGATCGAGGGCAAATCCACAACGACCCGCCAAAGATCCACATCTTCAAGATCCCGTGTCTAACTTAGCGGC
>CAVQKH010000011.1:0-44457 GCA_963712995.1 uncultured Actinomycetota bacterium | reverse complement strand
TGCCACCATTGTCGTATTCGCACGGCAAGGCACGGTTCTGGTGTCCATCAGCCCACCCTTCACCTGGGAAGCCATCATGGATCCGGAACAGGTTGATGAGCTGATACGCACGCTTGGGCTGGCGCAGGATGATGCGACGAAGATGCTCTCAGCACGGGAGAGCCCGGTAGTTCGTGGAACAAAGGCGGGTATCTGCCCGGAGCGCGGAGCCGAGCGGGCTGGCGGTGCGTAGGTCGAGTTCGTAGGCCTGCGGCTGTTTAGGGGGTAGCCGAGGCAAGGATGGTGATGGTGGTCCAGATGCCGACGTGGATACGGTGGCCGTCGATGAGCGGGACGGGACGGTGGACGGGGATCGGGTGGTAGCTGTAGTTGAGGTAGGTGCCGTTGGTGGATCCCTCGTCGAGGACCGCCCAGGTACCGTCGGGCTGGGCGAGTAGCCGGGCGTGCTCGCGGGACACCGCCGGGTCAACCAGGTTGATCTCCGGGGTGGTGCCTCGCGAGCTACTGTGCCGGCCGATGCGCATCGAAGGACCGGTCAGGAGAACCGTCTGATCGGGGCTCGGAGCAGGAAAAACGAATCTCTTGGCGTCCGTGCCACTGGCCTCGAAGTAATCCCGATCCGGGGCTATGACAGCGCACCACGACGATGGGGCACTCGCCAGGGCAACGGTGTAGGAGTGGCCGCACCCCTCGCAGAACGGCCCGATCCGGGGTTCCCGACAGCGGGGACAGGACTCGGCGACAGTACTGACCATCGGGAGCCCCGTTAGCCGCGGACCGACGGCGTCGTGCTGGTGGACTCGATGTCCGGGCTCATCTCCTGCTGGGCACTCATCCTGTTCAGCCGGAAGGTGACGGTGTCCGGATCGATGAGCTGGTCCTCGGTCCACAATGCCCGAACCCGCGCGGTGCCGAACAGGCTCGTCGTGCCGTCCGGCTCGGTGTGGCTGAACTCCTGCGCCGGCAGTTGCTCGGTGCCCTCGGTCCCGCTGCGCACGACACTCACCCGGCAGGCGAGCTTCTCCTCGCCGACCTCCCCGGGTTCGAGCTCGACGCACAGGTGGTATTCGCGGCTCTCGATGCCCCACGAACCAGTCGGGTAGTCACCGGTCAGCTCGCCGGAGTCGACCCGGTGGACGCTGAGATCCACCAAGGTCGGCGCGGTCTGCTTGAGGAATCTGACGGCAGCGCCGACCGGCGTCCACAGCCGCAGGCTGACCTCACCGATCGCTTTGCGCATCGACTTGGCCACCATCGCCCGGAAGTCCGTGGCCAGTCCGGCCGGATCTTCCACCAGGTCGACCTTGCCGTGCAGCGCCGAGGACACAGCCTCCAGCTCAGCGACCGACCAGTCGGTGCCCACCGCTGCGCAATCGCAGCGGAACGTCCCCGCGCAGTCGCGCAACGCGGCTCGCAGCGCCTCAGGTGACTCGCCGTCGTTACGACCATCGCTGAGCAGGATGGCGTGCCGGATCGCCCCCGGGCGCCGGCCGAGCAGCCGACCGGCCAGCCGCAGCCACGCTCCGATGGCGGTGCCGCCGCCGGTGTCCAGCCTGCGTAGCGCGTCCTTGGCCTCGGCCCGGGTCCACGGATCGGCGAGCACCAGATGGGGCTGCGCCGGCCACAGCATCCGGGCCTGATCGGAACCGGCGATCAGCGCGAACCACACCCCGTCGTGCAGCTCGTCGATCGCCGCGCAGGCGGCTTCCTTCGCGTTGACGATCTTCTCCGTCGGGGTACCCATCGAGCGTGAGCAGTCCAGGATGAGGACTTCGGCCGTTCCGGGTACCAGCGCGGCCCGACTCCCCTGCGCGTCCACCGTGATGACGGCGTGCACCTCCCGGACCCCCGGCGCCAGATGCAGGTTCTGGTGCACCACACCACGGAACTCAAGTGTGCTGGTCACGGCAGCTCTCCTGATGATGAACCGGCGGTGATGACAGCCCTGTGGCGTGCCACGTGCCGTTGCGGTGGCTACCGAACGCAACCACGGCAACCGTGATGTTGTCATGGCCACCGCGGTGCAGCGCGATCTCGACCAGCTGGCGCGCTGCCTCGAACGGGGCGTCGAACGCGTGCGCCGGGAGCGCCGCGACGAGCTCGTCAACGGTGTCGAGATAGTTCCACAACCCATCGGTGCAGACGACGACCACTCCCGGTCCCCCGGGTTCGATCGTGACGATGTGCGGATCGATCCGGTCGGCGTCCTCGCCCAGCCACGCGGTGATGGCGTGCGCGCGCCGGTCAGCGGCGGCCTGCGCCGGGCTCATCGTTCCCGCTGATATCACCTGGGTGAGCCAGGAGTCGTCCCTGGTGAGCCGGGTCGGCTGCGACCCGGTGTGGGCCTGCGGTATCCAGTAGGCCCGGCTATCGCCCACCCAGCCGACGGTGACCGCGTCGCCGGTGACAATCGCGGAGACGAGAGTGCAGGCCGGCGCTATGCCGCTGGAGCCCGCTGAGCCGGCGGCCTCGAAGCCGGCGTCGGAGTCGAATGATTCGATTCGGATTCGGATTCGGCCAGCCTGGAGACCGCCCGATCGGCGGCGTGGATGGCCGCGCGTGTCGCGGCGACCGGGCTGTCCTCGGCGCGCAGGGCGGCCACCAAGGACTCGGCGGTGACCTCGGCAGCGGTCTGCGACGCCTCGTCGGGACGAGCCGATGAGGACACCCCGTCACAGACGACGGCCACTGCGGTGGCACTCTGGGGCGCCACGAGGCCGCAGGTGACATCCCGCAACGCCAGCGCGTCCTCGTTGCGCTCGTGCAGGCAGCCCCGATCGCTGATGCCGGCGACAATCCCGAGGTCGACCTCGACGCGGTCCCGCTGGAGCGCGCTCACCCTGGCTCCGCATCGCTCGCAGAACTGATCCTGACCGCCGACGGGTTCGGCGCATCGACGGCACGCCAGCTCCGACATCGCTCAGCGTTCCTTGGTCGTGGCGACGAGGAAGTCCCGCAGCGACTCGACCGCCGCCCGCGGATCGCGGTCACCGGTGTAGGCAGCGAAGATCTGCTGCTGCATCTCCGCGCTGATCGTGGCCCACTCCGGCGTCGCCGGTCGCGGCCTGGCCGTCGGCAGCACCTTGGCCAGCAGCGCCATCATCGGGTCCGCGGCCAGGTCACGATATGCCGCCCGCAGCGTGGGCGCCAGCGAATGCCGTTGGGCCTGACCCAGTTGGATGTCCCGGGAGGTCGACGCCAGCCTGACGAACTCGGTCGCGGCCGCAATGTTGCGCGAGAAAGCGCTCACGGCGAGGTTGTGACCACCCAACGCAGCGACCGGGCCATGACCGGTGAATATCGGCAGCGGCGCGATACCGAGTCTCCCCACGACCTGGCTGCCGGGATCCCCGCCGTTCATCTGCTGGTAGGCATACGGCCACGAGCGCATGAAGACAGCGTCACCGGACTGGAAGGTCTTGCGGGCGGTTTCGAGATCCATCGTGTTGAATCCGGGCGCATACACACCCTCACGGAATGAGCTCCGCATGAATTCGACGGCCTGCAGCGCTATGTCGGGTTGGAACAGCACCGTCTGGCCGTCCCTGCCGAACACCTCGCCGCCGAGGCCCCAGAAGTACTCCAGGTACTGGACCACCAGCCCCTCGTACTGCGCACCGTCGGCGACGAAGGGCGCGATGCCGCGCTGCGCGCCGACCCGGCGACCGACCTCGATCAGCTCCTCCCAGGTCTTCGGCGGAGTCTCCACCAGGTCCGAGCGGTAGTAGAGGATCCCGACGTCGGTGGTGCTCGGCGCGGCCCACAGCGTCCCGTCCCAGACGCCGACGCGCACCGGGCCGGCCAGCGACACCTGCTCGACTTGCGGGCGGAGCTCGTCCAGGTCCACCAGCCAGCCGCGCTGGGCGAACTCCGGGATCCAGACCAGGTCGACGGTGAGGATGTCGAGCTGGCGCAGCCCGGCGTTGAGTTCCAACGCCAGCAGCTGGCGTTGGTCGTTGGTGGACTGCGACAGTGGAACCACCCCTATCTTCGGCCCGTTCGGGTGCAGCGCACTCCAGTGCGCCACGACATCCTGGGCACTCCCCTCGTCCGCGGAGACGATCCCGCCGGTGGCCCACTCCAGCGCCGCCCCGGGATCGGAACCGGTGGAGCGGGTGCACCCTGCGGTGGCCAGCAGCGCGCCTGCGGCCAACACGGACCGCCGGCTCACCAGCGTGTCACTGCTCATATCCAGCTCCGGTTGCGGCGGTCGTTGGCCTGATCGGCGAAGGCGATCCGCTCAGCCGTGGTGGGGGCCAATCGGGCGAGTTTGCGGTAGGCGTATTCCAACCGGTCCCGCACGCCGCGCTCATCGAGCGGGTGGCCGAGCAGGGTGGAGGGGATCGGGGCCGTGTCCCCATGTGGCCATGGTCGACCAGCCCGCTGCCAGCTCAGCACCCACTCGAGCACCTTGGCGATCGCCCGTTCCCGCCGTCGGTCGTCCAGATCCAGGGATTCGAGCTGCTCAGCGGCGGTGAACAAGTCGGCGACCAGGGGCTGATCAGCTGGGTATCCGCGGACCCGGGCCAGGATCGCGCACAGCCGGGCGGTGACGGCGTAGCGAGAGCTCTCCGGAACGGCCTCCAGCGCGGTAGCCACGCCTACCACATCCCCGAGGGCGAGTCGGCCCCGGGCGAGCCCGAATGCGGCGCTCACGTATGACCGATCCGTGCGCCACACGGTCCCGTAGTGGTGCGTTGCGAGCTCGGCATCGCCCACGCCCGCGGCGCACAGCGCCAGCGCCAGCTTGGGCGCGGCCTCCCCCGGCAGGGCATCGAGCACCGCCGTGAAGTGCTGCTGGGCGATGGGGATCCCGAACTCGCCGCCGACCAGTGCGCGCAGCCCCCGGTACCAGTCGATTCGCCAGTCGCCGGGCTGCTGTTCGGCCAGGATGTCGAGGTCGTTGCGGCTGTCGCGATGGTGCAGCTCGATGCGGGCCCGCACCACTCGCAGCCGCGTCTCCAGCGAGGGGTCGGGCAGCGTGGCGAGCACCCGCTCGACCTCATCGGGACCCTCAGCGCTGATCGCGGCCAGCAGACCGGCGTGCGGGTCCGCGGGATCGACCTTCGGGTCGGGCAGAGCCAGCGCCGCGGCGACCGGATCCGGGCCGGTGGTGAGGAAGATGTCCGCCTCAGTCCCGACCACCCGCAACTCCGGCCCGAACCGGGTCGATACGGCGGGGAACGGTCGGGCCTCCCGCAACGCCCGCACCTCCCGCAGCACCCCTTCGAGCTGCTCGGCCATCTCCGCCGCGGAGCCGAACCGCCGGCCCGGATCGGGATCGGTCGCTCGCCGCAGCAGCCCGGCGAAAGACGGGTGGGTTACCAGCAGCTCCACCTTCTGCGCGCTGGGAATCGGATCGCCTGCGAAGAACCCCGGGAACGGGAAGCTCAAGGCCGCCATCATCCGCGCGACGGTGTACAGATCGGTCGCGACCGACGGGCCGTGTGCTGCGATCTGCGGGTCCTGGTAGCCGGGCTTGCCCCAGACCGGACCGTCATAATCATCAATGCGGCAGACCGCGCCCAGATCAATCAGTTTGACCCCGTCGGTGGAGTGAATGACGTTGTCCGCGGACAGGTCGCAGTACAGCAGCCCGCGCTTGACGTGCAGGTGATCCAGCGCGGCCAGCACCTCCAGGGCGAATCCGCACACATGATCCACCGGGAGGTACGGATCATCAGCCGGCCGCTCCTGGCGCAGCTGTTTGAGCGAGCGGCCGGACAGGCATTCCATCACGATATAGTCGACATCCCGCCCGGTGTGCGGGTGCGGATGCCGCACCACGGTGAGCACGGTGACGATGTTCGGGTGGTTGGCATCAGCCAACGCGGCCAGTTCGGCGACCTCAGCCTGGCGACTGTCCGGATCGTCGGGATCGATCAGGCCCTTGAGCACCACCCAGCGCGATACCCAACAATCCCAGGCCCGGTAGACCCAGCCCAGCCCGCCGTGCGCGATCGCGCCCTCCACCTTGAACTGGCCATCGCCGACGAGCACCCCAGGCGCCAGCAGAGGACGGAAGGAGAACCTGCTCCCGCACCGCGGGCAGAAACCCTCAGCCCGGCCGGGCCGACCCTCGCGCGCCCGGCCCACCGGCTGGCGGCATTCGGAATTCGGGCAGAACCGCTTGCGCTCGGGCACCTGAGGATCAGCCAGCGCTGGAGCCAGCTGATCACCCACCGGTAATTCAGGCAGGCTGACCAGCGGATCGCGGCGGGTTCCCAGGGTGACCTGCTGGGAAGTCACCGCTGGTACGCCCGGCGCGGGCGCAACCGGGACGGGATGCTGCGGGGCCGGTGCCGCTGCGGCGATCCCGCAGCGGGTGCAATAGCCGTCGTCCCCGATCGGGGCACCGCATCCCGCCTTCGAGCACGTCGGCATGGTCATGGCCTCAGTCCCGGTACTGCGGCGCCGGCGGCGGGGGTGGCGGGCCGAGCGGTGTCATCCAGCGCTCGTAGCTGGCCCGCCACCGGCCGTCCTCGACGCGACGCTCCAGCACCGCGTTGACGAAGCGCACCAGGTCAGAGCTGGCCTTGTTGATCGCCACACCGTAAGGCTCCTCGGCGAGTTGCGGGCCGACGATCTCCGTCCGCGGATCCTGCGCGGCCATGCCGGCCAACAGGGTGTCGTCAGTGGATACCGCATCGACCTGACCGAGTTGGAGCATCATCAGGCAGTCGGTCGAGGTGGCCGCGCCGATCGGGATCGGCTTCGAGGGGGCAGTCAGGATATGTCCCAGCGACGTCGAGCTCCGGGCTGCGCAGACCCGCTTACCGCTGAGATCATCCAGCCCGGTGACGGCTGACCCGCGGTGTACCAGTATCCGCTGCCCCGCCTCGTAGTACACGGCACTGAACTCCGCCTGCTCATAACGCCTGCAGGTGATCGTCACCGCGGCGGCGACCATGTCGACCTGGCCTGCGGTCAACGCTTCGAGCCGATCGGCCTCGAGCAGCGGCCGGAACACCACGCGTTCCCGATCGCCGAAGATCGCTGCGGCGACGTCACGCGCGATGTCGATGTCGAACCCTTCCGGGCGCAGGTTCATGTCCCGGAAGGCGAAGGGAAAGGTGTCCTCGAGAACGCCCACGATGAGGTGGCCCCGCTGGGCGATCCGGGCCATCGTGGACCCGGCAGGCATCTGGGCCGGCGCCGGCAGTGGACCCGACGGTCGCAAGCTGGCTCGGAGGTTCTGCGCAGTGCAGTCCGGTGCCTCGGGTGGCTGCTCCGGCATAGTCTCCGGAGGCGCGACCATGCTCGGCACCGGGCCTGCTGCCACCGGGATCGGCCGGTCCGGTCTCTGGTCGCCGGCCCCCGCGCTCAGCACCATGGCAGCGAGCCCAACACCACCGAGCATCGCGCAACTGAGCCCCAGGCCAGCCAGCACAGATCGGATATTCACCGGTACTCCTCCAACCGCTGGCGAACACCCAAGGCCACCCCGATGGCCGAGGCGATAGCCAACGCGGTGGTACCGATCGGCAGGCCGGTCAGCCAACCCCGAGCGCGTTCGATGTCCCCCCGGAAGGCACCACGCTCGTACTTGACGGCGGTCTTGAGCGCTTCGGAGAGCCGGTCGAACGCCGTGGCCGCACTGGTCCGGGAGGTGTTCACAGCAGCGTCGACCGCCTTGGTGTACTCGCCGACGTCGTCGAGCCGACGAACTTCCCGGTGTGCTTCGGCGTACTCGCGGGCGCCGTCGATCGCTGCCCGGACCAGCGCTTTGCTCCGCTGGTCACTGGCGAACTGGTTGGCCGCACCCAGCGCTCCGCCGGCGCCATCGTTACGGGCGAGCCGCTGCATCTGGGCGTCGAAGATCGGCTCGAGCGCATCACCGTTGCGATCGACCAGCTCGAGGCTCTCCAACGCGCGCGCCTGCAGCGCGGCGATCTGCGCCGGGGCCAGCGCCTCGGACACCGACCGGCTGTGTCCGAGCGCTCCCGCCAGCGAGCCGGCCGAGGCGACCCCCGCGACCGTCCACCACGCCAGGCCGGCGATCATCGCCCCGCTCGCCGCGACCAGGCCGATGTTGAAGACCCGGTGGGTGCGCCGGAACAGGAAGACCTGCGCCCAGATGAGTCCGGTCAGACTCACCCCGCACGACACCAGCGCCACGATCGGTACCGACCCGGCCCGCCGGTAGGCGTCGTCGAGCCGTGCGGCCTGGCGTTGCTGCAGTTCCGCGGCCTCGGGAAGGATCGAGGTCCGCATCAGCTCCGAGGCGTTGCGAAGGTAGGACACCCCGACCGCCAGACCCTGCCGGTTGTTCGCCCGAGCCCGCTCGACCAGGCCGGTGTACATCGGGAGTTGAGTGGTGATGTCGGCGATCCGCTTCGCGGTCACCACCTCTCCCCCCGTCTGGGTGCCGGCCTGCGCCAGGGCCACCGTCGCGGCCACCACGTCACGGCCGTAGCGGGTCCGCATCTCGCTGGGTTCCACACCCCCGGACAGGTACCCGGCCGCCACCGTGGCATCGGCATCGGCCAGCGACTGGTACAGCGTGATGGCATTGGCATTGAGCGGTTCGAGGCGCCCGAGGATGTCGCGAGTGGTGTCCACCCGGGCGATCGCGGTGTAGACCCCGACGCCGCCGGCAAGCAGCACCCCGAGCACGAGAACGATCCGGGTCACCCGGAGCAGCCCCGGCGTGGTGCGCCAGTCGTAGCGGCGCAGGACTCCCCGCAGCTGGGCCGGCGACGCTCGAGGGGTGTCGATCGTCAGCTGGCTGGACTGCACGGCAGGTCTCCCATCCTCCGCCAATCCCCGTGACGCCTCAGTAGAGCGCCCCCTACCGTCTCTCGCTAGAGGGCAGCCCTGTAATCGGGTGGTCAGCTGCAATGGTGCGGCTATAACGTAAGCCAATGGTGGTGGCGCCGCAGCCGTCAAGCGGGCTGGTGGCCCATTTCCAGGGCCGTCAGGTGGCAGTGCTGCGCCCCGGTAATCCTCCATTCACCTTCGGGCGAGGTCATGACCGAACGTTGCGGTTCGGTCATAACTGCGTCAACGGTGGTCCTGACCTGCACATTTCCCGCAATGTCGGGTCCATCCAATACGGCGGCGGGTTGTGGGTGGTCTCCAACGACAGCGGCAGCCGTCCCTTCGATGTGATCGTGCGGGGGGTATCCAATCCGCTCCCACCGCGGACCACAGCAGACTCCCAGTCACGGTGGGCAGTCAGCCCGCCTGGTCTGGAGATCAGAGTCGGCGCACCGTCTGGGCGCTACCTGCTCTCTATCAGTATCAACGATCCCCGGCCTCCGTTGCTGGATACCCCGATACAGGACGATCCCGGCACAATGCCGTTGCGGGTGCCGACCGAACACGAGCGGTTGCTGCTCGCCGCTAAATTCCTGGCGCTTCCTGACCCCGGCGACGCGGTGGGCAACCGGGAGGCCGCCGAGTACGCCTCCGCGGCGCGGCCGGACGACCGGCCGGTGACCGAACGCGCCGTCGACAATTGCGTGGTGCGGTGGTGCAAGAAGCTCCAGGAGCTCGGTGTCACCGGGATCAGCGGGCGCGACAACATCAACCAATTGGGCCGTCAGTTGCTCGCGTGGGGGCTGTTGCGCCAGGAGGACCGCCAGCTACTGCGCGGCGCCCGCGGTTGAGGCGCAGGTCCAGCACCGCTACGAGCAGCGCCAGGCTGATGAACCCGGTCCCGGTGAGCAGCGCCGCGGCGATGGCATCCTGGTAGTGACCGCTACGCGCCAGCACCCCGTAGAACACCGCCGCCAGCAGGGCCGTCCCGATCGCCGATCCGATCCGCTGCCCGGTCTGCAACGCTCCGGCGGCAGCGCCACCCATCCCGGTCGGCACGCACTCCAAGGTCAGCGCGACGTTCGGCGAGATCACCGCGCCGCCGCCGATACCCGCCACGAGCATGGGCAGCGCCACCATCCACCCAGCCGATGCAGCTGGCGCGGTGTCGAGCACCACGGCGGTGGCAGCCAATCCGAGCACCGAACCGATCAGGCCCACCACCGTCAACCGGCGCCCATAGCGGCTCACCAACCGGCCGGCCACGGCCGCTGACACCGACGCCCCGAGGGCGAAGGTCGTCACCGCAAGCCCGGACTGCAGCGGCGAGTACCCCAGCCCTCGCTGAAAGTACACCGCGAACACCAACCAGATGCCGCTGAAACCCACGAAGTACACCAACCCCAATACAGCCCCGGCCGGGTAGCCGGGCGTCCCGGAGAGCAGCCGGGTGTCCAGCAACGGCGGCCGATGACGGCGCACCATCCGCTGCTCCCAGCGCAGGAACAGCGCCAGCAGCACCGCAGCCGGCCCGAACAGCCACCACAGCCCACCGCCCTGACGCATCAACGGCAGCAGCAGGCACAACACGCCGGCACCCAACAGCAGCACACCGACGACGTCGATCTGGGACGCCAACGGCCCGCCGCTGCGCGGCCGGGACGGTATCAGTCGCCACGCCGCCACCAGCGCGATCAGGCCGATCGGGATGTTGACATAGAAGATCCACCGCCAGCCCTCCTGATCCCCGGCCGCAGCGAGCAACAGACCACCGAGCACCGGTCCGACCGCCGTGGAGATCCCGACTGTGGCACCGAAGATGCCGAACGCCCTGCCTCGCTCCGCGCCGTGGAACAGCACCTGGATCAGACCCGCATTCTGTGGGGTGAGCATCCCGGCCGCGAGGCCTTGCAGCAGCCGCGCAGCAACCAGCAGATCCGCGTTGGGTGCCGCGCTGCACAGCGCGCTGGTCAGCACGAACCCGGTCAGGGCGAACAGGAACATCTGCCGCCGGCCCAAGGCGTCACCCAGCCGCCCGCCTGCCACCAGTACCAGTCCGAAGCTGAGCGCGTAGCCCGAGATCACCCATTGCACCTGCGCCACGGAGGCGCCCAGGCTCTGCTGGATGGAGGGCAGCGCGACGTTGACGATGCTGACGTCGAGCAGGCTCATGAAGCCCGCCAGCTGGGTGACCGCGAGGGCCCGCCAACGCTGAGGGTGAGCGGCCTGGTCGTCGGCTGGTGCTTGCCCACGAATGCTCATCGCCCCATCTTTTCCTGACCCGCGGGGGCGACCAGGCCTCTGACCCGCCGCTAACCTCACAACCTCACCGTCTGCCTACCTCAGAATCGAGAGCATCGCGACAATGCCTCGCTTACCTGTCTTGCTGGCGCTGCTCGGGCTCGTCACCGGGTGCTCCATCGGGGGCCAGGGCGCCCCGATCGGCGCCGGGGTACCCGCCCAGGTCGCTGGTGGCTCCCCCGCTGCTCAGCCGGCCCGGGCTGTCCCCGAGATCCGTACCGAGGTGGTGGCTGAGGGGCTCGAACATGTCTGGGACATCGGTTTCCTGCCCACCGGCGGGGCATTGATCACCGAGCGTCCGGCACGGCTGAGCCTGCTGCCATCCACCAAACCCGGCACCCGGGCCGTCCCGATCGCAGCCGACCTCGGCGACGTCTACGTCGCTGGTGAAGGCGGCCTGATGGGCCTGGTGGTACACCCCGATTTCGCGCAAACTCACCGGTTCACCACCTGCCAGACCCATCGCGAGGGTGGCCGGCCACTGGACGTCCGGCTGGTCACCTGGGAGCTGTCGCCTGATGGCGCCCGAGCCAGCCGGGTGGCCGACCCGCTGGTCGGCGGCCTCACCCTGAACCCCTCCGGTCGGCATTCCGGGTGCCGTCCCACCATCGGAGAAGACGGTTACCTCTACGTGGGCACCGGTGACTCCGCGCAGGCCGCCGTGCCCCAGGACCGCACCCAACTCGGCGGCAAGGTGCTCCGGATCGATCTGCGCACCGGTGGTCCCGCGGCGGGCAATCCCTTCGCCGGTTCACGCAATGCCGCGGAACGACTCGTGTTCACCTACGGTAACCGCAACGTGCAGGGCGTGACGGTGCAGCCGGGGACCGGTCGGCTCTTCGCTGCGGAGCACGGCCCGACAGTCGACGACGAGATCAACCTCCTGCGGGCCGGAGCCAACTACGGCTGGGACCCCTCCCGCGGTGGTACCCGCAACAGCTACGACGAGAGCGTGCCGATGACCGACCGGCAGCGCTTCCCGGGCGCGGTTCCCGCGGCGTGGAGCTCAGGAGGCGACACCGAAGCGATCTGCGGGGCCGCTTTTCTCACCGGTGAGCAGTGGGGTGGCATGCAGGGTCTACTGGCTGTCGCCGCACTGAAGGGCGCCAAGCTGCTACTCATGCGGGTCGACGCGGATGGAGCGGTCACCGAAGTTGGGCAGCTTCCGCAGCTCGATGGCAGCTACGGCCGGCTTCGCGCGGCGCGCTCCGGGCCCGACGGCTCCGTGTACGTCACCACCAGCAACGGAGACAACGACAAGGTGCTCAGAATCACACCGAGATGATGCTTCCCCACCTGCTCATTTCTGCGCTGCGCCCCGAGCAGTCGCTACGGTTGACGGGATGCCCACCGACCCGGCCAACATCCGGACCGCCATCGTCCTGCAGAGCGGCGGCGCGCTCGGCGCCTACGAGTTCGGCGTGCTCAAGGCCATTTATGACCAGCGGCCGGGATTCAAGCCGGCGGCAGTGGCCGGTATCTCCATCGGTGCGATCATGGCGGCTGTGCTCGGCGGCGCCCGCGGTGAGCCCATCACGACCCTCGAGAGGCTCTGGCACAAGCTGACGGTGCTCCCTCAGGTACCCGGCTTCCCGCCGATGATGATCCCGTTCATGCCGCGCGAGATCGAGCGGAACCTGGCGATCTACGGCAATCCCGGAATGTACGGATTGCACCCCGGGCTGCTGCTGACACCGTGGGCGAGCACGAGCATCTACGAGACCGGGCCGCTGCGCCGGACGCTGGCAGAGCTGGTCGACCTCGACACGCTGAACCACAGCGACATCCGGGTGATCGTGGGGGCCATCGATCTGGAAACCGCACTGATCAGGTATTTCGATAACGCCGAGTCTAATCTCACCTTCGAACACGTGGCGGCCAGCGGCAGCCTCCCGCCCGGATTCCCGATGACCGAAATCGACGGGCAATGGTACTGGGACAGCGGCCTGTTCGCCAATACCCCACTGAGTCCGGCCATCAATTTCCTGGAATCGTGCGAGCCGGATAATCCCGATATCCACCGGGAACTGATCGTGATCCAGCTGTTCCCCGTGGAGGCTCCGCTACCCCGATCACTTCCCGACGTCGTCAACCGGATGGTACAGCTCCAGTACACCAGCCGAATCAAGCTCGACGAGAAATTCTTCGACAAGATTGACAAAGTGTTGCAGCTCATCGAACGCGTCGACGCGGAGCTCCCGGCCGACAGCCCGATCCGTGCGGACGAGAACTACCAGCGGATCCTGCGCCACCGGCGGATCGACACCTTCAAGGTCATCGAGGCCAGACTCGATCACGATCTGACCAACGCCGGTGACTTCTCCCGGTCCTCGATCGCGGGCCGGATCCAAGCGGGTTACGACGACGCCGAGCGCCAAGGCGTGGCATGGCCCGCAATCAGCGCGTCGCCTCCACCCCAGGCAGCGAAGCGTCGACCGGCTCCACGGCCGGCCACCCGGAGGCGCACACCCGCGCAGGCACGTCCCGAGACTCCGTCGTAGCCGGACTCTCTCGCAGCTCTCGCCCTACGCACGCATCACGGCCGGATCGCTTGTGTCCTGAGTAGTCGATGCAGGCGTCTGAGGCGCCGGTGCGCGCGGCCGGAGCGGTCGGGCCGACCCCGAACCGCAGGCCGTCACGCCACAGCCGGTGGGAGCATGATCTAATTGTGCTGTAAAATCAATAGTTCTACCGACATGTTGCTCAACCAGTACACATTCAGATCTGAAGGGTGGTGGCCAGTGAGGGATAAGAAGATTGATAGGGCTACTGTTCTGCGAGACCTGCAGACGATCGAGGATGAAGATTATGACGGCTTTGTTCTCTTAGTGCAGGCCGCTCGCAACAGGCACGCATCATTTGATCCAAACCTGTCCGTCTGGAGTGTCGCGCAGCGACTGGGAATCATCGTGGACTGTAACCGTGGTGGTGTTCCAGAATTCGAGGAAATAATGCGGGATTTCGTGCGGGACAGCAATAACGTGGACGGCTCGGACAGACGACCCTACGTGAAGGGCAGACACTGAGGTGGTCACCGGCAGACGTTGACCGGCGAGGCCCTACTGGCTGCCACCGGATGTCGTGCGGCCCGCCGCCGACGGAGCGGTCGTGTTGTCGTCCTGACTAGTGGATCTCCTGAGCGTCCACGAAGCGCGACGGGTGACCCTGCGTGATGATGGCGACCCGCTGCGTGACCACCCAGAAATATACACACGGTGCCTGGAATCATCGTGGGCTGTTATCGCGGCGGTGTTCCAGAATTCGAGGAGACGATGCGGGGATCGCGTGCGGACCGGTTCGACACCTTCGCAACCCGTCTCCGGCCTCGACGCACCACCTTTCACCCATGTTTGGGTCAGTCGGCCAGCGGGTATTCCTCAGGATACGATACATAGGCCGGAGGGAATCATCATGACGCGCGTTCCGAGCGGTACGGATACGAGGCGGGTCGACGAGCGCGACGAGCCGGTCGCTGCCCCGTCCTGGTCGCCCCTACGTTGGCTGGAGCGCCGGCGAGAGGAGCGGGACTTTGCGCGATGGGTCACCGAAGTGGGCTGGCAGTGGTCCGACGCGGTGGACGACGCAGACCTCACGCGCCACACTCAGTCCGTCGCCAAGGTACCCCTGACCATCGCACCGCAGGTGCACTCGGTGGAGCCGGGCCCACCGGTGACCCTGCTGGTACGAATGCTGCCCGGCCAGACGGTGGACGACTTCCAATCCAATGCGCAGTGCATCGCCGACGGTATGAGGGTGCCCATGGTCGATATCGAGCCATACGACACCGGCTGGATCACGGTCGTCTTGCTGGACCACAACCCGGAGAGCACAGCTACTCCCCCGCAGCATGGCGACTGGAACTGAACCTCAGTACTGGCAGCGAAGCACCATCATCGCTCGGGCCTGCACCCGCAATCTGCCGCCGGGCACGGCGTCGCGCTGCCTGCGGCGGGCACGCGCCAGCAGCGGATCGGTGGTATCCACCACGATCTCCCAGCGGCCACCGTAGGTCGCATCAGGCAGCGTGAAGGCGATCGGGCGGTGGTGAGCATTGATCAGGAGCAGGAAGGAATCATCGATGATCCGTTCGCCGAGGTCGTCGAGTTCGGGAATGCCCCGGCCGTTGAGGAATATCCCGACGGTCCCGGCGAACCCGTCATTCCAGTCGTCATCGCCCATCTGCTGCCCGTCCGGGCGAAGCCAGGCGATGTCCTCGATGTTGGAGCCGCGGATCGGGCGGCCCTGAAAGAACCGGCGCCGGCAGAACACCGGGTGCTCAGCGCGCAGCCGGGTGAGGACAGCAGTGAACTCGGTCAGGATCGAGTGCTGCCGGCCGTCGTCCCAATCCACCCAGCTGATCTTGCTGTCCTGGCAGTAGACGTTATTGTTGCCGTGTTGCGTACGACCCAGTTCGTCTCCGTGCGAGAGCATGGGGACACCCTGGGAAAGCAACAGCGTGGTCAGTAGGTTTCGCTTCTGACGTTCCCGCAGCGCGACGATCTTGCCGTCCTCGGTAGGACCCTCCGTGCCGCAGTTCCACGAACGGTTGTGGTTTTCGCCGTCACGGCCGTCCTCACCGTTGTCCTCATTGTGCTTCTGATTGTAGGACACCAGGTCGTTCAAGGTGAAGCCGTCGTGCGCGGTCACGAAATTGATCGAGGCGATGGGCCGGCGGCCGTCTCCCTCGTAAAGATCCGATGAGCCGGTGAAGCGGGACGCGAACTCGGCCAGCGTGGCCGGCTCGCCGCGCCAGAAATCCCGTACGGTATCGCGGTATTTTCCGTTCCATTCGGTCCACAACGGCGGGAAGCGGCCGACCTGGTAGCCGCCCTCGCCGACGTCCCAGGGTTCCGCGATCAACTTCACCTGGCTGACCACCGGGTCCTGGTTGACCAGGTCGAAGAACGCCGCCAGCCGGTCTACCTCGTGGAACTCCCTGGCCAGGGTGGCGGCCAGGTCGAACCGGAACCCGTCGACATGCATCTCGGTCACCCAGTACCGCAGTGAATCCATGATCAGCCGGAGCGACTCGGGATGGCGCACATTGAGACTGTTCCCGGTGCCGGTGGTGTCGTAGTAATGCTTCAGGTCTCCTTCGACCAACCGATAGTAGGCCGGATTATCGATACCCCGGAACGACAGCGTCGGACCGAGATGGTTGCCTTCGGCGGTGTGGTTGTAGACTACATCGAGAATAACCTCGATGCCGGCCCGGTGCAGCGAGCGGACCATGGCCTTGAATTCCTGCACCTGCTCACCGCGAGTACCGAAGCAGGCGTAGTCGTTGTGCGGTGCGAAAAAACCGATGGTATTGTAGCCCCAGTAGTTGGAAAACCCCCGCTCGTCCAGCGTGGAATCGTGCACGAACTGGTGCACCGGCATCAGCTCGACCGCAGTCACCCCGAGTTCCCGGAAATGCTTGATCATAACCGGATGGGCGATGCCGGAGTAGCTGCCGCGGACATCATCGGGAATCCGGGGGTGGAGCATGGTCATCCCTTTGACGTGCGCCTCGTAGATCACCGTCTCGTTGTAAGGAATTCGCGGCGGCCGGTCGTCGGTCCAGTCGAAGAACGGGTTGATCACCACTGAGGTCATCGCGTACGGCGCGGAATCGAGGTCGTTGTAGGAGTCCGGGTCGCCGAACCGGTACGCGAACAGTGCCTCGTTCCACTTGATGCGGCCATCGATCGCCTTGGCGTACGGGTCGAGCAGCAACTTGCTCGGGTTGCACCGCAGACCTGCCGCAGGATCGTAAGGCCCGTACACCCGGTAGGCGTAGCGCTGGCCGGGGCCGACCCGTGGCAGGTAACCGTGCCAGATCAGGCCGTCGCGTTCAGGTAGTGCGGTCCGGGTCTCGTGGCCCAGGTCGTCGAACAAGCACAACTCAATCCGGTGCGCGGCCTCGGAGAAGATGGAGAAGTTGGTGCCACCGCCGTCATAGGTGGCGCCCAGGGGGAAGGGCGAACCAGGCCAAGTGTCCATAAACCCTCCGCAGATCCACGTGTTCGTGCGGCGAGCCGCAACCGCCCGGCGCTGCCTTTGTATCGTCTACACACCACGTCCGCCACTTCACCGCAGCGCGACGCCAAGGCGTTTGAGGTCACGCCGCGGTGTCCGCCGAGGCGCTGCGCACCGGTCCCGGCGCACCGGTGACCGAGGTCACTGTCTCCGGGCCGGGGTTTGTGAACCTGAGGCCTGCCGAACGGGTCAGCTCGTGAGCGGTGCGTCGAGCAGGCGCTCCACGGCCGCCAGCTTGATACACAGCACCAGGCCCTCCAGCGCATGCTCCAGCTCCGAGATCGGCGGATAGCTGGGCGCCAGCCGGATCACCCGGTCGTCGGGGTCCTTGCCGTACGGGAACGGCGCGCCTGCCTCGGTCAGCGCGATGCCGGCACCGGAGGCCAGCGCGACGACCCGGCTGGCGCAGCCCCCGAGCACGTTCAGAGTCACGAAATAGCCGCCCTCGGGCACGCTCCAGGTCGCTACCCCACTGTCGCCGAGCTGCTCAGCGAGCGTGCTCTGGACGAGGTCGAACTTCGGCTTGAGCAGTGCCCGATGCCGGTCCATGTGCGCGTGCACACCGGCTGGAGTCTGCAGGAACAGCACGTGCCTGAGTTGGTTGATTTTGTCCGGTCCGATCGTGCGCCTGGCCAGGTGCCCGACCAGCCAGTCGACATTGGCTCGCGACGCTCCGTAGAAGGCCACCCCGCTACCCGCCAGCGTGATCTTCGACGTGGAACCGAAGACGAATGGCCGGTCGGCGAGACCCGCCGCGGCGGCCAGCCCCAGGATGTCGGCGACCTCGTGGCGGACCTCGGTCAGATGGTGCACGGCGTAGGCGTTGTCCCAGAAGATCCGGAAGTCGGTGGCGGCGGTGCGCATCCGAGCCAACCGGCTGACGGTCAGCTCCGAGTAGCGGATACCGGAGGGGTTGCTGTACTGGGGGACGCACCAGATCCCCTTGATCGCTGCATCCGCCGCGACCAGCCGCTCCACCTCATCCATATCAGGGCCGGTCGCGTGCATCGGCACACTGATCATCTCGATGCCCAGCTTCTCGCACAGCGCGAAGTGCCGGTCATATCCGGGCACCGGGCACAGGAACGCCGTTCCGGTGCCCAGCCCCCAGGGTTGCGCCGATCCGGGCACACCGAACAACACCGCGTGCACCAGACACTCGTGCATCAGCTCCAGGCTGGAGTTACCGAAAGCGAGCAGGTGCTCGGCGGGCACCTGGAGCAGTTCACCGAAGATCCCTCGCAGCTCCGCCAGCCCACGCAGACCTCCGTAGTTGCGGACGTCGGTGCCATCGCCGGCCAGGTGCTGGCCAGCCCCTGGCAACGCCAGCAGCGGCTCGGACAGGTCCAGTTGCTCAGCCGATGGCTTGCCCCGGGTCAGGTCGAGAGCAAGCTCCTGTGCCCGCAGTGCCTCGTAATCGCGGCGCAGGTACTCCCGATGGTGAAGTAGCTCGCTGGTGGCCAGGCCGGTCAGGTTCACCCCTGCATCATCCCTTCTCGAAGCCCAGAAATGGGCGACGAAAGAGCTCGTGGGAGTTCAGATGCGGCAGGGTGCCGCCGACCCGCTAACTTCATGGTGGCGACCCTACGTCGATCGGGAGGTTCGCTCGACATTCAGTCGGCGTGCCAGCTGCCGCAACCGCAGTGAGGGGCGCCCCAGTGTCATCAGCTCCCCTACGAGCACGCGCGGCAGCTGTTGGTGCACAGTCCACTCTGGGGCCGCTTGTTCCATGGCGAGCAGCACCGACTCCGCAGCACGAGCGCGGCCCAGACGGAGGTGCGCGTGCGCCACGTCGGTGAGGTGACGAGAGCGGGTTGACAGCGACAACGCCGAGTCGCGTGGCATCGTCCGGGCCACGTCGGCGGCTTTCACAAAATCCTCGGACACCACGGCGCAGTCCACAGATCCCATCACCACGTGGCCAGGGCCGAAAACGACGTCGAAGTCGCTGCGGTCCGCTCCGGTGCGCTGCGCTGCCGTGGTGGCCTCCGACAGCAGATCTGTCGCCGCACCGGCCCGCCGCTGCCGCGCGGCAGCGGTCGCGCCCCGCAACAGCAGCCCGCCGTAGATCGATAGTTGAGCCGGGCTGGCCTGCCCCGTGGGCTCCACCTGCTCAGCGGTGACCACACAGACCCGCTCGGCATCGAGAAACCTCCCCTGCCGCATCAGCACGTGTCCGAGCGAGCAGCGCACCGCGGCGGCCCGCAGCGGATCCGGCGCCAGCGCAGCCAGCCGCAGCGCTTCTCGGACAGCAACATGGCCGAGGTCGGGCGCACCAAGGTGTAGCAGCGCGCTGGCCGCGATCCGGTGGACCTGTGCAGCGAGGTCAGCCGCCCGACCCGTTTCGGACGCTGGGGCTGCGTGCGTGGCGGCCGCTGCCTCGGTCAGCAAGCGGGGCAACATCGCCGTTAACGGCCCGTAGCGACCCGCCCAGTACAGCCCGAAGGCGTAGGTCACCGCCCTGGTGAACTCGGTCAAATCCGGGGCATCGGCATCGTCCAGCTCGCCCAGCAGATCATCAACACTGGTCAACGCATCGCGGATGGCGACCAGCCCCGGTCGAGCCTCACCAGCGGTGAAGGCCGGACGGGACGGGCCCAGCAACTCGGCGAGCTCCACACCGAGCGCTCGGGCGATACGCGCCAACGTGGCGATTGAAGCCGTGTGTCGGCGCCCCTGCTCCAACTTGCGGATCACATCGACACTGACGTCGGCTGCCGCCGCAAGATCGTTTTGCGTGAAGATGCCTCGGCGCAGCTCGCGAATGCGATCTCCGATCGTCAGCTCGCTCACTGCACCTCCGGCGATGTAACACCCTGGGGCCATTCCACCGCCAACGGTAAAGGCGCGCGCGAGCAGGCGCGCCACCGGGCGCCCGTCAGCGCGGTTATGGGGCACTCTCCCGGTGTCTCCACGCCACCACCGACACCCGCCGCTACGAGTCAACCGCCGCCAGCTCAGAATCGACGATCGCGGGTAGGGCAGCACGCCCTACCGTGGGCTCGACACCTTGGGCCGGGGTAAGGCTCCATGATCGTCAACGTGGTTCCCGGCTGCAGTGGCTTATCCAACCGGGTCACTGAGCATCCCAGCCGACCCGTGCTGGTCGTTGCCGCGCATGCCGCCGCGTGCGCCGGCGCGGGCTGTGGCGCCGGCGCCGGTTCCCCTGCCTGGTGTGGCGTCGGATCCGTGGTGAGCTGCTGGGACACCTCACCCTTGAAAGCAACGGCCTCTCCTGCCACGAGAAGTAGCTCCGACACCACTTTTCCTAGCGCCCGGAGAGGCCGTTGCCGGCTCAACTCTTGACGGCCATCAGAGGAGTCCGCCGAGTAGGGCGAAAACGCTGCCAACCACGCCGTGAACAACACCGAGGACCTGCGCCAGGAGTCCGGTGATCATGATCCCTCCCTTCGAGTTCTCCGTTGACCCCACCTCGAACCTGGGGCAGCGCCACGCTGCCGCGCCATTCGTTCAGCCTCGCAGGCCATGAACTCTGGTTGGTGAATTGTTTGGACCGGGCATCAATTTTGCAAGCCGCCATAGGGACGAGAGGACCGAAGAAAGGGCATCAGCGACGCCACGCCTACTCGACAAATTCCAATTTCTCATTGCTTACCGAACAGATTATAAGCTTCCGTCCGGGACCGATGTCAACGAAACTTTCCGGCAGCGAGCGGAAACCGACAGTACCGAGTCCACCGCAACAGAACCCTGCGCCAACAAACAGGCGTCAACAGTGTTGACCCATGAACCGACAAAGACCCTCGCAACAGGTTGCAAAAACAGAGTGACAACAATCAACGATGACGTACCAGCCACGACTACGCGACACTCAGGTTGCCATCAGGTGACCCGGGCGCGATTCAAGGGACAACGCTCTGCGCTCACCTATTCACGTAAGTTTCTCCAAATACTCGGCCGCCGCGGTGGCACCGCCGGCAGTGCGGAACGAAGTCTGCACGCGCCGGGCCGCCATGCGGTAACCCGGGTCGTCGAGCAGGGTCATGACGGCCTCGCGCAGTTCTCCGACGCCGACCCGGCCGAAGTGGACCCGGATACCGGCACCAGCCGTGACGACCTGCCCCGCGATCACCGGCTGGTCGTCGCGGATCGGGGCCACCACGAGCGGCAGGCCGTACGCGAGCGCCTCGCACACCGTGTTGTGGCCGGCGTGGCAGACCACCACGTCCAACGCGGGAAGCAGGTCGAGTTGCGGCACGGACGCGCGGACCAGCACGTGAGCAGGTGGCGAGTCGACCAGCTCCGGCGATGCGACGAGAATCGCCTGTAACCGGTCGCCGAGCGGCTCGAGGGCTGCCACCGCGGTGGCGAAGAAGCGCTGGCCGATCTCGGGATTGACCGTGCCGAGCGAGACCAGGACATGCTCTCGCTCGGGGTTCAGCCAGCCCCAGGGGAACTCTTCTCCGCAGCTCCGCGCACCCAGGGCAGGACCGACGAACATGTAATGATCGGGGAAGTCACAGACCGGCCCCAGCAGCGCGGCGGTACTGAAAACCAGCACAAGATGGTCGGAGAACCGTAGGTCAATGGGGTCGGATAGACCCAGATCATGTTGGAAGTCGGTCAGTCGTTGCCGGGCCCACTCGCCGAGTCTGGGTGTGCCGGCGAATTGATCGGTCAGCTCCGCCGAGGTGGTGGCCGAGGTAGCCCATGACAACCCGCGTTGGTGCGCGACCAGGGCACCGGCCAGCGCCTGCTGGTCGACAACCAGCACATCCGGGGTGAATTCGTCCACCGCGGCGCAGACGCCGGGCACCATCGATGTCGCCAGCGGGATCAGGAAATCCGTCCACAGGAAGCGGAATGCGGCCGCCCCCCGCAGACCCAACGAGCGGCGCCGGAGCTGCCCCAGGGTCTGACCATCGAAACTCGCCGCCACCGGGAACAGTCTCGCTCCGGATGGCACCAGCGGGCCGACCGTCTCGGCGTGCCCGGCCCAGGCCACCAGGTGACCGCGCTCGGCCAACTCCCGGCCCACCGCCACCGTCGGAAGGGTGTGTCCGGCCAGCGGTGGTACCACGAACAAAAACCGGCTCACCGGAGTGCCGCGTGCATCTTCGCCGCGTGTATAGATACGGACTCGGATGCAAACCATTCCAGCACGATGGCCCGCAACCCTCGCGTTGCCTTCGTCAACACCGAATGGTCGACATCCGGCAAGCTGGTGAGCCTGTATCGAGGAAGGAGGCCATCGAGGACGTGCGCGTGGTGGATGACATCGGATTTCTCCCCGTACACGGCACAGACCGGCAGGTTCAATGCTTGCAGCTCCTGTTTCCCGACCGGCTCCGTAGCCAGCAGATCATCGACGAACGTCGTGTGGTTGATCAGGTCTTTTCCCAGGGCCGCCAGGTTGGCGTGCTTGCGGCTCCGGGCCATCCACCGCCCCAATTCTCCTTCGGTGAGGTCTGACCCGATACTCGTGATGGTGGCAACCATCTGATCAGCCCAACCGGGGATGGGGACGTGAGCTTCAATCAGCACCACACTGGTCACTCGCTCGGTGTGTGTGAGTGCGAAGCGGAGCGCGACGGTACCCCCGTAGCTATTGCCGACCAGATGGACCGGTCCGTCGACCCCCAGGGTGGTGAGGAGAGCGGCGAGATCGGCGACTGAGTCGTTGACGCGGTATCCGGTTCGCGGACGTTCGGATAATCCGTGGCCACGCAGATCGTAGAGAATTACTTTGGCTCCAGCGTATGCCACCGGATTGGCCAGCGTGTAATAGAAGCTGGACAGATTGTCCATACCGAGACCGTGGATGAACACCACCGGGTGCTCCAGTCGGTGCAGCCGGTGGCGGGCGGCGAGCTGCTGGATGTGGAACCGGACGCCGCGGGCGACGATGTCAGCCATCGAGCGAACCTGCGAGGGTCAAACAGTCCGCAATGTGGTCGACCAACTCACCGACCGTCAGCTGGATGATCTCATCGAGCTCCTTGACCGCGAGGAAAGCCACGAAGTCGACCCGGTTGCCGTACCGTTCGGTGAGCAGAGTAGCCAGTTTGACGAACTCGATGCTCTCCAGCTGGAGATCCGCGTCCAGCGAGGTGTGCACACCGATGTCGAGACCGACCGCGTATTCCGCACCGATGATCTCGATGAGCAGGGATCGGACGTCAATCAAGATCTGGTCAGTTTTCATTGGTCATTCCTTCCTCCGCCCCGGTCCAGGCCACTGCGTACGGCTCGGGTTGGGCTCCCACATCCGTGTGGATCCAGCGGCTGGGCATTCCTGCACCGGTGGTGACCAGCAGCCGGTTCCGCTCGGTGCGCTCGACGGCGAACCGGTGCGGGCGCCCGGCAAGCCCAGTGCCGGTGGCTTTGCCGACGGCTTCCTTGGCGGCCCAGAACCGGGTGATCCAGCTGGGCCGCGCCTGGTCCGAGGGACACAGCGTGTCGAGGAGGTGCCGTTCGGAGTCGGTGAGGATCGCTGCGACGGTGAGGTCGTCCCGGTTCTCGATCTTCTCGATGTCGATGCCCACACCGCAGGGGGCTCGGGGCGGGCCGACCAGCGCTGCGGCCAGTGACCCGGTGTGGGCCAGGGACACCTCCGGTGGTTCGTCGAAGGGTCCTGCTACCCGAGGCTGTCCTGACGGATCGTTGGTGACGGTGATCTCGATGGGGAACAGCGGTCCGGCACCGGTGTCCCAGAGCCACTGGCGGACCGCGTCCTTGACCGCGATGCGGCCCAGCAGCCACTGCCGCGCTGCCCGCGGGGTGTGCCGCTGATATTCGGCACGCTCACCGGCATTCAGGTATCGACGCATGATCAGCTCCCGGGTTGCTGGATCCGGCCAACGGTCCTGGACGAGGTACCAGCCGCCGGGCTGCCGCCGGGCGATCAGGTTGCGTTCCGGGGAGACGAACACCGGCCAGGTCACCTCGTCGGTGTTGAAGCGGCGATCGGTCCACCGTTCGATGTGGGCCCATAGCCGGCCGTCCGCGTGCCGCAGCTCCAGGTCGGCGACGACCTCGGTGTCGGAGGCCGAGGTGATCCGGACCGCGCACCGCAGTCGTTCACCGGGCTCGGGGGCTGCGCCGTAGTAGTGCAGCCGGTCGATTCCAGACGGGAACGCGAGCCTGTCTCGGGCGTTCAGCGTCATGATCCAGAAGCCGAGCAGCTGCCCGGCGGCGTCGAGCAGCGCTCCAGGTGCCGGCAGGACGGTCAGCTCACCAACGATCCCGTCGTCGGAAACCGGACCGAGCTCGACGACCCCCTGGAAAGCCGGACCGTGAAACATCCACCGGTCCCGATACAGCTCCTGCGCGGTGACCGCGCAAGGCCGTGAGTGCGAAACCGTGCTGTAGGTCGCATTGCCACTCACGGGTGCCGCCGGCGGCGGCGCCGAATACTCGTCGCCGAACAGGACCGTGCCGCGGGCGTAGCCGTCGAGCACCACGGTGACGGCGCCGTCCGGGTGCCGGGTGGCGCTGGTCGTCACGGTCGCCGGCGGGGCGATGGCGAGCCACCGCAGCGCGCGGACCTCGCGGATGCCGATGACGGTGCGTCCGGGGTTAAGGGACCGGGCGGCATCGGTCATCAACTCGAGCACAGTGGTCAGCGGTACCACCGGATAGCGGTCAGCTGGGTCGGGCCAGCGCTCCGGTTGCCGGTAGAAGCAGTGGTCGGCGAGGTAGGGCATGCTCGCCAGGGACAACGTCTGGGATGTGCTGGTCGGCGCGGAGGTGGCCTGTGCCCAGGACTCGACGATCTCTGAGGCGGCGGTCGTCGCATCACGCAACGCGGCACCGAGCTCGGCCAGCACGGGGTGCCCGCACAGCGTTTCCGGACGAACCGGCACGGCCAGGGCCGGGACCAGCCTCGGAGCGCTCTGGCCGAGTCGGATCAGCGGTGCGCCAAGGTTCAGCGACATGAGGTTCAGTGACATGGAGGTTCAGCGACATCCTGTTCCTGCTGGTCACCGACCGCATCGGGGTCGCGGTGGGGAGCTGATCGAAGCGGGGTGCCCAGCCTTCCACCCATAGGGCGGCGGCGATCCGGCGTAGCTGGTCGAGCCCAGAGCGTCGGGGGGTGTTGGCGGTGATCGCGAGGTGCGGCAGGCCGGTCAAGGTGTCGGCGATGAAAGCGGGCAGGCTGCCGGTGCCGACTTGGATGAAGACCCGCGTACCGGCCTGGTAGAGCCGCTGGATGAGCGGGCCGAAGCGGACTGGTTCGAGGAGGTGGCGGGCGGCGAGGTGGCGAATACGGTCGGGGTCGTCGGGATAGCGGTCGATGGTGGTGGCCGACCAGATCGGGCAGATCGGCGCTCGCACCGGCAAGCTGTCGAAGGTGCGCAGGATCCGGCTCAGGTACGGCGCGAGCATCGGTGAGTGAAACCCGGACCGGAACGGCAGCACCCGAACGGTGACCCCGCGTTCCTGTAACCGCTCCAGCGAAGTGGTCAGGGCGCTCCGCTCCCCGCAGATGATCGACTGGTGTGGGCAGTTGTCGTGGGAGACCACCACCCCGTCCAGGCCTGTGATGGCCTCACCCGCCTGCTGGGCCCCGCAGCCCAAGGCGGCGAACACCATGCCGGGGACCTCCAGCGTGGTGGGGTCGAATGCGGCGATGAGCTCCTTGACCGCCTGCTGTGGATAGATGCCGGCGACGGTCATCGCGTTCCATTCGCCGATGCTGTGTCCGGCGAGCAGGTCGGGTGTGACCCCGAGTCGGCGTAGTGCCGTGTCGAGGAGCCGGCCGACTGTGAGGACGCCGAGACCGTGCTGGCCGAGATCGGTGGTGTCGCCCAGGCTCGGCCGATCCAGCCCGAAGTGGTCGGCGACGTCGTCGACGCGGGGCTGGAATCCCTGTTCCAAGCCTGGGAAGACGAACGCGAGCCGACTGGTTGTGGGTTCGTGGTGCAGTGGCGTGGTGGTGAACCAGATGTCGTCGCGCCCTTGCCATGGTTCGCCCTGGGTGAGGATTTTGCGGGCCAGGGTGAGCCGGCGTGGGGTGGGCGCGACGATGGCCAGCCGGCAGGGCCCGCCCACTGGCATGGTGAGGGCATCGTCACGAGCCAGCAGACTGTCCTCTGGTGCTGTGAGTTGGCCCTCTGGTGCTGTGAGTTGGCGCTGTATGTCAGCGGGGGTCCTGCCGGTCAGCAGCAGCATCCGTTCGGGGCCGGTGGATCGTGTCCGTGGTGAGTGCCGGGTTCTTGGTGGTTGTTCGAGGATGGCGTGGGTGTTGATGCCGCCGAAACCGAAGGCGTTGAGGGCGGCGCGACGGGGGGTGTCGCCGAAGGTTGGCCACGGGGTGGCTGTGGTGATGGGGGTGAAGCGGGAACCGGTTAACGCCGGGTGTGGGTCGTCGCAGTGCAGGGTGGGGGGGAGGATGGCGTGGTGGAGGGCGAGTGCGGCCTTGATTAGTCCGGCGATGCCGGCAGCGGGCATGGTGTGGCCGATCATTGATTTGACCGAGCCGATGCCGATGTCGCGCCCGGCGCCGTTGGGCGGGCCGAACACCCGGCTCAGCGACGCCAGCTCGGTCCCGTCGCCGGCCGGGGTCGCCGTGCCGTGCGCCTCGAGAAGTCCGAGCGCACCCGGGCCGGTGGGGTCCAGGCCGGCGGCCTGCCAGGCCCGCTCGATGGCTCGGATCTGGCCGTCGACCTGGGGACTCATCAGGCTGCTCGCGCGGCCGTCGCTGGCCACGCCGGTTCCGCGGATCACTGCGTAGATCCGGTCGTCAGCAGCGTCGGCGAGTCGTTTGAGGACGACGATTCCGGTGCCTTCGCCGATGAGGATGCCATCGGCGTTGCGGTGGAAGGGGCGGATTTGTTGGCTGGGGCTCAGTGCGCCGAGTTGGTTGAACACACTCCAGAGGGTGATGTCGTGGCAGTGGTGTACCCCGCCTGCGAGGACGACATCGCAGCGGCCGGTGGTCAGTTCGGTGATGGCGTGGTCGAGGGCGAGCAGGGAAGAGGCGCAGGCGGCGTCGATGGTGTAGGCGGGACCGGCCAGGTCGAGCCGGTTGGCTACCCGGGAGGCCACCAGGTTGGGTACCAGGTCGATCGCGGTTTCCGGAGGCTGCGGGCCGAGTCTGGCTTGGAAGGCGGTCCGGATGGTGTCCAGGTGGGCCTCGTCGAGGTTGGGGAGCAGTTCGCGCAAGGTGGTGATGAGTTGGTGGGCGGTGCGGACCCGTTGGTCGAGTCGGGCCAGGCCGGGGGTGAGGTAGTTGCCGCGGCCGAGGATCACCCCGACCCGGGATCGGTCGCCCAGGGTGTCCTGGCCGCCGGCGTCGGCGAGGGCTTGCGCGGTGACGTGCAGCGCGAGGAGTTGGTCGGGTTCGGCGTTGGGGACCGCGGTGGGCATGATGCCGAACTGGGTCGGGTCGAAGCTGGCGTGCTCGACGAACCCGCCGCGGCGGCAGTACAGCCGGTCGCCGTGACGGGTCACCCCGGTGTGGGGATTGTAGGCGTGGGGGTCGTAGTAGGAGGGGTCCCAGCGGGAGGGGGGCACGGTGGTGATCGCGTCCACACCGGTGAGGATGTTGGACCAGTAAGTGGGTAGGTCGGGGGCTCCGGGGAATACTGCGGCCATTCCGATGATGGCCACTTCGATCGGTTCAGCCATGCTGTCCGACCTCGGGCGTGCCGGTCCCGAAGGCGGCTGGGTCGCCGCACAGGTACACCACTTGGGACTCGGTGCCCCCGGCGAGTTCGGTGAGCAGGCAGGTGACGCCGTCGTCGGGGTTGATGAGTTCGATGCCGCGTCGGGCGTAGTTGCGTTCGAGTTCGGTGGAGACCATCCCGGTGCCGTTACCGGGTGGTGCCCAAGGCCCCCAGTCGAGGGCCAGGACCCGGCCCTGGGAGCGGGAGGACCAGATCTGGGCCAGGGTGTCCAGCGCGTCGTTGGCAGCGGCGTAATCGGCCTGCCCGCGATTGCCATAGATTCCTGAGACGCTGCCGAAGAGCACCAGGAAGCGCAGGCCTGCCCGGGCTGTCTCGGCCAGCGCTCGCGCCCCGTTGACCTTGGTTTCCCACACTCGGGTGAATTCCTCGGTGGACTTGTCGGCCAGGAGCCGGTCGGTCAGGACGCCGGCGCCGTGCACGATGCCATCCAGCCGGCCGTGCCGGTGGTAGATGTCCTCGACCAGGGCGGCGAGCGCGGTGGGATCCCGGACATCGAGAGCGCGGTAGTGCACCGAGGCGGCCAGTCCGGTCAGCTGGGCCAGGGTGGTGCGGATCTCGCGTTCGGCCAGGATCCGGTTGATGGCGGCCTCGATCTCGGCCGGGGTGCGGTTCCCGGCGTGGGCCAGGACCCGTCGCAGGGCGATCCGATCGGTGGCGGTGGCGGTCAGGGGGTGCTCTTCAGCGGTGGGTTGGGGGGTTCGGCCGAGGAGTTCCAGGTGGCAACCGCTGGCTCGGGCCAGGCCGATCGCAACGCGGGCGGTGATCCCGCGAGCGCCCCCGGTGAGCAGCACCACCGAACTCGGGCCCAACCCGAGCTCGCCGGGTTGGGCGGGGTCCAAGGGCGCGCTGGTGAGCTCCAGCGTGATTCGTTGCCCGGTGGCGTACCCGACGGTGATGGGGGCCTGGGGGGTGAGTAGTTCGGCGAGGAGGTGCCCGGCGAGGTGAACCGGTGGTTGTTTGGGATCCACATCGATGACGCGCACACACCGATCCGCGAACTCCCGAGCGATCGTGCGGACCAGCCCGGGCAGCCCGACTCCGTGGATGCCGTTGGGCTCGGGTGTGCGGCCAAAGCGCCCACCCGAGCCGGTGACCACGATCAGGGAGCCGACCCCACCGAGGACGGCCTCGCGCAACGCGGCGAATCCTTGTGGCAGCACCGGTTCCCGGCACCGGTCCAGGGCGGCGAGGTAGATCAGGACCTCGCTCCCCCGCACCTGGCTGGACCGAATCGTGATGAGGCTATCGGGGCTCAGCAGCCGCACCTGGGCACCGCGCTGTTCCAGCAGCACCGACAGCTCCAGCGCGATACCGACCCCATCACCGACGATGCTGACCCGGCGCCCCGCCAAGGAGGCATCGGGCGAGACCACCAGCGGGGGCAACGTCACGGCCTCCACGAGGTAACGGCACGCGCCCGATGCTGGGGTGGCCTGTGCCGGGGTGGCCCCGGCTGAGGTGGCCGGTCGTGAGGTGCCGGTCCGGGTGATGATCCAGTCGACGATGCCGCGCAGGGTCCGCATCCGGGCCAGCTCGTCGAGCACTGAGTCATCGAGAGTCTCGCCGCTGTGGGTCAGGTGGAGCCGGTCGATGAGCAGGCCGGTCAGCTCGGTGCGTTTGATGGAGTCGATGCTCAGGTCGGCTTCGAGGTCGAGGTCGGCGTCGAGCATGTCCATCGGATAGCCGGTTCGTTCGCTGATCAACGCTCGTACCGTGGCCAGCACCGCGTCGGCGGTCAGCTCAACCGGCTCCTCGACCGTGTGCCGGGCACCGGCCGTGGTCCTGTCGATGGCTGTGGTGGGGTCTGGGTCCAGCACACGCGCCGGTGGAGTGGGTGGCAGTGGGGTGGTGAGAGGCGCGGTGGGGCAGCTGCTGAGGTAACCGAGGATGACCTCCCGTTGGGCGGCGATCAGCTCGCGGGTACCGCACAGGAACTCCTGCACCACCGCATCCCGGCCGTCTGCGGTACCGGCTTGCGGTTCCGCGGGTAGGGCCAGTTGCCGGGCCGGGCGCAGCCCACCCGCCACGGGGTGCCCGTCGGCGGTCTTGACCAGATGACCGGTGACCAGCCAGCCAGGACGGCGGGCAACAGTGGGCTCCGACGATCCCGGTGCCCATCCCGGTACCGGGTGGGTGTCCCGGCAGTGGAAGAGTTCGGTCGGGTCGACGGGCACCCCCGCGGCGGCCAGCTCGGCCAACGCCAGTAGCAGCCCTCGCAGTCCGGGCTGACCCGGTATGTCGGTGGCGACTGCTGTGTGGGGCCGATCGGTGAGGATGGTGCCGACCAGGTGGGTAAGGACCCGCCCTGGGCCGGTCTCGATGAAAATCCGCACCCCGGCGGTGTACATCGCCTCGATCTGCTCGACGAACCGGACCGGCTCAGCAACGTGAGCGGCCAGCATCGCCCGGATAACGCAAGGCTCGGCCGGGTAGGGCGCTGCGGTGGTGTTCGACCACACCGGCACCCGCGGTGCGGCAAGGCTACGGCGATCCAGTTCAGCAGCGAGGAGACGCTGAGCATCGGCCACTACCGGACTGTGGAACGCGCACGCCACCGGGATCGGTGAGGCCCTCAGCCCAGCCGTGGTGAGCCGGGTCAGCGCAGCCTCCACCGCCGGGGTAGGTCCCGAGATCACCGCCTGGGTGGGTGCATTGTGGTTGGCCAGCACCACCGGTCCCCCGCCGAGTACCGCCCGGACCTGCTCGACCGTGCCGGTGACCGCGGCCATGGTGCCCGGATCGGCCCCCGCGGCGGCCAGGATGGCCTGCGCGCGGGCCTGGCTGAGCTCCAGCAACTGCACAGGGTCCAGGACACCGGCCGCGGTGAGGGCGACCAGCTCGCCATAACTGTGCCCACCCAGGTGATCCGGGTGGATCCCCAGCGACGTCAACAGCTCATGCAGAGCCAACCCGGCCACCCCCAGCGCCGGCTGAGCGACTCGGGTGTCGGTCAGCGCAGCCCGCTGCCGCGCGGCATCGTCCTGGCTGAACGCGGCCGGTGGGAACATCGCGTCAACCCACTGCGCACCCAGATCCAGGAACCGGCGCAGCCGCGGAAAGGCCACGAACAGCTCAGCCAGCATCCCAGGGCGTTGACTACCCTGCCCGGGAAACAGGAACGCGACCCGACCCGCCATCACCGCCTCGTCAGCGGCGACGAACACCTCGTCGGCCGGGGTACCAGCCCGGGTCAGCGCCAATTTGGTGGCCAGGTCGTCGAGGTCCTCGGCCACCAGCGCGGCCCACACCCGGTGGCCGTTCTGAGCGTCCGCCAAGCTGCGGGCGAGGTCCCGCAGCCGCCAGGGCCGGCCGGCGGTGTCGTTGGCCGTAAGTGTCTCGGCCAGCCGGTCCATCGTCGCGATCGCCGCCGCCCGGTCTGCTCCGGTGAACAGGAACAGCTCGGCCGGCCAGGTGTGCAGTCCGTGCCGGGGCTCGGGTGCCCGATCATAAGAGCTGAGCACGGTATGGAAGTTGGTGCCACCGAACCCGAACGCACTCACCCCGGCCACCCTCGGCGCCGAGCCCACCCACGGCCGAGGGGTGAGGTCGAAGGAGAACGGGCTGCTCCCGGGATCCCAGTACGAGTTCGGGTCGCTCAGCTGCCCCGTCGGTGGGCGCACCCCGGTATGCACCGCACGCGCCGCTTTGATCAACCCGGCCAGTCCCGCAGTGCACTTGGTATGCCCGATCTGAGATTTCACCGAGCCCAGGGTGCACCTGCCCACCGGAGTCCCAGCCGCGGTGAACACCTCAGTCAACACCGACAGCTCAGTACGGTCCCCGACCACGGTGCCGGTACCGTGCGCCTCCACCAACCCGACCTGGGCGGGGGAAATCCCCGCCATCGCATAAGCCCGTTGCAGCGCCCGGCGCTGCCCTTCCGGGCGTGGCGCGGTCAACCCCAGGGAACGCCCATCGCTGGCCGACCCGATCCCCTTGATCACCGCATAAATCCGATCACCATCACGCTCAGCGTCAACCAAGCGCTTGAGCACCACACACGCCACACCCTCACCCAACGCGATCCCATCGGCAGAGGAATCAAACGGACGACACCGCCCGCTCGGCGAGAGCGCCCGCGCCGAGGCGAACATCAAGTAATCATGGACGCTGTTATGCACATCAGCGCCCCCGGCCAACACCATGCTGCTGGTACCCGCCCGCAACTCCTTGCACGCCAGATCGATCGCCGCCAACGACGACGCACACGCCGCATCCACCGTGTAATTCGCCCCGCCCAAATCCAACCGATTAGCAATCCGACCTGCGATCACATTGGCCAACACCCCCGGAAAGGAATCCTCGGTCAACCTCGGCAACTGCTCATCCAACTCACGCGGCAAATCCCCGTGATAAGACGGGTAGAGCGAACGCAAACCATACGCACCAGCCAGATCCGCACCCGCCTCCGCACCGAAAATCACCGATGTGTGCTCCCGGTCGAAGGCCCGCCGCGCGTACCCGGCATCATCCAACGCCCGGGCCGCCACCTCCAACGCCAACAACTGCACCGGCTCAATACTGGCCAATGCCGCCGGAGGAATCCCATAAGCCAACGCATCAAACGGGATATCCGAAAGAAAACCACCCCAGCGCGTCAGCCCGGGATACACCGCCGGATCCCATCGGTCGGAAGGCACCTCCGTCACCGCATCCACCCCAGCCAACACATTGGCCCAATAATCGGCCACATCCCCAGCGCCCGGGAACACCCCGGCCATCCCGACAATCGCCACATCCAGCGGCTGCGGGTGCGGCCTGACGCTGCCGGAAGGCTCCACGCCCAGCTCCGCGGCCCGCGCAGCGACGAACTCAGCCGCACCATCACTCACCTGGGCGTGCAACGCCGCGATCGTCGTAGTCGCGTTACGCAGGGTGGCCACCTCGCCGAGCATCACCATGCCTTCGTGGTGCGCTACGTCGTCGGCGACCGTGATCAGTTCATCACCATCGCGGCGCAAACCCTTGCTCGCGACCCGCAACCGACCCAGATTGAGCTGCTCCAGCTCAACCCATATCTGCTCCCGCGGCACCCCGCCGGCTGCCAGCCGAGCACGGGTCTCGGTGAAGGTGCGCACATACGGCGAATCGGCACACCGGGTGACATGGCCGGGCGCGGTCTCCAGCAGCACGGTGCGCTCACACGCCACCGCGGCCCGCTGGTACCCCGGCCGGATGGCTCCGGCGTTCACCGCCTCCTCGGTGAACAGGTAGGCGGTACCCATCAACACACCGACCCGGACGCCGCGCCCCACCAGCGGAGCCGCCAACGTGGCGACCATCGCCGCCGAGCACTCGTCGTGCACACCCCCAGCGAAAAGCACCTGCAGCTCCTCCGCGCACCGGTGTTCGTCGTCATAGTCGAGCAGGTGCTGCAGCTGGAGCTCCCACAACGGGAAACTGGCCCGCGGTCCCACATGCCCGCCGCACTCCCGGCCCTCGAACACCAACCGTCGCGCTCCCTGGGCCAGGAATCGATCCAGCAACCCCGGCGAGGGCACATGCAGAAACGTCTCGATCCCCGCGGCTTCCAGCGACGCCGCCTGCGCCGCCCGACCGCCGGCGATCAACGCGTACGGCGGGCGCACCTGATGGACCGCTGCCAACTGCGCCGCCCGGATCTCCGGTGGGACGAACCCGAGGAGGCCCACTCCCCACGGCCGCTCCCCCAGCAGCGCCGCCGTGCGCTCCAACAACACCCGCGCCTGTTCGCCAGTGCTCAAGGACAACGCCACAAAGGGCAACCCACCGGCGGCCGCCACCGCAGCGGCGAACCCCTCCTGATCACTCACCCGGGTCATCGGTCCTTGCACCACCAGCGGACGCGCGCCCTGGGTGACCTGCGCCCGGGCGGCGCGCAGCTGGTCGGTCACCGCGGCGCGGACCGCCACCACCACTCCACCAGCAGTGACATATCGCTGCGCGAGCGGAGCGGCCAGCGCGCCGTCCTGGCCGACTGGCAGCGCACCCAGGTCCCGGGCGCCCAGCCGGACCGCGACCGTATCCGGGGGCGCGGCCGGCAGATCTGGGCGCGTGTACAGGCGATGACCGCCGATCACTGCGGTCTCGGTGCCGTCCATCACCCGGATCGCGGTCGCCACCTCGGCCGGTAGGTCAGCCTCAGCCACCAGCGCCAGCTGCACATCGAGCACCACTCCGGCCGCGCCTCCGGTGATGGCCGCAGCCGCGGTATGCAGCCCGATCCCGCCGGCCGCCCAGATCGGGATGCAGATCTGCGGGTCCGCCACCAGCTGTTGCAGCAGTACGAAGGTCGTCGTGGCGCCGACCCGGCCGCCCGCCTCAGCACCTCGCGCGATCAACCCGTACGCGCCGGCCCGGAAGGCCGCCCGGCCCTCGGCGACTGAGACGACCTCGACGAGCATGCGCCGTCCAGGCACTCCCACCCAGCCCGAACCAGACCCGGACACGAACACGGTCCCGGACACCACTGTGTCGACCTGAACCGGCAGGTCGGTGGGCAGCAGTGGGCATCCGGTGGGTACCCGAACCCCGAAACCACCAGGCCACCACCGGCACACCTGTGCCAACGCAGCCCGCGCCGAACCAGGATCCCGGCCCAGATCGAGTACACCCAACGCCCCACCTCGCGCGAGCGCCACCACCAGAGCGGCATTGGGCTCCTCGAACGGGGTGATCCCCACTACCAGATCTCGGTCCTGCAGCCTGCTCATCCTCAACCCTGTCTCCGATACTCGATCGGCCAATGTGAACGGGTCACGGCAGCTGACGCGCCTCATTGAGTATGCGTAGATTCATCTCCCCCGGTCGTCTCACACACGGAAACCAGGCAGAAACACAAAGCACCGTCGTCCAGCGAATTTTTCGACAGAGTCGCAACGTTCCAAGCCGTGGCAGGGGCAAGAGGGGCCGGAGAAAGGAATCCGAGTTAGCGATGCCACACCTACTCGACGTTCCTGCTCGGTTCATCGATTACCGCAGCTGGATGCTATGCATCCCGCGAAGCCGATGTCAATGACAACTCTCCGGCAGCGAGCGGAAACGTGTAGTGAGAAAACAAGCGACGCGCGGCCACGCGCCCCACATGCCGAGAAAATTGAAATCTTCGTTTCCCCGAGGTGAACGTTCGTTTTCCCCGTGCAACGTTGACCAAACCGGCAGCGAACACATACGGAGAGTCATCTTCTCACCGTCAGCTCAGGCTTGTTTCCCGAGAGTCAATCCCAGGCCCTTGTTGACATCAACTCCGGGCAACACATAGCATCCGAGTCAGCTTCTGAAACTGCTAGAAGAGCATGTTTCTCGTTGACTCCTGTGTTCTGCGCCGGCAATGACAGGGAAGAACGATAGTGTATTTTCGGAATTCCTCCGATTCGACGGTGCGCCGGCTCAGCGGTCTGGACGCAGGATTCCTCAGCCTGGAGTTGCCTGAGCAACCGATGCAGTGCATCGGGCTCGGGGTGCTGCGGGCGGGAGACAGCGGCCCCCTCGCCCTCGCGGATCTGCGCCGGCACCTCGCTGCCCGGCTCGATCAGCTCCCGGCATTCCGATGGCGCGTCGTGCCCGTCCCCCTCGGTCTGGCTCAACCCGTGCTCATCGAGGATCCCCGCTTCAACCTTGACGATCACCTCTCCCAGGTGATTCTCCCAACGCCAGGCGGGCCGAGAGAACTCGGCGCAGCCTGCGCCCGACTCGCCTCCCAGCATCTGGACCGGGATCGGCCGCTGTGGCGGATCACGTTGATCGACGGCCTCGCCGACGGAGGGCAAGCAGTAGTGCTGGAGATCCATCACGCCGTGATGGACGGGGTGGCCCTACGCACCACCTTGGCACGGATCTTCTCCGAGCAGCAGCCGACGTCCTGCCCACCGTCCCTGCGGCCAACTCCGATGCCAGGACGCTCGCAGTTGATCACTGCGGGTCTCGTCCATCACGTCCGGGCACTGTCCCGGCTGCCGGAGCTGATCGCACGCACCAGGAGGGCGGCCGCGGCGGTGCGCCTGCGCCAGGCGGCAGCGGCGGTGAAGGTGCCGAAAGCCGGTGTCGACACCCCCCTATCGGCCATCAACCTCGGTAGCACGCCCGAACGCCGTCTCGCTCGCGCGGCGCTGCCGCTGAGGAGCGTGTTGGCGGTGAAGGACGCCGCCGGTGTCACCGTCAACGATGTCGCGCTGGCGCTCGTCAGCGGCGCCCTTCGCGGCTACCTGCAAGCGCGTGGGACGCTGCCGGAACGGCCGCTGGTGGCGTTCGTCCCGGTCGGTATGGAAGAACCCGGAGCTGCGCGGGCCACGGGTAACCGCGTGGCCCGCCTGACCACCTCGCTCGCCACCGACCTCGCAGATCCCTGGGAGCGCCTACTGCGGATCAACGCGGTCACCGCGGAAGCCAAGGCATGCCTCGATCTCGCGGGCCGGGAGCTGGTGATCGACTGGCTTGAACATTTTCCGCCGATACTGCTGGGCCCGCTGTTGCGGCGAGCGCACAAAGTCATCCGCCGGCCCGGCAACCGGCGGATCAGGCTTGACGAGAACGTCACGGTGTCCAATCTCCGCGGACCCCCGGTCCCCTGGCAGCTCGGATCTGCCATCGTGGAGGAGATGTATCTGTTCGGGCCACCCAACAGTGCAGTCGGCGTCAACATCGCGCTCTGGGACTACGCGGGCCACTTGCTGTTCGGGATCTTGTCATTCGCCGATCTGGTCGACGACCCCGGAGAACTGGCACTTCGTCTGTCGTGTTGCCTCGAGGAGCTCGCCGCAGCTGCCGAAAAGAGGACCGCGAATCGAGAACCCGTCCTGGACGCCTTGTCCGGACGATGAAGAAATCTTGGGTGGGAGGAATGGCGTGATCCAACTTGAGGCCGTCACCAAGGCTTACCAGATGAGTGAGGTCGAGGTGCGGGCGCTCGACGGTGTCGACCTGACCATCGACGACGGCGAAATGGTCGCCATCATGGGTCCATCCGGATCGGGAAAAAGCACACTCATGAACATTCTGGGCTGTCTCGATGCTCCGACCAGCGGGCGCTACCTGCTCGACGGCACCGACGTGAGCCGGCTATCGGACAACCAGCTGGCCAAGATCCGCAGCCGAAAGATCGGGTTTGTGTTCCAGTCGTTCAACCTGATCCCGCGCACGAACGCGATCTGCAACGTTGAAGTCCCGCTGATCTACGCTGGGGTACGGGCCCGGCGCGACACAGCCCGGGCGGCGCTGGAGACAGTGGGGTTGGATGACCGCCGGCAACACCTGCCCAACGAACTGTCCGGCGGCCAGCAACAACGAGTGGCGATCGCCCGAGCGCTGATCAACGATCCCGCGATCCTGCTTGCCGATGAGCCCACCGGCAACCTCGACACCGCCGCCAGCCGCGACATCATGAAATTGCTCAGCGAGCTGAACGACGCCGGCCGCACCGTGGTGATCATCACCCACGAAGAGGAAGTCGCCCGATTCGCCAAACGGGTCGTACGGATGCGCGATGGGCGCATCGAGAGCTGACCAAGCTACCGTCTGTTCACAAGTGCTCACGCCGGCCGCCGGCGCAGCTGGTTGACGCGCAGGCCTGCGATGTCGACCTCGTCCAGTGACGTGACGACAAGGTCGGCATGTGCGGCCGCCAGGAGCGCCTCGTCGCCGGCTCGAGCCACCCCCAACGCGGCCATGCCACCGGCCTTGGCCGCCTGCACGCCGCTGGTTGCGTCCTCGACCACGAAGCAGAGCTCCGGGGCGACGCCGAGCTCGGCGGCTCCGGTCAGGAAGATCTCCGGGTGCGGTTTGCCCTGGGCGAAGTCGCGGCCGGAGATGTCGACGTCGAAGAACTCCAGCAGGCTCAGTCCGGGCCGCAGGAAGTCGTGGTGCAGGCCCTGCTCCGCGGCGAAGGTGTCGAGCCGGATCTCGCGCAGGAACAACCCGGCGTTCTTCGACGATGACGCCGCCGCCACCGGGATGCCCGCGTCGCGCACGGCCAGCACGAAGCGCAACGCGTCGGGGTAAGCCTCGAACTCGCCGGCCTCGATGAGCTTGATGACCATGGTTTGCTTGTTCGCGGCGTAGGTTTCCACCCGCTGCGCGGCGTCGGGAACCTCGAAGTACTCCAGGGCCGCCAGTGCGCCGCTGAGTCGAGGCTTGCCCGATAGCACCCGCTGGTAGACCTGCGGGGTGAAGCGCTCGTTGGACCACGAGGTCCGACCTGCGATGTCGGCCCAGTCGTGTTCCATCAGTTCACGCAGCGAGTCCTTCCAGGCCCGTTCGTGCGGGGAGTCGACCAGCACGCCGTCCACATCGAAGATCGCTCCTTCAAAGCCTCGATTCGGCACGATCGCTCCCTTCCCCGGTGCTGTCTGAACCCGGGCGGTCTGAATCCGGACGATCGGGCTGGCGGCGCAGCGACGCTACCCACTCCTGCCCGGCAGAAAGTTCTCGGACCTCGTCGCCGATGCCGATCCGGACCGGCCGGCTGAAGCCCTCGGCGAGGGTACGCACCGTCAGCTCATCACCGGCGAGGCTGACCCTCATCGACGTACCGCGGAACTGCATCGGGAACCTGAGCCCGTCGAGCCGGTCGGTGAGCGTGGGGGCGAAGTGCAGGACCCCATCGCGCACGCTGACGCCGAGATAGCCGCGCTGCAAGAGATCCAGAGTCCCGGACATCACGCCCATGTGGATGCCCTCCTGGGTGGTTCCGCCCTGCACGTCGCCCATGTCACTCTCCAGCGCCACGAGGAAGCGCTCCCATGAGCTCTCCGGGTCCAGACCGCTGAGCACGGCGGCGTAGGTGACCATGCTCAGGGTCGAGCCGTGGGAGGTGCGCCGGTCGTAGTAGTCGATGGTCCGCCGCGCGAAGTCGGGGTCGTAGTCGTACCCGAGTCCTTCGATCAGCTCGCGAAGCTCGTCGGCGGAGAACAGGAAGAACAACATCACCACGTCCGCCTGCTTGGCCAGCTGGTAGCGGTTGGGGTCGTCACCCTCGGCTTTGAGGATGCGGTCCAGGCGCCCGATGTTGGGGTGCTCGGCACGGTAGCGCTCCCAGTCCAGCTCGGCGAGATCGGCGTAGCCCTCGAACTGGCTGATGACGCCGTCCGCGTGGAACGGGACGAACATCTTGCGGCTCATCTCGTCCCACGTGCGCAGCTCGTCGTCGGTGAGCCCGAGGTGGACCCGCAGAGCGGCACGGCGACTCGTCTGTAACCGATCGAGTACCCGCCGGGCGGTGCCGGCGATCCAGGCCACCATCACGTTGGTGTAGGCGTTGTTGCGCAGCCCAGCTTCCTCGCTGCCGGGGTAGCGCTCGTGGAACTCGTCGGGCCCCATCACCCCGTGGATCTCGTACCGGTCACGTTCAGCGTTGTAGTGCGCGATCGAGGCCCAGAAGCGGGCGATCTCGAGCATGAGCTCGGCGCCGTATTGGTGAAGAAACGCCAGGTCGTCAGTGGCCTGGTAGTACTGCCAGACGTTGTAGAAGATCGCCGCGTTGACGTGGCGCTGGTGGTGGCTGTGGTCGGGGTGCCACTGCCCGGACAGCGGGTTGAGGTG
Source organism: uncultured Actinomycetota bacterium (assembly GCA_963712995.1). GTDB lineage: Bacteria > Actinomycetota > Actinomycetes > Mycobacteriales > Pseudonocardiaceae. The sequence goes on along the minus strand of CAVQKH010000011.1, from coordinate 5,209 downwards.
CACGACCTGCGTCTCCTCAGAACCGTCGCTGCCGCTCTGCCACGGGAACATCGCGCCCCGGTAACCGGCCTCCCGCGCCGCGGCCCGCGCCTCGGCGAGGCGGCGGTAGCGATACATCAACAGCCCCCGGGTGATCTCGGCCAGCCGGAAGTTGAGGTAGGGGTAGACGTAGAGCTCGTCCCAGAACACGTGCCCGCGGTAGGCCTCGCCGTTGAGCCCCCGGGCCGGCACACCCACATCGTGCCGCGCAGTGTGCCGCGAGCACACCTGCAGCACATGGGAGACGTGAAAGCGCAGCAACAACTGCACGCGGGGCTGCTGGGGCAGCTGGATATCACCGACGTCCCACAGCTCTGCCCACGCCGACTCGTGCTCGGTCAACGCCGCGGCGAAGTCCGGGTAACGTGCGACGTGCTTTCCAGCAGCGGCCAGGGTTTCGGTGATCGCGTTGTCGTGGGAGGTGAACAGGGAGATCATCTTCTCCACGCGCACCGGGCTGCCCTGCTCGACATCGAAGGTGAGAACCTGCTGGATGTAGTCCTCCATCTGGTAGAGGCTGCGGGCAACCTCCAGCGGGCCGCCCGTCTGATGGTCCGCACCCCCACCGCCACGGAAGACGCGAGTGCGCGCAGCCTCGGCGATATAGATGTTCGACTGCCGGGTCTGCACCTTCAGTGCGATGATCTCCGGGCCGAAGGTGCGCGGTGATCCCGGGCCCAGGTGCCGCCCCTCGAGCTCGCGGTAGCGGGCAACCATGTGGTTCGTCACGCGACCATCCAGACCGGAGATCACTTCCACCTGGCCGGACCAGTTGTCCGGGGTCACCATCCACTCGATACCGGCCAGGTGGCTGTTGGCCATGCTCACGAATCGGCGACTGCTCAGGGTCGTCACGCGGCCGGCGCGGTCACGGAACTGGATCTCACGCGCCACCACGGCGTTGCGGATATCGTAGGAGTGGCGATAGGAGAGCACCTCGACGTTGTCGAGCCGGATCGCCTCCTCCCCCTCGATCCTCAGCTTCAACAGCAACCAATTGGGGAGGTTGACCAGGTCCTCGTTGAGGACCGGGCGACCACCGAGGATGGTCGTCTCCCGGTTGAAGCAGCCGTGAGCATAGGTACCCGGGTAATGGATCGCGTCGGCGTCCTCCCACTCGGCCGCTCCCCGGGTGGCGAAATAGCCGTTGCCGGTCGAGGTCAGGGCCTCGCGCAAACCTTCCCGCGCGGGGTCGAAACCGTCATAGGCGAGTGTGAAGTCCGGCACGGGTACCTTCCCGAAAGGTTGCGTGTCAGCGGGCCACCGTGTTGAGGAACTGCTCGACCTCCACGGTGGATTCAAGGACGAAGTCGGCGGCGGTGGACCGGTCGGCCACCTCCGGATCGTCCGGGTGACCGACGATGATGCCCACACCCCGTCCGGCCAGCGCCCGGAAGGCGTCCTCGTCGGTGATGTCGTCCCCGAGGTAGAGCGGCACGACATCGTCGGCGTCTAGATCCAACGTCCGCAGCAGGTGCAGGACAGCTCTGCCCTTGTGCCAGTCGATCTTCGGCTGGAGTTCGTACACCATCTTCCCGGGCGTGAGCTTGAGGCGCCCGGAGTATTCCTCCAGCAGCTCATCCACCACAGCGGTGACCTTGGCCTGACATTGTGGATCAGCGAGCCGGTAGTGAACCCCGACCGAGGCCCGCTTCGGCTCGACCACCGCACCTGGAATCGATTCGACCTCGACCCGGAGCCGATCGGTGACCTCGGAGACCAGCTCATCGAAGTCGGCCGCGGCAGCGTGCGCGATGGTGCCCTCCTGCGGACTCCAGATGTCGAATCCGTGGCTGCCCGCCACCACCAGGTTGTCGAGACCCATCAGCTGTTGTACGACGGGTCGGTCGCGACCACTGACCACGCACACCGAGCAGCGCTGCGCCAGCGCCTGAACCACCTCCCGCATGCTGGCGGACATGACTGCGTCCTGCGGCCGATCGACGATCGGGGTCAGCACCCCGTCGTAGTCGAGGAACACCGCCGGCCTCCGACCGGCCAGTTTCGCAACGAACTGCTCACCATCGCGCAGCGCGTCCGGCAGGTCGCGAACGGTGAACGCCTGCCTGATCACATCCGTCGGCGTGTCAGCGTAGCTACGGTCCCGGCCGGTATCTGGCATGTACCTAACCTTACGTAGCGGGCCTCCATGGTGCCGCAGATCGCCAACACTGACACATGGCCAACACTGACACATGCTTGCGCACCGACCCCTTCAGGAGTCCAGCTGCGCGCGGACAGCTCACAGCCGTGGTCTGCGCGTCGCTTACCGCGACCGATGGCTCGCTGCAGGCAGACCCGATTGGAGTTGCTGCCGGGCCTGGGCTACGGCCGCAGTGTCGCCCGCCAGTGCCTGTGCGTCCGTCACGCAGCGGCCTGGGAACGGGTCCGGGCCGGCCCGAGATGCGAAGAACCTGCCGGGCCGCAGAAAGAATTCGATACCTGGATCAATAAAATTTCACTATCGCATACACCTCGCTTATCTTTCGTTTTCTCCACCAATTTTCCTAACGTCATCTCGTGACACCGATGCTTCTTGCCACCTCGGGCGATCGATCGGCCCCGATCGAGGTGGAGAACGGCCTGGCCTTAGCACTCCTGGGTGAAGCGTCGGCGTGTCGCCCCGCGGTTCCCCCAGCCTGTCGGCGGCAGCTAGGACCGGGTGCCCACGAAGATCGGGAACGGTCCCCGCGTCCGCCGCACCCTGCCGATAGCGCTACGCCCGCTCGCCGCCAACGTCGAACACTGGCTCGACCCACAACTCAACGCCTACCTACAAGGTCCCAACGAACACCGGGCTACGACCCGCCACCTGCTACAACCAGGCGACACCATCACCTACCTACCCCACACCATCACCGTGCGCCTCGATCGACCCACCAGCCCCAAGATCACTTGCGCGCTCAGCCTGGTCACCGACCAACTCGAACCAACCCGCCCCACCATTACCGACGACCCCCGCCCCATACGCCTACACCATCACCACATCATGATCAACATAGACTGTCGCCGCAACCCTTCCGGACGCCTGAGACTCCGGACGCCGCGCGGTGCCACCCCTCTCATACTGCCACTTCCCTCAACTCATGATCGAGTGTAAACTCCCTGTAAAATTCCGATTTATAGCCGCCTCGCTCGGGAAGGAAGCCAGTTACGAAACCAATGAGAAAAACGGCCGCATCCCGAGCCTGATAGAACGCCAGGACATTCCTCGCAGGGCTGGAGGTAGCATTGAATGAGTTCGTAACATTGAATCAGTTTGGGGAGCCGCAGCTCGGTGGCTGGTGGGTGGGTTTGATCATCGGGTTGGTGGTCGTGGTAGTCGTGGTGATCGTCGTCAGCGTGCTCCTGGTACTCGCATCCCGAATCAACGCGCAGGCGCGCGCAGCGGCTCGTGAGCTCGAGGCGACACGGTCGACCACGCAGCCGCTCGTGGAGTTGGCCCGCACAAACGCCACGCTCCAGAGCATCCTCCGGGGCGCTCGGACCGCTCGAAAAGCATTGGGAGGATAACGATGGTCTTAGCTCTCGCCGCCGAGGAGATCACGTTCTGGCAGGTAATACTGGTTATCGGGGCGGTCGTGATAGTGGCTGTGATAGCGCTTCTCAGCCTGCTCCTCTACCTCGTCGGCTCCATCGAAGCCAGCGTGCAGCGTCTAGGGGAAGTGGCGCAGGGAGTTGCCGGCAACACCGCCAATATCAAGATCGCACTTACCGTCGCAGACAGCCTGGATGAGGTCATGGGCGAGGCGAGGCGCCACGCTCAACTTCTGGGAGTGGGGGCGTGATGAGTACAGGACTGCTTGTGACCCTCACCGTCGTCGAGATCGTGGCCCTGGTGGTCGCGTTGGCGTTTTTCGTCATATTGATCACCCGCCGGCTGCGCTCCATCGCCATCGCCCTCAAACAGGTGAGTGGGACGACCATTAGGGCGATCCAAGGGGACGTGTTTCTGGTTGGCGCCGGTGCCGCGATCCTGAACCGAAAGCTGAACGCGATCGCTGGCGCGCTGCCGGCAATCGCTGCGAAGGCCGAGTCGCTGCCTTCGCAGCCTACGCAGGCCCATACCTCACAACACACGCAGGCCCCGACCGCCGGAATTAGCTGGCAACCCGCAGTATCTCAAGACCCTGTGATAAGGCGAAATTAAGCCAGGAGGCGACGATGGCACTGTGGTGGATCGGCAACGCGATCTTCATCCTCGTGGTCATACCCGTCGTGGTGGTGCTCCTGCAGCGCCTGGCGAGGTCCGTCCTCGACGTCGGGAAGCACATCAACACCATTCATGATCAGGCCGGGGGTCTCGTCATCGCAGTCGATGATGTGAAGGCGCTGATACCCACCCGAGACGCCGTGAAACAGGTGGGGGCAGGCCTCACCCGCTATGTGAAGGCGGTTGACCGCATTCTGTGAGGAGCGAATACCATGCCGCTAGCCGCTGTAATCACAATCATCGGCGCAGTGCTCACCGTGCTGGTGCTCGCTGCCTACCTGATCAGTATTGCGGTCATTCTTTGGCGCGTCCACGCCCAGCTCCGCGCAGTCACCGCCGGCCTCCACTTGGTCACCGAAAGGACCGAGCCAATCGGATCGATCGTTGGGGAGATCAACAGTAACCTTGCCGGAGTGGACGATACCTTGCGAGCCGTGCTCGCCAGAAAGTGAGGGCTGGTCATTTTCGAGGCACTATTGCGTTAGCACGGATTTCCGCTTGGACCGCGATGATTCGGCGCGGCGCACCTGTGCATGCCCAACGACATCCAGATCACCTGCACCGACGAGGCTCCGTACGCGCACCCGGCGCCGGCCTTGCCGCAGCACGGCTCGACCGTGCTGCGGCGACGTTTCGGTGTGCCGGATCCGGACCAACACCAGAGCGGTCAGCCTCGCTAAGAAAGTTCCGTATGCCAACTCGCGCGACGGGCGCCAGGCGCCTTAGGCTTTCGTTGCCCGCATCCGGGCGGTAGGTGTCGAGGGCTGTGGAGGCACGACGTTGAGCGATACCCCTGTTTACGGCTTCGGTTCGGCTAAGGAAAATCGTTCGCCCCACCGCGGACCCAACTCGAAGATCGCCGCTGGCGAGGGGCTGGTGAGGCTGGAGTCGCACCGATACGGAAACAAGATCGTGGTGACAGTGGCGGGCGAGATCGATCTACTGGTTGCTGATCGG
>CAVQKH010000010.1:0-11781 GCA_963712995.1 uncultured Actinomycetota bacterium | reverse complement strand
AGTTCCTGCCCGGTCAGCATGGGAGGGAGTTCGCACCGCTCCGGCGTGTTCACCGAGTGCGCACCTGCGGACCACCCAGCGGCAGTTCCTCAGGTACGAACTCGCCACCGCACACCGCATGCACGCTGAGGGTCACCGTCGAGTAGTCCCTACGGTGGGTGTCGGCACCGGCCGAGGACCGGCGATACGGGCTCACCTGTAGATACCCGGCCTCCCCATGGCGCTTATTGGCCGCGTCCAGACATCCGAGGCAGTACGTGACCTCGCAGTCACATTCGTCGGGGCAGCTGACATCCGGCAGACCCGGCGCGCCGATCGGCTCACCGCATAGCGCGAGGTGACCCCCGTGCCGGTAGCCCTCGGTCAGCGCCTCACCGGCGCAGAGCAGGTGAACCCCTCGCGGTGCGCTCACCTCAGCCACTCCGTGAGCGTGTCCCACACCGCGGTGGCCTCGGTCTCATCCAGCTCGATCACACACGCACCGGTGGCGTGCGGATCGAGCGTGATGCGGCCGCCGACCTTGGTCATCACCACGGTGGTGAACCCTCTCGACCCGCCATGCTGAGTGCAGGTCGCGTGGATCACCCGGCGGTTGCCGATCGGCTTCGTCGCTGACACGTCAGTGGTGCCGTTGGTCACGGTTGTCAACAGTGAACGATCAACAGCAGCGGGTTTCCCGCAGCCGGGAACGCACCCCCGGACGGGCTACACCGGCAGGCCAGCACGGTGGGCCATCCCGCGTAGCTCCATGCCTATGGCGTCTCGGCGCGCGCCCGGAAGCAGGGTGGCGATGACGTCGCGGACCAGCGGATCCCGGCGCACCTTGATGGGGAAGATGTCCTCCGCTGTGCGCAGTGCCCGCACGGCGTCGTCCCGGCGCCCCCGCAGCCGGGCCAGCGCACGGCCGTAGTGCATCCAGGCGTGGGCTCGGCCCGAGGGGAAGGGGTGACGCTCGGGGTGAACGTCCCGCGCGATGCTGACCGCCTGGTCGGGCTCACCCGCTTCGAGTGCGAGGGCCATCCGGACGAGCCCCACGTCGGCCCGCGTGTGGGCGAATCCCGAGGAGTCGTTGTCGTCGGTGGCCCCGAATCGCTCGGCCAGCTCCGCGGCGGTGTTCATCGGTGCGGTCACATCGCCCGGCCGTCCGTCCAGGACGGCGGCTTGAGCGTGGCACATGGTGAGCCAGCACACCAGACCAGCGGTCTCGGCAGTAGCCGGTGGCACGCTCAGCGAGTCGAGCACGGTCCGCCCCAGCTCGAACGCCCCACCGGCGAGCAGCGTGTCGGCCACGCCGAACCCTGCCACCCCGAGCGTGGTGACCTCATCGCGCCGCTGAGCCAGCCGTCGCGCCAGGAACACGGTCCGGCGGATCAGATCATCGGGCGCCGCCACGCGGGCCAGCCACAGGCGGGTGATGTGCACATGCAGGTAGACAGCCAGCTCGAGTAGCTCCCCGTGGTCGGTGCCGGTGGCCAGCGTGGTGTGCAGATTGCGGACCAGTCCGGGTAGGTCGGTGGCCACCTCGGCGAACTGGCAGGCTCGATGCTGGGCGTGAATCTGGGCCACCTGATCCCGCAGTAACACCACGGGCAGCACCATCCCGTCCGGGCGGTCGGTATCGATCGCATCCAGCACCAGCCGCACCGCCTCCGTGGTGGAATCGGTGTGCCCGTTCGCTGGTGCGGGCACCGGCAGCCGCATCAGATCACTCGGGGCGATCTGCAGCGCGTTGGCCAGAGCCACGATCTCCGAGAGCTTGTCCAGCGCGACCTCACCGCGCTCGATCCGGTCGAGCTGCGACTTGCTCATCCCAGCCAACCCCGCGATCACCACCAGTGACTTGCCGCGCGACTTGCGGATCTGCCGCAGCCGCCGACCGATCGTCCGTGCGTCGTCAACGTCCACCGAGAACACCACTCCATCACCGGGTGATCTCCCCACCGATGCCCCGGGACCATCGCCCCAGGGCATCTACCTCGGCGAAGAGGTGACACAAGGCTAGCGCGCCTGGCAGTCGACACTGCACAGCATGGACCCCAACGGCACGCTGCGGCTGCTCAGCGCGATTCTCGCGGTGAATAGCGCCGCGCACTCCGCGGCTCTGCCGTAGCCCTGGGCGAGGGTGCCCCCGGTGGGCGGTGCTCACGTGACTCTGGACCACCGCCGCGGCCGCGCCCGATACCCCGCCAACCCGGCTCGGTGGCGTCAAGACCTGGCACCCGCCGCAGTGTTCTGCACCCTGGCTCCTCGGCGCTGGCGGTGAAGGTGCTGGTCAGCGGTAGTTGGTTGGCGTCGTAGGTCCAGCGGAAGGGCTTGGCCGTGCTGTTGTAGGTCTGGATGAAGGTGATGATCTTCTGGATCAGGTCGTCGCGGGAGGCGAAGTCGCCGCGGCGGAGCATGCGGCGGGTCAGGATCGAGAAGAAGATCTCGACCATGTTCAGCCAGCTGGCGTGGGTGGGTGTGTAGGTCACGGTGAAGCGCGGGTGCTCCCGCAGCCACGTGCGGGTCTTTGTGGAGGTGTGGGAGGAGCCGTTGCCGAGGATCAGGTGGATCTTCTTGGTGGGGTCGATGGTCTGGGCCAGTTCGGTGAGGAACTCGATGAAGGTGTCCGAGTCGTTCTTCTTGATGATCTTGGGGTGGATGGTGCCGGTGGTGACGTTCATCGCGGGCCGGATCGGGCGGGTGGGTCGTTTGCGGGATCTGGCGTGCATGGCGGTCTTCTCATCGACGCTGAACAGCACGGTGCCGGCGGGTGGGTCGAGGTAGAGGCGGCACACGGCCTGGGCTTTGGCGGGGAATGCTGGGTCGGCGCGGGGGGTTGAGCCAGCCGCGGACCCGGTGGGGTTTGAGGTCCAGCGAGGCCAGGATCCGCCCGATCTGGGAGGCACTGATACCCCGTGGCTCGCGCAGGTGCCCGGCCAGCGCCCGGTGGGTCCAGTGCGAGTCGGTCTCGGGTGTGGGGCCGGTGACGGTCGCCACGATCAGCAGCTGATCTTCCATCTCATAGATCGGTGGGCGACCCGAGCGGGGCCGGTCGGCCAGACCGGGCATCCTCTCCCGGGCAAACCGGTGTCGCCAGGTGCGGACGGTGTCCACGCAGATACCCAGCTGGCGGGCGATCGACGCGGTGGAGCTGCCCCGCCATGCCGCCAGCACAATCTTGGCGCGCGGCACCAGAGGTTGCGGCGCGGTCGCTGTGGCCACGATCGCTTCCCGACGTGCTCGGCGACGCTGTCCCAGGACGATGACGTCTTGGCTGCTGGCCCGTGGCACCCGACCTCCTGAACGACCCGACATGATCAAGGAAGTTCACGGTCCCGAAAAAAGGATCACAACAGGTGACGACACGCCGAGCGCGGATCCCGGCCGGTTCGCCACCATAAAAGCCATGCCGGTCCCCTCCGCACGCCTGAAGACCTCACATCGCCGCTCACCTGGACTTCCACGCCTCCCAGCGCTGGCCGCAGCTCGACGAGATCACCATCGCCTGGCGCGGCGGCTACGGCTACATCACCGAGGCAGGAGCCCAGTGCGTTAGCAGCGCACGCTGGGATCTGCGCGGGGGGCCGCCCGCAGGGGTGGGTCCCTACTGCGATCTGGGGGCGGGGTCATCGTGGGGGTGAGGGGCGGTAGAGCCGGCGGGCGATGTGATGTAACGCGCGGGGCACAGTGCCCTCCGGCTGGGGTGCCGGAACGTGTCGTGATCTTTTCGGTCGAGGAAAAGTGCTGTTGCTGTGCGTGTAGTGTTCACGCTGAACGATTCACTCGATCTGATGATGAACCGCTCGGCATGATCGAGCGAATAATATAGAATTATTTCAGATAAATGAAAAACGCGGTGAATTCAAGCTCGTAGAAATCGATCTTTCCAGTTTTTCGGTGAGTCCACCCTTGCTGTGTCACGTAGTGCAGCGGGTCGGTTTCCCCCGTTGGGGGGCGAAACGGTTCGTATCGCGGATGCCAACAGTCTCGTTACGTCGCCGACGGCTTCGCGGTCAGCATGTGCACTGCACCGGTGCGCATCCCTCGGGTAGGGCTTTCCGGCTCTGCGCCGGTGAAAGGATGACAGATGTTTAAGTCCGCGCTCGCGTTTTCGAGATCACCCCGGGGGGAGTGTCACGTCCCGACGGTGATGATTATCGCCGGGACGGCGTTGCTCACGATTACGCTCTCTTTGGTTCCTGGTGCTGCCAGTGCTTCGAGTCACCGGGAAGCTCCACTGATTGCGACTGATCCGCAGGCGGACAACACCGACTTTTATGCCTTCGTCAGTCCTGAGAAGCCGGACACGGTGACGTTCGTCGCGAACTGGCTTCCCTTGCAGGAGCCTAATGGTGGTCCGACTTTCTACCCGTGGGCCACGGATACCCACCATGACATCAATATCGACAACGATGGCGACGGCAGGCCCGACCTCACCTACCGGTGGGATTTCCGTACCGATGACCGCCGCGCCAGAGCCAACACCTTCCTGTACAACCTTGGGCCGGTGACCAGCCTGAATGACGATGATCTGCTCTTCCGTCAAAGTTACAACCTGACTGAGATCAGGAACGGGAAGAGCAAGGTCCTGATCCGGGACGCACCGGTGGCGCCGTCGAATGTGGGCCCGGCGTCGATTCCCGACTACGGCAAGCTACGCCGGGAGGCGGTAGTCCCGGTCGGCGGCGGGAAGAGTTTCGTCGGTCAGGCCGACGACCCGTTCTTCCTGGATCTACGCGTCTTTGATCTGCTCTACGGCGCCAACCTGACCGAGATCGGCCAGGACACCGTGGCGGGATACAACGTGAACACGATCGCCTTCCAGGTGCCCGTGAACGATGTGGTGCTCCGTGGCGATTCCGTCCGCAACCCGGTGATCGGCGCGTGGAGTTCCACCTCGCGGAGGTCGTTGCAGCTCTCACCGGGCAGGGCCACACCGACTGGTGATTATGTTCAGGTGTCCCGCCTGGGAAGCCCACTGATCAACGAGGTGATCCTCCCGACGCAACTCAAGGACACGTTCAACGCGATCAGCCCTGAGGTGGATCTCACGATCCCCGGATTCCTCGACCGGGTACTCGACCCCGAGGTCCCGCGTCTCGTCCAAAGGATCTATGGCATCGTTCCGGCTCCGGCTGTTCCGCGTAACGATCTTGCAGAGATCTTCCTCACCGGGATCGCGAAGAATGCGCCGATGTTCGATAGGAGTCGCGCGCCGATTCAAACTGACCTGAACTCACAGATCCTCAACGCTGATGTCAACCCCGCGAAGTTCGTCCCGTCCGAGCAGTTGCGGCTGAACACCGCCGTTAAGCCAGCCGTGTTGCCGAACCGTCTCGGCCTACTCGCTGGTGACCGGCAGGGTTACCCGAATGGTCGGCGTCTGGCCGACGATGTCGTCGACATCGAGGTTCTGTATCTTGAGGGCGCGGTTAAGACCGGCCTGCTCAACCCCCTTGTTGCCGGTGACGCTGTCCCCTTCAATGATGTTCCTCTCAGCGCGAACTTCCCGTACGTCGCTCTGCCACACCACCAAGGCGTCAACACCAAACTATCGGTTCCCGGCGGTGCGATTCCGCAATCCGCCAATCTCGGTGGAGCGTTTTTGCCGGTATTCGGCGGTGGTGGCGGCAGTGGGGGTAGTGGTTCCCTGCCGATGGCGCTGGTGACCGGACTGCCGGCGCTGGTGCTACTCGGTTCTGGCGTCCTGCTACTCGCACGTCGTCGCGTGAGGACGGCTCCTGCCCCTGCGTGATAGCCCGGTGACACGGCCGGGCACTGGGACCCCGCGATCAAGCGGGGTCCCAGTGCCCGCCTGGTAAGCGTGAGGAGTGCTGGATGGCCGGTCATTCCGATCGGTTCCCTCGTCTGGTTGCGATCGCCGTACTGCTGGTCGGGACCGGGCTGGCTGTGGTGACCCTCACCGGCGTCCTCCCGGGTCGGGGTGATGCCGAGCCTGCCGCCGCATCGATGATCCCGCAGGTCGGCCGGCAGAGTCTCAACGCGGTCATCTACGCCGCCCAGGACAAGCTGCGCAGGCTACCCGACGACTCGGTGACCTGGGCTCGGCTCGGAGCCGCCTACGTCGAGCAGTCCCGGATCACCGCGGATCCCTCGTTCTATGCCAAGGCGCAGGGCGCGCTGGAGAGATCCCTGCGGGTGGTACCCGTCGATAACGTGCCTGCCATGATCGGCCTGGGTCAGCTCGCCAACGCCCGGCACGACTTCGCGGCCGGTCAGCGCTGGGGTGAGCAGGCCAAGGCACGAGCCCCATGGACCGCCGAGGCCTACGGGGTCCTCGCTGATTCACTCACCCAGCTCGGAGACGCTGACGGTGCGACGGCCGCGGTCCAATCCATGCTCGACGTTCACCCAGGGATTGCCTCCTTCACCCGGGCCTCCTATGACCTTGAGCTGCACGGCCAGGTCGAAGACGCTCGCTCGGCGTTGGAGCGGGCACTCGGTGTCTCAGCTAGCCCGGACGACGTCGCGTTCTGCCGTTACTACCTCGGTGAGCTTGCGTTCAACGCCGGTCAGCTCACGGAGGCGTCCAGCCAGTACGAGCAGGGACTGCTCGCAGTGCCGGGCAACATTCCCCTGCTGCAAGGCAGGGCGAAGGTGGCCACCGCCACGGGCAAGATCGAAGACGCGCTCGCCGGTTACGCTCAGATCACTTCCCGGATGCCGTTGCCGCAGTACTTGCTGGAATACGGCGAGCTCTTGGAGTCGGCGGGACGGGAGTCGCAGGCCCGCGGGCAGTACGACGTGCTCGCCGCCCAGCAGCAGCTCTACGCGGCACAGGGCTCGGTGGACGATCTGGCTGCCTCGCAGCTGGCTGCCGACCACGGCGACCCCGCTGAAGCACTGCGCAGAGCGCAGCAGGAGTGGGCTCGGCGCCAGAGTGTGTTCAGCTCCGACGTACTCGCCTGGGCGCTGCACGTCAACGACCGGGATCGCGAAGCTTTGACCTACGCGGACAAGGCCGCGGCGCTGGGCTGGCGCAACGCCACCTTCGCCTATCACCGGGGAATGATCCTGAAGTCGCTGGGCCGAGCGGCCGATGCTCGCGCGGCGCTGTCTCAGGCCCTGGCGATCAACCCGTACTTCTCGCCGCTGGCCGTGCCTCGCGCGTGGCAGGCGTTGACCGAGCTCAGGGAGCCTCGCTGAACGGCTTACCGACCTGGCGGAGACTGGCGGTGTTGCTCGCTGGCTGCGCGGTGATGCTGGTGCTGCCGGTGACGCTGTCCGGTGGGCCGGTTGCGGACGCGCACCCGTTGGGGAACTTCACCGTCAACCACTACGACGGGCTGTCGTTGTTTCCAGACCGCATCGAGGTGCGCGCGGTGGTCGACACCGCCGAGATCCCCACCTTGCAGGACAAAGCGGCAACCGACACCGACGGAAACGGCACGATCTCTCCGGGGGAAGCCGACCGGCACAGTCGGACCGAATGCACCGCGCTGGCGGGAGCGGTGACGGCCACGGTGAACGGCAGCCCCGTTCGATGGCACGTTACCCAGTCCGCGGCGACGTACCCGCCTGGGCAGCCGCCGCTGCCTACGAGCCGGTTATCCTGCTTACTGGTCGCACCGGCACGCCTGCATGAGACGGCACTGGTGGAGTTCACCGACAGCTTCCGGGCCGACCGGATCGGCTGGCGGGAGATCACCGCCACCGGCCAGGGCCTACGGGTGGTGTCCTCGACTGTCGCCGGCGTGAGCATCAGCGATGAGCTGCGCCGCTACCCCGACGACCTGCTCAGCAACCCTCGCGACGAACGATCAGCCACGATCCACGTCACCCCCGGCATGGGCGGAATCACCGCCGCCAGCGCACCACCCACCACCAGGCTCAACTGGCTAGACCACGTCTTGGCCTCGGCGACCTCCACGCTCAACGAGCTGGCCGGCGGCACCCAACTCACTCCCTTAGTCGGGACGGCTGCGGCGCTGCTGGCGCTGCTGCTCGGTGCCTCTCACGCCGCGCTGCCCGGTCACGGCAAGACGGTCATGGCAGCCTACCTCGCCGGCCGTCAGGGAACCCGACGGGACGCCGTGCTCGTCGGTGTCACCGTGACATTCACCCATACTGCTGGCGTGCTGCTCCTCGGCCTACTGGTCTCGGTGCTGAGCTCGTTCGCCCCAGAAGGGGTACTGCGCTGGTTGGGCATCCTCAGTGGGCTGCTCGTGGCGATGGTCGGCGCCGGACTGCTGCGCTCAGCGCTACGGCATCGGGCGCACGCGCTCCACACCGTGGAGCCCACTCCCGCGCTAGTCGGCGCTCTCCACAGTCACGGGCATGGCCACGGCCACGGGCACAGTCACGGGCACGGGCACGGGCACGGGCATGGCCACGGGTGGGACGACGGTGCGGAGCGGCCCCTCGGACGGGTCGGGCTCGTCGGAATGGGCATTGCAGGAGGTCTGGTGCCCAGCCCCACAGCACTGTTCGTGCTGCTCGGTGCGATCGGGCTGGGACGAAGCTGGTTTGGGATCATGCTGGTACTCTGCTACGGACTCGGCATGGCCGCTGCACTCACTTTTGCTGGCCTGCTCCTGGTGACTCTCCGAGACCGGATAGCACGCAGCGCTGTATCCCAACGATGGCGCGACCGCGTGACACGGGTGAATGCCGTACTGCCTACCATGACCGCGATCCTGGTGGTTGTCGTAGGCGTGGGGTTGGCCCTACGGAATTTACTGGGACCAGGATAACGGGAGTCGATATGCGCTGCACCTTAGTAGCCAGCGGTTTGCTGCTCATACTGGCCGGATGCGGTCAAGCTCCTCCTGGACCCGGCCCCGTGTTCGACAATGAAACCGGCGGTGCGCTCACCTGTATGAAACATCAGCTGACATCGCCAGGAGCACGGTACACAGACCCAGCCCTCAAAAACACCGTAGAAATATTCAACTTGCTGCGCTACTACACAGCCAACGGCAACAAACCCTACTGCGACGGAAACCCGGCGACAGACGTCGACAAAAAATGGGCACAATTTTATCTCACCCAAGGAACAGCACGGTCGAACGTCGCTTCCATCCTGAACCACTGACAGCGCGACAAGCTACCCGTTATGCCGCCAGCCCAACCCGAGCCGGGTGATCCGGCGTGACCGTTCCCTTCGGGCCTGCGAAGTCGTTGTCGGCCGGATCACGCTGGTCGGGTGAGCGCGGTGCCCCGGCCGGTCCGCCCTCGGTGGTCCGACCGAGTCGCGCCCCACCCACCGTGGGACTCCCACGACCCGAGGGGTCTCAACGCCCCGGTGGGCGCGCTGGTCAGTGCGTGTTCGTTGCGTGTGCGCTCGCGGTCTGGGTGCGTCACGACTTCGAAGGAGACCAGTCCGCGATGACTTCTCTGGAATCGGTGTTGAGCAGCCGTAACGCCAGTCTGGGTGACATGGTGGCGCTGTTGCAGCGTCAGCACGACGCCAGGCCAAGATCACCCAGGTGCAGGCCGAGGCGGGCATCCCGGTGCGCGACGTCGCGGCCACGGTGGAGTTCGTCGGCAAACAGCTGCGGTTCACCACTGAGCAGCAGAACACGATCCTGAACCACTTCCTCGACGGCGGCGATCGCAGCTGCGGAGGCGTGCTGCACGCGGTCACCTGCACCGCACAGACCCTCGCCGACGCCGATGACGCCTACGACATGGAACGCCGCGGCCTGGCGGCGATGAGCCTGGCCGCGGCGTTCCAACGCTGAGCGCGACGGGCCGGCCGCCCAGACCGCGGCGGTCGGCCCCACTGTTCACCCCGCCGCTGACGGGACCCGGCGCTCCGCGTCCTCCGGCGGCGATCCCTTTCCCCCCCTTTGGAGTAGCCGCATGCCCGCCTGCACCGTGACCACCTGTTCCACCCGCTGCCGGGAACCACCGATCCGCTGGTGGTCCTCAAAGCGATCGCACCAGTCCTGGGAACACCCGGGGCGGTTGGACAGCGAAGCCCGGGTGTTCTGTCTGGCTACGTGGAGCTTTACCCCCGGCCGCTTGCACGTGCTGACTCTGCCCGAGATCAAGGCACTTGCTGAGATCCTGTTGATCGAATACCTCAAGTCCGCATCCCTGATTCCCCGTCGCCGGGAAACCCGGCGGCACCACCGTGGAGGTGACCAGGACTCGTCACGTGCCATGACGAGCAGCGCTACCGGGTGCTGGGCCACAGGTCCCGCCACCCAGTAGCACGCGCCGACGACGAGCCCAGAAGGGCACGGTCACCGTCGCGATCTCCTCGTTGACCGAAGCAGGGCGGTCCGGCACGGTCGAGAGCACAGACGACGAAACATCCGGTCCCGGTGAGGAGCCCGCTGGTGCACGAACTCATCGCCAGCCCGTTTCTGGAGGACTATCTGGTGCTGCGCTGGGCAGCACCCCAAGGCGTGAAGATCCCCCACACCCACTACCGGACCAGGAGTGTCCGGGGTGGCCATCACCGCAGCCCGCCGTTGGTCGAGTAGCTGACCTCGATGGTTGCCCGACAGCGGTGCGCGCCACCTTCACAGGCTTCGCGCAGCAGCTGCACGCCACCGGATTCGGGTTCCTGCACCGACGCTGGCAGGCCGGTCAGATCGACGGCCCGATCCTGGTCGCCCTTACCGACCATGCCATCGTCGGCGCGATCGGCCCGCTGCGCACCTTGCCTGACCCCCGATGCCGTCCCGTCCTGCTCCCCCAGTACTTCGGGGTGCTGCCCGGACACCGCGGACGCGGTTACGGCCGAGCGCTGTGGCACGCCGTGACCGTCTGGGCACAGCAGCACCGTGCGGACTACCAGCTGCTGCAAACCGAGACCGGGCAGGCCTCCGAAGGGCTGCTCCTCTCCGAAGGCCTCACGTACCTGGGCTTCACCTGCTCGGTGCGGGCATGACCTGCCCACCCGCGGCCAGCCTGGTCATGGCACACACCCGTCCGCGCACCCCGTGGGACCAGCTCCCCGACACCGTCCGTCGCGCCATCGAATCCACCGCCGGAACCATCCGCGCGGTGGAACCGATCTCGGCGGGACTCAACTGCGGCATCGCCGCGCTCCTACACACCCCCACCGGGCGCGTGTTCATCAAAGGCCTACCCCGTGACCACCCCCGCGTGGCCACCCAACGGCGAGAAACCGAGATCAACTCCCACGTCGCCCCGATCGCGCCACGCCTGCTACGGCAGCTCGACCTCGACGGATGGAACATCCTGGCCTTCGAGCACCTCCAGGGCCGGCACGCCAACCTCGCACCCGATTCCCCCGATCTGCCCAAGATCGCCGATACCTTGACCCGTCTCAGCGGCAGATCCCGGCACCGGATCTGCCGCTGAGACGGCTGAAAAACCGCTGGGCAGGCCTGGCCGACGACTCAGCGCTGGCCCTGCTAGCCGGCGAGCACCTGCTGCACACCGACCTCAACCCCCACAACATCCTCATCGGTGAGCACGCCAACCTCGTTGACCGGGCCTGGCCCACCCTCAGCGGGGACAACGTGCGCACCGACGTGACACTGACCAGGGGATTCGTCGCCGACATCACGGACCGTGGTGTCCGCCAGATCATCCCGGTCCGCCGCGACGAGACCGGTCATCTGGTGGTGCAGACCGGTCAGAAGCGCGTCCTGGCGGCCATCGAGGCCGGTCTGGACCGCGTCCGGGGCATCGTGGAGACCCGGCTCACCGGTGAACGGGACCGCGTGATCGACCGGATCCTGGACCAGCTCGGGGAGAACGAGCACCGCAGCGGCATCAGTGACGCCGACGAGACTCGCGCCACGCGTTGATCGGCGACGCCTTCGCCGACCCGGCGACCGACCGTCCGGCAGCGGT
>CAVQKH010000009.1:0-36806 GCA_963712995.1 uncultured Actinomycetota bacterium | reverse complement strand
TGACCCAGCCGAGTTTGATCGCTGTTTGTGTGTCGAAAGCGACAGAATTTGTCGTTTTTCGCACACAAACAGCGATCAAGCTACAAGGACACCGGCTCAGCGGGGTAATCGGCCCCCGAATAACCCCGTTGAATGCACTCACCGGGCAGGTCGCTGGTGCGTCATCATGGGGACTGACCAGGAACTGATCACTCACATGACAAGGGAGCTAGGAACGTGAGCACCACCGACCCGTCCAGCGCCACCTGGCGCAAGAGCACCCGCAGCAACGGCCAAGCAAACTGCGTGGAGGTCGCCGACCTCCACGGCGGACACCGCGCCGTGCGGGACTCCAAGAACCCCACCGGCCCCGCCCTGCTCATCACCCCCACCCAGTGGACCACCTTCACCACCGCCCTGCGCACCGGCACCCTCTGACCTGACCCGCATTCAGCGGGCTCAGCGGGGCAAACGGCACCCGAATAACCCCTTGAGCCCACTGAATGCGCCTTGCGCACATGATGGAGACTGATCATGACGGTGAACCCGCCCCGGCTCGACGCTGAACGCATCACGGAAATCGGTGCCGAGAAAGAGAGTGGCCGATGGACCGACGATCCGTTGATGCCGGCAGCTCGGCGGTTTCCGCGTGACGCGTGGCCGCCGGCGAGAAGCGATGAGCCGCCTAGCGACTCGCGACCGTTTATCTTGCGTGGGGCTCGGCAGCTTGAGCCGGTAGTCGTTGGCAAGCACCGGACCACACCACACCGGACACCGCATACCGATCCCACGACCAGTGACGGTTCGGGAGGACAGGACGACGAGGACGCTCTGTCGGCGACGGTGCCCGACACCTGGTACGAGCAGGACGACTGAGAGGACTGCTGGCCGGTGTCGCGAGTGTTGATCGTCAGCAGCGGTCGTGACTGGTCGGCCAGGCAGGTCGCCCACCATCTTCAAGCGCGGGGTAGCGCATACTCGTGGCTCGATCCGGCGGAGTTCCCTCGGCGGGTACGGCTCACCGCACGACTCGATCAGGGCTGGTACGGCGAAGTCGAGACACCAGACGGGATCTTCTGCTGGGAAGAGATTGCCGCGGTGTTCTACCGGCGTCCGCGAGATTTCAACATGCCCAGCACAATGTCCGGACCGGAGCTGCGTTTCGCCCGCGCGCAGGCAAGGGTCGGGTTGGGCGGAGTATGGCCAGCATGCCGGTGACGTGGATCAATCACCCGTCAGCATCAGCTGATTGCGAATATAAACCGCGGCAACTACACCTTGCCCGAACGGTCGGGTTGCGGGTACCGGCCACCTTGGTCACCAACGTTGCCGATGAGGTGCGTCGGTTCGCGGCGGAACAGGGCGACATCATTATCAAGCCCCTGGCAGAGCCGATCATCGCTGAAGCCGGCTCACAGAAGGCGATCTGGACAAGACGAGTCATGACGGCAGAGCTAACCGACTTGGCCGGTCTCGAAGTGACTGCACATTTGTTCCAGAAGTGGATTCCGAAGGCATACGAGGTCCGCTTGACCGTCGTGGGAAAACGTCACTTCGCCGTTGCTATCCACGCACATTCCGCCATCACACGCGTGGACTGGCGCACTGACTACGATACATTGACCTACGAGGTGATAGATTGTCCCAGCGACGTCACTGAACAGGCTCGCCTCTTCCTTTCTGCGGCAGGTCTCGTATACGGGGCGTTCGATTTCGTCGTCACTGCCGATACCGAGGAGCATGTATTCTTGGAGTGCAATGCGGCGGGGCAGTGGGGCTGGCTTACCGAGGAATGTGGGCTCCCAATAGCCGAAGCGATCGCTGATGAACTGACCGGAGACGGCCAGTGACCAATTGGAAGCCACTGGTCACCGCTATGACCGGCAAACTCATGGGTACCGGAGAGCTAACCGACCCAGCCTGGCAACGAGCGTTCACCGAAACCCCGCGGCACGTATTCGTTCCCGATCACAGCCCGGTCGAGGCCTACTCCCCGAGTTCGCTGATCACCCAATGGCGAACCGCTGATGAGCTGGGGAACAAGCGCCCCACCTCCTCAATCAGCGCACCGGCCGCAGTCGCTGTCATGCTCGAACGGCTCGCCGTGCAGAATCACCACCGAGTTCTGGAGATCGGCACCGGAACCGGCTACAACGCAGCACTACTGTGCCACCGGCTCGGCGCGGCGAACGTCTACTCCAACGACATCGATCCCGCATTGGTCGACCGAGCTGGGATTGCGCTCGACAGTCTCGGTTACCGACCCACCCTAGTCACCGCCGATGGCTACCAGGGGCTCGCCGACGGCGCACCGTACGACCGTATCCTGGCCACCTGCGCGATCACCCACGTCCCACCCGAGTGGATACGACAACTCGCCGATGACGGCCGTATCGTCGCGCCCATCGCCGGCAACTCAGCCAAGCCCCTCCTCATTCTGGACAAAACAGCGTCAGATGAGATGATCGGACACTTCGACAACAATGCCGTGGGATTCATGCCACTACGCCACAATCTGCACAGCCCACTCGGTCCCGGTGACACGGCCAGCTCCACTGCGTCCGGCATGGCCCACGACGGCACCACGACAACGGATCCTCGCCGGATTCACAAAGCCGACCCAGGCCTGGCCCTGTTCTGCCAACTCCACATACCCAGCTTGCAGCTGGGTTACGACACGGACTCCGCAGATCCCACCCGGGTAACGAGGATCATCGCTCACACCGCCGATGCCATCGCCACCGTCTGCTGTCATCCCGAGAACGGCAGATGGCCCGTCACTCAACGGGGATCACACCGCATCTGGGACACCATCGAGACAGCCGTGGCGTTATGGGACCACCTCCACCATCCCCATATCTCCCGATTCGGAGTCTCCGCCCTCGACGACATCACCCGACAATACGTCTGGCTCGACGACCCTGACGGGCCCTACTCCTGGCCCATGCCACTGTGACGCCGAGCCGCCCCCCGTGGGCCACCTTCACCACCGACCTCCGCATCAGTAACTTCGCCTGACCTGTCCATTCAGGAAGCAGGTGTCTTGCGCTGTGCCGGAGCGTCGGTGATCGTCTATGGGCCTGCGTGGAGTCAACGGTGAGCAGTTCACTACGGTAGGTCGAAAGTCGTCCAACACGCTCACGTGACATGTTAGGAGAAGTATCGATCATGACAAGGGTTCTCATGCTGCATGGCTGGGACTGGGAGAAGTATCCGGTATTTAAACCCGAAGATCAGTGGCAAAACCGGCAAGAGCTGATAGCGAAGCTACGGGAGCGTTACGATATTCATCATCCCAGCTTACCTGGCTTTGGTTGTGAAGACGCCCATCGCACAGGGTCGTGGACTCTCGACGACTACGCCGACTGGCTACAGGAACAGATCGTTGACCGGCGTTACTCTGCGGTTATCGGCTACTCCTTCGGGTGTGCCGTGGCGACGCACTGGCAGTACCTTCATCGAAATTCTTCAGTATCACTGGCACTTCTGTCTCCCGCGATCGCCAGATCTTATGGAAAACCGCCGAACAAGGCTCTTACCACCCTCGCCGGCATGTTGAGAATTCTCCGGATGAACCGATTGATTTACTTTCTGCGGAAGCTGTACTTGACTCGCGTGACCAAGAATCCTCACGTGATACATGGAACACCGTTCTTGCAGGCAACATACTCTAACATTGTTTCAGTAGACCTTTCCGATGAACTTGCCGCGTTGATCGAGGCCGATTTTCCGATCACTTGCCTATTTGGCGGTGACGACACAGCTACACCACCGGAGATTTTATTTTCTCGCGCTCCTGCGGCGCGGTCGTTATCGCTCGTCATCCCGGACGGTACTCACGACATCGGTGGTACCCATCCCGAAAAGATAGTGAAGCATATCGCCGAGTTCCTTAATCCACTGAGGGTATAGCGGTGAAAATGACAGCCGGTGACATTCTTTCGGTAGAACCTTCGGCTGAAATTCGCTGCACAGAACGAGAATTCGATTATGTGGATGTGGTTGATTTTTCAACCAAGCCTGGTATCGCTTCGGATTCGAGGATTCTGTGGTGCGTTACGAAATCCACGACAGAGGAAGATCTGTCTTGGTATGGTGTCGAATTCGACAGGTCTGCGAAGGTGGGTGAGGTAAGCTCGAAGCATCGAAATTGGGTGGTACTCACCGAGAGTACCCTGGTCGCGGAGTCAGCTGGTAACCGATGTATCCTCGTTCCAGACGTGGTGAGATTTTTGAAGCGATTACATTTCCATGTAATTGGCATGGCGGCGCCCGTTGTCTTGGGTGTCACTGGATCCGTTGGCAAGACAACGTGTGTCGCTCTTCTCGAAGATGTCTTTTCGCGGTACGGAAGGACTCTGCGAGTTTACGCGAAAAGAATCACGCCGCTGAGTTTGTTCGAGATAGTGATAAACCAGCTGGAGCGGGACCATCGATACATCGTCATGGAGTATGCGATGTTCCACGAGTGGCACATCGCAGAATTAACAAGCCTGCTCGAGCCCACGGTCGGGATTCTGCTCAACATCAGCACTGAGCATCTAGGGGTTGATGGTCTTCACAATACTCGGGACATCTTCATGTCGAAGAAGAGACTCCTCGAGCGAGCACGGTATTCATTTGTCGAGCAAGAGACGGCACATCGGTTCAAAGAACACCTATCGGGAACGTCGGTGTTCGATTGGCACGACTTCGTCTCGCCGTACGGATTCAACGTTGAGCCATTTTTGAAGTCGCGTTTGCAGTATATCCAGATCGGGGCAGCGCTGTCAGCTAAAGAGTCCTTGATTGGCGCGGTGACTGCCGCTGACATCGCTACAATAAACAGGTTCGAGCCAAAAGAGAATCGTTTGCGAAAGATCCAGTGCAGACGTCATCTGATCTTTTTTGATGGCGAAGTGACAGCACCGGCCAGGCTGAACGCTTTGGGTGACACGATGTACTCACCACAAATCCTGGCGGTCCATGCAGTCGCGGATCATGAATACTATGACCAGGATATGACATTCCAGGCCGATTGTCTACGCTCGGCCTTGCAACAATTCGACTCTGTCTACGTGTCTCGAACCGTGGATGAGCGCTTTCTTTTGTTCGCTGAGCATTGTGCATCCGATGCCACATCGGTGGTGCTGTATGAGGACCAGATCCCCAACCTTGCCGGCGTGACACTGTTCGTCCACTGGGGAGCCTACTGGCGAACACATGATGACGAATCAGCTATTGTCGACGTATTCTAACTGCTGCCCCTGCTGGGCACCTCAACGGTGCCGGTCAGCTGCCGGTTAGCGGGGCTCGCAGGGTAGGAGGCCGGCGTCACTTTTTGCCTCCAGGATTCGGCGTTGCGAGTCGGTGACGCGCGCGGCGAACTCAGGGTCGTCGGTGGCAGCAGACAGCACGGCATCGATCATCGGGCCAAGGGTGGCCGGGTCAGCGGTCAGCACGACGTCTCCGCCCGCAGCAAGGAACCGCACCGCGCGTTGTCCGGGCGCGACGGCGGTGACCTGCACAGCGCGGCCCAGGTCATCGGACACGATCAACCCTCGGAAGCCGATCTGCTCCCGG
The DNA here is from genome assembly GCA_963712995.1 of uncultured Actinomycetota bacterium. Classification (GTDB taxonomy): domain Bacteria; phylum Actinomycetota; class Actinomycetes; order Mycobacteriales; family Pseudonocardiaceae. Next base: position 31,265 of record CAVQKH010000009.1, on the reverse strand, counting down.
ACCATGCTGGTGACAACCGCCGGGGAGAACGCGGCGGCACGGCTCGCGTCGATCTTCGAATAGACCGCCGAGGACATCATCAGCCAGGGCGTTCCCGCAACCGATGCGGTGGTGAACGGCAACAAGTCCGGATCGGTCGGCGTCGTGTGCCGATCCACCACGCCCGCGGAGAAATCCGTGTTGCCCCGCACCCGACCCAGACCGGGAAAATGCTTGACCGTGCTCACCACCCCTGCCTCACGCATGCCCCGAGCGAAGGCCAACACGTGGTCAGAGACCACCTGCGGGTCGCTGCCGAACGCCCGGTCATGCCGACCGATCGCCGCGTTCTCGGCGCCCAGCGCGGGGGAGAGCACGTCTGCCACCGGTGCGAGATTGACGTTGACACCCGCAGCCCGCAGCTCACGTCCCCATCTGTTCGCGGCGGTCTGCAAAACCTCGGGTTTCCAGCCGCCCTGAACGGTGGCCGAGGGGATCCGCGAGAATCCAGGCCCGGACAGCACCTGGACCTGGCCGCCTTCCTGGTCGGTCGCGACGAACATCCCGATCCCGCCGTTCGCCCCTGCCGCACGTCGCTGGACCGCCGCGATGGTGCCAGCCGTGGCCTCGACACCCGCGGCGCTGCGGCCGGTCAGAAATACCCCACCAGGCGCGAGCCGCTCGATCGTCGATGCGAGCGGGTCGATTCCGGTCGCCGGCACCCCTAGCAGGAACAGCTGACCCACCCGGGCTCGTGGGCTCATCATGTCCAGGGTCGCCTGCGCGCAGGACACCGGCGGCGCAGCGGCGGGCTGCTCGGTGGGCAGCGGTGCGGGAGCCGGCGCGGCAGGGGCGGGTCGGCAGGGGCGGGGGCGGTCGGAGCGGGGGCGGCAGGAACCGGTGGCAGCGCCGCACAGGCGGTGGTGATCGCGCAGGCCACTGCCGCGCCAACGATCCGCAGTTGTCGGAGCACCGGGGCGAGTGTAGGGCTCCGGCCAGATGCTCTCCCTGCCGGAGGGATTGGGAAACGCGGCCGCAGGTGTTCGGGTCAAGCGGGGCGCAGGCTGGGTTCGACGGTGTGGATGGTCACCGAGCCCAGTAACCGCTCCAGGGCGGCTTCGACGTCTTCTTTCCAGGTCAGCGCGGTGCGCAGTTCCAGGCGCAGCCGGGGCCAGCGGGGGTGTGCGTGCACCGTTTTGAACCCGACCTGTTGCAGGAACCCGGCGGGGACCACGCAGCTGGAGTCCTGGTTGGGCGAAGCGTCCCCGAAGGCCTCAATGGCCTTCACGCCGCGCCGGGTGAGGTCCTTCGCGACCGCCTGCACCAGCATCCGGCCCAGGCCACCACCACCGAACTCCGGCAGCACCTTCAACGCGGTGAGCAGGACCGCGTCGGCACTGACCGGCGAGGTGGGAAACGCCGAGGCCCGCGGCACCGCCGCCGGGGGAGCGTAGAGCACGTAACCGGCCGGCACGTCCCCGGACATCACGATCCGTCCACAGGAGCCCCACTCCAGCAACACGCCGGAGACCCAGGACTCCTTCTCCAGCTCGGTCTGCCCGAAATCCTCAGCCTGTTCCCGGATATGCGGGGAGAGCTCCCAGAAGACGCAACGCCGGCATCCCTTGGGCAACAGGTCGAGGTTGTCCAAGGTGACGCCGACCACTCGACGTGACACGGGGACCTCCCTGGCAATCCATCAGCGCTATAGCGCCTGGCGCAGCATATGCCGATGGCTAACAGGAGTGAAGGCGGTAGGGCCCGATCCGGGGCGGCTCTACACTCCCAGGGGACCTCAAACCGCAGCGAAGGCGCCGCCGTGACTCTCGATCAGCCCGACCACCGACCACCCACCCAGCGTGATCTCGACCCGCACCTGCGACGCTACGCACAGCGCACCGCGGGCATGACCGCTTCCGAGATCCGCTCGTTGTTCGCCGTCGCCAGCCGCCCCGAGGTGGTCTCGCTGGCCGGCGGCATGCCCTACCTGCCTGCGTTACCGCTGGGCACCCTGGCGCAAGAGCTGGCCCAGATGGTCACCACCGAGGGGATGGCGGCGCTGCAGTACGGCTCGGCGCAGGGCACCGTGGAGCTTCGCGAGCAGATCTGCGAGGTCATGGCGCTGGAAGGCATCCGGGCACACGCTGACGACGTCACGGTGACCGTCGGTTCGCAGATGGCCCTGGACATGGTGACCCGGATCTTCTGCGACCCGGGGGACGTGGTGATCGCGGAAGCCCCGTCCTACGTCGGCGCGCTGACCACTTTCGCCTCCTATCAGGCGCAGGTCGTGCAGGTGGGGATGGACGACGACGGGTTGGTGCCCGCTGAGCTGGAAGCCGCGTTGCAGTCACTGCACGCGCAAGGTCGCCCTCCGAAGTTCCTCTACACCATCCCGAACTTCCACAACCCCGCCGGTGTGACGCTGGCCGTGGCGCGCCGCGCCGAGATCATGCAGCTCTGCGCCGAGCACCGGGTGCTGATCATCGAGGACAACCCGTACGGGCTGCTGGGCTTCGACGATCAGATCTATCCGGCGATGCGGGCGAGCGACCCGGACAACGTGATCTACCTGGGCTCATTCTCCAAGACCTTCGCGCCTGGCCTGCGCGTCGGCTGGGCGCTCGCGCCGCACGCGGTACGGGAGAAACTGGTACTGGCCGCGGAGTCGGCGACCTTGTGCCCGCCGGCGTTCACCCAGTTCGTGGTGTCGCGCTACCTGACCCAGCACGACTGGAAGGGACAGGTCAAGATCTACCGGGAAGTCTACCGGGAACGCCGGGACACCCTGCTGGCCAGCCTCGCACAGCACCTGCCCGCGGGATGCACCTGGACCCGACCGGCCGGCGGTTTCTACGTCTGGCTCACCGTCCCAGAAGGACTCGACACCAAGGCGATGCTGCCGCGGGCGGTGACCCAGCGGGTGGCCTACGTGCCTGGCACCGCGTTCTACGCCGACCGGCTCGGCAGCCGCCAGATGCGGCTGTCGTTCTGCTACCCGACCCCGGCCCGCATCGCCGAAGGGGTCCGCCGGCTGGCCGCCGTGCTGGAGGGCGAGCTCGAATTGCAGCGCACATTCGGTAGCGTGCGCCCCCGTACGGTGTTCGGTCCGCAATCCCCGTCCCCGGACACCGCCTGAGTTTCGGTGCCGGTTCGCGCCGGCGAGGACGCGTAAGGAGTCGTCGGTGACCGATCGCATCGTTGCCGTGCTGGCCGGCGGGCTCTCCCATGAGCGTGACGTGTCGCTGCGTTCCGGTCGGCGCCTGTCCAGCGCGCTGCGCGAGGCCGGGTTGCAAGTCGAGGAGTGGGACGCCGACGCCGGCCTGATCAGCAAGCTCACCAGCACCAGACCGGACGCCGTCGTGGTGGCGCTGCACGGCGGCACCGGGGAGGACGGCGGCGTGCAGTCGGTGCTGGAGATGTTGCGGGTTCCCTATGTGGGCGCCGATCCGCGGGCCTGCCGCCGCGCGTGGGATAAACCCACCGCCAAGGACGAACTGGCCCGTGCCGGGCTGAGCACTCCAGACTGGATCGCGCTCTCGCACGCCACCTTCCGCGACCTCGGGCCGCAGGACGTGCTCAACGCCCTGATCGACCGGCTCGGCCTGCCGCTCATCCTCAAACCGCCCCAGAGTGGCTCTGCGCTGGGCATGCACGTGGTGCGCGAGGTCACCGAGCTCCCAGGCGCTGTCGTGGGGTGCCTGGCCTACGGGGACACCGTGCTGGCCGAGTGTTTCGTGAAGGGGGTCGAGGTCGCGGTCACCGTGATCGAGGGGCCGGACGGGCCCCGGGCGCTGCCGGCGGTGGAGATCGAGGCCACCTCCGGCTGCTACGACTACGCCGCCCGCTACACCGCCGGCCTGGCCACCTTCCACGCCCCGGCCCGGCTCGATCCCGCCGCGACCGCGGCGGTCGCCGAGCTCGCGCTGAGCGCGCACCGATTACTCGGGCTGCGCGACGTGTCCCGTACCGACGCGGTCGTCACCCCGGCGGGCGTAGCCCACTTCCTCGAGGTCACCGTCGCCCCCGGCCTCACCGAGACGTCCCTGCTCCCGATGGCGATCGCCGCCGACGGCGCCGATCTGGGAACCGTCTACACCACCCTCATAGACCAGGCCATCTCCCGCGCCCGCTGACCCCGACATGGGGATATATCGGGGTTATGGACCCTCTTTTTGGCCCGATATGTCCCCATGTCGGGTGATCATAAGGGAGGTGATGCGTTCCAGGTCGTCGACGGAGCCGAACTCGATGACGATGCGGCCTTTGCGGCGGCCCAGTTCCACCTTGACTCTCGTGTCGTAGGCGTCGGAGAGGTTCTCCGCGAGGTGTTGCAGACCGGGTGCCCGCATCGGGCGGGGAGCCGGCGCCGGGGGAGGGGTCTTGACCGGCTCGGAACGGCTGAGTGTGACGGCTTCCTCGGTGGCGCGCACCGAGAGCCCTTCAGCGACGATCCGGGCCGCCAGGTCCTCCTGGGCCAGCGGCTCGTCCAGGCTGAGCAGCGCGCGGGCATGCCCGGCGGAGAGCACGCCCACCGCAACCCGCCGCTGCACCGCGACCGGCAGTTTGAGCAGCCTGATCGTGTTGGTGATGACCGGGCGGCTACGCCCTATCCGCGACGCCAGCTGCTCGTGGGTCACCCCGAAGTCCTCCAGCAGCTGTTGGTAGGCGGCGGCTTCCTCCAACGGATTGAGCTGGACCCGGTGAATGTTCTCCAGCAACGCATCGCGGAGCATCGCGTCGTCGGCAGTACCACGCACGATCGCCGGGATCCGGTCCAGCCCGGCGAGCTGTGCCGCCCGCCACCGCCGCTCACCCATGATCAGCTCGTAGCGGTGGATGTTCGGGTGCTCGGCCGGCAGTTGTCCGACCGCCGGCTCGGCCGGCAGTTGCCCGATCGCCGGCTCGGCCGGCAGTTGCCCGATCGCCGGCTCGGCCGGCAGTGCACGAACCACAATGGGCTGCAGGAGCCCGAATTCCCTGATCGAGTGCGCGAGCTCGGCCAAAGCCTCGTCGTCGAACACCTGCCGCGGCTGCCGAGGGTTGGGCACGATGGCCCCGATCGGCACTTCCTGGTAGACCGCGCCAACAACGTGACCAGCTGGGGACTCCGGGGGAGTGTCCAGCTCAGCAGGTCGGTGAGGACGGGACTGCGCCTCGCTCACCACGGCCTCGTTCACCACGGCATCGATCGGCGCGGTGGGGATCAACGCCGCCAAGCCGCGGCCGAGCCCACCTTTGCGCTGTGTGCCAGATTGAGAGAGCGCGCTGCTCGGCGACATCAGCCAGACACCTCACTGGCACCGTTGAGACCGACACGGTCCGGATCGCGCTGAAAACGTCGGTCGAGCGCGATCTCCTTGGCGGCGTCCAGGTAGCTCAGCGCGCCACGGGAACCGGGGTCGTACACCAGCACGGTCTGCCCGAAACCCGGCGCCTCGGAGACCTTCACGCTGCGCGGGATCACCGTGCGCAGCACCTGATCGCCGAAGTGGTTACGGACCTCGGCGGTGACCTGGTCGGCCAGCTTGGTGCGCCCGTCATACATGGTCAGCAGGATGGTCGACACCGTCAGTGCCGGGTTGAGGTGCGCCTGCACCAGCTCGATATTGCGGAGCAACTGCCCCAGCCCCTCCAGTGCGTAGTACTCGCACTGGATGGGGATCAGCACCTCGGGCGCCGCGACCAGGGCGTTCACCGTGAGCAGCCCCAGCGAGGGAGGGCAGTCGATGAAGACGTAGTCGACGGCCAACTCGTCGAGAGCGGCGTCGGACAGTGCTCTGAGCAGGCGTGATTCCCGGGCGACCATGGACACCAGCTCAATTTCGGAACCGGCGAGGTCGATGGTGGCGGGAACGCACAGCAGGTTCGGTGATTGCGGACTCACCGTGACCACCTCGGCGATCCCGAGCTCTCCGAGGAGAACCTCGTACACCGACGGGGTACCGGCACGGTGCTCGATCCCCAATGCGGTCGAGGCGTTTCCCTGCGGATCCAGGTCGATCACCAGCGTGCGCAGGCCGTGCAGCGCAAGCCCCGCGGCAAGGTTGACCGTGCTGGTGGTCTTACCGACGCCGCCTTTCTGGTTGGCCACCGCGAGTACCCGGCGGTGAGCAGGGCGGGGGAACCGATCGGTGGGGTGCTTCACCCGGGTCGCCCGCTCCGCCTCCTCGGCGATGGGTGTCCACCCAGTCTCCGCGGGCGAGGTGTCGGCTGGGCATTCCCCGGAAGTTCCGCCATCACCCCCCGGAGCGACATCGGATGGGCAGGTCACCTGCCGGGCTCCGCTCTGGGTCGTCGACTGAGGCGCACGAACGAGGGCGTGCCGTGGCGCTGTTTCACGTGAAACCGCGGTTTCACGTGAAACAGCCAGACGCGATGCAGCTGGCGCGGGGGGCGAAGCCGGCACAACACCGCTGCGCACCGTGTTCTCCAACCGCACCGTGCTCTCCAACTGCGCAGCGCTGTCCAACCGCACCGTGTTCTCCAACCTCGCAGCGCTGTCCAACTGCGCCCCACCATCAGGGGATTTCGGGGGCCTCACGCTCACCGATCCTTCCTCCTTCGTGCCCTCGCGGGACGGGTGACACGCTGGGCCAGCCGGCGCACCACGATGACCGTCGTCGGCGGCTGCGCAATCGTGGCACCGCACTGCACGATCTCCACCGCCGCCCCTCCCGCCGCCTGCACCACGCCGATGTCCCGTGCGATCTCTTCCTCGGCGCTGGCACCCTTGACCGCGAGCAGCCGCCCACCCGGGGACACCAGTGGGAGAGTCCACTGCGCCAACCGCCCCAACGGCGCGACCGCCCGCGCGGTGACGACCTCATAACTACCAAGTTCATCCCGCACCCGCGGTTCTTCGGCGCGACCTCGATGCACCGTGACGGCAACGCCCAACTCGGCGACCACCTCGTGCAGCCAGTCGACTCGCCGGGCCATCGATTCCAGCAGCACGATCGTCAGATCCGGCCGGGCGATCGCGAGCGGTATGCCCGGCAAGCCCGCGCCGGAACCCACGTCGAGTACCCGGGCGCCCTCAGGCACCAGCTCACCGAGCGCTGCGGAGTTGAGCAGGTGGCGCTCCCACAGCCGGTCCGCTTCCCGGGGACCGATGACACCCCGTTCGACCCCAGGCCCCGCAAGCATTTCGGCATATCGCTCGGCGAGCCGATACCGATCACCGAACACCGCTGCCGGATGTTTCACGTGAAACGTCGACCTCTCACCCCGCCGCAGAACCCGCTGGGATGCGCGCGGTTCAGGTCCATCCAGAGCAGATCGGCAGGGGTCGGGGTGAGCTCACTCAGAGAGGAACACCACGACGCAACGTTGTGGCTCCTCGCCCTCGCTCTCACTGTGCACACCGTCCATCGCCGCCACCGCGTCATGCACGATCTTCCGCTCGAACGGGGTCATCGGCTGCAGCCGGACCGGCTCGGCGCTATCGATCACCCGCTGCGCCGTCGTCCGGCCCAACTCGCTGAGCTCGTTTCGCCGGGAGGCCCGCCACTGCGCGATGTCGAGCATCAGCCGACTACGGGCACCGGTCTGCTGCTGCACCGCCAGCCGGGCGAGTTCCTGCAGTGCCTCGAGGACCACGCCGCGCGGCCCGACCAGTTTCGCCAAGTCGTCTCCGCCGTCGATGCTCACCATGGCGCGCCCGGCCTCAACGTCGAGATCGATGTCACCGTCGTAATCCACCACGTCGAGCAAGCGTTCGAGGTAGTCACCAGCGACGTCGCCCTCCCGAACGAGAACGTCCTCGCCCACCGGCGCAGAGCTCACGGACTGGACGAGCTCCGCCCCAGTATCAGCATCAACCGGCAGATCCGTCTCTGCCGTAGCTGTCTCGGTCGCCACTACCTCAGTCGCCAGCGTCTCCGCCACAACCGTCTCCTCTCCGGGTGATCGCGTCCTCAACGGCGCTTCCGGTTAGTCCTCTTCCGCGGTCGCGGTCGTTGCTGGATCATGCCAGGCGGCGGACCCTCATCTGCGGCCGAGCCTTGACCATTAGTCGACTGTGCTGAACCGCCGCCGGCATCGTCAGATCCGGATCCCTGCGGATGGACCCCATTCGAGCCGACCACGCCCGATCCAATCCCCTCGTCCGATCCCGTCGGCGTCTCACTACCGGTCAGGTTATCGGTGGTGGCGCCGTCCTTGCGCGGTCGGTTCGGCTTCTGTCCCGGTCGGGGCGCCAGCGACTGCCGCTGGGCGATCGCGGCGTCCTTCTTCTCCGCTTCCTCGGTGTCGATCCACTGGTAGACCACCCGTTGTTGGGCCAACGTCCACAGGTTGTTGGACAGCCAATACAGCAGGATCGCCACCGGGAAGAACGGACCGCCAGCCACCACGCCCAGGGGGAACAGGTAAAGCATGAGCTTGTTCATCATCGCGGCCTGGGGGTTGGCCAGCTGCGCTTCGGTCTGGCGCGCCACCGAGTGCTTCGCGGTGAGGTAGGTGAGGATACCGGCGGCGATGGTCAGCGGGACCGCCAGCGCGGCGATCTGCCACCGGGTGATGTCGCCGTAGCGGGCCAGCAGCTCCGCGGGCTCGGTGATGTAGGACGAGAGCGGCACCCCGAACAGGTTCGCATCCAGGAACGAGCGCACATCGGCCGCGCTGAACACGTAGTTGCCGAACTGACGGTTCGCCTCGGCAGACAGGAACGGCCGGTTGAAGGAGCGCAGCACCTGGAACAGGCCGATGAACACCGGGATCTGCACCAGCACCGGCAGGCAGCCACCCAGCGGGTTGACCCCGTGCTCGGACTGCAACTTCTGCATCTCGGCCGCCATCTTCTGGCGGTCGTCGCCGTATTTCTTCTTCAGCTTCTGGATCTCCGGCGCGAACTCCTGCATCTTGCGCATCGACCGGACCTGGCCGACGAACGGCTTGAACAGCACCGCGCGCAGGGTGAACACCAGGAACACCACGGCCAGCGCCCAGCCGACGCCGCTGCCCGGACCCAGCAGGTAGCCGAAGGCCTTGTGCCACAGCCAGAAGATGGCCGAAACCGGGTAGTAGATGAAGTTCAGCACGACGGCTCACTCTCGGCGGGGGAGCGGGGAGATCTCACGGGGGGCACCGGGTCCATCCCTCCAGGGTGCCAGGGTCCGCAGCGCAGCAACCGCCGCACGGTCAACCATGACCCGCGCAGGATCCCGTGCACGATCAGTGCCTCGATCGCGTACGCACTACAGCTGGGCGAGAACCGGCAGCTCGGCGGCAGGACCGGCGAGATCCACCGGCGGTAGCAGCGCAACAAAGCCACCGGAACCCGGACGAACAGACCGGTTGAGCGCGCAGGGTGGGCCTCCGAGTGCAGCACCGTCACGATCGGTCACCGGAGTCGGTCGCGGCTGGGACGGACGCCGTGCGAGAGCCGATCAATCGGCGCAGCGCCGCGTCGAGGTCGGCACCGAGGGCCGCGCTACTCGCGCTCGCAGCCGCCGGCAACGCCCGCACCACCACGAGCGCACCCGAGGGCACCCCGGCCAAGCGTGATCGCATCAGGTGCCGCAGCCGGCGCTGCACCCGGTGCCGGACCACCGAGCCACCGACCGACCGACCGACCACAAAGCCGATCCTCGGACCGGCAGCGAGCTTCGGATCAACGGTCGAGCCCATGACCGGAGGCACAGCAACGGCGCAGCCGCGAGCCAGATGAACCACGACAGAGCCACACGATGCCCGACGACCGCGCCGCACGGCCGTCGCGAACTCATCGCGACGGGTCAGTCGGGTGGCAGCGGACAGCAATGTGACGACCCGCGAACGTGTCAGGCCGACAATTCGACGCGACCCTTACGCCGGCGAGCCGCGATGATCGCGCGCCCGGCGCGGGTGCGCATGCGCAGGCGGAACCCGTGGGTCCTCGCGCGGCGACGGTTGTTCGGCTGGAACGTGCGCTTGCCCTTGCTCACGGCTGTCGTTCTCCCGGTGCTTTGGTGCTCATCGCGGATCGCAGCCCTCGGGACTGCAGCGGTCGGGCGCCCCCCGGCCAACCCGGGCGGCACCCCTGCGGAGGCGATCTCACCCCTGCGCGGGGCGAGGACACGCAAGAATACCCGCCGGTGGGCGGGAGACGACCCGAGCCTAGGCGGCCAGGGCTGTTGCCGTCAAAACAGACGTCTCGCGTCACTGCGGGGGCAACACGCCGTTACATCGGTGGTGCTTGCTTACGCGGCGTTCTTGTGGCAGCACCCCAAGGCTTGTTAACTTGCTGCTCCGGTCGTAGCTGGATGCCGCTGGCAAGCTGAGCACGTCGGGACCCGGGGAGCGCGGACAACACTGTCATCCACAGTTGTGGACAACCTTGTGGACGCACCACCCTGCTGAAGTTCACCACCGGCCGAAGGGGGAGTCAGCGGGTGTCAGAGCGGCAAACCGATCTCGGCCAGGTGTGGCACGAGGTCGTTCGGGAGCTCTCCAGCGGGACGCTCTCGCCGCAGCAACGTGCCTGGATGCGTGTCACCCGCCCGATCGGGCTGCTGGATGGGACCGCATTACTTGCGGCACCCAGCGACTTCGCCAAAGACGCCATCGAACGCGCGCTTCGCGAGCCGATCAGCGCGGCGCTGTCCCGGCACCTGGGCCGGCAGGTGTCGCTGGCGGTGAAGGTCGACCATCCGCTGCCCGTACCGCCGCAACTTCCACCGCAGTTCACCGATCCGGGGACGACCAGCGCTGATGACCTCAGCCCGGTCGGGGCCCCGGTGAGCGGATCCGGCGCCGGTGCGGCCGCCGGGACCGGCAAGCACGACAAGGAGGAGGCTGCGGTGGCCACCGTGAACGAAATCTGGCCCACGTTCGCAGGGCCGGCCGCCGTGGCATCGAGCCGTCCGTCGAACTCCCAGACCAGACTCAACGAGAAGTACACCTTCGATACCTTTGTCATCGGTGCGTCGAACCGGTTCGCGCACGCCGCTGCGGTGGCCGTGTCCGAGGCGCCGGCCCGCGCCTACAACCCGCTGTTCGTCTGGGGCGAGTCGGGGTTGGGCAAGACGCACCTGCTGCACGCCGTCGGGCACTACGCACAGCGGCTGTTCCCGGGGATGCGGGTGCGCTACGTCTCCACCGAGGAGTTCACCAACGACTTCATCAACTCCCTGCGCGACGACCGGAAGGTCGCCTTCCAGCGCCGCTACCGCGACGTCGATGTGCTGCTGGTGGACGACATCCAGTTCCTGGAGGGCAAGGAAGGCACCCAGGAGGAGTTCTTCCACACCTTCAACACCCTGCACAACGCGAACAAACAGATCGTGATCTCCTCCGACCGCCCGCCCAAGGGCCTGGGCACCCTCGAGGATCGGTTGCGTACCCGGTTCGAATGGGGCTTGATCACCGACATCCAGCCGCCCGAGCTGGAGACCCGCATCGCCATCCTGCGCAAGAAAGCCGCCGGTGATCGGTTGGCCGCACCGGACGAGGTGCTGGAGTTCATCGCCGCTCGCATCGAACGCAACATCCGCGAGCTGGAGGGAGCCCTGATCCGGGTGACCGCGTTCGCCTCGCTGAACCGCCAACCGGTGGACAACCAGCTCGCCGAGATCGTGCTGCGTGACCTGATCCCCGACGAGGCGGCGCACGAGATCGGCGCGCCCAACATCATGGCGGTGATCGCGGAGTTCTTCGGGGTCACCATGGAGGACCTGTGCGGGCCCGGGAAGACCAAGCACGTCGCCCAGGCCCGGCAGATCGCCATGTACCTGTGCCGGGAGCTGACCGATCTGTCACTACCCCGGATCGGGCAGACCTTCGGCGGCCGTGACCACACCACGGTGATGCACGCCGACCGCAAGATCCGCAAGGAGATGGCCGAACGCCGCCGCACCTACGACCAGGTCCAGGAGCTCACCTCCCGCATCAAACAACGCGCCCGCTCCTAAGTGGTCGCCGCCGGAAGTCCATCGAAAGTTGACTTGACGGCAGGTCAGCTGCGCAGCGGTGGTGCGCGCCGTGAACGAGACGTCACCGACATCCCGGGCGCGAAAAATGTCGGTGACGTCTCGTTCACGGCACCCGACGTCCGTCGGGAGCCGCGCCGGTGCTCGTGGGAATGCCTCACCGGGCAGGCGGGACGGGACGCATCAGCCAACCGGTTGCTCAAGTCCACCCAACCCATCCCGATCCCCCGCCTGGTCGGCGCGACCGACATCGAGCAGAAACGCCCCTACTGGAGCACACGACACAACCCAGGGTCCGGGTCGGGGACAACCCTCATCCGGCAGGCGCAGCCCTGCGGCAAGCTCATAGTTGTCGGACGGTACGCCTGGGCGCCACGCCGGAACGCCCAGGCGTAACCGAATACTCCTGCAGGCTGGGTTTCAGGCCACTGTCGCCCGCACCTGAGGGAGATCCGGGGCCTCGGGGGGCATCGGGAGCCCCACGCCGGGCCGACGCAGCAGGAGGGCACCCAGCGCGGCTGCCGTAGCGGCGAAGACCGCCCCGACTGCGAAGGCAGCGTGGTAGCCGCCGGTAAGGGCGGCGAGCCGGTCGACGCCATCAGCTATCAGCCCGCTGGTGCGCGCCTCGGCGAGGCTGGCCAGCACGGCCAGCCCGAGGGCCCCGCCCATCATGAACGACGTGTTGGCCACCCCCGAGGCCAGACCGGCCTCACTCGGCTCGACCTCGCTCATCGCGGCCAGCAGCACCGGATTGAACGAGATCCCCATACCGAGACCGAGCAGGATCATGCCCGGCAGCACGTCGAGGACGTAGTCTCCGCCGACCGGGGCGCGCGCGAAGAGCGCGAGACTGGCGGCGACGAACAGCATCCCGATCGCCAGCGGCGCCCTGATGCCGAAGCGCAGGACAATGCGCTCGGACAGGCCGAGCGAGAACGCACCCATGATCACGTTTGCGGGCAGGAAGGCGAGCCCCACCCCGAGCGGGCTGTAACCGAGAACGAGTTGCATATACAGGGCGGAGAGGAAGAACCAGCCGAACATGGCAGCCGCCCACAGCACACCGACGACGTTCGCGGTGGCGACGCTGCGGAGCCGGAACAGCCCCAGCGGCATGAGTGGCGATTCGGCGCGCGACTCGATGCGCAGGAAGGCCGCGAACAGCACGGCAGCAGCGGCGAGCAGGCCGACCGTGCGGGTGGAGGCCCAGCCCACCTGGTTACCTTCCATGATCGCGTAGACGGCGATCATGAGCGCGGCGGTGACCGTGACCGAACCGGCCACATCGAGCCGCCCCGCACCGCCCGTACCGGAGCCTGCGGGCAGTAGCACCAGGCACATCACGGTGACCGCCACGCCGATCGGGATGTTGACCAGGAAGATCCAGTGCCAGTCGAGGGCATCGGTGAGCACGCCGCCGAGGAGCACACCGATGCTGCCGCCCCCGGCGATGACGAACCCGATCACGCCCATCGCCTTGGCCCGCTCGGCCGGCTCGGTGAACATCGTCATGATCAGCGACAGCGCCACCACGGAGACGATCGCCCCACCGAGCCCCTGCACCGCGCGTGCCCCGACCAGGAAACCCGGCGAGCCGGCCAGGCCGCACGCGAGCGAGGCTGCGGTGAACAGACTCAGGCCGATCAGGAACAGCCGGCGGTGGCCGAACAGATCGCCCATCCGGCCGCCCAGCAGCAGGAATCCACCGAAGGTCAGCATGTAGCCGTTGACCACCCAGGCCAGCGAGGACTCCGAAAACCCGAGGTCCACCCGGATCGAGGGCAACGCGACGTTCACGATCGTGGTGTCGAGCACGATCATCAGATCGCCCAGGCACAGCACCAGCAGCGCCAGCCATCGTCTTCGCTCGCCAGTCACGCCCTCGCTCCGTTCGTCGTTCCCGACGCATCGATCGCCGTCCCGGCCGGGACGGCGACACCGACCACAGCATGCCTGACGGGTCTGACAGTCACGGAATCATTTAGTTCGACCCCGGATAGTCCGGCGGCTGAAGTAGACCCGAACTCATCGGGTTGTCGATCCACCCACACCTGAGGACAACTCTGTGGATAAGTGGATACCGCTGTGTACTCAGCAACGGCCGGCCACCGCGATCCACCCCCGGCAGGAGTGCTCCACCAACCACACACCTGCTCCGTCCACACCGCACCGCACCGCTGGAGCTGGGCAGATGATGGGAGTCCACACCACCCACAGCACCTACTACTGCTACTGGTGTTCTCTTTATAAGAGGCAAACTCTTACTACCTACGCAGTGGACAGCCGCCCGAACCCACGCAGCTACGGTAGAACCAGCTAACCCTGGGAGGTCTCGCTGTGCAGCTCGGACTCGCTGGACTCGGTCGGATGGGCGCCAACATGCGCGACCGGCTGCGTGCCGCCGGAATCGAGGTCCTGGGCTTCGCCCGCAGCCCGGGAACGCGTGACGTGGCATCGCTGGCCGAGCTGGTCGAACGCCTCGAACCGCCTCGGGCGGTGTGGGTCATGGTGCCGGCCGGCGAGGCGACCCGGGACACCGTGACGCAGCTGGCCGGGTTACTCGCGGACGGCGACCTCGTCATCGACGGTGGTAACTCCCGCTACACCGACGACCATGCGCACGCGCAGTTACTCGCCCAGCACGGCATCGGGTATCTCGACTGTGGTGTCTCCGGCGGCGTGTGGGGCCTGCACAACGGCTACGGGCTCATGGTCGGCGGTGCCGCCGAGCACGTCGATCGCCTGATGCCGGTTTTCGACGCGCTGCGTCCCGCTGGGCCCCGGGAAGAGGGCTTCGTGCACGCCGGCGGCGTCGGTGCCGGGCATTTCGCCAAGATGGTGCACAACGGTGTGGAGTACGGCCTGATGCAGGCCTTCGCCGAGGGCTACGAGCTGCTGGCGGCCGCCGAGCTGATCACCGACGTGCCCGCGGTGCTCAAGGCCTGGCAGCGCGGCACGGTGGTGCGCTCCTGGCTGCTGGAGCTGCTGGTGGCAGCCCTGGAGAAAGACCCGGAGCTGACCGAGCTGCGCGGGTGGGTGCAGGACTCCGGGGAGGGCCGCTGGACGGTCGAGGAAGCGATCAACCACTCGGTGCCCGCACCCGTGATCTCGGCGGCGTTGTTCGCCCGGTTCGCCTCCCGCCAGCCCGACTCACCGGCGATGCGGGCAGTGGCCGCGTTGCGCCAGCAGTTCGGCGGGCACGCCGTGCAGCGCAGCGATCCCCCGGCATAGCCGCATGTACGTCAGAGCGCTCACGGTGACCGATTTCCGGTCCTGGGAGCATGCCGAGCTCGGGTTCGAGCCGGGGATCTCGGTGCTGATCGGTGCGAACGGCCAGGGCAAGACCAACCTGCTCGAGGCGCTGGGCTACCTGTCCACGCTGAGCTCGCACCGGGTGGCCACCGACGCGCCGCTGGTCCGCCACGGCGCGCAACGAGCCATCCTGCGTACCGCAGTGGTGCACACCGGCCGGGAGTTGACGGTGGAACTGGAGATCACCCCGGGGCGAGCGAACCGGGCCAGGATCAACCGCTGCCCGGTGCCACGGCTGCGCGACGTGCTCGGGGTGCTGCGCACCGTGCTGTTCGCGCCCGAGGACCTGGCGCTGGTCCGTGGGGACCCGACGCAGCGCCGCCGGTTCCTGGACGACCTGCTGGTGCTGCGGGCGCCCCGGCTGGCCGGCGTGCAGACCGACTACGACAAGGTGCTGCGGCAGCGCGTGGCGCTGCTCAAATCCGCCGGGATGGCGCGTCGCTCCGGCGCTGCGGCCGCTGATCTGCGCACTCTGGACGTCTGGGACGGTCATCTGGCCCGGCACGGCGCCGAGTTGCTGGGGGCCCGGCTTGATCTGGTCGTCGAGCTGGCCCCCTACGTCGTCGCCGCGTACCGGGCGGTGGCACCCGAGGCGGCGCCGGCCCGGCTGGAGTACCGCTGCAGCCTGGGTGATGCGGTGCGCTCCGGGGTGCACGAGACGGGCAAGGCCGACGTCGAGGCTTTGGAGGTGGCGATGCTCGCGGAGCTGGCCCGGGTGCGCTCGGCCGAGCTGGACCGCGGGGTGTGCCTGGTCGGGCCGCACCGCGACGACCTGGAGCTCTGCCTGGGCGAGCTGCCCGCCAAGGGTTATGCCAGCCATGGTGAGTCGTGGTCGTTCGCACTGGCGCTGCGGTTGGCCAGCTACCAGCTGCTGTGCTGCGCAGGTGCGGAGCCGGTGTTGTTGCTCGATGACGTCTTCGCTGAGCTGGATACTTACCGCCGGGCCCGGCTGGCTGAGGTCGCGCTGGCTGCCGAGCAGGTGGTGGTCACCGCCGCGGTACCGGCCGATGTGCCGGCCGAACTGGACGGCGCGCGGTTCGAGGTGCAGGAGGGGACGGTGCGCGGTGCCCGGTGAGAGTTCCCCATCTGGGGACAAACCTGTGGATAGTGTGGACAAGTCGATGTTCGAGGCCCCCGGGGGTCCATCCCGGACACCCACTGACTCGCCGAGGGGCGCCGACATCGCCCGCGCCGCCCTGGAGTCCGCTCGCGCCGCCCGCCGCCCTGCAGCCGGCCAGCGCCGGACCGAAGGTCAGCGCGGCGAGCCCCGGCGGCGCCGCGGCTGGTCCGGTCCCCGGCCCGATGATCGGGACCCGCAGCCGCTGGGTCGGCTGGCCTCCCGGCTGGTCGCCACTCGCGGCTGGGGGGACCGGGTCGCGACCGGTGTGGTGTTCGGGAGGTGGGCGCAGCTGGTGGGTGCCGATATCGCCGAGCACTCCGATCCGGTCTCGCTCCAGGACGGGGAGCTACTGGTCCGCGCCAGTTCCACTGCTTGGGCCACCCAGTTGCGGCTGTTGCAGCGCCAGCTCATCGCGCGGATCACCGCCGGTGTCGGTCCTGGTGTGGTCACCAGGATCCGGGTACAAGGCCCGTCCGCCCCCACCTGGGTCCACGGCACCCGCCGCGTCCCCGGCCGCGGACCCCGCGACACCTACGGCTGACCCCGGTACCCGGCATGTCGCCTCCCCGCGCGGTGTGTCTACTCTCCGTGCTCGACCGGGCACGAACTACGGGCACTCACGGCCCGGCAGAAGCCCCAGCGTTGCTTCTTGGCCGCCCGGACGTGCGTCGATGCACGATAGTCGCGCTGGGAGCAGATGAGGGGTGTCCCTGACCCGCTTCTGTCCGGCGGGACCAGTAGAATCGAAGTGACACCCGGTTCCTCATCGCAGGGCCCCGACAGACCCGGTGTCACAGCCGACCGTGGCGAGCGTTACCTCGCGGCGGGCCATCGCTTTATACCGGCGAGGAGATACCGAGGACCGTGGCCGCTAAGAAAAACGATTACAGCGCGTCATCAATCACCGTCCTCGAGGGACTCGACGCTGTCCGCAAGCGCCCCGGTATGTACATCGGATCCACCGGTGAGCGCGGCCTGCACCACCTGGTCTGGGAGGTGGTGGACAACGCCGTTGACGAGGCGATGGCGGGCCACGCAACCAGGGTCGAGGTGACCCTGCTCGCCGACGGTGGGGTACGGGTGGTCGACGACGGCCGGGGCATCCCGGTGGACATGCACCCGGTGGAGCGCCGGCCCGCGCTGGAGGTGGTGCTCACCACGCTGCATTCCGGCGGCAAGTTCGACGGCGCCTCCTACGCCGTCTCCGGCGGCCTGCACGGCGTCGGCGTGAGCGTGGTCAACGCGCTGTCCAGCGTGCTGGAGGTGGAGATCCGGCGGGACGGGTTCGTGTGGCGGCAGCGTTACGAGGAGTCCAAGCCCGCGCACCCGCTGCGCAGGGGCGAGCCGACCCGCAAGACCGGCACCACGCTCACCTACTGGGCTGATGAGCGGATCTTCGAGACCACCACCTACAACGCCGAGACGGTGGCCCGGCGCCTGCAGGAGATGGCCTTTCTCAACAAGGGCCTCACCATCGTGCTGCGCGACCAGCGGGTCAACGGCAGCAACGAGACCGAAGACGCCGAGGGGCAGACCGCCCAGGTCAAGGAACGGACCTTCCACTACCCGGGAGGTCTGGAGGACTTCGTCAAGCACATCAACAACTCCAAGGACCCCATCCACCGCAAGGTGATCGGTTTCGAGGCCAGCGGTGAGGGCATGGAAGTCGAAGTCGCGATGCAGTGGAACGCCGGGTACACCGAGTCGGTCTACACCTTCGCCAACACGATCAACACCCATGAGGGTGGCACCCACGAGGAAGGCTTCCGAGCCGCGCTGACTTCCGTGATCAACCGCTACGCGCGGGACAAGAAACTGCTCAAGGAGAAGGACACCGCGCTCACCGGTGACGATGTGCGCGAGGGCCTGGCCGCGATCGTGTCGGTCAAGCTCAAGGAGCCGCAGTTCGAAGGCCAGACCAAGACCAAGCTGGGCAACACCGAGGCCAAGTCGTTCGTCCAGCGCACCTGCAACGAGTGGTTGATCGACTGGCTGGAGCGCAACCCCACCGAGGCCAAGACGATCATCAATAAGGCGGTGTCGTCATCGCAGGCCCGGATGGCGGCCCGGTTGGCCCGGGAGCGGGTGCGCCGCAAGTCCGCGGGGGATCTGGGTGGGCTGCCCGGCAAGCTCTCCGACTGCCGCAGCAGCGACCCGTCCCGCAGCGAGGTGTTCATCGTCGAGGGTGACTCCGCTGGTGGCTCGGCGAAATCCGGTCGCGACTCGCTGTACCAGGCGATCCTGCCGATCCGCGGGAAGATCATCAACGTGGAGAAGGCACGGCTGGACCGGGTACTGAAAAACACCGAGGTGCAGGCGCTGATCACCGCGTTGGGCACCGGCATCCACGACGAGTTCGACCTCACCAAGCTGCGCTACCACAAGGTCGTGCTGATGGCCGACGCCGACGTGGACGGCCAGCACATCCGAACCCTGCTGCTGACGCTGCTGTTCCGGTTCATGCGTCCGCTGGTCGAGCACGGCCACGTCTTCCTCGCCCAGCCACCGCTGTACAAAATCAAATGGCCGCGGACCGACGCGCAGTACGCCTACTCCGACCGGGAACGCGACGGGCTCATCGAAGCCGGCATCGCGGCAGGCCGCAAGTTGCCCAAGGACGACGCGATCCAGCGCTACAAAGGTCTGGGCGAGATGAGCGCCAAGGAGTTGTGGGAGACCACGATGGACCCGGCCAACCGGGTCCTGCTCCAGGTCACCCTGGACGACGCCGCCACGGCGGATGAGCTGTTCAGCGTCCTGATGGGCGAGGACGTGGAGTCCCGCCGCTCCTTCATCACCCGCAACGCCAAAGACGTCCGCTTCCTCGACGTCTAACCCACCGCCGCCACTCCCGTCCCCGACTGCTCCCGCCCCCCACTACTCTCGGTCTCCCGAACTCAACAGCAGCGTTATTCGATCAAGAACCGGAAGCTCTGCTGTTGAGCTCGGGAGCCGTGGCGCATCATGGGTGGATGGCAGGGCGGGATATGACTGAGCGGGCTATTCGGCTGACGCTGCGCATTGCGACGGACTCGGATGCCGATGTCGAAGAGCTGGCTGTGCTGGCGGTGGATCTGCGTGGACTGCTGCTCGAATTGGACATCGAGTCCGCCGAGCGGTTGACTCGGGGCCAGGCGCCACCCGGTACGCGCTCCGGTGAGATGTTCGTAGCGGGCGCACTTACCGTCATGCTCGCCCGGTCCAAGGAGCTTGTCACCACTTTTTTCGAGAGCGTGCAGTGGTGGGTGTCCCTCGGTGCCGGTCGCCGCGTGAAGATCGAGATCGACGGTGACAGCTTGGAGGTCAACGGGCTCACGAAGGACGACCAGCACAAGCTGATCCAGCTCTTCATCGACCGGCACACGGAATGACGTCGAGATGAGCGGCACCAGAGCCGCACTGTTGATCGGCTGTTCGGACTATGCCGACCCGAGGTTCCAGCACCTCCCGGCACCGGCCCAGGACATCGACGCGTTGACCCGCGTGCTCGCGGACCCGGCGATCGGTGATTTCACGGTTGAGACGCTCCTCAACGAGTCGTCGGCGACGGTCCACGAAAAAATCGAACAGTTCTTTGCCGACCGCAAGCCCGACGATCTCCTGCTGCTCTATTTCTCCTGCCACGGGGTCCTGGATGCGAAAGGGCGCCTGTACTTCGTTGCCGCCAACACGAGAAGAGAGCAGCTGGGTTCCACCGGGATCTCGGCGCAATCGATAAAACAGCACATGGACGACGGCCGCTCGCAGCGCATCGTGTTGCTGCTCGACTGCTGCTACAGCGGAGCGTTCATCAAGGGGCTCCCACCTGCCAGCGGAGACGCCGGAGAGATCGTCGAGAAACTCGAGGGTCGTGGCCGCGTCGTCATCACGGCTTCGGACAAGATGGAGTACTCCTACGAATCGGAGTTCACCGACGCCATCGTCCGGGGTTTGGAGACCGGGGCAGCCGACCTGGACGGCGATGGCCAGGTAGAGGTCGGTGAGCTGTATCGATACGTGCATGACCAGGTCTGCCAGAACACCTCAGGTCAGACGCCGACCATGTCAGCGGATGGTATTCGTGGCCAGCTCTATCTGGCGAAAAACCCTCATGCACCGTCGCCGCTGCCGGCCGAGCTCGAACAGGTTCTGACGAGTGAAACTGTGTGGAAGCGCCGCTGGGCCGTTGATGGTTTACAACGTCTGCTGGCCGGCGATCATCCAGGAGGTCAGAAGCTCACGGGGAGAAAATCCCTGCTTCGTCTGCGGGATCATGATACCGACGAGGGCGTTCGGGCAGCCGCCGAAAGGGCCCTGACCGAGCTCTCCCGGCGACCTGACGTCACAGATCATCAGCACCGACGCGGTCGCCGGTCGGTTATGGTCGTGGCCACGGTGGTGTTGGCTGTCGTGTTGTCCTTGACGCTTTTATTGGTTACGTATCATACGCCTACGGGTGAAGCTGTCCCGTGTTCGCTGAGCGCGAGACCTGCTGACGGCGTGCTTTCGCTGGGGACGTTATTACCGATTACCGGACCATCCAAATTCAGGTCCACGGCATTGCAAACCAGTATACAGTTGGCGATGGATGACATCATTAAAGCCGGTGGCGTCCCTGGTGTTTTGATCAAGCTCGATGAAGAAAATAAACGTGACGAGGGCGACTCTTCGGTTAATAACATCGTCAGTCAGTCGGCTGATGCGCTGGTGTCCAACGGCGTCGATGTGATTATCGGTCCAGTGACGTCCGCTGCGGCTGTCAAAGTGATCGACAAGGTGACCTGTGCAGGTCTGATCATGTTCTCACACTCGAATTCTGCGACGTTGTTCACCACTTATCCCGATCGTGGGCTCTACTTCCGAACCGCGTCGACATCCGGGATGGAGGGTTCCGTGCTCGGCAAACTCGTAGTCGACGAAGGCAACTCGACGGTGGTGATAATGTCACGCGACGATGCGTACGGCAACTCTCTGCGGGACGTGACGAGTAAAGTGATCGAAAAATTCGGAAGGAAGGTGCTGGATTCTTTTCATTTCGATCCGAATGCGCCCGACTATGGCAGGGAAATCCAGCGAGTCAAGGATCAAAAACCTGACGCAATCGTCTTGATCGGTTTTACGGAAAGTGCCCGTATTCTCTCGGAGATGATCAAACAGGGTATCGGTCCGCATGATAAACGAGTGTACGGCTCGAACGCGAATATGAACCACACGTTGGCAGGTCAGGTTATTCCGCGAAATTCTGGCGCCTTGGCGGGCATGAAAGGTACTTTGGTTTATACTGAAGACGAGGAGTTTGTGAAGCGACTGAAGGAGGCCAATCCTACAATACGTGATCTAGCTTATTCTGCGCAGGCCTACGACGCAGTGGTGATCACTGCGCTGGCAGCGGCCGTCGCCGGCACGGATGAGCCCGCAGCGGTCGCGAAGGAGATCAACGGAGTGACGAAGGACGGCGAGAAATGCGTCAGCTTCGCCGCCTGCATGATGCTCGTGAAAGAGCGTAAGAACATCGACTACGACGGTCCCTCCGGACCGCTGGAGTTCACCGACCCCGGGGAACCTCGCTCTGCCACCTACTGGATCAGCGAGTTTCAAACCGACGGCACGGTCAAGCTCCTCAAGAGCGTTCGGGTCCCATGAGGCCATACCCGTCAAGTCTGGCCGGCGCCGGCTGCCCAGCAGGTCCAGCACGCGCTGAACGGGCACTGGATCCCCAACGGGAGGACTTCATGAGTGGGTGCCCATCTGAATCTCCAACGGTGGGTGCGACGCTTGACGGTGGGCATGCCAGTAAGCTTCACTGCCGACAGCACTAGGCTTGGACGTCCGACGTTTGTTCCTTTTACCCGATCGGGAAGTCGCCGCTACGGGCCGTCGCCATCGTCGCTAGCCGAGCCGGGGAGAGGTCAGCGATGCAGCTTCGATCCTGGTTTTTCATCTGCTCCGCGGCGTTGCTGCTCGCGGGACTGGTCGGCTGCGGCGGTAAGAAGGTCGACGAACCGGTCACCACGGTGTCCGATCTGGTGGCCGTGTGCAGCAGCCAACATCCCACCACCGCGGCCCCGTATGCCGGAGTACCCCCGCATCCGATTCTCGTCGTCCGGCCACGCGGTGCGGTCCAGGACATGTTGGAGAACCCGAGATTGGCCGGGTTCGGGCCGGCCTGGAATCCTCAGGACCCGGCAGCTGTCCAGCTGGTGGCATGCACCGAGAGTGACGGTGGCGGCGAGGACTCGGGCCTCACGTGCCACTATCGCTCCGGGCAGTCAGCGTCGCTGCGGTTCGCTAACTACATCATCACGGTCTACGAGGCGCGCACCGGCGCGAAGGTCAGCCAAACCCGCATCGAGGCCCGCGGCACCTGTCCCTTATCGGCGCCGGTCTACCGGCAAGAGCCACTGGTGTATGCGGCGCCCTCACCCCGGCAGTATCTCGAAATACTCGAACCCTTCGTGAACCGGAGATAGCCGATTCACTCCGGCGACGCCGGAAGAGGCCGGCTCGATGCTGTCCCACCCGTGATCTTTCCGTTCGTCGAGTTGCCGCAGGCTCCGGGAGGCTGGCCGCGGCCCGTGCTCGATGTCGTCGTGGGTAGGGCAGCGGGTTGCCCTCCAAGAAGGCTTCGAGTGCCACCGAATAGGATCGCCCGATGCCGGTACAGCCCAGCATCCACACGATCAAGGTGTCGCTGCGGCACATGAAGCCGCCGGTCTGGCGACGCCTGCAGGTGCCCTCCAAGACGAATCTGGCTGAGCTGCACCACATCATCCAGGCCGCGATGGGCTGGTACGACTGCCACCTGCACCAGTTCGAGGTCGACGGCATGGAGTACGCCGATCCTGAGCACATGATCGAACAGACCAGTGACGAGGCGCGCCGAACGCTGGCCCGGTTGCAGGTCGGGCAACGCTTCACCTACTGGTACGACTTCGGTGACGACTGGTGGCACAACATCACGGTGGAGTCCATCGGCCGCGCCGATCCGGGGCTGACCTATCCGCGATGTGTGACCGGGCGCCGCTCCTGCCCGCCCGAGGACTGCGGTGGCCCCTGGGGTTTCGAGGAGATGCTGGGTGCCTTGGGCGACGAGAAGCACCCGGAGCACCAGATGTACAGGGAGTGGATCCCGGTCGACTACGACCCGGCGCGCTTCGACCTCGACGAGATCAACGGCGCGCTCGCGCAGCTCAGCACCGGCGCCCTACAGCGCTAAGCGGTCAGCGCCGGAAGTCCGCCGGGTGTCGTGAACCCGAGCCCGGCAGCATCGACATCTCGCACGCGCGGACACATAGGAACGCGCCCACGTATGGCAGCGCCGCTCTTCTACCCCACCGACCGTGGTCCGGGTCAACCTATGCCGACTCGTAGGGGAATCGGGTCGCACCGAGTGCTGGGAGGAGATCGGTCAGCCAGGTCGCGGTGGGGTCGAATCGGGCGAAGAAAGGTTGATTGATCAGATCGGTATTCCGCGCTTGCACGAAGTGCAGTACGAACACCTGCTCGCCGCGGATCTCGGCCATCCCGTCCACACAGATCTTCCCGGGTTCAGCCGACATGATCGGGCCGCGCACGGTCCGGGCCAGCCCGGAGACCTGTTTGTAAGCGTCGCGGAAGATCTCGTATCCCCGGGCCAGTGGTACTGCGAAGTAATATGTGGGTCCGGTGTCACGTTCGACGAACATGTAGTAGGGGATGGCCCCCATCCTGGTCGCCTTTCGCCACAATGTGGCTCCAGATGTTGGAATTGTCGTTCACTCCGCGAATCAACGGAGCCTGACACCGGATCACTGCGCCCGTACTCCGGATCCGTTGCACGGCGGTCGCGGCGATATCCAGTTCCAGCTCCCGCGGATGCGAGAAATGACCCATCACGGCCAGGTGCTTACCAGCCGCGATGATGCGTTCGAACAACCGCATGAGATCGTCGGAGTCGGGGTCGGTAACGAACCGGTAGGGCCAGTACGCCACTGCCTTGGTGCCGATACGGATGGACTCCAGACGCTCCAGCCGCGGGTCGAGCAGTACCTCGACGTAGCGCTCCAGCACCTGGGTGCTCATCACCAGCGGATCGCCGCCGGTGATGAGCACGTCGGTGATCTCCGGATGGCACAGCAGGTAGGACAGCAACCCGTCGGTGTCATTGCTGGCCATTTTCAGCTCGGGTTCGCCGACGAACTGCGGCCACCGGAAACAGTAGGTGCAGTAGGCGTGACAGGTCTGCCCTTGCCGGGGGAAGAACAGCAATGTCTCAGCGTACTTGTGCTGCATGCCGCCCAGCGGGGTGCCGTCATGGAACGGGACGTTGAGGTCGACCTGACCGCCCGGGTGCGGGTTGAGTCGTGACCGGATCTCGTGAGCCGCCAGCCGCAGTTCCTGGCGGTTGGCGCCGCGACGCAGTAGGTCAACCATCCGTGCCAGGTCTGCGGGCGGGAGCATGTCGCTCTGCGGGAAGGTGAGACGGAAGATCGGATCGTCGGGCACCGCCATCCAGTCGATCAACTCGTCCGCGACGTAGGTGTTGGTGCGGAACGGGAGCACAGCTGCCACCGCCCGCATGGCCAGCCGTTCATCGACGGAGAACCGCGCTCGGGCGGCCAGCTTGTCGATGTGGTTGTCCGTGTAGGCGCGAAACACAGGCGCCCCTGGGACGTCAGGTACTAGGGGACTGGACGACGTTCGCTTCTCTCCTCCGAGGTCCCGCCACTGTCGGCGGGTGGGACCGGGCCAGGCCCTTGGTCATCCCGACGAGGAACTCGGTTCGGCTCTTCGATCCTACAGTCGCGAGGGTTCCGACGGGGCTGGCCACGCCCATCGCCGATCACGGTCGTTCCGACTCCTCTCCAGCGTTGCTCACCAACCCATTCAAGTCGTCGTCAACGACCGGTTCGAGACAGACGAAGACGTCGTGGCTGCGACCGTACTTCTCCATGAACTGGGTCCTGAGCGTGGCTAGCAACTCCGGCTGGGCATCGTCGGCGAGCGAGAGCTCGTTCAGCACCTGCTGATCATGGTGCGAGTAGGCCAGCGCCGCTCCGGTCCGGCGGCGGGCCAACTGCGCCACCATCCGTGAGTCACCGATGTAGAACCTGCCCTCCAGCTCGACGAACTCGACCTCGAGGTGTGTGTCAGCGACAGAGTTGCCAACGAGAGTTACCGGCAAGCGCATGAACCGTCTGACGTCCTTGCCCCCGGACCACAGGGAGTTGAATCTCTCGTTGACGTATTCACCCAGCGGTGAGCCGACGATAATCTCAAGTTGGGTGCCCTGACTTGATATCTTGCCGACCGGGAAGAAAGACACCAGTGCCTTCTCGTCCCAGCGGTAGATGGTGATCGCTGGTGACGCGGTGTACATACGCACGTTGAAGTTACGGCCGTGCGATGTCGGGTCGACTCTGTTGTGAAAATCGTAGAGCACCCGAAGATTGCGCATGATCTCGCGATAGACGTCCGGGTCGTCGAGTTCGTGAGCGCGCTGCCTGGCGGCGAAGGAGTCCGGGTCGAGCAGCAGGATCTGCACAACCGCCTGGCGTTCCAGTGCCAGCTCGATGGCTTCGAAGAAGCTCGTGGTGTTCGGGCCATCAAGCAGGTTGGAGTATGTGTCCATGATCCGAACGGTCGAGGTCGCACCGGCGACCCGGTCGACATACCACCCGTAGTCGAGCTTCGGGTGCTCCCGTACGCGGCCTTCACCCGCCCGGCTGACAATCGGCGCGATCACAAAGATGGTGACGATCGCCCCGACGAGATCCGCGCCCACATTAATGAACACGTTCTGGTAATACTGGTCGATCCCCCGGCCCAGCCCCAGAAAGAAGATGGCAACCGTCATCAGCCCGACGAGCGCTGCGACGTTCTGGCGTCGCCGGGCAGGCCAGAACCGCATTCGCAGTTGCCACTGTCGTTGCCGCGCGTTACGGTCCGCCGAACCGGAGTCACTCGCTGCCATGTGCCGCACCCGTCTCTCGTTTTTGTGCAGCGCTACCTCATGACCCCGCGCACATACCGGTAAGCATCGCCCAGTTTATTCCAGATTGATGGATTCTCATATCCTAGGAGGACCAGCGGCAGCCGTTTCCCCTGGACGCGCAGTCTGACCATGAGTCAGGCTCCGGGATCTCGCCACGGGATGAGCGGCGCGGCTCACCCGGTCGCGCCGCCCACGGCGATACCGTGCGCCATGCCTTCGACCGGACTCCTCACCGCCGACGATCTTGACGAGATCAGCCGTGTCGCGTTCGACACCGATCAGCCTCGCGAGCTGGTAGCCGAGCTGGTCGGCGCGGTCGACCAGGGTCTGGTGGCAGACCAGATCGACACCGGATACGCCCTGGTGCTGGCCGCCGAGATCATCGAACGCGACGGAGATCTCCCGCAAGCTCTGGTACTGGCCGAGCGGGCCATCGAGGCGCACCGCGTCCACGGTGAATCGGACAGCCAGCCCCGCGCGCTGCGCGCTCGGCTGCTGCTGCGGCTCGGTCGCGAGGACGAGGCGATGGTCGAGCTGGCGGCGCTGCGCCCGTTGCTGACCCAGGACCCGGACGTGGTGGTCTACGTCTGTGCGGCGCTGGAGGCAGGC
The DNA here is from genome assembly GCA_963712995.1 of uncultured Actinomycetota bacterium. Taxonomy (GTDB): domain Bacteria; phylum Actinomycetota; class Actinomycetes; order Mycobacteriales; family Pseudonocardiaceae. Next base: position 4,381 of record CAVQKH010000009.1, on the reverse strand, counting down.
GGCCGGGCCGAGACCGCCGAGCAGTGGCTGACCGCAGCGCTGTCCACCGCGTTGCACCACCGGCAGGAGCTGGCGCCCCGGCGGGGGGATCCGGCCTACGTGCAGGCCGCGGCGGTGGCGTTCATGCTGGCCCAGAGCCGGCACCGGATCCGTGGCGGGCTCGGGCTCCCGCACGACGACTACGACCATCTCGCCGACCGCCTGCTCAGCGCAGTGCAGGGGGTGTTCGGTGGTGACGAGCCGGACTACGAGCAAGCCTCGTTGCTGTTCTGGCCGCAGCCGGAGCGTGAGCGGCTGCTGCAGCGCTGGCCGGCGCTGACCGAGGAATACGGTCAGACCTGGGACGAGTACCGGACCACGATGCAGAAGACCCTGGTGATGTGGTCGGAGTCCAGCCAGCTCCAGTTGGGGTTGCTGGCCGGTTCGGTCGAAGAGCTGGCCGCCCACGTCGAGCGCAATGGCGATGATCCCACCGATCCGCAGGCCCATCAGGGCTACGCGCAGCAGCTGACCGAGCCCTCCCGGCAGATCGCCTGGCCCCCCGGTCGCAACGACCCCTGCTGGTGCGGCTCCCCCCAGAAATACAAGAAATGCTGCCTCCCCCGCACCCGCCCCTGATCACCCCTCCACACCCTGGCCTTCAGCAGAGCACGGCGCGGGCCGCCGCGCGCGTCCGGACGGGGCGCACGCTGTGTGACCGATAGACTGGGTTGGTTGCGCGGCACGTCAGTGGCCGCTGAAGGGAACCGAGCTCCGTGACCGAGATCACCCTGCCGCCGGACGGAGACCGCGTCGAACCGGTCGACATCCAGCAGGAGATGCAGCGTTCCTACATCGACTACGCGATGAGCGTGATCGTCGGCCGCGCGCTGCCTGACGTCCGCGACGGGCTCAAGCCGGTGCACCGCCGGGTGCTGTACTCGATGTACGACTCCGGCTTCCGCCCGGATCGCAGCTACGTCAAGTGCGCCCGGGTCGTCGGCGACGTGATGGGCAACTACCACCCGCACGGTGACACCGCGATCTACGACACCCTGGTGCGGCTGGCGCAGCCGTGGTCGATGCGCTACACGCTGGTCGACGGCCAGGGCAACTTCGGCTCTCCGGGAAACGACCCGGCCGCCGCCATGCGCTACACAGAGTGCCGGTTGACCCCGCTGGCCATGGAGATGCTGCGGGACATCGACAAGGACACCGTCGATTTCGAGCCGAACTACGACGGGCGCACCGAACAGCCCGTCGTGCTGCCGGCCCGGATCCCGAACCTGCTGGTCAACGGCAGCTCAGGCATCGCGGTCGGGATGGCGACGAACATCCCGCCGCACAACCTGCGCGAGGTCGGCGCTGCGGTGGTCTACCTCCTGGAGAACCCCGACGTCGACGACGACACCCTGCTCGCCGCGCTCCTCGAGCGGATCAAGGGCCCGGACTTCCCGACCCACGGCCTGATCGTCGGCTCCGACGGTATCGCCGACGCCTACCGCACCGGCCGCGGCTCGATCCGGATGCGCGGCGTGGTGGAGGTCGAGGAGGACATCAAGGGCCGCACCACGCTGGTGATCACCGAGCTGCCTTACCAGGTCAACCCGGACAACCTCGTGGAGTCGGTCGCAGCGCTGTCCCGGGACGGCAAGCTCACCGGAATCGCCGAGATCAACGATGAGTCCAGTGACCGCATCGGGATGCGGATCGTGATCACGCTCAAGCGCGACGCGGTCGCCAAGGTGGTGCTCAACAACCTCTACAAGCACACCCAGGTGCAGCACACCTTCGGCGTCAACATGCTGGCGATCGTCGAGGGCGTGCCTCGCACGCTGCGGCTGGACCAGGTCATCCGGCACTACGTGCGCCACCAGCTCGACGTCATCGTCCGGCGGACCCGCTACCTGCTGCGCAAGGCCGAGGAGCGGGCCCACCTGCTGCGCGGTCTGGTCAAGGCGCTGGACATGCTCGACGAGGTGATCGCGCTGATCCGCCGTTCCCCCACGGTGGACGACGCGCGCACCGGGCTGATGGAGTTGCTGGACGTCGATGAGATCCAGGCGAACTACATCCTGGAGACCCAGCTGCGCCGGCTGGCCGCGATGGAGCGCCAGAAAGTCATCGAGGACCTGGCCGAGCTGGAGCGGGAGATCGCCGACTACCTCGACATCCTGGACAAACCCGAGCGGCAGCGAACCATCGTCCGCGACGAACTGACCGAGATCGTCGAGAAGTACGGCGATGACCGCCGTACCAGGCTCACCGGCTACGACGGTGATGTCTCCACCGAGGACCTGATCGCCGTCGAGGACGTCGTCGTCACCATCACCCGCACCGGCTATGCCAAGCGCACCCGCACCGATCTGTACCGGGCGCAGAAGCGCGGCGGCAAGGGCGTCATGGGTGCCGGGTTGAAGCAGGACGACATCGTGGCGCACTTCTTCGTCTGCTCCACCCACGACTGGATCCTGTTCTTCACCAATAAGGGCCGGGTCTACCGGGCGAAGGCCTACGAGCTGCCAGAGGCCAACCGCAACGCCCGCGGCCAGCACGTCGCGAACCTGCTCGCGTTCCAGCCCGACGAGCAGATCGCCCAGGTCATGCAGATCAAGGACTACACCGCCGCGCCGTACCTGGTGCTGGCCACCCGCGACGGGCTGGTCAAGAAGAGTAAGTTGACCGACTTCGACTCCAACCGCGCCGGTGGGCTGATCGGCATCAATCTGCGTGAAGAGGACGAGCTGGTCGGCGCGGTGCTCTGCTCCGCCGATGACGACCTGCTGCTGGTCTCGACCCATGGCCAGTCGATCCGGTTCTCCGCAACCGACGACGCGCTGCGTCCGATGGGCCGGGCCACCTCGGGCGTATTCGGGATGCGCTTCAACAACGATGACGAACTGCTGTCCATCGCGGTGGTGCAGCCAGGGCTGTTCGTGCTGGTCGCCACCGCTGGCGGGTACGCCAAGAGGACCCCGATCGAGGACTACCCGGTGCAGGGACGCGGCGGTAAGGGTGTGTTGACCATCCAGGACGACCGCCGGCGTGGCAAGCTCGTCGGTGCACTCGTCGTCGACGTCGATGACGAGCTGTACGCGATCACCTCTACTGGCGGGGTCATCCGGACCACCGCCAAGGAGGTGCGCAAGGCGGGGCGGCAGACCAAGGGGGTGCGCTTGATGAATCTCGGCGAAGGCGCGAGCCTGGTGGCGGTGGCGCGCAATGCCGAAGAGGCCGGCGACCCGGACGTCGGCCCTGCCGCGACGAGAGGTGAGTCGTGACCAGGCCCGAGAACGCCGAGAAGACTACGGTCCAGAGCGTCCCACCGGATCCCGTGGTCGGCCCTCAGGAACCAGCCCAACCGGGATCCCCCAGTAACGGGGTGGCCAATGCCCCACCACAGCAGCGCCAGCGCACCACACCGGGCGACGGGGATCCCAAGACGGTGGCGCTGCAGGTGGGCGCCCCGGAGCACGCCCGCCCGACCAAGAATCCGACTCCCGGCGGCGGTCCGGACTTCTCACCGTCCACGGTGCGCGTCGGCGGGTACACGCGGCCCGAGCGGGTGCCGCCCGTGGCGGCGCCGAACGCCGCTGCGACGTCCCAGTCCCGCTCGATCCGGGTTCCCCGACGGACCAGTCTGGAGCTGCAGCGACTCGATCCCTGGTCGGTGCTCAAGCTGTCGCTGGTGCTCTCGGTTGCGGGTTTCCTGGTCTGGCTGGTGGCGGTTGGTGTGCTCTACGGGGTGCTCGCCGGGATGGGTGTGTGGGACCAGATCAACGGCACCTACTCCGATCTCACCTCGGTGAACAACCCGCAGGTGAGCACCCAGTTGATCAGTGGTGGTCGGGTGTTCGGAGTGGCGTTCGTGATCGGCTTGGTGAACATCGTGTTGCTCACCGCGCTGGCCACCGTCGGGTCGTTGGTCTACAACATCGCGGCCGACTTCGTCGGCGGCATCGAGGTCACCTTGTCCGAACCGGAGTGATCCGCGCTGGCGTACGCGGGTTGGGTCACCTCGGTGCGGTGCGGTAACCTCGCCGGGGTCGTGTGGGGGCCTATAGCTCAGTCGGTTAGAGCGCATCCCTGATAAGGATGAGGTCGCTGGTTCAAGTCCAGCTAGGCCCACTGGGACAAGAACTCCATCGAAGAAGTAGTCGCGGGAGGCGGTTCGTCGTGAAGAAGATTGTCGCGTTGTTGCTGGTCGGTTTGGTTGCTTTGATCCTCGTGCAGCGTCAGCGCTCGGCTAGGGCGGAAGCCGACCTCTGGCGTGAGGCCACCACTCCAGACGTCTGAGTCGCTGCTGGGCACGCTCGCCGTGCCCGGAGCCGGGGACGTAGCTCAATCTGGTAGAGCACCGCCTTTGCACGGCGGGGGTTGAGGGTTCGAGTCCCTTCGTCTC
>CAVQKH010000008.1:0-142373 GCA_963712995.1 uncultured Actinomycetota bacterium | reverse complement strand
TTTCTGATCCTGTTTGGGGGTGGGGGTCAGCGTCGGGTGCCCGGTTGTCGCGTCGGGTGGGCGCCGGTTCCACGGGGTTGGCTGAGGTTTCCTTAGGGTCGTTGGGTCGGGGTGGGGGGTGGCCGGGGTCAGGGGTGGGGCGAGTGCGAAGGCGGCTTACCCGGTTAGAGGGCCCGGTTAGAGGGCTTAGACGGCCCGGCCGTCAATCTCGAGTCAACTGTGGGGTTGGAGTCGGCTCCCGGGCGATGGTCGGGCGTGTGAGCCGGTGCTGCACGCCGTGAACGCGACACCATCGACATGTGAGCGCCGAAAAACGTCGGTCGTGTCACGTTCACGGACGCCTACCTCCGGGCAAGCCAGCCAGGGAACACGCCCGGTCGGGATGGGGCGAAGCCCGGCTAGGTGGTCCGAGGCGGAGCCTCTCTGGTTAGTCGGTTGCCTTGGGATGCCCGGTTCCCGCGTAGGTGAGCCACACTGTGCGCGTGGCATCGTCAATGAGGTACCAGATCCGTCCACCACCGGTGACCTCGTATTGCCACTGTTCCAAGATCCGGCTCCGGTAGGCACGAGTCGCAAGAGCGTGTTTGAGCTGGTGGTGGCGTTCGCTCGGGGGCTTGGGCCGCGGATCGGCAGCGATCGCCTCCCAGGCTCGACGGGTGTTACCCGCAGCCTGCGCGCACAGCTGCTCCCAACCGGCGGCTACCTGGTTGTCCGCAAACCGGATTTCATACTCGCCCGCCCTGGGCGGTGGCGCGGCTCGATCTCCCCGTTTGGGGCTCACACCACGCCCTCCGGCGCGTCCGGGCGTGGGACCGGACCGCCGTCCTCGCCGAGCGCGCGTGTTGCTGCGGCGTGCAGCAGGGGATCGGCGTAGATCTCGGCCGTGTGCCGCCACTCGACGAGCACTTGTGAGGCCGGCCACAGGTTGTCAATCGACACCGCGGCGCGCAGCGTGGCCACCAACTCCTCCACGAGCTCATCGACAGCCCCGGTCGGCAGGAAGGTCACCCACGGCAGGACCTGAGGCAGGATGCGGCGCAGGATCAGTGCTCCGTCCGCGTCGTGCACGAATCCCGCGAGCAGTCGTGCGGACACGTCGATGACCTCGTCTTCTCGTGCTGCGCGCTCCGCGCTTTGCAGTACCAAGTCCTCGGCGTCGCGGCGGCGTAGGCGCAGGCGTCGGGTATCGCGCAGACGCCCAGCTGTGGCGGAAGGTTCCCGCAGTAACTCAGTGAACGGGACTTGGTCGTACGCACCCACACTCATGACATCAACACTACTAGTGATATCTGCGCCTTGCGCTCGGACGCGCCCGGCAGAGAGCGCGACACACCGGGCAGGGGAGCGCGACACGCGGGGAGTGGGGTTTAGGGGTGGCGGCGTAGGCCGATGCGGCGTGCACGGCGTTCCCGGGTGACTTCGCCGTTGGTGTCGCCGGTGCGGCGGCGCCGCACCACAGCGCCGGCTCGGGCGGCTGCGCCGGCCACCCGCCGGCGCAGCGGTGGGCGCAACCCGAGGCGGCGCATGCTTCGGGCGGTGCGGCGGATCACCCGGCGCTGGCGGGGCGGGACCTCCCACGCCGAGGGGTGCCGGGCCAGCCACCGGTAGCGGTAGCTCGCATAGGGCACGTGCACGAGGTAGAGCAGTATCGCGACACTCAGCGAGGCGAACGGGAAGGTGATCACCGCGGCGGCCAGCCCGGCGATCAGTACCAGCAGCGGTGCCGCCGCCTGCGGTGCCACCCGTACCGTCTTCATCGACAGGGTGGGCAACCGGCTCACCATCGTCAGCGCCACGGCGATCGTCCAGGCCGCTACCGGCAGCGGCGAGCTCCACCAGCCCGCGCCCAGCTGCAGGAACACCGTGAGCGGCAGCAACGTCAGCAGCGCGCCGGCCGGCGAGGGGACGCCGACGAAGAACTCCTTGGCGAATGGCAGCGCCTCGGTGTCGTCCAGCAGCGTGTTGAATCGGGCCAGCCGTAGCACCACACAGACCGTGAACACCAGCGCCACCGGCCAGCCGATGCGGATGTCGTGCAGCGACCACACGAACAGCACCACCGACGGCGCGACGCCGAAGGACACGGCGTCGGCCAGCGAGTCCAGCTCGGCACCGATCCGCGATGTCGCATCGAGCAGCCGTGCCAACCGCCCATCCAGCGCGTCGAGCAGCGCCGCCAGCCCGATCGCGGCGAGCGCGCCGGTGAAGTTGCCGTCCAGGGCGAATTTCAGCGCGGACAGCCCCGAGCACAGGGCCAGCACGGTGATCACGTTGGGCAGCAGCCGGATTCCGGCGCCGGCATTGGGCACAGCTAGTTCTCCGTGATCGTGGTGAGGCGGGCCAGCGGGGTCTCCCCGCCTACCGTGCGTTGTCCGGGATGGACGAGTACCGAGCTGTCCGGCGGGAGGTAGAGGTCCACCCTGGATCCGAAGCGGATCAGACCGTAGGTGGCGCCGGCCTGCACCCGGTCGCCGGGACGCACCGAGCAGACGATCCGGCGGGCCACCAGCCCGGCGATCTGGACCACGACCAGGTCGTGCCCGCTCGAGGACCGAAGCAGCACGCACGCGCGTTCGTTGTCCTCGCTGGCCTTGTCCAGGTCGGCGGTAAGGAATCGGCCCGGGCGGTAGGTGACGCGGCGGACCTCGCCGTCGGCCGGGATGCGCTGCACGTGCACATCGAACACCGACAAGAAAACACTGATCCGCGGGCGTGGCCTGCTGTCGAGTCCCAACTCGGCGGGCACCGGGGCGAGCGTCACGCTGCTCACCGTGCCGTCGGCGGGGGCCACCGCCAGTTCAGGGTCGGTCGGGGGCACGCGGCGCGGTTCGCGGAAGAACGCAGCGCAGCACGCGGTCGCGACGGCGCCCAGCGTGCCGGCGGCCGGGGAGAGCCGGCTCAGCAACAGCGTGGTGGCCGCCCCGGCGACCACGAACGGTCGACCTGCGGAGTGCATCGGGGGCAGAGTCTCGCGAGCGAGGTCGACCAGGTGTCGCACTGTTGAGGGGAACACTGTTGAGGAGAACGCTGTCGAGGAGAACAATGTCGCGGGAAACCGGGGAGCCGCCATGTTCTGTCACCGTACGCCCGCTGCCCCGGCATATAAGGGAACGGCACCGGGGACCCGCCGTCCCCCGATGGGGGTCCCCGGTGCCTGCCAACCGTTCGTCTGCTCCCCAGCTTCCCGAACGGTCACCCTCGAGCGGGCTCCTGCGTCCCCCGACGACGCAGGAACCCCACGCCATCCTGGGTTTGCGGTAGCTCGCCAAGCCTTTTCTCACCCTCAGTGTGCTGGGCGCTACCCGCGATCACAAGGCCTGCCCGATTGTCGTGAATTTCTCACACCCCCCGGCTGGTGGAACAGGTTGAGCCGTATCTCAGGCGCCACCGGTGCACCAGACCACGACCTGCTCGCCGGCTTCGAGCGCCGTGGTCGTCTCGGGGATGTCGATCAGGCAGTTCGACCGGGCGAGTGAACCGAGCAGGTGCGAACCGGGGCCGCCGACCGGGGTGACGGTGCCCTCGGCGGGATCGAACGTCCCGCGCCGGAACTGCCGCTTGTCTCCTGGTGACTCCAGGGCCTCGGTCAGCCGCGCCAGAGCCCGGGGCCGCTGGGTGGGCAGGCCCATGGCGGCGCGCAGCGCGGGACGGACGAACATCTCGAAGGACACCGAGGCACTCACCGGATTGCCGGGCAGCGTCGCCACCGGAACACCCCGGTAGCGGCCGGCGCCTTGCGGCCCACCGGGTTGCATGGCCACCTTGCCGAAATCCACGCCCTGGCCGGTCATGGCGATTTTGACCACCTCGTAGGCGCCCGCACTGACTCCGCCTGAGGTCACCAGCAGGTCGATCCCAGCCAGCCGCGGGGCCAGCGCGGCCTCCAGCGCGGCCACGTCGTCGGGTACGAAGTGCATCAGCTCTGCCTCGCCGCCGGCCTCCCGCACCGCGGCGGCAAGCATCGTGCCGTTCGACTCGTAGATCTGCCCGTGCCGCAGCGGGGTGCCGGGTACGACCAGCTCGGAACCGGTGGACAGCACCAGCACCCGGACCGGTCGGTGCACGGGCAGTTGGGCGTAGCCGACCGCGGCTGCCACGCCGAGCTGCGCCGACCCGAGCACCGTGCCCGCCGGCAGCACCTGCTCGCCTGCCAGCACGTCGCCGCCCGCTGGTCGCACGCTGTCGCCGGGGGCGCGGGGAGCGTAGATCCGCACCTGGTGGCGCCCGCTGTCGGTGAGCTCCACCGGCACCACCGCGTCCGCCCCGGGTGGGATCGGCGCGCCGGTCATGATCCGGTGCGCCGTACCCGGCTGCAACGATGGCGAGTCGGTGCGTCCTGCCGGGATGTCCTCGGTGACCGGCAGCGTCACCGGCTCGTCGGCGCCGGCCTGCGCGATGTCCTCGGCCCGCACCGCGTAGCCGTCCATCCCGGAGTTGTCGAACGGCGGCAACGCCACCGCCGCGGTGATCGGCTCTGCCAGCGCGAGGCCAGCGCAGTCCACCAGGGGTAACCGGATCACCGGAGTGGGGCTCAGCAGAGCGGCCACTACCCGGATGTGTTCCTCGACGGATCGGGGTTTCTGCGCGGTGGTCACCCCTGGCATCCTGCCCGGTCCCGCCCAGCCGACCCAGCTGGGCCAGGAATCTGTTGAGGGGTGAGAAGCATGTCCAGAATCAAGATCAGATAGCGGGGTACACTCACATCGTTCGAGCCTGCGTGAGGTCGCGGCCGCCACTCGCCGACACCGTCGAGGCGATCCGCGCTCGCCTCACCGCGCTCACACGCACCCGGAGGAGACCATGCCCACCGCACACCGCCGAGCCGGGTGGCGGAAGTCGACGTATTCAGCCCACCAGAACGGGTGCGTCGAGGTCAGCCCCACCGGTGACGGCATGGAGATCAGACACAGCAAGATCGTCGATAGTCCGGTGATCGGCTTCACTGACGAGCAGTGGTCGCGTTGGCTCGGTGAGGTCTGTTCCGGCAATCTGGCCAACACCAACGGTGCCGTCACCGTTGTCGTCCGTCCAGGTTCCTGGACCGTCCGGGAAGTCTTGACCGGCACCGAGCTCGTGTTCGACGAGACGGAATGGACCGCTTTCCGCTTGGGCGTCACCGACGGCGAGTTCGATCTGCCTATGGTCACCGCCGACGTCTAGAGTTTTCGGCATGACGATCCTGTGTCGTTGCTGGTCGCACCGTGTCACTAGTCGCACCGCATCCCGATCACACCATGTCCCGATCGCACCATGTCCCGATCACACCGAGTCGGGATGGAAACGGCGCGCCGTTGACCCGATGCACATGCATCGGTCTTTGCTCCGGTGTTTGCGTACGTCTTTGCATTTGATCCTCAAGGCCCCATAGGAGGGGTGCAATAGAGCCTGGATTGGTGAATGTGTAGGGTCTCCTTACCATTCGCTTCCCGGGGGGGATGACTATGGGCAACGAACGATGGACTTGTGAGGATCAACCATTTTCTGGGTGGCCGCCGCTCACCGCTGCTCTCACCCAACCTCAGCCCAACACTACCGTGTGCACGGTGACCGGCACCATTGACGAGACCACGGCACCCATTCTCAGCGACGCCCTCGCGCAAGCACGCAGCGATGGCAACTCGCACCTCGTGATCGACTTGTCCGCCGTGACGTCGATGGACTCCGAAGGCTTGTACACCCTTCTCGTCGCCCGGCACCGGCACCGAACCGGCCGTGGCGGTCACCTGGCAGTCGTCATCGACCCGTGCTCCCCGGCCATCGCCGAGCTGCATGCGGTCTCGCTCAAAGCATCCTTCGACCAGCACCGCACCCTCACCGAGGCGCTGCACGCCTGTGTGCGAAAGCGGTCGTAGCGGACCACATCGAGCCGCAGGCGGCGGGCGCGCCAGCTTGCACTCGAGGGAGTCGAGTGCTAAACACGGTGTTGGCACTCGAACCCTTTGAGTGCCAGCGCAGCAACCCGAGCTACACACAATGAGGTCGGGACGGTGAGTCCGGCGTCCGCCGGGCGTCCGTCGCGGGCACCGAGCCTGGCCGAGCACTGTGTCCTTGCCGCGGATCCGCCGCGGCGCCCATGACCGGAGGACCACACCGCAATGGCCAAAATGATCGCGTTCGACGAGGAAGCCCGTCGCGGTCTCGAGCGCGGGATGAATCAGCTCGCCGACGCCGTCAGGGTGACGCTCGGCCCCAAGGGTCGCAACGTCGTGCTGGAGAAGAAGTGGGGTGCCCCCACCATCACCAACGATGGTGTGAGCATCGCCAAAGAGATCGAGCTCGAGGACCCCTGGGAGAAGATCGGGGCCGAACTCGTCAAGGAAGTCGCCAAGAAGACCGATGACGTCGCAGGTGACGGTACTACCACCGCTACTGTGCTGGCTCAGGCCCTGGTTCGCGAGGGTCTGCGCAACGTCGCCGCCGGGGCCAACCCGATGGCGCTCAAGCGGGGCATCGAGAAGGCCGTCGAGGCCGTCTCCGCGCAGCTGCTGAACTCGGCCAAGGAGGTCGAGACCAAGGAGCAGATCGCGGCCACCGCTGGCATCTCCGCCGCTGACCCCTCGATCGGCGAACTGATCGCCGAGGCGATGGACAAGGTCGGCAAGGAAGGTGTCATCACCGTCGAGGAGAGCCAGACCTTCGGCTTGGAGCTGGAGCTCACCGAGGGTATGCGCTTCGACAAGGGCTACATCTCGCCCTATTTCGTCACCGACCCGGAGCGGATGGAGACCGTCCTCGACGACCCCTACATCCTGCTCGCCGCGACGAAGGTCTCGGCGGTCAAGGACCTGCTCCCGGTGCTGGAGAAGGTCATGCAGTCCAGCAAACCGCTGATGATCATCGCTGAGGACGTCGAGGGCGAGGCGCTGGCCACCCTCGTCGTCAACAAGATCCGCGGCATCTTCAAGTCGGCCGCGGTCAAGGCGCCCGGTTTCGGTGACCGTCGCAAGGCGATGCTGACTGACATCGCCGTCCTCACCGGTGCCGAGTTGATCAGCGAGGAGGTCGGTCTCAAGCTGGAGAACACCGACCTGTCGCTGCTGGGCCGGGCCCGCAAGGTCGTCATCACCAAGGACGAGACCACCATCGTCGAAGGTGGTGGCGACACCGAGCAGATCCAGGGCCGGGTCAACCAGATCCGCGCCGAGATCGACAACTCGGACTCCGACTACGACCGCGAGAAGCTGCAGGAGCGGCTGGCCAAGCTGGCCGGCGGTGTTGCGGTGATCAAGGCCGGAGCGGCCACCGAGGTCGAGCTCAAGGAGCGCAAGCACCGCATCGAGGACGCGGTGCGCAACGCCAAGGCGGCTGTCGAGGAGGGCATCGTCGCCGGTGGTGGCGTCTCGCTGATCCAGGCGGGCGCGCTGGCGTTCGAGAAGCTCGAGCTGACCGGTGACGAGGCGACCGGCGCCAACATCGTCCGCGTGGCGCTGGAGGCTCCGTTGAAGCAGATCGCTATCAACGCCGGCCTAGAGGGTGGCGTGGTGGCAGAGAAGGTGCGCGGCCTGCCCGCCGGGCACGGCCTCAACGCGGCCACCGGCGAGTACGAGGACCTGATCAAGGCCGGCATCATCGACCCGGCCAAGGTCACCCGTTCGGCGCTGCAGAACGCGGCGTCGATCGCGGCCCTGTTCCTCACCACAGAGGCCGTGATCGCGGAGAAGCCGGAGAAGCACCCAGCACCGGCGGGCGGCGGCGGCATGCCCGACGGCGGCATGGACTTCTGATCCCGCACCGTTGAATCAAACGGGGCCGGTCCCCCTCGCCAGGGACCGGCCCCGTTTCCCTTCCCCAACTGTTCCCGTCCCCCAACTGCGAAACGCCCGGCGCGCGGGCCTCCATCCAGTTGAGGACGTCGTGACCCTGCGCTCCGGCCAGCTCTGCGGCGAAGGGATCGGTGACGTGCCTGTTTGTCAGCTGGTTGGTCGCTCTGTGGCATGTCAGGATTTCTGCTGTGAGAACGCCGCGTGCACCGCAGATGGTGGCTGCCACGACCGGGGCTCGGGTCACGCCGATCGAGCTGTTCTTCGACCTGGTGTTCGTGTTCGGGCTGACCCAGATCACGGCGCTGATGGCGCACGACGTATCGGTGCACGGCATCGTCCGTGGTCTGCTGATCCTTGCGCTGTTGTGGTGGAGCTGGGTCGGGTACGCGTGGCTGTGCAACGTCGTGGTCGCCGATGAGGGAGCTGTCCGGGCCGCGCTGTTCGCCGTGATGGCGGCTATGTTCCTGCTGGCGCTGGCCATTCCGCAAGCCTTTACCGATCTCCCTGGCGGGAGCAACGGGCCCGTGGTGGTGGCGCTGTGCTATTTCGCGTTCCGGGCTCTGCACCTGGTGCTCTTCTGGATCGCCGCGCGGGACGATCCCGGGTTGCGCAAGCAGCTGATCCGCTTCGCCCCTTCGGTGATCGGCGGCACCGGGCTGTTGCTGGTCGCCTCCCAGTTCTCCGGTGCGCTGCAGACCGGGCTGTGGGCACTGGCCTTGCTCGCCGATTACGGGGGCACCTTCCTGGGCGGTGCCGCCGGCTGGCGGCTACGCGCGCCGGGGCACTTCGCCGAACGGCACGGATTGATCATTATCGTGGCGCTGGGTGAGTCGATCGTGGCGATCGGGGTGGGGATGTCCGGGCTGCCGATCTCCTGGTCGGTGGTGGCCGCCTCAGTGCTGGGTTTGACGGTCTGCGCGGCGCTGTGGTGGGCCTATTTCGACACCTCGGCCTTGCTGGGCGAGCGAGCGCTGGTGGCTGAGCCCGAAGCGAACCGGTCGCGGCTGGCCCGGGACGCGTACAGCTACCTGCACCTGCCGATGGTGGTCGGGATCGTGCTGATGGCGCTGGGGTTGAAAAAGGTGCTCCAGCACGTCGTCGACGGCGGGCACGACGAGCCGTTGACGTTGGCCGCACTCTACGGTGGCGCGGCGCTGTACCTGCTGGCCCATGTCGGGTTCAAGATGCGCGTACTGCACACCGTGACCGTGCAGCGGATCGTGGTGGCGATCGTGTTGCTGCTGCTCGTGCCGCTGACCACCTGGCTGGCCCCGCTGGCAGCGTTGGCGGTGCTGGCCGGCGTCCTGGTGCTGCTGACCGGCTACGAGATGATCCGTTTCGCCACCGCGCGCGACGCGGTGCGCCATCGCCCTGCGACGCCGGCCTGACCGCGCAGGAGGCCGGACCCCCTGGGCCGCAGTTGCTCCGCCGGCTGGGCCTGGCCGATGCGGTCATGCTGGGCATGGGTTCGATGCTGGGTGCCGGGGTGTTCGCCACGTTCGCGCCCGCTGCGGCCGCCGCCGGCGCCGGTCTGCTGATTGCCCTGGTCATCGCCGCGATCGTGGCCTACTGCAACGGCATCGCCTCGGCCCAGCTCGCGGCCCGCTACCCCGAGTCCGGCGGCACCTACCGTTACGGCCGGCATCGGCTGGGACCGACCTGGGGGTTCCTGGCGGGCTGGGGGTTCGTGATCGGCAAGACTGCCAGCTGCGCGGCGATGGCCCTGACCTTCGGCGCCTACCTCTGGCCGGCGCATCCCACGGCACCGGCGCTCGCCGTGGTGGTGGCACTCACCGCGGTGAACTATGTCGGGGTCACCAAGACCGCCCAGCTGACCCGGGTTCTCGTCGTGCTGACGCTGCTCGCCCTGGCCGCGGTCGTGGTCGCCGCGCTGGGCGGCGGGCAGGCCGATCCAGCCAACCTCACCGGTTGGACCAGCGGCGGGCTGACGGGTATCACTCAGGCTGCGGCGCTGTGTTTTTTCGCCTTCGCCGGTTATGCCCGGATCGCCACCCTCGGTGAGGAGGTTCGCGAACCCGCCCGCACCATCCCGCTGGCCATCCCGATCGCGCTGGGCATTGTCGTCGGCGTCTATGTACTGGTCGGTGCCGCCGTGCTGGCCGCGTTGGGTCCCGCCGTGCTGGCCGCCTCGCCCGCTCCGCTCGCCGCGGCCGCCCAATCCGGCACCCTGAGCTGGTTGACGCCCACGGTGCGCATCGGCGGTGCGCTCGCCTGCGCCGGTGTATTGCTGTCGCTGCTGGCCGGAGTCGGGCGCACCGTCCTGGCGATGGCCCGCGATCACGAGCTGCCGGGTGTGCTGGCCGCCGTCCACCCCCGGTACCGGGTACCCCACCGGGCCGAGCTCGTGGTCGGCCTCACCATCACCGCCGTCGTGCTGGTCGTCGACCTGCGGGGCGCCATCGGTTTTTCCAGTTTCGCCATTCTGACCTACTACGCCATCGCCAACGCCGCCTCTTTCACCCTGCCTGGCCGCGGGCGCTGGTGGCGGCGCCCGCTGGCCGTGCTCGGTGCCGCCGGCTGCGCCCTGCTGGCCCTGACCCTGCCACTGAGCACCGTGCTGAGCGGTACCGCGGTGCTCGCGGTCGGGCTGCTCCTACGGGCAGCCCGCATACTCACAGTCCCTTTCCTTGATTCAGGTGAGAGGTCCGTTTAGGGAGTGTCGCAGCCATCTTCTCGGCGTCATCCCGGGCCAGTTCCAGGGTATGGGTCAGCTCATCGATGTGGATCGGTTCCAAGATGGCTTCCCACGTGAACGGCGGCATGATGGACAGCCACACGCGCCCCTGCCGCGCTACCACGATGATCGTTGCGGACACCCCGCCGCTGCCGCGTACCGCGATCTTGCGGTGCACCGCCGACATCATCTGCGCGCCTTGTTTTGTGGACCGATCCTCCGTCGGTGCAGGCTCAGTCATTCGCGGTCGTGACATGATGACCGCTGGTCATCCGGCTGGTGACCCATGATCGCGCTCCCAAGTGTCTGGCGTGGATGGCCGTGAAGATCACCTAAGCAGTGCAGGTGGCCTGGCGCATACCAGGATGCGTATGGATATATATGCCGATGAAAAGGCGGTGCATCCCCCGTGGGCGCCACTGGTCGATCATCGTCGTCGGGGAGCGGATAGGCTCCTCGGATCTGGATGGAGCGCAGGAGGCGCCAATGGGACCGCGGCCGATCCGGCGCAGGTATTGCCGTTGTGGCACGCATTTGGCCACCGACAACACCGCCGGTCAGTGCGCTCGATGCGAGCGTGCTCGACGAAGCCGACCGCGTCGCTTGCCGCGTACCTGAAGGGATTTACCACGGCACGGCATTCGGGTCGGCTTCGGTACGGATCCATCGCGTTACTCTGGCAGTGGATCTCGCCGACGCCGATGCAGCCCTCCGTTTCGCAGACGGATGGGTGCCGCCGCCGGAAATTCCCGCGGAGCGCCGCTCGCATTATTTTGTCGATCTCGGTCGCGCTCACCTCCAAGCTGGCCAGTACGATCAGACTATCAGCGCACTTCGCGTTGCACGTGAGATCGCGCCTCAGCATATCCGGGTTCACCCAGACGTCAGGTCGACCATCTTTTTTCTGCGCGACGCGGGCGTAACCGAGATTGGCGAATTCTGCTAAATATTGGCGCATGGATATCGGGATTATCGATTAAGAAGGAGTCTCGGGGCGGAAGAGGTCGGCCAGTTCTGCGAGTGATCCGATCACCCAATCGGCAGTCGCTATTGAATCTGGATCGTCGGCCCATAGATATCCCCACGGTCCACGCCGGATCAGTGCAGTTTTTAAGCCAGCCTTACACGCTGGAATGATGTCGATGTCACGATGGTCACCCACATAGACGATCTCTGTACGAGCTCCCGGAGCAAAATCGGCTACTCGGTCGAAAAATAATGGATCAGGCTTAGCCACGCCCCACTCGCCCGAGGTGGCTATCGCATCCACCGGAAGATCCAGCGTTCGCAGCAACTCTGCGGCACGCCCGGTCTGGTTGCCAGCAAGACCCACCCAGATTCCCCGCTCACGTAATGCCGCCAGCCCGAGTCGTGCATCCGGATAGAGATCGACTTCCTCAATCAATTCACCAACGCCGGCCTGCTCTCGGCGGCGTCGTTCCAATTCAAGGTCAAATCCAGGTCGGAAATACTGGAAGGTCTCGGCATTGTTACGACCCGCGGCAGTCACCGCACCCAGCAGCGCTGAGAACGTATGCCGTGGTACCCCGAGCCAGTCCGCCCACCGACCGAACTCCCGCGTGTCGTCGAGCAACGTCTCCCCAACGTCCAACACCACCGACACGATCATGGCCCAGGCCGCTCCTCACCTGTGTCGCCCAGCACGACAGTAGCCCTCAATCCTCACCGTGCGGACTGGGCGCGAGCGTAATCACGGTGGCAGGTGGTGCAGGTCGGCCGACCCCGCTCGCCAGTACACGGTCTACAACCTCGATTAACACCGCGCGCGCCGCCGGTCCCAGCCCGGGACCTGTACAGGCCCAGCATCCGGTACCCCGTGGCCCGCTGTGTTCCCCCGCACCCTCGGCTGGAGTGTCTTAGTGGTCGGCTCCCGAAGTCCGTCGGGTGCCGTGAACGAGACGTCACCGACGTTTTTCGCGCCCGGGATGTCGGTGATGTCGCGTTCACGGCGCGCACCGTCGCTGCACAGCTGACCTGCCGTCAAGTCAACTCCCGATGGACTTCCGGCGGCGACCACTTAGCGGTTGCCGGTGACCCGGTCGACGGGTCAGATCCACCGCGACCTCCTCGGAGACCTTCCACCACGTCACGCCCGACCGCCACGAGCTGGTAGGACGACAGATGCTCGGTGGCGCCGATATCTCGCAGGCTCTACAGCGCCTTGGGAACTCGCTGCAGAGGTACCTCCCGTGATCACAGGTAAACGAAGATTCGTAGCGCTACCACGTCAGGGAACGAGTACGACACACGCGACCTCGGCTCGTGCAGCTCAGGCGCGAGCAGCGGCACCTCGGCGGATCGAGACGACCGCCAGTACGACAACTGCCGAAGCGTCGCGCTGCCCAGTGTCGCGGCAACCACCGGCTTGTACGACACCGCGAACCTCTTTATTGGGCCACGCTCACCGTATCTCCCGCCCCCGACGATTTCGGCCTCACCGCGCTGGCCGATCAGGTGTCAGTCGCCGGTCTGGTGGGGGGCGACGTAGCTCTGGGCATCAGGAGATGTGAACAACGGTCGCACTTCCCGGATCCGGCCGGGTACAACGGGATCGGGAACTGCGATGTAGGTCTCCCGGGCCGCGGGAGCGCCCGGCTTGGCGAAGCGCAGGTCGGCGACCAGGTTGTCTGTGTTGATGGTGGGGAGCTGGCGCAGCGCCTCCTGGAGTCCGGACCGGCTCATGTCGCCGTTGATGCAGGCCCGCTTGAGTAGCTGGCCCCAGATCCGGCCGATCGCGTAGCCGTAGGGCACGCCGCTGTTGGGCAGCTCGCGGTACGCGGCCTGCCGGTAGGCTCTCGGCGACGTGCTGGGCTGTGGGCAGCGGGGAGGAGAAGGGTACTGAGCTGGCCGCCACCGAGAGGTTGTTGAGGGCTCCGGCAGCCGGACCGGTCAGTAACCCAGGGGTGAACGTCGGGCTGTTGCCGATCATCGGCACGTCCAGTCTCAGCTCCTGGTTGGCCGCGGCGGCTGCGGCGGTTTGGTCCGGTGTGGTGCTCAGCGCGATCGCCTGCACCCGGGGTTCGGCGGCGAAAGCGGCCACGATCTCGCGTATCGGCGACTCGGTGCTGACCTTGGCCTCGCGTAGCGTCAGACGGTGGCGCTGGGCGAAGTACTGCGCGCCGCGCAGCCCGTTGGCGCCGTAGTCACCCTCGCGCCAGATGTGGCCGATGGTGTCGCCGTCGCGGATCTTGCCCTGCTCCATCAGATAGGACAGACCGTTGATCATCTCGACGTCGTAGGTGGTGGCCGGGATGACCACGTACGGGTTGCTCAGCAACTTCGAGGACGCTGGCACAGCGACCGCCGTGGTCTCGTCGTCGATCAACCGCTGGCTCAGTGCCGCGATGGCCGACGAGCCGACGATGTGCATGAAGCCCAGCACCTTGGGCTCCAGTGCGGTGTACTGGATGCTCGCCTGGACGGCGTTGTCCTGATAGTCGCCGATCTTGAGGGTGATCTTCCGCTGGCAGATTCCGCCGGCGGCGTTGGCCTCTTTGATCCAGAGCTGCTGACCGTGGAGGACCCCGGTGCCGAACTCGGAGAAGGGGCTGGAGTCATCGGTCAGCGCACCGAGGACGATCTCGGTGCGGGTGACGCCGAAGTCGGTGGTGAGTTCCTTGGGTGTCGCGGATGAGCCCGTCTCCGGTGCGTTGGCCGAGCAGCCGGCCAGGGCGAGCACGCTCGCCAGCCCCACCGCCGGGAGAGCGAGCCAGCGCCGCATCCCATCGTCCTTTCGTCGACCCCCCACTGCCACGGTTCTCCTCGTATGAGGACAACGTGACCGGGACAGCCTGGGTGACGGCCTGGTGGTCGCGCACCTCCCCGGCGGTCAGCCCGGCGACATCGCAGGCCACCAAGACGGCCACGCCGGTGCGGCCATGCGTGGTCGTAGGCCCCGCGCATCGCCACCCCTATAGCGTCGCTAGGTCCCGCGTCTGAATACTCTCCGTGCCTGCGCGCATCTTAATCGTTCAAACGCGCACCTTAATCGTTCAAACAGGTGACGTAATCACGCGTCGGGGGTACTATTGAGTGCATGTGCAGGTGCGCGGGCCCCGGACCCGGAGGCATGCGCGCTCGGTGACTTGCGCCGGGCGCAGAGCGTTGGCTGCATGGGGGGTATTCATGTGCGCGGTGCTAAAGACTCGAGAGGGGCGCCATGGGATGGTTCGAGCGGTTATCTGGCAGTAACACAATGGGGGGTGCGCGCCACGCATCCGTGGTCGAGGAGAGGGAGATCAAATACTATAGAGATCACAATCCGCCGCTGAGATCTGATGAATCGCTCAGGTGGGACGGCCACCTCTTCTCCGGTTACCACCTTCACAAGGCGGGGAAGAATGAATCCACCGAATATCTCCACGCAGACTTGCCTGGCACCTGGGCGAAGATCAACACTGAGTAGGCGGACCCATAACTTGCAGTAGCGAGTCGTGACCCCCGGGCCGGTAGCCCTCGGCCAGCGCCTACGCCACGCCCTGACCACTGGCCACGAGAAACCACAAGCACTTCGACCGGATCGAGGGTCTGCGGCTGGTCGATGTCGATGTGGTCTGACAATCTGTGCAATACAGCCGAGCCGCCGCGTCGGCTCGGCTGTATTGCTATGACCCGTGATGGCAGAGGAGGCCGGCATGGCGATCAACCCCACCACCACCGCCGTCGTGCTGATCGAGTATCAGAACGACTTCGCCTCCGAGGGCGGCGTCCTGCACGGCGCGGTGCAAGAGGTGATGGGCAAGACCGACATGCTGGCCAACACCAAGCGGGTGGTCGATGCCGCCCGGTCGGCCGGGGTCACGGTCATGCACGTACCCATCACCTTCGCCGAAGGGTACGGCGAGCTCAGCGCGCACCCTTACGGGGTCCTCAAGGGTGTCGTCGACGGCCAGTGCTTCGTGAAAGGCAGCTGGGGGGCCGCCATCATCGTCGAGTTGGCGCCACAGGAAGGCGACATCGTGATCGAGGGCAAACGCGGCCTGGACACCTTCGCCAGTACCAACCTCGACTTCATCCTCCGTAGCAAGGGCATCACGACGATCGCTCTCGGCGGTTTCCTCACCAACTGCTGCGTCGAGTCCACGATGCGGACCGGTTACGAGCACGGCTATCAGGTCGTCACACTCACCGACTGCATGGCGGCGACCTCACCTGAGCAGCACGACAATGCGATCGCCTACGACTTCCCGATGTTCTCCCAGCCCACCACATCGGAAGACTTCATCAACACTCTCGTCTGACCGCGCCCTTCGCCCGCCGATCGTCTGAGCATCGCTAGCCTGAGGGGTATGCCGACTGCGCTGATCACCGGTCCTACTGCGGGGATCGGGGGCGCGTTCGCCCGTCGTCTCGCGGCGCAGGGCTACGACCTGGTGCTTGTGGCCCGGGACCGGGAACGGTTGGAGCGACTGTCCGGGGAGCTGTCGCAGCGCCACGGGATCAGTGTCGAGGTGCTACCCGCCGATCTGGCCGACGCCGAGCAGCGGCAGCAGGTCGAGAACTGGTTGCGCACGTCGGATCCGCTGGATCTGCTGGTGAACAACGCCGGTTTCGCGATCGCCGCCGACGCCTTCGTCAACGCTGGCATCGACGATCTCCAGGCGCAGCTGGATGTCAACGTGACCAGCGTGCTGCGGCTGACCCACGCCGCGCTGCCCGGCATGATCCGGGCCGGGCGCGGAGCGGTGATCAATGTATCCAGCGTCGCCGCTTTCACCCCTGGCCGCGGCACCACCTACGGAGCGAGCAAGGCGTACGTGGCCATGCTCTCCGAAGGGCTGTCGCTGTCGCTGGCCGGCACCGGCGTGCAGGTGATCGCGCTGTGCCCGGGTTTCGTCCGCACCGAGTTCCACTCCCGCGCGGGGATCGACATGACCGGCACTCCCTCGGTGCTCTACCTGGACCCCGACGATGTGGTCCGCGAGTGCCTGGCCGACCTGCGCCGCGGCCGCGCCCTCTCGGTGCCGGGCCTGCAGTACCGAGCGCTCGTCGGCCTGATCGACGTGCTACCCCGCGGTCTCGTCCGGCGATTCGCCGGGCGTACCGGGCGGGGCCGCACGTGAGTGCCCTGGGTCAGGCGGCGGCTACCGAGGCGCGACACCGGCTGGTGGCTTTGGTGCGGCAGCTGGCGGTGGTGCCGGGCCGGGTCACCTTGTCTTCGGGCGCGCAGGCCGACTACTACGTCGACCTGCGCCGCGTGACGCTGCATCACGAGGCCGCGCCGCTGATCGGGCGGCTGGTCCGCGAGCTGACCGCCGACTGGTCCTACCAGGCGGTGGGTGGTCTGACGCTGGGCGCCGACCCGGTCGCCACCGCGGTGCTGCACGCGCCGGGTCCCCCGGTGGACGCTTTCGTGGTGCGCAAGGCGACCAAGCAGCACGGGCTGCAGCGGCGCATCGAGGGCCCGGACGTCGTTGGTCGCTGCAGTGCTCGCCGTCGAGGACACCTCCACCACCGGCACCTCCGTGCTCACCGTGGTCACGGCCCTGCGCGAGGCGGGCGCGGACGTCGTCGGCGTGGCCACCGTGGTGGACCGCAACACCGGCGCTCGCGAGGTCATCGAGCAAGCCGGCCTGCCCTACCGTGCAGTCTTGCGCATGAGCGAGCTCCTGTGAGGGCGACACCAACGCTTCAGTTATTGACGGCGTTGGTTCACAGCAGCTACGAACCATTCGGCCTCGGGACGGGTCCACGGTGGTCCAGTAGTGGACAGCAAATCGCCCTCATCGGTGGTTTTCACTCTTATTGAGGGTAATCCCCATAGTAGCAGGATGGCCAGCGATAGGGGGATGATCGCAATTAGTATCCCCACGGAGTCCAGTGCCTGGCACGCTAGCGCAATGAGTAGGAATAAGACGCCGAAAAATCGATAACGCTTAATCACCAGTTTCGCGCTGATGATATGCTGGAGAGGAATTTCTTTCTGTGATCTCTCCGTGAACCAGCCCTGTTGGACATTGTAGATCAGCCGATCTGAGGTCACCGTCCCAAATGGAGTCACATCCTGTTCTTCCTGCGCCATCGCTACTCCCGGAGACGGAGCTCCGCATCCCCAGGACACGGAGCCTGTACGGACTCTATCCCTATAGTATCGCTTGGGCCGACGAGTACATTACACCGCGGATCGGGTGAATTTTTAGTTCTGCTTGTGCCGTTTCAGAAATTACTGTGACGTACTTGGTCGAGGAGCCGGAGTCTGGACGAGCCCTGCTTGATAGGCTGCAATCACCGCTTGTGTTTTCTCCCGAACATCGAGCTTGGACATCACGCGGGCAAGGTGTGTTCTCACGGTGGCTTCGGCGATGTGTAGCTGTGCACCGACCTCGGCGTTGGACAGGCCTTGAGCGAGAAGAATGAGTACTTCCTGCTCGCGGGGGGTCAGCTCGGCCAGCTGGGCTGGTGTGGATGTGCGCAGATCAGGTGGGGTGTTGAACTTGTCGATGAGTCTGCGGGCGACGCCGGGATCCAGCCAGGCCCCACCTGCAACCACTGCATGGATTGCGGCAGCGATCTCGGCGGGGATGACATGTTTGAGCAGGAAACCTGAAGCACCGGCGTGTAGTGCGTCGTAGACGTACTGGTCGATGTCGTAGGTCGTCAGAATAATGATCCTGATAGGCTGGCCGCTGTGTGCGGTCAGACCCTCCTCGACCACAGCGCGGGTCGCGGCGACGCCGTCGGTGCCTGGCATGCGCACGTCCATGAGAATCACGTCCGGGCGTTGGGCGCGGGACTGAATGAGAACGTCCTGGCCATCAATGCTTCGGCGACGACCTCGATGTCCTCCTCGTTTTTGAGCAGCATTCTTATACCGGCTCGTGCCATCGGCTGGTCATCGGCTACGATGACTCGGATCACGCTCATGCTTTCTCCTTATAGTCCTGGTCCTGTCGGAGAGAGAAGCATGGCAGTATGAGGAACCCCCGGATGGGTAGCGAGCGGGAGGGTAGCGGCCAGTCGATAGCCGACTCCGCGATGGGGTCCTGCTTCCAGGTGTCCGCCGACCGCGTGGACTCGCTCGCGCAGGCCCACCAGTCCGCGACCTCCCGGATGTCGCCTGCCCATGGTGTGCCTTTGCCAGATTAGTGCCGTTGTCTATCTGGATGAGCAGGGTGTGAGCTTGCCAGACCAGCCGCAGCTGCGGGCTAGCGCGCTCGCCGGCATGTCTGAGGACATTGGTCAGGCCTTCCTGCACAATCCGGTACGCGGCCAGGTCGACGCTCGGGTCCAGGTCGCGTGGTGTGCCTTCGACCTGATGGGTGAGTTGCTTGCCGATTGCTGGAAGTGAGCCGAGGAGCTCGAGGGAGATTTGCCAGTCCCGGTTGTGGCCTGAGCCCGTTGTCGCTTGTCGGCGTGGTCAGTGGGGTCCTCGCCGCGCAGGACCCCGAGTAGGCGTTGTAACTCGGCCATTGCCTGGGTGCCTTTGGACTCGATATTCGTCAGTGCTTGGATGACCTCGGCCAAGTCGGTTTTGGCGACCCGGGCTGCTCCGGCGGCTTGCAAGATCATTAAAGTCACCGCGTGGCAGACGATGTCGTGGAGCTCTCCGGCGATTCTTCTCCGTTCCTCGGATCACTGCCGCCTGAGCTGTTTTCTGTTTGTTTTCCAGGAATTGAACACGTCGCTTGCTGGCCTGGGTTCCCCGCCCCAAGGCCCACGCTACCCCGACTAGGAGAACAAGGAATATGCTATTTTGAATGAATGATCTGATCTCTTCTTCGAAGGTGTAATCAACTTTGAATGCCACGGCAGCGGCGAGCCCGTTGGGAATAAGCGACACCAGCAATGCTGGCAGGGAAATTCTCTTACTGTAGCGAACGGAAACCGCGTACAGGGCGACTGGAACTCCTGTTATCGGGGTGTAAAGATCAAAGAACGGCCACGCTGTTACGGTGAGCACGCATTGTGTAGCGAAAACGGTCAGTGGTGCCTTGTCTCGCCAGACCAGGGGCACGAGCATAACCAGCCCGTACAACCACGCGAGGGACGACCAGGGGTTGGTCGCAAATTTACTCAGGGGCCACCATGACGAAAAGGTGAAACAATTGAACAAAAAAAGCGCTGGAAGAAAGAGTATATCCCACCTTGCCGACGGCGGGATGTGAATATTCTTTATTTGACCCGAAATTTTCATCGGATTCCCTTGCTGTGGCAGCTAGCTAGACGTTTCTTCTGGTACGGTTTTGTCCCCGTCGACCCGACAGTTGCGGCAGCGCCCACAAAAATTCATGTCTAGGCTGCCCCAGATCGTTCTATTCCCGCGTGTGGGGACGAAACGCCCTGTTTCCGTTGGCGCCCAAGTGCTCAGTCGTCGTCTGACCCCCCTTCGCGATGTTCAGTATTGAGATATCATTCCGTTGGAATAATGAATGTCGGCAGCGCAAACACACGCCCTGCTTCCACAGGCACCGCATAAGCCCCCTACCACTCGTTCTGCGTGCTAGGAAACTTCTCGTCCTAGTGAAACGTGTGGAACTGCAGGGGTCTATTTGGGACCTTATTTAGGAAATTTTGACGGGTATCTTCGAGCAACATGCCGAAGGTGACCAGCCCGGCGACGCCCAGCAGCCCAACCCGCATCGGCAGATCATCGTGCACTGCCTTGAGTGCCACGATGAGCTCTTGGACTACGAATCACCGGCCGTGCTCGGGGGCCTGTTGTGCTCCGGTCGTACATGATCACTTCTCGTCGTCCTGTCGGCTGGTCATCAGATAGTGTACATCAGAGTATGTACGATGTACGTAGATTGTGCAACTGCATCCGGCGTCCCTGGCTGACTCTTACGGGCGAAGTGCCGCATGGCGCTGTTGTAGGCCGTTGCCAGTCGGTAGGTCTCCGGCTTCGCCTTGCCTGTACGCAAGACTGCTGCGGGCGGCCCCAGGGTGTCTGGGTGTTCAGCACCGAGCTCCGGTTCTGGTCGATGAGTGCCTATGCCGCTTCCGGGACGTTGCACGGAACCGGTAGCCAGTTTCACGATGACAGTGATGAGCTGCTGAAACACGCACTTGACGAGGAGGGCACAGGCCTCGCTGGCAAGTGGAGCCAGTACTCTTGGTGTCTCATGGCACACTTCGAGCCGTTGCCCCCTTCAAGATCGAAAATTGGTGGGCTGGGCAGCTTCCTAAGCATCGGACCTCGTGGGGAGTCCAGGGGAGGCTAGGGTGTCCCGTCGCTGTACTCGTGCTTGCCTCCGCACCTTCCAGGCCCGTTCCGATACGAGCGTGGGGTGTGGCAGCAGCACGGTCGTTTGACTACCACACTAGATGTACATCATCTGATGTGCTGATATACAAATTTAAAATTACACGAATTACCGGATCAGACAGTGATACCGTCTAAGATTTGACACTGTTCCGCCATGTACACTGATTTACTGAAGAAATGCACACCGATCCACTAAATAAAGAAGTGGCCAGACTCTTGTGTTTAAAGAGCCTGGCCACCGTCCTTATCAGGTCATCCACGGCCCGCCAAGACAGCGGATGACTTCGATCAGCACCAGCAGCGCAAGTTTGGCCGTGCACGGCTCCCGCTTGTCGCTGTCCGGCTTCTTACGGGTAGACCCCTTTCTGGGCCTGTGGTGACGAGTCACGCACCTCACCGTCCTAAGGACGAGAGACCGAGCGCCGAACGACGCCCGAGGGGTCATCTTCCGAGCCCCTAGGGTGCCCGGAAGACCAACCCCCTGCCTGACCGCACTGGCAGATGAGCATACAGTCGGACAACGCGTCGGACAACGCTTTGGCCCCATCCACAGTTTTCATACCCGACCCACGACACACTCGATCTTGATCTCGACGAACTCGGGGCGCCGCTAAGCAAGCTGCTACTGAGTGGTACTTGGCGAGTTTCCGGTGGCGTCGCCCAAGCGTTGACTTTTTGAAGGCGGAATGGTAAGGGGCTCGACCGGTTCGCCGCTCGTTTGATCTCCTTCCAGGCTGGATGGTGCAGTTGCCGGCGGTGTGCACGGCGAGTAGGTCGAGCAGTCCGGGGATGCTCCAGCGGCTGCCGCCGATGTCGGTGCGGGCGTTGAGATGCGTTCGAGGATGTCGGTGCCCAGCTCGGGTCCGCCCAGGCGGGCCAGCTGAGCTCGCAGGTCGGGATCTAGGCGGGTTGACATGGCGGTTGGCGTCGTCGTCGGTGTAGAAGGCCTTGCGCAGTCCGTGGCAGGCGCCACAATAGCGTTGGATCGGGGTGGTCGGCCAGAGCTGCTGGGTCAGTATGCACCGATGGTGAGCCTGAGCAGATGGGTATGGGCCCGGCGCCGCCCGGTGGGCCTGAACCGGCCGACCAACCCCAGCGCCAGATACACCCCCAGCCCCTACACCCCCAGCCCCGTTTTGATCGCACCGGCACGAGCGTGCCCGCTAACCTTACGCGCAAAGTCCTCGGCCATCTCACACCCCGGGCACCCAAACGGCGCTGGTAGGCCCGGCACCGGCGCGCACCGCGGGCCACGCACCGAATCGATCAACCGCTCCTGAGCATCAGCCAGCGTCGCCTCCAACGCCTGCAGCGGAACATCACGCGTCATCGTCACCACGAACGACTTGAACTCCGACCACGACGAGCGGGCATCGAGCGCTCCCGGCTCGACCGTGAGCAACAGGGTAGTAGCAGACATAGGGGTCAGATATAGGGATGACGACTCCTCAGGCGTGTGGATGATCGCCTGTAGCCCTATACGATCAGGACCAAAATTCAACGGAGCGACATGCCACGGGATTTTCATTGCTCAGTACCTGGGTAATTGATCATTGCGTAAGATGCGAAATTGTTCGCAGGCGCGCTCGGCTGAGCCCCGCTGACCAGCGGAGACAGTGCTCTTGGTGTCTCATGACAGCTTGCCTAGTGGCGCCCCGAGTTCGTCGAGATCAAGATCGAGTGTGTCGTGGGTCGGGTATGAAAACTGTGGATGGGGCCAAAGCGTTGTCCGACGCGTTGTCCGACTGTATGCTCATCTGCCAGTGCGGTCAGGCAGGGGGTTGGTCTTCCGGGCACCCTAGGGGCTCGGAAGATGACCCCTCGGGCGTCGTTCGGCGCTCGGTCTCTCGTCCTTAGGACGGTGAGGTGCGTGACTCGTCACCACAGGCCCAGAAAGGGGTCTACCCGTAGAGCCGGACAGCGACAAGCGGGAGCCGTGCACGGCCAAACTTGCGCTGCTGGTGCTGATCGAAGTCATCCGCTGTCTTGGCGGGCCGTGGATGACCTGATAAGGACGGTGGCCAGGCTCTTTAAACACAAGAGTCTGGCCACTTCTTTATTTAGTGGATCAGTGTGCATTTATTCAGTAAATCAGTGTACGTGGCGGAACAGTGTCAAATCTTAGACGGTATCACTGTGCTGAAAAATACAGTAATTCGTGTAATTTTAAATTTGTATATCAGTACATCAGATGATGTACATCTAGTGTGGTAGTCAAACGACCGTGCTGCTGCCACACCCCACGCTCGTATCGGAACGGGCTGGAAGGTGCGGAGGCAAGCACGAGTACAGCGACGGGACACCCTAGCCCAATGCCACGTAGCTTAAGTTGATCATGCGGCTCGTGGGTCGGGCAGTCGGTGGATGCGGATGGTGGCCGGGCTGGTGGTGGCGGGTGCTGGCCGGTTCGTCGGGTTTCTTGACCCGGTAGCGGTTGTGCCGGGCGCGTTTGACCGCGCGGGGGCAGGTGCGGTTCCCGGCGGGGTGGGATGAGCTGGGTGGCGATGCTGGCAGGTGCGTCGGGAGCGCGTCAGTCCCAGTCCTGAGGGGGGAATGCCCGCCGTCCCGGTGGCGGTGCGGCGGATCAGGCGCAGGGCTCGGGTGAAGGAGATCCGGTCGGGGTCGAGGTCGGCGGCCTCGGCGGCCTGGGTGATCAGGGCGCTGATGGCGTGGTGGACGATCAGGTAGGCCCAGATTTCCTGGTGGACGAGGTCGGGTAGCCGCGAGCGCAGGATCTTGCCCGGGTCCGCGCAGATGGGTTTTCAGCTGGTCGTTGCGCGGTTTCTTCTTCCCAGCGCTGGTGGTAGGCGGCGGCGAGTTCGTCGGCGCGGGCCTCGGCAGGGTCGAGGATGGTGGTCAGCAGCACGATCAGTTCGCCGGTGCCGTTGCCGGCGCGGTCGGGGATGTCGTACTCGACGACCCGGACCAGGTGCGCCTGGTCCGGTCGAGCTCGGCGCCGGGCTCACCGGCGGTCGGCCAGGATCGCAGCTCGGCGCCGGGCACCGCGGATGCCGGGTTGATCAGCACGGTGAGGTAGGTGCCGTCGGGCAGCACCTTCACCACCGGCAGCGCCAGCTGGGTCGGGGCCCGCCACAGCAACGCCGCCCCGGTGCCCGCGGCCAGCCCCCAGCCCTCGAAACAGTAGAAGTTACGGGTCCGCTGTCAGCAGCTCATCGCGGCGCAGCCGCGGATACAGCCCGCCTGCCAGGGTCTTCTCCCCGACCGACCACGCCCCGACCGCGGCGGCCACAAACGCGTGGGTGCCGCACTCCGCCAACGCCACCACCCGCGCCTTCAGAACGCCGACCGATTTTCCCCCGACCCCGCATAGCCGAACTCGGTGGCGTTGCCCTCAGTGTCGGGCACATCGACCTCGAACCCGTCGATCGCCACCAGCCGCCACCGCCAAACGCCCCCGCGCGTCCCCAACGCCCCCACCGCGGTGGTCGGCCGCCGGCGACCGGGCCGCACCTGCTCGAACACCTCAGCCAGCACCCGTGCGGCCCAGCCGTTTACGGGCCTGGGTGATCCCACTCGCAGTCGGCGCCGACCAGCCGGCGTCCCAACACCCCCACCCGTCCAGCGATCCCGTGACCTTGGTCGCGACCTCCTCGTAGTCATCGTCGCTGAACAGGCACATCGCCATGGTCAGATACGCCGTCACATGCGCCGGGAGCTTCCCACCCGAGCGCTTGTCCCCGACCCCGCACACCGCCACCGCAGCATCGATCACCTCGCGGGGCACCGCCGAGACCAGCACCCCCAACGACACCTGATCCGGCCGCACCACCACACCCTCGCTCATGATCAGCGACGGTGACACCACACCCGACCAACATCGCAACGCCACGCCGAACTACCGAGAAACAGCAGGTCAATATCATGATCAAACTACGCTACGTGGCATTGCACCCTAGCCTCCCTGGACCCTGGACTACCCAGCCGAACTGGATGAAAACCATACATACAATCGACTCTCTGTGTCTGGCCTTACGGGCTCGTCGTGCTCCATCGGCTTGGCGCAGCCGGCTGTCCTGTCACCTCTAGGCTCACCACGTGTATCCGTCCCCAAGTCCAGGTAACACAGTGAGTAACCACTCCGATTCGGATCGTTACTCTCAAGGCCCTACGGAGTGGGGCCCTGCCGTCGGTGTCGGCCCGTGGGAAGGCCCCTGGCCCGACGACCCCCGCTACGACCCCGAGCTGTTACGCGAAGGCGACCGGCGCAATGTCGTCGACGCCTACCGGTACTGGCGCCGCGACGCGGTGGTCGCCGAGCTCGACGCCCGGCGCCACCCGCTGCACGTGGCGATCGAGAACTTCGGGCACGACCACAACATCGGCACCGTGGTGCGCACCGCGAACGCCTTCGCGGTGGCTGAGGTGCACATCGTGGGCCGCCGCCGGTGGAATCGTCGCGGCGCCATGGTCACCGACCGCTACCAGCACCTGCGACACCACGACGGTATCGCTGAACTGCTCGCGCACGCCGCCGCGACCGGACTCACCGTGGTCGCCGTGGACAACTCCCCGGGCGCGCAACGGTTGGAGACCGCCGACCTGCCGCGGGAGTGCCTGCTGCTGTTCGGGCAGGAAGGTCCCGGTCTGAGCGCCGAAGCGCGCGCCGGAGCTAAGTCGACCGTCTCGATCGCGCAGTTCGGCTCGACCCGGTCGATCAACGCCGGCGTGGCGGCCGGAGTCGCTATGCACGCCTGGATCCGCCAACACGCCGACCTGCATCGTGCCTGGTGAGGGCCGTGCCTGGTGAGGGCCGTGCCTGGTGAGGGCAGCGGCGTGGTGACGGCAGGGGCCCGGTGGGCCGGCCGGGCGGCAGCGGCCGAACGCGCCGTACACACCCGCCACCTGCGCCGACTGCCGGGATTGCCGGACGTCAGGCTGGGGCGAGTCAGCTGGCCGGGACAGTCGATGCAGTGGCACTACTGGTGGCAGGCGCACCTGCTGGACTGCCTGCTCGACGCCTACCACCGCGCGCCGGCGCGGTGGCGACGAGACGCCCTCGCCGGGCTGATCCGCGGCGTGCGGGTGCGCAACCTCACCAGCTGGGTCAACGACTACTACGACGATATCGCCTGGTTGGGCCTGGCGCTGCAGCGCAGCGCGACGCTGGCCGGGCTGCGCACACCGGGCGCGGAGCGGGCCATCCTGCGCCGGTTGCGCTCCGGGCGGGGCCCGAGCGGGGGGATGCGCTGGCGGGTCGACGACGATTTCGTCAACGTCGCAGCCACCGGCCCCGCCGCGATCCTCTACGCCCGCCGCGGGAACCTGGGCATCGCCGCGTCCCTGGTGGACTGGATGCTCGAGCACCTGATCGACCCCACCACCGGCCTGGTCTTCGACGGCGCCCGGGTATGCCCGGACGGGTCGGTGCGTCACCTGGAGCGGGCCGTCTACAGCTACTGCCAGGGCGTCCTACTCGGGGCCTGCCTCGAGCTGGGCCGGGCCACCGGCGCGCCACGCTGGTGGCAGCAAGCCGAGACGACGGTGCACGCGGTCGCCGAACACCTCACCGACGGCGGCGTGCTGCGCGGGCACGGCGGCGGCGACGGCGGGTTGTTCACCGGCATCCTGGTCCGCTACCTGACGCTGGCCGCGGCGGTGCTGCCGGACGGCTCGACCGCGGCGCGGCTGGTGCTGGACTCCGCCGAGGCGGCCTGGCGCAACCGCGGCGTCGCCGAGGGGGGCCCGGTGTTCGGCCCGCAGTGGCTGGTCCCGGCGCAGCCCCCGGCCCCCGGGCGAGCCGAGTGCGACCTGTCGGTGCAGCTGTCAGGCTGGATGCTGCTCGAGGCCGCCGCTGTGCTGTCCCGCAACGACCCGGACTAGGCTTACCCGCCGTGATCGATCTCAAGGTGCTGCGGGAGGACCCGGACCGGGTCCGCGCCTCGCAACGGGCCCGCGGTGAGGACGTCGATGCGGTCGATGCGCTGATCGGCGCCGATGAGCGGCGCCGCAAGGCCATCGCCGCCGCCGACTCGCTGCGCGCCGAGCAGAAGACCCTGGGCAAGCGGGTCGGCCAGGCCCGCGGTGCCGAGCGCAGCGAGCTGCTCGCCCACGCCAAACAGCTCGCCGCGGACGTCAAGTCGGCCGAAGCCGAGCAGGCCGGCGCGGAGCAGGCGATGGACGCCGCACACCGCGCGGTGTCCAACCTGGTCATCGATGGGGTGCCCCCCGGTGGCGAGGACGACTTCGTCGTGCTCAAGCACGTCGGTTCGCCACCCGAGCTGGAATTCGGGCCGCGTGATCACGTCGAGCTGGGCACCGCGCTGGGCCTGTTCGACACCGAGCGCGGCGCGAAGGTCTCCGGGGCCCGGTTCCACTTCCTCACCGGGTTGGGTGCGCAGCTCCAGCTCGGGCTGCTGCAACTGGCCGTGGCACAGGCGATCGCGTCCGGGTTCACCCTGATGATCCCGCCGGTGCTGGTCCGACCGGAGATCATGGAGGGCACCGGGTTCCTCGGCGCGCACGACGCGGAGGTGTACCGGCTGCGTGACGACGACCTGTACCTGGTGGGAACCTCCGAGGTGCCGCTGGCCGGCTACCACTCCGAGGAGATCATCGACCTGTCCCACGGTCCGTTGCGCTACGCAGGCTGGTCGTCCTGCTTCCGGCGCGAGGCCGGCTCCTACGGCAAGGACACCCGCGGCATCTTCCGGGTGCACCAGTTCGACAAGGTCGAGATGTTCGTCTACTGCCAGCCGCAGTGCGCCGAGACCGAGCATCAACGCCTGCTGGCCTGGGAGGAGCAGATGCTCGCCGCGGTCGAGGTGCCCTACCGGGTGATCGACGTGGCCGCCGGGGATCTGGGCAGCTCAGCGGCCCGCAAGTTCGACTGCGAGGGCTGGATACCGTCTCAGCGGGTCTACCGTGAGCTCACCTCCACCTCGAACTGCACCACCTTCCAGGCCCGCAGGTTGGGCACCCGGTACCGGGATGTCGACGGGCGCCCACAGGTGGCGGCCACCCTCAACGGCACGCTGGCCACGACGCGCTGGATCGTCGCCATCCTGGAGAACCACCAGCAGCCCGACGGCTCGGTGCGTGTCCCCGCGGCCCTGCGCCCCGCCCTCGGTGGCCTGGAGTCGATCACGCCGAGCTGATCACGTCGTGCGTCAGTGCTCGTCGAGCGCCTGATCGACATCCTCATCGGACACGTCCTCGATCTCTAAGCGCTCCAGGATCCTCGTCGTTCGGAGGTCGGCCTTGACGCTCGCGCGATGCAGTTTGTACAGCGTGTCGCCATAGCCCCCCTCGACATCAGCCAGGCGAGCCTCCAGCGCGGCGATACGGCGTTCCAACGTCTGCATCGAAGCCATGCGTCACCCTAACCTGGATCCCCGACAAGATCACGTCATGTTCCGGCGATGCGAGGCCACCGCGTAACAAAGTTCTCCGCAGAGCGTCGAGCGGTGAGCAGCGTCCGCCAGGACGTCACGGTCGGGGCCGGTAGGCGGCTGAGCGGTGCCGGATATCGAGCACGATCACCACGTGTTTGGTGTGGTCGATCTCGTAGAACACCCGCCAGTTCCTGGCGAGCCGGGCGCTATGAATGCCGGTGAGTTCTTCGCCGAGAGGCTTGCCGACCCGGTGGGGGTTGTCGAGTAACGGGCCGGTGATGAACTCGACGGCCGCAGTGGCGACGTCGGGGGGCAGCCGTTCGGTCAGGGCCCGGCGGGCTGGAGGTGCGGTCCCCAACTCGTACGGGTCGGTCACGAGACGCGACGCCCGGCGAGTAGGGCCCGTACGGCCTCGGTGCCATAGACGACGTCGCCCTCGCGAACGCCCTCCCGTGCCTCGGCGAGTGCGCGCAGGGTGGCGGGGTCTGCCTTGACCTCGGTGGTTTCGCGCAGCGCCAGATAGGTCTCGATGGCGCACACCACGGTCTGGTGCACGCTGCGGTGGTCTTCCTCGGCGATGGCCCGGAGTTCAGCGTCGAGTTCGGGCGAGAGTCGCAAGGTCATGGCCATACCACAATAGTATCAAAAAGCACCGTAATAGTGTCATGCTGCGGCGGATGAGTTGCCACTGGGTGTATGCGAGCGAGTACACGGTGAGTCGACCTCGCCTGGAATGTGGTTGTGGCTGGCGGGTCGGCTCGCCATCCTTGACCGTGTGAGGATGCGCGTTCTCGGGACCGCTATCGGTTCACTCATCCTGGTCATCGGCGTGTCGGTGCCGGCGGATGCGGCATCGGCGGCACCGACGCCGCAGGCCGTGGCCGCGACGACGCTGGCACAACCCCCGGTGGAGGACCAGAACCGGCGGCTACCCAACGGGCAGTTCATCCGGGCGGGGAACCGCACCGGATCGGGTGAGCTGGTCATCGACAACGGTGGCAACCACGACGGGGTGATCACGCTTGCGAGGAACAAGAACGCCGTGTACTCCGTCTACGTGCAGCAGGGCTCGAAATTCACGATGAAAGGGATCCGGGACGGTATCTACGAGGTTTTCTTCACCACCGGAGTGGACTGGGACTCCCAAGCCCGTAACTTCACCCGCGAGCGTTCTCTCCAGCGTTTCGACGAGACCTTCGATTTCACGACCACCCAGGCTGCGGCCACCGCGTGGGATATCACGATCTTTCCGGTTCCCGGCGGCAACGCGCGGACCAGCGTCGTCAACCCGAACGAGTTTCCTCCCGTGTGATCTGTGGCTGCTGCGCGAGAGTGAGTAGGCAGGTGGCCAGCTCGTGTGCCGCATCGGGGCGGCCCAGCTGTGCGGCCCGGATGGCCATCGTCGCGCGCAGCTGAGGGTCGCCGATCAGGTCGTCGAGCGCGCCGGCGAGATCGGCCGGGGTGGGGTGCCGGCCGAGCAGGGCGCGGGCCGCGCCGGCCTTCTGGAGGTAGCGCGCGTTGTGTTCCTGCTCGTCGCCGCCGGTGGGGACCAGCGGGATGAGCACCGAGGGCTTGCCCAGTGCGGTCAGCTCGGCGAGCGTGCCCGCACCGGAGCGCGACACCACCACATCGGCCAGCGCCAGCACATCGGGGAGCTCCGGGCCGACGAACCCGACCACCCGGTAGCGGGCGGCCAGTTCGGCGGGCAACTGCTGGGCCAGGTGCGTCGTCTCGGCCAGCGAGCCTGCGCCGCACTGGTGCACCACGTTCGCCCGCGCCAGCAGTGTCTCGAGCACCGCCGTGACGAGGCGGTTGACCTGCACGGCGCCCTGGGCGCCACCGGTCACGTAGACGGTGGGCCGTGCGGCCTCCCAGCCGTCCCAGCTCAGCGCCCTGACGGCGCGGGCCGCGTCGCCGCCCAGCAGCTCGGCCCGGATCGGGTTGCCGGTGACGACCGCGCGCGCTCGCATCGCCGCTGGCAGAAGCTCCACAGACGCCGGTGAGGACAGCGCGATGGTGGTGGCGCGGCGCAGCAGCAAACGGTTCGCCAGACCGACCCGGGTGGTCTGCTCGTGGACTAGCAACGCAGCACCCGCCGAGCGGGCGGCCAGCCCGACCGGGACCGCGACATACCCGCCGGTGGAGAGCACCACGTCGGGCCGGAACGCGCGCACCACCCGTCGCGCCTGCACGATCCCCCGGGTGAGCCGCCCGACGTCACGCAGGTTCTCCCGGGAGATCATCCGCATCGGGTTGGTGGCGCGGCGCAGCTTGCCGGTGGACACCGCCTGGAACGCCAACTGCTCCTGCTCGGCGACGCGCGCCTCCAGCCCACCGGCCGAGCCCACATACAGCACGTCGAGCCCGACCCCCGCGCCGGCCAGCAGCTCCCGGGTAGCGCGGATCGTGGTGATCGCCGGATAGGTGTGACCGCCGGTACCGCCACCGGTGGCGATCAGGCGCACCGGACGGTCCCGAGCGGCCAGCCGGTGCAGGGCCGCCTCCAGTGTCATGACCGCCTCAGGCGTCGGCATCCGGGCCTGCCTGGCCTCTCCGGATACCGCGCATGGTCGGGAACAGGACGACCTCCCGCAGGGTCGGTGCATCGGTGAGCAGCGCGACGAACCGGTCGATTCCGAGACCCAGACCGGACATCGGCGGCATCCCGTACTCCATCGCCTCGATGAAGTCCTCTTCCATCATCATCGTCTCGTCGTCGCCTGCCTCGCGCAGCTCGGCCTGCTCCTCCAGCCGTTGCCGCTGCTCGAGGGGGTCGACCAGCTCCGAGTAGGCCTTGACGATCTCCCAGCCGTTGACGACGACCTGGAACATGTCGAGCCTGGTCGGGTCCTCATCGCTGCGCCGGGCCAGCGGTCCCAGCTCTGCCGGGTGGTGCACCAGAAAGCACGGCTGCACCAGGCTGGGCCGGACCGTTTTCTTGTAGAGCAGGTCGACCAGCCCCGCATACGATGTCGCATCCTCGACGCCCAGACCGAGCCCGGCGACCCGTTCCCGCAACGCCGGCAGGTCGCGGACGACGGTGAGGTCGATACCGGTTCGCCGGGCGACCTCGGCGCGGTAGTCCAGCTCCGGCCAGTCGGCACCGAAGTCGAGTTTCACGCCTTCGTAGGTGACGGTCCGGGTGCCCAGGACCTCGTCGAGCACCGCGAGGATCAGCTCGCGGACGAAGGTCATGTTGTCGCGGTAGTCCCAGTAGGCGGCGTACCACTCCAGCATCGTGAACTCCTGGAGGTGCGAGGAGTCCATGCCTTCGTTACGGAAGTTGCGGCCCAGCTCGTACACCCGGTCCAGCGAGCCCGCGACGACCCGCTTGAGCTGGGTCTCCGGTGAGATGCGCAGGTAGAAGTCCTCGCCCAGCGCGTTGTGGTGGGTCACGAACGGCCGCGCGGCGGCTCCGGAGGCGGCCTCCTGCAGGATCGGTGTCTCGACTTCGAGGAAGTCGTTGTCATCCAGGACTCGACGGATACTCTGGATGATCTTCGTCCGGGCGCGGAACCGGTCCCGCGACTCGGAGTTGACCAGCAGGTCCAGGTAGCGGCGGCGGTAGCGGGCCTCGACGTTGGACAGGCCCTGCCACTTGTCGGGCAGCGCGCGGACCGTCCGGTTGAGCACCACGAGCTCGGAGACGGCCACGGTCCGCTCGCCGCGGCGGGTGGTGTAGATGCTGCCTGCGACCCCGATGAAGTCGCCGATCTTGACGGCCCGGGACCACTCCTTGACGACCTCGGCGCCCAGTTCCTCACCGGCCAGCGAGATCTGCGCGCGCCCGCTGCGATCCTGGATGTGCCCGAAGATCAGGCCACCCATCCGGCGCCAGAGCACGACCCGGCCGGCCAGCCGCACCGCCGTCCCCTCCGGCGCGACCGCGACTGCGGCGGCGACTGCGTCGGTGCGATAGCCCGACCGCGGTCCGGTTCCCCCGGACTCCTCCGTTGACATCAACACACCCTCTTGGATCAGACTTGAATCAGACGGCACCTCGGCCACGAGGGCGGCGTTCGCGAACATCTCGCCAAGCGAGCCAGAGTGAGCGGATCGCCACCCCTGTGACGACCAGGTGAGCCTACCGACCCGAACTCCAGCCATCGCCGGCTACCCGCGCGCTGTCGGGTCGGTGTGCTGGTGTGTGTGGCATCGGTCATGTCGTTCGGGGTGGGCCGAGGAGTTCGATGCCGATGGCGATGACCCCGAGAGCTTCACGTTCGGGTGGATAGATCTGGCGGATGTTGGCGAGTTGCTCCTCGCGGGTGGCGAGCCTGCTCGAAGGCGTCAATTCCCTGGCCCAGGCCGCTAGAATCCGCGCCCGAGGCTACCGCACCAAAATCAAGATGATCATTTCGTCTATCTCGCCCTCTCCGCAGTCAAACTCCACCTACCCGACCTCGCCAACCCAACACCCGTCTGTCAGCTCTCACGCTGAGTAACCCACTGGAAACAGTGAAGAGCCGAAAAAAGAAGATCCACTCAAAAATGATCACTCAAACCGAGCCGGCGGATCGAGGATCGGGGGCCTGAGTGTGCTGCATGCTCCACTGGTTAGAGTCTCACTGTCCAGTTAAGTGCAGTATGAATCGACAGGGAGGTCGAGTTGTCCGCCGACCCGGCTAACTCCTTACATGACGACCTGCTCAAGTTCCATCTACAGGAATATAGCGCTATGCGCACTGAGATCTACAATCGTTCGAACGCGCAGGATACTTTGATAAACTTGAATGTCACGGCTCTGGGTTTAGTCACAGGTTTGGTTCTGACGGGACGAGGGGGTGTACAGCTTCTACTGCTGATTCCGCTCATTTCAGCGAGTATGGGTCTCCCATATTTTGATCATAGCGGTGCGATCGAGAGGATTGCCGCCTATCTCGATTGCGTTCTCCGCCCTACCGTCTTTTCGCTCGCGGGTGATAACTATTCTTTGTCGTGGGAGCAATTTTCATTGAAAGCAGTTTGGGTGAGCTGGGTGTCGGTGCTAGCGTTTGCTGCCCCATTGTTCTTCCTTTTCTTGGGTGGACCTATTTTTGCGACAATCGTCGTGTTTCCCTCGCTTAAACCAGCATGGTCCTGGGCGCTTTGGTCGATGGATGTGGTTCTCCAGGCAGCCCTTTGTAGGGTATGGTTTTCGTTGGTGACAGGACGGTCGAAGGCGATGAGTCGACTCCAGGCGCAGTCGTATGCCGCCCGGAAGAACGAAACGCCTCGCCCATCGTAATCGGCTACACGGTGAAAGCCGATGGTGGTGTCACTCAGAGGTAGTGCCGATGTGCTGGAGCTGCACCACGACGAGACACTTTCGCCGCCATGGTGTCACACCTGCCCTTTGGGGCATTTCCCGTTGAGGATTCGGCGCGCTGGCTGCGACAAGCCTTGGTCGAGATGGCATGGGTGACGTGGCCCGGTGGTCGAGTCGTGATCATTGTCGCGCCCCCTATCCCGCTATCGACGGCACGTGAAAACTGACCCCCGCGCGGCATCTGATTTTGCCCCCTGCGCCGCGATCCTGGCTCGCACCGGGTCAGGGAGGACGAAGGGGTGTATCGCGTGGAGGACTGGGCTGAGATCCGCCGGTTGCATCGGGCGAGGAGATGCCGATCAAGGTGATCGCGCGGGTGATGGGGTTCGAAGAACACCGTCAAAAGCGCGCTGGTCTCGGAGGGGCCGCCGCGGTATGAGCGGGTGGACCGCCTGCAGTGTGACGGCGCTAGCAGCGATCCCCACGGGCCGCATCCCGGACTTCGTCGGAGCCGCTGCCACCGCCGAGCAGCTATCGGCCCTGCCCGCGTGGCAGCGGGCACACGTCCTCAAGGCCAATCCTGACCAGGCGCAACTGCCGGTGCGGGTGCGGGCGCTGCGCGAGGGCAAGCTGATCTACATGGTCGTGCCCAAGCTGGCCGACCCTGTTGCCGTTCTTCCGGCTTGATCCGATCGAGTGTGCGGACGAGCTCGAGGCGCTGGCGACGCACCGCACGGCGGCCACGGTGGCACCCAAGTGCTCGACGAGCCGTTGCCTCATCACGAGCACGACTTCTCGGTCGACTACATCATCACGCCCGAGGAGATCATCCACTGTGGCGCACCCTACCGGCCGACCGGCGTGATATGGGACGCCCTTGACCGCGACAAGATTGCCGCAATCCCGGTACTGGAGGCGATGGCAAACGAGCGGTGATACTGCCGCATAACGCCGAGTAACGGCCATGGCGCTGCGCCATCACCGACTTATCCGTCACCAAGTGCTGAACACGGGATGCGCGACGAGGAATGCAAGCTCGTTCACCATGCTGCTGCCAGTAGTCAGTACACGTCCTTCCGGTTCACCCAGTACTTGATCGATTCCGGTGTCGACGCCTGGATCGGCACTGTCCGCGACGTCCTCGACAACGCTCGCGCGGAATCGTTGATAGGCTTGTACAAGATCGATTTGATAAAATCGCGCGGGCTGTGGCATACTACCCAAGAAGTCGACTTCGCGGCATTGGTGGATTGGTACAACAGTCGTCGATTGTACGGAGCCTGCGGAGGCAGGCCACCGGTCGAGTTCGAGACCCTGTACGAGTTAGCCTGATCCCAGCAACGAGTCTCTACCGAACCCGGCGTGGTTCACTTATACTCCCTCTTGTAGCCCGCTATGTTAGACGAAGCACGTGCCCCAGCCCCTCCTCAACAGCCCCGCTCTCTGCCATAAGCCGTTGCCTCGTACTCGCAGGAGCAGAGCGAAAGGTTATTTTTATGGAAAGCACGTGCCCGATCGGACAGACTGTTGCCCTCATTGATATTCCGCGAGTGGTAAACGCTGTAGCCAAGGTGTTACAGGAGTGTCAAAACGGTTTACTCAGCCGCGTTCTGGTCTTATCGTTTTCGGGCGACAGTAAGTCTACGATTTTTCCTGAGGACCTGCGTGACCAAGTGTGTGACTACGCATGCCGAGTCGGGGCTACGGTATCACAGAGGAACTCGGGTCTGGACATTTTGGTCCCGCGAGCGTCGATCACCGTTGAGTTCATAAACTCAGAAATTATCGTGGCCGGTCATCGTCAGCAAGCTGTTCATCTGCCAGTGTCACAAATAGAGAATTCGCCGCGCCGGAAACTAGGAAGCTCCAGCGTATTGCGTGAACTTGATGACCGTAGTCTGTGGGATCTGGCCACGGAAATTGTGAACCTGAACGATAGCGAACTCGACTCCGAGGCGCGTACCATGCTGCGTTGTCTGCTTCGCTCTAAGAGTTGGCTTATCGCAACGTTGGCCGCCGACATGCTTAACCGAACGGGCGAGGCTACCGTACCGCAGTTCGTCCGGGACCATGACCTGGGTCAAGTTACAGGTATTCAGCCGGAGGACGGGGAGTTCACGGAGGATTGGGAGTCCAGGATTAGCGTTGATGAATACGCGCTGTTCGAAGCCACCCACCCCGCCTATGCCGCTCAGGTCGTCGCTCTGGCCGAGATGTCGTACCATTATCTCGACGAAAAACCTCGAAGGATACTCGATATCGGAAGTGGTCCAGGCTTACCTACGATCATGCTAGCGGAGCTTTTTCCTGATGCTGCGATCGACGCGGTGGAGCCCAGTCCAGCAGCATTCCCATATCTGTGTCGAAACATCGGTGAGCATAAGATCACGCCATACAATATTGGTATCGCAGATTTCGCAACGGAAAATCTATATCCATTGGTTGTTTCTGTTGGAGCGTCACATCACTTGGATACACGCGTATTCCTGCGTTCGATGCGACGACTGGTACAGCCTGGCGGCCTTGTGCTCATTGCAGATGAGATGATCTCGCCGTTCAGTACGGAAGATGAACGCACGCGCAATCTAATCGATCACCATATGGCCTACATTGATGAGGCGCTCGCCAACATCGCGACAGAAGAGCTTCCGGAGGTGGAACAGTGGCGCCGGCTTGCCTTTAGTAAGGTGGACCGGTATGCGCACGGGGGTCTGCACGATCTGCTAGAGGAGGTTCGCCGGGAACGCATCGCGCACGCAGGCTATGACAGCGCTTGGCAACGCGTGCGTTTCGCTGTGCTGGAGTTGGAGGCACTTGTTGCCGGGATCGACTACGATGTGGAGCGCAAGACCTACGCTAAGAATTTCATGAATATGGCGTGGGACGAGGGATTCAAGGTGCTCGAGCACCAGCGCGTGTACCGCACTGTGGGTGAATCGGCACTGGATGCCGGAACTCATGTTTACGCGATGTGGCGACCACGATGACGGCGACAATTTTTCGGATGGTTGATGTAACTCGAAAGACTCGAAGTGTCGGGCCAGCACTGGAAGTGTCGGGCCACCACCTGGAGGGCGCTGGATGCTAAAAGTTATTATGTATTCTGTCGACTACAGCGAAGGGTTATTGCGCAAGCTTCCATATGTTCGGTACTTCGTTGAGCGCAGCCTCTGCCATCTAGCCGAGCTATGCAATCCTAAGACACGTGTTGTTTTGATCACTCCGAAGCCTTTGGATCAGTATGTTCTGGAGTATCATCTCAAGGATCTTTATCGACTGGACGATCT
Source organism: uncultured Actinomycetota bacterium (assembly GCA_963712995.1). Lineage (GTDB taxonomy): Bacteria > Actinomycetota > Actinomycetes > Mycobacteriales > Pseudonocardiaceae. The sequence continues at coordinate 105,803 of CAVQKH010000008.1, read as the reverse complement.
GCAAGAACAGTCTGCACATGATCAACTGGTTCTACTTTCTCCTCAGTGTAAAGAACCTTTTCCGTTGGATTTTCTAGTGCTTCACGATGCCGCAATTTTGAGAATATTAAGAGAGGAGATTGAGAAGGCGACAGCGATTGAATTAATCAATTTCGCCTCCTCTGAAGCATGTGAGGAATTGGGTGGAAAATTGGGTCTGACCCCCGAGGAAGGTGAATACGCTCGATCTCGGTACTGGGGGAGTAAATCGGGTAGCAAAGAAGCATTTCGTTTAAGCGGAGTCCCTGCGCCGAGGGGCGCATCTGGTATTCTCTGGACCATCGAAGAAGTTACAAGTGCGGTTTTTCGGCTGGCTCACGCGACTCCTCCTGCTCGGTATGTGATCGTCAAGCTGAATGACGCGAGTTGGGGAGATGCAATCGGCAACGTTTTGATCAACTGCGAGAGGTTCCTTCTTGTAAAAGATCTTCTTTCGTCAATTGAAGTTATACTCCAACCCTGGGAGGCCTTTGTGCGCGAGGTCTCAACGAGCGGGGCAATCGTGGAAGAGTACCTGACGGATGCGATCTGCTCGCCCAGTGGGCAGGGATATATTAGCGGCCCCGGGGAAATAGTGGTCCTTGCCACTCATGAGCAAATAGTTGTTTCTGGTCAGTATTTGGGGTGCTCCTTTCCTGGGCGAGTCGAGTTTATGCAGAAAATTCGTCAAGCTGTTTCCCGGATAGGCGAGACGCTGTCGATAAATGGTGTTCGCGGAACGTTTGGCGTTGACTTTATCGGTTTTCAGAACGGAGATTTATTCGCAACCGAAATAAATGTACGAAAGGTCGGGCCGAGCCACGTTCTCTCTTGTGTTGAGTCGGTGGTGGGTAGTAAAGTGGGGGACAATGGCTACCTTATGGCTACAGGTCGGCCGCTATACTACGTTCATCAAAGACTTTACAAACCGGAAATCTTGAGGAATCTCGAACCTAAAGCGGCGGTCGCGGCGTTGAAGGGGAGTGAATTACTGTACGATCGCTCTAAAAAAACTGGTGCAATACTGCATATCCTTGGAGCTTTAAGTACGTGTGGCTATTTGGAAACAACGTGTCTCGCCGACAGTCTTGGGGCAGCATTTAAATTGGATAATCAGGTCCGGTTGGCCCTGTTGGACGAAGCTAACAGGCATAGCTCCAGGCTCTCCTGAAGAGGTTCCGCCTCAGGCCGCCGAGTTGGTGGGTTGGTGCCTGTCCACCGTGTTCGCGGTGATGTGGATTCCTGGCCGATACCCTGGCCACCCCATCCCCCTTGGCTCAGCCACCGCGATATGACCGGTCGTGGCCATCATCGGGTCCGGCCGCCGAGGCTACCGTCCAACCGGAGCGGTCACACAGCAGTGACGTCGCACTCGCGCCGGCCGCGGCGGGCAGGGGGGCGCGACACGCCGGGAGAATGGGGGGATGTGGACGCCGCTGCTGGTTGCTTCGGATGTTGATGGGACGTTGCTGGATCCGGGTGCTCGGGTCTCGGAGCGGACCCGGGCGGCGGTGCATCGGGTGGTGGCGGCGGGAGTGCCGTTCGTGCTGGTCACGGGTCGGCCACCGCGGTGGATCCCGCCGATCGTCGAGCAACTCGGGCACGCCGGGCCAACGGTCTGCGCGAATGGCGCGGTGCACTATGACGCGGCGATCGACCAGGTCAGCCACATGGTGACGCTGGATCCGAGGCAGCTGCGGGCTGCGGCGGAGGTGGTGGCCAGCGCCTTGCCGGGCGCGAAGCTCGCGGTCGAGCTGCCCGCCGACGGTTCCGCGATCAACAGCGCCGGGATGAACGGCTTCGATCAGTTCCTCGCCGAACCGGGCTACACCCACCCCTGGCCCGGCGGGGACTCCGAGACCGCACCGCGGGACCTGCTGCTCGGCCGACCCGCGATCAAGCTGCTGGTCCGTCAGGCGAACGCGAGCAGCGCCCTGATGGCCGCCGCAGTCGGCGAGCTGCTCGGCGCGCAGTCGCCGGCGCCGCTGGAACTCACCTACTCCACCGGCTACGGCCTGATCGAGCTCTCCGCGCCGGGCGTCACCAAGGGCGCAGGGCTGGCCCGGCTGGCCGCTGAGCTGGGGATTGCGCGGGCCGATGTGCTCGCCGTGGGAGACATGCCCAATGACCTGTCGATGTTGCGGTGGGCCGGGCACGGCGTGGCGATGGCCAACTCCCACCCCGCCGTACTGGAGGCCGCTGACGAGATCACCACGGATAACTCCGAGGACGGCCTCGCGTGCGTCCTCGAACGGTGGTTCTGACCCGTCAAGGCTCGACGGTGGTGCCGTCCTCCGCTGTCGCGTAGAGATACCCGCTGATCAGCCGCAGCAGCAGGTCGGTGTCCACCGGTTTGGTGACGTAGTCGTTCGCCCCGGAGGCCAGGCTCTTCGCGCGGTCCTCCTTCATCGCCTTCGCGGTCACCGCGATGATGGGCAGGTCGGTGTAGCGGCTCAGGTTGCGGATCGCGGCTATCGTCGCGTTACCGTCCAGCTCGGGCATCATCACGTCCATCAGGACCAGCGCGACGTCATCGTTGCGCTCCAGCGCGCGGACCCCGGCCACCCCGTTGTCGGCGAACACGACCTGCAGACCGTGCGCCTCGAGCATGCTGCTCAGGGCGAAGACGTTGCGCAGGTCATCATCGACAATCAGGATCTTCTCGCTGTGGAAACGTGATGGCGCGCCGACGCGCGCCGGGTGCAGTTGCGGGAGCACCCGGGCGGCTGTGACCAGCTCCGGTGGGGCGGGCTTGCCCAGCGCTGCGCCGTCGGGAACCGCCGGCTCGACCGATTCGGGTAGGTAGAGCGTGAACACGCTGCCCACTCCGGGTTCGCTGCGCACCGTCAGCTCACCACCGAGTAGCTCAGTCAGCTGGCGGCTGATCGACAGGCCGAGTCCGGTGCCGCCGTAGCGCCGGCTGGTCGTGCCGTCGGCCTGCTGGAATGCTTCGAAGATCACCGAGAGCTTGTCGGCGGAGATCCCGATACCGGTGTCCGCCACCTCGAAGGCCACCCGGGCCGGCGCGTCGCGCAACGCGTCGCCCGTCACCTCATCAGGTGGCGCCGGCCGGATCCGCATCGCTACGCCACCCTCGTCGGTGAACTTCACCGCGTTGGACATCAGGTTGCGCAATACCTGCTGCAAGCGCTGCTCATCGGTGTGCAGCAGCTCGGGCAGGGCCGGGTCGAGCTCCACGGTGAAGTGCAGCGCTTTCTCCGCGGCCAGCGGCTCGCACAGCGTCCTGACGTATTTCACCACCGCGGTCATCGGCACGTCGGACAGTGAGGGTTCCATCCGTCCTGCCTCGACCTTGGCCAGGTCAAGGATGTCGTTGATCAGTTGCAGCAGGTCGCTGCCGGCGGAGTGGATGGTCCTGGCGAACTCCACCTGCTTGTCCATCAGGTTGCCGTCCAGGTTGTCGGACAGCAGCTTGGCCAGCACCAGCGCGCTGTTGAGCGGGGTGCGCAGTTCATGGGACATGTTCGCCATGAAGTCCGACTTGTAGCGCGAGGCGGCGGCCAGCTGGGCGGCCCGCTCCTCGATCTCCTGGCGGGCCAGCTCGATCTCGGCGTTCTTGATCTCGATGGCCTGGTTCTGGGTGGCCAGCAACGCGGCCTTCTCAGCCAGCTCGGTGTTGGACTTCTGCAGCTCGTGCTGCTGGGCCTGCAGCCGTTGCGAGCCCGCGGTCAGCTCTTGGGCCAGCCGTTGCGACTCGGCCAGCAGCGCCTCGGTGCGGGAGTTGGCCAGGATGGTGTTGACGTTCAAACCGATCGTCTCGCGAAGCCGTTCCAGCAGGTCGAGGTGCACGGTGGTGAACGGGTTGACCGACGCCAGCTCGATCACCCCCAGTGCCTGGTCCTCGAACAGCAACGGCAGCACCAGCACGTTGGTCGGAGCACTACGACCGAGGCCGGAGCTGATCGCGGCGTAGTCCGGCGGCGCCTCGGTGACCAGAATCGTCCGCTTGTCCAACGCCGCCTGCCCGACCAGTGACTCGCCGAGGGCGAAGCGACGGATTGCCGCCGGGTTCTGGATTCCGTAACCCGCGGCGCACTCCACGACGGGTCCAACGGCCGGATCGTCGGCCTCGGAGCGGACCAGGAAGAAGGCTCCTTGCTGGGCCGACACCAGCGGGGTCAGCTCGCTGAGTACCAGCGAGGCCACGGTGGGCACGTCGCGCAGACCCTGCATGAGACTGGACAGCCGGGCGAGGTTGGTCTTGAGCCAGTCCTGCTCCTCGTTGGTCCGGGTGGTCTCCCGGAGGGTGGCGATCATCTGGTTGATGTTGTCGGAGAGCTCGGCGAGCTCGCCGGAGGCCGCGACGGTGATCTGCGGGGTCAGGTCGCCGGCGGTCACCGCGGTGGCTACCGCGGCGATCGCGCGTACCTGGGTGGTGAGGTTGCCCGCCAGCACGTTGACGTTCTCGGTGAGCCGTTGCCACGTGCCGGACACGCCGATCACCTCGGCCTGCCCGCCGAGCTTGCCCTCGGTGCCGACCTCGCGGGCCACCCGGGTGACCTCGGAGGCGAACGCGGACAAGCTGTCCACCATGGTGTTGATCGTGGTCTTGAGCTCCAGGATCTCGCCGCGAGCGTCCACGTCGATCTTGCGGGACAGGTCCCCGTTGGCCACGGCGGTGGTCACCGTGGCGATGCTGCGGACCTGGCTGGTCAGGTTGTCCGCCATGCCGTTGACGTTCTCGGTGAGGTCCTTCCAGGTGCCGGCGACGTTGGGCACCCGAGCCTGGCCACCCAGGGTGCCCTCGGTGCCGACCTCGCGGGCCACCCGGGTCACCTCGTCGGCGAACGCGCTCAGCGTGTCGACCATCCCATTGATCGTCTCGGCCAGTGCGGCGACCTCGCCCCGGGCGTCCACGGTGATCTTCTTCGACAGGTCGCCGCCGGCCACTGCGGTGGCCACCGTGGCGATGCTGCGGACCTGGTTGGTCAGGTTGTCCGCCATGCCGTTGACGTTGTCGGTGAGCGCCTTCCAGGTGCCGGCCACCCCGCGCACCTGGGCCTGGTTACCGAGCTTGCCCTCGCTGCCCACCTCGTGGGCGACCCGGGTGACCTCATCGGCGAACGCGGAGAGCTGGTCGACCATGGTGTTGAGGGTGTTCTTGAGCTCCAGGATCTCGCCCCGGGCGTCCACGGTGATCTTGCGGGTGAGGTCGCCCTGGGCCACTGCGGTGGCCACCGTGGCGATGCTGCGTACCTGGCCGGTGAGGTTGCCGGCCATCACGTTGACCGAGTCGGTCAGGTCCCGCCAGGTGCCCGCCACGCCGGGCACCAGCGCCTGCCCGCCCAGCCGGCCCTCGCTGCCGACCTCGCGGGCCACCCGGGTCACCTCGGCGGCGAACGCGGAGAGCTGGTCGACCATGGTGTTGAGGGTGTTCTTGAGCTCCAGCAACTCGCCGGACACCTCAACGGTGATCTTCTTACTGAGATCGCCTCGGGCTACCGCGGTGGCCACCTGAGCGATGTCGCGGACCTGGCCAGTGAGGTTGCCAGCCATCACGTTGACCGAGTCGGTGAGGTCCCGCCAGGTGCCTGCCACGCCGGGCACGTGCGCTTGACCACCCAACTGGCCCTCGGTACCGACCTCGCGGGCCACCCGGGTCACCTCAGCGGCGAACAGCGAGAGCTGGTCGAGCAGACCGTTGACGGTATGCCCCAATCGGGCGAAATCGCCTCGCAGTAGCTGGTCGGACACCCGGGAGGACAGATCACCCTCCGACACTGCGGCCAGCACCCTGGCCAGCTCGGTGGTGGGTCGGGTCAGGTCATCGATCAGACCGTTGATCGCCTCCGCCGCCAGCGACCACCCGCCGCCGCCCGCATCGGCCAGCCGCTCCCGGATCCGGCCACTCTGGCCGACCGCCTCCCGCACCCGGAGCAGCTCGCCGACCAGCGACTGGTTGCGCTGCGCTATCTGGTTGATCACCGTCGCGATCCGCCCGGTGATGCTCGTGTCGGTCATCACCAGGCGGCGGCGGAAGTTGCCGTCGCGCAGTTCCTCCAGTGCCAGCAGCAGCCGTTCCAACACGGCCGGATCGACCGGATCCAGCAGCTCCGACCCTGAGCCCGATGCATTCGCGGGCTGCCCGCTCACCATGAGCCTCCCTGAATTCACAACGTCAACGCCCGCAGCGTGCCACGATTGGCTCGCGGTCGCGACCGTAGCGCACCCACCGTTCGGGGTACCCTCGTCGCGACGTGCTCAGATCGGTGAGGAGAGTTCGGGTTAGGAGATGCGCAGTGGCATCCGATGCCAAACCCGCTGCCGATCAGATGGTGCCCGGGCTGCCCTCCCTACTCGACGACATGACCCAAGCGGTGATCGTGCAGGACGCGGCGGGCCGGATCCAGTTGCTCAACACACCGGCCCGAGCGCTGTTCCCGGATCTGGATCTCGGCGCTGAGTTCGACCGGTGTGGCGAGTCCTTCGTGGCGGAGCCTGGTGGACGCCGGGTGCGCGGGCGGTTGCGGCCCCTCACCGACGGCTGGCAAGCCTGGGTGATCACTGAACTCGCCACCGAGATGACCGACGAGCAGGCTCAGCGGCGAGACTTCATGCTGGTTGCCGGCCGAGAGCTGACCGCGGGGGTGGGCCAGGACGCGGCGGCGGCGAGCCTGGTCCGGATGGCCGTCCCGATGCTGGGCGAGCGAGCTGTGGTGTTGCTGCCGGCACCGCGGGCCCGAGTGTCCTGGTGGCGATCCGGTGCCGGCGGGGCTCGGCCGGCCAGCGGCATCGCTCGCGCACCTGCCCCGCGAACGGCCCCGGTGTTGGCCGCTGCATTGCGTGGGGCCCATCGGCACCCGGTCACGGTGCCCACCGGTGAGCTGGCCGCCCTGGCGACGGCGTTGGGATCCGACCTCACCGGGAGAGAGCCGGTGGTGGTCACGCCATTGCAGGGGCCGGAACGGGTCGAGGGGCTGCTGGTCGTGGTCCGGCCCGTCGCCCGGGAGCTGCTCGCACCGCTGGCGGCGCTGGCCGGACCGGTGCTGGAGGCCGGCCGCCGGCGGCGGGACCAGGCCGCTGCGCTGAACCTGCTGCAGGCCCCGTTGCTGCCTGCGGAACCGGCCGCGTTGCCGGAGCTGCCCGGGGTGCAGCTCGGTGTGGCGCACCGGCCCGCCGCAGGCGAACTGGCGGTGGGTGGCGATTTCTACCTGGTCCGCCCGCTGCCCGAGGGGGGCGCGCTGTTTGGTCTCGGTGACGTCTGCGGCAAGGGCGCTGAGGCACTGGCGGAGAGCAGCCGGGTGCAGCACTCGCTGGCCGCCTTGATGGTCATCGAGCAGGATCCGACCCAATTGCTCTACCTGCTCAACCGGGCGCTGCTGGCCGGCGGGCGCAGCGTGTTCACCACGCTGGTGTTCGGTGGCCTGCAGCAGGATCAGGTCGGGCTACGGCTCACGCTCGCCACCGGCGGTCACACCGCCCCGATGGTGTTGCGCGACACCGGGCGCGTCGAGCAGATCGAGGTCCCCGGAACGGTGGTGGGCATCCTGCCCGAGGCCCGGTTCGGCAAGACCGTGCTGACGCTGGCGCCGGGTGAGATCTGCGTGCTCTACAGCGACGGCGTCACCGAGGCCGGCCGCCGCAGCGGCGAGGACGTGGAGCAGTTCGGCTCGGCCCGGCTGGTCGACTGCTTGCGGGGCTGCGCTGATTTGACCGCGCAGGCGGTGGCGACTCGCGTCGAGCAGATGGTGCGGGACTGGCTGGGTAGCAACGACGGCGACGACTTGGCGGTGCTGGCCGTTCGGGCCGCGGCACCCGGCACCGCGTAGGTGCTGACCCGGTAGGCCTGACCTCGTAGGTCCTGACCCCGTGGCGTGCCCGGTGAGCTTGCCTATATCGTACGGATTGTGACCAGCGACTTTCCGGTTGACATCATGGGCTTGCAGGTGGTCGAGCACGGTTCGGATACACGCGTGGTCACGGTGGTCGGTGAGGTCGACGCGCTGACCGGGCCACAGCTGACCGACTTCCTGACCGCGCAACTGGCTGCCGCCCGGCTGTTGGTGGTGGATCTCGATGGTGTGCAGTTCCTGGGCTCTGCCGGGCTGTCCGCGCTGTTCGAAGCCAACGAACTCGCCATCCGGGAAGGCCGCGTGCTGCGGTTGGTGTGTAACTCCCGGATCGCCAACCGGGCACTGGAAGCCACCGAGCTGAAGGAGCATTTCAGCTTCGCGGGCACCGTAGCGGATGCCTTGGACGAGCCACTGTAGACGATGAGCACGCCATCGAGGTCACAACGGATGTGGCACCATCATGCTGGTGACGTACGTGAGTAGCAGCACTCCCGCCGCCGATGGTAACTCTGCGACGGTGCCGGGCTCGTCGCCCCGAGGTCCGGTCATGTCCATCGAGATGCACACCGTGGCCAGCGCCATCATCATTCCCACGATCCGTACGGTGGCCGCCGACCTCGCCGCGCGGGCCGACTTCGATCTCGACTCGATCGATGACCTGCGGATGGCGGTCGATGATGTCTGCGCCAAGCTGGTTCAGGCGGCCGCCGAGGACGGGACCTTACGATGCAGGTTCACCGTCCTGGCCGAGCGGATCGAGGTAACCGCCGAAGTCGACGCGGACCACCTGGTTGATCCGCTGCCCACTGGGTCGTTCGATCGACGGGTGCTGGAGTCTCTGGTGGACGAGGTCGGTGGCTTGTTCCTGCCCGGTGGTCCCGTCGAGGTGGGCGCACCGGCCCGAGTCGGGCGGGGCAGGGTTCGCATCACCCTGGCCAAAAGTGCCTCGACCGCGCTGCCGCAGTGAGACCATCCGACTCGCCGGGTTTGGCTCGCCGCGACGAGTACGCTCACCTGGTTGCGGTGCATCGGCGTTACGCCGAGTTGGTTGACGGCGATGCCGAGCGGGATCAGTTGCGGGAGCAACTGATCAGCGGCTACCGGGGGATGGCCGAACGCATCGCGCGCCGATTCGCCGGCCGCGGTGAGCCGTTGGACGATCTGGTCCAGGTGGCCACGGTGGGGTTGATCAACGCGGTGGACCGGTTCGAGCCCGCTCGCGGTTCGGACTTCGTCTCCTTCGCGGTGCCCACCATCACCGGCGAGGTACGCCGGTACTTCCGTGATCACGCCTGGTCGATGCGGGTGCCACGGCGGTTGAAGGACCTGCACCTCGCAGTTCGCAGCACCGGGGCGGAATTGTCCCAGGAGTTGGGCCGGGCGCCGCGACCCAGCGAGATCGCTGCCCGGCTTGGGTTGCCCACCGTGGAGGTGATTGACGCGCTGGCCGCCGGGGAGGCCTATCGCAGCTCGTCACTGGACGGGATCGTCGGTTCCGAGAGTAACGGTGCCACCCTCAACGACCTGATCGGCAGTCTGGACGAGGACCTTGCGCTCATCGATGACCGCGAGGCGCTCCGCCCGCTACTCGCCGAGCTCGAGCCGCGGGACCGGACGATCCTCGTGCTGCGGTTTTTCCGCGAGCTGACCCAGACCCAGATCGCCGAGCAGGTCGGTATCTCACAGATGCACGTCTCCCGGGTACTGCGGCAGACGTTGACCCACCTGCGGGAGCGCATGTCCGACCCGGAGGCCATGCGATCCGGATAGGTCTAGGCCGTCGGGACCAGCCACTCCAGCGGCCTGTGCTGCTCGGTCCACAGCGCCCGGCGTTCCTCTTCGGTCAGGCCGCCCCAGACCCCGTAGGGCTCGCGGACTGCCAATGCGTGCCGGCGGCACTGCTCCAGGACCGGGCAGCGCTGGCAGATCGCCTTGGCCCGGTCGGCCCGCCGGGCCCGGGCCGCGCCGCGCTCCCCGTCCGGGTGGAAGAAGACGCCGCTGTTCAGGCCTTGGCAGGAGCCCTGGAGCTGCCAATCCCACTCGCTGGCGACAGGTTTCGGAAGTCGTTGGGTAGCAGCCATCTTGTCCACGTCCTTGTTACTCGGCCTGGTTGTCCCGACCCTTGTTCCCGGCTGGTCGATCGATACCCGGTGCGCGGCGATCGCAAACCAGCGCCGGATCGGCTGCGCAGGCGAACTGGACTGTGACCGGATCGTGACCGGTCCGCGGTGAAGCGGTCCCGGTCAGAAGCCGAAGACTTGGCTGCCCCGCGACACTCACCACAGACCGGAGGCTTCATGCAGAAAAAGATCGATAACGACGTGGCGGCATTGCAGACCGCGGCCGGTCTGGAAAACCTCGCGGTGGTGACCTACCAGAAGGCACTGGGTCTGCCGTTCATCGCCTTGGCGCCGCCGGTGGTCAAGACGTTCGTGGAGAAGACGATGGGCCAGCACAGCGAGCATGCGACGGCTTTCAACGCGGCGGCGACCCGGCTGGGCGGTAAGCCTCAGAACGGCCCGGATCCCAAGTACACGGACGTGGTCGCGCAAGCCATACCCAAGATCAGGACTGCGGCGGATGTGGTCGAGTTGGCGATCACGTTGGAGGACGTGGCCGCGCAGACCTACGTCAAGAACGTCGGCCTGGTCTCCACTGCGGAGCTACGCCAGCTCTTCGCCAGCGTGGCCGGTGTCCAAGCCCAGCACAAGGCGGTCCTGTTGGCGGCCCAGGCGCTGGTCAAGGCGAACCAGGCACAGTTGATCACGCTTCCGCCGGATATGGCGAAGTTGCCCCCCACGGTCGGTGGCGTGGGTTTCCCGGAGGCGTTCTTCCCCACCACGATGGCCGCCCCGGTGGAGCAAGGAGCGCTGCGATGAGCAATGTCCCCCGCCGCGTCCAGCCCGCCGAGATGGCGATCAGTGAGCGTGAACTGGCCGTGCTGACCCGGGAGCTCGACGAGCTGCACACCTCGACGTTCCCGCAGCTCCGCAAGACCCTCGACATGCTGGCCGGCAATCTTGGCCACGTCGTGCACAATCCGTCCACCCGGCGCGGCTTCTTCCTGGGCGCCGTGGGTGCGGTGGCGCTGGGCGCGGCTGCGGCATGCGCCGGCGGTCCTGCGGGCCAACCCGGCCCCTCGTCCCCGGCAGTGCCACCGCCGGCTCGGCCGGAGACCTACCCCGGCGATCTCAAGGTGGTGGCGTTGGCCGCCGCGTTGGAGAACCTCGCTGTCATCGCCTACGGCGGGGCGCTGAAGAAAGCCGGTGCCGGTGAGCTGGGCACTGTGCCACCGGCGACGACCGTGTTCATCCAGACGGTGATGAAACAACATGCCGATCATGCCCAGGCATGGAACGCGGTGCTGTCCAAGGCAGGCAAACCGACCATCGACGATGTGCCGTTGTCGATCACTCAGGAACAGCTGGTCCTGTACTCCAACGCGAAGTCGGTACCCGACGTGGTCAGGCTCGCGCTGAACCTGGAGAACGTCGCTGCGCAGACCTACACCTTCGCCACCGCGAACGTCTCCGATCCCGCCGGGATCATGACCGCCGCCAGTATCCAGCCGGTGGAGGCCATGCATGCCGCGATCCTGAATTTCGTCCTGGGTCAGTACCCGGTCCCGGACACCTTCATCGGGGTCACCGACGCGCTCAAGCTCGACACCTTGACGGTGACATGATCGGTTGACGAGTCTGCTCGCGCCCTGAGGAGCCAACAGCCCTCGCTCCGCTGGTGCGGAGCGAGGGCCGGGTCAAGGTCTGGGAGACCAGTTCCTAGAGGCTGATTCTGATTCCCAGCAGCCCACCACGGTGGTACCCGCCGCCGTAGCCGTAGTGGTGACCGCCGTAGTGGTGACCCCCGTAGTGGTGGCCGCTGTAGTGGTAACCGCCGCCGTAATGGCGACCGCCGTAGCTCTTGTGATGACCGCCGTCATGGTGGTCATGGCCACAGTGGCCACCGAGTGAGAAGATCTCTCCGACCCGCATTTGCCCCTCCTCCACTTCGTGTCCCAGGAACTCTTTCCCTGGGTGACGCTGGATGCCTCTTTCCGCCCGAGGGAAATGAAGCCCCGAAGCGGCTCTCACCCCGTGACGGCGCCTACGGCGGATCCGCGCCCCAGTCGAAGATCGTTCTGATCGGCCGCGCCGTACTCACAAAGCCGGTCGTTACGATGATCCGTCACATGTTTACTCGTACTACGAAGCTTCAGTCGTCGCAACTCGGTATACTTATGTCACCGAGAGTGTCTGCTGACGCCGTACGGTGAGTGTATCGTCACTGTATGTCCATCAAAGCCCGTTAGTGTATCTTGATCACTAATAGAGTAATGTGCGGATTCCTTCCGTGATGATCGAGGCGGGGCTGTTGATGCTGGTAGTGGCCCGGATACTCGGGGTGAAGATGGCTACTTCCGGCGCTGTCACCAACGGTGACCAACGTCGGGGAGTTCGCCCGATTGGTCGTTGTTTGCTCGTCGAAGACGCCGGGTGAACCTGGACGCCACCCATCGATTGTGACCGTATCGTAATAGAATCTCGCTATTGATTTCACTCCGGTCGATTTGAATTTGCAGGTGATGGGAAACACGTGCGCCCCTGATATCCAAAGGGGAATATCCGCGGCTCGGCTGTGCCGTATCTCGCCGCAGGGGTGGATCGATCCGCATGAGCCGGACCAAAGACGTCTACCGGCGCTCACCGCGGACCGCCATGTGTTGCACTAGGTCCGATCTGCGAGGATCCCCACAAAGACAGGCACACGCGGAAGTAGGGATCACGTGACGATTAGTGAAGCATCCGGTTCGCGGGTCCAGATGACGGCGCAGCGCTGCGATCCGGCGCAGGCCCCCACGGCGATCGAGCGGGAGGCCCGCCGCGAGGCGGCGCGCAACAACGCCGCGGACAGCAAACTGTCCGATGTCAGCTCGCTGCAGGTCGGCCCGAGCACCGAGGGAGTCGTGCCGCAGCGGGTCCTGCACCGCGTGGTGATGCCCCGGGCCGATGACCCGCCGGAGGTGCGCCCGCTCTACCTCGATGAGCCGGAGGCTCTGTACGGGCACACCGCGGAAGTGGTGTCCCGGTCGACGGTGATGTTGCCGCCGTCCTGCCAGCTGTCCCTGGCCACCTACTTCAACGCCTTTCCGGCCAGTTACTGGAAGCGCTGGACCCGGGTGGAGGAGGTGGCGCTGCGACTGACCGTGCGGGGTGCCGGGCGGGTGGATCTCTACCGCTCCAAGTCCAACGGGGATGTCGTGCACCTGGAGGGTAAGCACCTCGACACCGGGGGCGAGCCGGTCCAGCTGGAGTTCCGGGAGTCGCTTGCGCCGTTCGAGGACGGCGGGTGGGTCTGGTTCGACGTCGCCACCGGGCGGGACTCGCTGACCGTCTCCGACGCCGCGTGGATCGTCGACGAGCCGCTGCCGGTCCGCCCGCTGGCGGTGGCGATCACGACCTTCAACCGGCCTGCGGACTGCGCCACCGCACTGGCGGCGCTGGCCGAGGACCAGGCGGTGCTCGACGTCGTCGCGAAGGTCTTCGTCATCGACCAGGGCAGCGTCAAGATGCGCGATCATCAGCGCTTCGCCGCGGCCGCGGCACTACTGGGCGAGCGGTTGGTGGTGATCGACCAAGAGAATCTCGGCGGCTCGGGCGGGTTCACCCGGGGCATGCTCGAGGCGCTGCGCACCGACGGTATCGAGCACGTGCTGCTGATGGATGACGACGTCCGCTTGGAGCCGGACAGCGTGCTGCGCGCGCACGCCTTCGCCAGCGCCACGTCCTCGCCGGTGATCGTCGGCGCGCAGATGCTGAACCTGCAGGTCCGCAGCCAGCTGCACGCCATGGGCGAGATCGTGGATCTGCGGGCCAGCTTCTGGCGCCCGGCACCGGGGTCGGTCTCCGGGCACGACTTCGCCGCGCAGACGCTGCGCCAGCAACGCATGCTGCACGCCCGCATCCACTCCACCTACAACGCCTGGTGGATGTGCCTTATCCCTCGCGAGGTGCTGGAGCGCACCGGGCTGCCGCTGCCGTTGTTCATCAAGTGGGACGACGCGGAGTACGGACTGCGGGCCGGGGAGTGCGGCTTCCCCACCGTCACCCTGCCCAGTTGTGCGATCTGGCACATGCCCTGGACCGACAAGAACGACACCACCGACTGGACGGCCTACTTCCACCTGCGCAACCGGCTGATCACCATGGCGTTGCACAGCCCGTACGACGTCCGTCCGGCGATCGTGCGCGAGGGTTTCCGCACCACCTTCAAGCACTTGATGGCGATGGAGTACTCCACCGTCGCTTTGCACCACAAATCGATCGAGGACTTCCTCGCCGGGCCGGAGCGGTTGTTCGCCTCCCTGCGTGAGGCGCTGCCCGCGGTCCGCACACTGCGCGAGGGCTACGACGACGCCCGGATCTTCTCCTCCGCCCAGCAACTGCCCATGCCCTTGCTCGATCCGGTGCGCATCGAGGCCCTGCTCGACCCGCCGGTGCGGCCGCTGGCCATCGCCAAACGCGCGGTGGCCACCGTCTCCCACCACCTACGTGCACCCCGACCGCACACCCGTGAGCGTCCGCAGATCAACGTGCCGGCCTGCAACGCCCGGTGGTTCCTGCTCGGCATGGTCGACTCCGCCACCGTCTCCAACGCCGACGGCAGTGGCGTGGCCTTCCGTAAACGCGACCCACAGCAGTTCCGCACGCTGTTGCTGCGCACCATCACCCTGTACCGGCGGCTGATCGTGGAGTGGAGCGTCACCGCGCAGCGCTACCGCGCCGCGGTCCCCGACCTGACCTCCGTCGAGTCCTGGGATCGGGTGTTCGACCAGAAAGACCGTCCCGGCCCGGGGTTAGTGGGCAGCCCTCATCCAGCTTCCCGAGATGAGGGCTGAGCCGCTCTCATGGCGTGCCTGTGGGTCCGTTGGCGGGTGCGAGGATCGGCAGTCTGATCAGCTTCAAAGGGGTGATCTCCAGGGCGTTGGCCAGTGCCACGATCTCGGAAAGGGTCACATCGCGTTGTCCGTGCTCGATGCGGTGCAGGGTGGATTTGCCCATCCCGGCCAGCCCGGCGATAACCTGCAGTGACTTGTCCTGGGCTTTGCGGATCAGCCGGATGCGTTGGCCGGTCGTCTGCGTTTCGTCAGCGTCTATCGCGGCAGCGTGGTTCACCGGGTTGAGCCTGCGCTGAGGTCTCGGGACGCTACGTCCGAGTGGTGTTTTTCGGTGGAGGTGTGGGTGCCCTGCTACCGGCCGGACTCCTGATCCGTGGGTTGGTAGGAGGGACTGGTCATCGAGGTGCCTGGTGAGCTGCTGGCTGGCCCCGGCGGCCTCCCAGATCCCCGTGGAGAGCTGGGCCGCTCGGGAGACGTCGAGCCACCCCATGATCCGGGCATCCCCGCAGGTCATGTTGAGGATCACGGTGCCGTCGCGGCGGGCGGTCGCTTGCACGGTGCCGTCGGGGTCGGTGCAGGTCAGGCCGTGTACCGGCACGATCCAGTGTTCCCGGCTGACATCGCCGGTCACCGGGTCGCTCTGCGCTGGGTCAGTATCGCTATGGGAGGTCCGGTCAGCGAGATGTTGATAGGCAACCTGCCCGAGTGTGCGCTGCTCGGCGCTGCGGCGAACGGCGGCGCTCTCGGGTGGGGTCTCGCTGTCCACGGCTGATGACCTCCGGTTTGTGCACGTTGTGTTGGTAACCACGACAATCAGGGGGTGACCACCGTCTCGCTGCGTGGCGGGTCTAAGGAAGGGGAGTGTTCCCTGAAAACCCTGAACTTCCTCTGCTGTTGGTGATCTACGGCTTACGCTCCGTGCTGACACGTGATCCACGACGGCAAGGACGTGACGATGGCGGCCGACGCACCGAACGAGACGCTGAGTCAGCTCTTGGCCTGCTTGTCCTGGAGCGGCGAGCGTTTGGGCCGGGAGATCTGCCGAGTGCTCGGCACCGGCGCAGTCCACCCGACCGCGCCGTACAAGTGGCTCAAAGGTCATCAACCGCGCCGGGACGAGGTGCGTCAGGCGACCGCGTTCGTGCTGTCCCAAGCCGGCACCCGGCTGATCACGGTGGGCGAGCTATGGCCCGGATGCGTTCCACATGATCCACGTTTGATCCCTGCGACCGACGGGATGGCGATACCGTGGACCCTGGCAGGCACTGTGGCCATCATCCACGACTGGCTACTCGGAGGATTGATGGATCGTCGCGTGTTCATGGCGGTGGGCGGCTCAGCCCTGACCCACCTCGCGTGGATCGCAGTGAACACCGAACCGGCTCGGCTGGCCGCGGCCCTGGGCGGCGGGCAGGTGGGCGCTACCTTGATCGAGCAGGTGGAGGAGACAATCCCTCAGCTGCGCCAGCTTGATGACCAGCAGGGCGGGGGCGGGG
This sequence comes from uncultured Actinomycetota bacterium, assembly GCA_963712995.1. Classification (GTDB taxonomy): domain Bacteria; phylum Actinomycetota; class Actinomycetes; order Mycobacteriales; family Pseudonocardiaceae. Next base: position 89,580 of record CAVQKH010000008.1, on the reverse strand, counting down.
CGAACCTCACCTATGTTCACGCCCAGTTCCAGGTGGTCGGTCAACTTCTCAGTACGGCCGATCACGGCGGGCAGGTCACCCGGCGCCTGTTGATCGCGTTGGCTGAACTCGGACAGTTGGCCGGATGGATGGCGGCCGATTCCGAACGCCACGGGCTGTCCCAGCGCTACTACCTGACCGCGCTGCGGGCCGCTCACAACGCTGGCGACAAGGCCTTGGGCGCCAACGTGCTGAGCATGATGGCCTTCCACGCCGCCAGCCGCGAGAAGGCGACCGACGCGATCAGTCTGGGTACCGCCGGGGTGGAGATGGCTCGCCGCAGTCCCGCCCTTGTCCAGGCTCTGGTCACCAGTCGGCTCGCCTCTGGCTACGCGCTCGTCGGTGATGCCGACCGCTTCGACGCGGCCTACGGCCGGGCCCGTGAGCTGGTCGAGCATCCGACCGGTCACCAGCCGCGGTGGGCTTATTACGTCAGTCCGCAGTTTGTCGACGCCTCCGGTGGCTTCCACCAGGTCAGCCTGGGGAGCGCCTGCTCCCACAACAACCGACGTCATCTTGGCAACGCGGTCACCCTGCTCACTCCTGAAGCGACCGCTGCACCCGATCACCTGTACCAGCGCGACGCGTTACTGTCGGGCGCAGCGCTGGCGACAGCCCATCTTGGCCGCGGCGAGCTGGAGCAGGCGTGCGAGATTGGACGGATCGCTCTGGGGCGGCTGCCGCATGTCCACTCACCGTTCTGCCTGACGAATCTGCACCGTCTCGCGGACGAACTCCGCACCCGCAAGGCCAACTCCTATGTCCGCGAGTTCTCCACTGAACTGGACCGCAAGCTCAAACTGGCCGCATGACCAGTTTGAGTGCCCCTCCCTGACTCTCGTTGCCTTCTTCCTTGACCACTCCGACGCTCGCACGCCAGGCGACCAGTTCGACGGCGACTGGCCAGCGTCTACGGCGGTTTACCCACCGGCCACGAGGTGACGGCAGGCTGCACGCACACCGACCGGCAGTGGGATGCTACGAGGCGTGTCGTCACGGCCACGGCGAGTGTTCTTGAGCCATACCTCGGAGTTGCGGCGGTTTCCCGCTCGCCGGTCGTTCGTCGATGCGGCGGAGCAGGCGATCACCCGGGCCGGGGACGCCGTCGGGGACATGGCGTACTTCACCGCGCGGGGCCAGTGCCCGGAGCAGGTGTGCCGGGAGACGGTGCTGACCGCCGACATCTATGTGGCCATCGTCGGGTTCCGGTACGGCTCCCCGGTGCGGGACCGGCCGGAGCTGTCCTACACGGAGTTGGAGTTCGAGGTCGCGGGTGAGCGTGGCCTGCCCCGGTTGGTGTTCCTGCTGGGCACCGAGGCGGAAGGCCCAGCGGATCTGTTCCGCGACTCCGAACACGCCGCCCGCCAGGACGCGTTTCGCGCCCGGCTCGCCGACAGTGGCCTGACCACCGCCACGGTCACCACCCCGGAGGAGTTGAGCGAAAAGCTGTTCCAGGCGCTGGCGCAGCGGCCCGGGGGCGGACGAGTGTGGAACGTGCCCGCGCGCAACGCCACCTTCACCGGACGTGAAGACCTACTCACCAGCCTGCGCACGTCGCTGCGAACCGACCGGGCGACGGTGGTGCAGGCCCTGCACGGCATGGGCGGGATCGGCAAGACCGCGCTGGCCATCGAGTACGCCCACCGCCACGACACCGACTACGACCTGGTCTGGTGGATCCCCTCCGAAGTACCCACGCTGATCCCTGACCGGCTGGCCCAGCTCGCCCACGCCCTGGGCCTGGCCGAGGCCACCGACCCCATCGCGTCGGCGGTGGCCCGGCTGCTGGGGGCGCTGCGGGAACGCAACCGCTGGCTGCTGATCTACGACAACGCCGAGGATCCCGCCGCGCTTACCCCCCACCTGGCCACCGGCAGTGGCGGGCAGGTGCTGATCACCTCCCGCAACCCCGCCTGGCACGACCTGGCCACCCCGCTCGGGGTGGACATCTTCGACCGCGGTGAGTCGATCACACTGCTGCGCCGCGTCCCGCGCCTGGCCGCCGCTGACGCCGACCGGATCGCCGACGCCCTGGGCGACTTGCCCCTCGCGCTCAGCCAGGCCGCCGCCTATCTGACCGAGACCGGCATCCCCACCGACGACTACCTGTCCTTACTCGACAAGCGCACCGCGGAACTGCTGGCCCACGGAACCCCCGCCACCTACCCGGTCTCGCTGGCCGCCAGCTACCAGATCGTCTTCGACCAGCTCGCTGCGCAAGCACCGGCCGCGTTGGACCTGCTCATCCTGGCTGCCCACCTAGCCCCTGAGCCGATCCCCCTCACCCTGTTCACCACCCATCCCGACCGGCTACCCGGCCCACTCGCCACCATGGCCCACGATCCGCTGGCCTTCACCGAGCTGACCCGGCTCCTACGCCGAAGAGGACTGGCCCGCGTCGAGCCCGACAACCTGCAGCTGCACCGGCTACTGCAAGCCATCCTGCGCGCCCAGCCCAGCGAGCACGACATGGCCACCATCGCGATCCGGGTGCTCCGTGCCGCAGTTCCAGTGGACAATCCCTGGGCCAACCCGCCGACCTGGTCCCTCTGGCGACAGTTGCTCCCGCACGTCCTTGCCGTCACCAATGCACGCCACATCCTTCGTCCGACCGGAGACGACGTCGGCTGGCTGCTCCACCACGCCGGGACGTATGTGCTTACAAGAGGGGAGCCTGCATCCGCCCGTCCGCTGTTCGAGCGGGCACTGAGCCTGCGTCGCTCAGTGCTGAGTGAGAACCACCCCGACACCCTGACCTCGGCCGCCGATCTCGCCGTAAACCTGTACGAGCTGGGCCAGTACGAGCAGGCCCGCCAACTCGACGACGACACCCTCACCCACCGCCGCCGGGTACTGGGCGAAGACCACCCCGACACCCTGGAATCGGCCAACAATCTCGCCGTAAACCTGTACGCGCTTGGTCAGCACGAGCAGGGCCGCCAACTCCAACAAGACACCCTCACCCGCAGCCGCCGCGTGCTCGGCGACGACCATCCCTTCACCCTGACCTCGGCCAGCAATCTAGCCTGTGACCTGCGCGCGCTGGGCCACCACGAACAGGCCCGCCAACTCCAACAAGACACCCTCACCCGCCGCCGCCAAGTGCACGGCGACGACCACCCCTTCACTCTCATCTCGAGTACCAACCTTGCTCAAGACCTGCGCGCCCTGGGCCACCACGAACAGGCCCGCCAACTCCAACAAGACACCCTCACCCGCCGCCGCCAAGTGCACGGCGACGACCACCCCTTCACCCTGATCTCGGCCAACTACCTCGCCCTCGACCTGCACGCCCTGGGCCACCACGAACAGGCCCGCCAACTCCAACAAGACACCCTGGCCCGCAGCCGCCGAGTGCTCGGCGACGACCACCCCCGCACCCTGACCTCGGCCGGCAACCTCGCCGCCGACCTCCGCGCCCTGGATCGTGACGACGAGGCGAACCAGTTGGAGGAGTGGATCCGCTCCCATAGCTGATTACACTCATTCCCAACCGGGATCCGGAATCAAGCGGGACGCAGCGTCGTGACGTGCCGCGCCATCCGGGCCAGCTCACGATGGTCACTGGCGGGTCTGGCCTCCAACACGGCGGCCAGCGGCACGGGCCGCTCCCGGGCCCGGACCGAATGCAACGCTGCTACCCCGTAATCCGCGAGCATGACACACAGGTGCCGCCGGTTGAAGATCAACATGCGGTCCATGAATTCGGCTTGATCGTGCGCACGAACCGTTCGGGGCACTTCCACAACGAAAGAACACATAGTGATCCGGTTGCTGTCCGCCGCCGCAACCGGTCACGAAGATCAGAAGGGGAATATCCGGGTGAGGATCACTGTGTGGTCTGCTTCATTGATCGCGTACTCGACAATGCCTCCGCCTTCTGGGATGGGGACCGTGCGCCAGGGTTCGCCGTCAAGGCGACGATCTTGGCGAACTGATCGACCGGAAGCTGCGGATCGGCCAGGGTGTCAGCCACGGTCTGGGAAGGCTCGACCGGCCAGAGGTCTTCGTCGTCACTCACCGGGCATCGCGCCGCCGGCTGCGCGTCGGCGCCGCAGGACCTCGGCCATGGTGACAGTCGGCAGGGCGCTTTCCTGAAAGGCCGCGACGATGCGGTCCCGGTCCGGGTCGGTGTCCAGCATGGCCTGGCCCCACCAGGTGGCGATGACGTGCTGCAGGTCTGGACCCGCCTCAGCCTGGCCGACCGCGCGGTAGAACTCCATGCGGCGGGCGCCGGTCAGGGCGTCGGCGATGCCGTTGATGGTGTGCGGGACGCGGGGCTCAGGCTCCGGAGCGTGCGGGTGTTCGGGCTGCGCGGTCACTGCTGTCTCCAATCCGTAGCCAATGGCGGTCAGTGTCCTCTCTCGGCGACCTGGGGCGGTGAGCGATCATTCTCGTGTTGGGGCACCCGCTGTCCGACGGCGCCGTAGGGCTGGGACACCTCCAGCGCCAGGCCGACGCGGCCGGGAAGTCGCCCGACAACGCCTGACCAGCTCGCCAAACGGGACGGCCGCACGGGCGGCTTCCAGCGCCGCGCGCACCGACCGGGTATGGCGCACGGAAATCTCCAGCGGGCGAACTGTCCTGATCGGGCGGCTGGCCGGGCCCCATGAGCCGATCGCCTATTTCTCGCAATCTAATCCACAAGGCGCGGGTCAGGCGAGTGTTCCAGAACTACTGCGAAGTGTTGCTGATACGATTGGCGAGCTGGGAGACGTCAGTGTCAGTAATCTTGTTCTGCATCCCGCGTTAACTGCTGATGGTGACGACTGGCCATCCATTACTGTCTATTACCATGACCGAGCCGGTATTCAGTGATGTTGGTCTTAGTGTCATCGATCACGACATGGGCGCTCTGATCAGACCACCTCCAGACCACCACCTCGGGCGTGTGTGCCGGTGCTGCACGCCGTGAACACGACACCACCGACATTTCGGTCCCCGAAAACGTCGGCCTCGTCGCGTTCACGGACGATACCTCCGGGCAAGCCAGCCAGGGAACACGCCTCGTCGGGATGGGGCGAAGCCGGGCTAGACCTTGGTGACGACGACGGCCACCTGTTCGTGATCACAGGTGTAAGCGACGTAGTCGAACTCGATTCCTGAGGCTGCCACGAATTCCTGCCACGCGCGGTGTTCGTGCTGCTCCCACCCCGGGTAGTTGAAGTACTCGTCGAACGCGATCACGCTGCCGGGCCGCAGGCGCGGACCGACGTGCTCCAGGACGGTGACCGTGGAGGTGTACAGGTCGGCATCCAGATGCAGGAACGCCACCGGGTCGGCGTGCCCGGCGAGGAAACCGGGCAGCGTGTCCGCGAACAGCCCGACGACCAGCTCGGCACCGGGAACATCGGGTAACCCGTCGGTTTTGAAGGTGCCCGCGGGCAGGTTCGTGCGCCAGTCCTCGGGCAGGCCCTGGAAGGAGTCGAACCCGAAGACCTGCTTGTTCTCCCGGGCCGCGGCGATCACTTTGAGAGTGCCACCGGTGGCCACCCCGAACTCCAGCGCCAGCCCGTCGGAGGGAGCCAGCGACAGGGCATGCCGCAGCGTCTCGATCGGGTGCGCGAACGTGGGTACTGTCGGCATCTCCTGCTCGGCGAAGCGCGCACTGGATGCGACGGCCGCCCGCTCTCCCGCCGCCAGCAGGTCACGCCGGGAGCGGAACTCCGCGTCCCGCACCGCCTGGACGGCGCGGTCGACCTGCGCGGTGAGCGAGGACAGCACTTCGTGGTGCGCGCTGAGCATCTCGCGGCGGTGCTCGGCGAGTGCCGCCTCCAGCTCGCGACGGTGCGCGCGCACCACCTCATCGACCACCCGTACCAGCCGGATTCGCACTGCCGCACGGATATGGTTGAGCAATCTGACCAGTCCCCGTCCTTAATCTGCCCGCAGCCCGCCCGCAATGGTGCGTGTCGCGTGAGCAGCGTAGCGGCGGTTCCGGTGCCGGGTTGCTCGGACCACCGGGCCGCGTGACGCCGAGTCGCTGCCGAGCGTTACCCTCTGGCGACGCTGACACCGCTACCTCGCAGGACTGGGGAGTTCATGCCGAGCAGCACCGTCTGTAGCCCGGACCGATCGACTACCAACGCACCGGAGGAGTCGACCTCGACGCTGCTGCAGCGGGTGATCCTGCCCCGCCGGGGCGACCCGGTGGCTGTCCGCGCGCTCTACGTCGATGAGCGCTGCGCCACGGCCAGGCGGGTGTGGCCGGTTCCCGGTGACACCGGGCCGCTCGATGTCGACGTCGAGGTCACCCTCGCCAGTCCGAACGCCCGGCGGGTCCGCGCTCGCTCCCGCACGAGCGTGGCAGTGCCCGCGCAGACCGAGGTGTCCTTCGCGGCGTATTTCAACGCGTTCCCCGCCAGTTACTGGAGGCGCTGGAGCACGCTGCGCACCCTGCGCCTGCGGCTGGACGTCGAGGGCGCGGGACGCGTCGACATCTACCGCTCCAAGGCCGACGCCACTCAGATCCATGTCCACGGTGAACTGGTCGACGGCGCTGAGGGTCGCCGCCAACTGGACATCGAGCTGGACCTGACACCGTTCGAGGACGGCGGGTGGTACTGGTTCGACATCAGCACCGAGGACGCGGAGCTGGTGATGCACTCCGGTGGCTGGCATGCCCCGGTCGCCGCACCCGGGCGGGCCGCGGTGACCATCGGGATGCCGACGTTCAACCGCCCCACCGACTGCGTGGCCACCTTGGCGGCGATCGGCTCCGACGAGCTGGTCCGCTCGATCGTGACTGCGGTGGTGATCCCCGACCAGGGCGTCCACAAAGTCCGCGACCAGGACGGCTTCGTTGCGGCTGCGGCCGCACTGGGTGATCGGCTGCGGATCATCGACCAGCCCAACATCGGCGGCTCCGGCGGTTACGCGCGCGTCATGTACGAGGCGCTGGAACACACCGACTGCGAGCAGATCCTCTACATGGACGACGACATCGTCCTGGAGCCCGACTCGATCCTGCGCGCGGTGGCCTTCTCCCGCTTCTCCCGCCACCCCATGCTGGTCGGGGGGCAGATGCTGCAGTCCCAGGCCCGTTCTCGGCTGCACGCCTGGGGGGAGATCCTCGACCGGCAACGGATGCGGTGGAACAAGGCTCCGGGCACCGAGTACGACCACGACTTCGCCCAGCACTCGCTGCGTGAGACCGCCTGGATGCACCGGCGCACCGACGTCGACTACAACGCCTGGTGGATGTGCCTGATCCCGCGCACCGTGGCCGAGACCATCGGGCTGCCGCTGCCGCTGTTCATCAAGTGGGACGACGTCGAATACGGGATACGGGCTCGTGCGGCGGGCTATCCCACCGCCACCGTGCCCGGCGTGGGCATCTGGCACATGTCCTTCGCCGACAAGGACGACGCCACCGACTGGCAGGCCTACTTCCACCTGCGCAACCGGCTGGTCGGCGCGGCGCTGCACGGCGCGCAGGAGCGGCCCACGGCGATGCTCGTCGACAGCTTCAAACACGCCCTGCGCCACGCCCTGGCGATGGAGTACTCCACCCTGGCGCTGCAGGAGATGGCGATCCGGGACTTCCTGGCCGGGCCGGCTGCGCTGTTCGACAAGCTGCCCACGGCGCTGGGGGAGGTCCGGGCCCGCTGCGCGGAGTTCACCGACGGGCAGGTGGTGGACTCCCAGGAGCTGCCGCTGCCGGCCGGTGGACGCCTCGAAGCGGCGCGCATGCTCAAACCACCGACCAACCCGGTGACCATCGGCGCGACCCTGCTCAAGCGGTTGGCGCACCAGCTGCGGCCGGTCGATGCCGGCGCGCAGCGCCGCCCGCAACTGGCGCTGGCCCGCCAGGATGCCCGGTGGTTCGTGCTCTCCGCGCTGGACGGGGTGACCGTCTCCACCGCCGACGGCCGCGGTGTCACCTACCGCAAGCGGGATCCCCAGGTGTTCCGCACGATGCTGGCCCGTTCGGTGGCGCTGCACCGGGAACTCGCCCGGGAGTTCCCCCGGCTGCGGGCGCGCTACCGCAACGCCGCGTCGCAGCTCACTGATCGCAGTAGCTGGAAGCGGGTATTCGGCGAGTGATGCGGCAACGGAAAGCTCTCCTGGACCACCGCGAGGTTGTGTTGCTCACCGCGGTGCAGCGCAGGATCGCGGTCCCCCAGGTGGTGAGCGCTGCCCGGGGACTGTCGCATTTCGGTGAGCACGCGCTGGGCTGGCTGGCGCTGGGTGTCCTGGGTGCCCTGGTCGACCGGCGGCGGCGCCGGGACTGGTTGGTCTCCGCCGCTGCGGTGGCCGCTGCGCACGGCAGCTCGATCGCGGTGAAGCGGGTGGTGCGCCGCAACCGCCCGGCAGATCCGGCGGTCGCCGTGCTGGCGGGCACCCCGAGCCAGCTGTCCTTCCCGTCCTCGCACGCGGCTTCGACGACCGCCGCCGCGATCCTCTACGGTGGCCTGCTGCGTCGCCGGCTCACCCCCCTGCTGGTGCCGCCGATGCTGATCAGCAGGCTGGTGCTGGGTGTGCACTACCCGAGTGACGTTCTGGTGGGTTCCGCGCTGGGTGCGGCCATCGGCGCCGGCATCCGACGACGGTTATCTCGATCTTCGCCCGGGACGGGTGGGGGAGGACGGCAATGACCACCACCACGCCACGGCCGGTCGACACCGCTACTCGACCGGTCAGCGTGCTGGCCGGGCTGGTCCGCACCATGCGGCCCCGGCAATGGGTGAAGAACGTTCTCGTGCTCGCCGCGCCCTTCGCCGGCGGTTTCCTGTTCCAACTGCACGTGCTCACCGCGGTCGGGATCGCCTTCATCGCGTTCTCGCTCGCCGCGTCCGGCGTGTACCTGGTCAACGACGTCCAGGATGTCGCCGCCGACCGGGCACACCCGACCAAACGCAACCGGCCGATCGCCGCCGGGGTGGTGCCACCACAGTTGGCGCTGGCCGTCGCGGGGCTGCTGCTTCTGGCTGCGCTCGGAGTCTCGTTCCTGGCCTCGCCCGACCTGGCCCTGGTCACTGGGATCTACATCGTGGTGCAGCTGTCCTACTGCTGGTGGCTCAAGCACCAGCCGGTGGTGGACATCTCCATTGTCGCCTCGGGCTTCCTACTGCGGGCCATCGCCGGAGGTGCCGCCGCGCAGATCGCACTGTCCCAGTGGTTCCTGCTCACCACCGCGTTCGGCTCTCTGTTCATGGTGGCTGGCAAACGCTACGCCGAGATCCGGCTCGCCGAGCGGACCGGCGCGAAGATCCGCAAGTCTTTGGAGCGCTACACCTCCTCCTACCTGCGCTTCGTGTGGACGCTCTCGGCTACCGGCGTGATCATGACTTACGGTCTGTGGGCTTTCCAGCTCAGCCAGACCAACCACTCGCACTGGCCGGTGATCTCGTTGGTTCCCTTCGTGATAGCCGTGCTGCGCTACGCCGTCGACGTCGACGGCGGCAACGGCGGTGAACCCGAGGAGATCGCCCTCGGCGACCGCGTATTACAAGTCCTCGGCGCCGCCCTGGTAGCCACCCTCATCGCCGCCGTCTACCTCTGACCCATCCCCTCCCGGGCGCAAACCCCTCCCGTCGGCGCTAACTCTCCCGAGCTCAACAGGAGAGCTGTCGGTTCTTCAAAGATACTTAGGCTCATGATCGAGAGGTAGAACGAACTCGATGCGCTCGCCGTCGAAGCTGGTCGCTGGTGGGTTCGACTCGACGCCTGGACCAGCAACCACGGCCTGTACCGTTGCACGGGATGGGATATGTCAAGTGCTGACAACGGCGCTGGGGAGGCGCAAAATTGTCAACGGCAAATAAGTCAACAGAGAATAAGTCGGCGGAGAGTAAGTCAACGGAGAATAAACTACTTCGGTCGGCGCGGGAACGTACCGTCTCGCTCATCTCTCCGGATGTCTGCCTGTCCCGGCAAGAACTCGCTGAGCTGGTCAACGCCTGGGTGTGGGAGCACCACCACAAGGTGGTGGACGCCAGTGAGAATTATGTTGGGAAACTCGAACGGGGCATCATCTGCTGGCCGGGTAAGCTGTACCGGGAAGCCTTCCGGGCGATCTTTGATGTCTCGACTGATGCCGCGTTGGGGTTCGTCAACGCCCGTGCCCGTCGCGCGGTGGTGAGGCTGGACGATGTGGACCGTAGACAGTTCATCCACACCACCCGACGTCTCGGCGCTCTCGCCGCTCTGGGGCCGGTCGCGACGTTGTTGCAGGACGGCGAACCCACCCCGGTCCCTCGCCGGATCGGCGCGACGGAGATCGAGCAGATCCGCACCGCCACGCGGGAAGTCGAGTCGTTAGGCAGCACCTACGGCGGTGGCGGGTTAGCCCGAGAGACCGTCATGGCCCAACTGCGCTGGTCGGATGGCCTGCTGGCGGCCACCTGCCCGGAGCGGCTGCGCCCCGAGCTGTTCTCCGCGCTCGGCGACCTCGCCGCGGTGGCGGGCTACATTGCTGAGGATGCCGGCGCCCCTGAACAGGCCGGCCGGGTGTACCGCTATGCGCTGGTCTGTGTCGAGGAGGCCGACGACTGGCCGCTGCGCGCCGAGGTCCTGTCGAGCATGGCGAAACAGGCGATCCGGCTCGGACGGCCTGACGAGGGTCTCACCTTGGCCGAGCAGGGGCTGGTCCGTGCTGATCGGCTCACCGTGGCCGGACGCTCGATGCTGCACACCGACCGCGGGCGGGCGCTGGCCAAGATGCGCCGGGTCAGCGAGACCGTGACCGCCATCGGCACCGCCGATGACCACTTCGCGCACTTCACCCCGGACAACGAGCCGCCGTTCCTGGCCCGCCACAACTCCGCGCGCCACGCCCTGCTCGCCGGGCAGCCTCTGGCCGATCTGGCGATCCAGGGCGGCGACCCCGGTGCGGCCACCGACCGACTCACGGCGGCCGCCGCCGGGCACGACGACTACCCCACAACCCGGGCGATCTGCCTGACCAAGCTGGCCACTCTCACGATAGCCACCGGTGACCCGCTCCAGGCCGCCACCCTCGGACACGCGGCCCTGGACGCTACCCGCACCCTCCGCTCCCGCCGCGCTGCCGAGGAACTACGCGAACTCGCCCGTCACGCCGCCCCCCACCAGCACCTCGACGAGGTCGCGCACCTGCGGCACCGGATCGGCACCCTGCTCAGGCGTACCGACAGCCCGTAGGGAGGGAATTACGTCATTCGGCGAGCGGATCTGTGCGCCAGGGGCAGGTGCACGACCTCGGGCGGCGCTCAGATCGGCAGCCGGCGGAACAGGGGACGCGGGATGTGCCGCAGGGCGGACATCACGAAACGCATGGGGGCGGGCGCCCAGGCCTGCTCGCGTCCCCGCGCGACCGCATCAATGATCACTTCAGCGACCTGTTCGGGGGTGACCGACAGTGGGGCGGGTTTCATGCCGGCGGTCATCTTGGTGTGCACGAAACCGGGGCGGATCACCGAGACTTTGATCCCGGATGGGCGTAGCGCCTCGGTGAGGCCGGTGTAGAAGGCGTCCATGCCGGCTTTGGTGGCGCCGTAGGCGAAGTTGGAGCGCCGCGGCCGTTCGGCGGCGGCTGAAGACAACACTGCCAGCGCGCCATGACCCTGCTGTTGCAGCGCATCGGCCAGCAGCACGCCGACCGACACCGCGCCTACGTAGTTGACCTGCGCGAGCTCCACGGCGGTGTGGTGGTCGGTCCAGGCTTTCTCCTGGTCGCCGAGCAGGCCGAACGCCACCAGGGTCAGGTCGATGTCGCCGTCGGCGAAGATCTTCTCGATCAGTGCGGGGTGTGCGGCGGTATCCGCCGCCTCGAAGGGCAGCGTCGTCACTGCCGCCCCACAGCGGTCCAGCCGCTGCGCGGCGGCCTCCAGGCGCGGCGACGGTCGGGCGGCCAGCACCACCCGCAGCGCCCGCCGGGTGGCGTAGCGCTCCGCGGTGGCCAGCGCGATCTCGGAAGTGCCGCCCAGCAGCAGCAGGGACTGGGGGTTGCCGACTGCGTCGATCACAGCTCGAGCCTCCTGGACAGGTCGGATGAGAATATCCCGTCGGGGTCGGCGGCGGCGCGCAGCTTGCGCCACTCGTCGATCCGCGGGTACATGCGGTGCACAGTGGCCGCCGAGGTCCGCGACTCCTTGGCCAGGTAGAGCCGTCCACCGGCATCGAGCACCTGCTCGTCGAGCCGGTCGCAGAACTCCGCCAGACCCCGGCGGATCGGGAAGTCCACGGTGATCGTCCAGCCGGGTTGGGGGAACGACAGCGGTGCCCGGTTGGCCTCTCCGAAGCGTTTGAGCACGTTGAGGAACGACACGTGCCCGGAGCGCGCGATCTGTTCCACGATGCCTCGGAACGTGTCCTGCGCCTCGAAGGGCACCACGAACTGGTATTGCAGGAAACCGCGCGAGCCGTACGCCCGGTTCCACTCTCCGATCATGTCCAGCGGGTGGTAGAAGCTGGTCAGGTTCTGGATCTCGTCGCGGCGGCGCCTCGGGGCCTTGCGGTACCAGGCCTGGCTCAGCGCGCCGAAGATCGCTCTATTGGCCAAGCCGTTGGGGAACACGTCGGGCGCGGTGAGCAGTTGCGGCGCGTCGAAGGCCAGCGGGTTGCGGCGCAGCTTCGGTGGTAGCTGGTCGGCTCGGGCCAGCGAGCCGCGGGTGAGCACGGCCCGGCCCAGTTTCGCGCCGGTGGAGATCGCGTCGAACCAGGCGGCGGAGTAGTCGTAGTCGTCATCGGAGCCGTCGGTGAGCAGCGCCATCAGCTCGTCGAGGTTGGCGGTGCGGTCGGTGTCGACGACGAAGTACGCCGACTCGACGGGGGTGAGCGCGATCGTGGCGCGCACGATGATCCCGGTCAGCCCCATACCACCGACGGTGGCCCAGAACAGTTCGTTCTCGGGGGTCAGCGTGGCGATCGAGCCATCGGCGGTGACCATCTCGAGGCTGCGGACATGGTTGCCGAAGCTGCCCGCGCTGTGGTGGTTCTTGCCGTGGATGTCGGCCGCGATCGCGCCGCCGACGCTGACCTGCCGGGTCCCCGGCAGCACCGGTACCCACAGTCCTAGCGGTAGCGCCGCGCGCATCAGCGCGTCGAGGCTGATCCCGGCGTCCACCACGGCGAGGCCGCTGCCCGCGTCGAGGGAGTGGATCCTGGACAGCCCGGTCATGTCGATGACCAACCCACCCGCGTTCTGCGCCGGGTCACCGTAGGAACGGCCCAACCCCCGGGCGATCACTCCGCGACTTCTGGTGTCGCATCCGCTGAGGTCGCGGACAGCTCGCTGGATCACCTCAATGGTCGGATCGACCAACACCCGCGCTGTGCTCGGCGCAGTCCGTCCCCACCCACTCAGCGCCCGCAGCACAGTCTCAGCCATCGCAGCCATAGGCTACCTACCTTCCTACATGGAGACATATCGGGGCTATCGGGCCCGATATGTCTCCGATATGTCGGTCCAGGCTCGGGGCTCGGGCTCGGGCGTGGGGGTGGTGGTGCGTCGGTAGGCGTCCCGGGCTGCGGGGTCGGCGGAGAGTTGCAGAGCGCCCCAGTCGATCTCGGGGTGGCCGGCCAGCCGGGTGGGGACCTCGTAGAGCCGGCCGAACGGGCGGAGCGCGGCGAAGTCACCGCCCTGGATCTGGTCTGTGGTCACCGCCGATACCCGGCCGTGGATGCGCGGCGCCTCGATCACCGCGCGAGGTGCCTGCGCCAGCCCGCCGGCCACCTCGACGATGTCGTGCACGCAGGGGAACAGGAACGCCTGCGGCCAGTTCACCAGTACCGGTCCGTGGCCTGCGAGGAACTCGGTCAGCCTGACGACGGAACGCAGCCGGGGTCCGGTGACGGCCAGCCAGCCGTCCGGATCAGTGGTGGCGTCGACCGCGCGGATCCGGACCCGGGTGGCGCCGGCCGGGATCTGTGCCGCGTCGAGCCCGATCGATCGCCACGGCCGGTAGTCCGGCGGGCCATCCAGATGGTCCTGGTCGAGTCGAACCCGGTCGAGGAGTGCGCGCCGGCCCAACGCGATGACCTCGGTGCCCACCGCCCGGCCGAACTCCAGGGCCAGGGTGTTGCCCCGGTCGGTGCGCCCGGACACCGACACGGCAACCCCGCTGCCCGGTGTCAGGGCGGGCAGCTTGAACCAGGGGCTGGTCAGCGTCCCGGTATTCGCCGGCCCACCTACCAGGCTTCCCCACAGCTGCGCCGACGTCACGGTGCCCGGCGGGTCCGGTGGCGCTACGCCGGGGTCGAAGCCGGCCAGCGCGGTGAACCCCACCCGGCTGCCGGCGGAGCCGGCCACCGCAGGCACCAGCACTGCGCCGTCCGGCAGTACCTGGATGTCGTCGGCCAGCCCGCAGTAGGGGCCACCTGCAAGCCGATGCAGGTTCACCATGGCCAGCGAACCAGCCGGCCGCCGCAACGGCGCAGCCAGGAACGAGCCCAGCAGCACAGCCACCGCGGTGCCGGCCGCCGCCACCGCGAGCACCGCCGGTGCAACTGCGACCAGGGTGGTCCGCGCCGTCAGCACCGCGTACCCCAGAGCCAGAGCGCCCATCCACAGCAGCGGGGAATCCAGCGGCAGGCCGATCGGGCGCACCGGGCCGGCGGCCCAGGGCAGGTCGTAGACCGCTGGCTGCCACCAGGCGTTCGGACCGGCGAAGGCCAGCCCCGCCGCCCCAGCTACCAGCGCGGCGCCGGCCACGCCGATCCCCAGGCTGCTCCGGTCCGTGACCGGAAGGCGGTGGCGTCGCAGTATCAGGGCCACGGCCACCACCAGGAACGACGCGATCAAACCGGCCAGCGCGCCGAAATGATGTGACCATTTCGACGGGGTGAGCCACAGCAGGGCCAGCGCGGCGATCACCACCCCGGCCAGCCGCGCGGCGCAGCGGTCAGCGCCGCCGGCCTCGGTTCGGCGGGCCAACAGCACGCCGAGGATCGGCAGCACAGCGAGCGTGAGCAGCACCGGGATCCGCTTGGTGGCGTTGCCATTCTGATCGTCACCGAGCAGGAACCGGTACCGGTCCGGTTCGTGGTACCAGGGCAGCGACGGCCCGAAGGAATTGTGCCAGTGGGTGGCGGTGACTAGGCCGTCCCAGGTCTGGTCGGCGAAGATCGCGGTGAGACCCACCGCGCCGATGCCACACAGCAGCAGTGATCGGGCCAGCACCTCGACTGGCCTGCGCGCCGAACCGCGGACGATGGCGAGGATGCGGGGCGCGAATACCGCCACCGGAGCGGCGACCAGTATCCCGCTCGGGCTGATCGGAACGGTCAGCCCGGCGACCAGCGCGGCCCAACCCAGCGCGGCGAGCCCGCGCGCCCGCCACAGCAGCGCCAGCACACCGGTCACCCCCAACGCAACGTAGGGCTCGGGGCGCACTCCCAGGTTGAACGGCAGCCAGGCGGCGAGCAGGAACACTGCGGCCAGCAGCCGGATCCGGACGGTGGCCGCCACCGCCGGTAGCGCCGCGCCGAGGATCCCTCGGCTCACGACGAACCAGGTCACCATCCCCAGCACGGTGCTGGGCAACCGAAGCCACAGCGGCGCCAGGCTGACCTCGGTCAGCGGCGCGAGCAGCTGCTCGCTCAGCGCGAACGGTGTTTCTGAGGCGTTCCACCAGCGGTAGTAGTTGCCGACATTTCCGGTGCGCGCGGCGTTGCGGGCGATCGTGGTGGCGAAACCGTCGTCGTCGGTCAGCGGGCCGATGATCGCCCATCCGGCCATTACCCCGAGCACTCCGACATCGACCCAGGCGGTGGACCATCGCAGTTGGTGGATCTTCAAGGGTGGCCCATCCCCTCGTTGGCCACCCTTAAATCAACGGGGGATACCGGTCAGCAGCCCGAGCGCGATCAGCACCGCGATCAGTTGCGTGGCGATGAGCAGGGTCTTCAACCCGGTGGGGCTGGTGGCGAACGTGCTGGCGGTGCGGGCGGTCACCGCCATCCCGGCGGCCTCGCGGGCATCGAGATCAGTGTGGAACGCGAAGACCTTGGGCACCGGCTCGCCGGCCAGCTTGACCGCCGGACTGGTCCCGACGGTAACCACCGTGCCGACCGGTCCTGCGCGCAGCTGCGTCCGGCAGTCCGTGGTGGTGCTGGTGATCGGCGTGCTGCTGGCCAGTCGGGGGCCCAGCATCAGCTGAGCCGATCCGGCCTCGGTCCGCAACACCAACCCGTCACCGGATGGGCCGGTGGCGAACACGGTGACGGCACGCTCGCGCGCAGCCGCGGCGCGCAGCGCCGAGCACGGCACGACCACGGTCAACTCCGCCGGCCGGTACGGCGCGAACAACGCCGTGCTCGACACCACCGGCCGGCCGGGAACCGGCCAGGTCACCGTGGTCTGCTCCGCGGTCACCGGCGCGAACGGCAACACCAACGCGACCAGCACGCCTAGCAGGCCGACCGACAGAGCGAGGATCGTCGGCCGTTGAGCAACGGTGGCTGCAGCGGACAGTGAGCAAGCCCTTTCGCGGTGATGGAGCTCACAGAGTTAGGTCATGGTGCCACTGAGCTACCCGCTGACTCCTTACCGTCCGAAGACGCCCGCTTGTCTTGACAGTGTCCAGAAAAGAGAGACCGAGCCACCCGGTTCGGCTTGGTCGCGCGATGAGTCTCGTCCGCGTTCTGTGACGATCGTCATAGCTATGGCTTGAGCCTATGGATGATGATCTATAACTACTCCATCGAACCTCGGGGTCGCTACTTTTCGTGCGCCCTCTGGCCCGCCACGTCACCGTACCGGACCAGAGGGCGCTGTTGCTGACGATGCGGACTGCTACTCGTGCCGGAGCGCACTGGCTAGATGCAGTGAGCGGAGAGCACGTGCTTGCACGCTGCGGTGGCTCGGGCAGCGTGCAAGCTTGGTCGTCATGACCAGAACGAGCTACCCCCGTTCGTGCCACTGCCGCCGTTCGTGCCGCTACCACCGCAGACACGCTGGCGATACGACAAGTGACAGGCGTACCACGACACGTGATGGTGCAACTTGTGGGACAGGCTGGGCAGCGCAGGCCGCCCGTTGGTAAAGTAAGCCATCCGATCGGCTCCTTAATGGCTGGAGAGGATTGGGTGCTGCTGGGGTCGATGTGTGGAGCACCGGCCCCAGCCTTTCTAGCTGTACCCGCCGTCTGGGTGAACTTTGGCGTCGGGTTACTCGGTAGGTTTAGCTGGCCTCCTTTGCTTCTTGGCTGGTGGGCTGGACAGACGAGGCCATGTCCTCGATCACTATGTCGAGGAAGTCCACGCTCTCGTCCGGAGACAGGGCTAGGTCCTGCAACTGGGCGAACCTGTCGAGATAGCGGCCGATCTGCTCGGTGTCGTCACGGATAGTGGTGGAGTTGACGCCCTCCAAGTGGAGCAGGTCGGTCAGGCCCGGGTCGCTGAACTCCAGCAACATGAAGCTCCCCGACATCCCCGGGTGGGCGCCGCGGGTGAACGGCATGATCTGGATGCTGATGTGCGGCTCCGCGGCAAACTCCTTGAGTCGTTCAAGTTGGTGACGCATCGCAAGCCCCCGGCCGACTCGGCGCCGCAGAGTTGCCTCGTCGAAAATGAAGAGCATCTCCGGAGGATTCGTTCGTTCATGTAACTCCTGGCGGTGCTGCCGGACGGCCCATCCCTTGTCGGCGTCCTCGGGGGAGACAGTGGCCGTCCCTTCGAACATCGCTCTGGCGTACTCTTCGGTCTGGAGCAACCCGGGGATCAGGATGGGCTGGCACTGACGAGTGACCGACGCCGATGCCTCGTAGGCGAGGTACTCCTTGAAACCGGGTGCGAGGATCTCGGAGTACTGGTCGTAGAAGGATGCGCCCCGCGCGGACCTGGCCAGCTCGAGGAGTCCGTTGATCTTTCCCCTGTCTTTCACGCCGTAGTGGCTGAGCAGGGCTTTCAGGTCGTTGGTCGAGACGCTGACATCCCCCCGTTCGATGCGGATGAGTTTGGATGGTGACCAGTCCATGGCATCGGCGACGTCGGCCTGTCTGAGCCCGGCAGCGTCACGTGCTCGCCTGAGCTCGTCACGTAGCCGACGGCGTTGCACCGTCGGATCTTGAACTGTGGTCATCCCCTCTGCTTCCTCACGACTGGCACCTGTCGTTGGGCTCACTGGCTTTACGCTTCCTATCGTTTTAGGGACTAGCATCATGCCATATGGCATGATGCTAGCACGCTGACCGCACCTAGCGTAAGGCATGTGGCATGAAGCCATGTGGCACCTGCCTAGTAGTGCTTTGACCTGCGAAAACTCGGCTACCTGGTGGCAGTCAGGTGGTTGTCTGACTGCCACATGGCATGGTGGAAGCCATCGATCCGCGAGGTGCCAGAGCGCCTGCTTGCAGTACGACCACAGTCGCTATGCCACCTCTAGGGAGAGAGGTTCCTAGCTCACAGTGATGAGCAACGGCTTGTGAGCCGATCCAGGACTCTTACCTGGTTATAATGTGATCGTCACACGGGTGTCCTGAGCCAGGTTGAGGTGCGGACCCAGTTGTCTGACGCGTACGTCCGCCGCCGGTCCTGTCACTGCCTCGTCTCCGGACGAGCGCCTCATGGGGAGCCCCGATGACACCGCTACTGGCAGCCAGCGACGTGCCGTCCCCCACCCCAGAAGGAGTACGGCATGGTCAAGGTGCCTCCGCCTCCCGCCACAGCGTCCTGGCGGAAGGGCAACATAAGTTTGAGTGTCAACTGAATGTTTCAAGTCATCTGCGGCCAAGAGCATGTCTGGGTCCGGGACTCGAAGAATCCGCTGGGTCCGGTACTTGGGCTGACTTGCGCGGTATGGGCAGTGTTCGTTGCCGGGGTGCAGCGCGATGAGTTCGACTGCTCCGGGGTGCTGGCCTGACCGTAGCTCCCGGTCGATCGCGATCCGGTGACTCCCGGCTTGGGACGGCCTCTCCCACCATAGCCAACCCACTAGGCCACCCTGGGTGGCCTAGTGGGTTGTGGCACCGCTTGAGCTCGGCGAGCCCTGAACTGCCGAGCTCAGTCGTCATCATCCGATGGGTCTTCCTCGTCCGTCGGTGCGGCAGACCAGTCCCAGGCAGGCAGTTGACTTGCGCAGCGCGGGCAGGTGGCCGACTGATGCCGGGTGGAGCGAATCGCCGACCACTCGGTATTCAGTTTGCGACGCTCCTGCGCCAGCCGGCGATGCTTGGCCTGCAGGGCCTGGACGGTCCAGGTCGCCCCGAGCAGCAGCCCGAGACAGACCAGTAGGACCGCGCTGAGCACCACGAGGGTCAGGGACACCGTGCACTGCGGCGTGCTCCGCCACGTCGTGCTTCCTGGCCCCGGCCCGGTGGCCGAGTTCCGGGGAAGCGCGTCGCGCTCCGGTGAGATATCGACATGATCGCCGCCCTTTCCTCATCGGTGCGGTGGATTGAGACGCTGCTGCCCGCAGGGACAGGGACACCCGGAGTCGTGGGGTGCCATGACCCATCGGGGAGCTTCCCGGGATGGGTGGGGTGACGCTGGGTCATGAGCACATCGTCATGCGTACACCCCCAAAAACACGTACGTGTTTTTTTACATGATTAGGTGATGATACTGATAGAATATAGGTATCATCACCATACCGGCAAGCTGTATTACGGAGGAACATGCTTACGTAATATGGGTTTTGTCCATGGAGGGGCGCCGGCTGAGGAGTGACCTGTGGCACGAACCCGGTTGACCGATCGTGAGGATGAGGTGCTGTGTCTTGTGATCGACGGGCACAGCAACGACGAGATCGCCACTCGCCTGAGCATCTCGCGCCGGACGGTGGAGGCGCACCTGCGCACGCTGTTCCGCAAGACGGGGGTGACCAGGCGAGCTCAGCTGGTAGCGCTGTACCAGGGAGGCGATGGCAGCGACGGGCTCTCCGGGTCAGGGCCGCCGGATGGAGCCGGTGGTCGCGCACCTGTGCTGCCGCCGCGCCGTCGTGATCTGGCGGATTCCGAGCGGCAGCTACGTCGCTACGCCGCCGCGGTGAACGGGCTGCTCCATCGCCATTTCCCGCTGTTCGAGGAGCGCGTCGAGATCACTCTCATGCTCGGTGAACAGGACGATCAGGACATTGTCGTCGAGCGACGCTGGACCACACCAAAGCCCTACATCATCTACCGGATCCTGGGTCCGATTCTGACCTGGCCGGAGGGTCCACCGTTCGAACTGGACGACCTTGACCATGTTTGTTACGTGGAGGGCCGGGACACTCAGGTCGATGTTCACCCGGTTCAGGACCTGCCCGACGGCAGGCCACTATTGATGATCCTGTTCCAGCCTGGATTGCAGGACGACACCGAGTGGGTGCTGCGCTACCGCTCGCCGGGGTTATGGAACCCGCTGCGTGACTCGGGCCAGGACGCCCTCGACTGGGCGACCGCCACCTTCGATCCGCAGCATCCCACGACCATCCGTGACCTCACCCTCAAGGCCGTCTTCCCGGCTTCCTGGACAGGAGCGCAGCTCACCGAGGAAGGAGATCTCGGTGTGATCCAGACTGAGTGCCTGCCAACCGGGCAGACCCAGGCGACCTGGCACCACGACACTCCGCACGCCGGCGCCTACCACTGGATTCTCCGAGGCGCAAGCTCATCCTGAATCCCGGCTACACACGCGTTCTGGGGACAGATCGCAGTTATCGGGGCTCGTTTTACTGCAGTCTGTCCCCAGAACGCGGTGGAGCGAGGACGTCGGGGAGCTCACCGGGGTGCGCGATGGTCAGGCGGTGGGTGGTGCGGGTGAGGGCTACGTAGAGGTCGTTGAGGCCACGGGGGGACTCGGCCACGATCGCCGCCGGGTCGACCAGCACCACCGCGTCGAATTCCAGGCCCTTGGCCTGGGCGATGGTGAGCACCGTGACCGGCGCGTCGAGGGTGTTCTCGGGCGTCCCGGGGATCAACTGGTGCAGCTGGTCGACTGCCGCGGCGGGTCCCAGCACGGCCACCCGGCCCTCGCCCACCGCGGCTACCTCGTCGGCAACCAGGGCCGGGAGCTGCTCGGCCGCCGAGCGAAGCTGGACATAGCGCGGCAGGACACCGGTATGGCGCACCGAGGCCGGCGGCGTGATGTCGACGTCGATAGCGGCGAGCACCCGGTCGGCCAGTTGTGCGATCTCGGCGGGGTTGCGGTAGTTGACGGTCAGCTGCTCCAACCGCCACCGCTGCGCGACGTAGGACCCGAGCACGTCCTGCCACGATCCCGCAGCGGCCCGGTTCCCGGTCTGGGCGAGATCCCCGACCACGGTCATCGAGCGGCTGGGACAGCGGCGCATGAGTACCCGCCAGGCCATCGGGGACAGCTCCTGCGCCTCGTCGATGATGATGTGACCGTAGGTCCAGGTCCGGTCCGCCGCGGCGCGCTCAGCGGTGCTCTCGTAGCTGCGGGCCCGTTGCCGGTCGGCCAGCCGGTCGGCGTCGATGAGGTCGGTGGCGCGCAACAGCTCGGGATCCAGGTCCTCATCGAGGTCCAGGATGTCCAGCACGCCCTGCGCATACTGCAGCTCGGCGCGAAACGCTGCCGCCTCACGGGCGGCCTCGGCGCTGCCGTCGGAGCCGAGCAGTTCGGCGGCCTCGTCCAGCAACGGGACATCAGCGGGGGTCCACACCTGCTCGGGGTCGGTGGCCGGGTCCGGAGCGGGCCGGGCCAGCAGGTCGCGATCGGCGACATCGAGCAGCCGATGGGTGGCGCCGGCCAACCGCGACGGGTCGGCGTAGAGCTCGGTGAGCAGCTGCTCTGGGGACAGCGTCGGCCACAGGCCCTCCAGCGCGGCGGTCAGCTCACGGCTGGCCCGCAGCTCGGCGCGGATGTCCGCCAGGTCCTCGCGGCTGAGCACCTCCGAGCCCAGGCCGCCGAACCCGTTCGCGATCCGGCTGGCCAGCGCCGTCACCACCTCCTGCTGGAAGATCTTCTTGGCTTCGTTGTGCGCCCGGCGGGAGCGCCGCGCGCGGGTGCGGGCCGGCAGGCATACCGCCCGGTCCAGCCGGACGGGCTGCCCCTCGACGGTGAGCTCGATGGGTTCGGTGGGGAGGCTCTGGCGGTCCCGTACCGCGGCGGCCACCACCTTCGCCATCTGCAGGCGGCCCTTGACCGCGGCCGCCTCGTCGTCCTCGACGCCGCGGGCGTGCAGACCCGGGTGCAGCTGCGCGACCGTGCACAGCAGCACACTGGTCTCGCCGAGAGAGGGCAGCACATGCTCGATGTAGCGCAGGAACGTCGCGTTGGGCCCGACGACCAGCACCCCCCGCTTGGCCAGTTGCCGGCGATGCGTATACAGCAGGTAGGCCGCCCGGTGCAGGGCGACGGCGGTCTTACCGGTGCCGGGCCCACCCTGCACGACCAGCACACCCTGCGGCTTGGCGCGGATGATCCGATCCTGTTCGGCCTGGATGGTCGCGACGATGTCGGACATCTGGCCGGTTCGGGTCGCCGTCAGCGCGGCCATCAAGGCCGCCTCGCTGGTCAGGTTGGTGCGAGTCGGGACGTGCTGCTCGCCGTCGAGATCGAGCACCTCGTCTTCGACGCCGAGCACCGTGCGGCTGCGGGTCCGGATGTGCCGGCGGCGGCGAACGCCCTCGGGGCGGGCGGCGGTCGCGGTGTAGAACGGGCGCGCCGCTGGTGCCCGCCAGTCGATGAGCAGCGGCTGGTAGTCGCGCTGCTCATCGAGCAACCCCAGCCGCCCGATATAGCGCCGCCCGTCCCCGTCGCCGCTGTCCCCGTCTTCGCAGGTGATGTCCCCGCCGTCAATGTCCCCGCCGTCAATGTCACGGTGCAGGTCGAGGCGCCCGAAGCACAGGCCCTGCTCGACACCGTCGAGGGTGGCCAGCTGCTGCGAATACATCGCCGCGGCGGCGTCCCGCTCGGTGAGCGCCTGGGGTGTCCCGGTGGTGGGCGACCGTAGGACCTCGGCGAGGCGTCGGGCGGTGTAGCGCCGGCGCTCGTCGAGGTGCTGGTAGAGCAGGGTGAGGTAGTCCTGCTCAACCGTGATGTCTGAGTCGCTGCCCGGGTCCGCTAACTCGGGGGCCACGTCAGGAGTCGTGGGGGAGACCGACACGCGATGCGTCCACCTTCTGCCACGGGAGGGCGAATGTCAGGGCAACCGGTGCGGCTGCCGACATTCCAAGGTACCAAGACCCACCCGCTTGAGGTCTCCTCACGGGGTGTTCCCCTCGCACTACCTGGCTCAGGTCGGGTTGCTGGGAGTGGGGTCGGACCCGCCCCAACCGAACATTCCCAGGAAGGTGAAGCCCTTCATACCCTGGCCGTTCTCGCCGCGCGTACCCGACTCACCGGCCCCGAGCAGGTCGGTCGTGAACAGCGACAGGACGGTCCGGGCGGGCAGCAACTCCACGTGTTGGGCGGCGAGTTCGGCACAGTTCATCGCGTCTGACATTCGATATCCCCCTAGGACGGCTACGGTCGGGACCTCACCGGCGGGCAGTGCCGGTTCGCCCGTCACATACCGTGCCCACGCCGCCGTGATGTTGCAATCAGTAGCTCCACCGAACTCTGTGGCGACTACTACTTACCCGGATACTGACCCGGACGGATCAGCCGGTGTAGGCGCGGCCGGTGTAGCGCTGCCCGCGCAGGGTGGGCAACCGGGTCCACCCAGCGCGGCGCACGGTCGTGACGTGCAGATCGACCAGACCGGTGGGGTGGGCATACACCAGTTCGTCGACGTGGCCCCAGCCCAGCGTGGGTGCGCCCGGCGGGGTGAGCCGGGTGGGCAGCTCGACGACCTTGGCGGCGCGGTCGACCTGCAGCAGCGTGCCGCCGTTGTCCGCGAACACCGAGTTGTGGATGATCGCGCCCTCCAGCCCGTCCCCGGCCCGCAGCCGCAGCGCGGGCGGCTGGACCAGACCGTCCCGCACGGCGACCTGGTCCTGGCAGGGCCACAAGCCGGCGGATACCTGGTCGGCGAACACCGGCCTGCCGGCGATGACCTCGGTGATCCCGCGCGGTGCGGCCAGTTGAGGTTGCCCGAGAGCCAGCCAGCTCTCCGCGCCGGCTGCGCGGTCCTGGGCCAGCACCCGGACCGCGCTGGGCCCGTGCAAGTCGGCGTCGGCCAGGTCGGCGTCCGCCAGCGCGAGCGCCACCCTGGTCCAGTCCGGTCTGTTCCCGACGGCGGGCAGCTCCACCGTGCGCACCTGCGTCGGGGCGTTCGGCAGGCCGGTCGCAACCTGCACCGCGATCCGCTGCTCCTCGGTGAGGGTCCCGCGCACCGGCACGGTGATCCAGTAGTCGGTGAGGTTGCGCCGAGGCAGCGGATACCAGGGTGTTTCGACGGTGCCGGTACCGGTGCCGCCGGGCACGTCGTCGTGCCAGACCGTCCCGGCCGGTGCCCCGATCGGTACTGGCGTCGCCGCCGGCAGCGGGCCGGCCTGCATGTCCCCGGTGAGCACACCGGCCCCGGCGGGCGGTCCGAGACCGGGTTCGACGGCGGTGAGCACCGCGACCGCGTCCGCGAGGCCGCACGACCTGCCGGTGAGCGCCTGCAGGTTCATCAGCGCCACCGAGGTGCCCGGGTACTGGCGCAGCGGCGCGATGGTGAACACCGTCAGCATCAGCGCCACCCCCAGACCGGTCGCCGTGACCAGCACCGCCCGGTCCGGGCCTGACCGCCCCCGCCGCCGCAGCCACCACCAGCCCACCGCGGCGACGGCCAGCCATAGCAGCGGGTTGCGTAACGCCAGCGGCCCCAGTGACGGCGCGAGCAGGCTCTGCACGTACGGGGTCTCCACGAGGAGGTGGTGGCCGAAGGGCTGACCCCAGTCCGAGAACGGACGCCACAGGTTGGGTCCGGCGAAGGCCACCGACGCGGCGAGGGCCAGCCCGCCGGTGCCGATGGCCAGCACCGTGGCACCACTACGCCGCGGCAGCGGGGATCGGATGAGCGCCGCGGCCAGCAGCACGGTGGCCGGCGCGGCGATGGCCCCGAAATGGTTCACCCATTTCGTCGGAGTCAAGGCGATCGCGACCAGGCTCGCCGCGGTGACGACCGCCGCGGTGCTGAGCAGTTGGCCGCACGTCCCCGCGGTGCCGGCCCGTCGCCCCGCTGCCAGCGCCACCGCCAGCAGCACGGCCAGCGTGAGCAGCACCGGTAGCCGCTTGCCCCAGGCCCCCCGGTCATCGCCGGTCAGCAGGTTCGCGTAGTGCAGGTGCTCGACGTACCAGGCGTTCTGCTGGTAGTACCAGCGGTGCACCGCGATCGACTCCAGCACGTCCCCCAGGGTGGCGTCGGCGAAGGCGACCGGGACCACGATCGAGGCGCTCGCACCCACCAGCAGCACCGCGGCGGCTCGGCTCGCTGCGTCGCCGGCCCGCCACCACTGCCACAACCACGGCAGGCACACCACCAGCGGTGCGGCGGCGACCAGGCCGGTGGGTGAGGCGGTGATGGTCAGCGCGGCGAGCACGGTCGCGGTGGCGAACACCCCCACTGAGCGGCGCCGCCGGGCCAGCTCGGCCAGTACGAACGTCGCTGCGGTACCCAGCACGATCAGCGGTTCGGGCCGCAGCGTCATGCCGTAGGGAAGCCACCACAGCAGGTGCGCGGCCGCCACCGCCCACGCCGCGGTGTTCATTCGCTGAGCCACCCGGCCCAGCAGGGTCGCGACCAGCACCCGCAGCAGCGCGTAGCTGCCCAGCCCGTAGGCCAGCGGCAGCAGCCGCATCCAGGCCAGGCTCCAGTTCTGGGCCAGGCCCCCCCAGGCCTGCATGACGTACTGGCTGGCGACGAACGGATTCTCGGTGACGTTGAACTGGTAGATGACGTTGCCGATGTACCCCGACTCCATCGCGTTGCGGGCCATCAGCAGGTACCACGAGTCGTCGATGTTGAGCGGTCCGAGCACCACCCAGGCCAGCGACACTGCGACCACCACCGCGTCGGCCCACGACGGGCGCGGCCGGACCAGCCCCGGCCCGGCGCCCCGCCACCACCGCACGGCCAGCACGAGCAGCGCCGCCAGCGCGAGACCGTGCACGACCAGCAACACCGTCTTGAGCATGGTGGGATGCGACTGGTACCTCGCGTCGGTATGTATCTGCACCGACAGGCCGCTGGTGTGGGTCACTGCGTCGGTAGCCAGCTCGGCGACCTGCGGCACCAGCAGGTCCACCCGGGCGCCGACGACGACACCGTCACGGGAGACCCGCACCCCACCGGCATCGGCGAGGACCCGGTAGGTGCAGTCCCCGGCCGGCAGCGGTTGGCGCAGCACCTCGGCGCCGGACGCGGTGACCGTCACACCCCCCCGGGTCGTGGCCACGACCAGCCCTTGACCCGGACTCGCGCCCACGTCGGCCGGCAGCGTGCGCAGCGCCTCCGCGCCGGCCGGGCCGGCATCCAGTGCCCGCAACGTCGTGCAGGGCACGGTCGCGTTGAGCTGCAGGGGGCGGTAGGGCGAGAGCGGCAACACCGTGGAGGTGGGCTGCTGCCCGGCCCGTGGCCAGCTCACCACCGGATCGTCGGCGGTGACCGGGGCCAGCGTCACCAGAATCCCCAGCATTCCGGTGACCAGCGCCAACGCCGCGATCAACCATCCCGTTCGATGTCGATTCCCGGCGTCGGGAGCAGTGCTGAGCGGCACCGCGGCAGCCTAGGGGCTGCTCGCGCCCGACCGGCGTGCGGCCGCCCATGGGTTGCCCGCTTACTGCCGGTTACCGCCGGCGCCGGCGGGCGGTTCGTAGCGCCGCCCACTCCGCATTCAGCCGGCGGCGTTCCTCAGCCTGCCGGCGCAGCCGGTACTGCATGGCCTGGATGGTCCAGGTCGCTCCGAGCAGCAACCCGAGGCAGACGAGGAGCACCGCGACCAGCAGATGCAGGACCACCGTATCCATATTTGAAGACAATATAGCCTAAATCGTCTTCGAGCAAGACTTGTCCGGTTCCTGTATTGACTACGGCCAAGCCCTCACTAGACTTCGGGTATGGCTCTCAGGATGACGACAACCGTCCGGTTGGTTCTGCAGGCGCTGCTGCAAGTGTGGGATGACGACCCGACGGCGACGCTTTACGGCCTGGAGATCACCGCACGCACCGGCCTGCTGCCTGGGACCACGTACCCGATCCTGCAACGGCTCCTGGACCACCACTGGTTGACCGACGAGTGGGAAGATCTGGATCCTCACGAGGCCGCCCGGCCGCGGCGTCGCTACTACCGGCTCACCGATGAAGGTGCGTCGGCGGCCCGCAAGGTTCTGAGCGAAAGGGGTGTTGCGCCAGTCCTCGGTCCGGCTGCCCAGCATGGGACGGCCTAGCAAGCTGGGGGGACGCCAGCTCACCGAAGGGAACTTACCAAGTGGACAATGTCGACCGCGGCGGGTGCCGGATTCCCCGGAATTTCTCGGGGTGAGCCGGGATGTCGCAGAGTCATCGGGCCAAGATATGTATCTGCGCTGCGGGCGTGGGCAACGTCCTCCTGCTGACATTTGGTGCTCCCACTGCGCTGACTCTCAGCGTGGCCGTCTTTTTGGCTCCGCTGACGCTCTTTGCGGCACTGCAGCTTACAGTTTTCGTTGCCTGCGGGGTTCTCAGCTGCGCGTTGAGCGATGGTCGAGATCGGGCCGAGCTGCTGGTATGCGTAATTTCTGCAATGCTCCCAATGGGTGCGGGTGAAAAATATCGAGAAACGATGATTTCCGATGTCCGCACTGCTCGACCCGAACATATTCTGCCAATCGCGCTCAATTTGACAGTGGAAGCTCCCAGAACAATTTTTGATGCATGGGTACGCCTCCCGGGGCCGCTGTGGGGGCGATGGCGGGGCGCGAGGCGATAAGCTCGTCAACTCAGTGCCCTGGTTCCTGGACTTTGTAGCTGCTTGGCATGTGATACCCCGGGGTTGAGGGTGCGAAGGTTTCGGCCGTCGGAGGGTCGGAAGATCTGAACACGGTCCGGGTCGAGCCAGACCTTGATCGTGTGCCCCCGGGTCGCGGCTGATGCGCCGGATAGCCGGGTGATCAGCTGGCCGGCGTCCGGAACGTCCGCGGTGCCCGCGTCGGCGGCGAGTTCCTGAAGCTCGACCGCATTGACCTGCTCACCGCTCAGCGAGAAATGGGCATACTTATCCGAGCCGAGTGATTCCAGCACTTCGATCCGTGCCGTGAACGTCACACCGTGCTGCTTGACCCCGGGCTCCACCAGCGCGGCATCCTCGAAATGCTCCGGCCGCACGCCCATGACGACCTCCCGCGGCGCGCGCGCCGCTTCCAGGGTGTAACGCAGTGAATCGGATAACCGCAGCTCGCCCAACTCGCACCACAGTGCGCTGCCCTCCAGCCGTGCCGGCAGGAAATTCATCGCCGGTGAGCCGATGAAGCCGGCCACAAACAGGTTGACCGGGTGCTCATAGAGGAACTGTGGCGGGCCGATCTGCTGCACCACCCCGCCGCGCATCACGACCACCCGATCTCCCAGCCGCATCGCCTCATTCTGGTCGTGGGTCACATAGACCGTGGTGGTTTCCAGCTCCTTCTGCAGCCGGGACATCAAGGCCTGCATCTGCACTCGCAGCTTGGCGTCCAGATTGGACAGGGGCTCATCCATCAAGAACGCTTTGGGATTGCGTACGATCGCGCGTCCCATCGCCACCCGCTGCTGCTGCCCGCCGGACAGGGTGGCGGGTTTGCGGTCCAGGAGGTCGCTGAGGCCGAGCTTGTTAGCGGTGTCAGCCACGCGCGTTTCGATGGTGGCTTTGCCCGCCCGGGCGATCTTGAGAGGGAAGGCGATGTTCTCCCGGACGGTCATGTGCGGGTAGAGCGCGTAGGACTGAAACACCATGGCCAGGTCGCGATCCCTGGGTGCCCGTTCGTTGACCCGCTCACCTGCGATGCGTAACTCGCCGGAGGTGATGTCCGTCAAACCGGCAATCATGTTCAGCGTCGTCGATTTCCCGCACCCGGAGGGTCCGACGAGAATGATGAACTCGCCGTCGTCGATCTGGAGGTCAATGTCCTGCACGGCACGTGTGCCGTCGGGAAACCGCTTGGTCACCCTGTCCAGCTCGATTCTGGCCACCGCTACCCCTTCACCGCGCCGGCGGTCAGGCCGGCGACGATCCGTCGTTGGAAGAACAGTACGAGCAGGACGATCGGAATGGTGAGCAGTACGGCGGCCGCTGAGATGGACCCGGTGGGCTCGGTGAACTCCGAGGCACCGGTGAAGTTGGCGATCGCCACCGTGGTGGTCTGCGACGCGTCCGTGGCGGTGAGCGAGACCGCGAACAGGAAGTCGTTCCAGCAGAAGATGAACACCAGGATCGTGGTGGTGAACACTCCGGGCGCGGCCAGCGGGACGATCACGCTGCGAAAAGCCTCGAACGGTGTCGCGCCGTCCATCTGGGCCGCCTTCTCCAACTCCCAGGGAATCTCCCGGAAGAACGCCGACAGAGCGTAGATCGCCAGGGGCAGTGAGAAGGTGATGTAGGGCAGGATCAACCCTGGCCAGGTGTCGAACAGGCCAACCGTGCGCTCGATGTCGAACAATGGTGAGACGAGTGAGATCTGCGGGAATATCGCGATCAGCAGTATGCCGCCGATCAGCAGTCGCTTGCCCGGGAACGACAACCGCACGATCGCGTAGGCCGCCAGCGTGCCGATCACCACTGAAAGTCCCGTTGCGATGAGCACGATGCCGATCGAGTTGCGTAACGCGCTGACGAACGGGGCCAGCTGGAGGATCTGCTGGTAGTTCGACCAGGTGAACACCGACGGGATGAACCGGCCGTCATCGATCGAGCTGAGGGGCTTGAACGACAGGCTGACGATCCACAGCACCGGGACCAAAGCGTAGATCAAGACGGCGATGTCGGCGACGGCCCACCAGCCCTTGCGGCCTGCCCCGGCGGTCATCGCTGCCTGCCGAAGGGCTCGAGGCTCTGCGCTGTTACCCCGAAGAGTTTGACGAACACCAGCGCGATCACCGCCACGACGATGAAGATCAGGACGCTGATGGCCGAGCCGATGCCGAGGTTGAGCCCGATGAACAGGTTGTCGTAGCCGAGCATCGACACCGATCCCGTCCCGTTGGAGCCCTGCGTCAGGATGTAGATGGAGTCGAACACCCGGAACGCATCCACGGTGCGAAACAACAGCGCCACCAGGATCGTCGGCCTCATCATCGGCAGGATCACCCTGGTCAGCCGCTGCCAGGGCCCGGCTCCGTCCATCGCGGCGGCCTTGAGCAGATCATCGGGTACCAGCACGAGACCCGCGAGCAGCAGCAGCGCCATGAACGGCGTCGTCTTCCACACCTCAACCAAGATGATCACCGCGATGGCGCTGACCTGATCGGCCAGCGGCGCCACGCCCTCGGGCAGGAGTGCAGCCAGGTAGCCCTTGCCCGGCGTCCAGGCGAACTGCCAGCTGTAGGACGCGACCACCGTCACGATGCCGTAAGGGATCAGCACCACGGTGCGCACCAGGCCCTTGCCGATCGGCGTGCGGTACATCGCCAGCGCCAGCGCCAGACCGATCACGAACTCGATCGTCACCGAGACCACTGTGATGATCACAGTGACGGTCAGCGCCTGCCACCAGTATCCGGAGCTGAGCACCGCGACGTAGTTGCTCAACCCGACGAAGCCGCGTTGTTCGGGAAATCGCAGGTCGGATCGCTCCAGCGACTGGTAGAGGGCATAGCAGATCGGGTAGCCGGTCACGGCCAGGATCATCAGCACCGCCGGCGCGCAGAGCAGTGCGGCCAGCCGATGTTCCGACCGGGCTTTGTTCGGAGATGGCCGCCCGCTGGCGTCTCCTTGCCGGATCGGCGGCGCGAACCTCCGATGGTGCAGGCAGCGTCATGGCACCAAGACCTGCGAGGTGACGGACTTAGCGGCCTGGTCGGCCAGCTGACACACCACGGTGTCCGGATCGATTCCCGCTGCGGGGTTGAGCAGGCCGGAGATCACGATGGACAGGCTCTTGTAGGCCGGTGTCTGCGGGCGCTTACTGGCGTGGTTCAGCGAATCCCGGACCGCCTCCCATGTTGGATATTCTTGCTGGAATTCCGGGTCGTCATACAGTGCGGTGAGCGTGGGCGGCCGTTGTACGGCTATCGCGCCACGCAGCTGGTTATCCCGGTTGCGCAGGCACTGCGCCGCCTCGAACGCCTCGGCCGGATGCCGTGAGGTGGTGCTCACACCCAGGTTGATGCCCCCGATCGTCACGCTTGCGGGCTTGCCCGCCACCACCGAGGGGTAGGGGGCCCAGCCGAACACGTCCTTGATCCGGCGACCGGTGTCCTGGCGGGTCGGCCGTCCCAACTCGTCAATGAAGGTGCCGCCCGCACCTTGGGCGTGCATGGTGGCGTAGACGAACGGGTAGTTGACCTCGAACGCCGCTTTACCTGCTTCCATCGCCAACCGGCCGTCGTCCTCCTGGCTCACTGACAGTGATGGGTCCGCAGCCGGAGAAGTGGCCAGCCGTGCCATGACGCCCAGTGCCTGCCGGGCGGCATTGCCCCGGGCCACCTGCACCTCCCCGTTCTCCCCGAGGATCGAGCCGCCGCTACTGGTGAGCAGCGTGTTGAACCACACTGTCAAGCCCTCATACCGGGCGCCCTGCACCTCGATGTAGTGCGGCAGATCCCTTGCCGCCAGCTCTCCCGCCATCTGGATCATTTCGTCCCAGGTCTGGGGTGGACTGGGCACCAGGTCCTTGCGGTACCAGAGCAGCTGCGTCTGGGTGGCCAGTGGCGCGGCGTACAACTTCCCGTGATATGTCCCCGTCTCCACTGGGACCGCGAGGGTCCCTTGCTCGATGCGGCGGGCCACCTCGCTCGGGTAGGGCAGGAGCCACCCTGCCTCGGCGAACTCCGCTGTCCAGATGACATCGAGTTCCATGACGTCCAGGCTGGGATCGTGCGCGGCCAGCCGGCGTACCAGAGTCAGTCGCTGACTATCGGTGGCCCCGCCCGGCACGGTCCGCTGCTCGATCAGGTACCGGCCGCCGGAAGCCCGGCTGCACTCCGCCGCTGCGGCCCGGGACGAATCCGCGCCCTCGGCGCCGGTGTCGAAGTGCAGCACGATCTGCCCGGTCGTGCCGGAACCGCAGCCCACCAGGACCGCTGCACACAGCACCACTCCCATCGCGACCGTCGCGATCCCTCGCCACCCGCAGGCACTCACCGGCATAGCTGAAGACTATACAGGGCTCAGATGAAGTCAATAGAGCTTCGACGACTGCGGCGCTACGGCGCCGCGTCCGCGGAGGCGGCACCGAGATTGCCCTGCCGGTCCACTGCCTTGACGGTGTAGTGGTAGGCAAGCTCAGCACGGTCCGGCCTGTCGAGGAACGCTGTGTCAGTCGTGGTGCCGATCAACTGGTAGCCACCACCGGCCAGCGGGCTGCGCCAGATCTGGTACGACGCGGCGCCGCCGACCGGGTTCCTGTCCCGCTGAGGAATTCAACCTCCCTCACGGTCGGCCTACCCAGCATCACAATCGAGGAAGGACCTCAGCGGGGTTTCCGCGTTTCCCACGCGCGTTGGGGACTGGCGTGCTACGGCAGGTCATTCGCGCGGCTCAAGCGCGCAGGCTGTACCAAGCGTTGTGTCGCGCGCACGGCGAGCGGGTGGCGACGCCGTTCGGTGACGCGGTGATGCCGCAGGACCGCTTCATCAGGGAGGCGGATGTGTTCAGCCGCGATCCGGGTCAAACCGCAGGGCAGCATGCCCTGTGCGCGCCCGTTGCCCAGTCACATCACGCTCCTAGGCATGTCAACTAGGCCGGTTGGGAACGCTGTTGCGCGCCGATCATCGAGTGGGTAGCCTTAGTGGCGTCTCCCTCTTGTGGATGCAGCTCTTGTGGATGCAGGCAGACGACGTTCCCCCACAAGAGTTCTCAGGCTCCCCTTCCTTCCGCTAGACGTGGCTTTCGTGGTGAAGCCGTTCCTGGCGCGAACGGGATCCCCTCTGCGGCGTGCGCCGGCGTGTCCCGGCCCAGTCACCGCACCCCCATGATCAATAGTCCAGGAAAGAAATCTCTATGTATGACAACGATTTCCCCAGCCAGCCTGCCGACAACAGCAGGGCCCATGAGTCGCGCGAGGGGGGTTCCCCACGGTCGGTCACCGGGATCCTTGACATCGTGGACAGCCGCGCCTTCGTTCGCACCGACGGCTATCTGCCCGGGCCGCGCGACGCCCCTGTCCCGCTGGGGCTGGTCCGCGAACACGGGCTACGCCGCGGCGACACGGTCACCGGCAGGGCCCGCCCCGCCGGCAGGGGCGAGAAATTCGCGCCCCTCGTCCACATCGACGCCATCAACGGGCAGCATCCGCGCCACGCCATGTCCCGAGCTGCGTTCTCCGAGCTGGTCCCGCTTTACCCGAACGAACGGATGCGGCTGGAGACCGAACCGCACGCCCTGACCACGCGGGTGGTCGATCTCCTCATGCCGGTCGGCAAGGGACAGCGGGCCTTGATCGTCGCACCGCCGAAGGCCGGGAAAACCTCCGT
Organism: uncultured Actinomycetota bacterium; assembly: GCA_963712995.1. Lineage (GTDB taxonomy): Bacteria > Actinomycetota > Actinomycetes > Mycobacteriales > Pseudonocardiaceae. The sequence continues at coordinate 56,156 of CAVQKH010000008.1, read as the reverse complement.
GCTGCAGGCAATCGCGCACGGGATAGCCAAGAACCACCCGGAATGCCACCTCATGCTCGTCCTTGTCGGCGAACGCCCGGAGGAAGTCACCGACCTGGCACGCGCCGTGCCCGGCGAGGTCATCGCCGCCACGTTCGACCACCCACCCCACGAGCACACCGCGCTCGCCGAGCTGGCCATCGAACGCGCCAAGCGCCTGGTCGAGGTGGGACGGGACGTGGTGGTGATGCTGGACTCGCTGACCCGGCTGGGCCGCGCCTACAACCTGGCCGCTCCAGCGTCCGGACGGATCCTGTCCGGTGGCGTGGACTCCACCGCCCTCGTGCCGCCGAAACGGTTCCTCGGCGCGGCCCGCAATATCGAGAATGGCGGTTCATTGACCGTATTCGCCACGGCGCTGGTGGAGACCGGCTCGGTCGGCGACACGCTGATCTTCGAGGAATACAAGGGAACCAGCAACGCCGAACTCAGGCTAGACCGCAAAATCGCGAGCAAACGCATCTACCCCGCCATCGACATAAGCCAGTCCAGCACACGCAAGGAGGAACTACTGCTGACCGGCGAGGAAATGGCGGCCACCCGCGCCCTGCGCCAGGCCCTCGACGGCCGGGACAACCAACAGGCCATCGACATGCTCCTCGACAGCCTCCGCAAAACCCACACCAACACCGAGTTCCTCACCCAGCTCACCAGGACCATGTCTTCGAGCAGTATGCGAATAATGTGATTGAAGCTGATCACGGCAAACTGAAGGCCCGGCTGCGGCCCATGCGCGGCCTGAACCGGTTCCGCTCTGCTCAGGTAATCAGTGCGGGGCACGCCTTCATCCAGAACCTGCGCCGCGGTCACTACGAACTTGCTACCGACGTTGATTCCCGGTATCGGCTCACGACTGCCTTCGCCGAACTCGCACTCGCCATCTGATCCGGGTAAGCCTGGCGGTGACCCATGCACCCTACCCACCAAAGCAACAAAGCCAGGTTACACGTCACTTCCTCGATACATGTGACAGTTACCTCGTCCACGTCATCGAGGATCGCCGTGATAGCTCTTGGCGGCCAGGGTGGGGAGCCGCGTCCAGCCGGACCGCCGCTGCTGATCGACGTGCCGGTCGACCAGTCCGACGGGGTGGTCGTAGACCACCCGCACGACCCGGCCCCATGGCAGCGAGGGTGCTCCGCTGGGCATCAGCCGGGTGGGTACCCGCACGGTGGTCGCTGATCGGCCCACCGGCACCTGGGTACCGCCGCGGTGCAGTTCGAACCCCAGGTCGAGGAATCCCCGGCCGAACCCCTCGTCGCTCAGGACCAGCACCTGCGGGGCACGGGCGATGCCGTGCTCGACGCCGACCTGGTCCAGGCAGGGCAGCAGGGTTGCGGTGAGCTGGTCGACGTACACCGGAGCGGCGGCGGTCAACGCCGTCAGCGGGTGCCACCCGGCCAGCCGCGGCTGGCCCACCGCGAACCGGTTATCAGCGCTACTCACCCGCTCGTGGACCACCAGGCGCACGCTCGAGGGTCGCGCGGTGCCCAGCTTCTCGAGCGCGACGGCCGCCTGCTGCCATTCGGTATCCGGCGTGGTCCGGTCCACCGACAGCGTCACGCTGCCCAACGGGTGCGGGTCGGGTCCCGTGGCGGTGGCGTATTCCATCTTCAGTCGCTGGCCCGCCCGGGCACCGAGCACCGGGACCAGCAGGACGGAACCGCCGTGGGTGGGCAGGGTGAACCAGGGTGTCACGAGCAGCCCCCCTGGTTTGGTCAGCGAGCCGGTGCCCGGGTCGCCTGTGACGTCGCTGCCGACCTCGGTGGTGGCGCCGTCCTGCCAGACCAGCGTGCCCGGCACCGGAGGTGGCACCAGCGAGGTCCGGCCCGTCGCGGCGAAGGATCCATAACGCGACGCCGAACCGGTGGGCACCGGTTGGGTCGGGCTGTCGAGCAGGACCTGGGCATAATCGCGCAGCGCGCACGGCTGGCCCTCTGTGGAGCGGAGTGCGGAGAGGGCAACTGACCAGCCGGGATACTGGCGCAGCGGCGCCCATACGAACACGACGAGGGTCATCACCACGATCGCGCTCGACCCGGTCAGCAACACCGCCCGATCGGGGTTGATGTCGGCGTCCCGGCCGCGGCGACGCCACCAGGCCACCCCCCAGGCCGCCGCCAGCGCGACCAGCACCCAGAGCAGCGGGTTGGCCAGCTGCACCGGCCCGAGTTTGGGCCGCACACTCACCAGGTCGACGCGGTCCTCGGCCAAGGTGAGGTGGTTGCCGAACGGTTGGCCCCGGTCGGAGTAGGGCCGCCAGATGTTCGGCCCGGCAAAACTCCACGACACCGCGCCGACCAGCAGCATTGTCCCCGCGATGGCCAGCCTGAAGCCGTCGGCCCGGCGGTTGCGCCACCGGAGAGCTGGCCACGGCAGTGGGGAGCGCAGCAGGGCTGCCGCGAGGAGCAACGTGGGTGCGGCGGCCGCCGCCCCGAAGTGGTTGACGAACTTGGTGGGCGTCGGCGCCAGTAGTGCCAGGGCCAGTGCCGAGCAGACCGCACTGCTCACCAGCAGGCGATGCAGCGGATCAACGGTGTGCCGGCGCAAACCTGGCCGCCGGATACTGCCCAGCGCCACCAGCGCGAGCACCGCGACGGTGAGCACGACAGGAGCCCGGCGCGCCCACTGGGCGGAGTCCTTGAAGCTGAGAATCGTCAGGTAGTGGACGTGTTCCTGGTACCAGGGAAAGGCCTGGTAGTACCACTGGTGCACGGCGGTGGCCTCCAGCACGTCGCCGAGGGTGGCGTCGGCACAGCCCACCAGCACCAGGGGAGCGCCCGCAGCGGTCACCAGCGCCAGGACCGCGGCGAGCCGGGCCAGGGCGTCCTGGTCGCGCAGCCAGGCCCACAACCACGGCCCCGCAAGCACCAGGGGTGCTGCGGCGACCAGCCCGGAGGGGGAGACCGACATCGCCAGCGCCGCAGTGGTGGTGGCGGCGGCCAGTGCGCCGATCGAGTGGCGTTGCCGGGCCAGTTCGGCCAGCAGCAGTGTCGCCGCGGCGAGCAGCACGATCAGTGGCTCCGGGCGCAGCGTCATCCCGTAGGGCAGCCACCACAGCAGGTAGGCCACCAGCAGCGCGAAGGCAACCCGGGCGGTGTCCAGCTCCCGGCCGAAACCGGTGACCAGCACCACGCGTAGCAGCAGCCAGGTGACCAGCCCGTAGCCCAGCGGCACCAGCCGCAGCCAGGTCAGCCCCCAACCACCGATCGAGCCCCACGCCTGCAGGACGTACTGGCTGGCCACGAACGGGGTCTCGGAGACGTTGAACATGTAGATCGCGTTGCCGACCGAGCCGGAGGCCTCGGCGCCCCTGGCCATCAGGGCATACCACGAGTCGTCGAAGTTCGTCGGGGCCAGCAGCACCCACAGTCCCGAGACGACCACCAGCACCGCGTCCGCGACTCGAGGCCTGGGATACCGGATGGGTGCCTCCTGGTCGCCGCGCCACCACCGCCACGTCAACCCGAGCAGCACCAGCAGGCCCGTGAGGCAGACCACCAGCAGACTGATCTTCAGTACCGTCGGGGTCGACTCGTAGCGGGCGTCGAGGTGCAACGACACCGCCAGGCCGGTGGCCGCCGCTCGACCCTCGAGGTCGGTGCTCAGCTCGCTGACCTGCGGAACCTGCACCCCCTCACCCCGCACCTCCTTGCCCCGCAGGACCCCGTCTCGCAGCACCCGTACCCCACTGGCATCGGCCAGTACCCGGTAGCTGCACTCCGGCGCGGGCAGCACCTCACGCACCAGCGACCGGCCGGATGCGCTGACCTCGACGACGCCACGGCGCACCGTGACGAGCAGGCCCTGGCTGATCGTGCCCGTCTTGCCGGCGCTGGCCGGCAAGGTCCGAAGCGCGTCGCCGCCGCCTGGTTGCTGGTTCAGCGCGGCCAGCCCGGCGCACGGGACCCGCGCCTCCAGACTCAACGGTCGGTAGGGCACCAGCGGCAGCACGGTGGAGCGGGGTTGCTGACCGGTCGGGGGCCAGTTCACCACCGGGTCGTCGGCGACGACCGGGGCCAGCAGTACCCCGATCGCGGCCAGCAGAGTCAACACTGCCAGCCCGGCCAGGCTTCGCGCCTGCCAGCCGCCTGCCAGCCCGGTTCCGGTGCGCTTCAGCTCGTGAGTCGCTGACGGGGCGGGATGGGACTCCACCGCAGTACGAGTTGTGTCGGGCACCGGCACTGGCGCAGGGTAGTCGGACGGGACCGGCGAGCTTTGTCGGACTACCCTGCTCCGATCAGCAGTCGGAGTGGCTTCGGCGAGGAATCCGAGGAGCTACAGTGTTGCCCGAGGGATCGGTGTTGAAGGAGGTGCAGGGTTGGCCGCACCGCCTGCGGTGTCTGCTCGCCTGTCCACCCAGCTGACCCGGTTCGTGCTGGTCGGCGGGGTCGCATTCGTGGTGGATCTCAGCAGCTACCAGATTTTGCTGGTGATCGGGTTATGGGTGCACCTGGCCAAGGCGCTGGCGTTCGTCGCCGGCACCACCACGGCCTACCTGATCAACCGGCGGTGGACCTTCCAGGGCAGAGGTGGTCGGGTGGAGTATGCCTCGATCGTGGCCCTGTACGGGATCACCTTCGTCGTCCAAGTCGGCATGAACGCGCTGGTGCTCGCGCTGCTACCGCCGTTTCATGGTGAGTTCACGTGTGCGTTCGTCGTCGCTCAGGCGGTGGCGACAGCTATCAATTTCATCGTGCAACGCACCGTAATTTTCCGACCCCGGCCCGTCACCAACCCGGACGGGTGGTGACACCGACGACTCGCCACGGCATAACGTGTGCGCCGCGCCGGTCTATCACTCGCATGGAGCATACCAACAGTGGCACAATAAGACGTGCGGGTTCGGGACCCCCAGCCGGATCCGCCGCCCCTCGCGGAACACCTCCCCCTCGTTTCCGCGAGGGGCCCTCTCGGGTCCCTCTCTTCTGAGTTGGCGGCCCGTCAAGGGTGACCAACTCCACGTCAGCGGCCCAGGGGGGAGATGGTGGCGGTCTGGCTGCCGCTGCGCAGCGGTCCTGGCGACCACCAGCCGGTGCGTACTGCGGTTCCGGTCTGCAGGATGGGCGCCTCGGTGTCGGGCACTCGGGGCTGGATGACCATCAGCTTGCCCCAGTCGGTGTCCCAGTTCTCTTTGAGGTAGGTCGGCACCTCCTGCTGGACGGCCAGCACCTGCAACCAGCCGATCGGGCCGCCGGCCTCCCGGGATGACCAGGTCCGGCTGTATTCGGTCAGCAGCTCATCGGGCAGCAGCCGGTACTGCGGTAGCTCGGCGACGCCGTTGCGGATCGCGAACGGCCGAACGCACGGGTGCACGAATCCCACCGGCCAGTCCAGGAACACCGGCGGCGTCGGAGCCACCAGGGCGGTCAGAGAGCTCAGCACGGGCACCCGCGGCGCCGAGAACGCCAGCCAGCCCTCATCGGTGACGTCGGCGTCGGTGGCGATCAGCCGCACGGCATCCGCCCCGGCGGCCCGGCCGGTCAACCCCAGGCGATAGTCCCGCCAGCCTGGGGCGTGAGCGGTGGCCCGCCCGCCGATCTGGGTCGACTCGATGACGCGGAACCCGCGCTCGGTGCGCTGGGCGAACTCGGCGATCAGCGGTGTGGTGGGGGACAGCTTGCCGGCCACGGAGATCACCACGGGCGCCTGGCCCTGGCGGGCTATCGGGGACAGTACGTACCAGTTGGTACGCAGGTTCCCGGTGCCCGCGCTGCTGGGGGAGAAGCTGCTCCAGACCGGAATCTCGGCGCCGCCGAGTCCTGAGGGCGGCGTGTCGATGAGATCGTCGTCGTCGTTGCCCAGCTTCGGGAGGCGATCACCCCTGTCGCCGGTCGCTGAGGCATTGCTGCGGGGCAGCTTGCTGAGCGGGAACTGGTTGACATCGAAGCCCCGCTGGAGCGGGATGTCGGCCAGTAGCGTTCCCTGCAGCGGGCGCAGCGCGCCGGCGCGCCGGTCGGGCTCCACGGACACCGCGTCGGTGAGGTTGCAGCTGTGCCCGGTGATGTGGGCGATATTGGCCGCGGCCATGCTGTAGCCGTCGCGCTGTTTGTGCATGGCCTTGACCATGGCGCCGATCTCGGCGAGCACGAGCAGCCCGCAGAACACCGCGATCGGAGCCGAACCGATCCGCAGCGCCCGGCGCTGGCCGTTGCGCCGGTCCGGGACGGGTGGCGGCGGTCCACCTGGCTCGTGCCGCAGCCCCTCGATCACCGCGATCAGCGCCGCCAGCACGGCACCGCCGATCAACAGCGTGCTTGCTTGGACACCGTGCACCGAGGGTGGCTTATCGAACCACGGCACGCCGTACTGCGAGACGTACCAGGGTGCGTTGGGTCCGGTCGAGGACATCGCCAGGATCACCAGTAGACCGCACAGGAACCACCACCGGTTGCGCGCCGAGCGCAGCACCGTCGAACTGGTGGTCAGCGCGGTGAGCGCGGCCAGCGCAGCGCCGATCGAGGCGAGCGCGCCGAAATGGTGCGTCCACTTGGTCGGGGTCAGGGCCAGCAGCGCCAGCGCCGCTCCTGTGGTGGCGATCAGCCGCCGGCTGGGCCCCATGCTGGCGCCCGGGATGCCGCCACGGCGCAGCAGCACCACCAGGCTGGTGCCCAGGCACAGCAGCAACAGCAGCACCGGGAACCGGCGGGCCAGCGCCCCGTCCGGCACGTCACTGAACAACCACTGGTAGCGGAAGAATTCTTGGAACCAGGACAGGCTGGGCCCGATCTCGGTGCGGACCCGGGTGGCTTCCAGCACCCCGGCCAGCGTCTGGTCAGCGAAGATCACCACCAGGACCAGCAGGCCCGCGCCGAGCACCGGACCCAGGACGGCCGCCTTCCCGGAGACCGCGGCGTGCTGGCGCAGCAACGCCACCAGCGGTCGCACCGACACCAGCAACGGTGCCACCGCGATGAACCCGGTCGGTGTCGCAGCGACGGTGAAGGCGGCCGCGAGAACGCCCAGCGCCAGCGGCAGCACCCGGCGGGTGGCCACCGCGCGTTCCACCGCGCACAGCACCAGCAGCGAGCCGATGGCCACCACCGGCTCCAGCCGCAGCCCGTTGTTGTAGGGCAGCCAGAATGCCAGGAACACCGCGGCGGCGGCCCAGCCGGCGGCGGCGCTACGGCGGACCTCCCGGCCCAGCCGTGGCAGCACCTCGCGGCTGATCAGCATCCAGCTGACCCCGCCCATGACGAAGGCGGGCAGCCGCAGCCACGGCGGCACCGTACTGATCTGCGACCAGTGCGCGTACAGCTCATACGGCCAGCCGAAGGGGGCTTCCGGGACGTTGAACCACCGGTAGTAATTGCCGATGTAGCCCATCTCCGCCCGGGTGCGGATCATCGTGAGGATGTAGCCGTCGTCGGAGGTGATCCCGCCGATCACCACCCACACCGCCAGCACCGCGAGCACGGTGGCGTCCCGCCCGGTGGGTCGCCACCAGCCTGAGGGCAGCAGCCGTGGCGCCCGCCGGCCGATCCGCCCGTCGAGCCGGTGCAGCAGAATCAGGCTGATCAGCACGACCAGCACGGCCAACGCGGTCACGGCCAGTTTGATCGGATGCGGCACGGACTGGTAGCGGGTGTCGGCGGTGATCCGTACCGACAGTCCGGTCACCGGGTCCTGCTGCTCGCTCAGCGCCGAGTAGATGCCGGTCACCTGGGGTCGCACGTCCTGATCGACCTTGACGAACGGGGTCGCGCCTGCGGAGGCCGTGGTGCCCTTGGCACTCGAGGTGATCCTGATCAGGCACTGCTCGGCGGCCGGCGGGACGGTGCCCAGCAGGACGTTGCCCAGCGCCTGGCCACGGCTGATCAGGGTCAGCTTGCCCTGCGCGATCTGCAGCACCATGCCCACCGCCGCGCCTTCGGTCGAGCCGGGCGGGGTCGTGGACAGCAGGGTGGCCGGCTGCGCCGTCCGGGCGTCCACCGAAGCGGCCGCCGCGCACGGGATCGTCGCGGTCAGGTTCTGCGGTTGGAAGGTGACCAGCGGTGCATTGACCGGGGCGAGGTGGCCGGCGCGCGGCCAGGTGATCACGGTGGTGTCCTGGATCACGGGCAGCAGCGGCACCGCGATGGCGAACAGTGCACCGAGGAGGCCGAGTACCGCCGCAGCCAGCCGAAGCAGCCTCGGGGCTCGATTCCCCCTACCGGCGAGGTCGGCACCGGGTTGGTGCTCGGCGGTCTCATCACCGGTTCGCGAGGCGCGGCGCGAGATCTCGATGTGCCCGGATGTCAGCACCCGCAGGAGGCTAGTCCAGTCGGACCAGAGCGCAGCGACCTGTCCCGGAGATTGACCGGAACTTTACCTTGGTATACGCCGATGCGGCCCGTGCGGCGCTCAGTACCGGTAGAAGCGCTCGGCTCGTCCTTGCCGAAGCAGCCGCAACCACTGCCGGAAAGCGCGCGGGTCCCGTTTGGTGCCCAGAAAGTACAGCCCGAATCGGAACACCTCGAGCATGCCGATCCGGCGCATTCCCGGCTGGGACAGCAGGTAGCCGCGGTTGCGGTAGGTGTAGTAGCGCTTGAGGTCGTCGCTGGGGTCCTGGGCGTGGAAGTACCCGCGCAGCATCGGCTTGAACTCCGCAGAGCCGTCCGGGTGGGCGTAGGAGGCTTTCAGGGTGGTGCCGAAGCGCAGTCCGGAGCGGACCACCCGGCGGTGTACCTCCACCTCGTCGCCCCGCAGGAACAGCCGGTAGTCCGGGACGCCGACGACGTCCAGCGCTTGCGCGCTGAACAGCGCGCCGTTGAAGAAGCTCGCGATGCCGGGCAGGAAGTCGGTGCCCAGCTCGCTGCGCATCCGCTTCCAGGTCAGCCCGCGGCGTAGTGGGAAGGCCAACCGCTCCGGATCGTCGATGTTGACCACGACTGGGGAGATCACCGCGAGGTCCCGGCGCTTGGCCTCCTCGAGCAGGGTCTGCAGCACCCGGACGTCGGCGGGCCGCCCGTCATCATCAGCGAGCCACACCCAGTCCGCGCCCAGGGCCAGCGCGTGCAGCATGCCCAGCGCGAACCCGCCCGCCCCGCCGAGATTGCGCAACGAGGGCAGATACGTCGAGGGGATCGGGCAGTCCTCGACCACGCCTTCGGCCGGGTCCTCCGGCCCGTTGTCCACCACCACCAGGTGATCCGGCACCCGCGTCTGCTCTGCGATGACCGCCAGCGACTTCGCCAGCAAATCCCGCCGATGCCGCGTAACGACAACGGCCACCACCCTGCTCATCCGACTCCCCCCGAGCGACCCGTCCGTGATCATCGTGCGGCGCCGGTGATGGGTGTGAGGGGCTCGACGGGGTTTTTCCCCTTGTAGTGGGCGAGGACTTGGCGCAGGTCGCCGTGTTCGCGGATCTCGCCGTGGTCCAGCCACAACCCCGAGCTGCACAGCTCGACGAGGAACTCATCGGAGTGTGAGGCGAACACCAGGATGCCCGAGCGTTCCACCAGCGCGGTGAGCCGATCCCGGGCCTTCTCCAGGAACGCCGCATCCACCGCGCCGATGCCCTCGTCGAGCAGCAGGATCTCCGGGTCGATGCTGGTCACCACGCCCAGCGCGAGACGCACCCGCATGCCTGTCGAGTAGGTGCGCAACGGCATCGACAGGTAGTCGCCGAGCTCGGTGAACTCGGCGATCTCCTCGGTCCGGGACTCCATCTGCTTGCGGGTCATACCCAGGAACAGGCCGCGGATGATGATGTTCTCGTAGCCGGAGATCTCCGGGTCCATGCCGACGCCGAGGTCGAATATGGGCGCGACCTTCCCCACGATCCGCGAGCTGCCCCGGGTCGGCTCGTAGATCCCGGACAGCAGCCGCAACAGGGTCGACTTGCCCGCGCCGTTGTGGCCGATCAGGCCGACTCGGTCACCGTCGCGCAGCGAGATGGTGATCTCGCGCAGCGCTTCGACGATCGGCACCTTGGCGTCGATGCCGATCTTGCCGCCGGCCCGTCCCACCGTGCCCAGCACAGCCTTCTTCAACGACCTGGTCTTCGCGTCGAAGATGGGGAATTCGACGCAGGCGCCGCGTACGTCGATGGAGACCATTGTGCTATCACACCCAGTAGGAGACTCGGGCGCGGTAGTTGCGCAGGACCACCAGTGCTACCGCCCACCCCACCACGGTGATGGCCAGGGCCACCAGCCAGTGCCGGATTTCGAAGGATTCGCCGATCATCGGCCGTCGCAGGATCTCTACGAAGTGCAGGAACGGGTTGAGCTCGACCAGCCGGGCCCGCTCGCCGACCGCGCCGGGTGCGTTGTGGAGCTGCTCGTAATCCCACACGATCGGCGTCATGAAGAACATCAGGGTGACGATGCTGGCGGTCACCGGAGGGATGTCGCGGTAGCGGGTGGCGATGATCCCGATCAGGATTGCCACCCAGACTCCGTTGAGCACGAGCAGCGCCAACGCCGGAAAAGCCAGCAGGCTGCTCAACCCGAACGCCCGCGGGGCCTGTGGGGGGAAGATCAGCATCAGCGCGAGCCAGACCAGGATGTTGTGCCCGAAGAACAGCAGTTGCCGCCAGACCAACCGGAAGATGTGCACGCTCAGCGGCGCGGGCAGGTGCTTGATCAGGCCTTCGTTGCGAATGAAGACTTCGGCGCCCTCGTTGATGCAGCCCGCCAGGAACTGCCAGATGATCAATCCGACGGCCAGGTAGGGCAGGAAGAACGCGATCGGCTGATTGAACAGCGCCGCATAGAGCAGCCCCATGCCCAGTGCCTGGACTCCCAAGCTGATCGTGATCCAGAACGGACCGATCACGGAGCGCCGGTAGCCCTGCTTGATGTCCTGCCAGCCCAGGTGGCCCCACAGCTCGCGCTGCTGCCACCCGGCTCGCAGATCACCGAGGGCGCGGGCCCAGCTCCGGGATGGTGACCCGGGAGACCGGGTGATCTCGGGCGCCGCCGCGGTGTCCTGCACGGTCAGCCAGGGTACTCGGGTGACACTCATCCCTTCGGGCTGCGGGGGTTAGAGGTACTGGCCGGTGCCTCGGGTTCCGGGTTCTGCCGGCTGACCTCCCGGGACCTGCATTCCGGGCGGGATCGTTCCGGCGGGCAGGCCGCGGCGCATCTGCTCCAGTTGCACGCGGGCGGCCATCTGCTGGGCGAACAGGGCGGTCTGGATGCCGTGGAACAGGCCTTCCAGCCAGCCGACCAGTTGGGCCTGCGCGATGCGCAGCTCGGCGTCACTGGGGGTGGAGTTCTCGTCGAAGGGCAGCGAGAGCCGTTCCAGCTCCTCGCGCAGCTCCGGGGCCAGCCCCTGCTCCAGCTCTCTGATCGAGGACTGGTGGATCTCGCGGAGCCGGACGCGGCTGGCGTCATCCAGCGGCGCGGCCCGCACCTCCTCCAGTAGTTGTTTGATCATGCTGCCGATCCGCATCACCTTGGCGGGTTGCTCGACCTGCTCAGCGACCTCCATGCCGCGCTGATCGTCGAGTGGCATTGTCATAGCGGACACCGGCTTACCGTCCGGTCCGACCACGATGACCTGCTCACCATCCGCATCACTCATACCGTTCATCATCCGCTTCTCCCCCCAAGGTGTCGCCCTGTATCGCTCATATCCAACGTCATCGACCGGTGGTCAGCAGGATCTTGCCAATCACGCCGCCGTCCTCCAGCATCTGGTGCGCCTGCGCGGCCTGCCCCAGCGGGAGAGTGGCGTGCACCACCGGCTTGACCCGGCCGTCGCCGAACATCGGCCACACTCCGGCGACGACGTCGGCGCACAAGGCTGCCTTGCCGTGCGGACCGGTCACCGGCCGGCCGCGCAGCCCGATGGCCGCGACGCTGGCCCGCTTGGGCAGCAGGGCACCGAGGTTCAGCTCAGCGGTGCTGCCGCCCTGCAAGCCGATCACTACCAGCCGGCCGTCCGGGGCCAGTGCGGTGAGATTGCGGGCCAGGTACTTGGCGCCCATGTTGTCCAGGATCACATCGGCGCGGCCGCGCAGCTGCTCGGCGAAGTCCTGCTGGCGGTAATCGATGAGAACATGGGCGCCCAGCTGCGCGCAGCGTGCCAGCCGTGGCGCGGCTGCGGTGACCGCGACCTGAGCCCCCAGTGCCCGGCCGACCTGGATCGCGTGCGTGCCCACGCCCCCCGACCCGCCGTGCACCAGAAGTAGCTCTCCGGCGGTGAGGCCTGCGTGCCGCACCACCGTCGACCACACCGTGCAGGCGACCTCGGGCACGCCCCCGGCCGTCACCAGATCTATTCCTGGCGGCAGTGGCATCACCTGCCCGGCCGGCGCGACGACCTGCTCGGCGTAGCCGCCACCGGCCAGCAGCGCGCACACCGCCTCACCGACGTCGAGCCCGCAGACCCCCTCGCCGAGCTCGGCCACCACCCCGGAGCACTCCAACCCGACGATCGTGCTGACGCCGGGCGGCGGCGGGTACCGGCCTTGGCGCTGCAGCAGGTCGGCCCGGTTGACCGATGTTGCGGCGACGTCGATGAGCACCTCGCCCGGACCCGGCCGGGGACCGGGTTGCTCGGTGAGTGTCAATGCTTCCGGGCCGCCGTACTCGATGATCGTGATCGCGCGCACGGTGCCTGACGGTAGTCGCCGCCCCCGGTTTCAGTGTGGTCCGGGAGGCGGTCGGATAACGTGCACGGGGTGAGTGGGGAGCCGCGCTGGCTCGATGCCGAGGAGATGCGAGCCTGGCGCGCCTACGTGATCGGCAAGCAGCTTCTCGATTCCCAGCTCAATCGTGATTTGCAGGAGGAGCATCAGCTGGCGCTGGCTGACTACGAACTGCTGGTCCGGCTATCTGAGGCGCCCCGTGGACAGGTTCGCATGAGCACGCTGGCCGATCAGGTCGGCTCGTCGAAGAGCCGGATCTCTCATCAGATCCGCCGGATGGAGCAGGCCGGCCTGGTGCGGCGCCAGGAGTGCCCGGGTGACCGCCGGGGAGTATTCGCGGTACTCACCAGTCAGGGCCTGGCGGTGCTGCGCAGCGCGGCTCCCACGCACGTCCGTGGGGTCCGCGACAACCTGGTGGATCTGCTGTCGGCGCAGGAACGGCTGATGCTGACGGAAGTCTTCGAACGGGTGATGAAGCATCTGCGTGATTAGCAAACCCATCCGCAGCCTGACCACCCCCTCCCGGTGGGCTTGCGCCGAATGGCGTAGTAGGTTCCCCGCACCCAGCCCGGCTGGAGCGCGGACGGGCCTCTCGGTGGCGAGTGGGGGAGCTGATGACAGATCCAGTAGTAGGCGTAGCAGTCGATGTGTTGAGGCCTGACGGTGGCCCGGCGCAGTCCGAGCAACACTCCGCTCCTGCACCGCCCAGGCTCAGAGTGCCTGGTCAGATGTCTGTGCTCAACCCTGATACCGCGATGCAGAAGCTTGTGTTGCCGGGTCTGGTGGAGCTGACCCTGGGCAATGTCGTGGTGCCGGGGCGTTTCGACCCGCACCGCATCGCCGGTTTTGTGACCCGGCTGGAGGACGTGCCGGCGAGTTCGTCCGTTGAGCTCATTCGGCGCTACGGATTGGACCAGGTGGCGGGCTGGCCGGTCACCGATGATCTGCACGTCCTGCGCTTCTACGCGCACAGCCCGCAGCTCTACATCGCGCCCTTCGGCGTCAGTGTCTACCAGGTGGATCTGGTCGAGCTGCCGGCCGGCGCCGAGTTGTGGCGGATCGATTCTCACGGGGACGAACAGCGCTTGGGCGCCTACCTGAACCGGCAAATCGGATGGATCAGCACCGGGCCGGCCACCCTGGGTCCGGCGGGTTGGCACCGGCCACCGGCATCGTTGCGGCCCACCGTGCGGCGCGGTCTGATCGCGCAATACCACGGCAGCGACTACGACGCCGACTTCGGTCCCCGCCCTGGCGAGGTGACCCTGCACCCCTCGCCCGGCCACCGCCCAACGGAGGAGTTCGTCGAGCAGGCGGGTGTCTGGACACTGCCGGTGATGATCGATGAACTCGACTCGCTCGATCTGGTGCGCTGGCGCGCCGGCTGGCACGGCCTGCCGGTCGAACTGGTGGAATCCGGGCCGGACGGGACTGTGATCCACTACATTGGAGAGAACGGTCCGAGAGCAGCTGACCTCGGCCTCGCTGAGGTCGACTACCGGGTCTGGCGCGGCTGTGTCCCGCGCACCGAACTGGCGGACCTGGCTGTGCAGCGCGTGGAGCTGCACAGCTCGTGAGCGGCCACGTACTAACGTGGCCGTCTAGGGAAGCGTGGCAGAGCGGTCTAATGCACTCGCCTTGAAAGCGAGCGTCCCGAAGGCTCCGGGGGTTCGAATCCCTCCGCTTCCGCCACCCTCACCAGCGGGCACTGTTGCGTCGGCGGATCATGAGGTCGGGCAGGCTGGGCCGATGCTTCGTCATCCCGCCCGAGTGCCAGTATCGAGGTCCGGCTTCGTTGGGTTGCTTCCCATCCGATGTGATCATGGTGGCGGTGCGCTGGTATCTCCGGTATGTCCTGTCCTACCGAGATGTCGAGGAACTGCTGGTCGAGCGCGGTATCGATGTCGACCACCTTACGATCTATCGCTGGGTGCAGCGGTTCACTCCGCTGCTGATCGACGCCGCCCGACTCTGTCGGCATGCCTCGGGTGATCGGTGGTTTGTCGACGAGACCTAAACGCACACCGCCCTCCCAGGCACCGCACGGCCCTACCAAGTTGACGATGCCGTCGTCAGGGCTTGAGGAGGCGGACTTGGACGTCGGGGAGATCGGCGAAGCCGGCTTTGGCGTCGGTGGTGACCAGTAGTCGGTCGGTGGCCTGGGCGGTGGCGGCGATGATCAGGTCGTGGGCGCCGCGGGGGTGTCCTGTCCGGTGGACGTGGGCCAGCAAGGTGGCGTGGTGTACCGCGACGGCTGGGGTGTAATCGATCACGGGGGTGACTGCCAGCAGGTCATCGAGGAATGCCTGCTGGGCGGCCTGCCGCGCGGGGTCATGATCGAGTTCGACGCCAGTGAGGTACTCGGCCAGCACCACTGCGGGGAGCGCGACGTCGTCTTCGGCGGCGAACGCGGCGGCATCGAGGCGGCCGCGCACGCTGGCGACCAGGACGCCGGTATCCAGGATCACTCGCGCCATGGATTGCGATCCAGGTCGACGGTCGCATCGCCGGCGGCGGCCACGTGGGCAGCGAAGGCGTCGTCGACGTCGAGTCGCCCGCGCCAGCGGGCCAGGACCTCGCCCACGGCCTGCCCGTTTGCTCGTGGCGCTGGCACGATTAACGCCACTCGCCGGCCACCGCGCGTGACCACAATTGTCTCGCCGTGCTCGGCGCCGTCGAGTACGGCGGAGAATCGCCGCGCCACTTCCGAGGCAGACATCTCCCTCATGGAGTCAGGCTATCAGATTCAAACTATCAGACTCCGGGTCACCGGTTCTCGGCCCACCGGTCACAAGGTGTCCAGACGCATCCCGGGATCGAGTCCGGCAGACCGCGCACAGTGCGGCGGAGTGGGTGTCGCGGCGGGCGACCTCGTCGGCGAGGACGAGTTCCAGGAAGTCGGCGTGGGGTAGGTGTTGTTGTTTAGCCAGGGTGATCCGTTCGGGCAGGGGGTCTGTTGCATCGGTGGAGGAGAAGATCCGGGCAGGCTGTCCTGATGCGTCCTCGCCCTGCTCGAGTGTCAGCACCAAGATCGGGCTTTGCTGGGTTCCGATTTCCGCAGGATGTCATCATGATCGCGGTGCGCTGGTACCTGCGCTACGACCTCTCCTACCGCGATGTGTGAGGAGCTGCTGGCCGAACGTGGCATCGCGGTTGATCACGTTACCGTCTACCGCTGGGTGCAGCGGTTCACCCGCTGCTGGTTGATACAGCCCGCCCCTGCCGGCCCGCTCCCGGGGATCAATGGTTCGTGGATGAAACGTATGTCAAGGTGGCCGGGCGGTGGGTCTACCTCTACCGGGCGATCGATCAGTTCGGACAGGTCATTGACGTGCAGGTGTCGACCAAGCGGGACTGTGCGGCCACCCGCCGGTTCTTCACCCGAGCTCTCAAGCACGGCTCACGCCCGAGCGAGGTGAGTACGGACCGTGCACCTGCCTATCCGCGGGTGCTTGATGAGTTGTTGCCGTCCGCGCGCCATGTCTTGGAGCAGTACGGGAATTAATCCGATCGAGTCCGATCATGGACGACTCAAGCACCGACTCAGGCCAATGCGTGGCCTCAAACGGCTCCGCTCAGCTCGCGTGATCAGTGCTGGACACGCATTCGTCCAAAAAATCCGCCGCGGTCACTACGAACTCAGCATGGAACTCCACCCACAGCATCGGCTCCCGGCGGCCTTGGCCGAACTGACCCTCGTCATCTGACCGTGGCCGCCACCCCGCGCAGCCGTACTACCCACTTCCCGTCAACGCAACAATGCCAATGAACTCAGTCTGACTTGGACAGTTGATCTTGTAATGTTGCGTGCCGGAATTGGTAAAAAGCGCCGATAGTGCGCAGTATTCCTCGGTCTCGAGCGTCTTCTAGAAATGGCATGAGCGCGATGGTCGGAACGTGGTGAGAACGTCGTAGTTGGAGCCAAGCTATGGTGGTTGGCCAAGTTAGGGAGGAGGTTATCCCGAATACAAATACCATAACGAGCCAGAACGCGAGTCCGTTGGTGAGCCCGTGCGCAAGGTCTGTTCGGGGTGTCGCCCCGTGCAGCCTTAGCGCGAACTGGGCCAATGTAGCGTAGAGCTCGGAGCCAGCCATCATCGCGAGTCCAACCATGAGCCCGGATACGACTCCGAGTACTCGGTCATTGCGCCAGCTCTCGCGAGGTCCAAGGGGACGGCTCTCGCCGGCGTAGGTATCTGTATGTAGCAGCGAACACGAGGCCGTATACAGACCCGTAAATGAGCTCTGCGATGAGCCCGTACATAAGCCCTTCCTTCATCCCGCCTGCCAGCCCAACCATCAGCCCGATTAACACTCCGGCTACAACTGCGATGACTCTTTGCGTGCGCCAATTCTTGAGTGTCCTGAAAGGATTTTTTTTACCTGTATACAGTCTCGCCCGCGGGTTCATGTTTGAGTCCGAACAAGAACGCGACTATAAGTCCGACAATGAGCCCAGTCATGATATCTGGAAATTTATTTTGGAGCCCGAATGTGAGCAGGTATGCGGACCCCGTTGCGAGTACGATAAGAAAAACCGTGATGCCGAATGCGAGACCGGACGCAAGTCCTCTAAGGATAAGAGAACGGAAGCTGATAGCTCGCCAATTCCTGATTCGCCTAGGCTCACCGCCTTCCCTCCCGTGTACGAGCCCGAACAAGATTCCTAGCCCTAACCCGAACCCAACGTGAAGAAAGCCATACCCGAATCCGTGCACCAGCCAGGCCATGAGCCAGGACATGAGCACACCTAGCGATCCGCTCGCAAGGACGCTAGCGAGGGGAAGCCCACCCAGGGCGTTCCTGTTCCCTTGCAGAGCCGGGTCGAACAGGTCGTGGTGGACAACGAACGCGGGGCACTGGCGTCCCGGCTGCACCAGCAAGGCCAGGTTATCGGCCGGGGCACACCTGCTGTACGTGCGCTTCGACCACGACAGTCAACTGATCGCCCTGCGACCCCACCTCGTACGCGTGCTCGAAGCGCCGGGTGGTTACTGATGCACTCCGATTCTGTTGGTGATCCTGGTTGGAGGATCGACCCCGATTCGACGGGGCGGTTAATGAGTTCCCCGGTGCCGGGTCTCTCGGCGATCAGCGCGGAGGCTGCTGCGAGGGCCTTGTGTGAGTTGTTTTTAAACAACGCCGACCGTGGGGATCACGATACTAATGACCACCTTGTCGCCGAGATGGTGGGTCGTATTCGCGCCCAACAGGAATCCCATGACGGCGACCGTGGCCAGTAACCGCCCCGTCGCCCGGTTGGCCTCACCCCGAACCGCCTGGCCGCCCTGACTGACGCCCAGGCGGTGTACTGTCACACGAAGTCCATGCAGTACTGTAGATCTTGGTGCTTTCGGTTCGCCGAGTTCGCCAGGAGGACTGTTGCGCACCACTCGTACACCGTCAAATCTGCAAACTGAAAGGTCTCCTGTGCTCGATCATTATCATCGTTTTCTGGTTACCGGGGGTCTGGGTTTCGTCGGAAGGCACCTCACCGAAGCCCTTCTCGGGTTGGGTAAGCAGGTTACGGTACTGGACAACACGCGCACCGCGATCGATACCCACCCACCCTCAGGAGCCACGCTTCGGGTAGCAGACATTCGCGACTCCCGCGAAGTCGCCGAGGCGGTCGCTGAGGTGGACGTGGTGTTCCATGTGGCCGCCAACGCCAATGGAACGTTGTCGATCACCCAACCACGTCTTGATTTCGAGACCAACACGGTGGGAACGTTCTCGCTGGCCGAGGTGCTGCTCGACAGCGACATCCAAAGGATGGTGTACGTCTCCTCTGCATCGGTGTACGGCACACCGCGAAGTTTTCCGATGGATGAGGACCACCCGACCCGTCCGTTTGTTCCCTATGGCGCATCGAAGCTCAGTGGAGAGATCACCTGCCTCGCCCTGCACCACGCCTGCGGGCTTCCGGTGGTAGTCGGCCGGCCGTTCTGCGTCTACGGACCGGGCACCAATCCGCAGGAAGAGATGGTCGAGGTCGGCCGCTACCTTCGCTGGCACCTCAACGACCAGCCCATCCAGATCGTCGGTGATCCGGATGGGAAGACCCGCGACTTCGTGCATGTCGATGACCTCGTGGCGGGCCTGCTGACGATTGCTGACCGGGCCGACGTCGGTGAGGTTTTCAATATCGGTTCCGGTGAGGAGATATCTATGCGGCAGCTGGTCGACACGATCGGTGCCGCCACCGGACGAGAACCTGCTCTTCAGGTGCTATCCGAAATTGCGGACGACACCTACCGTCTCGTCGCTGATATCTCCAAACTGGCGGGCCTGGGTTATCGACCAGGTGTGCCTTTCTGTGATGGAGTACGCAAGCTGGCCGAGACAATGGGTCCGGCCCCGGAACTTCCCGCTACGCCGACCATCTTCTCCCGTGGTCAGCGAGCCGAGTCCTGATATCTCATGGACTCAGCTGTGGCGCCGCATAGTCAGAGGTGATTCTGCGACTTCAGTGATTACTCGCCGGTAGGCGGCTTCATAACCTGCGGCCATCGTCTGGACGGTGAAATGGCTCTCCACCCGCTCCCGGCAGGCCGTTGGGTCCAAGGAACGGGCCTGGATGATGGCATCTGGCAGTTCGCTCGGGTGATCGACGATGTAACCGGTCCTGCCGGGTACGACGATCTCGGGGACGGCGCCCCGGCGCAGCGCCACAACCGGGGTACCGCAGGCCATCGCCTCGATCATGACCAGGCCGAACGGTTCTTCCCAGCAGACTGGGAAGATCAGACAGGCGGCTCGGGCGAACAGATCCCGTTTGGCGATGGCGTCTGCGACACCGAACAGGGTGGTGTCCGGGCCGAGTCGAGGTTCGATCTCCTCCGTAAAGTAGGCGAGCTCGGCCGGTTCGTCACATTTGCCCGCCAGCGTGATCGGTAGTCCGGCGGCGCGAGCTGCCTCGATGGCCAGATGTGGTGCCTTGTCGTGGTTGAACCGTCCGATGAACAACGCGAAGTCTTCCTTGGTGGCCTGGAAAGGGAACGTGTCCGCGCGTATCGCGTTGTACACCGTCGCCGTCCACGGTAGATCCGGCGCATCAGCCCGCTGGGCGGCGGAGATGGCCACCATTCGGACGGTGTCGCCGAGTGTCCGGTAGTAGCTGCCCAACTCGCCGGCGAGCGGACCGTGCGGGGTGACCACCGTGGGAGTCAGCCTGCCGCGGGCCAACAGCGGACCGGCCAGCGTGTGGTCGTGTACGACGTCGATGTCGCAGTCCTCGAGGGCACGTGCGCCATACGCTGCGTGGATCACCTCGGGCAGCGGTTCGTTCAGTCGTTCCCCCGGGGGGACTTCGTAGCTGGCGAGGAATCGTTGCGCCCGGGTGCCGTGCGGTCCAGCGGCGATCAGAGTGATGTGATGCCCACGGTTGACCAGGCCTTCCACCAGCTCAGCCACGATCGTCTCCACCCCGCCATAGCCCTGCGGTGGGATGGTGAAGTACGGCGTGCCGATCATTGCGATGCGTAGCCGCGTGGGTGCCGGTGACCCGACGAGCATGTCCTTGGCCGGCCCTGCTGAGTGGTGCGGGATGGAAAGGTCATCACTCTGTTGCGGATCCATGACTCCAAACTAGGAATAAATCCTCAGATTCGTCAAAGATTTGGTGAGCTCGGGTTTGATGAGCTCAGCGCGAGGTGATGGGGGTGGTCGCGGTCAACGGCCGGCGTGGGGAACGGACCAACTGAATGCCGTTGGGCAGCCCGCCGAGACTCCAGCCGTCCGGCTGCACCTCGATGGTCACTGCCGCCTCGGCCAGTTGGAACGACTCGATCTGCAATGGCAGATAGTGATCAGGGACGGCCGGTGCGCACCACACCTGGCCGAACGGGATCCACGGATCGAATCGCAGCAGGGTACGCAGAAGGAACAACGGGCTGGCAGCTGCCCAGGCCTGCGGACTGCAGGCCGTCGGGTAGGGCACCGGATCGCTGAATTCGGCACGGTCGAAGCCGCAGAACAATTCCGGTAGCCGCCCACCGAGCAGCTGCGCCGCGTCGAACAGCGCGGTGGCGATCCGCTGGGCGGCGTCGACATAACCGTAGCGCATCAACCCGGCGGCCAGGATCGCGTTGTCGTGCGGCCAGACCGAGCCATTGTGGTAGCTCATCGGGTTGTAGGAGCCCATGGAGGCGGCCAGGGTTCGCACCCCGAACCCGGTGAACATGTCTGGGTCGAGCATCCGGCCGGCGACCGCGGCGGCCTTGTCCTCGTCGACGATTCCGGTCCACAGGCAGTGGCCGATGTTCGATGCGAGCGCATCCACCGGCCGTTTGTCCCCGTCCAGGGCCATCGCGAAGTAACCGCGTTCAGCTATCCAGAACGCATCGTTGAAGGCGCGTTTCAGTGCGAGAGCCTTGGTTGCCCAGTGCCGGGCCAGCTCCTCGTCGCCGGCTCCGCGGGCGAAATGCGCTCGCGATACGTAGGCCGCATAGACATATCCCTGCACCTCGGCCAGCGCGATCGGTGGTTCGGCGAGCCGACCGTTGATGAAGTTGATCGAGTCGCCCGAGTCCTTCCAACCCTGGTTGATCAGCCCACGGCTGGTCATCCGTTGATATTCGACGAACCCGTCGCCGTCACGGTCCCCGTAATGTTCGATCCACGTCAGCGCACGATCGGCATGCGGCAGTAGCGCCTCGACCTCGCTGCTGGCCAGTCCCCAGCGCCGCAGCTCGCCGAGCAGCATCACGAACAGCGGGGTGGAGTCGATACTCCCGTAGTAGACGCTTCCTCCGCGCAGGGCCAGCTCGGCATCCAGACCGGAGCGCACCTCGTGCAGGATCCGCCCCGGTTGCTCTTCGCTGCGCGGTTCGACTTTCTGGCCTTGCATTCCGGCCAGGGCTTGCAGGGTGCTCAGCGCGAGACCGGCGTCCAACGGCAGCAGCATCCAGCTGGCCAGTAACGCATCACGACCGAACAATGCCATGAACCACGGCGCGCCCGCGGCGACGACGGGCCGGTCGGGATGGTCCAGATCGAAGATCCGCAATGACCCGAGATCGCTGGCGCTGTTCGCGAGTAGCCGGGTCAGCGGCTCATCCGGGGTGCTGATCATAGGTGTCTGTGCGCGCCAGGCTGCCAGCGCCTCGGCGGGCTGAGTTTGCTCGATCGGCTGACCCAGAGAGTAGCTGGGAGGCACATCACGACCGTCGATCGAGGGTATTACTTGGACCGAGATCACCCATTCGGATCGAGGTGGAATCACCGGCTGCCACACCAGTTTGCCGGTTGCCGTGATCGGGCCGCCGGTGGCGGTGATCGTGACCTCGCGGGCGTCTGTGTCCGTTTGGTAGCTCATTCGGAGTCGATCCATCTCGGCGATGGTCTTGATGCCCTCGAGGCGGCGGACCCGGCCCTCCTTGACCTCGAACAGGTCGGCGAAGTCGCTGTCGGCGAGTACCGTCAGTCGTATCGCCGCCGGCTCACGGTCCAGGTTGTGCACGGCGATGTCCTCGCGCATCCCGTTGCCGACATAACGGCGGCGGACCACCAGCAGGGTGCTGTTGACCTCCCCCATCCGGGGTGCTCGCCTGCCGATGAACGTTGCGGCGTACGGCGTCGAGTAGTGCACCGCGAGAGGTTCGAGTCGAACTCCGTCGATATCGAGATCCAAGTGCGAGAGGAAGCGAGTCTCTCGGAAGAACAGGCCTTGTGCGGTTCCGGGGTGGACCGCACCCGCCTGGTCGCTGATACAGAACGTCACGCCCTCGACCAGGGTCACTGTTCCCGGTGCCGTGGCTGACGGGTCTGGCACGCCCTCGTAAGACCAGCCGTCGCTCACCGTGTCTCGCCTCCGTTGCTTCGTTCGTTCCCTGCCGCGGAGGATAAATCACGATGCTTCGCGTCCCTCGGGTACCCGCCCGTGACGCAGATCCCGCAGCCTGCGTTGCGGTTACATCGGTTCGGTGCTGGCTCTGGCCTGGTTCAGCAGGTCGGTCAGGGCGTGTTCGGCCGTGGCAGGGTCGGGGAACAGGGTGGCCACGAGAGTGCCGAAACGGATCCCGTTATCGGCGTCGACCAGGTTGGTGAGCTCGACCAGGGTCGTGGGAAGCATCGCCGCAGCCTGACCGCCGGTGTCTCTGCGGAGTTCGGCGGCCAGCACCCCGAGTGTCGTGATGAGATCCCAGGTGTTGCCGGTGAAGTGGTGCAGCAGCGCGGCGCTGAGGCGATGGGCGCGTTGCTCGGCGCGGTTTCCGGCGGCAGGGTTCTCAGCGGCGGTGTTCTCGGCGGCGCGGGACAGGTAGTTGGCGAGGCGATGGTGCGCTGTCGAGATCTCGCGAGGGTCGGGATTGATGTACCGATAGCGCAGCGAGCTGCGCTGGAGCTCGACGGCCTCGATTGGATGATCGCGGGCGTCTGCCAGTTCGGCGCGGGCGCCGTAGACCAGGGCGAGCTGGGTGATGTCACCGGCGGTGTCGAAGGTGTCCTGGCAGTCGTGCAGGAGGTGCTCGGCGTCGGTGAGCCGGTTGAGGTGACGCAGCGGGAGGTAGTCGTTGAACCGGGTGCCGGCGATCTCGTGAGGGTCAGCGCCGCGCCGGCGCTGGGTGTGGGCGAGCTCGTCGTTGAGGTCGAGCGCGTCGTCCCAACGTTCCATGGCTACGGCGGAAAGGCGACAGAGGTCGAGAATGCACTCTCGGACGTTCCACGGGTTCACGCGGTCGTTGTGGGCGCGCTGGTCGGGCAGATCGGCCATCTGAGCCCGCAAGGTGGGCATGTCGATGAGGACCTGCTCGTGGTCGCCGAGCAGGTTGAGGATCTGCAGCCGCCTGCCTTGATCGCTGAGCTGGGTCCAGTGCCCGAACCCGGCCCGAGTGGTGTGCTCGATCTTCCGATCGGCCATGGTGAGCGCCTCGCGAAGTTTGCCTTGGTCACGCAGCAGTGTGACCAGCTCACCGACGGTGGTAGAGGCGAGCTTGTCGTCGCCGTGGGTCGTGGCCTGGTCGTAGCCGCGGTGCAGCAGGAGTTCCGCCTCAGCGGGATCCAGCTTCCGCAGCGCGGCACCGAGCACGACGAGGTCCTTGGCCGCACCGGTGGCGTCGGCGATGCGCCGCAGCAGGGGAGTGACGGCAAGCGAGGCGACCGGGGAGTATCTGTCCCGGATCAAGATGCGTTCGAGGAAACAGCTGGCGGTGGCCCAGTCGTGTTGACGTAGTAGGTAGCGGGCGGCGGCCAGGCCGGCCCGCTCCATGAATCGGCTGGTGTCCGGCCCGGACTGTTGCGGATCGATACCCCAGCCACCGTCGACGGCAGCCCACCAGGCGGCGAGTTGCGCGTCGACCGCAGCGGTGACCGGCTCCGGGGTGGCTGAGCGGATGATGTCGGCGACGCCGGGGTGGATCCGGTAGTGCACCGGATCATCGACTCGATCAGTGGTGATCAGTGCGGTGCTGACCAGCGCAGCGACGACGGAGTCGAGAGGTGGCGGTTCACCGGGCTGGTTCGAGCGCAGCCACAGGGCAGGCCAGTTCGCGTCGATGACGGTCGCGTTCCGGTCGATCTCCTCGACCCGGCACAGTGCTTGCAGCAGCAGGCGCGCCGGTGCGGGTGCCGTCGCCGCGATGGTCGTGGTCCAGGTGGTGAAGGTCTGCATCAACTGCTCGGCGTCCAGCTTGGTGTGG
This sequence comes from uncultured Actinomycetota bacterium, assembly GCA_963712995.1. Classification (GTDB taxonomy): domain Bacteria; phylum Actinomycetota; class Actinomycetes; order Mycobacteriales; family Pseudonocardiaceae. The sequence goes on along the minus strand of CAVQKH010000008.1, from coordinate 31,898 downwards.
CCCAGGGTGAGGAAGGCCGTCAACTTTTCCCCGTACACCGTTTCTTCGATCTCAGCCAGTTGGTAGGCCAACCGGGGTCGCTCGGCTGCGGCCGCGTCGGCGAGCTCCAGCAGGTAGGGATGGCCCTGAGTCAGAGTGAGCACACAGCGGGCCAGCGCCACACTGCGCAGTGCCTCGCGCAGGTTGGGCAGCTTCCCGACCAACCAGAGGGATTCGTCGCGGGACAGCGCGTGCACCGGCTGGACGAGCACTGCGTCGGTGTTCAGCCCGGCCGGCACGGTCCGGCTGGTCAGGATCACCCGTGACGGTCCGTGATGGCCGGTGAGCGCGCTGATCAGCAGTGCCCACCGAAGGTCGCGCCACTGGCCATCGGCGGTGAGCACGGTGTCGAGGTTGTCCAGGACCAGTAGCAGGCCCGTGCCGGCGAACACGGTGGTGAGGGTGGGTAGGACACTGTCCAGACGCTCCAGGGTGGTGATCTCGGTGAGCATCGAGAACCCGTGTTGTTCCAGCTGCTCATCCAGCGCCACCGCCAGCTGGCGCAGCGCGTCGTCGGCCTGGTCCGGATCGGTGGGCGCGGACCAGAACGCCACCGCGGCGAAGCCGTGCTGGTAGCGATAGGCCAGCTCGACCGCGCAGGTGGTCTTGCCGGTACCGGTCGTGCCGTGAAGGACCACCGCGGTACGCCCAGAGGCCGGGGCCAATGCACTACTGGCCGCTGCCATCACCTTGGCACGACCGGCGAAGCGCGTTGGCTCGGCCGGGAACCCGGCTATCACTTCGAGGGCGGGGTCGTCGACCGCAGGCGCCACGGACGCCCCGAGTGTGCAGGCTCGCGACCTGTTCAGCTGAATCATCCGCGCCAGGAAAAGCGCAAGCGGCACCGCCACGAGGACCCAGATGAGGATCCCGAGCACGATCACCGCGGTTGTGTTCACCGCAGCCTCCAATAGTGACTGAGCCCCGACGATAGCCCCATCCAGGCGGCACGGCGCAACCTCACTCGTTAGATCGGAGCAGCAGGCGGAAGGTTACACGCCAAATTACGGTCATGTAACGTGCACCCCGTCAGGCGAAGAATCACTATCAGTGATCGAGATGTCGCAGAAATCAATTCCACACTTGGGAGTGGCAACCAGGCTCGCCGGTCACCTACGGTTTTCTGGACGATAGCGTGTCCAACGCTGATCACCGGCGTTGAGGCCGGCCGCTCGGGACAACGCGTCATAGGCCTGCTCTGGGGTCGGCTGGGTGCCTGAAGGAGCAGTCATCGCGGAGGAAGCCGGTTCGTGCCGGATGGGGGTCGAGCGGCGGCTCTGGGAGTCGCGAGATTTCGACGCTGTGGTCGCCGCTGACGCTGCGGTGGCCGGCGGCGCGGTGCCGGTGTTTGCGGGTAGAGGTTGGACGGCCCCGCTGGCGGCTTCGGTCTGCAGGCTGTTGTCGTTTCTGCCAGAGCCTCCTGCTGGGATGGTCGCCACGGGAGTCGTGAGCGCCGGGGTCTCGGCGGTGCCCGAGGAAACGGGTCGGCTGGGGGAAGGGACGAACAACGCGAACGCAGCGCTTGCAGACAGGACGGCGGCGAGGACACCCGCTACCGGGAAGCGCTTCGACTGACCCGATCTCGCGGGGATGGCGGCCGGTGCTGGCCGGCTCGGCGACGGTGCGGGGGCCGGTGCCGTTGTAGGGGCCGGTGCCATTTCAGGGGCCGGTGCCATTTCAAGAGCCGGTGGCGCCGCGGTCTTGGGCACGGCGAACAACTCGGCGCCCGACCGCTCGGCGCCCGATCTCTCAGCACGCAGCCCCTGAGCCAACGCGGCTGCTTTACGGCGCTGGGACAAGCGCTGCCGTTCAGGCTCCATGTCGTCACCTCCGCTGAAGGGTTCTCGCAGTCGAGAACACTCTCGGCAGCCCACCAGGGACAGTCACCGTCCCCGTCAGGCAGGGTGGTCGTCCAGGGTGGTTGTCACTGTGCGGGTGCACACCTTACGCACAGCGGCCCCAGGCGCAACGCCGGCCCGGGGCCGCCTCCGGCCAGGGTGAGGTGATCTATTTCTCCAGGGTCCGGGCCAGGCGATCCGCCAGCAGGCGGATGAAACGCGACGGATCACTGAGTTCCCCGCCCTCGGCGAGCAGTGCCATCCCATAGACAAGCTCGGCGGTTTCCGCCAGCGCGGGGTCGTCCTTGTGCTCGTCGTAGGCTTGCCGCAGTCCGCTCACCAATGGATGCGTGGGGTTGAGTTCGAGTATGCGCTTGATGTCCGGCATGCCCTGACCCATGGCACGATACATTTTTTCCAGGGTCGGCGTGATGTCGTGCGTATCTCCGACGATACAGGCCGGTGAGGTGGTCAGGCGTGCGGACAGTCGAACCTCCTTGACGTCGGCCTGCAAGGTGGTCGTCATCCAGGAGAGCAGGGTGGCAAAATCCTTCTTCTGCTGATCGCGTTCGGGTTCAGCGGTTTTCTTCTCTTCCTCGGTGTCGAGGTCGACCTGCCCTTTCGCGATCGATTTGAGCTGCTTTCCGTCGAATTCTCGAACCGAGTCGACCCACATCTCGTCGACCGGATCGGTCAACAACAGAACTTCGAATCCCTTGACCTGGAAAGCTTCCATGTGCGGGGAACTCTCGATCAACGACCGCGACTCGCCAGTCATGTAGTAGATGTGTTCCTGCTCCTCTTTCATGCGCTCCAGATATTGGCGCAGGGTCGTCAGCTGCTCCGCGTCGTGGGTCGAGGAGAACGAAGCGATGTCGAGGATCGTCTCTTGATTCTCGACATCGCTGAGGAGCCCTTCCTTGATGGCGCGGCCGAATTCCTTCCAGACTGTCTGGTAGTTCTCGGCGTTGTCGATCATCATGTCCTTCACCGTCGAGAGCACCTTCTTGACGAGGCGTCGGCGGATCAGTTGGATCTGGCGGTCCTGTTGGAGGATCTCCCGTGACACGTTGAGCGACAGGTCCTGGGCGTCCACCACGCCTTTGACGAAGCGCAGGTACTCCGGCATGAGGGCTTCGCAGTCGTCCATGATGAACACGCGCTTCACGTACAGCTGGACGCCGCGCTTGCGATCCCGCATGTACAGGTCCAAAGGTGCGCGGGACGGGATGAACAGCAGGGCCTGATATTCGAACGTCCCTTCCGCCTGCATGCGGATGATCTCGATCGGATCGGTCCAATCGTGGCTTACGTGCTTGTAGAACTCCTTGTACTCGTCGTCGGAGACCTCGTTCTTCGAGCGCGCCCAGAGCGCTTTCATCGAGTTGATCGTCTCTACTTCGGGCGCGGTACTGGCGTCTTTTTCGCTGCGTCTTTTTCGCCGGCATCTTCGTCCGGGTGTTCGGCTGCCATCCTGATGGGCCATGCGATGAAGTCCGAGTACCGCTTGACGATCTCCTTGATTTTCCAGCTGTCTGTGTAGTCGAAGAGGTTGTCCTCTTTGTCCTCTGGTTTGAGGTGCAGGGTCACCGCGGTGCCTTGTGGTGCGTCGTCGACCGACTCGATCGTGTAGGTCCCGTCGCCGCTGGACTCCCAGCGGGTGCCGTGAGTCTCTCCGGCGAACCTCGTCACAAGCGTGACCTTGTCGGCCACCATGAAGGTGGAATAGAAGCCGACGCCGAACTGCCCGATGAGTTCCTGCGAGGACGCCGCCTCCTTCGTCTCCTTCATTCTCTGCAAGAATTCGGTTGTTCCGGATTTGGCGATGGTACCGATGAGCTGTACCACGTCGTCGCGTGACATGCCGATGCCGTTATCCCGCACGGTGAGCGTGCGCTGGTCCTTGTCAACCTCGATGTCGATGTGCAGATCGGTGGTTTCCACCTGCAAATCTTTGTCGCGAAACGCTTCCAGCCGCAACTTGTCCAACGCGTCGGAGGAGTTGGAGATGAGTTCCCGTAGGAAGGTGTCCTTGTTCGAGTAGATCGAATGGACCATCAACTGCAACAGCTGGCGCGCCTCGGCCTCGAACTCGAGCGTTTCGACCTGCGTGTTCACTGCATTCCTTTCTGGCGTGGGTAGGTGGGACCGCTGACCGGCCAAGCCGGTTCCGTGGTGATGAAACCAGCCCAGCGGGGTCGGTCGCCAGGGGAGTCCGCTGCGGTCCCGAGGGACTCAGTCGGTGATCACGGCCCACGCTGTCATGCCCTCGGGTGCGACGTCGACTCCCCACGCTGTGGTGAGGTTGCCAAGCATTTCCAGGCCCAGGCCCATTCCCCTGTGCAACGGGTCGCGCGAGGGCTCCTCCGGCCGGGTCAGCGAGGCATCCTGAACAGCCAGCCGCAGCCCCAGGGGTCCTCGTTCCAGGAGCAACTCAGCCGCGGTGCCGGTGGGGCCGATGGCGACGTCAAGGAGCTCGTTGACGACGACTTGGGCGGTGTCCTGCAGGTCGTGATCGACCTGCCACAGCGGGCACATGTCGCGGATCAACCGCCGGGCTGTCGCCGGGGCCCGCACGTTGCCCGGCAACCCGGTCCGCATACGCACGAGGTCGGGTCGGCGGTCGATCGCGCCCTTGGCCTCCAGCTGCAGGTGATACACGGGCACCAAAGCGGGCACCCCGAGCGTCGCCAACGCTTCGGTCATCTCCGTGTCGGGCCGGCACAGCGCGATCTTCGCGGCGGGCCAACCGCCACATTCGGCCAGCACGGTAGGAAAGATCATCACCCAGGACGCTTGCGGCCCCAGCCGGAACCCCTCGAGATCAACCACAACCCGGCCGTGGCCGAGTAGCTCCTTGACGAGCACCCGCCACAAATCTGTCGCGGTATGCAACGTCAGCAATCCTCGGGGGTGCACCATCACTACCTGCCCGTGGCGACGCACCGTGACGTCGAGCCCCATGTTCACCACCTACCCACACTCCGCGCTGAAGCGGTTCCGGCGAGCCTACGACTCCGTGGGCCATCTCGCAGCGCGGAGCAACAACCTCGCCCACGGCCTGGCCCCACGACGCGGCGTCCTCGGGGTCAGCGCCGACGCCTGCGTCGGGATCGGGCATAAATGCGATCTTAGCCGCGAATGTGTCGGTGCTCCCGGCGAATTTTTCCTATTTGATGGTCATCGCTGGTGCCGCCTCCTCGCTCTACGGATGGTCCGGCGCTGAATTTTTTCGGCTGCTACCCACTGAGCGACGATCGGAGGGGCACTTCGTCCCAGCTGACCTCAGATACCCGTGCCACCTGCCAGGGCATGTTGCTGGGCGCAATAGGCATTCTCGCCGTCTGTTGCGTACCGTTTGTTCCCCGTCAGGTCGCTCTGGGAGAGAAGTAGGCGACCATTGGCGCTGGATGGGCAAATCGATCCATGTCGACCGGGAATCGGGATTGGCTTGTGCTTCGGGTTCGGCTCGTAGGTCTGCCGCGGTCAAGCGCCTTGGTGCCCGTAATGCACTGCGTGTGCAGGTAGGACCGGTGTGCTCGGAACCGTGCTGCCCAGCTACCGTGCCTGCCTGTCGGGTATCCGGCTTCGAGATCACCCGGGAATGCTTGACTCCAAGTGCAGCGAAAAGGCGGACCTTGATCGTGACGATGTCTGTGAACCAGCGGATCGCCGGCGAGCTGGGGGTGGCCGAGCGGCAGGTCGATGCCGCCATCGAGCTGCTCGATGGCGGCGCGACGGTGCCGTTCGTCGCCCGGTACCGCAAGGAGGCCACCGGCGGGCTCGACGACGCGCAGCTGCGCATGCTGGAGGAACGGCTGGGCTACCTGCGCGAGCTGGAGGAGCGCCGGACCGCGATCCTCACCTCGATCCGTGAACAGGGCAAGCTCGACGACGCCCTGGAAGCCAGGATCATGGCGGTGGACTCGAAGGCGCGGCTGGAGGATCTCTACCTGCCCTACAAGCCCAAACGCCGGACCAAGGCGCAGATCGCCCGGGAGGCCGGGCTGGAGCCGCTGGCCGACGAGCTGCTCACCGATCCGACCCGGGATCCGCAGGAGCGCGCCGCAACCTATATCGACGCCCAGGCCGGCGTGCCCGATGCCGCGGCCGCGCTGGAGGGCGCCCGGGCCATCCTGGTCGAGCGCTTCGCCGAGGACGCCGACCTCATCGGGTCACTGCGCGAGCAGATGTGGACGCGCGGCCGCCTGGTCTCGCGGGTGCGCGAGGGCCAGCAGGAGCCCGGCGCGAAGTTCGCGGACTACTTCGAGTTCTCCGAGCCCTTCACGAAGATGCCCTCGCATCGCATCCTGGCGTTGTTCCGGGGCGAGAAGGAGGGCGTGCTGGATCTCTCCCCGACACCCGAGGATGACGAGGCGCACTACGAGCAGGCCATCGCGGCCCGCTTCGGTGTGCAGGACCGCGCCCGCCCGGCGGATCGCTGGCTCGCCGAGGTGGTGCACTGGGCCTGGCGCACCCGGATCCTGCTGCATCTGGGCATCGACCTGCGGATGCGCCTGCGGCAGGCCGCCGAGGCCGGGGCGGTGCGGGTGTTCGCCGCCAACCTGCGCGACCTGCTGCTCGCCGCGCCCGCGGGCGCCCGCCCGACCATGGGACTGGACCCCGGCTACCGCACCGGCGTCAAGGTCGCCGTCATCGACGCCACCGGCAAGGTGGTGGCCACCGAGACCATCTACCCGCATGTACCGCAACGGCGCTGGGACGAGGCGTTGACAGTGCTGCGCCGGCTGGTCGAGACGTATCACGTCGAGCTGATCGCGATCGGCAATGGCACCGCCTCCCGGGAGACCGACAAGCTCGCCGGGCAGCTCGGCATCACCAAGGCCGTGGTGTCCGAGGCCGGCGCCTCGGTGTACTCCGCGTCGGCGTACGCCTCCCAGGAACTACCCGAGCTGGACGTGTCGCTGCGCGGCGCGGTGTCGATCGCCCGCCGGTTGCAGGATCCACTGGCCGAGCTCGTCAAGATCGATCCCCGGTCCATCGGCGTCGGCCAGTACCAGCACGACCTGCCCGAGACCGCGCTGTCCCGCTCGCTGGATGCGGTGGTGGAGGACTGCGTGAACGCGGTGGGCGTCGACGTCAACACGGCGTCCGCGCCGCTGCTGCGGCGGGTGTCCGGGATCACCGTCGGGCTCGCCGAGAACATCGTGACCCACCGCGACGAGCACGGCCCCTTCCGCACCCGGCGGGCGCTGGCCGGCGTCCCACGGCTGGGTCCCAAGGCGTTCGAGCAGTGCGCAGGATTCCTGCGCATCCCCGGCGGGGACGATCCGCTGGACCGCTCCGCGGTGCATCCCGAGTCCTACCCCGTGGTACGCCGCATCCTCACCGCCACCGGCACGGACATCACCACGCTGATCGGCAACACCACTGTGCTGCGGGCGCTGCGACCGGCCGAGTTCGTCGGTGTCATGTCCGGGGTCACCGTGGGCCTGCCCACGGTGACAGACATCCTCGCCGAGCTGGAGAAGCCCGGCCGGGACCCACGGCCCGCCTTCGCCGCCGCGCGTTTCGCCGAGGGCGTCGAGAAGATCTCCGACCTCACCCCGGGCATGGTGCTCGAAGGCGTGGTCACCAACGTCGCGGCCTTCGGTGCTTTCGTCGATGTGGGGGTGCATCAGGACGGTCTGGTGCACGTCTCCGCGATGGCTGACACCTTCGTCAAGGACCCGCGTGACGTGGTGAAACCCGGCGAGGTGGTGCGAGTCAAGGTGCTCGACGTGGACGTGCCACGCAACCGCATCGGCCTCACCCTGCGCCTCGAGGATCAGGCGCAGGCCAAGCCACCCGCAGCCGGCCCGACCCGCAAGACCACCAAGCGGCCGCCGGTTCGCGACAAACCAGCCGGCGGCGCGATCGCCGACGCGCTACGCCGCGCCGGCTACCAGGCTGACCGCTGACGTCAGAGTCGAGCCACCGCCGTCATAGCGCCTGTCGATTGGGCCGGTGCGCGTGGATTTCCTGCACGGCCCAGCGACCGAGCGGCGTCATCTCCAGCTGCGCGCCGCGCCGTGTCGCCGCGCCGAACTCGATGAGCAGCTCGGGCATTGCTGTGAGGAAGTCCCAGTGCTTGTAGTGGGAGGAGCTGAAGAACGGATCGGCGGCGGTATAGGAGTTCTCGCGGTGGAGCGTTGCCCGTGCTCGCTCCCACATTTCGACGATCGAGGGCGGTGGGTCGGTGGCCAGTGCCCCCAGCATGAGGCGGCAGAACGCCGCCGCACCGGCCTGGTCCTCGGTTCTGGAGCCGGCCCCGTATGCGGCGATCAGCCCGATACGCCACAGCTCGCACGCGTCGTCGTCGCCGGTGTCGAGCCATTGCTCGACTGCCGAAGTGGCCACGGCCTGACCATCGACGATCTGGATGAGGCCGACCGCCAGGGCGACTGTCCAGCAGCGGTGCAGAGCGGGGACCTCCGCCGCCGTGTTGATCTGCGGCGAACCCAGGAAGCCCAGGATTCGGGCCGCCGCCGGCACCTCGCGCGGCCGCAGCACGTGCTTGGGCGTGACGGGCCTGCCCTCGCCCAGCCAGGCGGCCAGCCGATGCGCTCGGCTCAGCGCCTCGCAGTGCCGAGCCGCTGCGGCGACCGCGGCGCAGGTGATGGCGGGCGGAACAGTATCGACGGGAGGGACGACGGAGCTGTGCGGTTGAGCATGAGGAGGCACACGACGGACCCTAGCCTCGCGGTCACCGGTAGGCGCGGCGCGGCTGCGCCTAGCCGCCCGCCATCGCCCCTACCACCATCAATGGCTCAGCTCCTGTCGCGACCGCATCGGGTAGCGGGGTGTCCGGCGGTTCATGGGACAGATCCTGCTCGCAGGCGAAGAATCGCACGAACGCTCGGCGCTGCCCGGTGACGTGGTCGCGGATCGTTCCGCGCAGCATCGGGTAGTGGCCTTCGAGCGCGTCGAGGACCGAGCGCTGGGTGGCCGTACCGGCCACGTCGAGCTGCACCTCACCGTCGACGTGCGCCAGCGTCCGCAGATGCGCCGGAAGCCTGACGCGGATCATGGCAGGGTCTGGACTTCGACCGACAGCACGGACGGAAGGTCGCGGACGATGGGCGCCCAGCTGTCCCCAGCGTCGGCCGATGCGTACACCTGCCCGCCGGTGGTGCCGAAGTACACGCCGCACGAATCGAGCGAGTCGACGGCCATCGCGTCACGCAACACGTTGACGTAGCAGTCGGCTTGCGGCAGGCCGTTGGTGAGCGGTTCCCATTCGTTCCCGCCGGTCCGGCTGCGGTACACGCGCAGTTTCCCATCGAGCGGGTAATGCTCCGAGTCGCTTTTGATCGGGACGACGTAGACGGTGTCCGGCTCGTGGGCGTGCACGGAGATCGGGAACCCGAAGTCGGTCGGCAGGTCACCGCTGATCTCGTGCCACGACTCGCCGGCGTCGTCGCTGCGCATCACGTCCCAGTGCTTCTGCATGAACAGCACGTGCGGTCGTGACGGGTGCATCGCGAGGTTGTGGACGCAGTGGCCGACCTCGGCGTTCGGATCCGGGAGCTGTTCGGAGTGCAGACCGCGGTTGGTCGGGCGCCACGTCTTGCCCGCGTCGTCGGTCCGGAATACGCCCGCGGCCGAGATGGCCACGAACATCCGCCCGGGGTCGCTGGGATGCTGGATGATCGTGTGCAGGCACATCCCGCCGGCGCCGGGCTGCCAGAGGGATCCCGTGTCGTGGTCGCGCAGTCCCGCGAGTTCCTGCCAGGTCTGCCCGCCGTCGACGGTGCGGAACAGTGCGGCGTCCTCCACCCCGGCATAGATCGTGTCCGGATCGGTCAGCGACGGCTCGAGATGCCAGACCCGCGCGAACTCCCACGGGTGCGGCGTGCCGTCATACCACTGGTGGGTACCGGGGACGCCGTCGTAGGCGAACTCGTTACCCACCGGCTGCCACGTCTCGCCACCGTCGTCGGAGCGCTGGATCAGCTGCCCGAACCAGCCGCTGGACTGCGACGCGTACAGCCGATCCGGGTCAGCGGGAGATCCCGTGACGTGGTAGATCTCCCAGCCCGCGAAATGCGGTCCGCTGACCTCCCACCGCTCGCGGTTGCCGTCCGAGGTCAGGATGAACGCGCCCTTGCGCGTGCCCACCAGTACCCGTACCCCGCTCATCCGTGCTCCTTTCCGAGCGTCGCGCCGGTCGTCGAGGGTAGCCTCGTCACGATCGGTGACCAGCCGGCCTGCTGGCCGGCACTGTCATCACCTATGACGACCGCCGGGGCGCACACTCATCGCTCGAGGGCCCAGAAATGTCAGACCTGCCGTTTAGTGTGCGGAGTGTGACGGTCCGGCAGTTGATTCCCGAGGGTCTGGCGCAGTTGGCGCCGGGCCCGGAGCTGGGTGTGCTGCTCGGCGGGCTCGATATTTCCGCCTTGGCCGGGACCGATCTGGTGGAGGTGCTGCGCGCCCGGGCCCGGCAGTTGTCCCATGAGCAGGCTCAGCTGCTGGCGGTGATGGCGGAGGTCGGGTTGTGTGACCCGCACGCCGGGCCCGACGAGGTGGCCCGGCTGGTGCAGGCCCCGGAATTCGCCGCGGACGAGATCCGGGCGGCGTTGGCCTGGACCCGCAATGCCGCCTACCGCGAGTATCACTTCGCGCAGGCCCTCCTGGCGCGGCTGCCTGCGGTCTTTTCCGCCCTGGACACCGGGGCGATCTGCCGGAGCAAGGCGTGGCTGTTCACCGAGTTGTGCGCCGAGCTGACGGATGAGCAGGCCCAGGTGGTGTGCCAGCGGCTGCTCCCGGATGCTGCTCGGCTCACCACCGGCGAGCTCTCGGCGCGGATCAAGAAGCTGGCGCTCGCCTTGGATCCCGAGTGGGCCGCCCGCCGCTATGCCAGCGCGGTACAGGACCGTGACGTGATCGGGTACCTGGATGAGGACGGCACCGCGACCGTCACCGGGCACCGGCTACCCGCCGATCAGGCCGCTGCCGCGTGCGCCCGGATCGAGGACCTTGCCAAGGCCGCGAAACGCGCCGGGCATCCGGGGCGGATCGGCCCCCTTCGGGCCGACATCTACGTCGGCCTGCTCGAGGGGCGCTGGCAGCAGCTGACCCGGGACCAGATCATCGCCGACCTGCTGGCCCATGCCACACCCGAGGACACGCCGCCGGGCCCCACCTCAGACGGCACCCCTGCTGCCGAGGCCCCAGCCGGCGGTGACACCGGTTCCGCTGGCGGTGCCCCGGCCGCTCCGGATAACGGAGATAACGGGGATGGTGCGGGGCAGCCCGCCCCAGGGGATCGGGCTCCCGGGGATCGGGCTCCCGGGGATCGGGCCCCAGCGGAGCGGGCCCCAGCGGAGCGGGTGGGGGTGGAGCTGCGAGTGGGGTTGTCCACCCTGCTCGGGCGTGATCGGCACCCCGGGGAAATCCCCGGATGGGGACCGGTCACCGCCGAGACCGCCGCCATCATCGTGGCCGCCCAGCGCACCGGGGAGTGGCGCTACGCCATCACCGACGCCGAGGGCCAACTGGTCCTGGCCGGGATCACCTGCCGTCGACCTGCCATCCCTGCGGGGGAAGCAGCGGCACCAGGGCGGGGTGGGATCGTGGAGCTGCACATCCCTGCTGCTCTGCTCACCGAGCTTGCCGCGCACCCCGACGCCTGCGGCGAGTGGGCCGCGGTGATCGCTGATCTCGCCGCCCAGCACGCCACCGACCGTGTCCAGGACATCCAGAGCGCTCGGGGTGCATCGGGGCAGGATCCGGCTGCCCGGTTCGCCGGAGCAGCGCTACGCCGCCACGTCCAGATCCGCGACCGGGTCTGCGTGCACCCCGGCTGCCGCTGCCCGGCCCGCCACGCCGACCTCGACCACACCGTCGACCACGCTTACGGCGGGGTCACCACCGAGGCTAACTCCGGCCCGCTGTGCAGGCATGATCACCGACTGAAGCACGCTGGGGGTTGGCGGCTGGACCAGCCCGAGTCTGGCCATTTTGCCTGGACCAGCCCACTGGGCAGGAGCTACCACGCCCGGCGCCAGCCCGTCACCACCGACCTGCCCGCTCCGCTGCCCCGCCCCGAGCGATACCCCGACTATGCACCGCCGGTCACCGTCGACGAGAACTGGCCGATCCTGTACCGGCCACCACCCGAGCCTGACCGCCTGCCCGCACCGGCGCGTGCCGTCGACCCCGACGAACCGCCGCCTTTTTGAGTGCCCTGGATGTCCCGGCTTCGCTACTGAGGTGCGGGTCGGCTGGGTGCTGAGCGCGGTGCGCAGGTCGGCGACAACGTCGCCATCACCGGCCCTGCATAAAGCCTCGCGCCCGCTCCAAGAAGTCTTGCACCGCCGGGACCTCGCCGTGCGCCTGCAGCCGGAAGTAGAGATCACGGAGACTGTCAGTCGCGCGGTGTGACTCCAGGCTCTCGGCCAAGTCGATCGATTGCATGCCCAGCCCGGCGGAGGCGTCCAGGTCCCGCTGTTTCCCCGGCTGGGCCAGGGCGTCGGCGAGGTGGGTCATGACAATCTGCCGGTCACGGACGAATGACTCGGGTAACTGGGCGATACCCTCACCGAGCATGGTGACCGCCTGGTCAGGCTGCCCGAGTCGCAGAAGACACTCGCCGGCATCGACAGTGATCGCCGCGCGGTCCATCCAATACAGCCACGGTGGGTCGTCGTCTGGCGTTTGAGCTGCTCGACCTGGGCGCGGGCCTCGGAGATAGCGGTCGGTGCACCCCGGGTGTCGCGGCAGGTTGCAAAGGCTTCATGCCTGCCGGAAGTGCAGTTCGGCGAGCAGGGCTGGTGTTGCCCGTCCTCGCGTACCGGACAGTGCAGTCTCGATGAGTGTCACGGCTTCCGCGGGTTGTCCCTTGGCGGGCGGCCTGATTGGCCATGGTCGCGAGGATGTGGGCGCCCAGCGGCCGGTCAGCGGCGCTGTGGGCGGCGCGCAGACCCACAATGTTGTAGCGCTGAGCCAGCCCGAAGTCTCCGCCGTCATAAGCTGACCAGCCACACAACTGTCCCAGCTCGGCGAGTACCACGTGCAGCGCGCGGCCGGTGCGCTCGCTGTAGGACGCCCGGTCGAGCAATCTGGCGACCCAGTCGAACGCTTGCTGAGCCATCGCGAGCACACTGCCGCCCCCGGCCACGTCATCCATCCTGCGTAGCTCGGCGACCATGGCGCCCAGCCGGGCGACCAGCTCTCCCGACACCCGCCGCCCGGACAATCCGGACACCAGCGGCTCCGGCTCGTGCACCAACCACTGGTGTGCGGGAGCGGTCAGGGCTGGGCCGGTCAGGGACAGGAACACGCGGCGTTTCACCCGGCCATCACCACCGCTCAGCACGACTGCCACCTCGACGGTACCTCGGTGGTTCCAGGGGGTGATGAGGACTGGATCGCGCTCGGGATCGTCGACGTGCTCGTCGCTGGTGTCCGAGGCAGGCGGTACAACGGGTGATTGTGGTTCCGTGGTAACGAGCTGGTGTCTTTCGTCTGGGAGCTTGAACCACAGCAGTTCTGCCGGAATCCGCAATACCCGCGCCCAGTACGCCAAGGTATCCAGGTTGCGGATCGGGGCGCCGCCCTCGATCCGGCTGATCTGGGGCTGGCGCAGGCCCAGCCACTGGCCGAGCAGAGCTTGGGAGATGCCCTCTGGGCCATAGACCGTGTGGTGGTAGGGATGCGTGCGGTAGGCACGAGCGAGGCGGCCGATGTGCTGAGCGGCGAAGGCGTCCCGGAATTGTTTGGTCTGCCAGAACTCAGGTGGCACGTGGGGTGGGGCGATGAGCCTATCCCGCGAGACGCGCTGGCAGCGGGCACACTGGCGCCCGGGGTTGTCCACAGCTAAATGCGTGCCGCACCGGCAGTAGCGGTGCCGTGCTGGTCGCGATACCACAATGCCCCCTTTCGATCCGCACTGATTTCGAGCGAGTCTAACGGGCCGCCATTGCCCATGATCAGGGCGTCGTCGGAGGTGAGGTTTGCATGGCTTGTGGTGCAGATGAATACGCCTATACATTTTCGGCATACATGGATGACGTGCATACTCGCTCGGGAATCTTCCGAGGCGTTTTGGTCGGAAAAAGCCAAGGTACTACTATGGTACGCTTCTGGTATGACCGCGACCAAGCGCAAGATATCGGTGTCACTCGATGAGAACCTGATCGCTGAGCTGGAAGCCGGTGGGGAGGCCCTGTCCGGGCAGATCAACGAGGCGGTGCGCGCCGAGATCGAGCATCGCAGACGTCGTCGTCTGCTGTCGGAGTTCCTCGATGCCCTGGACCTCGATGCCCTGGACGCCGAGCGTGGTCCGGTCGACGAGCAACTGGTGTCGAAGTACACCCGGTTGCTGGCGTGAGCGGACCCCTCGTCCTCGACGCTGAGGCGTTCTCTTCGCTGGCGGGACGCGCGACGCGGCGTGAGCGTGAGGTTCGTGCCGCGATGCGAGCCGCCAGTCGGCTGGGCCGTGATGTGGTCGTGCCCACGGTGATTCTCGCTGAGCTGTACCGCGGTCCTCGGCACAGCCAGTTCGTCGACTCGTGCCTGTCTCGGGAGACCGGAGTGCGGACCCGTGACACCGACCGGCGGCTGGCTCGCTTGATCGGGGGAGTGCTGGCGGGTGCGGGTGCCGGGTCGGATCATCTCGCTGATGCACACGTGGTCGCCATCGCGGTGGAGATGGGCGGTGGACTGATCTTGACCGGGGACGAGAGTGACCTGCAGCGTCTCCCTCTGCCGCGCCGTATCCGAACATTCTGGTGGAGCCCCTGCCCTGAGCCGGGTGGGTCCTCGATACAGGTAGTGGACGCCGTCAGGCGGGACAGGTGTTCTGGTAGGTCAATCCTGGGATATAACGCGCCCACTCGTCACGATCCAGGCCGCGCCCGGTTCGCGAACAGGCCTGCTCGGTGGCGTGGTCTCGGAGATTGTTCAGACCGGTGAGATCCCACCGGATGACGGTCTTGTCGTCGCTGGCGGTGGCCAGGGTGCGTCCGTCGGGGGAGAACGCCACCGATGACACGGCGCTGGTGTGATCGGTCAGAGTGCCGGCGTAGTGCGTGGTGGTGAGGGTGGTGACCAGGCTGGCGCGGGTCTGGCTGGTGGGGTGGATGGACTGAGCGGCGATGCCGAGCATGAGCGCGATGCGCGGGTCGGTGTTGCGGGCTACCTCGGCTTGCGCGACGAGTTGGCGGGCGGTGGCGATCCGCTGCTGCTCCTGCGCGGCGCGTTGCCGGGTGACCGCGACCCCGGCACCGACCAGAGCGAAGACGAGCAGGACTGACAGGACGGTGGTGGCACGTCTGCGGCGGGAGCGGTCGCGGCGGATGCTGGCGTGCAGGAAGTCGCGGGCATTCGGGCTGAGGTCGACGCGATCGGTGACCAGCTCCCCGTGTCGGTGCGGCAGCCAGCGTGCCGGGCCTTCTCGTCGGGGTGGTGGTGTGCTGCTCGCACAGATCCGGGCCGGTATCGGCCACTACTGCGGCGAGCTGGCCGCCACCCCACAACCGTGCGGGTGGGCGGTCACCGTCATGCCACTCGGTGGCGGCGTGCTCGATCGCGCGGCGAGCGCGCAGCGCCGTCACGTCCTTCGCGATCATCTCGGCCAGTGGCGGCCAGGCGGAGAGAAACTTCTCGTGTGCGACACGAGGTCGCGTATGGCGAGTGAACTCGCAGGTTGGAGGCCGGTTATGCCGGGTGCGTAGTTCTCGATCAGTGTTCGAGATCGATCCCCGCTCTGGCGTGCGTCTGCGGGTCCTGCTCGTGGGGGTGCGAAGCCCAGGGAAAAGCCGAAGGGCCCCCGTTCCGTCCGGGGGAGCAACGGGCGAGGGGAAGACCGGACGGGTGAACGCAAGTGAATCCCTGGTGATGCCTCGTTATTTCTAGCCCTGGGCAGACGGGATGAGGACCGGGGTGATAGGGCCTGGCCGTTGGAAGAGGCGGCAAGCGGCGACCGGGTAGTGAGACGTCGGTCGTGGGAACACCGCTGGTCTCGGGGTAAAGGGGGCACCCACCCCGGTCGTGTCTCGTATGCGCGGAACGTGGAAACCCCGTCGGGGTCCGGGCTGGTCTAGGGCCCGGTAGGCCGATCGCAAGAGGGGCGCAATCCCTCGGCGGGACAGGATGCCCAAGAAGCGGATGCCGGCGGCCGAAAGGCAGCGGGAACCCGCGGCGAGGATGCCGCTGCTCCAGGCGGTAGCCGCGGGGTAACCGGCCGGATGCCGATCTGACGGTCGGGCCCGAAAGGGCGCTGACGTGGGCAGGTGAGCCGGTGAACACCAAGGCAGCGGGCCTGACGAACTGAGGGACAAGTTGGACACGGTGAAGGGGTACAGCTTTTCCACCCCCATGGTGGAGGGCTACTGCTTGTCCACCCCCATGGTGGAGGGCTACTGCTTGTCCACCCCGGCGGTGGCGGGCAAGGACTTCGCAGTGAACGGACCCAATGACAAGCGGCTGGAGTGGGAGGCCATTGACTGGCGAGTCCACGAGGCCAATGTAGTCAGGTTGCGGCGGAGGATCTTCACGGCGACGCGGGAGCAGGACTGGGCCGCGGTCCGGTCGCTGCAGAAACTGATGCTGCGGTCCTGGTCGAACACGCTGATTAGCGTTCGTCAGGTCACCCAGCGCAACACCGGACGCCGAACGGCGGGGATCGATGGGCAGGTCGCGCTGTCCTCGCAGGCTCGGATGGACATGGCCGTGCGGGTGCACGACACGATCTGTTCCTGGGCTCCCCTGCCGGTCCGGCGCGTGTACATACCGAAGTCTGGCAAGCCTGGCAAGCTACGGCCGCTCGGCATTCCCGTGCTCATGGATCGGTGTCACCAGGCACGGGTCCGTCACGCGCTGGAACCCGAGTGGGAGGCCCGGTTCGAGCCCCGTTCCTATGGGTTTCGGCCGGGCCGTAGCTGCGCTGATGCGATCGGTGTCTTGTATGCCACGCTGAGTGGGTCACGGGCCACACGGCTGTGGATTTTAGATGCTGATCTCTCGGCGGCGTTCGACACCATCGCCCACGGACCTGTTCTCGACGCGCTGAGATCATTCCCGGCCAGGGACATGATCAAGCGGTGGTTGAGGGCCGGGGTGATGGAGCACGGTTGCTTCACGCCGACCGACGAGGGTTCACCTCAGGGCGGGGTGATCAGCCCGTTGCTGATGAACGTGGCACTGCACGGACTGGAACAAGCCGCCGGAGTTCGCTACCAACCCACCGCCGGGCACACCGCGCGGACGCAACCGAACTCCCCGGCCGTCGTGAGGTACGCCGATGACTGTGTGCCACGAACGCTGAAGGAGGTTCCGATGTAGACGGAATTCTTTGGATGCGGTGCTGCACTGGTGATGGAGGTAGGCCCTCCGGGACCGCCCACGCAGGGGGAGGTCTCAAACCACCGCAAGCTGCGTCGGTGAATGAGCCGGGGTGGTGAGCGTTGCGGAAAAGGCGCACGTGATGCGTCAGGTGTGAGCCGAGAAGGCGAACGTGAGTGAACCACTGATGAAATGTCGAAAGCGTAGCGACGACAACGAAACCGGGGTCCAGTTGTTGCCCCGGGATGAGTCTGGCGGGTGCCTGTGACTGGCCAGGTGGTGTCCGGCACAGAGGTGGCGCGAGCTCGGTTCAGGCTCCGGTGTGGAACGTGGGAACCGCTCGCCCCGATACGGCTGGTCCGTGGTGTTGGCCTGGTCGGCGAGAGGGAGAACCCCAAGCAGCGGAATCTGTGAGGGGGGGAGTACCGATGCGGGGCAGCGGGGCGGACCGCCTCGTAGTAGTGACGAAGCTCCTGTAACGGGAGTGGAGCGAAGGGGGTGGGTTGTCCTGGTTCGTTTGGTGGTCAACCGGCATGGCTCGGGAGGAGCCAGGTGAGCGAATCGAAGTCGCGGGTTAAGCCGTTTGAGATTTCCAAGGCGATGGTGTGGGAGGCGTATCGCAGGGTCAAGGCCAACAGGGGTTCGGCCGGTGTGGACGGGGTGACGATCGAGGAGTACGAGCAGGATTTGAAGAATAACCTGTTCAAACTGTGGAATCGCCTGTCGTCGGGGAGCTATTTCCCACCGCCGGTCAAAGCCGTGCCGATACCAAAGGCTGGGGGCAAAGGGGTCAGAATTCTCGGGGTGCCCACTGTCGATGACCGGATCGCGCAGACGACGGCAGCCATGTATTTGGAGCGGGAGGTGGAACCGGTGTTCCATCCGGACTCCTATGGTTACCGTCCGAGACGGTCTGCTTTGGATGCAGTGGGGAGATGCCGGGAGCGTTGTTGGAAGAGCGACTGGGTGGTTGATCTTGACATTCGGGCGTTTTTTGACAGCGTGGACCACACGCTCATGCTGAAGGCGGTCGCGCGGCACACTGATCAGAAGTGGATTCTGTTGTATGTGCAGCGGTGGCTTGTCGCGCCGTTGCGTCAGCAGGATGGCACTCTGGCCGCTCGGGATCGTGGAACCCCACAGGGTTCGTCGATTTCGTCGGTGTTGGCGAACCTGTATCTGCATTATGCGTTCGATATGTGGCTGGTCCGGGAGTTTCCGGCCGTGGCGTTCGAGCGCTACTGTGATGACGCGGTGATTCACTGCGCGTAGCGAGGAGCAAGCCCGCCAGGTGCGGGATGCTCTGGCGGTACGGTTGGCGACAGTCGGTCTGGAGTTGCATCCTGACAAGACGCGCATCGTTTACTGCCAGGACGCCGACCGGCGTGGCGATCATGAGGTCACGTCGTTCACGTTCCTGGGGTACACGTTTCGTCCGAGGCTGGCCAAGAACCGGTGGGGAAAGCATTTCGTGAACTTCCTGCCGGCGGTGAGCAAGGACGCGATCAAGGCGATGGGTCGGGAGATCCGTTCTTGGCACATCGCCCGGCGCAGTGACAAGTCCCTCGAGGGACCTGGCACACATGTTCAACTCCATTGTGCAGGGTTGGATCAACTACTACGGACGCTTCTACAAGTCCATGTTGTATCCTCTCCTACGGCGCATCAACGATCATCTGGTGCGCTGGGCCATGCGCAAATACAAACGGTTACGCCGACGCGAAAAGCGAGCGGGCGAGTTGACTGGCGGAAGCCTGCCGGCGATCCCCACGACTGTTCGCGCACTGGCGCTTCGGCCTCAAACCTGGTGGCTGGACGATGGGAGCCGTGTAAGCCGAGAGGTTTAAGCACGGTTCTGCGAGCGCCGGGGGGTGAGATCCCCCCCGGCTACTCTCTCTCGTCGTGTGCTGCCACTCCCGGCGGCGACCGAGCAGGTCAAGGCACGGTTGGCCGCGTGGCTGGCACCCCGGGGTCTGGCCTTCAACGAGGACAAGACGCGGATCGTCCACCTCGACCGAGGGCTTCGATTTCCTGGGGTTCAACATCCGCCGCTATCGCAGCGGCAAGCTGCTGATCAAACCGAGCACGGCGGCCATCAGGCGGATCCGGAAACGGCTCGCGACCGAGATGCGCGCCCTGCGCGGCTCGAACGCGGCGGCGGTCCTCGCCCGGCTCAACCCGATCATCCGGGGCTGGGCCGCCTACTACCGGGCGGTGGTGTCCAGCAAGATGTTCTCCACGCTGGACACCTACATGTGGCGGCTCACCTACAAGTGGGCCAAATACAGCCACCCGAACAAGTCGAAGACGTGGATCGTCGCGCCGCTACTTCGGCAAGTTCAACAAGTTCAGGAACGACCGATGGGTGTTCGGCGACCGCGGACATCAACGACCGCGGCGACGTCGCGCACCTGATCAAGTTCTCCTGGACGAACATCGTCCGACACCAGTGGTCAACGGCCGGCGTCCCCGGACGACCCCGCCCTGACCGAGTACTGGGCCGCGCGGCGCAGACATCAAACCCCCGCTCGACAGCTACACCCTGCGCCTGCTCACCAAGCAGGACGGCCGCTGCCCGCTCTGCGGGGACCACCTGCTCTCCGCCGACCAGCCACCACAATCCCCGCGTGAATGGGAGAGCTGGTGGCTGCACGTCACCCGCAAGGCGATAGCCAGCCGACTATCTCGTACCCACGACGGGCGACCCGGCACTCCGGACGGTGATCGAACCCGCCTGGTACACGCCTCCTGCCACCGCGGCGCCACGCGCCCAACACGCAGGAGACCAGCACTGCAACCCGCACGCCCTAGCGGCTTGCTTGAGCCGTGTGCGGGGAAACCCGCACGCACGGTTCTGAGGGGGCCCCGGCGCGGCAATGCGCCGGAGCTACCCGACGGGTGACACCGATCACTGCGGTGTCGTTGTCGGTGTCGGTGGTCACCAGCCGCCGCGTGACGAAGGCGTTCAGTTCGGTGACGACGTGTTCGGGTAGCTCGGCGCGGTTGACCCGCCAGCGGGTGGGGTGGCCTTGCTCGTCGACGGTGACCAGTCGTAGCAACCCGGCGGTTACCTGGTCGCGGCTGCGGCTGCCCGCGGCGATCGCGTCGGCCAGCGCGGCGTCGGCCTGGCGGATCAGTGCACCCTGCAGGCCGATCCGCCGTGCTGTGGTGGCCAGCTCCCGGGCCAGCGCGGCGACCGGATCGGCACCGGGCAGGATCGGCACCAGGGTCTGCCAGCCCGGCTCGCCGGCCAGCACCGGCAGCAACCCGGCCCGGACCAGCGACGACTTGCCGCACCCCGACGGGCCGACCACCAGCAGCACCGCACCCTCGGCAGCGGAGCGCACCAGCTCCGCGAGCTGTTTGATCTCGTCAGTGCGGCCGAAGAACACCCGATGCCGGTCGACGTCGAAGGGTCGCAACCCGGGGAACGGGGAACGGTCGTCCGGCCAGCCCGAGCCTCCGGCGGCATCGATCTGGCGCAACGCCGCGATCAGCGCGGCACGGGCCGCGACCGGGTCCTGGGTCAGGTCGGTGTGCTGGAGCTCGGTCAGCAGCGGATGGGCGAGATGTGGCTCAGCGCGCAGCGGCAGCAGCCGGCTACCCCGTGACTGGGCCGTCACGATCTCAGCGGTGCACCAGGTGGACGCCAGATAGGTCGACGTGACGACGCAGACCATCGCGTCGGCCCACCGCAGCCGCTCCTGCAGCCGCGTGCGCCACTGCTCACCCACCGCGATTCCGTCGCGCGGGTCCTGATCTAAGAACACCTCATGGCCGGCCTCGACCAGCCACCCGTGCACCTCGTAGGACAGCGCCAGATCCTTGCTGGCATAGCTGACGAAGACCCTGGCCACCGCATCTCCCCTGCCAGCCACTCCCACCAGGTGGCCTCCGGCGTCACGAGGGCGAACCTACCCTCAACAGGTACCGGACACTGCGTGATGGGGCGAGTAGAGCCGCTATTCGGTGACCGTTAATTCATATCGGCCAGGCGGCTGTTGATTTTGTCTTTGTCGAAGGGGACGGGTTGCTGGTCGTCGCTCTCATCGGTCCAGTACTCGATGGGGAAATCGCCCCTGCCGGTGACACAGACCGGGTAAGTCGCGTCGACGTCGCGATCGAGCACCCTCTCGCAGGTGATGTCGTGGCGCCAGCCGGCACCGAAGTCGTAGACGTAGGTGATCGTTGTGGTGGCTGGGGTGAACGCGCCGCTCAGCCTCACACGCTCTTCGTCGTGGAGATCGGGGCTGGTGAAGGGGTCACCGTAGCGCTCGTTCCCCACGGAGAACGCATGGAGGTGGTCGCCGTCCCACTTCATCACGATCTGGATCACTTCGTGGAGCAGGCCGAGACTCGCGGTGGCGGGTACCAGCACTCGACGCCAGATCGGGCTCCGCATTCGCTTGAGTGAGATCTTGAGCTGATAGATCTGGGAGAAGGTCGGCAAGGTGGCTGAGGCGACGAAAGTGCTCAGCGCTTCGGTCAGGGCTGCGGTGTCCGGGTGGTTGCCACGCCGGATCGCCTGCATCCAGGAATCGAAGTCGTGGCCGGCTATCCGGTCGTCGAGACAGGACAGTGCCTCGTCGGGTCCGGAGGTGGTGAGCGCGGCTACGGCGTGCTCGACCGCGAGCCAGGCCAAGTCCTCGGGGCTCAGCGCTTGCGATCGGCTCCAGTAGGTGAGGGCCCTGCGTGCATGCGCCGCGAGGTTCGGCACTGTCGTGACTTCGTGCCAGACGGCTTGCGCCGGATCCTCGAGCGCATCGACGATGTCCACGGCGGCGACGCGCTGCGCGGGGGTCGCATCCGCTGCGGCCGCGAGGATCTCGCGGGCTGCCAGCAGCGGGTCTCGGCCGACCAACCAGGGCTGCGCGGCATGCCACGCGTCGTTCTCGTCGATGTCGGCCAGCCGGGCGATCAATTCGTCGGCTGGCAGGTCCGCGCTGATCGGTTTGGGCATGCGAGCGTTCATCTCCTGCCACGCCCAGTGACCGAGTGGCGTCATCTCCAGCTGCGCGCCGTGCCGCGTGGCGGCGCCGAACTCGACGAGCACATCGGATATCCGAATGAAGGGATCACCGCTTTTGTAGCGATAGGCGGAGAAGAACGGATCGGCGACATAAAAATCCTCGAAGGTGAGCGCGTCGCTGGCGCGCTCCCAATGCCCGACGATCGACGGTGGCGGGTCGGTGGCCAGCGCCCCCAGCATGATTCTGGAGAACGCGGTCGCGCCTGCCCGGTCCTCGTTGCCGGCGTCGGCGGCGAACGCGGCGACCAGCCCGGTGAGCCACAGCCCGCACATGGTGGTGTCGTCGGTGCCGGGCCACTGTCCGAGTGCCGGGCCGGCCACGGCCTGACCGTCGACGATCCTCAGCAAGTCGATCGCCAGGGCGACTTTCCAGGGGCGGTGCAGGGCGCGGATGTTCGCGGTGGTGTTGATCCGTGCCGGCACCGGGATGCTCAGGACTTGCGCCGACGCTGGCACGTCGCACGGTCGCAGCACGTGCTTGGGTGTGACGGGCTTGCCGTCCCCCACCCAGGTGGCCAGGCGATGTGCTCGGCTCAGCGCCTCGCAGTGCGTGGCCGCGGAGGCAACGGCAGCGCAGGTAATGGCGGGAGGGACGGCGGAGCCGGGAGGCAGCGGAGAGGCAACCACGTCGGGAACCCTAGCTTCGCGGTCACCGGGTGGTTGGGCAGGATGGCCCGCTACGGCGTCGGCGTGCAGTGACCAGAAACTTCTGCCGCCAGGTTGAGACCGCCGTGGATGTCGCTAAGCTCGTTCCCCCTCCGCTGCACCGAACACGACAAGTGGTGCATCACCGAGTACGAAACGGAGATATGTTAAGTCGCAAACAACGGCGCTCAGTCGACCAGTAGGGAGGCGGGAAATTGTCAGAGGGGAATAAGCAGATCCGAGCGGCACGGGAACGTACAGTACCTCCTCACTTGTCTACCCGGATGTGAGCCTGTCGCGGCAAGAACTCGCCGAGCTGGTCAACGCCTGAATTTGGGACCATCACCACAAGGTGGTGGACGCCAGTGAGAATTACGTGGGGAAACTTGAACGGGGCATCATCCGCTGGCCGGGAAACTCGACCGGGAAGCCTTCCGGGCGATCTTTAATGTCTCTACTGATGCCGCGTTGGGGTTCGTCAACGCCCGTGCCCGTCGCGCGGTAGTGAGGCTGGAAGATTGTGGACCGTAGACAGTTTATCGACACCACCCGACTTATCGACACCACCCGACGTCTGGGCGCTCTCGCCGCCCTCGGGCCGGTGGGGACGTTGCTGGAGGACAGCGAGCCCACCCCGATCCCTCATCGGATCGGCGCGACGGAGTATCGAACAGATCCGCACCGCCACGCGGGAAGTCCTGTCGTTAGGCCGAACCCACCCTTGACCGGGTCGCTGCTATGCGCGTGCCTCGTACAGGCCCTGGGTGGCCAGTTGGTCGGCGCGCTCGTTTTCCGGGTGCCCGGCGTGACCCTTGACCCAGTGCCACTGCACCTGATGCCGGTGCACGGCGGCGTCCAGGCGCTGCCACAGGTCGGCGTTCTTGACCGGTTGCTTGGCAGAGGTCTGCCAACCGTTTCTCTTCCATCGCGGCAGCCACTTGGTGACCCCGTCGAGCACGTACTTGCTATCGGTGTGCAGTCGCACCGCCACCGGCCGGGTCAGGCTTTCCAACGCCCGGATCGGGGCCATCAGTTCCATCCGGTTATTGGTGGTCTCGGCCGGCTCGCCGCCGTAGATCTCCTTCTCGCGCGTGCCGTAGCGCAGCACAGCACCCCACCCACCCGGGCCCGGATTGCCGCTACACGCACCGTCGGTGTAGATGTCCACGATCTGCTCGGCTACCTGGTCCGCCACACCGGAAACATACCGACTGCTGAAGCATGGGCCCGAGTCGTTCCGCTACCGGGATGGCAGTCTGAGATCAGCCACCGCCAGGCGGGCAACTGTCCTGGTAGGGCAGGTCCGGGATACGGCGCTCCCATTCGGCACTATCCAGGCCGCCATGAGTGATGGCGCAGGCGCGTTGCACCGCGTGGTCCCTGCTGACCTGGTCGAGGCCGAGCACCCGATCGGTCCCTCACGAGCGCAACCCCGGGCCTGGCGTCTCCGGCCAACTGCGCACCGCCGTCGAGCCAGGCCGCCGGGTCATCGCGCGGCATAACTGATGAAGACTCTGGCCACCGCAGCTCCCTATCGACCACCATCACTCGCCCTCCACAAAGTCCCGCGCTCGTTCCACAAAGTCATGTACCGCCGGGACCTTGGCGTGCGGCGTGAGCTGGTAGTAGAGATCACGGAGACGGCTGGCTCCCCGGGTCGAGTTCAGGCTCTCGGCCAAGTCGATCGACTGCATGCCCAGCGCAGCAGCGGCGTCCAGGTCACGCTGCTTGCCCGGCCGGGTAAGCGCATCGGCCAGATACGTGATATCGATCTGCCGCTCCCGGATAAATGAGTCGCTGAGCTGGGCGATGCCCTCTTCCAGCAGGGCGACCGCTTGGTCAGGCCTGCCGAGTTGCAGCAGACAACGGCCAGCACCAATTGCGATGTTTGCCGGGTCCAGCCAGTACAGCCATGGTGGGTCGTCACCTGGTTTGAGGTGCTCGGCCTGGGCGCGAGCCTGGGAGATTGCGGCGGTGCAGGCTGAGGTGTCGTGAAGGGTAGCGTGGGCGTATGCCTGCCGGATGTGTAGTTCGGCGAGCAGGGCTGGTGTTGCCCACCCCCGCGTCCCGGCCAGCCCGGTCTCGATGAACGTCACAGCTTCCGCGGGCTGTCCACGGCGGGCTGCCTGGTGGGCCATGGTCGCCAGCACGTGCGCGCCCAGTGGCCGGTCATCGGCAGTGTGGGCGGCGCGCAGGCCCGCGACGAAGTAGCGCTGCGCGAGCCCGTGGTACTCGGCATCATAGGCGGACCAGCCGCACAGCTGTCCCAGCTCGGCGAGCACCACGTGCAGCCTCTGCCCGATGCGCTCGTCATATCGCGCCTGGTCGAGTAGCCCAGCGGCCCAGGCGAACGTCTGCTGGGCCATGGTGAGCACGCTGCCGCCCCCGGCCACGTCATCCATCCTGCGCAGCTCGGTGACCATGGCGCCCAGCCGGCCGACCAGCTCGCCCGACACCCGGTGCCCGGCCAACCCGGACACCAACGGCCCGGGCTCGTGCACCACCACTGGTGCGCGGG
Source organism: uncultured Actinomycetota bacterium (assembly GCA_963712995.1). Lineage (GTDB taxonomy): Bacteria > Actinomycetota > Actinomycetes > Mycobacteriales > Pseudonocardiaceae. Next base: position 6,538 of record CAVQKH010000008.1, on the reverse strand, counting down.
AGCGGTCAATGCCGGACCGGTCAGAGCCAGGAACACACGACGCTTCACCCGGCCATCACCACCGCTCAGCACGACTGCCACCTCGACGGTACCTCGGTGGTTCCAGGTTGCGCTGAGGACCGGGTCGCGCCCGGGATCGTCGGCGTCCTCGTCGCTGACGTCCGAGGCAGGCGGCACACCGGGTGATTGTGGTTCCGTGGCAGCGAGCTGGTGCTTGTCGTCGGGAAGTCTGAACCACAGTAGTTCTGCTGGAATCCGCAGTACCCGTGCCCAATAGACGAGGGTGTCCAGGTTGCGGATCGGTGCGCCGCCCTCGATTCGGCTGATCTGGGGTTGGCGCAGGCCCAGCCACTGGCCGAGCAGAGCTTGGGAGATGCCCTCTGGGCCATAGACCGCGTGGTGATAGGGGTGCATGCGATAGGCACGAGCGAGGCGGCCGATGTGTTGGGCGGCGAAGGCGTTCCGGAACTGATCGGTCTGCCAGAACTCAGGTGGCACGTGGGGTGGGGCGATGAATTTATCCCGCGAGAGGTGCTGGCAGCGGGCGCACTGGCGTCCTGGGTTGTCGGCGGCTAAATGTGTTCCGCAGCGGCAGTAGCGGTGCCGTGCTGGTCGCGGTCCCACGATGTCCCCTTCGATCTGCACCGATTTCAGGTGAGTCTAACGGTCGCTATCACCTCATGATCCGGGCGTTATCGGGGGCGGGGTTTGCTGGGCCTATGTGTCGGGTGAATATGTCTATCCACTTTCTGGCATACCAGATGACGGGCATACGCGCTGGGGGATCGCCTGATTGACCCGGCCTCGTGCTGCGTGGCCATTTGATCAGTTGCTGAGTGGATGCCGCCAGCGGAGCCCGGGGAATCGGGCGAAGCCCCGGTCGGCGGTTACCCATTCGCACCCCGACTCGATCGCCAGGGCCGCGAGGAAGGCATCCGGTACCCGGTTGCCCTTCGCGCCGGCTTGCTGGCACAGCCGGGTGAAGATCGACCAGTGCTGCGCGCCGGGGAACACCGGGCGGCAGATCGGCTGGTCTCGCACCGCGCAGGCGAAGCTGGAGTCGTATTACCCGGGTTGCCCGGCGGCGGCCGAGGCGAAGGCGGCCGCCCCGTTGCTGACTATGGTCACCGGCGGGCTGTCGGCGGGGATGCCGTGGCGCTGCGCCAGCCGGGCGATGTCCGGGTAGCTGACCCTGGTCGTGCCATCCTCGCCCTGCCAGATCAGGAACCGCAGCGGCAGGTCGATTCCCATCGGCTGGTTGGCCTGTATAAACGGTGTGCCGGCCGCCGGGTTGCCGACCAGCAGCACCGTGGTGGGGCGCAGTGTGGTGCCGATCGCGGCGGCGGCCTTGGCGTGGTCGACCACCGCAGCCGGTGTGAGGCCCTTGGCGGCCAACGCCTCCTGCAACCGTCGCAGCGTGGTGGCCGGATCGGCGTTGCTGCTCAGCGTGATCAGGTAGTCGCCACCGGTCGGGGAGGGCCCGGTGGACGAGGGCCGCTCGGCGCCGGTGGCCGCCGCGGCCAACCGCGCGGAGCCCTCAGAGAGGGCCCGTGCGGCGCCAGCATCGGCACCGACGAGTTGGGCGAGGTAGTCGCCGGCGTTGTACGCCAGCCGAACCGTGCCCACCTCGTCCTGCCAGACGAGATACTTCTGCGGCAGCACAACGCCGGCCTGCTGCCGGGCCGCGATCAGCGGTGTCCCGGCCCTGGGCACGCCGCCGACGATCACGGTGGTGGGTCGTAGCTCGGCGCCGACTTTGCGTGCGTTCGCCGCATGATCCACGGTTGCGACCACCATGCCCCCAGCGGCGCGCAGACCGTCGGAGAGCCGGCGCACCGTCTCGGCGACGTCGTAGCGGCTGTCGTAGACGACCAGGCCCTCGATCTGCGGGAGCGTCCGCTGGGCCGCTGCACCGGGAGTGTTCACCTCGGCTGGGGGCGCGGTCTGTCTCGGCGTTTCGCCGCAGGCGGCGACCCCCAGCACGATGAGCACACTCACGATCATCCACCGGCCCGCGCGTCCGGTCAGTCCGAAGGTCATAGCAGGACCGTGGCTGAATATCGACGGCAACGCAATGGATCCCCTTGAGATCGTGGTGATCTCGCTGCGACTGGGTCCGCGACTAGCTCACGGCGTGTTGTCGAGGCTGTCATCCAGGGCCGACACCTGTTGGTATCACGAGGTATCATCTGTGGGTGGCGATGACACTGCGGCTGAGTGACGAGGAAGTCGATGCTCTGCGTGCTCAGGCGAAGCGGGAGAACCGCTCGATGCAGGAGGTCGCGCGGGAGGCGATTCGGGTCTACGTCAGTCGTCGGGTGCAGCTGCGAGAACAGGCTCTGCGATACATCGTGGATGAAGACCGCGATCTGCTGGATCGCCTGGCGCAGTGACCGAGTACCTCGACCTGGAGGATCTTCTCGCCGCGGCGCGAGCCGCGCTCGGGCGAGCACCCGAAGTTCGGGACTGGGGTCTGCTGGAAGCGGCGCTAGCGCGGCCTGGAGCGAGCGTCTACGGCCAGGACGCCTACCCCGATCTGCACGAGAAGGCGGCAGCCTTGCTGCACTCGTTGGCGAGGAACCATGCTCTGCTGGACGGCAACAAACGTCTGGCGTGGGTGGCCGCCCGTTTGTTCTCCGTGTTCAATGATCGTGATCTACGACGGCCGAGTCTTGATGAGGCCGAAGCGTTCGTGGTGGCGATCGCCGCTGGCCGGCTGGACGTGCCGAAGATCGCGGAGACGTTGGCTAAATGGACGAAGGACCGCTAACTACTCCTGTAACCGGGTAACAGCTCAGCCCTCGCCGCTGGCGCGTGTCTCGGGTGCGGTCTCGCCGGGGCCGTCGTGCAGGGCGTTCGGGCTGAGCAGGATCTCGGGCAGGGCGCTGACCAGCTCGGCCTGATCCTGGACCCGGCTGATGAGATCGGCGATCTCGGCTGCCACCCGCTGCCGGTCGGCAGGATCGGCCTGTTCGGCGAGTTCGACCAACCTGGTGTTGTCGATCACCACCTCACCCATGAGCGATGCGGCCAGCGCCAGATGCGCGGCAGCGGTGAACCGCTCCCCGAATACCTGTCCCTCCAGCGCGGCGAGCTCGGCGATGGGATCCGGTTCCACCTCGGCGAGCGCCTTGCGCATCCGGTCGGCGGCCGTCTGACGGTCGGTCGCGCAGGCGTAGGCGGCGCGGAAGCCGTCGCGGCGGGCCAGGCGCAGCAGTGCGACGTGTACCAGGGTGCCGATGGGATTCCCGAGGTGCATCAGCGCGACTTCGGCATCTCCGGTGAGCAGCTCCGTGGCGTGCTCCTCGGCGAATGATCGGGAGTCCTGCCAGTCCGCCAGCTTGATCCAGTCCGTCACCAGATCTCTGAGCAGCAGAGGCCGGTAGGCGGCGTCGAGGCCGAGATCGCGCACCCCGTCGAGCAGATGCCGGTGCAGCTCGACCCGCGCCGCCGCGACCAGTGCCAGCTCATCGAGCACCAGAGCCGCTGGCTGGGCCAGCAGCTCCCCGGCATGCGCTGCGAAGAAGTCTCTGGACTCCGCCCAGTTCGGCGCCGCGATCCACTCGGTGACCAGGCTGATCTGGGCCAGGGTGAGGTTCAGCCAGTCCGGCTGCTCGGTCCCGGTCACCTCGTGCCAGACCTCGCTCACGGTGGCCGGATCCCTGATGCTGAGCGCGCGCAGGACGTTGCGTGCGGCCAGCAGGATGGCCTCCGGCGTCTGGCCGTCGTCCAGTGTCAGCAGGATGACCAGCTCGCGTAGCCCGGTGGCGGGGTCACCGTGGTTGATGTGGAACTCGGCCCGCTCGATGATCAACGCATCTCGGGCGGCCGCCGAATCGGCGAGGATCTCGATGCAGCTGGTGTAGACGTTGACCGCAACGGAGATCCGGTCGAGTTCCGCGAGGTGGTAGGTGAGGTTCTTCAGCGCCATGACCAGATGGGTGAAGTAGACCTCGAGGGAGGTCTCGGTCAACTGGAGGCAGATCTCGGCCGCCTCCTGGGCGGGGATCAGGGCGACGTCATGGTCTCCCCGTTCGCCGTGTTGAGCCGCGAGGCTGCCCAGCGCGGCCGCCAGACCCGGCAGGTAGGTGCCGGGTTTCGCATCCACCAGCGCACGGTAGGTGTCAACGGCGTGCAGGGTGGTCATCAGCGCCGCCTCGCGGCTGCCCACCGTGAGCAGGTGGGCGACGAAGTCGCACAGCGCGGCGGCGAGGCCGGGCAGGTAGAACTCCGGGTCGACCTCGGCCAGCCTGCGCAGCGCGGCGATCCCGGCGGGGCCTGCGTGCGTGGCGTGCCTGGCCAGCTGACGTCGCAGGTAAGGGCTGCACAGATCCGCCGCATTGCCATCCTGGGTCTGCTGCTCGGCGAGGTCGACCAAGGCTTCGGCCAGTGCTTGACCGGCTGCGCGACCCGCCACATCCGGTGAGGACGCCACGAGGTGCTCGACGAACATGCGGTGCGAGAGCCGGCAGACCGTCTCGCCGTCCTGTTCGTCTTCGACGATGTAGCACTCGTAGTGCTCAAGCACCCAGTCCACGTCGTCGGCGCGGTACTCCACACCCTCCGGGCTCAGGGCGGTGGCCGCGGCCGCCCATATCTCCTGCCTGGGCAGCCCTCGGCCCATCCCCCACGCGAGCGCGCGCAGTAGGTCTTTGGCGGCACCGGGCAGCGCCACTCCATCGCGGACCCTGGGCCTGCTCGACAGGTCGTGCTCCAGCGCGTCGACGGTCATCGCGGGGAGCTGTTCTTCCCAGCCCTGCGCATGGGCGTCGATGACGCCTCGCACGATCTGGGAGATCACGGTGCGGGCGTAGAGGAACCCGCCTTGCCGGACGGCTGCCTTCTTGGCGACTACCTTCGCCACCCGCGGTATGAGATCGGCCTGGCCGGCCGCGCGCAGCCGGCGGGTCAGGTACCGCTCGATGTCTCTCCTGGTGTTCGGCTCGGAGTCCAGATCGACGACCACCGTGTTCCCGCCGAACAGTTCAGCCAGCCCTACGGTGGCTTCCTGGTTGGGCGGCTGGCGCCACCCGAACTCCTGGCGCCGGGTCGCGATCAGCACCGTCGCCAACACGCTGAGTGGGACCAGCAGGTCTGTCACGATCTCGGTGGCCTGTTCGGGGATCGCCTCATCCAACCCGTCGAACACCAGGATCGGCGGATAGGGCAACTTCGCCACTGCCTCGATCAACCGCCAGCAGCTCTCCGGCGGCGGCAGTTTGAGACGATCCGCCAGCACGGTGGCGAGGTCGTGGGCACCCATGCCCCGCAGGTGCACCCCCGCTTCAATGGCGCCAACACCTGGGTCCGGGTCCGTCGGCGCCAGGGGAACATGCTCAAGCAACACTCGTCGCTGTGCGGAGTTGGACAGCGCGATGATGCGCTGGACCACGGCGGACTTCCCGCTGCCCGCCGATCCGGTCACCACGAAGGCGCCGGGCACCTCCGCGTGAATCCAACGCAGGATCCGCGCCAAGACCGCCCGGCGGCCGGTGAACAACCACTCCTCCTGCAGCGTGTCCTCCTGCAACTGGGTGATGCCATCAGCGGCCGTCGCGGTACTCCACCAAGCTCACTCGGTGGCACCGGTGTGCCGCACGTTACACGCCCCGCCGCACCCAGGATCTTCCGGCCGTTGCCTGGCGCATCCCCGGTGCTCCGGTTCTGGCGTGAAGACGCGTGGCGCGGCGACATAGGCCGCAGAAGCTCAGTGGGGCGGGGGCAACTTCCATCACCTGGCGCACATCGGAGCCGCAGCCGTCTGTTGACCCTGCGGTCACGACATCAGGGACAATTCCCAGAGGGTCTCCTGCGCGCAGGTGTGCGCGTAGTCGGGTGGCAGGTGGCGCGCATAGCGCTCCTGGGCGATGGCCACCTGCCGCACCATGCTCCTGGTCAACAGGAGGTTCTCCGCATCGTCGCGCCCGGGCGCGTACCCCGCGACGAACACGTCGAAGGGCATCCCCTCACCGAGGCCCGCGAGCGCGGTACCCAGAGACCTCAGGGGCCCGGTCATGTGTCGGCGCGCCGCGCTGTGGAACCCTCCGCCCCGCCGGTAGGACTGATCCAGCAGCATGCGCACCGACCAGTAATGCAGGTTCGCCAGGTGTCGCAGCGCCGGCACGATCTCGTCGGGTACGGGCTCACCGGAGGGCGGCAGGCCGGTGGCGTGGTTGAGCCGGACCACCGGATGGTCCGGGCTCGCTGGATCCCAGACGTGCTGACCACCCAGCAGCGCCGGATGGGTGCCCTCGAACAGTGCACGGAACAGCGCGAAGTGTTCGCCCTCGCCCTCCTCACGGACGGCGTCGAGCCGGGCGTACCACCTCGGGTAGTCCAGGCGTTGCGGCTCCCGTTTCTCCAACAGCCCCAGCACTCGGGTGATCTTGCGGTAGAGGCTGCCGACCTGGTTCGGACGGGGGCTCGGGCCGGGGCTGGCATCGAGTACCTCCTACAACCGCTCCACGAAGGCCCGGTCCTCGGCTGTGTGCTGCTGGGCTGGGTCCACCGCGTGCGGCGAGGCCTCCACGTAGACGCC
>CAVQKH010000007.1:0-52568 GCA_963712995.1 uncultured Actinomycetota bacterium | reverse complement strand
CCAAGAGGTCGGCGGGGGACACCCCCAGCCGGGACAGCAGGAGCCGCGCCGCGTCGAGATCGGCGGCACTGGGAGCAGAGTGATGCGTAGTCATACGGATTCACCGTCCGTTGAGTCGGCGGCCTGCGAGGCGATGAGGGCATCAAGCGCGGCAGGCGGGTAGACCACGAGCCGGACCTTGCGGGGGTCGGCAGCCAGCAGAGCGCGGTCTCCGGTCTCTAGGCCGCACCGTGCCGCAGGAGAGCGGGCACCCGCAGATGGCCTTGGGCCGTGACGTGAAACTCGCCATCGTCCTGGGGGCGGATCACGAGGAGTCCCCGGTTTCGCCGATATCCAGACGCAGCCCGGCGGACCAGTCCAGCGCCTGCATGATCGTGCGATCGGCGAGACGACCACGGTCGTCAAGCGCGGAAAGCCCGTAGACGATGGCCGTCGTGCGCCGCGGGATCAACGATGGAAGAGGCAACGACCGACGAGCCACCGGCACCACGCGAGGCCACCCGCCACCCCGCCACTGTCCCCCGGCAGCAGTGGTGGCACGACGGGACTGATGACGGCCGCGCTCACCGCCGGCACCCCAGTTTCGCGGCGCCACCAGAGGCGTAAGCTGCGCACTCACGTGGTAGACCGCACTTGAACACTGATACGTCAGATGTAGCAGGCGTGCCACGCCGCAGTGTCCGAGGGGGGACTTGAACCCCCACCCCCTAGTCGGGGACTAGCACCTCAAGCTAGCGCGTCTGCCATTCCGCCACTCGGACATTGTCACCAGGAACTCGCACACACCAATACTGCCGGGTGGCGCGCAACGAGGGTAGCCGATCGCCGCCCGTTGGCCCAACTGGGTGTGGGGCGTCGTAGAACCTCGTGATCAGCGGTGGTAGGAAGACCAGATGGAGGGATCGGCAGAGGGCCCCAGCACAGCGGTGGACGAGGTCGTGGGTCTGGCCAGCGACCTGATTCGGATCGACACCACCAACACCGGTGACCCCGACACTCTCGTTGGGGAGCGGGTCGCGGCGGAATACGTCGCGGGCAAGCTCGACGAGGTGGGTTTCGAGGTCACCTATCTCGAGTCCGGAGCGCCGGGACGGGGCAACGTGATCGCTCGGCTGCCCGGTGCCGACCCCGCACGGGGTGCGCTGCTCATCCACGGCCACCTCGACGTGGTGCCCGCCGACGCCGCCGAGTGGTCGGTGCATCCGTTCTCGGGCGTGGTGCAGGACGGCTACCTGTGGGGCCGCGGCGCGGTCGACATGAAGGACATGGTCGCGATGACCATCGCGGTCGCCCGGCGGTTCCGGCGCGAAGGCGTCGTCCCGCCACGCGACCTGGTCTTCGCATTCCTGGCCGACGAGGAAGCCGGCGGGTATCAGGGCTCGCACTGGCTCGTCGAGCACCACCCGGAATTGTTCGACGGCTGTACCGAGGCGGTCAGTGAGGTGGGCGGGTTCTCGCTGACGGTGCGTGAGGGACGACGGCTGTACCTGATCCAAACCGCGGAAAAAGGCATCGCCTGGATGCGGCTGCGGGCCCAGGCCCGGGCCGGGCACGGATCGATGGTGCATGAGGACAATGCGGTGACGGCGCTGTGTGCGGCGGTGGCCCGGCTGGGCAGCCACCGTTTCCCCCTGGTGATGACCGACACGGTGCAGGAGTTTCTGACCGCCGTCGGTGAAGAGACGGGGCTGGACTTCTCTCACGACAACGTCGAAGGTGCGGTCGCCAAGCTCGGCGGGGTGGCCCGGATCATCGGCGCGACGCTGTGCGACACCGCCAACCCGACGATGCTCGACGCCGGCTACAAGGCCAACGTCATTCCGTCCTCGGCTGAGGCGGTGGTGGACTGCCGGGTGCTGCCCGGACGGCAGGCGGCATTCGAGCGGGAGGTCGATGACCTGCTCGGCCCCGACGTGACCCGCGAGTGGGTGTCCCACCTGCCACCGGTTCTCACCACCTTTGACGGCGACCTGGTGGCTGCGATGGATGCCGCGATCCTGCACGAGGATCCTGGTGCCCGAACAATCCCTTACATGCTCTCCGGCGGCACCGACGCCAAGGCGTTCAGCCGGCTGGGAATGCGCTGCTTCGGGTTCGCGCCGTTGCGGCTGCCGCCCGATCTCGATTTCGCTGCTCTGTTCCACGGTGTCGACGAACGAGTACCAGTCGACGGGCTGATCTTTGGTACTCGTGTCCTCGACCGGTTCCTTCGGAGCTGTTGATTCTGCTAACGTCTGCGCCCGTAGCAGTCTTGGTTCCAAGGACGCCTGTGGAGCAAGCGCCACAGGCGTCTGTTGTGTCCGGCAGCGCGGTGCGCTACCGGGTGATCACAACGGCGATCCGGGACACCCGCATTACGGGCCGAACAGGAGGCCCGAGAAGGAGATAGAAGATGGCGACCGGCACGGTCAAGTGGTTTAACGCGGAGAAGGGATACGGCTTCATCACCCAGGATGGTGGCGGTCCCGATGTCTTCGCCCACTTCTCGGCGATCCAGGCGGACGGCTACCGCACGCTGGCGGAGGACCAGCGGGTGGAGTTCGAGATCACCCAGGGACCGAAGGGTCCGCAGGCCGACCAGATCCGCGCGCTCCGCGCCTGAGGGCTGCTCGCAGGGTCGGCGGTGGGCGACCCGGGACCGGCCAGACTCACGCGTAGGGTCTGCACGACGGGGTGCGGGCCCTACGTTCTGTGCCCGGGAGAGGTTAGAAGGACAGCTTGGGCTGAGCGGCCGAGGTGCGCTGCCTGCGCAGCCATACGGTCCGCGTGCCATCGGAGTACATCCGCACCCGGGACAGCTCCCAGCCCGCGAATTCTGCCTGGACAGCGAGTTGGGTCGCTGCGGTGCGCCGGGAGACCTCGCGCGGCAACCGCAGCGGTTGGTACTCCCAGTCGAGGTTATCCCCGTCCACTGTCTCGATCATCGCTGCACCACCCGTTCGGGATCGATCATCTGCAGTCCCATTCCTGACGCGGAAACAACCAGGACCCGGCCACTGACCGGGTCGACGGCCACCGCATCGGGCTGATGTATAGCCGGGAATCGGTGGACGACCACCGGTTCCCCTCCCGCCACGCCGAGTCCGATCACCTCATCGAGGGCGGTCAGACTCACCCATGCCAGGTCCCGCTGGCTGTCGTAGGCCAGCCCGTAGGGCGCGCCCGGCAGCGGGAAACGTTGCCGCAACATCGGTGGGTTGCCGGCAAAGACCAGCAACTCGCCGTCTCGGGTGTCGGTGACCAGCATCCGACCGAACCTGTCGGCCACCGCATCGGCCGCGCCGTTGCCGGCCCGCAACGCTGGGCTGAGCTCACCGGAGGAGGGATCCACCACACTCACCGCCGTGCGGCCCCGATCGAGCACGCCGATCGTGGTTCCGAGCGAAACCAGGCGGGCGGCGTCGGCGAAACCCCCGGCGAGCGTGCGCGGTCTGTTCCCATCGAGGACCGCGAGGCGCTCGCCCAGCGCGACCACGGTGACGCCACCCACATCGACCGCCCCGCGGGGGAGACCATCCAGGTCCGTCCTGCTCGGTAGCCCTGCCGTGAGTGGGACCCGGATCAGGCATCCTGGTGTGGTCACCGGCACCAGCAACGCCTCACCCCTGGCAGCGAGGACGAGATCCGCGGCCGGGCCGGGCAGCGGGACCTCCCGAGTCGGCGTGGCGCCGTCCAACGTTCTCAGCAGCAACCGGGGCGGGTCGAGCAGCGCCACCGCCACCGTCCGGGTGCGGGGATCGACCACCACATCGGTGGCCGGTGACCCGAGCGGCACGATGATCCCGGCGGGGATCGCCCCACCCGGTGGCGCCACCGCAGGCTCAACCGAGGTGAGGGCTGGTGGCTCGACCGTGCCGCACCCGGCGACCATCAACCCGGCAACCTCCATCCCGGCGACGAGCAACGCGGCAGGCAGCGCCGCGCGCAGGGCACCGGGCACACCGACCTCCTCGTCGGTAAGGATTGGTTCGCAGCAGAGCGTCAGTCAAGCATTCCTGACATGACACCCTCTCGTCATCCCCAGGCAGCCGGATGTTGGCGTTAATACGCTAGATGGACGGCCACCCCGGGCCTGGTTCGATAACGCTGCGCAGTGTTCCGTGATAGACCCGTAATCATTTCGGTCGGTGCTTGGTCCGTCCAAGGGATAACGTCATCGACTGTGACTACGACGGTAGACATCTTGCTGCCATGCCTGGATGAGGCCGAGGCGCTTCCCGCGGTGCTGGCCGCGATGCCGGCGGGCTATCGGGTCATCGTCGTCGACAACGGCAGCACCGATGACACAGCCGCAGTCGCGGCAGCCTGCGGCGCCACGGTGGTATCCGAGCCGAGGCGCGGCTACGGGGCCGCGGTGCACGCCGGGTTACTCGCCGCGACCGCCGACCTGGTCGGCGTGCTCGACGCCGACGGATCGCTGCCGCCACACGCGCTACCCCTGCTGGTCGCCGAGGCCGGCAACGGCACCGATCTCGCCGTCGGCCGCCGGATACCGCAGGCCGGAGCGTGGCCCTGGCACGCCAGGGCCGGCAACATCGCCCTGGCCGCCTTGCTGCGACACCAGGGGCTTCCCGTACACGACATCGCGCCGATCCGGGTGGCCCGCCGCCAGGCGCTGCTCGAGCTGGGTGTCACCGACCGCGGTTTCGGTTACCCGTTCGAGCTGCTGCTGCGGGCCGCTGCCGCGGGCTGGCGGGTGCGCGAGTTCGACGTCGAGTACCGGCCGCGGGCCGGCGGGCGCTCCAAGGTGTCCGGATCGATCCGGGGCACGATGCGAGCCGCCCGCGATATGACCGCGGCGATGCGGCGGGTCAACCGAGCGGCGGGCGTTCCGGATAGCCCAGCTCGATCGCACTGACGTCATCCAGCGCGGCCCGGATCGCCGGGGCCAGCTCGACCTCCTCAGCGGCCAGCGACCCAGCCAGCTGGGTGGTGTCCCGAGCGCCGACCACCGGGGCGACCACCCCCGGCCGGTCCCGCACCCAGGCCAGGGCCACTTCCAGCGGGGACACCCCCAGCCCGTCGGCGGCGGTGACGACGGCTTGCACGATCCGGTCCGCCCGGTCGGTGCGGTGATGCTCGACATACCGCGCGTAGTGCGGTGACGCTGCTCTGGAGGTGGAGGGGGTGCCGTTGCGGTACTTGCCGGTGAGCACCCCGCGGGCCAGCGGTGCCCATGGCAGCAGGCCCACCCCGTGGTGCGCTGCCGCGGGCGCCAGTTCCCGTTCCACCCCTCGCTCCAGCAGCGAGTACTCCATCTGGGTGGAAACCAGGGGTACCGCTGAGATCGCCTTCGCGGTGGCCAGTTGCCAGCCGGTGTAGTTGGACACCCCGACGTAGCGGACCTTGCCCGAGCGCACCGCGTCGGCCACCGCGGACAGCGTCTCCTCCAAGGGCACCGCGGGATCCCAGGCGTGCAACTGCCACAGATCGATGTGCTCGGTGCGCAGCCGGCGCAGCGAGCCCTCCAGCGCCATCAGCAGCGCCCCTCGGGACGCGCCGCTGCCGAAGGGTCCCTCGTCGCGGTGGGCCACCGCCTTGGTCGCGACCACCACCTCGTCCCGGGGGATGAGCTCGGCCAGCAACTTGCCCAGGATTCGTTCCGACTCACCATCGTTGTAGACATCGGCGGTGTCGACCAGTGTTCCACCGGCATCGACGAAGGCGACCAGTTCAGTGGCGGCTTCCTCGGTATCGGTGTCGTGGCCCCACGTCATGGTGCCCAGCGCCAGCCGGGACACTCGCAGTCCGCTGCGGCCGAGATAACGCTGTTGCACGGGGGTGCACGCTAGCGGGTGCACGCGCTCGCACCGGCACCCGTAGGGTGCACCGGCGTGAACTGGCTGCAAGTCATCGTCCTGGGGCTCATCCAGGGCATCACCGAGTTCCTGCCGATCTCCTCGTCCGGGCACCTGCGGATCGCCTCGGAGGTCTTTTTCGGCGACGACGCCGGCGCGGCGTTCACCGCCGTCGTTCAGCTGGGGACCGAGGCCGCGGTGCTGATCTACTTCGCCCGGGATATCGGCCACCTGGTGGCGACCTGGTTCCGCGGGTTCGGCTCGGCGCAGGTCCGTAGCACTCCGGATTACCGGATCGCCTGGCTGGTGATCATCGGCACCATCCCGATCGGCGTGCTGGGGGTGCTGTTCGAACACCAGATCCAGACCTCAGGGCGAAACCTGTGGATCATCGCTGGCAACCTGATCGTGTTCGGTCTGGTCCTGGGCGCCGCTGAGCACTACGGGCGGCAGCGACGCGACCTGCAGCAACTCACCGTCCCCGGTGGGGTCGCGCTGGGCTTCGCGCAGGCCATGGCGTTGGTGCCCGGGGTGTCCCGGTCCGGAGGCACAATCAGTGCCGGCCTGGCTCTCGGGCTGACCCGGACCGCCGCGGTGCGCTACTCGTTCCTGCTGGCCATCCCAGCCGTGACGGCCGCCGGGCTGTTCCAGCTCCCGGATGTCTTCACGGCCGGCGGACCCGGCCTGCAACCTTCGCCGGCCCAGATGGTGATCGCCACGCTGATCGCGTTCGCGGTGGGATATGTCACCATCGCGTGGTTGCTGCGCTATGTCCAGCGGCACAGCATCTATCTGTTCGTCTGGTACCGGCTTGCCCTGGGAGCCATCGTGCTGGTGCTGCTGGCCACGGGAATGATCGGCGCGACCTGATCTCGCGAGTGCGTAGGGTGGCGGGGGTGGGCACCGTGATCCTGCTGAGGCATGGCCGGTCCACGGCGAACACCGCAGGTGTCCTGGCTGGACGTACTCCGGGGGTGAGACTCGATGAGCACGGTCAGGCGCAGGCGCAGACACTGGTCGAACGCCTGGCACTGCTGCCGCTGGCGATACTGGTGAGCTCCCCACTGCAACGGTGCCGGGAGACCCTGGCCCCGCTGGCACAGGCCCGCGAGCTCGAGGTGAGCGTCGACGACCGTTTCGTCGAGATGGACTACGGTGAGTGGACCGGCCGGGAGCTGCGCGCACTGGCCAAGGAACCGCTGTGGAAGGTGGTGCAGTCGCACCCCTCGGCGGCGGTGTTTCCCGGCGGTGAGGGGCTGGCCGCGATGCAGGCCCGGGCGGTGGCCGCGATGCGGGAGTGGGACGCGAAGCTGGTGGCCGAGCACGGCCCGCAGGTGCTGTGGCTGGTCTGCACGCACGGCGACATCATCAAGGCGGTACTCGCCGACGCGCTGGGTATGCACCTGGATGGCTTCCAGCGCATCGTCGCCGACCCGTGCTCGGTCAGCGCCATGACCTACACCGAGACCCGGCCGTTCGTGCAGCGGATCAACGACTGCCGTGACGACCTGCGCTCACTGGTCCCGGCCAAGCGCCGGCGCCGGCGGCGGCTGTCCTCGGACGCCACACCTGGGGGATCGAGCGGCATCGGTTGAGGTGTGGGGACGTTGCTGCCGCACAACCTGCGGTGCTCTAGTGTCGGTACTGCCATGTCCCGTGTCATCCACGTCTTTCGCACCCCTGACCGGTTCGTCGCGGGCACGGTCGGGGAGCCCGGCGACCGCACGTTCTACCTGCAGGCCGCCGACGAGGACAAGGTGATCAGTGTTGCGCTGGAGAAGGAGCAGGTTGCCGTTCTCACCGAGCGCCTCTCCGCGCTGCTCGATGAGGTCGTTCGGCGACTGGGCGCCGATGCCCCCGCTGAGTCTGAAGAGCTCGCGGTGGACACCGAGCCGTTGCGCTCACCGGTGGAGCAGGAGTTCCGGGTCGGCACCATGGGGCTGGGCTGGGATGTCGAGTCGCGGGCCATCGTCGTGGAGCTGCTCGCCGTGAGCGAGCAGGAGATCGATGAGTCCGTGGTGCTCGACGACACCGATGAGGGTCCGGACGCGGTACGGGTGTTCCTGTCGCTGGAGCAGGCGCGGGCGTTCGCTGTGCGCGCCGCGCGAGTGATCTCGGCTGGGCGCAGACCGTGCCCGCTGTGCGCGGAGCCGTTGGGACCCAAGGGGCATATCTGCCCACGCCAGAATGGCTACCGTCGCCAGGTCGAGGCCTGAGGGGTCCGCAGTGCTGCCCACCGATCCGGCGGCACTGCCGTTACTCCACCAGGGCCGTCTCGATGTGACCGGCCGGATCGTCGACGCGTCCAATGCCACCTTGCTGTGCACCGTGCATTGCGACGAGATCAGCGCCGAGTGCGTCTACAAGCCGATCCGCGGGGAGCGTCCGCTCTGGGACTTCCCAGACGGCACTCTGGCCGGGCGTGAGGTGGCCAGCTGGCTGCTCTCCGAGGCAACCGGTTGGTCGTTGGTGCCACCCACGGTGCTGCGATCGGGTCCGCTGGGGCTCGGGATGGTGCAGCTGTGGGTAGACATCGAGGATGAGTACGGCCTGGTGAACGTGGTAGCCCCCGACGCGGTGCCGCAGGGCTGGCGCACGGTGTTGCGAGCGCATGACCGGTATGGCAATCCGGCGTTGCTGGTGCACGCGGACACCGAAGAACTACGCCGGCTGGCCGTGCTGGACGTGCTCCTCAACAACGCCGATCGCAAAGGCGGGCATGTCCTCGCCGGGTCCGATGGCGGGGTCTACGGCGTTGACCACGGGATCTGCCTGCACCGCGAGGACAAGCTGCGCACCGTTCTCTGGGGCTTCCTGGGTGAACCGCTCTCCGCTGCGGCACTCGGGGTGTTACGCCGGGTGCGATGCGAGCTCGATGGCCCGTTGGGTGCCGCGCTGACCGAACATGTCACCCGAGCGGAGGTGCAGGCCGTGCGGGAACGCGCCGACCAGCTGCTGAGCACTGAGGCGTTCCCGTCCCCCAACGGGAACTGGCCGGCGATCCCGTGGCCGGCGTTCTGACCAGACGGTGGCCCCGCTCGTTCGCCGATCGGGTCACCGCACCACTGCCCGGCCCACCGCAGTTTCTGAGGTTGTGGCGGGAAGGTGGTTTCACCGGCGCTACCGAGGGTGTGGCGCGGATCCCGGTGGCCTCACCGGCGCCGCTGCCGGCCGGTGACGCCTGGCTGGCGTGGCTCGGGCACGCCTCGTTCCTGCTGCGGCTGGGCGGGCACACGGTGGCGGTGGATCCGGTGCTGTCCGAGCGGATCCTGGGCGCCGGTCGGCGGTTCACCCCGCCTGGACTGGATCGGTTGCCCGCCCTGGATCTGCTGCTGATCAGCCACAACCATTACGACCACCTGGACGCTCCGACGGTGCGTACGCTGCCTCGGGATACCCCCGTGGTGGCTCCGGGCGGGCTCGGCCGATGGTTCCGTTGCCGCGGCTTCACCGCAGTCACCGAGCTGGATTGGTGGGAGTCGGTGCATCTCGGTGCTCTTGAGGTGACCTTCGTGCCGGCGCACCACTGGAGCCGTCGGGGCCTGCTCGACCATTGCGCGACCCTGTGGGGTGGCTGGGTGCTCACCACGCCCGGTGGCCCATGCGTCTATCACGCCGGGGACAGCGCCTATGGCCCGTTCTTCGCCGAGATCGGGTCGCGTCATCCGGGGATCGACGTCGCGATGCTGCCGGTCGGCGCCTACGCGCCGCGCTGGTTCATGCGGAACATGCACATGGACCCGGAGGAGGCTGTGCGGGCCGCCCATGACGTCGGCGCTCAGGTGATGGTGCCTATGCACTGGGGCACGTTCTGGCTGTCCCGGGAGCCGGCGCTGGAACCCATCGAACGCACCCGGGCTGCCTGGGCCGCCGCCGGTTGGGACCGCGCGGACCTGTGGGATCTTGCGGTGGGGCAGAGCCTGCCGCTCTGAGCGCCCCGCGTCGCATCCCTCCACCACGCGGGGTGGGTTGGCCGGTCAGGGCTTCCGGCCCACGCCGCCGAACTCATCCAGCTCGGCGGGGACGCCGAAGGGGTTCACTTCGGGCCGCCAACGCGAAACCGAGACCACGCCGGGTTCCGCAAGTTCCAGGCCGTCGAAGAAACGGGCGATCTGCTCGATGCTGCGCAGACGGTACGGGACCGAGCTGGCCTGGTTCCACACCTGGATGGCCTCTTCGAACTCCGTTCCGCGAATGACGTTGGTACCGTCGTTGAGCGCGAGGTAGCTGCCGGAGGGCAAAGCATCCATGAGTCGGCTCGCGATGGTGTACGCCTGCGCGTCGTCGGTGATGTGACCCAGAATGTTGTTCAGCATGAGTGCGACCGGTTGGCCGAGGTCCAGCGTCTGGACAGCCGCTTGCAGAATCTTGTCGGGTTCGCGCAGGTCTGCGTCGATGTACAGGCACGCGCCCTCCGGAGTGCTGGTGAGCAAGGCTCTGGCGTGCGTCAGCACCAGAGGGTCGTTGTCGACATAGACGATGCGACACTCCGGCGCGACCACCTGGGCGACCTCGTGGGTGTTGTTCGCGGTGGGCAGCCCGGTGCCGATGTCAAGGAACTGGCGAATACCCACCTCAGCGGCCAGATACCGGACCGAGCGGGCATTGAACGCCCTGGAGGCGCGGGCCACCGGGACGATGTCCGGGAACATCGCGCAGAACTGGTCACCGACCTCGCGGTCCACGGGATAGTTGTCCTTGCCGCCCAGCCAGTAGTTCCAGATACGAGCCGAGTGCGGCACCGTGTTGTCGATCTTGGGCAATTCCTGTCCGAGGGTGGATTCGGTGTCTGTCACAGTTGCTCCTTCGCTTGGCTCGCATCGCGACAAGCACAGTGCCAACTGTGCCACTTAATCCAACGGTGGGTGACAGTATGTCGACAACACTCGTGCTTCCCGGGCTCCGGGTGACCACGCCGCAGGTGGTGGAACCCACCGCGATCGCTGGATGACGCTTGGACCTTGCGGAAGCCGTGCGGGTTTGCGGTCGCCCTAATGGTCTCCCCTGGTGGCCGGATGTGCGAAATGAACCGAACAAAGACCGAATATCACGGTGCGCGGCGGTATACTAGCTACGCGCTACCGCCCAGGCCGCCCATACCGCCCGTAGCAGTACCGGCTGACTGAATACTGTGACCACCGATGAAGGACTGGAAGAAAATATTAGGGATGCCGGGCGTGCTAGTGCCGTTTGCGCCGGGCGTTCCGGGCGTGCCGAGGCTGAACATCGACAGGACGGTACGGGCTGGCAGCAGCTCTACCTGCTGGGTCTCGATCTCGGCAGGGGTCAGTTCGTCGGACATCGATTTCTCCTAGCGTGTCTGCCGTGTGGAGAGAACCAACGCACGCCTGACCGGCCCGTTCAGGGCTGTGAGGTGGTCGTCAAACATGCGCTTCGAAGGTCGGCTCTCATGCGGCGTGAGTTTCCATGTAGTAATCGTGACGGATTGACCGCGATCAAGATGATTAAAATACCCGAATGGAGCATCACTTTTTGCCGCATTCTGGCATGCATATTCTTCGTTCGAACATCGACCCCGTCATGGGTACTCCTCGAAATCGGATGGGCACCGAGAGTGCCATATTTAGAATGGCTTAATAAGGTTCGGCTAGCTTAAGAAATTTATTGCAGGTCCGGTTCGTCCAGAAGGAGAGATCGGGGTCAATTGTGTCAGCTCGAGTTTGAGTGCGCGAGGTGTCACTTCAGGTGTTGAGAATCTTATTTTCCCAGTCGATGTCGTTGTTGGTGCACCGTGCGGTTGCGCACCGGGGTGCTGGCGGGGTCCGCTGTTGCGTAGCGTGGGGTTGTGGCCGTCACTGCACAGCACAGCTGCCCGGAACCTCCCACCGACCTGTCGCGCACGGTGGGCGCACTGCGCGCCCACGGGCACGTGCAGCGCGATGTCAAGGCCGAGGTACGGGCGAACCTGCTCGCTGCGCTGCGCAGCGGACGTGATCCGTGGCCGGGCATCATCGGGTTCGCCGACACCGTGTTGCCGCAGTTGGAGCGGGCGTTGCTGGCCGGGCACGACGTGGTGCTGCTGGGGGAGCGCGGTCAGGGCAAGACCCGGCTGCTGCGCACCCTGACCGGCCTGCTGGATGAGTGGACACCGGTGATCGAGGGCGCCGAGCTGGCCGAGCATCCCTACCAGCCGATCACCCCGCGTTCGATCCTGCGCGCTGCCGAACTCGGCGACGAGCTGCCGGTGGCCTGGCTGCACCGGTCGCTGCGCTACACCGAGAAGCTCGCCACCCCGGACACCTCCGTCGGTGATCTGGTGGGCGATGTCGATCCGGTGAAGGTCGCGCAGGGCCGCAGCCTAGGTGATCCGGAGACGATCCACTTCGGGTTGGTGCCCCGCGCGCACCGTGGCATCGTCGCGATCAACGAGCTGCCTGACCTGGCGGAGCGGATCCAGGTCTCGCTGCTCAACGTGATGGAGGAACGCGACATCCAGGTCCGCGGCTACACCCTGAGGTTGCCGCTGGATGTGCTGCTGGTGGCCAGCGCCAACCCCGAGGACTACACCAACCGGGGACGGATCATCACCCCGCTCAAGGACCGCTTCGGCGCCGAGATCCGCACCCATTACCCGCGGGAGATGGCCGCTGAGGTCGCGTTGGTCGCCCAGGAGGCTGACCTGAGCAGTATCGGCGCGGAGGTGGGACAACCGCTGCTGGAGGTGCTGGCGCGGTTGTCCCGGCACCTACGCGGCAGCGCCGCGATCGACCAGCGCTCCGGGGTATCGGCGCGGTTCGCGGTGGCCGGTGCGGAGACCGTCGCCGCCGCTGCGCTGCGCCGGGCGGCGCTGACCGGTGAGGATCACGCGGTGGCCCGGCCGGTGGATCTGGAGGCGGTGCCGGCGGTGCTGCGCGGCAAGCTGGAGTTCGAATCCGGCTACGACCAGCAATCCACCGAACGCGACGAGCAGGGTGAGGTGCTGACCCACCTGCTGCGCCGGGCAGTGGCCGACACCGCCCGGGCTCGGCTGCGCGGTCTGGATCTCGCGCCGCTGGTGGCAGCGGTTGCCGGTGGACACCGGGTGGCTACCGGCGAGAGGGTGCCGGCCTGCGACGTGCTGGCCGCGCTGCCCGAGCTGCCGGTGCTGCACGAGGTCGCCACCCGGCTCGATGCCGCTCCGGAGGGAGCACCGGGCCCGATCGCCGCCGCGATCGAGCTGGCGTTGGAGTCGCTCTACCTCACCCGCAAGCTCGGCAAGGACGTCGAAGACGGCCGAACCGTGTACGGATCCCGGGAATGACCTCGCCCAACCGGTACAGCTACGGGCCCTGGCACGGTGGCCCGGACCCGCTGGCGCCCCCCGCCGACCTCTCCGCGGCGCTGGATCAGATCGGTCGCGACGTGATGGACGGGTCATCGCCCCGGGCGGCGATGCGTGAGCTGTTGCGCCGCGGGTTCTCCGGCACCCCGGGGATGGACGAGCTGGCTCGCCGGGTCTGGCAGCGGCGCGCCGAGATCACCCGCCGGCACCGGCTCGACGGCACCCTGCAACAGGTCCGCGAATTGCTGGACAAAGCCCTGGTTGCGGAGCGACGAGCGCTGTTCCCCGACCCCGACGACGATGCCCGCTTCCGCGAGGCTCGGCTCGACACGCTGCCGCCGGACACCGCCCGCGCTGTCACCGAGCTCGCGGACTACGACTGGCGATCCACCGAAGCCGCGCAGGCCTACCAGGACATCCGCGACCTGCTCGGGCAGCAGCTGCTCGAACAGCGCTTCGAAGGGATGAAGCAAGCGCTGCAATCCAGCTCTCCTGAGGACGTCGAGCGGATCCGGCGGATGCTGTCGGATCTCAACGATCTGCTCGCCTCGCACGCCCGAGGTGACCAGGACACCCCGCAGCGCTTCGAGGAGTTCATGCGCCGGCACGGGGATTTTTTCCCCGAACGCCCCCGCAATGTCGAGGAGTTGATCGACGCGCTGGCCGCGCGGGCCGCCGCGGCCCAGCGGATGCTCAACTCGATGAGCGCCGAGCAGCGCGCGGAGCTGGCCCAGCTCGTGCAGCAGGCCTTCGGTGACCCGCGGCTGGCCCAGCAGTTGGCGATGCTGGACGCCCAGCTGCAGGCGCTGCGGCCCGGCGAGGACTGGCAGGGCTCGGAGCGCTTCCGCGGTCAGAATCCGCTCGGCCTGGGCGAGGGCGCGCAAGCGATGGCCGACCTCGCGGAGCTCGATGCGCTGGCCGAGCAGCTCGCCCAGTCCTATGCCGGCGCCCGCGCCGAGGATGTCGACCTCGATGCGCTGGCTCGCCAGCTGGGCAGCGAGGCGCGCATCGACGCCCGCCGGCTCTCCGAGCTGGAACGTGAGCTGGAGCGCCACGGCTTCTTCGAGCGCGCTCCGGACGGATCGCTGCGCTTGTCACCCAAGGCGATGCGCCGGCTCGGCGCGCAAGCGCTGGCTGATGTGGCCGAGGTGTTGCGCAGCCGGCGTGGCGAGCGCGACCTGCGCCGGGCCGGGGCGGCCGGGGAACCCAGCGGGGGCACCCGGCCCTGGGAATTCGGCGACTCCGAGCCGTGGGACGTTTCCCGCACCGTGCGCAACAGTGTGCTGCGCAGAGCGGCCGGTGCCACGACAGAGCGCGAGAGCCCGTTGCTGACCGTCGAGGACGTCGAGGTGGTGGACACCGAGCAGCGGGCGCGGGCCGCGGTGGCGCTGTGCGTCGACACCTCGTGGTCGATGGTGCAGGACGGGCACTGGGTACCGATGAAGCGCACCGCGCTGGCACTGCACCACCTGATCCGGACCCGCTTCCGCTCCGACGCGCTGGAGCTGATCACCTTCGGGCGGCACGCGCAGCGCGTGGACATCGCGCAACTCACCGGCCTGGCCGGGGTGTGGGAGCAGGGCACCAACCTGCACCATGCACTACTGCTGGCCGGGCGGCACCTGCGTCGCCACCCCGACGCCGCCCAGGTGCTGCTGGTGGTCACCGACGGGGAGCCCACCGCACACCTGGAACCCGACGGGGAAGCCGTCTTCAGCTACCCACCGCAGCCCCAGACGCTGGCACTGACCGTGCGTGAGATGGACAGCCTGGCCCGCACCGGCACCACGGTGAGCATCGTGATGCTGGGCCACGATCCCCGGCTCGCGAGCTTCGTGCACGCACTCGCCCGCCGCAGCGGCGGGCGAGTGCTCGACCCCGGGGTGGACGGCTTGGGCGCCGCCGTGGTCGGCGACTACCTCCGGCACCGAAAACGCTCCTGAATCCTCGGGCACCTGCGCCCCGTGTGCCGCGCTGCTGCGCCCGCTGCCGAGCTCGCCGACCGGCACCGTGTGGTGACGTAGTGTCGAATCCATGCAGCCCTGGACGTCGACAGCGTTGCCGCAACTACCCGGTCAGGGCCCGCCGCTGCAGCTGCACGACACCGCCTCCGGGAGGGTCCGGCCCACCGTGCCCGGCTCCACCGCACGGATGTACGTCTGCGGGATCACCCCCTACGACGCCACCCACCTCGGGCACGCGGCCACCTATCTGGCCTTCGACCTGGTGCACCGGTACTGGCGTGATGTCGGCCACCAGGTGCACTACGTGCAGAACGTCACCGACGTCGACGATCCGCTGCTGGAGCGGGCGATCCGTGATCAGGACGACTGGATCGTGCTCGGCATGCGCGAGACCGCGCTGTTCCGCGAGGACATGGAGGCATTGCGGGTACTGCCGCCGAAGGACTTCGTCGGCGCTGTGGAAGCGATCGGCGAGATCGTCGAGGTGGTCGGCAAGCTGCTCGCCTACGGCGCGGCCTACCGGATCGACGATCCCGAGTACCCCGACATCTACTTCGACCACCGGGCCGCTGAGCACTTCGGATCCGAGTCGGGCTACGACGAGGCCACCATGGCCCGGCTATCCGCCGAACGCGGCGGGGATCCGGAGCGGCCCGGCAAGCGGCATCCGCTGGACGCCCTGATGTGGCGCACCGCCCGGGAGGGCGAGCCGGCCTGGGACTCCGAGCTGGGCCCGGGTCGTCCCGGCTGGCATGTGGAATGCTGCGCGATCGGGCTCAACCGGCTCGGTACCGGTTTCGACGTCCAGGGCGGTGGGTCCGATCTGATCTTCCCGCATCATGAGTTCTCTGCCGCCCACGCCGAGGCACTCACCGGCGCCCACCCGATGGCCCGGCACTACGTGCACACCGGGATGATCGGCCTGAACGGCGAGAAGATGTCCAAGTCGAAGGGCAACCTGGTCTTCGTCTCCCGGCTGCGGGCTGATCGGGTGGACCCGATGGCACTGCGGCTGGCATTGCTGTCCGAGCACTACCGCAGCGACCGATCCTGGCGCACCGGGGCCCTTGAGGCTGCGGTGACCAGGCTGGATCATTGGCGGGAAGCCGTCGCCTGCCCCGCCGGCGCACCGGCGCGGCAGGCGGTGGGCCAGCTGCGCGCTCACCTGGCCAATGATCTGGACACCGCTGGCGCACTGGCGACCCTCGACGCGTGGGCCACCGAGACACTGACCGGACAGGGCCACGACGTCGACGCCCCCGCCATGCTGGCCACCGCGGTGGACGCGCTGCTGGGTATCGCCCTGTGAGCTTCAGCGGCCGTCGCGGGGGCCTCGGGGTCCTGAGGTGCCACCGGGACGGCGGCGGCGCAGGTAGCGCTCGAAGTCCGCGGCGATGGCGTCCCCGCTGGCCTCGTGCAAGGTGATGTCGGTGTCGCCGCGCTCCTCCAACGCACGCACGTAGCTGGCCACCTCGTCGTCCTCTTCAGCCATCTCGCTGACCGTCGCCTCCCACTCCTCGGACTCCTCGGGCAACGCGCCGAGCGGGACCTCGAGATCGAGCACCTCCTCCACCCGATGCAGCAGTGCCAGGGTGGCCTTGGGGGAGGGCGGGGCGGAGACGTAGTGCGGCACGGCGGCCCAGAACGAGATGGCCGGTACCCCGGCCTGCACACAGGCGTCCTGGAAAACCCCCACGATCCCGGTCGGGCCTTCGTATTTGGAACGCTCCAACTGGAACCGGGCGGCCGATGCCGCGTCGTATGAGGTGCCGGTGACCGGCACCGGTCGGGTATGCGGCGTGTCGGCGAGCAGTGCTCCCAAGGTCACCACGCTGGTGATCCCGAGATCCGTCACGTAGCCGAGCAGCTCATCACAGAATGACCGCCAGCGCATGTTCGGCTCGATACCGTGCACCAGCACCACGTCGTAGTCGGCCCCTGGCGGGCGGCACACCGACAGGCGTGTGGTGGGCCAGTCGATGCGCCGGGTGATCCCGTCAACCAGCTTGGTGGTGGGCCGGGTGACCTGAAAGTCGTAATAGTCCTCGGGGTCGAGTTCGGCCAGTGGGGTGGCATCCCAGCTCAGCTGCAAGTGCTCGATCGCTGTACTCGCAGCATCCCCGGCGTCATTCCAGCCTTCAAACGCGGCCACCAGCACCGGCGAGGCGAGCTGGGGCAGTGGCGATCGGCTGGCGGCCGGGTCGCTGCCGGAGCGGTGCGGATAGGTCACCGCGTTAGCCTACGACTCCTGGGCTCCGCTAGCCCTGTCGCGATACCTCATGATGTCCGCCGGAGCCTGAAATCGCTGCTCTAGGCTTGCATGTCATGGCCCCCTCATCGCTGCTCGACATCTTGGCGCATCGTGTCCTGGTCGCTGATGGCGCGATGGGCACGATGCTGCAGGCCGTCCCGCTGACCTTGGACGACTTCGCTGGGCTGGAGGGTTGCAACGAGATCCTCAACGTCACTCGTCCGGATGTCGTCCGCGCCGTGCATCGGGGCTACCTGGAAGTGGGTGCCGACGCGGTGGAGTCCAACACCTTCGGCGCCAACCTGGCCAACCTCGCCGAATACGGCATCGCCGACCAGGTCCGGGCACTCGCCGAGGCGGGTGCCACGCTGGCCCGCGAGGTGGCCGACGAGTTCACCGAAGCAGACCGGCGACGGTTCGTGCTCGGCTCGGTCGGCCCCGGCACCAAGCTGCCCACCTTGGGTCACATCGGCTTCGCCGAGTTGCGCGACGCCTACATCCTGCAGGTCCGCGGCCTGCTCGCGGGCGGAGCCGACGCGGTGCTGGTGGAGACCAGCCAGGATCTGCTGCAGTGCAAGGCAGCGGTGATAGCCGCCCGGCGCGCCATGGTCGCCGAGGGCCGCCACGTCCCGATCATCACCCAGGTCACCGTGGAGACCACCGGAACGATGCTGCTGGGCACCGAGATCGGTGCCGCGCTCACCGCGCTGGAACCGCTGGGCATCGACCTGATCGGGCTGAACTGCGCCACCGGCCCGGCGGAGATGAGCGAGCACCTGCGGCAGCTGGCGAAGTATTCCCGGATCCCGCTGTCGGTGATGCCCAATGCCGGGCTGCCCGAGCTGCGCAGCGGCGGGGCGGTGTACCCGCTGACCCCCGAGGAGCTGGCCGTCGCGCTGTCCGGTTTCGCCACCGAGTTCGGCGTCCGGCTCCTCGGTGGGTGCTGCGGCACCACCCGGGAGCACATCGCGGCGGTGGCGCAGGCGGTGGCCGAGCTGACCCCTCGCCACCGGCGTCCGCACCCCGAGCCCGGAGTGTCATCGCTGTATACCGCGGTGCCGTTCCGCCAGGACGCCAGCGTGTTGATGGTCGGTGAGCGAACCAACGCCAACGGGTCGAAGGCGTTCCGTGAGGCGATGCTCGCTGAGCGGCTCGAGGACTGCGTCCAGATCGCTCGCGCGCAGACCCGGGACGGTGCGCACCTGATCGACCTGTGTGTGGACTACGTCGGCCGGGACGGCGCCTCCGATATGGCCGAGCTGGCCGGCCGGCTGGCCACCGCGTCCACGCTGCCGATCATGCTGGACTCCACCGAGCCCGAGGTGTTGTGCGCCGGCCTGGAACGCCTCGGCGGGCGGTCCACGGTCAACTCGGTGAATTTCGAGGACGGCGACGGGCCCGGCTCGCGTTACCAGCGCGTCATGGAGCTGGTCCGCGAACACGGGTGCGCCGTGGTCGCGCTGTGCATCGACGAGCAGGGGCAGGCCCGCACTGCGGAGTGGAAGGTTCGGGTCGCGTGCCGGCTGATCAACGACCTGACCGCGACCTGGGGGATGCGCGTCTGCGATGTCATCGTCGACTGCCTCACCTTCCCCGTCTCCACCGGCCAGGAGGAGACCCGCCGCGACGCGCTGGAGACCATCGAGGCGATCCGCGAGCTCAAACGGCGCTACCCGGAGGTGCACACCATCCTCGGGGTCTCCAATGTGTCCTTCGGGCTCAACCCAGCCGCGCGCCAGGTGCTCAACTCGGTGTTCCTGCACGAGTGCGTGCAGGCCGGGCTGGACACCGCGATCGTGCACCCATCGAAAATCGTGCCGATGGCCCGGATCCCCGACGAGCAGCGAGCTGTCGCGCTGGATCTGGTGTATGACCGGCGGCGGGAGGGCTACGACCCGCTGCAGACGTTGATGGGGCTGTTCGAGGGCGTCACCACCTCGTCATCGCGGGAGTCCCGAGCAGCCGAGCTGGCCGCGCTGCCGCTGTTCGAGCGGCTGGAGCGGCGGATCGTGGACGGGGACCGCAACGGGCTGGCCGAGGACCTGGACGCCGCCCTGGAGCAGCGGCCCGCACTGCAGATCATCAATGACACCCTGCTGTCCGGGATGCGGACCGTGGGTGAGCTGTTCGGCTCGGGCCAGATGCAGTTGCCGTTCGTGTTGGCCTCGGCCGAGGTGATGAAGGTCTCCGTCGCCCATCTCGAGCCCCACATGGAGCGCGCTGCCGACGACGCCGGTAAGGGCCGCCTGGTGCTGGCCACCGTCAAAGGCGACGTCCATGACATCGGTAAGAACCTGGTGGACATCATCCTGTCCAACAACGGCTACGAGGTGATCAACCTCGGGATCAAGCAGCCCATCAGCACGATCCTGCAGGCCGCCGCGGAGCACCGCGCGGACGCGATCGGGATGTCGGGGCTCCTCGTCAAGTCCACCGTGATCATGAAGGAGAACCTGGAGGAGATGAACTCCCGGGGCTGCTCCGGCACCCCGGTGCTGCTCGGGGGGGCGGCGCTGACCCGCGCCTACGTGGAGAACGACCTCGCCGAGCTCTACAGCGGGGAGGTCCGCTACGCCCGGGACGCCTTCGAGGGTCTGCGACTGATGGACTCGATCATGACCAGGAAACGGGGCGGAACCGTCCTCGTCGACCCGGGGGAGGACGCCAAGACGGCCGAGCGCAAGGCCCGCCGGGAGCGGTCGCTACGCATCGCGCAGGCACGCCGGGCCCGGGAGGCCGGCACGGAGGGGCCAGTACCGGCCCGCTCCGACGTGGCCACCGACGTGCCGATCCCGACCCCACCGTTCTGGGGCTCCCGGGTGGTCAAAGGTATCCCGATCGCCGAGTTCGCCACGATGCTCGACGAGCGGGCGACTTTCCTGGGTCAGTGGGGGCTGCGTGGCTCCCGGAGCAAGGACGGCCCGTCCTACGAGCAGCTGGTCGAGACCGAAGGCCGGCCCCGGCTGCGCTACTGGCTGGACCGGCTGACCATCGAAGGCGTGCTCGCGCACGCCGCGGTGGTCTACGGCTACTTCCCAGCGGTCGCGGAGGGCGACTCACTGATCGTGCTCACCGAGCCCCGCCCGGATGCTCCCGAGCGGTTCCGCTTCACCTTCCCCCGCCAGCGCCGCGATCGCCGGCTGTGCCTGGCCGACTTCTACCGGCCGCGGCCGGTGGCGCTGGCCGCAGGCGTGGTCGACGTGCTGCCGTTGCACCTGGTCACGATGGGCCAGGCGATCGCCGACTACGCGGCTGAGCTGTTCGCCAAGGACGCCTACCGGGATTACCTCGAGGTGCACGGCCTCGGCGTGCAGCTCACCGAGGCGCTGGCGGAGTGCTGGCATCGCCGGATTCGCCAGGAGCTGAGATTCGTCTCCGGGACTGCGGTGGCCGAGGAGGACCCCGCCGAGGTGGAGGAGTTCTTCAAGCTCGGGTACCGGGGTGCGCGGTACTCGCTGGGCTACGGCGCTTGCCCAGAACTCGAGGACCGCGCGAAGATCGTCGCACTACTGCGGCCGGATCGGATCGGGGTGACGTTGTCCGAAGAGTTCCAGCTGCATCCCGAACAGTCCACCGACGCCATCGTCGCGCACCACCCGGAAGCGAAGTATTTCAATGCCTGAGCCTTCAATGCCTGAGCGGGGCTGCTGGTGAAGACGTTCGACGAGCTGTTCGCCGAGCTCAGCGACCGGGCCCGGACCCGGCCGGCTGGCTCGGGCACGGTCGCGGCGCTGGAGGGCGGGGTGCACGCGCAGGGTAAGAAGGTGCTCGAAGAGGCCGGTGAGGTGTGGATCGCTGCCGAGCACGAGTCCGACGAACGGTTAGCCGAGGAGATCTCCCAGCTGCTCTACCGGGTGCAGGTGCTCATGCTCGGCCGGGGGATCAGCACCACCGACGTCTACCGCTACCTGTGAGGTGTGAACGGAGAGCCCCGGATGCTGCGAGTCGCGTTACCCAGCAAAGGCACACTGGCGGCACCCGCATCGGAGATGCTGGTCGAGGCGGGCTACCGGCAACGACACGACACCAAAGACCTGACGGTTCTCGACACCGGCAACGACGTGGAGTTCTTCTTTCTCCGCCCGCGCGACATCTCCGTCTATGTGGGTTCCGGTGAGCTGGACCTCGGGATCACCGGTCGGGATCTGATGTTGGACTCCGAGGCACCGGTCACCGAACGGCTCGCGCTCGGGTTCGGCGGATCTTATTTCCGCTACGCCGCCCCGATAGGCCGAGACTGGAAGGTCGGTGATCTGGAGGGACTGCGGGTGGCCACGGCCTATCCTCGGCTGGTCAAGGCAGACCTGGCCCGGCACGGCGTCCGCGTCACCCTGATCCAGCTCGACGGCGCGGTGGAGATCTCGGTGCAGCTGGGTGTGGCGGATGCGATCGCTGATGTGGTCGGATCCGGGCGCACCCTGCGGCAGCACGGCCTGGCGGCTTTCGGTGACCCGATCTGCTCCTCGGAAGCGGTGCTCGTGGAGCGATCCGATGCCGAGCCATCCCCGAAACAGGCGCAGCTCGTCGCGCGCCTGCAGGGCGTGGTGTTCGCCCAGCAGTACGTGATGCTCGACTACGACTGCCCGCGCACCCGGCTGGAACAGGCCCTCGCCATCACCCCCGGACTGGAATCACCGACACTGGCACCGCTGGCTGATTCCCGCTGGGTCGCGGTTCGGGCGATGGTGCCCCGCCGAGACGCCAACCGGATCATGGACGAGCTGTCTGCCTGCGGTGCCAAGGCGATCCTGGCCAGCGACATCCGCTCCTGCCGGTTCTGAGCCGCCTACTCCGCGCGGTCCCGGGCGCTCTGCGCGCCCGCTCCGGAGGGATCCGGCCAGCCCGGATAGGGGGGTGGGTTGCCGCCGAAGGCGGGGCAGTGCGGTTTGTGATCGCACCAGTCGCACATGCGGCTGGGGCTGGGGCGGAAATCACCGCTGCGGGCGGCGCGCTGGATCGCTGACCAGATCGCGGACAGGGTGCGCTCGAAGCGGATCAGCTCCGCCTCATCGGGGGTGTAGCTCAGCACCTGCCGGTCAGCCAGGTACAGCAGCCGCAGCTGGCTCGGCACCACCCCGCGGATCCGCAGCAGCGCCAGTGCGTAGAACTTCATCTGGAACAGCGCCTTGGCCTCGAAGACCTCCCGCGGTGCGGCGCCGGATTTGTAGTCCACCACCCGGATCTCCCCGGATGGGGCGACGTCGAGCCGGTCGATGTAGCCCCGCAGCAGCAACGGCTCGCGCTTTCCGGTGTCCTCGGCCGCCAGCTCAGCCTCCACCAGCAGCTCGCAGGCTTCGGGCTGCACCGAACGCGGGTCCTCCAGCGCGAAGTAGGCATCGACGAGGTCGCGGGCGGAGTCGAGCCACTCGGTCTGCTCCGGATCCTCGGAGCCGGCGAACAGCACAGCCAGCTCCGGGTGCTCGGCCAGGACGTCTCGCCAGGCCGGATCAACCAGCTCCCGTCCGGCCTCGGGGCTGCGCCGATCCGGGGGCAGCGCGAACAGCCGCTCCAGCACGGCGTGCACCACAGTGCCGCGGACCTGCAACCGGCTCGGCGTCTCGGGTAACCGGTCGACCACGCGGAACCGGTACAGCAACGGGCACTGCTTGAAATCCGCCGCCCGCGACGGTGACAGTGCTGGTCGCCTGCGGGGCGCCGGGCTCATTGCGGTGCTGGTGTCCGGTGGGTCGCCGGCCAGGGTTTCCGTCATGGCAGGCAGGGTAGGCGAGCCCACTGACAGCGCTGCGCACACCGCCGGTGGGGAGTCTGCCACCATGACCGTCTGTGACTCGTGCCAGCGGAGCATTCCAACCCGGCGATCGGGTGCAGATCACCGACCCCAAGGGACGCCGGCACACGGTCCTGCTCGAGCCGGGCGCGCTGTTCCACACCCACCGAGGTGCGCTCGCGCATGACGATCTGATCGGGCTGCCCGAGGGCAGCGTCGTCACCTCCGCGGCGGGGACGCAGTACCTCGCGTTGCGCCCGCTGCTGGCCGACTACGTGCTCGCCATGCCACGCGGCGCGCAGGTGATCTACCCCAAGGACGCGGCCCAGATCTTGATGTTCGGCGACATCTTCCCCGGTGCGCGGGTGCTCGAGGCCGGCGCCGGCTCGGGCGCGCTGACCTGCTCGTTGCTGCAGGCGGTCGGGGAGCGCGGCAGCGTGGTCTCCTACGAGGTGCGGGCCGACCACGCCGAGCACGCGGCGGTCAACGTCGAGCGGTTCTTCGGATCGTCGGTGCCGCACTGGCAGCTGCAAGTGGCCGACCTGGCCACCCACCCCGCCGATCAGCCGGTGGATCGTGCGGTGCTGGACATGCTTCATCCGTGGGAAGTGCTGCCTACCGTGTCGGCGGCGCTGGTCCCGGGTGGTGTGCTCACCGTCTACGTGGCCACCACCACCCAGCTTTCCCGCACTGCTGAGGCCCTGCGGGAGGCGGGTTGCTATACCGAGCCGCAGGCCTGGGAGACGCTGCAACGGCCCTGGCACACGGTCGGGCTCGCGGTCCGTCCGGAGCACCGGATGGTCGGGCACACCGCATTCCTGCTCTCAGCTCGCCGGTTGGCGCAGGGTGTCGTGCCGCCCACCCCGCAGCGGCGTCCCAGCCGTTCCAACCGGCCGCTGTAACCGGGATGTTATCCGCATTGCCCGGGCAGTTGATCTGCGGTTAACTCACGGTTCTGTCGTGCTGTCCCGTACCGTTGATGGTCTGGCAGAACCATGCGGGAGGAGGTGCCTCGTGCCGCACGAATATCCCGGCGATCGAGCCGCTGAGGGTCGAGACCGCGTCGACCCCGCGCTGGCCGCCCAGATCAGGGTCCTCGAGGACGAGGTGACGCTGCTGCGTCGCCGTTTGACCGAATCTCCCCGGCATGTTCGGTTGCTCGAGGAGCGACTCGCTGAGGCGTCGGCGTCGGTGGCCCAGCTCACCGAGCGGAACGCCAAGCTGGTCGACACGCTGCGCGAGGCCCGAAGCCAACTCCTCGCATTGCGCGAGGAGGTCGATCGGCTGGCCCAGCCGCCCAGCGGCTATGGCGTATTCCTGGGCTGTTTCGAGGACGCCTCGGTGGACGTGTTCACCTCCGGCCGCCGGATGCGGGTGGCGGTCTCGCCCGCGGTCGAGGTGCCGCAGCTGCGCCGAGGCCAGAGCGTGCGGCTCAATGAGGCGCTGACCGTGGTGGAGGCGGGCAGCTTCGAGTCCACCGGTGAGGTCTGCGCGCTGCGCGAGGTGCTCGACTGTGGCCAGCGTGCGCTGGTTGTGGGGCACGCCGACGAGGAACGTGTGGTGTGGCTGGCTGACCCGCTGCTGCCCAGCCCGGACAACCCCGACATGGTGCCGCTCAAGCCGGGGGACTCCCTGGTGGTGGACACCAAGGCCGCATACGCCTATGAGCGGGTGCCCAAGGCGGAGGTCGAGGACCTCGTGCTGGAGGAGGTACCCGACGTCGGGTACGAGGACATCGGCGGCCTGTCCAACCAGATCGAGCAGATCCGCGATGCGGTCGAGCTGCCGTTCCTGCACGCCGACCTGTTCCGCGAATACGAGTTGCGCCCGCCCAAGGGCGTGCTGCTCTACGGCCCGCCCGGGTGCGGCAAGACGCTGATCGCCAAGGCGGTGGCCAACTCGCTGGCCAAGAAGGTGGCCCAGGTCCGCGGGGACAGCGAGGCCAAGAGTTACTTCCTCAACATCAAGGGCCCGGAGCTGCTCAACAAGTACGTCGGCGAAACCGAACGGCACATCCGGCTGATCTTCCAGCGGGCCAGGGAGAAGGCGTCGGAGGGCACCCCGGTCATCGTGTTCTTCGACGAGATGGATTCGATCTTCCGTACCCGCGGATCGGGGGTCTCCTCCGATGTGGAGACGACGATCGTGCCGCAGCTGCTCAGTGAGATCGATGGTGTGGAGGGTCTGGAGAACGTCATCGTGATCGGTGCCTCCAACCGTGAAGACATGATCGATCCGGCGATCCTGCGTCCCGGACGGCTCGATGTGAAGATCAAGATCGAACGTCCGGACGCCGAGGCGGCCAGGGATGTGTTCTCCAAGTACCTGACGACGACGCTCCCGCTGCACGGCGATGACCTCGCCGAATTCGGGAACGACCGTCCGGCCTGCATCCAGGCGATGATCCAGGGCACCGTCGAGCGGATGTACGCCGAGAGCGAGGAGAACCGGTTCCTGGAGGTCACCTACGCCAATGGCGACAAAGAGGTGCTCTACTTCCGGGACTTCAACTCCGGCGCGATGATCCAGAACATCGTGGACCGGGCAAAGAAGAAGGCCATCAAGTCGGTGTTGGAGACCGGGCAGCCAGGGTTACGGATGACTCATCTGCTCGACTCGATCGTCGATGAGTTCGCCGAGAACGAGGACCTGCCCAACACCACCAACCCGGACGACTGGGCGCGGATCTCAGGCAAGAAGGGAGAGCGCATCGTCTACATCCGCACCCTGGTCACCGGCAAGAACGCCGAGGCAGGCCGGGCGATCGACACCGCCACCAACACCGGCCAGTACCTGTAGGCGCCGCGCATGCGGTGCTTTGACCCTTGGTTTCCGTCGTAGCCGCAACGGCTACTCACGCTCTGGAACCACACTGGACTGCTAAGACTTCGGGGCAATCCAGCTCCCGAGCGCTGGGAACCGTGTGCCCACCCGATCCGACCACTAGGGCGGGGCCGCGGACGAAGGAGAGCATCGGTGGGGCTACGCGATGCCGGATCGAGTGGTGCCGCCGGTCGGGAGAGCCCGAGCTGGGCGGGTACTGCGGGGGTGGCGACGGCTGCGATGGCAGCGGCCATGTTCGCGTTGTACGCGGTCAGCGCGCTGGGCCCGGCGCTGGCCCAGGATCTGCAGCTGCCCCGTGCCGCGGTGGGCGCGCTGGTGACGGCGACGTTCTCGGTGGCCTGCGTGGCGTCCCTGGTGGTTGGAGGGGTCCTCGACATCAGCGGCCCGCGGCGGGGGCTGCTGTGGTTGGCGGCGCTGGTGCTGGCTGGCCTGTTGGGCGCCGCGCTGGCTCCAGGCTACGGGGCACTGCTGGTGGCGCTGGCCGTCACCGGTCTGGCCCAGGCGCTGGCGAACCCGGCGACGAACCTGCTGGTCGCCGCCCGGGTGCCGGGCCCGCAGCGGGCATTGGCGATCGGTGTCAAGCAGTCCGGAGTGCAGCTTGCCGCCTTCGCTGCCGGGCTGGCGCTGCCGCCGCTGGCTGCGGTTGCGGGGTGGCGGGTCGGGATGGCGGTCGGGGCTGTACTGCCGGCTGTACTGCTGATCGTGGTGTGGCGGGCGGTGCCACCCGATGCCGCGCGGCACACCGCGGGTCCCTGGTGGCGATGGCGGTGGCCCTCAGCCTGGATCGCCGGGTTGATGGGCTTTTCGCTGCTGCTGGGCACCGGACTGGCGGCCGTCAACACCTACCTGCCGCTGTACGCGAGCCAGCAGCTGGGGCTGTCCGGTGTGGCCGCTGGATCGGTGCTTGCCTCCTTCGGGGTAGCCGGTCTGGTGGCCAGGGTGGCGTGGACGCGGGTGGCCGACCGGCTTGCTGAGGTGGCGGTGGCGCTGCTGTGGCTGTCGGTGGCCGCCGCGGGGTGCACGCTGTTGCTGCCGTTGGCCGCTGGGCACGGGACGTGGCTGGTCTGGGCCGGCGCGGTCGGGGTGGGTGCCACCGCGACGGGCGCAAATGCGGTGTCCATGCTGGCGGTGGTGCGCCGGGGTGAGGCGACCGGGCACACCTCCGCGCTGGTCTCCCTGGGGTTTTTCGGCGGATTCGTGGTGGGACCTACCGGGGTGGGGCTGTTGGCGGACCGGGCTGGCTGGGGCGCCGCGTGGTTCATCGTCGCGGTGGCCTTCACCGGTGCCGCCGCGGCGGGCGCACTGTTGTGGCTACCGGTCCGGCGCCGGTCATCCGCCGGTCGGGTACAGGGGTCGCGATGATCATCCGAACAGATCTGGGGACGGCTCTGGACGCGGTGCTCAACCGGGTCGCGGTGGTCGCCGAGCAGGTGGCGGACCGCTTTCCGCTGTTTGCCGATCCCGGGTCCGGGCATTGGACGACGAGCCGGCGCGGCTCGTGGGTCGGTGGCTTCTGGGCCGGACTGTGGTGGTTGCGGGTCGCCGCGCTGGAGCGCGATGAGGTCGCCGCGCGGGGGTGGGATGAGCTGCAGACAGCGCGCGCCTGGACTGCGAGGTTGGCGCCCCGTGCCGGAGACGACACCGCGACCCGGGGGATGACCTTCTGGTACGGGGCTGGCAGTGGGTACCGGCTCACCGGTGACCCCGTTGCCGCCGAGGGGGCCACCCTCGGCGGCAACGCGCTGGCCGCGGCCTTCGATGGTGAGCAGCAGCTGGTGCCGTTCGGGTCGGCGTTCGACACGTTGGACCAGCCGGCGCGACCGCGTGCGGTCATCGACCCGCTGGCCGGGATCGTGGCGTTGCTCGCCGATGGCTCGCCGAGCCTGCGGCGGCTGGCGAGGGCACACGCCGCCCGGCATGTCGAGCTGTGCCTGGCCCCTGACGGAGCGGTGCACCCCACGGTGTCGCTGACCTCGGGACGTGCCACGGCGTCAGGCTGGGCCAGGGGCCAGGCCTGGGGGATGCTGGGTTTCGCGGTGGCGGCCCGGGACGCTGGCGTCGAGTTCACCGAGCCCGCCCGGCGCAGCGCCGCCTGGTGGCTGGAGCGCGTGCACCCGGACGCACCGCCGCATGCCGCGCTGACGGATCCCACCAGTCCGGTGGACACCTCGGCGGCCGCGATCGCGGCCGCGGCGCTGCTCACCCTGGCCGCCGCCGGCGGTCCCGGGGCAGCCGAGTACCACGCCGCGGCCGTCGGCACGGTCGAGCATCTCCTCGAGCGGCACCTGCGCGTCGACGGCGTCCTCAGCGGCGGGTGCTATGACCACACCCGGGGTCTGGCACCCGCGCACGAGCTGGTGTGGGGCAGCTACTTTCTCGCCGCGACACTTGCGGTGCTGTCCGGGCGGGTGGACGAAACCCCCTGGTGAAAAGCCAGTAGCCGGCGGGCGACGGCCTGTACGTGCACCTCGTCGGGACCGTCAAGGATGCGGGCCGATCGTGCGGTGCGGTGCAGCCGGGCCAGCGGGGTGTCCTCGGTGAGCCCCTCCGCGCCGTGCACCTGGATCGCCCGGTCCACCACCGAGGCGAAAGCGCGGGCCGTGACGACCTTGGCCGTGCCCACCGCCACCGCCGGATCCGCGCCGGCTACCAGGCACTCGACGGCGGCACGGGTCATCGCGCGGGCGGTGGACAAGTCGACGTGGCTGTCGAAGGCGTGCTGCTGCATGAGCTGCTTGTCTCCCAGCGGTCCGCCTGAGACGTGCCGGTGCACCAGCCGGTCGCAGAGCAGGTTGTAGGCCCGCGCGGTCTGGCCCAGCCAGCGCAAACACCGCAGGGTGCGGCCCAGCGCGAGCCGCTGTGCGGCCACCGCCAGCCCCGCACCCCGCGACCCGAGGAGGTGCTCACCGGGAACCCGCACCCCGTCCAGCTCGATCTCGTAGTGACCGCCGCGGGCGCCGAGTACGGGGAGGTCCCGGACGATGCGGTAACCAGGTGTGTCGGTGGGAACCACGAGCAGGGAGAACGCCTCCCGAGCCGGCACGCTCTCGCCTTCGGTACGGCAGACCACGGTGGTGAATGCGGCGTCCGCGGCACCGGAGGTGAACCACTTGCGGCCGCGGATCACCCAGCCGTCCCCGTCGGGTTCCGCGACTGTCCGCAGGCCCCGGGGGTCCGACCCGGACACGCCCGGCTCGGTCATGCCGAAGCTCGGTCTGGCCTGCCCGGCCACCATCGGCAGCAGGAACCGCTCCCGAATCACACCTGAGGCATGCCGGTCCAGCATGGTGGCGTCGAGCAGCAGGTCGGATCCCAGCGCGGTGGGGCCATAGTCCGAGGACCCCTCGATCTCGGCGATGGGCGCGTACCGGGACAGCTCAAGCCCACCGCCGCTCAGCGCGACCGGCAGCGGGAGCGCCCACAGGCCAGTTGCCCTGGCACGCTGTTGCAGGTCCGCCAGGCACGCCGCAGCTGCTGCTCCCCCGGCCGCGAGCACCGGTTCCACCGGGTACACCTGATCGACGACGAATGACCGCACCAGAGCCGGAAAGTTCGGATTCTCGGCCATAAAGCTCTCCTTCAAGATGCCCGTTTTGATTCTCCATCGGGTGGTTCGGAACTCTTTCAGGGGGTGCGGCGACTACCTCACCATGGAAGGTGAGGCTGCACACACCATCATGCAGCGCTCCCCGGGCCGCCGCTCCGCAGAAGCGAGCCCGCTGCCGGAGCACCGGGTGCCGGAGCGGATCTTGCATGGGCACCTGGCCGGCGCCGGGGTTCTCGCTGAGGTCGTCCGCTCCGGTGAGAGCCTGGTGCTGACCGGACCGGGGCTGCTGGGTGGGCCGCTGGTGTGCCGGCTGGACCGTCGGGGCGCACACTGCGCGGTGCTCGACGAGCCGCTGGCCCAGGCGGCGTGCGGGCTGATGGCCGTGCACGGCCGGGGCCGGGGTCAACGTGCCGCCCGGCTCGGGGTGGACTACGTGACCACCGCGGCCGGGGTGGTCTTGGCGCAGGGTGTGCTGGCCGGGTTGCTCGCCCGGCTGCGCGGCCGCCCGATGCGCGGCGTCACCGTGTCGATGGCGGCGACGGCCCTGCTGACTGTGTCGCAGTACCTCGCGGCGGGCACCGCCGACGAGCCCGATCTGCTGGCCCGCTCGGGACCTGGGCACCCGCCGCCGTTTCGTTCCGCGGACGGGGTGAGCTTCGAGCTGGAAACTCTCGACGCTGAGCCGTGGCGGCGGTTCTGGACCGGCCTGGGTGTGCCCGAAACAGTGGCGGGCCAGGCGTGGCGGCCGTTCATGCTGCGCTACGCGACGGCACTGGCCCCGCTGCCCGCCGTGTTGCACGCAGCCACCGCGGCACGCTCGTTCGCCGAGCTGACCTGCGCCGCAGCGGCAGCCGGGGTGTCAGTGCAGTACCTGCGTGGACACGCGCAGCGGTACCACGAGCTGGGCACCGGCGACCCATTCGCCGCGCCGTGGGCTGTGGAGCCGGTCGGACCTGCGGTAACGAGAGGCACTGCGACACCGGGAAACACCGCGACACCGGGAAACACCGCGACACCCGGAAACACCGGGCCCGGATCCGATGGCCCGCTGGCCGGCATGGTGGTGGTCGAGGCCGGACGGCGGGTGCAGGGACCGCTGGCCGGGCACGTGCTGGGGCTGCTCGGTGCCGACGTGATCAGGATCGAGCCGACCGGTGGGGACGCGCTGCGCGGGATGCCGCCGATGGCCGGGGACTGCTCGGCGCGCTTCCTGGCGCTCAACCGCGGCAAGCGGGTCGTGGAGGCCGACCTGCGGAACCCGGCCGGCCGCCGCACGGTGCGAGACGCGGTGGCACAGGCCGACGCCTTCGTGCACAACTGGGCCCCCGGCAAGGCCGCACAGCTCGGTCTGGACCACCCCGACCTGGCGGCGGTCAACCCGCGGCTGGTCTCGGCGCACGCCTCCGGGTGGGGCGATGCCCTGGGAGTCAACCCGCCGCCGGGCACCGACTTCATGGTGCAGGCCTACGCCGCGCTACCCGACCACCTCACCCCCGTTGGCGAGACACCCGCCGGATCATTGATGACCTTGCTCGACGTGCTGGGCGGGCTGGTCGCGGCTGCCGGGGTGCTCGCCGGGCTCCTCGGTCGTGAGCGCGACGGTCGCGGGCGCCGGGTGCACAGCTCGCTGCTCTCCGCCGCCGCCGTGCTGCAAGCCCAGTGCGGCGACCGGGAATCGACCGGTCGGCCCGAATTCGGGGTGTTCGGGGTACCACTGCCCGCGACCGACGGCGACCTCGTGATCACCCGGACCGCCCAGCCGCGCGCAGTCACCACCGCGCTCGGGATCGGCGAGCCGGCGGACGTGCCGACCGCGATCGCCGCTGCGTCGATCGCCGGCTCACTGGAGCGGCTCACCGCGGCGGGCGTCGATGCGGTCCGCGCCTGCCCTGACCCGAGCGAACTGGCCGATGACCCGTGGGCGGCCACCCTGCTCCAACGCGACCGCTGCGCCATCGTCGACCCGCCATGGAGGTTCACCGCATGAGCACGTTAACGACACGTGATCTGGTACCCCAGGCGTTGCGGTGCTGGTGGCGCCACATCGGGCACTACCCGGGCCGGGATCTGTTCACCCTGTTCGACCAGCACGCCCATGCCCACCCTCCGCGGGAGGCGGTGGTGGACAGCGAGGGGGTGTGCACCTACCGCGACCTGCACGACGCCACCCTGCGGCTGGCCGGCTCGCTGGCCGAGCAGGGGCTGCGCCCGGGCGAGGTGATCGCCGTGCAGCTACCCAACGGCTGGCGAGCGGTGGCCCTCGACCTCGCCGCTGCCGTGCTGGGCGCTGTGGTGCTGGCCTATCCGGTGGGTCGCGGTCACCGGGACACCCTCGCACTGCTGCGCCACTCCCGGGCCGCAATCGCCGTGGTCGCCGACCGGGACCGGGCCGAGATGCTGGAGTCGATCCGCGGTGAGCTGCCCTACCTGCGCACGGTGGTAGTAGCCGGATCACCGGGCCAGGGCCTGGACGCGATGCTCTCCGACGGCCCCACGCTGCGCCACCATCCCGAAGTCGATCCCGCCAGCCCGGCCCGGATCCTGGTCTCCTCCGGCTCGGAGGCGGCGCCGAAGATGGTTCTCTACTCCCACGACGCGCTGGCCGGCGGCCGTGGCGCGTTCATGGGCCGGTTGCACCGCGGGCCGGGCCCGATGCGCAACCTGTTCCTGGTGCCGCTGGGCTCCTCGTTCGGCTCCTCAGGGACGGCGGTGACGCTGGCGCGGTTCGGCGGCACGCTGCTCGTGCAGTCCCACTTCGATGCCACCGCCTGCCTCGAGTTGATCGCCACACACCGCCCGCACCTGGTCTTCGGGGTACCGGCGATGTACCAGAAACTGCTGGCCAGCCCCACCCTGGCGACCACCGACACCTCGTCGCTGCACGCCATCGTGGCGGGCGGCTCCCGGGTCGACCCGGCCACCGTCATCGCCTGCCGCGCGGCATTCGGATGCGCGTTCGTGAACTGCTACGGATCCGCGGACGGGGTGAACTGCACGACGCCGCTGGACGCCGAGCCAGCGCAGCTGCACAGTGCGGTGGGTCACCCCGATCCGGCTGTCGCCGCGATCCGGGTGGTCGATGAGGACGGGCAGGACGTGCCACCCG
The DNA here is from genome assembly GCA_963712995.1 of uncultured Actinomycetota bacterium. Taxonomy (GTDB): domain Bacteria; phylum Actinomycetota; class Actinomycetes; order Mycobacteriales; family Pseudonocardiaceae. The sequence continues at coordinate 20,048 of CAVQKH010000007.1, read as the reverse complement.
GCGACGTCGGCGAGATCTGGGCGCTGGGGCCGATGAGTCCACTGTGCTATGTCGACCCCGACCTCGACGCCCGATACCGGGCACCGGGGGGCTGGGCCCGCACCGGTGACCTCGGGCACCTTGGGACCGACGGGCAGCTACACGTCGTCGGGCGCTGCCGCGACGTGGTCATCCGCGGCGGTCGCAACATCAGCCCAGTCGAGGTGGAGCTGCTGACGGCCCAGCACCCGGCGATCCTCGCTGCGGCGTGTGTCGGGGTACCCGATCCGGTGCTCGGCGAGCGCCTCGCGGCGTGCGTGGTCGTGCGACCGGGTGTGCCGGCACCGACCATGCCCGAGCTGACCCGGTACCTGGCCGAGGAGCACGGCCTGGAGACCGTCAAACTGCCCGAACGGCTCGACGTGCTCGACGAGCTGCCACTCAACGCGGCTGGGAAGGTCGACAAGCACGCGCTGCGCGCACGACTGTCCGCGGGCACCGCCCCATGACAGCAGCGCCGGTGAGCTTCACCTCGGTGAGCTGCCGCTACGGGCGGGCCACCGTCGTCGACACGGTGGAGCTGCACGTCGCCGCCGGTGAGCACGTCGCGCTGACCGGCGCGAACGGGTCGGGCAAGACGACGTTACTGCGCGCCGCGCTCGGGCTGCATCCACTGGCCGGCGGGACGGTGTCGGTGGACGGCCAACCGGCCCGTTGCACCGCGGACTGGGTGCGCCGGCGCCGCGAGGTGGCCTGGGTGCCGCAACGGCTGGCCACCGGACGTTTCCCGCTGCTGGTCGACGAGCTGCTGGCCAGCGCAGATGCCGGTGCCGACGCGGCGCGTGGCGCGGCGGACCAGCTCGGCGTGCGTGGGCTGGGCACGCGGCCACTGCACACGCTCTCCGGTGGTCAGCTGCAGCGGGCCTTCCTGGCCCGCGCGCTGGGGTGTGTGGCGGCCGGCGCGCGGGTGCTGTTCGCCGACGAGCCCAGCGCGGCACTGGACTTCGACGGCCAAGCACAGGTCGCGAGCCTGCTGGCCGAGCTGCCGGTCACCGTCGTCGTGATCAGCCACGACCGCGCCGTAACCCAGGCGTGTGACCGGGTCGCCGAGATGGCCGCCGGCCGGCTGCGGGTGGTGGCGTGAGCGGCCTGCTTGAGCTGCTGTCTCTGGGGGCCGTGCAGCGCTCCGCGCTGGGCCTGCTGATCGGCGCGGTGAGCCTGCCCGTGGTGGGAGTGTTCATCGTCGGGCTGGACATCATCGCGGTGCGCTTCGCCGTCATGCACGTGGCCCTGCTCGGCATCGCGGTCGGGCTGCTCACCGGGCTGGACCCGGTGCTGTGCGGCCTGCTCACCTGCGCGCTGGCCGGTGCCGGCGTGGCCCCACTGGCACGGCGGCCCACCGGACTGACCGGCGCGATGGGACTGATGATGACCTTCGCCATCGCCGGCGCGTTGCTGGTGCTCTCGGTGTCCGGGGTGAACGCCACCGGCGCCTTCGCTCTGCTGTGGGGCTCGATCCTCGCCACCCGCACCGTCGATCTCGTGGTGCTCACGGTGCTGGCCATCGTGGTGCACGGCCTGTTCTGGCCCAGGCGCCGCCAGCTTGGGCTGGTGCTGTTCGACCGGGAGCTGGCGCTGTGCTCAGGAGTCAACGCCGACCGGATCGTGCTGGTGCTGCTGGTCGTGACCGCGGTCGCGATCGGCGCCGCGATCCGGCTCACCGGAGCCCTGCTGGTCGACGCGCTAACCCTGCTGCCCGCACTCGGCGCCCGCAACCTGGGACGCTCGCTGCGCTCGATGGTGATCTGGTCGATTGTCCTGGGGCTGCTCGGAAACGCTCTCGGCTTCATCGTCGCGCTGGCCGTCGATCAGCCCCTCGGTCCCGTCCTGGTCCTGGCCGCCGGGGCACTCACCCTGCTCACCTACCTCATTCCCGGAAAGGCCCTCGATGCGCTCACCCCGTCCCGTCCTAGCGACCGTGCTACTGGCATTACTCGCCTTGCTGCTGAGCGGTTGCGGCAGCACTGAACAACCCGCCCAGGGCGGTGGCGCCAACGGGGCTCCCAGCGGCCCCGTTGTGGTGGCCTCCACCAGCTGGGCGGGGGCATTCGCCACCGCGGCCGGTGCCCGCAACGTCACCCTGGTGGCGCCCGCATCAGTGCCCCACGCGCCGGACTACGACCCGAAACCCAGCGACCTGACCAAGCTCAGCACTGCCGACTACGTCCTCTACGCGCCGTTCGACTCCTTCGCACCACGACTACGAGAGGCCGCTGGGGGGCACGCCAAAACCGTCGAGCTGAACCTGGAAAACACCACCAAGACCATCCACAGCGAGGTGACCCGGCTGGGCCAGATGTTCGGCACCTCCGCGCAGGCCACCCAGTGGCTGGCCACCTTCGACCACCGCTACGCCGAACTCTCCGCACAGGTCAAGGCTGCCGAACCACAGCCGGCCCCGGACGCCGTAGCCCAGGTGTTCATGGCCTACTGGGGCGGATTCGCCGGGCTACCGGTGAAAGGCACCTACGGCCCCGAACCCGTGACCGCCGGCCAGCTGGCCCAGCTCACCGCGCTGCACCCGGGCGTGGTGCTCGACAACGCCCACCTGCCCAGCAACCCCGATATTCCCGGCGCGCGCACCATCGAATTGATCAACTACCCGGGAGCGGACCTGAACCTGCTCGGGGTATTCGAGGAGAACGCCCGCCGGTTGACCGCCGCAGTCAAGAGCTGACATTCCCGCACCAGCGCCAGGCCACGTGCCCGTCCGGCCGGATCAGGACCGCGCCATCAGCACCGATGCCATAGGCCTGGGCCACGGGGCCCTCGAGCCGGTACCAGCGTAGGGGATCGGGCAACGCCTCGAAATCCTGATAGCGGGCTCCGGTGAGCAACGTGAACCAAGGCCCGAACAGGTCCAGGGTGGAGCGGCCATCGGGCAGCCACACATGCGGAGCTCGAGCGCCGGCGGCCGCATCCGGACGGTAGGAGGCCACGCTGCCCTGGTGGCGGCTCGCCGGCTGCCCGCACCGCCGCCGACCGGTAGACGGCGCCGAACACGAGCCCATCGCTGGGCCTCGGGGTGACCTCGCCGCGACGGGTAGCACCACTCACGTGGTCCGCGCGTGCCGCCACGAGCCGTCGGGCGCTCTCAGCGACGGTGGCCGCACCGATCGGGCGGCGCTCCTTCTCGTAGGTGTCCACCAGGTCCCCGCCCGCCCGGCCGGTGACGCACAGCGCCAACTTCCAGGCCAGGTTGTGGGCGTCGGCGACACCCAGATTCATCCCGAAACCCCCGTAGGGGGTGCTCACGTGCGCCGCATCACCGACGAGTAGCAGGCGACCCTGCCGGTAGCGCCGAGCCAGCCGCGCGGTGGCCTCCCAACACAGCCGTGTCACCACCCGGAACGCCAGATCCTCCCGCCCGAGGGCAACACGCACCATCCGCTGACACCACGACAGCGTCGGATCGACCCGCTCGCCGTCGGGCAGCACCACATTAATCAACCAGCGCCGCTGGTTGTCCACCGTGAGAACGGTGGCGTGCAGGTCATCGTTGCTGATCGAGTACACCAGGCTGGTCCGGTCGCAGACCACCGGTTCGAGATCGGCGTCGATGAGAATGTTGACGTTGGAGCAGGAAGTGCCGAACACGTCGGTGCCGATCCCGGCGAGGTGGCGGACCCGGCTGCGCGAGCCATCGGCCCCCACCAACCACGAAGTGCGAACGGTGCAGTCGGGCCCACCGCTGGGTCGAAGCCGGACCTCAACGTGGTCGCCGCGCTGCCGCGCGTCCACCAACTCGGTTCCCCACCGCGCGTCGACCAGCGGATGATCAACAACCCGCTCACGCAACAACGCCTCGAACCGATCCTGCGGACACGCCAGTGCCGCCGTCGGGCTCACCGCATTCTCGCCTTCGACCGGCGGGACGCCGAGCCGACCGAACTCCGATGCCGTGAGTGAGGCGCCAGCAAAGAAATGCATCGTCTCGGAACGCAGCACGCTGATTTGTGTCACTTCCCGCTCCAGACCGAGCTGGCGCAGGATCTCCATCGACCGGCTGCTGATCGCCCGCCCACGGGGGAACGGCAAGACCAGCCGATGCCGTTCGACAAGCAGCACCGATACCTGCCACGCCGCCAGCTCCAGGGCCAGCACCAAACCCACCGGGCCCCCACCACAGACGACGACAGGTAACATCAACGCCCCCTTCCGGGGTGGATCACTGCAGTGCCGACCGAGGTACTGCCGGTCGGCGACTTTACGATTGCGCGGTGCGCTCCTGTCCGCCTGATCAGGCGTTCTGGAGGACGGCCTGGATGTCCAGGGAGATCTGGACGGTGTCGCCCACCACCACGCCGCCGCCGTCCAACGGCAGCTCGGTGTCGATGCCGAAGTCCTTACGATTGATCTTCGTGGTGGCCGAGAAGCCGGCCCGGGTGCCGCCGTAAGGGTCCGGACCGAACCCGGTCAGCTCGACGGTCAGCGGGACCGCCCGGGTGATGCCGTGCAGGGTGAGCTCGCCGTCGACCACCAGATCGTCGCCGTCCCAGCGCAAGCCGGTGGACCGGTAGGTCATGGTGGGGAATTGCGCCGCGTGCAGGAAATCAGCCGACCGGATGTGCTCGTCGCGCGCTGCGTTGCCGGTGTCGAAGCTGGTCACATCGATCTCTGCGGTCACCGCGGAGTCGAGCACGTCGGCACCGGTGACGAGACGACCGGAGACGCCGTTGAACCGGCCGCGGACCTTGCTGACCATCAAGTGGCGGACCGAGAACGAAACGTCGGAGTGGGTGCCGTCGATGTCCCAGGTGCCGGCGAGGTAACCGGGAATCGTCTTCGCAGCAACAGCCATGGTGGACCCTCCGTAGTCGCGGTGTCGGCGCGGTGTTTGCGCGGACCTCACCCATCACAACAAATTGAAATTTCAATTATTTCGGCGGTGTGGGGTTGCTCACACCACTTCCCGGCAGCTGCTCTGTGGGGTCCCCGAGCGGCACCGGGCGATTGGCCGCGCGGGCAGCCGGGCCCAACCGGACCCAGGCACGTACTCTGCGGGTATGCGCCGGATCATGGGGACCGAGGTCGAGTACGGCATCTCGGTTCCCGGGGACAGCACCGCCAACCCAGTCCTGACCTCGACTCAGGTCGTTCTGGCCTACGCGGCCGCGGCTGAGGTGCCCCGTGCCAAGCGGGCCCGGTGGGACTATGAGGTGGAGTCCCCTCTGCGGGATGCCCGTGGATTCGACCTGGGCGTTCCCGGACTCGCCCAGCCCGATCCGGAACTGGACGATCTCGGTGCGGCGAATGTCATCCTCACCAACGGCGCCCGCCTCTACGTCGACCATGCCCACCCCGAGTTCTCCGGTCCCGAGGTCACCAACCCACGCGACGCGGTGATCTGGGACAAAGCCGGCGAAAGGATCATGGAAGAGGCCGCGTTGCGCGCCCGCTCCGTGCCCGACCAGCCACCCTTCCAGCTCTATAAGAACAACGTCGATGGCAAGGGCGCCTCCTACGGAACCCATGAGAACTACCTCATGGCGCGCTCCACGCCGTTCACGATGGTCATCGCCGGGTTGACCCCCTTCTTCGTGTCCCGGCAGGTGATCTGCGGGTCGGGTCGGGTCGGTATCGGACCGGCCGGGGAGCACCCCGGGTTCCAGCTCTCTCAGCGCGCCGACTACATCGAGGTCGAGGTCGGGCTGGAAACCACCCTCAAGCGCGGCATCATCAACACCAGAGATGAGCCGCACGCCGACGCCGACAAATACCGCCGGCTGCACGTCATCATCGGCGACGCCAACCTCGCCGAGTACTCCACCTACCTCAAGCTCGGCACCACGGCGCTGGTGCTGGACCTGATCGAGGCCGGCGAACGTTTCGATGACCTGCGGCTGGTCGACGCGGTACGGGCGGTGCACACGATCAGCCGTGACCCGTCTCTGAATGCGACGGTGGAAGTGGCCGGTGGTCGCCACATGACGGGCCTGGATCTACAGCGTGCCTACCACGAGCGGGTGGCGCAGTTCCTCGCGCGGGGCGGTGGACCGGACAACACCGCCGAGGGCGCCGAGCACATCGTGAGCACGTGGGGGGAGGTGCTCGACGCGCTCGCGCGGGATCCGATGGAGTGCGCCGACCGGTTGGACTGGCCGGCCAAGCTGCGGCTGCTGGAGGGATACCGGGCTCGGGACGGTCTGGGTTGGGCCTCACCCCGGCTGCACCTGGTGGATCTGCAGTACGCCGACGTGCGGCTGCACAAAGGCCTGTACAACCGCCTGGTGGCTCGTGGCTCGATGAAGCGGCTGGTCACCGAGGAGGAAGTGCGCGCAGCCATCACCCGGCCGCCGGAGGACACCCGGGCCTATTTCCGCGGTCGGTGTCTGGAACGCTACGCCACGGAGGTGGCCGCGGCGTCCTGGGACTCGGTGATCTTCGATCTGGGTCGCGAGTCCCTGGTTCGCATCCCCACCCTGGAGCCACTGCGGGGTACCCGCGCACATGTCGGCGCGCTGCTGGACGCCTCGAACACCGCAGCAGAGCTGGTCGAAGCGCTCACCCGGGGCTGATCAGCCTACTAACATGGCAGCGGGTGTCGGTGTTGCTGGGTACTGTTTGGGCTACAGACAACTTTCGTCCGGGAGGCGAGATGTCCCAGGAGAAGGTCCAGCGTCAAGGCGGCGGCGGGGACGACGAGGCGGCGGACGGTGCGCCGGCCGGGCAGGAACGTCGAGAGAAGCTCGGCGAGGACGTGGATGCGATCCTCGACGAGATCGACGATGTGCTCGAGGAGAACGCCGAGGACTTCGTCCGCGCCTATGTACAGAAGGGCGGCCAGTGACAGCTCACCCGAATAATCCGGGCGTCATGCCCGGTGCAGCGGGTCACCGAGTTGTGACAGACTGCCACACCAGAGTCCGGCACGGGAAAGACTGCGACAGCGGGAGCTAGGAGACGATCACAACCGATGGACCAGTCCTCGGTCGGGCGCTATCCGGGCGCAGCCCTGCCGGCGTCGCATTTCATGGTGGGAAGCTCGTCGTTCGCCGATTTCCTCGCTGCGAGCTCCCCTGAGTTACTGCCCGGCCACAGGGTGGGCAGCCTGCCCGTCGGTGCCGAGCCGGTGGACAGCCGCCACGGCACCACCATCGTGGCGGCCATCTTCCGCGGCGGCGTGCTCATCGCCGGGGACCGCCGCGCGACGGCCGGCAACTTCATCGCCCAGCGCGACATGGACAAGGTGTTCGTCGTTGACGACTACTCCGCGGTGGGTATAGCGGGAACAGCCGGTATCGCGGTGGAGATGGTGCGCCTGTTCACCGTCGAGATGCAGCACTACGAGAAGATCGAGGGGGTGACGCTGACCCTGGACGGCAAAGCGAACAAGCTGGCCGGCATGGTCCGTGGCAACCTCGGCGGCGCCATGCGGGGGCTTGCGGCGGTGCCCCTGTTCGTCGGCTACGACGTCGATGCCACCGATCCGGATCGGGCGGGTCGGATCGTCTCCTACGATGTTGTCGGCGGCCGGTATGACGAGACGTTGGGATACCACTCGGTAGGCTCGGGTTCGTTGTTCGCTCGCTCGTCTTTGAAGAAGCTGCACGACCCGTCGATGGAGGCCGAAGCCGCCATCCGGGTGGCGATGGAGGCGCTCTACGACGCCGCCGACGATGACAGCGCGACCGGCGGGCCGGATCCCGTTCGCCAGATCTACCCGGCGGTGATCACGATCACCGCGGAGGATGGGGCGGTCCGGTTGTCTGACGAGCAGGCCGGTCAGGTCGCCGGCCTGGTGGTGGACGCCCGTAAGCGCAAGCCGGGCGGCTGACCGCTAGCCTCGTCTTTCCACCATCCTCATCCCCTCAGGAGTTCCCGCTGTGACGATGCCGTTCTACGCCTCGGTCGAGCAGGTCATGCGCGACCGCTCGGAGCTGGCCCGCAAGGGCATCGCCCGGGGCCGCGGTGTCGTGGTGCTCAGCTACTCCCGCGGCGTGCTGTTCGTCGCCGAGAACCTGTCCACCGCCCTGCACAAGATCTCCGAGATCTATGATCGGATCGGTTTCGCCGCCGTCGGCCGCTACAACGAATACGAAAACCTCCGCCAGGCCGGCATCCGGCACGCCGACCTCCGCGGCTACTCCTACGATCGTCGTGACGTGACCGGGCGCGGCCTGGCCAACGCCTACGCGCAGACTCTCGGGACGATCTTCTCCGAGCAGCAGAAGCCCTTCGAGGTGGAGCTGTGCGTCGCCGAGGTGGGTGCCAACCCGGACTCCGACCAGCTCTACCACCTCACCTACGACGGCTCGATCGGTGACGAGCCTGACTTCGTCGTCATGGGTGGTCAGGCCGACGTCATCTCCACGGCACTGAAGGGATCCTTCCGGCAGGACATGGACACCGCAGAGGCCGTTGCCGCCGCGGTGTCCGCCTTGAGCTCGGTGTCGACCAACGTCAACGGGGCCGGCACACGCACACTGGGCGTGGGCCAGCTCGAGGTCGCGGTCCTGGACCGGTCACGTCCCCGTCGAGCCTTCCGCCGCATCACCGGCGCGGCGCTCACCGCGCTGTTGACCAGTGCCGATCCTCCGGCCGCTGAGCCAACCCCCGACCCGCCGCCGCAGGCCGATCAGGACAACGACGGCACGCCGCCCGACGGGCCTGACACCAGTTCCGATTCCATGTGATTTGATCTTCGCTGCTACTCTGCGCAACCAGCCCGGCACCGTTACAGCTCAAGTGAGCCCGTACGGACGGCCTGCAGGGCGGCCGCGGCAGCCTAGGCTGGATGGTATGCAGCGGCGGATCTTCGGCATCGAGACCGAGTTCGGGGTTACCTGCACCTTTCACGGACAGCGCAGGCTCTCGCCCGACGAGGTCGCCCGTTACCTGTTCCGGCGGGTGGTCTCGTGGGGACGATCGTCCAATGTCTTTCTGCGCAACGGCTCCCGGCTCTATCTCGACGTGGGCTCGCATCCGGAGTACGCCACCGCGGAGTGCGACGACCTAGCCCAGCTGGTGACCCACGACAAGGCCGGAGAGCGGATCCTCGAGGACCTCCTCGTCGATGCCGAGCGTCGGCTGGCCGACGAGGGTATCGGCGGTGACATCTTCCTGTTCAAGAACAACACCGACTCCGCGGGCAACTCCTACGGTTGCCACGAGAACTACCTGGTGGCACGTGCTGGTGAGTTCTCCCGGATTGCCGATGTGCTGTTGCCCTTCCTGGTCACCCGGCAGTTGGTCTGCGGCGCGGGCAAGGTGCTGCAGACACCACGCGGCGCGGTGTACTGCTTGTCGCAACGGGCCGAGCACATCTGGGAGGGAGTCTCCTCAGCGACCACCCGCTCCCGCCCGATCATCAACACCCGGGACGAGCCGCACGCCGACGCCGAACGGTACCGCCGGCTGCACGTGATCGTCGGCGACTCGAACATGTCCGAGGTGACCACGCTGCTCAAGGTGGGTACCGCGAACCTGGTACTGGAGATGGTCGAGGAGGGGGTCGCGTTCCGCGACTTCACCCTGGACAACCCGATCCGGGCGATCCGCGAGATCAGTCACGACCTCACCGGCCGGCGCGGGGTGCGGCTGGCCGGGGGACGCGAGGCTTCCGCGTTGGACATCCAGCGGGAGTACTACCTGAAGGCCGTGGATCACATCGCCCGTCGCGGGTCCGATCCGCTGACCGACCGGGTGATGGAACTGTGGGACCGCACGCTGGGCGCGGTGGAGCGCCAGGATCTCGGACTGATCGATCGTGAGATCGACTGGGCGATCAAGCACCGGCTGGTGGAACGATATCGAGCCAAGCATCGAATGGACCTGTCCAACCCGCGGATCGCCCAGTTGGACCTCGCCTACCACGACATCCGTCGCGGCCGCGGGCTGTTCGACCTGCTGCAGCGCAAAGCGCTGGTCGACCGGGTGACCGACGACGGCGAGATCGAAGCGGCCAAGGACACCCCGCCCGCGACCACCCGGGCCAAGTTGCGCGGCGATTTCATCGCTGCAGCTCAGGCTGCGGGCCGCGACTTCACCGTCGACTGGGTGCACCTCAAGCTCAACGACCAGGCGCAGCGCACCGTGCTGTGTAAGGACCCCTTCCGCGCAGTCGACGAACGGGTGGAAAGGCTCATAGCGTCACTGTGAGCCGTAAGCTGCCCCCGTGTCCTCAGCCCGCGCCGAGCGTCTGGTCAACCTGGTGATCTGCCTGCTCTCCAGCCGGCAGTACCTGCCGGCCGAGCGGATCCGGCGGATCGTGCCCGGCTACGCCGACGCCCCCTCCGACGAAGCGTTCTTCCGGATGTTCGAGCGGGACAAGGCCGAGCTGCGCGACCTGGGGGTGCCGCTGGAGACCGGCCGGATCCCGGGGTTCGAGGCCGGTGAGGGCTACCGCATCGCCCGCCGCGACTACGAGCTGGCCGACATCGACCTCGAGCCTGACGAGGCGGCCGCGGTCGCTCTGGCTGCCCGGTTGTGGGATTCCCCGCAGCTGGCCGGAGCAGCGCACGGCGCTCTGCTCAAACTGCGTGCCGCCGGCGTGGAGGTGGATCCCGAGCCGTCGATGGTTGTCCAACCGCGGGTACGGGCCACCGAGCCGGCGCTGATCCCGCTGATCACGGCGGTGCAGGCCGGTCAGGCGGTGACGTTCCCCCACCGCAAGCACCCCGCCGCATCGCCCACGGTGCGCACCCTCGAACCATGGGGAGTGGTGTCCTGGCGTGGCCGCTGGTACCTGGTGGGACATGATCGAGATCGGGATGCGACCCGGTGTTTTCGAGTCTCCCGGATCGTCGGCCCGGTGCACACCGTCGGCCCCCCAGGGGTGGTAGGGCGCCCTGCGGAGGTGGATCTGCTGAAGATCGTGGCAGGTTCGGCGGAACCGCCGCCTGTGACGCACACCGTGCGGTTGTGGCTGGCGAGCGGGCGGGCGAACGGCCTTCGCCGGTACGCGAAGGTGCTGGGTGAGATGGTCCTGGACGGCGCGGCCGGGGATGTCGTTGCGGTGGAGCTGCCAGGTCATGACGTCGCCACCCGGTGGATCGCCGGCCTCGGGCCGGACGCGGTGGTGCTGGAACCTGCCGAATTGGCGCAGGCGGTACGGGCCCGCCTGCTTGCCGCCGCAGGGAACGTCAGCTGATGGAGGGAGTCGCCGAGCGGTTGCCCCGGCTGTTGGCGTTGGTGCCCTACCTGCTGGTTCGACCCGGCGTGCCGATCGATGAGGTGGCCGCTGACTTCTCCGTCACGGTCCGGCAGCTCCGCCGTGACCTGGAGCTGCTGTGGATGTGCGGGCTACCCGGTTACGGGCCCGGCGACCTCATCGACCTGTCCTTCGAAGGCGATACCGTGACCGTCGGTTTCGACGCGGGCATGCGACGTCCGCTGCGGCTGTCCGGAACGGAGGCGACCGCGCTGGTGGTGGCGCTGCGCGCGCTCGCCGAGACGCCCGGCGTGGCTGACGCCGGATCGGTACGCCGGGCCCTGGCCAAGATTGAAGCAGCGGCGGGGCAGGCCGAGGGCGTGGTCGTGGGGTTGGCGACTCGGGAGGAGGCCGCCCTCGCCGTGGTGCGCGACGCGCTGGAGCATCGCCGCGCGCTGCGCATCTCCTACTACACACCATCCCGGGACGCGGTGAGCGAGCGCACGGTGGATCCGATGCGCCTGCTGCTGGTCGAAGGCCGCAGTTACCTGGAATCCTGGTGTCGGGCCGCCGAGGAGGTACGGCTGTTCCGGCTGGACCGCATCGAGCAGGTGACAACCCTGAACGAGCCGGCGGCGCCACCACCGCACGCCCGTCCGGCAGATGTGTCAGCCGGGCTGTTCCGCGCTGCGCCCGACCAGCGAACCGCGGTGCTCACGCTCGCTCCGGATGCCCGCTGGGTCGCCGAGTACTACCCGGTGGAGGAGTTGATCGAGGGCGAAGGGGGAGCCGCAACCGTGCGGATGCGCTACGCGGAGACCGGCTGGATGGTACGTCTGGTGCTGGGGCTGGGGGCGGACGTCATCGTCGAGGACCCTCCCGAGCTGGCCGCGGCGGTGGCGCGGCGGGCTCTCGAGGCGGTGCGCAGGTCCGGCCATCTGCCCTCGCACGAGGCGGGTTAATGTCCTTGGTGTGGTTTACCTGATCAGTGTGCTGGCGGTCGCCGTTGGTGTCATGGCGCTGTGCACGGTGCTGGTGACGCTGCGTGGCCGAGCCCGCCGGTTGTCCGACATGGTGCACCGCAGCCGCACCCACCTCGCGCAGCGCACCGGGACGCTGACCGCGCGGATCGCCGCGCTGCGGGTGGCCCTGACCCAGCGGCGCCGCCGGAACGGGGGCGGCTCCCACCCGGCCCCAACCGCGTAGCATCGATTCCGCACCCGAGGAAAGAGAGGGGGCCCACGATGGGCATTCCGTCTGGCTGGGAATTGGTACTGCTGCTGGGGGTGCTGGTCCTGTTATTCGGTGCGACCAAGCTGCCCACTGCCGCCCGGGCGATCGGGCAGTCCATGCGGATCTTCAAGGCGGAGACCAAGGGTATGCGCTCGGAGGACGAGCCGGCCCGGCAACCGCCACCGCCGCCCTCACTGCCACCATCGGGCCACGTCGGGACCGGTGGCCAGGAATCCCGCGTCGAGGAGCCGCACCGCCGCAACGACACCATCCGCTGACGGCAAGGTTCAGTGAGCGGGATGCGGTTCGCGGCTGGGCGTTTACTTGCGGGCTCCCGCCGCCGGCGCAAGGCCAACCCGGATGGCTCCATGCCTTTGATGGAGCACCTCTATGAGCTGCGCAACCGGTTGTTCGTCGCGTTGTGCGCGATCGCAGTCGGCGGTGTCCTGGGTTTCATCTGGTGGGGGGTGTCGCCGTTCGGATTGCCCAGCCTGGGCAACCTCATCACCCGCCCCTACTGCGAGCTGCCTACGACGCTGCGACTGACCCCGAACCTGGGCCAGTGCCAGCTGCTGCAGACAGCCCCGTTCGAGGTGTTCACCCTCCGAATGCAGGTGGGTCTGGCCGCTGGCGCGGTGTTCACCGCTCCGATCTGGATCTATCAGATATGGGCGTTCATCACGCCCGGTCTGTACGCCAAGGAGCGCAAGTTCGCGCTGACTTTCGTCGGCATAGCCAGCGTGCTGTTCGCCGCGGGTGCCGTGCTGGCCTACTACATCGTGCCCACCGGCCTGTCCTTCCTGGCCAACCTCGGCGGTGGGCAGTTCATTACCGCGCTGAGCGGTCAGGCCTATGTCGGCTTCCTGCTGACCATGCTGGCGGTCTTCGGCTTGACCTTCGAGCTGCCACTGCTGGTGGTGATGCTCAACCGGGTCGGTGTGCTGCCGTATACGAAGTTGATGCGCTGGCAACGCGGCATCCTGTTCGGACTGTTCGTCCTGGCGGCCGTGGCCACTCCGGGTAATGATCCGGTCTCCATGCTGGCGTTGGCTTTCGCGCTGATCGTGCTGTTCGAGTCGGCCGTGCTCATCGCGCGGGCACACGACCGTGCGGTGGCGCGGCGCCGGGCTGAGCAGGGTTGGGACGATCTCGACCCCGACGAGCCCTCGCCGCTGGATCACGAGGTAAAGCCGGTGTCCACAGACGAGCCGGCCCCCCGCTACGACGACGCGACGTAACGCGCCGTGCGCGCCACCGTGCACTGCGAACCGGCTGCACTCACCCTCGTCGGCTGAAAGGGCAGCTCAGCCGACGAGGGTGACTATGACATAGCGGCATATCAGCCGGCATATCAGGAAAACTAAGTTGCATCACGATATATCGCGTGATATCTTGATAGTGTCTTCAGCAAGAGGAGGTTGCACACCGATGCACAACGAACGAAGGCACAGCGGCGGACGCCGCTTCCCACACCGAGATCATCCCGTCCGAGGCGAGCGACCTGGCCGCGGCCGGGTGCAGCGTGGCGATGTCCGCGCTGCCACCCTGATCCTGCTGGCCGAACAGCCGATGCACGGCTATCAGCTGATGCAGGCCATGACCGAACGCACCGCCGGGGCATGGAGACCCAGCCCCGGCGCGATCTACCCGACCATTGCCCAACTCGAAGACGAGGGGCTGGTCACGATCAAGGTTGAAGGTGGACGCAAGCTGGTGTCTCTGACCGGCTCTGGACGCGCGTACCTCGACGACCCAGACCACGGCGTGATCGATCCGTTCGCGGCGATCACTGCTTCCGATGCCGAGACGCCCAGCCTGCGTGCTGCGGTCGCCGAGGTGCACAGCGCCGCCAAGTCAGTCGCCATCAATGGGACACCTGCCCAGGTCGCTGCGGCTCAATCCGTGTTGGCCGAGGCACGGCGCGCGCTCTACCTGATCCTCGCCGAGGGCACCGGCGTCCCGGCGGAGGGCACCGCAGAGCCCTCATAACCTGGCCCAGCTCAGGGTTGGTCACGGTTGAGAGCAGGCCACTGCCGGGCTGGCGGTCCTTGAAGACGGCCAACGTGGGTGTGACAGCCTGGGACAGTGGCCAACTCACCCGCCGAGGCGTACACAGCGGCCCGCCGGCGGGCCGCGCTCCCTCGCCTCGACGAGTTCGCCGGCGCTCTGAGCTTCGAGCTCGACCCGTTCCAGCAGCAGGCCTGCGCGGCGTTGGAGGGGGGGCACGGCGTGCTGGTGTGCGCGCCTACCGGCGCGGGTAAGACGGTGGTCGGGGAGTTCGCGGTGCACCTGGCGCTCGCGCAAGGTCGCAAGTGCTTCTACACCACGCCGATCAAGGCGCTGTCCAACCAGAAGCACGCCGACCTGGTGGCCCGGCACGGCCCGGACGCTGTGGGCCTGCTCACCGGGGACACCGCGATCAACGGGGGCGCCCCGGTGGTCGTGATGACCACCGAGGTGCTGCGCAACATGCTCTACGCAGGATCGTCCACGCTCGATGGCCTGGCGTATGTGGTGATGGACGAGGTGCACTACCTCGCCGACCGGTTCCGCGGAGCCGTGTGGGAAGAGGTGATCCTCAACCTTCCGGAGCGCGTCCGGGTGGTCGGCCTGTCCGCCACGGTGAGCAACGCCGAGGAGTTCGGCGAGTGGCTGGTCGACGTGCGCGGCGATACCGCGGTGGTGGTGGACGAACACCGCCCAGTGCCGCTGTGGCAGCACATGATGGTCGGCTCACGGATATTCGACCTGTTCGCCCAGAGTAGCGCCGAGGCCGCGGCCGGTCGGCTCACCGTGGACCCGCACCTGCTCCGGCGGGTGCAGGAGGTGGAGCGCCACAGTGGCGGGGATCGACGGCGAGGTGACGGGGGATACCGGTTCCGGCCACCACCGCGTCCCGACGTGGTGACGCGGTTGGACCGCGATGGTCTGCTGCCCGCGATCACCTTCATCTTCAGCCGTGCCGGTTGCGAGGCCGCAGTGGGTCAGTGCGTCCGCAACGGGTTGCGGCTGGCCACTCCCGAGGAGTCCGCGGAGATCCGCCGGGTGGTGGACACCCGAACCACGGAGCTGCCCGAGGGCGATCTCGGCGTACTCGGCTTCTGGGAGTGGCGCGACGCGCTGGAGCGGGGCATCGCCGCGCACCACGCCGGGATGCTGCCCGCGTTCAAGGAGACGGTGGAGGAGCTGTTCGTCCGCGGGCTGGTCAAGGCGGTGTTCGCCACCGAGACCCTGGCGCTGGGAATCAACATGCCGGCCCGCACCGTGGTGCTGGAACGGCTGGTCAAGTTCAACGGTGAGGCCCACGCCGATCTCACCCCCGGTGAGTACACCCAGCTCACCGGTCGGGCCGGGAGGCGTGGCATCGACGTCGAAGGCCACGCGGTCGTGCTCTGGCAACCGGGTATGGACCCCGCGCAGGTCGCCGGGCTGGCCTCGACGCGAACCTACCCGCTGCGCAGTTCGTTTCGGCCGGGTTACAACATGGCCGTCAACCTGGTCGACCGGGTGGGGGTGGCCGCCGGACGAGCGTTGCTGGAACGGTCGTTCGCGCAGTTCCAGGCGGATCGCTCGGTCGTGGGCCTGGCTCGGCGGATCGACCGCAACGCTGAGGGCCTGGTGGGCTACGCCGAGGCGATGGTCTGCCATCTGGGTGATTTCGCCGAGTACGCCCGGTTGCGCAGGCAGATCTCCGAGCGGGAGCGGGCGCTGGCGCGGCTGGGTGGCGCTGCGCGACGGACGGAGGTGGCGGCCTCGCTGGGCAGGCTCGAGCGCGGGGATGTCATCGCGGTCCCCGGCGGGCGCCGTTCGGGGTTGGCTGTGGTGCTCGAAGCCGGTGCGGGCCCCAATGAGGATCCTCGCCCGCTGGTGCTCACCGAGGACCGGTGGGCGGGCCGGCTCTCGATCGCTGACTTCCCGACGCAGGTCCAGGTGCTCGGCCGGATGCGGTTGCCCAAGCGGGTCGAGCACCGGGTTCCGCGGGTGCGCCGCGATCTCGCGTCGGCGCTGCGGGAGACCGGCCTCGCGGTACCGCCCCGGGTGCGGCGGCGTAGCGAGGCGGCGGATGACGCCGAGCTGGCGACCCTGCGCCGGGCGCTGCGCGCGCACCCCTGCCACGGCTGCGACGACCGGGAGGCGCATGCCCGCTGGGCGGAGCGTTACGACCGGCTGGACCGCGAGACCGACACGCTGCGCCAGCAGGTCGCGGCCACCACGCACTCGCTGGTCCGCACGTTCGACCGGATCCGGGCGCTGCTGGCCGAACGTGGCTACCTCGACGGTGAGCAGCTCACCGAGCATGGCCGTCGGCTGGCTCGGCTGTGGTCGGAGACCGATCTGCTCACCGCGGAATGCCTGCGCCGGGGGGTTTGGGACGGTCTGGAGCCCGCTGAGCTGGCCGCGGTGATCTCAGCGCTGGTCTACGAGGCCCGCGGCGACACTGCGACGCCTCGGGTCCCCTCCGGGGCGGTGAGCGACGCGTTGGCGGCCACCGTGCGGTTGTGGGCGGAGCTGGAGGCCGACGAGGGGCGGCACCGGTTGGAGCGCACCCGGGAACCCGATCTGGGTTTCGCATGGCCGGTGTACCGGTGGGCCCGCGGGGAGTCGTTGTCAGCGGTGCTGACAGCTGCGGAGAACAACGGTGCCGAGCTGTCCGCGGGGGATTTCGTCCGGTGGTGCCGGCAGGTGGTCGACGTGCTCGACCAGGTACGCGGCGTCGCTGGGGAAGGCACCGCCATCGGCACGACCGCAACCACCGCTGTGCGGGCACTGCGCCGTGGCGTGGTCGCCCTGGGAACCTAGACCCAATGCGTTGGGCGGGGTCAGCGATGGCGGCAGCTTCGTGGCGGCATCGCCCTTCGGGGTCCCCGTAGCCCCGAAGAATTTTTGGTCGGATATGCCTCTGAGCTGGGGTGACGCGGTAGCCGACGCCGGGCCGTGAGGTCAACTTCCGCTACGTTCTGTCTGGTTTGTTCGGGCGTGGTGGAGGTGGTTGGGTGTCGGAGAAGATGTTCTCCCGGGAGCAGTACGAGCAGTTGCGGTCGTTCCCGGAGATCAGCCGGGATGAGCTATTCCGGTACTTCACGTTGACGTCGGCGGATGTGAGGAGCTGGAGCGGTTTCTGCTGGACCGGGCGATGGAGCATGACTCGCCGACGCTGCTGTTCAACCTTGCCCGCGAGTATCTGATGTCGGCGAGGGTGATCCGGCCTGGGCTGTCACGCTGGCGAAGATGGTCGGGACGGCCCGTGCGGGCGCGACGGAGCTGACCTCGCAGAAGGTGGCGCATCTGCTGACCTTGCAGGTTCGCCAGGATCTGGACTTGCTGCTGGCGTATGACATTGGGCTCGGGATGAGCAGGTTGCAGTGGCTGACCATCCCGGCGGTGGAGGCGACCGCGAGTGCGGTGAAGACCTCGATCGAGAAGCTGACGTGGCTGCGGCAGTTGACCTCGGCCGGGGCCTTCGACGACCCGGCCGTGCGGATCGGCTTCCTCCGTTGGCAGGTCCTACGGGCGGGCACGCCATTACGGCTGATCGCGCAGAACCCGGAGACCGGGCCGATCCCGGTGACCGCCGCGCACGCCGCCGAGGGGCTGCACCTGCTACTCAAGTCGGTCGGCCTATAGACGTCTCTCACCTCTGACCCAGTGTTCGAGCCCTGTCGCTGGTGGCGGGCGATGTAGCGCTGCGGCTGGTGGCCCAGCCGGCGTTGGAGCTCGTAGGCGTCATGGTTGGTCTGGGCGGACAGGCGGTAGGCGAAGCTATGGCGCTTATGGGGAATTCCGCATAAGCGGCATTAGGTGGATGGCGGGTTATGCGCCCTGTCGGTGTGTTTGTGCTGGTGGGGACTGTGCCGGTAGTGTTTTCGTCCGCATAATCCTGGCGGTCGGTGTTACCGGGCCAGCGAGTCGAGCCAGCCGATCAGGGAGGTGTCTGAGGTCCAGTCGGGCAGGACGTCTGGGGTGAGTGGCTGGTAGGCGTTCTCGATCGCTTTGCGTTTGGTCTCCGCGTCTGCGCGGGCGTAGATCTCGGTGGTGGACACGTCGGCGTGGCCGAGTAGGTCGCGGATGTAGATCAGGTTGACGCCGGCCTGGATCAGGTGCATCGCCCGGCTGCGCCGCAGGGTGTGGGGCGTGACCGGCAGCCCAGGGGCCCAGCCGGGGTCGCGGGCCTGGACGGCTCGCACATGGCGTGCCAGGAGTTCGGCCATCCCGGACCGTGTCAACCTGGAGTGGTTCGGTCCGTGGAACAGCGGGTCCGCGTCGGCGCCGAGGCCGGGGTGCGGGTCACGGTGTTCCAGGTAGTCGGCGACGAGGCGGGCGGTCTGGTCCATCACGGGCACGTATCGGATTTTGGATCCCTTCCCGCGGATTACCGCCGTCATCGGTTTGGAGCGGCGGATGTCGGCGACGTTGAGGTCGCAGAGCTCTTGGACGCGGGCGGCGGTGTCGTAGGCCAGGGCGAGCAGGACGGTGTCTCTGACAGCGCGTGCGCTGGTCGTGCCGGGTTCGGCGAGCAGCGCCTTGACCTCGTCTGCGGTCAGGTGCCCCAGATCCGGGGCCGGGGTGTTCTTCTGCCGGATCGCGAGGACCTGGGTGACCTGGTCGAGTCTGTCGGGTTGCTCGACGGCGGTGTAGCGGCAAAACGACTTGATCACCGCGAGGCGCTGGTTGCGGGTGGCCGCCGAGCAGCACCGCTCGGTTTCCAGCCAGTCCAGGAACCGCAGGACCCGGGGCCGGTCGATGTCGGCCAGGCGCAGCCGCTCGGGCGGTATGCGTTCGGCGTCTTTGAACCAGGTGAGCAGCAGTTTCATCGCGTCCCGGTAGGAGGCGACGGTCCGGGGAGAGGCCGCGCGTTCCCCGGCCAGGTGGTCGGTGAAGAACTTCGCTAGCCAGTGCCCAGCCAGATCCGGCGGCGCGGGCCGCGGGGTCACGGCTGGTCCTCGGGTGGGGTGGGGATGACGTAGCCGAACCGGATTTGGGCTTTGGCCATCACCTCGGGGTAGGCGTCCGCGGTCAGCCTCAGGTAGTACTGGGTGCCGCGAAGGTCGGCGTGGCCCATGTAGCAGGCCAGGTAGGGCAGCATCACGGCCAGGTCCGCGTTGTCTGCGGCCCATCGTCGCAGGTTGGCGACGGCGAAGCCATGGCGCAGCGAGTGCGGATGGGGACCGCCGGTGAAGTGGGGGATGCCGGCGTCGGTCAGGTAGCCGCGGAATCGGGTGTATACGGTCGCCTGGTTGATCGGCCTGCCCGCGGCCCTGCTGTAGAACACGTAATCGCTGTGCTCGCCGGCGGGGTGCGCGGCCGCGGTGTAGGCCTCCAGGGTCGCGGCAAGTCGGCCGGTGATCGGGGTGGTCCTGCCCTCACCATTCTTCGAATCGCGGATCCGCAGCGTCCCGGTGCTCGTGTCCACGTCCGACAGGGTCAGGTTCAGCGCCTCGGAGACCCTCAGCCCGGCGCCGTATAACACCCTGAACAGAACCGGGTCGACCAGCGCCTTGTTCGAGTAGCAGGACATGGCCTGGGAGTCGATCGCGGCGAACAGGCGGTGCACCTCATCGTCGGTGAGCACATACGGCGGCTGATGGCGAACCCGGACCCGAGTTGCCGCGGCCGGTGTGTAGGCGTCCCAGCCGAAGGCTCGGGCGTGCTCGGCCAGTTGGCGCAGCGCCAACTCGTTGCGCGA
>CAVQKH010000006.1:0-106733 GCA_963712995.1 uncultured Actinomycetota bacterium | reverse complement strand
ACCGGGTCGACCCGCAGAGTCGGCAGGACAACAGCGGTTCAGTAGGCACCCTTGCCCCCCACCACTGCGCCGATCGTCTTCCAAATGATCAGGATGTCCAGCGCGAGGGACCAGTTCTCCACATAGCGAAGATCCAGCCGGACCGACTCCTCCCAGGACAGGTCGCTGCGACCGCTGATCTGCCACAGTCCCGTCAGCCCCGGCGTGACCAGGAGCTTGCGTTGCGCATCGCGGCAGTAGAGCTCGACTTCCGCTGCCAGCGGTGGCCGCGGCCCTACCAGGGACATCGACCCCGAGAGGACATTGACGAACTGGGGTAGCTCGTCGAGCGAGTACTTACGCAGAATCCGGCCCACTCGGGTGATCCTGGGATCATGCCGCAGTTTGAACAGGGGACCGGAGCCCTGGTTGTCCTCCACGAGCTCAGACCGGAGCTGGTCGGCGTTCACCACCATGGACCGGAATTTGATCATCGAGAAGGGTTTGCCGTGCTTGCCGACTCGGGGCTGGCGGTAGAAGATCGGCCCGCCGTCACTGCCCACCGCGATCGCCAGGGCGATCATCACCGGCGCGATCACGACCAGTAACAGGCTGGCGCCCAGCACGTCGATCACTCGTTTGACCACGCGTGGCATCCCGGTGAACGCAGGCTCGGTGAGCCGCAGCAGGGGCAGGCCGTCCACCGCGGTGACGTGCAACCTGGGACCGGCGATCTCCATCAGGCCGGGATCCACCAGCAACTCGGCGCCGGTGCTCTCCAGATCCCAGGACAGATGGTGCAGCCGTTGCGAGCTCCACCCTGGTGCGTGGGCGACCGACACCACGCGATAGCGGCCCTCGCCCGCCACCGCCGTTACTGCGTCCAGGTCACCGAGGACGGGTACGCCCAGGATGTGTTGCGTACCGCCGGTGCCGGTACCGGTGGGTGTGCATGCGCCGGTCACCGTCCACCCGTTGTGGGGAGCGCGCTGTGTCCGCGTGATGAGCTTGGCCACCGCGTCCGTGCTGCCGACGGCGAGAACTTCGTGCATACAGGCACTGTTTCGGCGACGCCGGTGCAGCTCTCTGCGCAGGACCAGGCGACCGAGGGCAGCCAGCACGAAGGCCACCGGGACGACGCCGAAGGTGTATGGCCGCACCGCGGGCAGTTGGATCGCCATGCCGACGAGACCGACCAGTACCGCGAGGGTGGCAGCTCCCCGCAGTAACCGGTTGAACTCCTCTGCACCCTGACCCAGCACTGATGGTTCCCACGCTCGCGCGAGGCTCAGCACGGCGCCGGTCAGCGCCAACAGGGCCAAGCCGAACACGATCCGTAGGTGGCCGTAACCGGGTGTATCGCCCCACAATTTGTGCAGCCCGAGGGACGCGGCCATCGCAGCGATGTCGGTGACGGCGACCATTCGCGCATACCGGATTTCCCAGCGCGGCCGTGGGACCACAGCGCGCCATCGGCGGCCACCGCCGGGCTCTGTGCGGTCATGCTGTGGGGGGGAGGATCCTAATGGTCCAGTTGCTGCGGGGGAGTGACCATTTCGGGCTAACCCAGCGAGATCGACATGTGCGCTCCGGCCGTCAAAACCAAAACCCATGATCAGTCGCTCACAATTCGATCAGTTGTGAGAGCGAGTGACCGTCAGCGACCCCGCCCGTCGATTCGGTTGCACCCGTTCGAGTGGTCTATGAGAGAGATCGGGCTTGCAGACCAAAATGTTACGTGCACCTGGGCAGAACGAATCGGAACACGGTGTGGAACGAGAGGGATACGTGATGCCAGCGGCGCGTGATCTTCTGCGTGGTCCGGGCAACGGCGTTATTGTTGGCTATGATCTGGCTCGGGATCCTCGCCACCTGGGTGGTACTGGCGATCGTGGTTGGGCTCGCCTTGGCGCGGATGATGATGCTGAGGGATCGTCAGCGTCCGGACAGCACCAAGTCGGGGCCATTAACGGAGGACGACTCAGGTCCGGCCAAAGTAATCAGTCCTACCACCCGCGGCACCGACCCATCACGTGGGATCTAGTGCCGGCCGCAGGCCCGCAGCCCGGGCGACGCTGACCGCTTCCAGGCGGCTGCGCACCCCGAGTTTGGTCAGGATGCTGCGCACGTGCGTCCGGACGGTGCTGGGGGAGACCACCGACTCGACAGCGATCTGGCTCACCGGCAAGCCCTCCACCATACGCAGCAGCACCTCGCGCTCGCGGTGGCTGAGCACACCGAGACGTGCGGTGGCGTCGCGGGCGTGCCGCACGTCGTCCCGCAACTCGCGCAGCACCGCCCCGAGCTGGCGGGGTGGGTAGAAGGCATGGCCTTGCGCCACGCCGCGCAGCACCTCGAGCAGGTGATCCAACGGGCTCTCCTTGGACACCCAGGCTGCGGCGCCGGCTCGCGCCGCAGCGACGGCGTGGGTGCAGTCGTGACTGCCGGTGAGGATCACCAGCTGTGCCGGCGGCCAGGCGGCGCGGAGTCTCCGCAGCATACCGCCGGTTGCCAGGATTACCGGTCCGATCTCCGTGGTGATCACGTCGGGGCGTAGCGTTCGGGCGATCTCCATCAGGCGGGGATCGTCCGGCGCCGCGGTACCGACGACCCACAGATCGTCAGCGGTGGACAGCTGGACGGTCAGGGCATCGGTCAGCATGGCGTGACTGTCGATGAGCAGGACCCGCAGAAACGTCACGGGATCAACTGTGCCGGGCGGTATATCCAGGCGGCAACACCCGATCTCGGTAACGTTGTTCCCCGATCCGGCGTTCACTGCGCCCACACCGTCATTCGGCCCACTCCACCGACGAGGCCCTCACCGCCGTCGTCACGGTCATCTTCTCCGCGAGTGTCGGCCGGACCACGACCGTGCGGCGGGCCGGGCTGGTCCATCTCCCGGTGGAGCTCAGCCAGGCCTTCGGGAACACATACAGGGCGATCGCCGCGTCGAGCACCCGGACGAACGGGAAGAAGATCCACAGCGCCAGGAAGCGTGCCTTGCGTTCGATCAGGGCGACCAGGCAGGTCAGCGCGAGATCGGCGCCGGTCACCGCCAACAGCAATATCTGCAGGGTCATGTGCGTGGTGACCGCCTCGTGCACCGGTGCCATCCCGGGCCAGCTCAGCGCGTCCGGGTACACCGCGGGCACGCCAAGGATCAGCACCAGCAGCGGCAGCAGCAGGAAGAACATGCTGCTGGTCAGCAGCTCCAGCAGCAGCACCGTGAGCATCGCGCTGAACAGGGACAGTCGGGGCGGATGGCGGCGCACCGTCTGCCACAGCCCGAGCCCCCAGCGCTTGATCTGGCGGACATAGTCGCGCAGATTGTCCGGATCCTGGGTCACCGCGACAGCACCGAGGCTGAAGGCCACCTTGCCCAGCCGTTTCTGGTAGATCTCGAAGGTCATGTTGAAATCCTCGATCACCAGACCGGGCGGGTTCATCTCGATCAACGGCAGCACGGATGTGCGATACATGCTGGCGAAACCGGGCACAATGTGGGTTGCATTGGTGAACCGCCACGTTTGGCCGAACTTCAACAGCCGCTGACTGATCGCGTAAATGCGCTGCCGGTGGCACACCAGTACCTTGCCGATCAGAGAAAGACCGCGTTCATGCCAATGGGTTCGGACCGCGCCGGCTACCGCGACGACCTTGGGATCGTCGAAATGAGGCAGGGCGGACTCGAAGTATCCGCCTTCGATGGTCGTATCGGCATCCAGTAACAGCACAACCTGAAACCGTTCGACCAGGCCGAAACGGTCGATGGCCTCTTCGAGGGCGCCCGCTTTACCGACATTGGTGCGGGTCTCGATGACGTTGACGCCGGCCTGGCGGGCCAGCTCCGCGGTCCGGTCGGTGGAGCCGTCGGACACGACGTGGATGTTGCACCGCGGGACCAGCGCGGCGATCGCCTCGATGCTGGCCTCGATCACCATCTCCTCGTTGTGCGCGGGGATGAGCACGGCAACGTCCCCCGCGGTCATCGTGGGGCCGGCACGCAATCCTCGGCGTCGTAGCCGCCCGCGCAGCGTCCTTTTCCCCCAGCCCTCCTCAAGCAACCGGGCCAGGCCGACAGCCGCCCACACGGTGAAATTGACACCGAAGACGATGATCGCAACCGGCCACCAGGACATCAGTGGGACGACCTTTTAGCAGCCGAGGTGGCGTTCACGGGCAGGATGTCGCGCAGCGTTGCCCAGGTCCGATCGTCCTCGTCACCGAACATCCACAGGTAGACGCCTCGGATCCCGGCCGATTTCGCGGCTTCGAGCTTGGCCGTCATGCTCTCGGCGTTCTCGAACCAGACCTCGTGCTGCCGGCCCTGTTCGTCGGTGTACTGGAACGACGGTGACTGGCTGAGCCGGTCGTAGCGCAAAGTGGCCTGATACGCCTGGGTGCGGCCGAAACATTGCAGCCAGCTCACCGGTTCTCCCTTGCCGTCGACCCAGTCGAAACCGGCGACCGGTATGCCGAGCACGATCTTCTCCTCGGGGATCTGGGTCTTGGCGTAATCCAGCACCTCGCGAACCCAGGTGATCGGCGCGACGGGTCCCGGCGTGGACGCCGACCAGTGGTAGTCGTAGGCCATCAGGCGGACCTCGTCGACCGCGTCCCCGATCGCCGCGTAGTCCTGCGCCAGGTTGCGCTGATCGTCGCCGGCGTCGGAGGTCTTGGCGAACACCGCCACCGAGAGGATCTTGTTCTCGGCGTGCAGCGCCTCACCCAGGTTGGTCACGAAGGTGGTGAATGCCTTGCGGTCGGAGCCGGGCAGGTCCTCGTAGTCGATGTCGATCCCGGCGTAGCCCTCCCGGATCACCAGCGCGACGATGTCGTTGACGTGCCGGGTCATCGCGGCGGGGTTGTGCAGGATGTCGGCCACCGGGTTGTAGGCCCACCGGCCGTTGGTCACGTTCGCGATGGTCGGGACCAACGGGATCCCCGATCTGCGCAGTTCAGCCATGCCCGCTGCGGTTTCTGCGGCGCGCTCGGGCACCTGCGCGACGATCTGACCGTTGCGTGCCAGCCCGTAGATCCAGGGGGAGACTTCGTTGAAGCTGCCCCGGTTCGCGGCCACGACCTTGGGGCCATCGGCCATGTTCCAGAACGGCAGCGAACTCACCACCAGGGTGGATGGCTTCTCACCCGGGAGTATGCGGGGCACCGTGACCAGTAACGCCATTGCTCCCAGGAACAGCAGGATGAGGTAGCCCGAGCCGCTCACCACCCTGCGTCTGCGTGAGCCGGGCTGCGTGAGCGACCCCGCTGCGTTCGAGGCGGCGGCCGGGCGGCTGGTATTGGTCATCATCAGCGCACCGCCGCCGGTGTCAGTCCTGGCTGGCTCTGCTCGGCGATCACTGACCGGAGGATGTCCTCCAGCGACCGCAGCGGTCGGAAGCCGATCAGCTTGCGGGCCCTGGAGCAGTCCGGGATGCGCCGTTGCAGGTCCTCATATCCCGGGCCGATGCCTTGTTCGTAGGACATCTGCACGGTGCCGCCGGCCGAGCCGGTCAACGCCAGCACCCGGTGTGCGAGGCCGGCGATGGAGACCTGTTCGGAGCTGCCGATATTGACCGCGCTGCCGTAGGCCCCCGGGTGTTCCACCAGGGCGGCCAACGCCGGGACCACGTCGTGCACGTGGCAGAAGCAGCGCACCTGCTCGCCCGTGCCGAAGATCGTCAGTGGCTCGCCGGCCAGGGCTTGAGCCACGAACCGGGGGATCACCATGCCGTAACGCCCGCTCTGGCGGGGGCCCACGGTGTTGAACAGCCGCACGATCACCGCGCGCAGGCCGAGCTCGGTCACGTAGGCGTGGGTGAGGCTCTCATCGACGGCTTTGGCCTCGGAGTATGACCAGCGGTGCAGCAGCGGCGAGCCGACCACCCGGTCGTCGTCCTCGCACAGACCGATCTTGGTGTTCTTGCCGTAGATCTCACTGCTGGAGGCGATCAGGACCCGGGTGTGGTGGCGGTGCGCCGCGGTGAGGACGTGCTCGGTGCCGTGAATGTTGGTGCGCAGGCTGGCCAGCGTGCGATCCCGGATGACGAACGATCCGACCGCCGCGGCGAGGTGGAAGATCGTGTCCACCTGGCTGACGAGCTCGTCGACCAGCGTCTCGTCCAGCACTGAGCCTGCCACGTAGCGCAGCCGCGGGTGGCCACTGATCGTGGTGAGGTTCTCCAGCGAGCCGGTGGTCAGATCGTCGAGCACGATGACCTGATGGCCGCCGCTCAGCAGGTGCTCGGCCAGGTGAGAACCGATGAAGCCGGCTCCGCCGGTGATCAGTGTCTTCATCGGTTTTCTCCTGTGGGGTTCGGTGACACGGGGTTCGGTAACACGGGGTTCGGTAACACGGGGTTCGGCAACACCGCGCCGCTCTGGTGGGCGTGGTTCCGACGGGTCATGAGCCGGTCATAGAGGTCGTCGATCCGGCGGGTGACCGCCTCGATGCTGTACTGCTCGCGGATGGCGGGCACACCCTCGCGCGGGCGGCGCCCGACGGCCATCTCGGCGGCGATCTCCCTGCGCAGCCCCTCGAGTGCACCGGGTACCTGGCGGGCCCGTTCGGTCGAGATGCCCTCCAGCGCTGGGCAGGTCGTGTAGAGCGCGGGGATGCCGTTGGTCAGTGCCTCCAGCACCGACAGCCCGAAGGTCTCCTGATCCGAGGCGGCGATGAACAGGTCCAGCGCCGAGAGCATGGCGGCCACGTCGTGCCGCTCACCGGCGAAGCTCACCAGGTCCGCGACGCCCGCTCGGGACGCTTCAGCCTCCAGATCGGGCCGGATCTGCCCGTCACCCACGATCAGCAACCGGTGCTGATCGTCGAGCAGCGGCGCTGCGGCCTTGATCACCAGGTCGAAGCGCTTGATCGGGTCGAGCCGGCCCAGTACGCCGATGACGTAGGCGTCCCGGGGGAGAGCGAACTCGTCGCGGATCCTGTTCCGCGCGGTGGCGTCGAAGGCGACCCGGTCGAAGTCCAGGCCGTTGGGAATGGTCTCGATTTTGCGGGTGGGCACGCCCCACCTGGCCAGCCGCTGCGACACTGCGGGCGACACCGCGATCGTGGCATCGGAGCACAGGTCGGTGCCCAGGTACAGGGCGCGCACCCCCAGGGTCATCCGCCGGCGTTCCAGGTGCGTCTCACCGATGGAGTGCTCGGTGGTCACCACCACCGGTGTGCCAGCCAACCGGGCCGCGATCCGGCCGTAGATGCACGAGCGATACAGGTGGGTGTGCACCACGTGGTACCCACCGTCTCGAATCAGTTTTCTCAGGCGGCCCAATGCGGGCAGCTCGGTGTTGCGGGTCATCCCCAGGTCGCGAACCCGCCCCCCGTCACTGGAGATCATCTCGGCGACCGGGCCGGGGTTGTAGAGCGTCACGACGTCGGACTGGTGGCGGGTGTGTTGCAGGATCGAGCGCAGCTGCAGCTCGGCCCCTCCCACCCCCAGGCCGGTGATGATGTGCAGAACTTTCACGGTCTTCCTCCCGATGGCACGGTGCACGGGGTCCGGATGCACGGGGTCCGTGCGCACGGGGTCCGGGTGCACAGGGTCCGGGTCAAGATCAGCATGTCCATCCATGGCGACCAGTACTCGATGTAGAAGTTGTCGAAGCGGGTCCGCTCGGTGATGGAGGTGTCGCCATGCAGGCCGTTCACCTGGGCCCACCCGGTCAACCCGGTCCGCATCCGGTGCCGGTCGCCGTAGCGCGGTATCTGCACCGCGAAGCGCGCCGCGAAATAGGGCCGCTCCGGCCGGGGCCCGACCAGCGACATCTCGCCCCGCAGCACATTGACCAGCTGGGGCAACTCATCGAGGTGGCTGCTGCGCAGCCATCGACCCAGCTGCCATCGACCCAGCCGGGTGGTGTGCTCGGGGTGCACCGCCCAGCGGGTGTCCGAGTCGGTGTGCTCGACCAGGGACCGCAGCTTGAGCAACTCCATCGTGGTGCCGGACCGGGTCAGGCGGGTCTGGCGGAACAGCGCAGGCCCGCCCCCGTCCAGGCGGACCGCGATCGTGAGCGCGAGCAGCACGGGGGACAGGGCGACGAGCAGCACCGCGGCCCCGACGATGTCGAAGGTGCCCTTGGCGGCGCAGCCGAGCCTGCTGTGTCCCAGGCGGCGCAGCGGGATCAGCGGTATGTCACCCAGCTCGTCGAGGTAGCCGCGGGGGAGCGCGGCGCCGAGCTCGTAGCACCGCGGCACCAGGCAGACGTCCACCGGCAGCGTCCGGCAGGCCCGCAACAGCGGTACCAGGTCCGCATCCGGGGTAGCGGGGAAGCACACGATGATCCGCAGGATGGCGTGCCGGCTGACCACCTCGGCCAGCTCTGCAGGCGCGCCCAGCAGTGGCAACCCGACCGGCTGCTGGGGTGGCCGGCTGTCGAGGAACCCCCGGGGCGCCAACCCGAGCTCCGGGTGGCTGCGCAGCAGCTCCGCGACCCGCACCGCGATGGCGCCGGTGCCGACGATCAGCGTCGGCTCCCGCCAGCGTCCGTGCCGGTGGGCGGCTCGCAGCGCGATGCAGATCCCGACACGGACCCCCACCAGCGAGGCGGCACCGAGCAACCCCAGCGCCAGTCCTCGCTCAGGTCCCAGCCACGGCAGCACGACCAGCAGCGGCATTGCCGCCACCGCCACCGTCCGTGGCAGCTGGTCGGATACCCGCCGGCAGATCCGCAGCCGGTGCTGCCCGTCGGCCACCAGCAGCACCAGCACCGCGCAGCCATACGCTGCAACACCCCACCCGAACGCTGCCCATCCGGACAGTGCGGCCAGCAGGCAGGCTGTGGCGAGGCTGGCGACGTCGGCCAGGGGCAGGACCATCGGGAGCAGGGCCGGCGGCGGTCGCCGGCGTACCCGCCTGCCGAGGCTGGGTGCGAGCAGCGAGGTGGTCACCGGCAGGCTCCCACGGAGGGACGTGGCCCGGGGATGGCGGCGAGCGCGCGGGCCACCGTCCGGGCGGCGTAGTCGCAGCCGCAGACGAACCGCATGACCGGTCCGAATGTCGGTGCGACCGCGGGCCCGACGAAGAACAGGCCCGGCGCCGAGGACTGGAAATCCGATCCCACCAGGGGGCTGCTGGCCAGGGTCCGTACCGCCGCACGCAGGTCGGCGTCCAAAAAGGACAGCCGGTCCAGATCGGTGCGGTAGCCGGTGGCGGCCAGCACGTGGTCGGTGGCGACCTCCCGGGTACTGCCCCCGGGGGCCTGCAGCCCGAGCCGCACGCCGCCGGCCCCAGGTTCGGCCCACCGCACCGAGTGCCCGACCAGAGTACGGATCTTTCCCTCCACCCGCGGGCGCAGCCACGCCGCACCGGCCGGCCCCAGCGCGGTCCGCGCGGTCCGGATCCGCCGGGCGGCCGGCAGCCGGCGGTACAGGTGCGGTTGGGTGGAGTAGAACCAGGTGGACCATCCGGAACCGAGGGTGGCCTCGGGCTCGCGCAACCGCCGCCGCAGTGATCGCTGGGTGGTTAGCGGAGCGCCGTTCCACACCAGCTCTGGTGCGCGGGCGAGCACGGTGACGCTCGCTCCGGACTCGTGCAGCAGGGCGGCCGATTCCAGCGCGGACTGGCCGGCCCCGACGACCGCGACCTCGCGGCCGGCGAACACTGCGAGATCGTCGTGGGCGCTGGTATGCGTGCATACTCGGGTGGGCAGCGCGGCCAGGGTGGCGGGTACATGCGGGAAGTGCTGCACTCCGGTGGCCACCACGACCGTGCGCGCCAGCGCGACGCTCCCATCGGACAGGCTCAGCGCATAGTGGTCGGCTGTCCTGGTCACGTTGCAGACCATCAGCTCTTCCAGGTGCGGTACCTCGGCGCGCTGGAACCAATCGCCGTAGGCCACGAACGTCCCCAGCGGCACCGGCAGCCCGTAGTCGGCGTAGTCCCGGCCGGTGGACGCGCAGAACGCGCGCAACGTGTGCCGGCCGGCCGGGTCGGACAGGTTGGAGGCGAATCCCTGCGACTTGAGGAACATGCCGGCCGGCATCGCGTCCCGCCACAGCTGCATCGGCAGCCCGAACTGGCGAAACGGCACACCTGCGGCGCCCAGGTGCGCACCGAGCGACAGGCCGTAGGGGCCGGCGCCCACGATCGCAACGTCGACCAGATCGTTCATGTCAGGGCCCTTCGTGCGGTTGACGGTTGGGTGGTGGTCCGGCGCGTGGTCCGGTGGGTGAGGGGACGGGTGATCGCCCGCCACCCCATGCGAAGGCACATCAGCCCGAATGGCGCGAGATCATCCCGGGCGAACCAGGCCAGTTCGTCGGCGTTGCGAAGCGAGGCCATCCAGGACTTCAGATCCAGGCCGTCGTGCCGGTAGTTCAGGGCGGCGATCGGGTCGTAGTTCTCCACCAGGAAGCTGCGGCCCAGCTGGGGCGAACCCCGCGGGATCGCCCGGCCGGTCAGATCCAGATACGCCGCGACCACCACGTCGATGCCCGCGCTGTCGCAGAACAGCCGGAACTGCGCGCCCACCCTCGGGTTGAAGTCCAGCAGCTTGTAGGTGCCTGTGCGCGCCTCGAAGCGGAAGTCCAGGTCGACGATGCCCCGGAACTCCAGGCGGGCCAGCAGCTCGGTGGCTTGCTGACCTAGCTCCGGGTTGTTCACCCAGCGCCCGAGGCTGGTCAGCCCGGCGTGCGCCGGATAAGAACGTTCCTTGCTCCCGACGAAAGCAGGCCGGCAGCGCGAGTGGGCATCGCAGTAGCCATGGAAGAAGTAGTCCCACCCTGTGACGTACTCCTGCAGCATCAGCGCGCCGCCGCCGGACTCGGCGCAGGCGGCCCAGACCCTGGCAAGATCGTCACTGCTGCGGATGATCGACGTGCTGCGCAGCCCCTGCGCGCTGCTCAGGCGCCATGGGGTGGCGAGTTTGGCCACCAGCGGGAACCCGACCTGCTCGGTGAAGCGCTGTGCGTCGCCGAGTGTTTCGGGCAGCGCGGCCGTTGCGCAGGGCACACCCAGCTCGCGGCACAACTGGTACATCGTGTACTTGCCCGCGAGCCGGCGCGGCAGGTCATGGGGCGGGTCGGGGAACAGGAAATGGCGCCGCAGCTCGGCGTTGTGCTCGGCGAGGAAGATCGCGCCGGCATCGTCGGTGGGGATCAGGACGGCCGGGCGGCCGATCCGCTCGGCGAGTGCCATCAGCCCGGCATGGACCCGTGCGGCATCGTCGGTGGGTAGCCGCCAGATCCACCGGCCCTGCAGGTAACGCGAGCGTGCCGCTGGCGCCAGCGGGTCCTCGTGCACGCCGTAGACCGGCACGCCCAGGCGTCCCAGGCTGCGGATCGCACCGAGCCCGCCGTGGTGCATGACGTTGCGATCGAGCTTGAGAATGACCGCTGGTGTGGTGGTATCCAGCGTGCCGCGCAGCGGATGGCTCATCGAGTTCGAACCCTCACACCACGCTGCGCCGGGTGGCGCGCTCGTCGGAGGGGCCATCGAACAGGTAGGTCGCGTCAAGGACCTGCGGGCAATCGCCGACCCAGCTGTAGTCGGTGTCCGGGTGCACCCCGTGGATGATCACCAGGTCCCAGCTGGCTCCATCGGGCGCGGCGGCATTGCGCAGTGCCCGGCCCTGGGGTGTTCGGATGACCGGCACCAGCGGGTCGTGGTAGGTCACCGCCGCGCCGCGCTCGGCGAGCCCGTCGATGATCAGTAGGGCTGGTGATTCCCGGACGTCGCTGACGCCGGCCTTGTAGCTGACGCCGACCACGATCACCTTCGTGCCCGCGAGTGAGTGGCCGTCGGCGGCGATGATCTCGGTGGCCCGCTCGACGACGCGGGCTGGGCGCGCGTGGATCGACCGCATCGCCTGTTCGATCAGCGGCGTGGGCGCCTTGGTCCCGCGCAGCTGCCACAGCAGGTAGTGCGGGTCGCACGGGATGCAGTGCCCGCCCACCCCGGGCCCCGGGAACGCCGCGAGGAAGCCGTAGGGCTTGGTCGCGGCCGCCAGAGTCACCTCGATCGGGTCCAGCCCCAGCGTGGTGCACACGTCGCTGAACTCGTTGGCCAGCGCCAAGGTGACCGCGCGGAAGATGTTCTCGTACAGCTTGGTCAGCTCGGCGGCCTCCGGGGAGCTGACCAGGTACACCGAGTCGGTCATCTGCCCGATCACCCGCGCGGCGTGCAGACTGCAGCTGGTGGTGCTCCCGCCCACCACCCGGGGTGTCTCCCGCTGGACGTGGTCGGGATTGCCGGGATCGATGCGTTCCGGGCTGAAGGCGACGTAGATGTCGCTGCCCACCCGCAGGCCACGCTTGCGCAGCGGCTCGACGAGCAGCTGGCGGGTGGTACCGGCGAAGCTGGTCGACGTGAGGATGATCGTCTGTCCCTGGTGAGCGTGCCGCACGACGGTCTGGCACGCGCTGCGCAACGCGGCGATGTCCGGGACGTGGTGCTCGTCCACCGGGGTGGGCACGCAGATGATCACTGCGTCGGATTCTTCGAGCACGACGCTGTCCGTGGTCAGCTGGAAGCTCTCGTCGTCGCGCGCTTTGGCCAGCCGCGCCCGGTCGAGGTCGCCGAGGTCGACGTCGCCGGACTCGATGTCGCGCAGCCGCTCGGCGCTGATGTCGTATCCGGTGATCCGCGATGAGCGGCCCAGCAGCGCCAACGCCGTCGGCAGCCCGACGTACCCGAGTCCCACGATCGCCACTGGCCCCATCGGGGCGCGCCCGTTGCGTCCTGCCCGCTGTCCCTCCGGCAGGACGAAGGGAACCAGCCGCCGCTCCAGTGCTCGCTCACGCCCGTTGATTGCAAGCGAAAGCCGTTGTCCAGCCACAATGCCCCCCCGACCCGTGGATCTGTCCTCTGTGACAGTCGCATCAGGTGGGCGTCGGGTCCTCCGTCAACGGCGGTAGCTCACCTACGCCATTCGGCGGAGCGCACCGATGGAGCGGTGATCGCCTCCACACCTGCGCGGTGGCGGCGGCGAGTTGGTCGTGGGTGCGTCGCACGTTAAAGGCATGCGCCGCCAGCGCAGCGGCGGCTCCCTCGGTGACCCGCAGGTCGGGTTCGGTGAGGCGCCGAGCGATGGCGCCCGCCAGCGCGGCGGCGTCGCCGACCGGCACCCGGGCACCGACACCGGCGGTGACCGCCTCGGCGAGACCGGGGATGTCGGAGACCACCACGGCGCAGCCGCTGGCCAGCGCCTCCAGCAGGGTCAGCGACAGGCCTTCCCAGCGCGAGGGCAGGACCACCACGTCGGCCGCCGCGTACCAGGCTCGCGGATCGGTGACCGGTGGCAGGAAGTGCACGCCGGGCGGTGGGCAGGCAGCCAACGTGGGTAGCAGATCGCCGTCGCCGACGATGCACAGCTGCGCAGCGGGGCACCGCCGCCGCACCGAGGGCCAGGCCGCGAGCAGGAGGTCCTGCCCCTTCTGCCGGGTGACCCGGCCAAGACACACCGCCAGCGGCACGTCCTGGTCGACTCCCAGCCGGTCCCGGGCCGCGACGCCCGATCGCGCGTCTCCCGGTGCGAAACGCGAGAGATCGACACCGTTGCGGATGACGACCTGGCGGGCGCCCACTCGCCGGTCACGGGCCAGGGCCGCCTCACCCTCGCCGACGCAGATGAGCAGGTCCGTCCAGCGTGCCGCGACGCGCTCCCAGCTCAGCGCCCCGCGGGCGGTCGCGCCGCGTGCGGCCAACCAGGACCAGCCGTGCGGCTGGAACAGGGTGGGCCGGCCGCCGCGCACCGCGAGCCGCCCGGCCAACCCCGCCTTCGCCGAGTGCAGGTGCACCACATCGGGTTGCACCGTCGCGATCAGCCGGCGCAGCCGCGCTGTCTCGCCCGCCGTGGCCATGCCGGGCGAACGGGTCGCGGGCCAGGGCAGCCGCGGTACCCCGCACGCGGCCAGGGCCGCAGCGAGCGGCCCGCCGCCAGGGCAGGCGACGACGACCCGCCACCCTCGGGCGATCTGATCGGCGGCCACTGCCGCGACATACCCGGCCACCCCGGCATCGGTGGGCTGGGTGGCGTGCAGCACGCTCAGCGACCGCATCGGTACCGGTACCACTTGGCGAGCAGCCGCAGCGACCCGTCCCGGTCCCCGATGTAGCTGCGCGGCAGCGCGTGCAGACCGGTCAGCGGCGAGCGCCAGATTGCGCATCCGTAGTGGTAGCCGGCGGCGCGTACCGCCTCCACCGCCGGGGCGTCCAGGTGCCCGTAGGGGTAGCAGAAGCCGGTGATCTCCGCCCCGGTCACGTCCTCCAGGATGGCTCGGCTCTCGGCGACCTCCGCGATGAGCTCACCGGTCGAGGTCAGCGACACATGCCGCCTGGAGTGCGAACCGATCTCCATGCCGCGCTGCGCGATGTCGCGGATCTCCTGGGCGCTCATCAGGGCCTTGCGGGGACCGGCCACGTCCCAGGAGTTCGACCCGCCGAGCAGGTCGGCGATCACGAACACGGTCGCGGTGAAGCCGTACCGGGCCAGCACGGGCAGCGCGTGCTCGCCGAAGTCGGCGTAGCCGTCATCGAAGGTGAGCCCGACCAGGCCCCGGTCGTTGCCCT
Source organism: uncultured Actinomycetota bacterium (assembly GCA_963712995.1). Lineage (GTDB taxonomy): Bacteria > Actinomycetota > Actinomycetes > Mycobacteriales > Pseudonocardiaceae. Next base: position 92,229 of record CAVQKH010000006.1, on the reverse strand, counting down.
CTCGCCGGGCCGCGAGCAGCTCACGCATCGAGGTGCCCCGCAGCCCGCGCCGGTGCAGCCAGTGCAACTGCTGCTCGAACCGCTCAGGGCGCACGGTCACCAGATACGGGTCCTGCTCGTAGGGCGCCACCGAGTGATACATCAGCACCAGCGGCAGGGCCCGGCCTCCGGACTGGTCCGGATGCTCCTCCGGGCGGGTGTCGTAGATCGCTTCGCTCATGGTGGTGCTCGACGCTACGGTCCGACGCTCATGACGGGCTGCTGCGCCGAGACGACGCCGGCTACGTCCGCGAGCGCAGGCCGGGCCCGGCGAAGCGCCCCCCGCGCCACCGCGACCGCTTCGAGCCGGGTGTGCACCCCCAGTTTGGCGAAGATCTTGTTCGTGTGGGTGCGGACCGTGTGCGCCGACACCCCGAGTTCATCGGCGATCTGCGCCGGGCCACGGCCCTGCGCCAGGCTCATCAGTACCTCGCGCTCCCGGGGGGTCAGGACCGCCAGCGGTCCTTCCCTGTGGTGCGCCCGCCCGACGTCGGCCCGCAGTTGCGCCAGGATGCGGCCCAGTTGCTCCGGCGGAAAGCTGGCATGCCCGCGAGCAGCGCAGCGCAGCGCGTGGGCGAGGGTATCGATCGAGGACTCCTTGGACACCCACCCGTCGGCGCCTGCCCGCGCAGCCTCCACCGCCTGATCAGGGTTGCGGCTCGCGGTGAGCACCACGAAACGCGCTGGTGGCCAGGCGGTGCGGAACATCCCGAGCAGCGCGGCCGCATCACCCGCCTGCTCGGCCTCGATGGTGATGACGTCCGGGCGCAGCAGGGTGGCGAGCCCGTCGGGTTGCGGATCCCGCGTCGTGCAGTACCCGACGACGACGATGTCGGGTATGGCCGAGAGCCTCGCGGCGAGCGCCTCGATCAGCATCTGCTGGTCGTCGACCAGCAACACCCGGATAACCGACCCCGGCACGGCTACCCCGTCCTCGTGCGGCCCCCCGGGCCGTGTTGATCGTGATCGACGATGTCGTAGCGGACCGCGAAGGTGGCCGCCTCGAGCCGGGAATGCACGCCGAGTTTGGTCAGCAGCGCTTGGATGTGACTTCGTACGGTCGTCGTCGAGACGCCGAGCCGTACCGTCATCGCCGGGGTGTCGAGCCCCTCGACCAGCAGGCCGAGACATTCCCGTTCGCGGGCGGTCAGGTGCGCTGCCAGCCGTCGCGCTTCCGAGACCTCTGATCGCGCGCTGCTCGCCCGGGGTGCGTCCAGCACCACCGCGCCGCCGATGACCCGCTCGAGTGCGTGCACCAGCTTGCGGACACCGCAGGTCTTGTGCACGTAGCCGGCGGCTCCGAGCCGGACGGCTTGGCGCATCGCATCAGGATCACGGTCCGCGGCGAGTATGAGTATTCGGGTCACCGGGCTCACCGTCATGATCCGGCCGATCGCGGTGATTCCGTCACCATCGGAGAATCGCCGTGCCAGCAGGCAGACATCCGGTTTGTGATGACGGACCGCTTCGATAGTCCCGGCCAGACTCCGGGCCACCGCCGGTACTCGGAATCCCTGGCCGGCGAGTACCGCGACCAGCGATTCCGCGAACACCGCATGATCGTCACCGAGTACAATACTCGTCATGTCGGACCGGCCAGATTGCCCGGATCGGCCCGCCCCCCAGCGGTCACCAATGTCCTCACCCCACGTTAGTATTTCGGTCGAATAACGTGTCGTCACAGACTAATCGCAGATAAGCGATTGACCGTCCTCAGCCTACAACGCGACGTGCCCGGAAATTACCGAGATCGTTGTTCACGGCACCTAACATGCTCTTCACGGACTACCAACCCCCTGGCCGGGGCCGCAAACCACTACCAACCCTGGGGGATCGGAGGAGGAGGCCGGTCGTTATCATGGCGGGCACGACCCCCGTGCGCCGGCCGCGTCCCGGGCAGGGTCCGTTCTGGGTCAAAGACGCCCGTGCTCGAAAGGTTCACCACGGTGCCTGTAGCGACCGCGCTACCAACCACATCCGCTCACCTGTCCGGCCTGCTCGAGGCCGTACTGCCGGAACCCTCGCTGCGCGAGCTCCTCGCCAGGGCGGCTACCCCCGCGCTGGAGCTGCAGGGGCCGGCCGCCACCCGACCGCTGGTCGTGGCCGCGCTGGCCCATGCCGGTCACCCGGTGCTGGCCGTCACCGCCACCGACCGCGAGGCCGGTGAGCTGAGCGCAGAGCTGGCCGAGGTCCTGGGCGCCGGGGTGGTCGCTGAGCTGCCCTCGTGGGAGACGTTGCCGCATGAGCGACTGTCCCCCCGGGCCGACACGGTGGGGCGGCGGCTGGCGGTGCTGCGCCGGCTGGCCCATCCCGAAGAAGACACTGAAGACACTGCGGACGCTGCCCCCTTGCAGGTGGTGGTCACCGGTGTGCGATCGCTGATCCAGCCGATGCTCGCCGGTCTCGGTGAGATCGCCCCGGTGCGGCTGCGGCCCGGGCAGGAGCAGGACTTCGACGGTTTGCTGGCCCGGCTGGCCGATCTCGCCTACACCCGTGTCGACATGGTCGATCGGCGTGGCGAGTTCGCGGTGCGGGGTGGCATTGTCGACGTTTTCCCACCCACCGCCGACCATCCGCTGCGGGTGGAATTCTGGGGTGACGAGGTCTCCGAGATCCGCTCGTTCGCGGTCGCCGACCAGCGGACGCTGGCATCCGCCGACGAGCTGTACGCCCCGCCGTGCCGGGAGTTGCTGCTCACCGACGGCGTGCGAGCCGCCGCGGCGGCATTGGTCGGGCAGGCCCCATCCGGGCCGGTCGCGCAGCTGCTGGAGAAGGTCGCCGCGGGAATACCCGCTGAGGGCATGGAGTCGCTGATCCCGGTCCTGGCCCCCAAGGGAAATGGCGCCGTGGAGCTGGCGCTGCTCACCGATGTGATGCCGCCGGGGACCCATGTGCTGCTCGCCGATCCGGAACGGATCCGGACCCGGGCTGCCGACCTGGTCCGTACCGGCCAGGAGTTCCTGGAGGCGTCCTGGATGGTCGCCGCCGGTGGGGGAGCCGCCCCTGTCGACGTCGCGGCGCTGGACTTGTCCGCTTCGGCTTACCGCAGCCTGGGGGAGGTCGCCGATCATGCCCGCGCCACCGGGCTGGTCTGGTGGACGCTGAGCCCGCTGACCACCGACGCCCACGGTCCGCTGCGGTTGGGGATCAGCCCTGCTCAGGCCTACCACGGCGAGGTGACGCGCGCGTTCACCGACCTGCGCGCACATACCGCCACCGGCGGAGCGGCGGTCCTGGTGGTGCCCGGCGCCGGCACCGCTGCGCGCGCCTGCGAGCAACTACGCGACGCCGACGTGCCGGTGGTGCACGCCGCCGACGGGCTGCACGAGCCGCCGGTCGCGGGCACTGTCACGGTGGTCCGCGGCACCCTGGAGGACGGGTTCCTGGTTCCCGCGCTGGGCCTGGCGGTGCTCACCGAGAGCGACATCACCGGCGCGCGGGGCGGTACCGGCAGCCGGGAGATGGCCAAGATGCCGGTCCGCCGGCGCAACGCGGTGGACCCGCTGGCGCTGCGCAGCGGCGATCACGTGGTGCACTCCCAGCACGGCATCGGCCGGTTCCTGGAGATGGTGGAGCGCACCGTCAGTGGCTCCACCCGGGAGTACCTGCTGGTGGAGTACGCGCCCAGTAAGCGGGGGCATCCGGGGGACCGGCTCTACATCCCCACCGACCAGCTCGACCAGATCACCCGATACGTCGGCGGCGAGCTGCCGACGTTGAACAAGCTCGGCGGGTCGGACTGGGCCAAGACCAAGGGCCGGGCGCGCAAAGCCGTCAAGGAGATCGCCGCTGAGCTGGTGCAGCTCTACGCGGCCCGGCAGTCCGCCCCGGGACACGCCTTCGGCCCGGACACCCCGTGGCAGGCCGAGCTGGAGGACGCCTTCGCCTTCACCGAGACTCCCGACCAGGCAGCCGCGATCAACGAGGTCAAGGCGGACATGCGCCGCGGCGTCCCGATGGACCGGGTGGTCTGCGGCGACGTCGGCTACGGCAAGACCGAGATCGCTGTGCGGGCCGCCTTCAAGGCCGTGCAGGACGGCAAGCAGGTGGCCGTGCTGGTGCCCACTACCCTGCTCGCCCAGCAGCACCTGCAGACCTTCGCCGACCGGATGCACTCCTACCCGGTCACCGTGCGCGGGCTGTCCAGGTTCACCCATTCCGGCGATGCGTCGGAGGTGCTGCGCGGTCTGGCCGACGGCTCAGTGGACATCGTGATCGGCACCCACCGGCTGCTGCAGACGGGGGTGCGCTGGAAGGACCTCGGTCTGGTGGTGGTCGATGAGGAGCAGCGCTTCGGCGTCGAGCACAAGGAGCACATCAAGGCCCTGCGCACCGCCGTCGACGTGCTCACCATGTCCGCCACCCCGATCCCGCGGACCCTGGAGATGTCGCTGGCGGGCATCCGCGAGATGTCGACCATCCTCACCCCGCCGGAGGATCGCCACCCGGTGCTCACCTATGTCGGGGCCTACGACGACAAGCAGGTGGGCGCCGCGATCCGCCGCGAGTTGCTGCGCGACGGCCAGGTCTTCTACGTGCACAACCGGGTCTCTTCGATCGAGAAGGCCGCCCGGCGGATCCGCGAGCTGGTGCCCGAGGCGCGCATCGCGGTGGCGCACGGGCAGATGAACGAGGATCAGCTGGAGCGCACCGTCGCCGGGTTCTGGCACCGCGAGTACGACGTGCTGGTGTGCACCACGATCGTCGAGACCGGGCTTGACATCTCCAATGCCAACACGCTGATCGTGGAGCGCGGGGACATGCTCGGGCTGGCCCAGCTGCACCAGCTGCGCGGGCGGGTCGGGCGCGGGCGGGAACGTGGCTACGCCTATTTCCTCTACCCGCCCGAGACGCCGCTGACCGAGCAGGCGCACGACCGGCTGTCCACCATCGCCCAGCACACCGAGCTGGGCGCCGGCATGGCCGTCGCGATGAAGGACCTGGAGATCCGCGGCGCGGGCAACATCCTGGGCGGGGAGCAGTCCGGGCACATCGCCGGGGTCGGCTTCGACCTCTACATCCGGCTGGTCGGGGAGGCCGTGGACGCGTTCCGCAGCGCGGCCGGTGCGGCCCCCTCCGACGGCCTGCCCGAGCCCACCCCGGTGCGGGTCGAGCTGCCCGTGGACGCGCACCTGCCACACGACTACATCCCCGGCGAGCGGCTCCGGCTGGAGGCCTACCGCAAGATCGCAGAGGCGGTCGACGCCAGTACCCTGGCCGCCATCACCGACGAGTTGCGCGATCGTTTCGGCGCCCTACCACCCCCGGTGGTGACCTTGCTGGACGTCGCGCGTTTCCGCCAGGTGTGCCGGGCGCACGGGGTCTCGGAGGTGACCGTGCAGGGCTCCCGGTTACGTTTCGCCCCGGTCACGCTGCGGGACTCCCAGTTGGTACGGCTGAACCGGCTCTACCCGCAGGCGGCGTACAAGTCCACGGTGCGGACCCTGTCCGTGCCCCGCCCCAGCGAGAACTCCACTGGCATCGGCGCGCTCCCGCTACGCGACCGTGACCTCCTCGAGTGGTGCACCACCCTGGTCACGACGGTGTTCGAGCAGGTTGGCCAGCCACCCTCCTGGTCGTAGTACGGTCACGTCCGGCCGAACGAGAAGGGCAGGCGGTGACGAACGTCCACAAGGTCGTCGTGACCATGGCGGCGGTGCTGCTCGGGGCTGGATGCGGTGTGTCAGGGTCGGGGGCCGCTCCGCCGCCCGCGGTGGCCGATTCGAGCCAGGTCGACATGTGCACCATCCTGACCGACCCGGAGCTGAGCCAGCTGGGCATCAGGCCGGACACCCGCGAGCCGGTTGATCAGCAGGACTCGGTCGGGTGTTACTGGCGGGGCACGCCGTTCGCGCTGACCCTGGAGCGGGACAAGCAGACCGTCGCCTCGTACAAGGCCCGTCAGCGTGGTCCTGAGCTGATCACCTTCGCGGAGAACAAGGTGAACGGCCGGGCCGGGGTGCGCTTCGGGGTGGACGACGGTGGGACCGACTGCGAGCAGCTGATCGATGGAGGAACGGTGTCGCTGGTGGTCGCCGTGGCGCCGGAGCTCAACGCCACCGGGCCCAAGATCGATTCGTGTGCCGAGTCGTTGCGGATCGCGCAGCTCATTGAACCTCGACTGCCCAAGGCGGGCAGCTGAGCCTTCAGCAGCTGCGCACCATGCACGAACAGTGATGCACCCGGGTAACTGGAGATCAGACCGCGTAACGTGAAAGGGTGGCGCCCGTGCGAAGCGTCCTGCGTGTCCTCGGCGCAGCCCGCCGCCGTGCCGCGGTCGGGCTCGCAGGGGCCCTCGCCGCGGGGGTACTGGTCGGCGGCTGTGGCATGGGCCAGTTCAGCGATCTCGATCAGCCCAGTGGGTTTGATCAGCTCCGCGCTGCCGCGTTCGTCGACGGTACTGTGATCCCACAGAGCCAGGTACATGACCAGCTCGTGGCCGTGCTGGCCAAGGAAGGTCCGCAGGTCCGGGCCCAGCTGGCGGCGGGCCACCAGCTCGATGACCTGGCACGCAAGCTCCTCACGGTGCAGGTCAGGCACCAACTGCTCGACATCGCCGCGCGGCGTTCTGGCCTGACCGTCGACCAGGCGCAGGTGAACAGCCTGATCATCGAGGCCGGGGGTGTCGAGGCCGCATCGAAGGGCACCATTTTCGATGCCAACTCCTACCGGGAGCGGGTCAAGGACAAGCAGCTGATGGCGGCGTTGGGCCGTGCCGCCTTGCGCAACAGCGCGGTCACCGTCGACTACACCACCGCCACCACGCGAACCGCGGCGAAGCAGCGGGTGCAGGAGCTCTCCCAGGCCGGGTCGAAACGGGCCCGGCAGCTGATCGACGCCGATGTCCGTGCCGGTAAGGACGCCGAGCTGGGTAAGCGAATCGTCGCCGCGGACGATCCGATCTTCGCCACCACCCCGGCGTTCGGCGTCGCCGAAGGCACGGTGGTCGCCTTCCAGCTCGACGACACCAAGCCCTGGGTGATCATGGTCGTCAAGAATCTTGCCAACCGTGGTGCCGAGGCCTCCGAACACGCCCCCCAACTCGATCAGATCCAACCCGTGGTGCTGGAGGCCATCGGACTGCGCCAGCTGGCCCGGGTGGGTGACGAGGTGGGGGTGCGCCTGAGCCCCCGCTACGGCCTGTGGGATCCGGTGAACCTTCAGGTCGTCTCCGACGAGAATGAGACCGGTGGCTTCTTGGCGCCCTTGCGCGCGACCCCACGCGCGTGAGTCCTGGCGGCACCCAGCCGGTGGTGATCGTGCTCTCCCACCGGCTGGGTGCGGTGTTGCCGGCGGCGGCCGCACCGCTGCTGCGGGACGGGGCATCTCTACACGCCGACACCGACGTACCGGCCGAGCTGGCGCAGCTGTGCGGTGCGCGTCCCGCCGGCGATGTTGTGCACGGGCTGCTGCTCACCATGGATCCCGGCACCGGTGCGGCGGGGCGCTGGGTGGCCGGCGGCGCCCTGGTGCTGGATGTCCCTGAACCGGTGGGGGCCGCGTTGCTGGAGGCCACGGCGGTGATGGACCGGTTGCGTTCCCCGGGCGGCTGCCCGTGGGACGCCGAGCAGACCCACCGCTCGCTGCTGCCCTACCTCATCGAGGAGGCCTACGAGCTGTACCAGGCCGTGGAGGATGGCGACCTCGATGCGGTCCGTGAGGAGCTCGGTGACGTGCTGCTGCAGGTGCTCTTCCATGCCCGGGTCGCCCAGGACAGGCCCGGCGGCTTCGACATCGACGCGGTGGCCGCCGACCTGGTGACCAAGCTCATCGCCAGGCACCCGCACGTCTTCGCCGGCGGTGAGGAGGTCTCTACCGCCGCTGAGCAGGAGATCCGGTGGGAGCAACTCAAGCGGATCGAGAAGCGCCGCGAGTCCAGCGTCGACGGGGTCGCGCTGGCGCAACCCGCCGTGGCGCTGGCGGCCAAGCTGGTGTCCCGGGCGACGAAGGCGGGGCTCCCCAGGGACCTGCTGCCCGGTGCTGATCTTTCCAGGGGACGCTCCGATGGTGACACCGGCGCGTCGTTGTTCGCCCACTCCGCCGCGGCGACACTGGCCGGTGAGGACCCCGAAGCGGCGCTGCGCAGCGCCGCCCGCCGTTTTGCTGACGACATGCGCGTCGCTGAGAGGGCGGCGAGAGCCGCGGGGCTGGATGCTGCCGGCCTTACCGCTGCGCAGTGGCGGGAGTACTGGCCGACTACGCCGGAGCTGTGAGTGACGACGCGAGTTCTGGCTCGCGTCGTCACTCACAGGTTGTCCACACGCTGGCGTATCTCCGCTGAGTGACGGTCGTTGACCTGTCGTATGAGCGGCGACGAACGAGCCGGTGCGCGAACCGGGCGAATCGGGCGAACTGGCTATCAGTGGGTTCGTCGTGGACTACCCCGAGTGTCGCACTACCTTCTACGCGGAGCGCTCTCCGGTGGCGCGGTGGTCTCAGCTGGTCTGCTGCTCGCCTGTCTTGGCGAGGTTGCCGCGCCGCTGCCCGATCGTGGTTTGGCTGCTCCCGCGCCGGCTGCGCTGGCCGCACCCGCCGCGCTGCCGGACGTCGCAGAGCCCGTCGCCCAGCCTGTTGCGGGTAACGCGGGCGCCCAGCCTGCTGATCAATCGGCTCGCCAGACCGTCACGATTCCGCTGCGGATCGCCGAACCCGAGAAGCCCATAGGCGGCCCCGCAGCTGGCTTTCGCTGATTGGGCTACGAGAATGAACCGTGTCACGAATATCCCGCAGCGCGCGCTGGAAGCCTACGCGAACGCGCACGCGACGATGGCCGCCGCGCAGCCCAACTGCCGTATCACCTGGGTGACCTTGGCGGCCATCTCGGCAGTCGAGTCCAAACATGGCGGATTCCAGGGTCGCACGCTCCAACCAGACGGTCGGCCGTCTGCCCCGATCATTGGAATACCGTTGAACGGCGCCCCCGGAGTCAAGGCCATCGCCGACACCGACAATGGCCTCCTCGATGGTGACAAGGTCTGGGACCACGCTGTCGGGCCCTTCCAGTTCATCCCCTCTACCTGGGCGAAGTGGCGGGCCGATGGGAACCGGGACGGTGTCACCGACCCGCAGAACATCGACGACTCCGCGATGGCCGCAGCACAGTATCTGTGCGCGGACAACCGGATCCTGAGTTCGGGTGAAGATTGGCTTCGCGCAGTCTTGTCCTACAATGAATCGCTCGAATATGCACAAGAGGTCTATGGTTTTGCTCAGGTTTATGCGCGTAATGCCAAGGGTGTCACTTGATAATTTTTTTTATAATCATCTGAATGATTATCGGCTGGCTATCCGCATCCGTACTTCATTCAGCGCTTCCTGGTAGTCCGGAGTGGGATTCATCGCCACCGCCATCGCGAGTTGTGCACGAGCCTCCTCCAGTCGACTCTGCCGCTGCAACGTGCGGCCCAGCGCGAACCGCGCGTAGTGATCGGAAGGGTTTTGATCGAGTACCCGCAGGAAGGCCTGCTCGGCGCGGCTCAACTGGGCCGACTGCAGGTAGGCGCGGCCGGCTAGCAACTGCACACTCGGCGCGTCCGGCTCAGCATCGAGCACCGGGGCCAGCTCGCGCAGAGCGGCCAACGGACGCCGTTCGGAGACCAGGGACTCAGCGAGCCGGAACTGCTCGACGACGTCCACGGGGCGGTCGGCGGCTGTCATGGTCACACCAACGTTACGCGGACACTCCCTGTTACACGAGTGCTGATACCCGATCATCCGGTACTCGATCATCTGCGCGCGCCTCCGAACGGGAGTGCCGCACCGTGATTAGGCTATCCCTGCCCATTGTCGATGAGGAGTGTGTTTGTGGCCGTTATAGAGGAGGTTGGTGCCCGCGAGATCCTGGACTCGCGGGGGAACCCGACTGTCGAGGTGGAGATCGCCCTCGATGATGGGACGCTGGCCCGGGCCGCGGTGCCCTCCGGGGCGTCCACCGGAGCGCACGAGGCGGTCGAGCTGCGGGATGGTGATTCGGAGCGTTTCCTGGGCAAAGGCGTGGAACGCGCGGTGGCGGCCGTGCTGGATGAGATCGGGCCTGAGCTCATCGGTGTCGAGGCGATCGAGCAACGCGTCGTGGACCAGAAGCTGCTCGACCTGGACGGCACGCCCGACAAGTCCCGGCTGGGTGTCAACGCGATCCTCGGTGTCTCGCTCGCGGTCGCCAAGGCGGCCGCCGAGTCCAGCGGCCTGGAGCTGTTCCGCTACGTCGGTGGCGTCAACGCGCACGTGCTGCCGGTGCCGATGCTCAACATCCTCAATGGTGGCGCGCACGCCGACACCGGAGTCGACGTTCAGGAATTCATGATCGCCCCCATCGGTGCGGACTCGTTCCGGGAGGCGCTGCGCTGGGGTGCGGAGGTCTACCACGCACTGAAATCGGTGCTCAAGGCCAACGGGCTACCCACCGGGCTCGGTGACGAGGGTGGTTTCGCGCCCGATCTCCCGGCGGCCACCGAGGCGCTGGATCTGATCGCCACCGCGGTGGACAAGGCCGGTTACACCCTGGGCCGGGATATCGCACTCGCGCTGGACGTGGCCGCCACCGAGTTTTTCACCGACGGCGTCTATGCCTTCGAGCGCCGGGACCGCAACGCCGAGCAGATGATCGACTACTACGCCGGGTTGCTCGACGCGCATCCCCTGGTGTCCATTGAGGACCCACTGGCCGAGGACGACTGGGAGGGCTGGATCCGGCTGACCGCGGAGCTCGGCGACCGGGTGCAGATCGTCGGTGACGACCTGTTCGTGACCAACCCGGAGCGACTGGAGGAGGGCATCACCCGCCGGGCGGCCAACGCGCTGCTGGTGAAGGTCAACCAGATCGGCACGCTGTCGGAGACCTTGGATGCGGTGGCACTGGCCCAGTCCCACGGGTATCGCTGCATGATGAGCCACCGCTCCGGTGAGACCGAGGACACCACGATCGCCGATCTCGCGGTGGCGATCGGCTGCGGGCAGATCAAGACCGGCGCGCCGGCCCGGTCGGAACGGGTGGCGAAGTACAACCAGCTGCTGCGTATCGAGGAGACCCTCGGGGATGCCGCTCGCTATGCCGGGGACCTGGCGTTCGCCCGGTTCGCTGCCGAGAGCTAGGCCCGATGGGCGAGGCCGCGCCGACCAGGCGCCGCAGTATGCCCGCTGGCTCGGCGCGGATGCCGCCACTGGGGGTACGGATCGGTCGCGTGGTGGGCATCACATCGGGCCGCCGGGCCGCAGGGCTCGCGGTGGTGGTCTGCGTGCTGGTGCTGAGTGTGGCGGTGCCGCTGCGCAACTACGTGGGTCAGCGAGCTGAGCTGGCGGCGGTGTACGAGCAGCAGCACATCCTGGCCGACAAGATCAGTGAGCTGGAGCGTCGGCGCGGGTTGCTGGCCGATCCGGAGCACGTCGAGACGCAGGCCCGGGAGCGGTTGCGCTACGTGCGCCCCGGGGAGGCTCCGTATCTGGTGCAGCTCCCCCCCGGCGGAGCCGTCGCCACCGTGGTTCCTGCCCTCGGAGCCCCCACGCAGCTGTGGTACGACCAACTCTGGAAGTCGATCAACAGTGGATGAGGCGGTGGACCGCGCCGACCGGGAGGCCGTCGCGGCGCAACTCGGCCGCCCGCCGCGGGCGCTGCGCTCGGTCGCGCACCGCTGCCCGTGCGGGCTGCCCGCCGTGGTGCAGACCTCCCCGCGGCTGGCGGATGGCACCCCGTTCCCCACGTTGTATTACCTGACCTGTAGCAGGCTGGCCGCGCTGGTGGGGGGGATCGAGGCCAGTGGCGCGATGCGGGAGATGACCGATCGGCTCGCGACCGATCCCGAGCTCGCTGCCGCCTACCGGGCCGCGCACGAGTCCTACCTGGCCGAGCGTGATGCGCTGGAACCGTTGGGTACCCAGGTCAGCGCCGGCGGCATGCCGGGCCGGGTGAAATGCCTGCACGTTCACGTCGCCCACGCGCTGGCCCGCGGCCCCGGCGTCAACCCCTTCGGCGACGAGGTTCTCGCCCAGCTCTCCCCCTGGTGGACCGCCGGCCCCTGCGCCTGATCCCCTTCAGCTGTCTGAGCGGGTTATATGCTGCCTGATTGCCCCGTTGAGTCTGCTGAATGGAGCTGGACATGGTGCGGGTGGCCGCGATCGACTGCGGGACCAACTCGATTCGGTTGCTTGTCGCGGACCTGAGTGCTGACAAGCTCGCCGACGTGCATCGGGAGATGCGCATCGTCCGGCTCGGTCAGGGTGTCGACGCCACCGGTCGGCTGGCTCCGGAGGCCCTGGAGCGCACCCGGGTGGCGCTGGCCGATTACGCCGTCACCGCGCGGTGCGCGGATACCGAACGGGTCCGGATGGTGGCCACTTCGGCGATCCGGGACGCGGCCAACCGGGAGGAGTTCTTCGGGATGGTGCGCAGCACTCTCGGTACCGATGCCGAGGTGATCACCGGCGATGAGGAGGCGCGGCTGTCGTTCACCGGCGCGGTCGGTGACCTGGATCCGGCTGCCGGGCCCTTCGTGGTCGTCGATGTGGGCGGCGGGTCCACCGAGGTGGTGCTCGGTGACTGGGACGGCAGGAGTGCGCAGGTCACGGCGGCGCGGTCGGTGAACGTCGGATGCGTCCGGATCACCGAGCGGCACTTGCGCTCGGACCCCGCGACGCCGGAGGAGATCAGCGCCGCTGAGCAGTTCGCGGCGCAGACCCTGCAGGAGGCCTTCGCCGATGTTCCGGTGGACAAGGCGCGCACCTGGGTCGGGGTGGCGGGCACCATCACCACGCTGTCCGCGGTGGCCCAGCGGCTGCCTGCCTACGATTCCGAGCGCACCCACCTGTCCCGCCTGTCGCTGGAGCAGTTGCGTGGCGCCGCAGCGGACCTGCTGGCCTCGACGCATCAGCAGCGGGCCGGTAATCCCGTGATCCATCCCGGACGGGTGGACGTCATCGCCGGCGGGGCGCTCATTGCGCGGGTGCTCGCCGAGGCGCTGCACACCCGTGCGGGGATCGCCGAGCTCGTGGTCAGCGAGCACGACATCCTCGACGGCATCGCACTCGGCCTCGGCTGATGTCCTGCGGGCCGGAGAGCGCGACACGCGAGAAGCTGGCGGCGCTGGACGATGCGGTGACCGGGTGCCGGGTATGCCCGCGGCTGGTGGCCTGGCGGGAGGAGGTCGCCGGCGAGAAGCGGGCCGCCTACCGTGACCAGACCTACTGGGGGCGTCCGGTGCCGGGGTTCGGACCGCCGGACGCCGCGCTGGCCATCGTCGGGCTCGCACCGGCCGCCCACGGCGCCAACCGGACCGGCCGGATGTTCACTGGGGACCGCTCCGGGGACGTGCTCTACGCGGCACTGCACGAGGTCGGTCTGGCGGACCGACCGCTCGCCACACACCGGGGTGACGGGCTGACGCTGCACCGCACCCGGATCACCGCCCCGGTGCACTGCGCTCCACCGGCCAACAAGCCCACCCCCGCCGAACGTGACGCCTGCCGGCCCTGGCTGATCCGCGAGCTGGCACTGCTGCGCCCCACGCTGCGGGCGGTGGTGGTGCTCGGCGCGTTCGGTTGGCAGGCGCTGCTGCCCGCGCTGAGCGCCGCGGGCTGGTCGGTGCCCCGTCCGCGGCCCCGCTTCGGGCACGGCACCGAGGTCACCCTGGACGGGTTGCACCTGCTCGGCTGCTACCACGTCAGCCAGCAGAACACCTTCACCGGCCGGCTCACCCCGGCGATGCTGGTCGCCGTGCTGCGCCGCGCGGCTGAGCTGGCCGGGATCGGGTCCGCCTGATCCCGGCCAGCTCATCCGATAAAGCCCGAGCACGCCCTGGCGGTGAAGGGGATACTGGTGCCATGGATCGTGTGCCTGCTCAACCGCCACGCATCCTCATCGTCGGCGGCGGCTACGTGGGGATGTACACCGCGCTGGGGCTGCAGTCCAAGCTCAGCCAGAGCGATGCGTCCATCACCGTGGTGGATCCGCAGACGCAGATGACCTACCAGCCGTTCCTGCCCGAGGCCGCGGCGGGGTCGATCGAACCGCGCCACGTGGTCGTGCCGTTGCGCCGGGTGCTGCGGCGCTGCCACGTCGTATGCGGCCGGGTCACCGGAGTCGAGCACGCCCACCGGATCGTCACCATCGAGAACTGTGCCGGCAACGTCGAGCAGCTCGGCTATGACGTGCTGGTGATGGCGCCGGGTTCCATCGCACGCACGCTGCCCATCCCCGGGCTCGCCGAGCACGGCATCGCCTTCAAGACCATCGGCGAGGCGATCTACCTGCGCAACCACGTACTGTCCCGGCTGGAAGCCGCCGACGCCACGACCGACGCGCAGCTGCGCCGCAAGCTGCTGAGTTTCCTGGTGATCGGCGGGGGATACGCGGGGATCGAAGTGCTCGCCGAGCTCCAGGACATGGCCCGCTACGCCTGCCGGTACTACGAGACCGTCGAGCCGCAGGACATGCGCTGGGTGCTGGTCGAGGCCACCGGCCGGATCATGCCCGAGGTCAGCGAGAAGCTGGGCCGTTACACCGTGAAGCGGTTGACCCGGCGTGGTATCGAGATCTTCCTCAACACCCGGGTCACCACGATGGAGAACAGCCACGTGGTCCTCGATGAGGGCACCGAGTTCGACGCCGACACCATCGTCTGGACCGCTGGGGTGAAGGCCAACCCGGTGCTGCAGCAGACCGATCTGCCACTGGATGACCGCAAACGGCTGCGCTGCCAGGCGAGTTTGCAGGTGGTGGGCTGCCCGGATGTCTTCTCCGCCGGGGACTGCGCAGCTGTGCCCGACTTGACCTCCGAGGACCCGAGCGCAGTCTGTAGCCCATCAGCGCAGCACGCCGTCCGCCAGGCCGAGGTGCTGGCCGAGAACGTGATCGCCTACCTCCGCGGCCACGCCCTGCGGCACTACCAGCACCGGTACGCGGGGTCGGTGGCCAGCCTGGGCCTCTACCGCGGGGTGGCGGAGATCTACGGGATCAGGCTCACCGGCTTCGTGGCCTGGTTCATGCACCGCACCTACCACCTGAGCCGGATGCCGACGTTCAACCGCAAGGTCCGTATCCTGGCCGACTGGACCGCTGCCCTGCTGTTCCGCCGCGAGGTGGTGTCGCTGGGCCAGATCAACGACCCGAAAGCCGACTTCGTCCGCGCCAACGCCGCCCCGTGATCCGACACTTCGTGATCCGCCACCGGGTGGCCTGGCTACCCTAGGTGAACGCCCCCGTAGCCCAAAGGCAGAGGCAGGCCCCTTAAAAGGGCCGCAGTGTGGGTTCGACTCCCACCGGGGGCACCCGCCCTTACCACCCGCATCGTCCCCTGACCTGCGTGAATGAGGTCAGGCGACCGCAGGGTGCTGTCCGGCTGTGCCCAGCTACGGCCGGTATTCACCGGCCGTCTGTGCCGAATACGTGCCGAAGTGCGCACCTGCTACGCCTCACGCAACCGAGCTTCGATTCGCTTCCGAGCCAGTTCCTCCTGCCCCGAGAGGCACTTCGCGTAGATCTGCAGCAGAACCGCGACACTGTGGCCTGCCCACTCTGCGACCTGCGTGGCTGGCACGCCTGCGTTGAGCCATGTCGACACCGCCGCGTGGCGGAGGTCGTAAGGCCGCCGCGCGAGCGGCGAGGCGTATTCCTCGGCGGTCAGGGCCGCCTGGCGGGCCTTACGCCACACACGGTGATAGGTGCTCTCCTCCAGCTCGCGCCCGCTGCGGACCCCTCGAAATAGTCGGCCCTCGGCATCGGTTCCGTGCATGGCCAGGTGATCGTGAAGTAGCTGAGTGAGTTCTGGGGGAGAGGGAGCTGAGCGGGTGTCGCCCTTGGCCCGGTGCTTGAGTTGTCGCTGGTCTCGCCTGTTACCGCTATCCGACCACGCCGTCCCAACCGACGGACACCACTCGTCTAACAGCAGTTCCCCCCGGCCGGACTCTGGGATCAAGAGCGCCGCCTACGGCGGAGCGGACGTGGTCGGGCTGTGCACGCAGGTCGCCTGCCCGCTCGGTCTGGCTCCGCTTGCTGCGCGCGGCCTATCGGCCGTGCTCGCGCGGGCCGGACCGGCGGGCGGGGTTGGTCACTGTACTCAACGGCAGCGATCGCGTTGGCTGCATTGGCTCGTACCCGATTTCAGTCTTCGCCGGAGATTCTTCATTCCGGCTGCGAGCGTGTTGAACGTCATCGCGGAAGGCGACCATCGGGGAGCGATTCGTCGTTGACGATGCCAATGGCTCGGTCGGAGCTGTGCGTTTGATCGGCACCGTCACCGCGCCGAGGACGACGTGGACCGAGCGCGGAGGGCGTCGGTGGGTCGAGGTTGATCGGCGGGCCGGCGGGCGGTGATGGTCGTCGGCAACGAGGTGACGAACATCGCCGCGATCGACGCCGCGCCACACGAACTGGCCCCTTCCCGGCGGCGGCGTGGTAGGAAACCCTCCCCGGCATGAACGGAGTCGCGATCGGTGATCGTCGTGTCCTGCCCGCAACGGGCCGAGGAGAGCCTGCTCGCCGGGGCGATGCGCTGTCCGGGGTGCGCGGGAACCCTGCGCCCGTACGGACACGCCCGCACTCGCTCCGTGCGAGGGCTGGGAGCAGCCACGTTGACGGTGACCCCCCGGCGAGCGCGCTGCGCTGAGTGCGGGGCCACCCAGATCCTGCTGCCCGGTGCGCTGAGCGCCCGGCGCGCCGATGCCACCGAAGTGATCGGGCACGCGCTGGCCGCCAAGGCCGCCGGGTCAGGTTTCCGGACCATCGCGGCCACGCTGGACCGGCCGGTCTCCACGGTGCGCCGCTGGCTGCGCCGCGCTCCTGAGTACCACGCGCGGTGGCTCTACCAGCGCGCGGTTGCGCACTGCACGCGGATTGATCGGGAGCTGCTCATCCGCCCGGCGGCGCAGCCCACGCTGCTCGGGCACGCGTTGAACTTGCTCGCCGGCGTCGCGCTGCGCTACCGGGAGCTGTTCGGTTATCCAGACCCGCCGTGGTCGGTCATCGGCGCGTTCAGCCACGGCCACCTTCTGGCCCCTCCCCTGAGAACCTGATCAACACGCTCCATCGGGGCCCTGTCACGCCCAGATCCGGCCATCACCGTGCCAATGCCCGACCACCACACGGCCGGGTCGCTTTGTCACCCTGCCGACGAGCACGTCACCGTGCCGACCAAACCCGGATCCCGGATCCCAGATCGGCATTCTCGGTGACGGCTTAGTCCGCAAAACGAGCGCCGGTCAACACGAGCGACGTGCCATGTCTGATCGACATGGCGCGTATCCGGACCGGGCCCACGGCAGAGTGCCAGGAAGTACAGACCACGTTCTCCGGCAACTGCGATCGTTGTAGACGCCGGTAGGAGGTAAACAGGCCACCCGCGACGCGCAGGGTGACGGTGTGCGGCGAGTCGCCGAGGTGGAACTGGTGAGCCTGTATCGACCAAATCGAGACCATAGGGGCCCACGGCATCATCATGGAGGCTCTATATTTAAAGCCGGTGCGGGAGCCCTTACGCTTTGGCCTATACGGTCATGGTTCTACGGGGGTGACTGGCGTGGGACTTGATAGGCGGCCGTTCTCCTGCCCGCGACGGGTGCTCTGATGGTCGCGCCAGGCTGGAGGGTTCCTGGAGTGTCGAGGTCGGGCGCGGCGTACCCGTGTCCGTTGCCGCAATGTCAGAAGCAGTTATCGTTGCAGACGCGACACAGCGGGCAATGCGGTACCCATGGCTGGGTGCTGTGGCACCAGTGCCGGGGCTGCGAGAAGATCGCAGTCTGCGAGGACGGTGAGGTGTGGTTCTGCGGAGCGCACAGGTACTACGGCGCTCTCTGTCCGGTGTGCTGGTCGCTCGGCACCAGGGACGGGGGCGATCCCTGGCGGTGTGTCGGTGGCCACGTCTACTACGTCGCGAGGCAGAAGTGTTCGGAGTGTAGGAAGGGGCGGTTGGTGGCATGCCCTGATGCAAAGGAATGGACCTGCCAGGCGTGTGAACGCAAGGCACCGATCACCCGATGAGCGCGGACGTTGCCTCGACCCTCTCGTCGGGCGCTGCCAAGGTCGGACGCTATTTCACCGTGGTGAGTCTGCTGCCGGCGACCGTGTTGGTGGTGTACGTGTACGGCTTGGTCCAGATCGGCGGGTCCGATCGCGTGCGCTGGTCTGCGCTCGCCGACATCAATCTCGCCGAGGTGCTGCTGGCGAGCTTTGGCGCGGTCGTGATCGCGCTGGCGCTGAACCCGCTGCAGTTCGCGCTCATCCAGGTCATGGAGGGCTACTGGGGCACCTCTCGCCTGGCGGTCGAGCTCGCCACGGCCAGGACGATGTACCACCGGCGTCGCAAGTCGAACCTGGAGGATGGCGACCAGTTGCCGGCACAGTGGCTCGGCAAGGACACCACCCTCGCATTGAGGAGCGAATCCGCGCCGCCCGAACTGGTACGCGCCGCCATCGTCGCCGCGGAATCGCGGCGGGCGCTCGCGTCGTATCCCCAGTATCTGGACGAGGTGATGCCGACCAGGCTTGGCAACGTCCTGCGCCGTTATGAGCGCTTGGTGGGGAGGGCCTACGAATTGGATCCCATCACGGCCGTTCCCCGCCTCGCCATGGTTGGCGGCGAGCGAGAGATCGGGTACGTACAGAACCAGCGCGTCCAACTCGAACTCGCGATCCGCACGACGTTCGTGGCGCTGCTGGCGGCATTGACGACCGTCTTGGTGATGTGGCGCCATGGCCTGTGGCTGCTACTGGCACTAGTTCCTTATACCGTCGCCTTTCTCGCCTACCGCGGGGCGGTGGCTGTGGCACACGAGTACGGCACCAGCGTCGCCGTGCTCACGGAGCTGTCCCGCTTCGACCTCTACGCACGCCTGCACCTCCCGCATCCGAACACCACGGCGGACGAACGCATCACCAACGCGACGCTGCGAAAAGTGTTCGACCATCGGCAGGAGACGCTGGCGTACCAGAAACCGCCACCGGTCGAGGTCCCGCAACAGCAACCGCAGACGTCGGTGACGCCGGAGTAGATGCCGACGCCGCCTCGCTGACTCATCCGGGCGGCGACCCTGCCACGATTCGCACGTGGCGAAACCTGGTGGAGACGGGCCTGAGAGCCAGAACGGTGGGTCTGCGGCACCCAACCCACCGCCGGGTGCCGACTTGGAGTTCGGCGAGGGCGAACCCGCTTCCCCGACCCCACCGCACGAGGGCGCGTCGTCCCCGGTCGTGCGCCGGACCGGCGGTACCCCGGCGGACGAGATCGAGCCGTGGCCGCCCGCCGACCGTCCGAAGGATCGCCTGCTCTGGGTCTGGCCGGTGGTGGTGATCGCCTTGACGGCGGCGGCAGGTCAGGTGCTCGGCCCGTTCGGCGTGCTCGTGGCTGGCGTGGGCACGACCGGTGCCCTCGCGTTGTACCTCGGTTCCGGATGGGCTGGCCGTGTCTTCATGCTGGCTTCGGCGGTGGTGCTGGGGGTGGCGCTGACTGGCATCCTGCTCGGACGTAGCTACGACGTCATCAGCGACGACCCCGCGCAGGAACGGCCGTCCCGGTTCGAGGCGCCACGTTCCTCGCTCGTGGGTGTGGATCTCCGCGATGCCGACCTGCGGGGCGCCGTGCTGCGGTACTCGGACCTCGACACGGCGGACCTGCGTGGCGCCAACCTGACTGGGGCCGACCTTCGCGGCGCGACCCTCACCGACGCGTGCCTGGAGGGCGCCGACCTGACCGACGCCATCCTCGACGGCGTGAGCGCTAAGGGCGCCGCAGTCGATCGCGTCGTCGTGACGTCGGAGCAGATCGCCATGGCCGAGAAGTGGCCGGAGCCGGACGCCAAGAGCAGCCGAGCGTGCCAGAGCACTGACCGCTAGCTGGCGGGGGCGGTTGCGGGCTCATAACCGGCTCATAACCCAGCGACTTCCGTGGGCCTTCGTCGTGCGCGTCATCAGGTCAACACTGCAGCAGCACCTGAGGTGCAAGGGGCTGTGCCCAATACGTGCCTAAGTCGGGTGCTGGTGCTCATCGCTTGCCGCTCTATCGCAGGTCGGAGGCGGTAGCGAGTTCGAGAAGCCAGTCCTCTTAAAAAGGCCGCAGTGTGGGTTCGACTCCCACCGGGGGCACCAGACGAACGTTGTGCAAACCGCGCCCCAGCAGGTCCTGCTGGGGCGCTTTGTGTATCTGGTCACCGGTGATGACGGTCCGCAGGACGGCGGACGGACGAGCGCGGTCAGCCGTGCCTGCCCGTGTGCTGCTCTGTTCGTCGGCTGGCTCGCCGGTCAGGGCTGCCTGGGCGCTGACGCTGGAGAGTAGGTCGTCTGCGAGCAGTTGCGCGAAGGGTTCTGTCAGCTCGATGTGCGCTACTTCGCCGTCACGGTGTAGGTAGAGCGCTTTGAACAAGCCTTGGTTGATCTGTCGCCGGATTCGGGATGGTGCCGCCGCGTAGTGCTGGTTGCAGTTGCCCGCTACGGCGAGGGCTCGTTCGAGTTGTCCGGCCAAGTCGGTGAGGGTAGCGGTGGCGGTCGCCAGTTCGTTCTCGGCGTCGATCTTCTCTCGGGTCAGCCGGGTCATTTCAGTTTTCAAGAGATCAAGCGGCACAGCGCCGGTGTAGTGGGCAGTAAGCAGCTTGGCGCGCTGGTCGGTGAGTGCGGCGATGCGGCGACGAGCACGGCTCTGGTCTTGTTCGGCTTGGGCCTGCTCGGCGCGGAGTTCGGTCTTCACCGCTTCGCGGATGGCCCCAACCCCGGCGGGGCTGAGTTGGAAGCTGCGATAAAAACGGGCGACAGCCGCTTCGATGGCGTCAGACGAATAACGGTGCGGCTGCATGGTCGCCGTTTGGTCTTACGGCTCAGGCACAGGTAATAATCGTAGATGCCGCCGTTGCCGCGGTGGCGGCTGAAACACCAGTCGTGTGCCGCATTCTCCGCAGAATATGGTGCCTTTGAGATAGTGATGGTGGACGCGATCTTTTCTCTCCGGCCAGGTGATGCGTACTGAGCACGTCCTGGATACGCAGCCATGTTTCGGGGTCAACCAGCGGTTGGTGGGTGCCTTCGTAGTAGATGCCGTGGTAGCAGACGATGCCCATGTAGTAGGGGTTGCTGAGTAAGCGGTAGAAGGTGGTCATACTGATCGGCTCGCCGAGTTTGTTGCGCGTGGGGCGCGTGGTGAGGCCTTTACGGGTGAGTGCTTCTATGAGTGCGCGGCCACTCCAGTGCCCGGTGGCGTATTCTTCCAGGGCCCAGCGGATGAGGGGAGCGCGGTCGGGGTCGGTGATGACAGTGCGTACGTCGGCGCCGTTTGCGCCAATTTCGTGGTGGTTGAGGTAGCCCAGCGGAGCCCGGAACGGTGTCCCACCTTTCTCGGCTTTCTTGTTCATGCCCTTGAGGACTTCGACCGACAGGTTGTCGGAGTGGTACTGAGCGACGTCGGCCATGACGTTGCGGTGGAAGCGGCCGGCCGGAGTGTCGTCAAAGTACTCGCTGGCCGAGATGAGTTCGGTGCCGACGCGGGCAAGGGCGGCTGTGAGCAGAACGTCGTCTTCCTTCCAGCGTGCCCAGCGGTCGATCTTGTGGACGATGACATAGTCGAACCGTTTCTGTTTGACGTCGCGAAGTAGGCGTTGCAGCTCGGGACGGTTGGCTGAGCGGGCAGAATCGCCCGCTTCGACGTACTCCTCAGTGACGATGGCGCCGAGATCTTGGGCCTTGAGTCGGCAGGCATCGCGTTGGGTGGGTAGTGAGTAGCCTTCAGCCTCACCGCCTTTATGGGCTTGTTCTTCGGTGCTGACCCGCAGGTAGAGTGCGGCACGAGGTCCCGTGGAGTCGGCTGCGGTGCGCTTGCAGGGGTAGCTCGGGTTCCGGGTGGGGCGGTGATAGCTAAAGCGCCGGTATTGAGCTGCTGGATCAACTGCTCTCGGACGTCGCGGTTGCGTTCGATGCGCCGTTGGTGGGCGACGCTGGCCTCCTGAATAGTTTCATGGTCATCGGCCACGCCTTGTTCGGTGTGATCGTAGGTAGGCAGTTCGCCGTACTTGGCATTCCGCTTATCCTTCCATTGTTCGATTCTTGCATT
This sequence comes from uncultured Actinomycetota bacterium, assembly GCA_963712995.1. GTDB lineage: Bacteria > Actinomycetota > Actinomycetes > Mycobacteriales > Pseudonocardiaceae. Next base: position 70,174 of record CAVQKH010000006.1, on the reverse strand, counting down.
TCTTTTCTCCTTTCATTTTTCCATCTCTTGCGCCCGATGCCAAGGCAAATCGGGAAGATTATTGTGGCGGGATTCAATCACCGGGGAATGCTAGTGGTAGGTGGGCTACGGGCAGCGTGATTTGCTGCCCGTAGCCCTTTGGTGCCCGAGGGAGGGCAATGGCGGTGTAGTACCTTCTTTTCAGCTCTTCCGCGCCCGCCCCCGCGAGCCTTCACCGTCACCTGTTGCCTGAGCCCCTTGCCCAAACAACTCTTGGATGGCAGCCCAACCAGTACCACTGACTAATCGCAATTTCTTCGACGCCGCCGCCCGTTCTGCGAAATCGCTTTCGCTGCGCGTAACTGGATAGGTGTCGGGTTTTTGGCATGGTGATGCGCCGCGTGACCGCGGTTGGGCGTGACGGGGGTCAGGTGGCGGGGATCCAGGGGGCGCCGTCGGCGGCGTGGATGAGGACGTCGAGCATGTTCTGGCCCTGTCGTACAGCGGTGGCGGTGTAGGAGCGGATCGCGGCGAATTCTTCGGCGCCGCTCAGGGTCCGCATGCAGCCGGAGACCTTGACCCTCAGTTTCGGCATCCTGATGGTCTGCTCAGCCGCGTTGTTATCGAAACTTACGGCGGGGTCGTGGGTGAACCGCTGGTAGTCCTCCCACCGGTTAATCATCCGGGTGAACAAGGTGTTGTACTTGGCTTCCAGCTTCGTGGCCCGCCCCGCGGTGGCGTTCTTGCCTAGCACGAGCGCTGATCGCAGCACATGAGCCTGCTCGTCCTTGCGCTGGGTGAGGTCATGCGGGTTCAGATGCTCAGCCGGCCCAGCGGTCGTCGCCATCACGGTTGCCATGGCGGTGGTTTCGGCGACGAGGTCCTTGATTTCCACGAGGGCGTCGATCGCCTGAGTGGCCAGAACCCTGAGGGGTTTCGGTGCGGTGTCCACGACGTAGACGAGTTCCCGCAGGACGTGGGCGTTACACAGGGCGTGCGTGACGTTGGTGTACGTGTCATACGGCGCCCACGCGTCATGAATCGCGGTCCCGGTGAACCGGGGAAGCACCCCGGCGGCGTCCATCCCCTTAACCCCACGCTTGGGATGCACGGTGAGCAGCACATCGGTACTTGTGGACGCCGAGTGCATCCAGTGCAGTTTCCCGGCGGTGCGGAACCCGGTCTCATCGAAATGCGCCACATCAGAGCGGGCGATCCGGTCCGTGATCACCGGGACGACCCTGGCAACGACCTGGGCGGCGATCCGCTTGGTCCAGGACACCACCGTGGAAGCGGCGATCTTCGCACCGAACAGGTCACCCAGAGTCTGACGGTACGGGATTTGGACAGGAACTGCCCGTGGAACAGGTACACCCCGACCCCGGCCAGCCGCGACCCGTACTGCACCGGGGCGGACACCCCCTGCGGGGCGTCGGCCTTGGTGATGACTCCGCACGTGCAGGCACGGGAGATCAGCCGGTGCTCGGTGACCTCCAGGCGCAGCGGCGGCAGGTCGAACACCTGCCTGGCTTCCACCCCCGCCCACACCGCACCAGCCAGGCCGGCCCCGCACCCGCAGCAGGCCCGCGGTTCGTGCTCGACCCTGTGGTCGGGGTCATCGACCGGCGAGAGTGTGAACCCCATCTGACCTTTCGGGCGGCCCGAACCACGCTTCGACTTCCCCCGTAGCGACTTCGGCGCCGGTTTGGTGAGCCCATCCGAGCTCGGCGGCTTGCTGGAGTTCTTCGACGTCATCCCCAACCGCGCCTCAAGCTCACCGATCCGCACCACAGCCGCGGTCAGCCCCTCACGCAACTGGCCGTTCTCAGCCCTCAACCCAGCGTTCTCGACCAGCAACTCCTCATACGAGGGCCGGCGGGGAACCTGCGACTGCTCAGACACTCAAAGATCAAAACACGTCACAAACCGGATCAGCCCCCACGACACGCCGACCAAAGCCCAGCCACCACACCGACCCAGAGCCAGAGCCAGAACGGACCAGCCCCGCAGGAAGACCTATCCAGTCACATAATTTGACGCACACTCTCATGCAGCTCCTCTCATGGTCACTCAGAGGAAGCTGCGCAAATAGCCTCTCACGTCTGCGAGCAAGCGCTAGAGAAGTTCCGAGGCAAAATCGCGCAGGGTGCGGCCTGGTTTTCTAGGCCGAAACTTCAGAAGTGGCTTGAGCGCCAAATGCCAAAGATCGACGAAAGGCCCGATTCATCTGGCTTGGGTTCGGCGGCCGACTATCATGAAAAGTTCAAGATGATTCAGTTTACCGCTTACCTGGCTACTAAGTCACGATTGTTATCTGAGAACATGGACGGTATTCAACACGCTTTGGCGCATAACCCCAACAAAAGCATTGGCACTCTCATGATTCACTTCAATCCAAATCAGCCGGCGACTGTTTACGATTTTAGCGCAGGGGTCCGACCAGCCGATGGCGATAAAGTTGAGATTCTTGGTTATGAATTTACACTGATGGAGAAACAAGACTCCAAGGCAACTGAACCGTGACGGTAATCTGAAGTCTCCCAGTCAAATAACCAATGTTGGCAAACGCTTCGTCCCTCACCCCTCCCTTACCCACCTCTTCCCCACCACCCGCACCTCCGCCAAATCAGCTCACCCACCCGGTAACACCGGAATAGTGCCCAGTATATCAATCATCCCGTGGTCGCCCAGCCTCTTACCATTCAATACATAAGCGACTGCATCCCCCCGCCGCCACCGTATCGTCACCCCCTCGTGACGGTGCCGGTCGAGAAACACCCAGCCACCGGCGTTGGTTCTCGGTGTCGGCTCTCACCTTTCTCACACCGCCCCGCCTATCTTTTTTTTTTTTTTTTTTTTTTTTTTTTTTTTTTTTTTTTTTTTTTTTTTTTTTTTTCTGCCGAGCAGGCCTCACTCGTCTTCCTCCCTCAATCACCACAGGCGTCCTCAACGCCCTCTCCCTGAAACCGTCTCCCCATCCCCGCCAGCCACTCCCGCCTAAAGCAATCTGGTCATCCCGTGAAAGATTATCTTCCAAAACGCCGTGGCAGAATGCGCCGCAGCTATCGTCATCTTCCGCAGATCACGCAGCAGCTGGTAATCCTCGTCAGTCACGGCTTCTCGCCCCGTCCACCCTGGAAGCAACGGAGGACGGTTCACACCAGTCATCACGCCCCCGCCCTCTGCGCCGGAATCGTTTTTCCACTTTACACAACGAACATCGCCCGTTTCCCGGTTCGGTAAGGCTGGCAGGCAATACGTCCTGGCCGCAAAGGGCGATGTAGCGGCCCGCAGCAGATAAGCCTGCGGCCAGAGCGTCAGGCGTTAAAAGATGAGATTGAAGGGTCCGGGCGTCAACGACTTCGGCAGTGCGGCGATGGGCAGCTCGCTCAGCTTTTTTGCGCTTGAGGGTGTGTTTGGCGGGCATTGGGTAACTCCATCCTACCAACTCTGAAGATCGGATCGGCGACGGTTTTCGTACCTCCTGGCGTCTATACGTTGCCCGCAGCTGGACGGCACCCAGAACCGGGGAACGCCGGACTGGCGAAGCGGGGATGTCCTGCATGTTCAGGACCACACCAGCTCAGCGTTCAGCCCGGCCCTGGGGGCCATGGAAGATCATCGAAGTGGGATCGGACGTGTCCCATCCTACCACACAGTGGATGGGTGTATCCACGCTGGTAGAGCGATTCTCTTGCTTGCCAGACGGTTTGGATCATGGGGGCGGGTGGACTGTTACACTCCCACCGGAAATCGGACAAGGAATCGGAAGGGGCGCGCCCGTGGCATCCCGCTCACCACTCGCTACTACTGCCGCTGCGGCACGCGTCTGGCGAAGGACAACACCGAGCGTCAGTGTTCCCGGTGTCAGCGTGCTTCGCGTGACAAGCTTATTGCCCCGCCCAGGTGCCTGCCGAGTTCTGGGAGACCGAACAGTTCGAAGAAGCTTTCGCCGCCCAGCACATCGGTGGGGTATCCCGCGCCTACCGCACTCACCCGCATCACTATGCGGTCTATGGTCCCGATGGCATCTGCTAACTCCTGCCCGGTTCATGGTGGGCCTGCGGCAACCACAGATCAGCCGAATTGAGACTGGTCCGCCAATCCGCAGCTTGACACCTTGGTGTACTGGCGCGGGTGCTCAAGATACCGCCTAACCTTCTGTGGTTTGACATGCCAGGCCAGACCCGGGCAGTAGCATTAACCCAGAACGGCCAGATGAAGCGATCCGGCCGGTAATCGCCGAAGAATTCTCGGGACGCCGAAAAATTCCTATCCAGCTCCGTTACCTCCCGCCCTACGGATATCGTTGCCATTGGTCGTAGACGGCCAATCACTGTGGCTGCCGTTGGAGCCGCACGCCCTTGCTTCGAGCGGGCTCGGAAATCTTCTCGACATGTTACAAATTTCCAATGGTCTGCCAGCTGATGAGCTTCCGTTAACTATTGAATCGCTCTCATTGGATCTCGACTTTGACGAGCTGCATCATGTCGCCGCCGCTCTGGCAGACGCGCACCGCTATATGGATGGCTCGGTGGTGGATTACTTCCGGTGTCAACTCGACACCTGCGAAGCCGACGACGGTGTGCTTGGCCCCACCAAGACGCTTCCGGTAGTGCTCGGTATTCTCGGTGCTATCGAGAAGCGTGTCCGTGACGTCCCACAGGCTGTGCGCAGTGAACTGCTTTCGGTCGGAGCACGGGGTGCGAGTTCGCCGGTCTGCTGTACCGCCACCTCCACCATCCTCGGCGTGCCTGCTTCTGGTATGACCGCGCGACTGAATGGGCGCAGGCGGCTGGCGACACTGCTGCACAAGGCTACATTTTGCTGCGAAAATCGCAAATGGCCTATGAAGACCGTGACGCTGTACGCGTCTTGACATTGGCCCAAGCTGCACAGTACGGCCCATGGCAGCTTCCGAGGTCAGTACGTGCAGAAGTGACGCAGCAAGAGGCGCGTGGCTTGGCGATGGTCGGCGAGCCCATCAGTCTCATTCAGCAGAAACTTGATTTGGCTCGTCAGCTTCTTGCTGACATTGCGCTTGACAATGCAAAGCCCGGCCAGCTCGGCTGCTCCTTTCAACCAGAAGCGCCGACGCTCCGGACGGCGAGCTGCTACATCGAGGCTGGCAGACCCCAACAGGCCGCAGCACTTTATGGTCAAGTCTTATCCACCGACGAACTCTCGCGCCGCGATCGTGGCTATTTCCTCGCGCGCCGGACGTCATCATTGGCACTTGCTGGCGAACCGGATGAAGCAGCAAGCACGGGGTTGGAAGCCGTCCAACTCGCTTCATCTACCACCTCACAGCGCACCAAACGAGAACTGATGTGGGCATGGCCGCCCTCAAGCCATGGCGCAACCGGCCCGGACCCCGTGCGTTGCGCGAAGCGCTCGCAACCTCGCAGCCGACAGTTATGAAGTCTCCGCCAACCAGTCCGCCACCGTCCGGATGACGAACGCCTGCCACTCCTGGCTTTGCGGATTGAGGTACTGAGGGTCGTCGTCTACGGCGAAGCCATGTTGTGCACCGTCAATCTCTACAAGCTTGTGCGGGGCGGCAACTGCTCGGCGGCAGTCCGCGAGGACTCAACAGGGACGAATGTGTCCTCGGTGCCGTGCACGATCAAGGTCGGTGCCTTGATGTCGCCAAGCACTTCAACCGGCCTGATCCAGAACACCTCGTTCAATAACGCCCGGCCGTGCTTAACACCCGGCCGATGGCTAATGTAACCCTCTTCGCTGAACGCTTGCGCCGCCTCGTCGTCGAGGTAGTCATTCGACCAATACGGCTTCTGATCAATATATCGAGCCTTGTAGTTGAGCTGCGGGTTGAGATCTAGCCGTGTCAGTTGGTCGGCCAGCTCGGCGGCATAGTAAGCAGTCAATCCGCCACCGAAGCTCGTCCCCAACAGACTGATGTCATGTGCGCCGGTTGCTTCACGCACCTGGGCGAGAGCGACCCGGATGTCATTGAGATGGGCCGTCAGAGCGACCTCTCCGAGCCGGCCGCCGCTCTGACCGTGGCCGCGCAGGTCGTAGCGCAGCGACGCCACGCCGACCTTGCCCAGTCCCTCGGCCAGCCGGGCGAAGAAGCCGCCCTCCTCACGGTCGACGCCAGCGCCGTGGACCAGGACGATCGCTCTGTCGGCTGGTTCGTTTGGCACGACGAGTGACCCGGCCAGCTGCAAGCCGTCGAGAGTACGCCACGTGGTGTTGATGATCTGCATCTGAGCCACTCTAGCTACTCCGAAGAGTGTCCGCTGGCGGAGGCGGCAAACCGTGCTGAGGTACTGCGTCCAACACTGACTCAGCTAAAGCGTATGCTAAGGACAGTGAGATGCGATGTTCAGGGCGCGTAAATTGGAGCCATCGTGCCTAGGTCAATGGCCATAGTTGACTATTTGTCAAACATATTTATAATAGTATCCGCGAGAACAGTTGCGACCTTGCAAGCTTGCAACTGTAGTGCGTATTCCTATCTCAGTCAGATACTGAGGCGCTGGGGGCGTATGAATCTCGTGTAGTCGCAGTTACCCATGAAGGGATACGTGAGTATCGTGTCTATCGACAAGCCAGTCAGATCGAACTACATCTCAAACGACGCATTCCGACACGCCATGCGTCAGTACAACGATCTGATGCAAGAACAGCGCAACCGGAACAAGGCTTTCGGTACTGGCGAAGTGGGCGGCGGACGTGTATATCACCCGCCTGTCCACGGCACTACTTACCCGGAGGCAACCCGGTAACGGTCTCATTCGGACGTAATGGCACTTCAAGAGAAGACAACACCCTTCTCAAGGACGACCATGCCGAAACCATGGAGGATTTCTACGGCCCACAAGGCTTTTTTTTTTTTTTTTTTTTTTTTTTTTTTTTTTTTTTTTTTTTTTTTTTTTTTTTTTTTTTTTTTTTTTTTTTTTTTTTTTTTTTTTTTTTTTTTTTTTTTTTTTTTTTTTTTTTTTTTTTTTTTTTTTTTTTTTTTTTTTTTTTTTTTTTTTTTTTTTTTTTTTTTTTTTTTTTTTTTTTTTTTTTTTTTTTTTTTTTTTTTTTTTTTTTTTTTTTTTTTTTTTTTTTTTTTTTTTTTTTTTTTTTTTTTTTTTTTTTTTTTTTTTTTTTTTTTTTTTTTTTTTTTTTTTTTTTTTTTTTTTTTTTTTTTTTTTTTTTTTTTTTTTTTTTTTTTTTTTTTTTTTTTTATTATATTATATTATTTTATTATATTATATTATAATATTATATTATATTATAATATAATATTATATTATATTATAATATAATATTATATTATAATATAATATTATATTATAATATAATATTATATTATAATATAATATTATATTATAATATAATATTATATTATAATATAATATTATATTATAATATAATATTATATTATAATATAATATTATATTATAATATAATATTATATTATAATATAATATTATATTATAATATAATATTATATTATAATATAATATTATAATATAATATTATATTATAATATAATATTATATTATAATATAATATTATATTATAATATAATATTATAATATAATATTATATTATAATATAATATTATATTATAATATAATATTATATTATAATATAATATTATAATATAATATTATATTATAATATAATATTATATTATAATATAATATTATAATATAATATAATATAATAATATAATATAATAAAAAAAAAAAAAAAAAAAAAAAAAAAAAAAAAAAAAAAAAAAAAAAAAAAAAAAAAAAAAAAAAAAAAAAAAAAAAAAAAAAAAAAAAAAAAAAAAAAAAAAAAAAAAAAAAAAAAAAAAAAAAAAAAAAAAAAAAAAAAAAAAAAAAAAAAAAAAAAAAAAAAAAAAAAAAAAAAAAAAAAAAAAAAAAAAAAAAAAAAAAAAAAAAAAAAAAAAAAAAAAAAAAAAAAAAAAAAAAAAAAAAAAAAAAAAAAAAAAAAAAAAAAAAAAAAAAAAAAAAAAAAAAAAAAAATTTTTTTTTTTTTTTTTTTTTTTTTTTTTTTTTTTTTTTTTTTTTTTTTTTTTTTTTTTTTTTTTTTTTTTTTTTTTTTTTTTTTTTTTTTTTTTTTTTTTTTTTTTTCGTACAGTAGAAAAAGGTCAGCGAGAAGTGACTCAAGCGCATAGCCCCGTGCGTGAGCGTCGGATTCGGTCTGTAGATCAAGAAAACGTACTCGCAGTGCTTCAAGGTCGTCGCTGAAGCGTCTCAGTGCCGCGTTCTGGGCTGCTTCAGCTTTACGAGCAGCATCTCGTATAGCAGCCTCTTCAATGTTCGATGCATATTTTTCCGTGATGGATCGTAGGTGAGCAACAGCACTTCTTGCTTCTTTGAGTCGTATACTCCGATCGGCATCATCTTTAAGCTGTTCGAGGTTAGGGAAGCGATCCATGCTAGCGATTTCGAGCATGAACTGTAATGTCACTTCTTGGTATCGATCCTCGTGCTGGACAAGCCGGTCAACCAGAGCGTCGGCCACGGCCCGCTTGGTGTCGGCAAAGTTCAAGTTTGATAGCAACTCAGGATGATCACGTAATGACGTGCGCAGCAGCGTCTCAAAGGGACGCTTGTTCCACGTGATGACCGGCAACGCATCACGAAGCGCCTGATACGCTTCCGTTGAAATTCGTTTCATGAATTCATTCTACCGCAGGCTTGGATAAGCCCGGACTGCGGTAGTCGTATTCACCCATGATGCCCACTTCTCCTGCCAGTAAAGTCTTGTGGGCGCGAAGGCGTCGATAGCAGTATCATCTCATGCCGCATCATCAACCAATGTCCCAGCAATCAAAATCGCAATCTCCTGTAGCGTTCGATTCGCAGTGCTCAGCCCTTTGTTGAGGTGCAGCAGTGGACTATATGCAGCCCAGCTGGCTCCACGAAACCTCATGCAGCACCGGGATGACGGTCTCCTTGCTGTTGAGGAGGGCCGAGAACTCCTTCTCGACCCAGTAGCGTCCGGCGATAGCCGCTGGCGTCACCAGCACAATACCCACGCGGGACAACGAGATACCTAGGTGATTACCTGGACGATGTTCTGGCCGAGCTTGATGCTGAAATCGTCCATCCAGACCTCAGCGCCGAGCGCTTGGAGCTCATCGTGCAGGGCTCGGGCTAGAGGGAGATCGGCAGTAGCGTGTGACAGGAAAATGTCGTGAGGACGATCAATCAGATAGCCGTCACGTGCTCGCGGACGGAGTCGAGCAGGATCTGTTCAGGCACAGAGACTCGGGGCTGGCTGCGGGGCAGCTGGCGAAGCTGATCTCCAGCCGAGCGGTTCTTACGATCAAGTTCGCGACCAGCGACCTCAAGCTGCCGACCGTACCGCTTGAGATCGTTTGATGCGGTGCTCAGTTGCCGCATGGCGGCGTTGAGCTTGGACTGGTTGAACCTGGGTGGCACCGTGCTCGCCTCCGGATGTCAAGATCGACGCGCGTGGAGCCTACACCCGGTACTTACACTACTGTTTCGGTGCCTGTCAACCCTTGGAGCCCTTCGCTAGCCCGTACTCCTACCACGTGTCCGCAAGATCAAGTAACCGCCGTGCTTCCCAGGACGGGTGCGCAAGGGCCTCCGCAAGGTGCATCTAGGGCATCGCTTACAGGACTATATGGTGAGCACGGCATCGTTGTGGTGCTACCCGTAAGTGCCTCCTGACTGGCAGGTACATCTTAGATTGCCTTCAGGCCGCATGAGGCCGGACACTGGTATCCTGCCTGGCATGCCATGTGGTCATTGCGGCTTCACCGGCGATCTCAGCGAGAAGTCTTTGAACCATCAGAGACCATAGTGGCTGACCCTGACGGCTTCACTGATTATCAGTGGTATATTCACGCACGGGTCATGCAGTGTCCAGGATGCGAAGGTTTGATCTTTTATACTTATCGCGAATGGCACTATGAAGATCCCGCCGACTGGCCAGTAACGATACTTTATCCTCAGCCACCCGATGTTCGCGGTCTTCCCGAGAAGGTTAGGGAGTTGTACGAGAAGGCGTTGCCGACCAAGGCAAGTGACCCGACAAGCTTCGTAGTAGGAATAGGAAACATCTTGGAGGCCATCTGTGCCGAGCAGGGCATCTCTTCGAACAAAACGCTTCAGCGCAAGCTGCAAGACCTGGCGGCTAAATTCCCCGATACTCTCGCTGACATGACCCACCACTTGAGAAAACTACGCAACCGTGGAGCGCATGGAGATATGGTCGAAGCTTCTGACGCGAAGATAGCTGCAAGATTCCGTGGAATCTATCCTGGATCACCTGTACCGAAATCCGGCGAAGCTCCGACAAGTAACTCATCCCGAATATGGCTCGACTTGAGCTATGCGGCTCCCGGGTCCTGAGCATCCGCAGAGGCTGTTGAGCCAGATGGCTCTTGCTTCTGCACCAAGTCGTCAGGTAAAACATCGGCATAGTGCTCTCGCATCCATCCAAGCCCCTCGGGCGTTGATGGGTCGTGCTGGAGAACCGATGTGAGGAAGTCAAGGCGTCGCTTGTTCTCGTCAAGCACATCGCGCCAGCGGCGCACAAACGCCGTTACACGCGGTGCCCCCGTGCTGGTCGCGAACCCGAAGCTTCCAACCTCGAAGCCATCATTGTGAATGCGGTTTCTTGCGAGGTCGTCGAGCTTCGTCCCAACGAGAATGATGTCCCACTGTGCAGTTGCACTGCTGAATTGCGCGTTTGAGGCAAGGACGTTGGCATAGTCCTCGATCTGGTCGAGTTCTTTCCTGCCAATCGTAATGTCAGGTGCCTTCAACTCGACAATCAGATGACGGACTCGGTCATGCTCCTGGGCTCGGGCGGCAAGGTGAAGGTCGACTCTGCCGGTCTTTGCGTCCATCGTTTGACGGTAGTAACATTCTTGTCGGGTAGGCCAGACAGCTTGAGGTGGGTACGGAGCACTTGTGTCAAACCCTTCTCGCTGTTCATCATGTTATAGCCCTCACCGAAGATCCAGAGCTCGCCCTCAAGGATTCGGTGTAGGTGATCCCGCTCGCCGACCATCGGCGAGTCGTCAGGATCGAACAGAAGATGATTGAGTGCCAGCAAAAACTTGTTTCGGCTTGCGACGACATTGGCAGACTTGATAATCGAGGCTAAGGTCGTCTCAGTCAAGAGGCGCGTCGGCGTCTCAGAATCGTCGGGGTTCGAGACGCCACCTCGTGCAACACGGCCGTCAACTTTCAGGCTCGTGTCGAATCGCGTCCCGTAGAAGCGCTAGCGTCAGACGGGCGCCGACTAAATCCCTTCTTGGAATATGCGTACTGAGAGCACCCGATACGACATCAAAAACGGCTCGCTCGGCTCTTTCCGCCTCGGAAGCTGGTGCGCCTTTGTAGGGATAGACTCCGGCATCCTTCCAGCGGTCAACTTGCTCCGGCGTCGCTGTCGACGCCGCATGGCGAAATATTCCCTGATCGCCGTGCGGACGGCCCTCCAAACATCTCTGGTCGGCTCGGAGTAGAGCTCGCCGAGACTCAGATAGTTCGCTTGATCACGCAGGTTCGGCCACGTAACATACGCTGAGTAGGGGAACTGGCTCTCAACGTCCGAGCCGTCTTCTTCATAGGTGAAGTGTTGATCGTCAGATCCGTAATAGATTGCCCGATGTTTGCCTTGGCGCCATTCGATGATCCGTAGCTGGAGGTTACCGTGTAGGCCATCTGTGCCGATAGGAACACTCATCGACGTGTCTTCGACAATTTCCGGGTTGGGTCGGAGAGCTGCCATCGTAGCTGATCTGTAGCTCGGGATTATGTAGAAGAATAGGCGCGAAGTGGGAGCGCAAGGTGGGCAGGGTCGTGTCAGCTTCGAGTGCCCCGAGACTGCGCTGCTCATCGTTGTACGCGCTGAAGATCGTGCCTTGCTCGCTACCTGATACTGGGGTTGAGTCCCAACGGAAGATGTTGCGTTTCGCCCGCTGACCATCGATGATGACCTCATGCATCGCTCCCGTAGCGTCCTCGCCAACACTCCGCCAACGCACACGAGTGCCCAGGGCGAAAGCTCGTAGCCTTCCCTCGCCGAGGCTGCCATGTAGACCACGAACATCGTTTTTTGATCGCGTACTGCGGGCTTTCCAAGAGTCGCCAATACGGCCGAAGTCGGCTTCAACCTCGTTGACATTGATGCCGTGGCCGTCATCCTCAACGTGGATGGCGATAATCGCACCGAGCAGATCCTCGCGCTCTATCCGAACGGAGACGTTCCACGCTTCCGCGTCGACTGCATTCCAAACCATCTCGACAACCGCTCGAACAGCGTCTGATTCGTGAGCTAGTCGCGCGACGTGGCCGTCGCCTGCCTGGAGCACCAACTCAGCCATGAGACTGGACACTAGACGAACTGTCTGACGGTCTGTGCCGCCGCGGGTTGGCTGGGACAGCGGCGCTGGTCCTCGTGGCCCTTGGCTAGCGTCGACCCACTACCCGGTGTCCGCAAGATCAAGTAATCGCCGTGCCTCCCAGGACGGGTGTGCAAGGGCCTCCGCAGCATGCCTCACCTGCCCCACCCGCATCGTCCCCTGACCTGCGTGAATGAGGTCGGGGACCGTAGGGTGCTGTCCGGCTGTGCCCAGCTATGGCCGGTACTCACCGGCCGTAGCACCGGCGAGCCATACCGAAACCCGGCACACCTGCGCGGGGGCCTCGTCTCGGGCCCCGAAATACGCCATATCCACCATGGCGTCACCGGACCGGATCACCGCCCGCTCTGCTGCGACCACAAACGAACCGCCCTCGGGCAGCCGCCGCAGCTCCGACGTGTGACTCACAAACACCCGTCGCGGCGGCCCAGGCATAACCGACAGCATCCCACCCACCGTCATCCCCGAACCATCAGCACCGACCAGCCCACAACAGGTTTTCCGTAGGCCGCAGGTCGAACCCTTTGACCGCGCGTCCGGCGCAGCCTTCCCCACTAGCGTTCAGAGGCGATCATCTGTGCTGCGGCTCCCTCACCCGCCTGTAATCGTCCACGTCGCTGCGTTGGCGTAAATGGCGCTCCGCGTCGCTGCGCGATGGCCTTCGGCCACCATTGACTCCAGCACCGTTACGAGATCGGCGGCCAGGACGAGGAGGCGGGGGAGTAGGCAGACTCCCCGCCGGACCATTTGGGGACCACGTCCTGCACAGAGGCGAACAACCCGCACGTCGAGTACTCGCGTACACGGCGTCTGCACCGGTTCTGACCAGAGGAGATGCCTACTCCTACGTCCTGGGGGTCAAGTGGGCTCTCGCCTCGGTCATCATCATCCAGGGCGCGCGACTGCCACACGTGACCGCAGTTCTGACCGCAACGAGCAGCACCGTTCCGCACTCGAACGCCACCAGGCGAAGCGCGCATGCCCACATCGCGCGGTCCGATCAGGGACCTGCCCGCATCTGTTAATCGCAGGATCTCCGCCTTCCCCTCCGAAGAGGGAGACCTAGCCAGCCGAGTGTGTGCCCCCCCGCGTGCCCCTTCCCAGGGTCGTGAAGGGTAAAACAGCAGTTACTCATGTCATCTGTCGCTGGATACCCGCAGGTCCGCATTAGTGCAGGTCAAAACCTTGATCGCCGCCCGATCTTCCAAGCTGGCCATGCTGGTTCGATTCCCGTCGCCCGGTCCACAGGCACCCGCTGCTCCGGGACCGGTTTCCGCGACCGAGCTGGTCTCCGCCGTGCTCGACCGAGGATAGTTAGGTTCTATCCCGCTCTGCGACGGGCGGCTCGTTTTCTGCGTACCTCGTCCATGTCCAGTGCGCGGGCTTGATCCACAAGGTCCTCCAGATCCTCCAGCGGCAGGGTGCCCGATCTGGCATAATTCACGAAGCCTTCTTTCATGATCACTAGGGTGGGAAGGGACATGACGCGGAACATGGCGGCAAGCTGGCAATGCGCCTCGGCGTCGACCTTGCCGAACATCACGTCGGGGTGGTGCTGCGATGCTTCCTCGAAAACAGGGTCGAACATGCGGCACAGTCGACACCGCGGTCCCCAGAAGTCGACCAGCGCTAATTTGGCGTCGCCCACGGCGTCCAAGAAGCTTCTCTTTTGTCAGCTTAATCGTCGCCATCCCGTCCCTCCGCTCGACCCCTTCGACGGTATCGGGAGAAGACATCAACTGCTCCCGAGGAACAAACCTGTGCCTCCGGCGGGACTCGGCTCCGGGATGGTTCAGGGCGGACACGAGGATGCTGGTCACCAGGGGACGCGGGTATCCCGTCGCTTCGACGGGAGAGCATCCGCCTCTCCCGTCCTGCGGCCAACAGGTTCTTGGTCTAGCTGATTTCAGTCGCTGTCCACCCGAGGGGAGTGTTGGCGAGCGCGGAATTGTTGAGATACCTGGCTGTCTTCCGTAATTGGTCGGCGTGTTGGTAAATGCCTTCGATGTCGTTGATGATGACCCGCGTCTCAACCTTGTTCTCGTCGAAGAGTCCGAGATATTTCTTCGAACGGTTGAACCATAACCGAGCGATCGGCTTGCGGTTGTTGTCGTCGAGCAGGATACCGAAGTAGCTCTTGGTGTCTCGGGCCACAATCCTTACCATTGGAACCTCGCTGCAGACGATGGCCCGCACGACCCGATAGCCGTCCAGTTCCTCCTCGGTGGTGATGGCATCACCGCTTCAGTCGCCGGGATTGTCGTCCCCGGTAAGTTCCGGTCGGTCAGACTTCGGTTCGGCGTGCTCCTCGGTCCCAGCAGTGCCGTTGGAGACGCTGACGTAGGAGCCAGGCCCGCCGAGGGCGTTCTTCAGACGATCATTCACCTGTTCGTTCAAGAACTGATACGCAGCTTTCTTCACCAGCGGGACGAACTGGTCGCGTATACGTCGTGAAAGACCCTTCGTACACACGAGTCGTCAAGAATCTGACCCACTCGTCCTCGGGCTCTTTGAACTGGGCAGCGAGGATCCGCTTGAGTTGTCCGATGTACTTCAGCTCGCCCGCTGCACTGATCACGGAGTCGAGATCGAAGGACTCCTTGGTCAGCTTGGCCAGCTCCGGAAGAAGCGTTTCGTCGATATCCGAGAAATTCAACACTAGGAACGGTTTAGAGTCCATCCGGTTGGGGGCGTCCAGATCTGTGTAAAACTCGTAGATTTCCCCGTTGGTCAGGATCGCGATTCTAGCATTGGTGGCAGCGAAGTATCGGAAGAGCTGAGAAGCATGTTCAATGCGGAGCGGGTCGTTAATCTTCTTGACCTCGACCAGGACCTGCACCTGCCCGTTATGAACGATGGCATAATCAATTTTCTCTCCCTTCTTCGTACCGACGTCTGCGGTGAACTCTGGGATGACTTCATTGGGATCGAAGACGTCATACCCGAGGACGGTGCCGATAAAGGGCATTACGAAAGCGTTCTTGGTCCCTTCTTCCGTCTCGATACTGGCCTTGTGCTTACGGATCTTCAGTGCCAGCGCCTGAGCGCGCTCTGCGATCTCCATACTGACACCTTCCTTAACCCAGGCTTTAGGCCTGCTCCCTGGCATTAAAGAGGCCAACCTTGCAGAATAAGGCCCCTATACGCCACTATATCGGCAATACCAATCATTGCGTTACCTGCGATGACACGGGACCAGCATCCGCCTGGTAGGTGTTTAGAGTACCGTTTCAACATGTCGACGACCTGGGGACAGCACAGTTGTCCGACCGGGCGGCTAGCAGTCTACGCCATCCGGATCCTCCACCTCGCGCCAGCCACCTCCGGCAACAGCACGTACTGGCGAGGAATGTCTGTGCTGGTCAGACGAGCTGTTCAGTCACGACCGGCACGTTCTGGTATCGCTAGCTAGCCGGTCTACTGACTCGCATCCGCTATCCTGTGCGGAGCGCGTTCCTCATGGCGTGCCCTGGGGATGAGGGTAGGTTGGCCATGATCAGGCCGTCTCCAGGCCGTCAGATGTCGTGTAGTAGCGAGAATTGGCGAGATATGTTTCCGCTGCTCACCGATTGTTGTCTCGGTAGATTACTCAGGTCCTTTTGGGCAGGTGAGAGATCGCTAAGATCTACGAAGGCACCAACCAGATCCAGCATCTCCTCACCACGACCCGGCGTGGCCGGGACTCCACGTCGATCGTTCTGGCGGAGCGCGAAGCCGATGCGAAATGGCTGTGAGGGCGGACGCCGATAACGAGACAAAACAGCACGTCAGGCGCCATGTGCAGTCTGTTATTGGCGAACCATTCCTAAACTGCGTGTCGTAGAAGATCCGGCTGGGGACGCCACCGCCAACGCGAGGATCTTCGCGAGGCGGCGAAACCCAGGTGTTCTCATCTTTGGTCTCATCCGCCTACGTTTGTCAACGTTCATCAGTATTCAGGGCAAGCTTGATCTCGATGCTGACACTCGGCGATGGCGACGACACGTCAACCAAGCCCTGCTTGAGCTTGTTCTCCACGAGGTAATAGTCCCAGCTGGATTTGTCTCATGACACTAGACTTGACTCGGTCAACCGGCTTCGTCGACCTCGTTTCTCCCAGTAGAACTCGAGATCAACCAAGGGCTGAGCTGAGTAGAAAATCGTTGGTGAGGCTGCGGATCTCAACACGGGCTGTATCAATGGCGGCCCGGTAGTGCATGATAGTTGAGTCTGCGAGATTGCACCAGTGGAATTGCTTACGAAAGCCTGGAATACCAGCGAATTTCTTGTATTTTATCGGGATTTGCTTCCGGCGTGACCTATGGATACTTTCAAGGAGGTTGAGATTGCTTGCGACTGTCATCCAACGATCGTCTCTGGTGATCCTCTGTAGCTCTTTTATGCAGCGGCGCCATGAGTGTTTGACGCACACCCACTTCTTTGGCTGCGTCGCGGACCGAATCGACTAACTGATGCCAAGATTGTCGCGCTGCGTGGGTGTTGGGATGAACAAAAAAATCTATCCACTTGTCATATTCGTAATGGACGGGAACCGTCAGCCTGGTGGGCCACCACTGTGGAACGGGTGGTGCGACACCAGGGGCGGTCTTACGGGTCGCGAGCGCCGCAGCCGTGAAGCCGAGTGCGGTGATGAGCTTGAGCACTCCGCCGGGCCGATCATCGAGGTACGCGGCGAGCTCCTCGGCGCGAAGCTCAGCCCAGGGTGGAGGGGCGTACCGGCGGTGGGCGGACCAGCGAATGAGCTTGCGTGCGGTCCACGGGCACAACTCGGAAACCTCGCTGATAGCCAGGACGATGATGACGGCGAGCAGGGTCTGACCTGCGCGAATGAGGTCAGGGGATCGTAGGGTCTGTCCGGCTGTGCCCAGCTACGGCCGGTACTCACTGGGGCTCATCGTTGACCTGCGCGGAACCTCACCGGCTGAGCTGCGCGGTCTCTGCGATCGCTGGCGCTTCGCTTCGCAAGTAGCTCAGGACGGGACTGGGTTCATTCGCAAGCGATACCGTCACTGTCGCGGTCAAGCCCGGAGCGATAACCGGGGTCGCCCTTGTGTAACGGCGCGACACCTGCGGCTCGAGCGGCTGCACAGTTGGCGTAATAAGGCGATCCACCAGCTGATCCAGCGGAAGGGCTGCCGGTCGACTGCCGGTCGATCTCGTGGGAGAACCCGCATTCGGGGCCGCCGCAGGCGAAGCGGGCGCCGTACCAGGGGCGGGGACTGGCGCTGCTGCGAGGGCTGGGGCGGGTGTCGCGGCGCGGCCTGGGCAGGGGCGGGTGTTACCGCGGGTGCAGGTGCTAGATAGGGTGCCGGTGCTACCGCGGGTGCAGGTGCGAGCTCGGGTGCAGGTGCGAGCTCGGGCAGGGCAGTGATGGCCGGGGTGGATTGCTGGAGCGCGGGTGTGCTGGCCAGATTTGGCAGCGGCGTCCTATCTCCGGCGGTAGTGTTGGCTGGCGGAGATGGTGAGAGGCTCACGGCCACGATGAAGAACACGGGCGCCAGTACGAGCGCGGCAACGGATTGGCGGCGGTTGTTGGCAGTGCCCTTGCGGACCCGTCGGAAGGATACGATCGCCGGGATAATCGCGATGATGCAAAGCAGGACTCCGAATGCCACCGTGGCTGGGATAACCGCGAGCACTGCACCGAGGACGGCGATGACAAATGTCACCGTGCCCAGGCGGTTGCGTGGTGGTGGTTGCGGGGCGCTCATCAGGGTGGGCCTTTCTCGTGCTGTTGTTCCCCTTGTCGACGACGCGGTAGCTCTTGTTACGGTGATCGCAAGGTCAGCGTCTGCCAGATATTGGATTGTGTCGGAGTAAAGCGGCACCACTCCTGGTCCGGATCGCCCACGCGACACCCTCACGAAACAGTGGCAGTCGATGGCAGCGGCCGTGCCATCAGGCCTCACGACCACACCGACACGGTGCCTGCGGTGGTGTGATCTGACGGCACCCGCCTGGCTACTACCAGGACCCTCTGACCCGGCCCGATCACCGATCGAGAGCCCTGCCGGCACATTGGGCTCAGCCTTCCAACCTGGGCCTTCCAACCTGGGCCTTAACCGGGACCGTCAGTGTGTCGCCGTCAGCGGAAGTGACACGACGAGTCCGCATGAGTCGATACGCGCTGGCATGTAGCCGCAGCTCAGCGGTACACAACGGTACTCCCAGGTACGCGAGCGCACTGCCCGATCAGCGTTCACACAGAAGAGGTCATCACGATTCAGATCAACAACTCCATGCCTCCGGTGGGCCGACTCCGGGGCAGGCCACGGCTGGGCACCAGGGTGGTGGGATGCGGACGTTTGATGTTCCGTGCTTTCGGAGACTCGCCATCTGTGGTGGGCTGGTTCTGGGTGGATGGCAGGCGTCGGCTCGTGCTGTTGCCGGCTGTGGGTGGGCGGCATCGTGCTCATCCGTGGGTCCGTCCAGACCGGCGTCGGTCGAGGGACTTTTTTGATCTAAACCAGTAAAGACAGGGGTTGTGATGGCGGGCATGAGAGCAGTGGTGGTCAAGGAGGCGGGAGCGGACTTCGAGTTGGAGGAGCGTGAGGTTCCCCGGCCCGGGTTCGACCAGGCGCTGGTGCGGGTGCATGCGTGCGGTGTTTGTCACAGCGACGTGTTGGCCAAGGAGGGCGACTTTCCGGGGGTGGGGTACCCGCTGGTTCCCGGGCACGAGATAGCCGGCGTGATCGAGGCTCTGGGCGAGGGGGTCAAGGGCTGGCAGGTCGGCCAGCGCGTGGGTGTCGGCTGGTTCGGCGGCAACTGCGGCTACTGCGAGTGGTGTCGCCGTGGGGATGCGATCAACTGCCAGAACATGCAGATCCCGGGAATCACCATGGATGGCGGCTATGCCGACTACGTGGTCGTCAAGGCCAACGCGATGGCCTCGATGCCGGACAACTTGGCCGCCGACGAGGCCGCGCCGCTGCTGTGCGCCGGGATCACGACGTATAACGCGCTGCGCCGCAGCGGCGTTGTGGGGGGCGATCGGGTGGCGGTTTTGGGCATCGGCGGCCTTGGCCACCTCGGCGTGCAGTTCTCGGTCAAGCTGGGCTTTGAGACGGTGGCCATCGCCCGCGGCCGTGGCAAGGAGGAGCTCGCCCGTCGGCTGGGCGCTCACCACTACATCGACAGCACCGCCGGCGATCCGGGCGCCGTGCTGTCGCAGCTCGGCGGCGCCGATGTGATCTTGTCCACCGTGACCAGTGCAGACGCGATGGCGGCAGTGTTCAGCGGCCTTCGCCCGCGGGGCACGCTGCTGGTGGTCGGCGCCTCAATGGATCCGATCGGGGTCCCGGCGGCGATGCTGCTCGGTGGCTCCTACACGATCACCGGACACGCCTCGGGCACCTCCCAGGACTCCGAGGACACCCTGCGCTTCAGTGTGCTGAGCAACGTGCGGCCGATGATCGAGACGTTGCCGCTGGAACAGGCGGCACAGGCATACAACAAGATGCTCTCCGGCAACGCCCGTTTCCGGATGGTGCTCACGACCGGCGCCTGAGGGCTGCCGCCGTGTGACCACGATTGTCGCCGCAGCGAGCAGCAAGCCGGGGGCAAGCTCCCCGACGCGACAGAAAACCGCTTCCGCCCCTTCTGCCTACGACAGACCGACACCTCGTAAGGCTCGTCTGAGACACCTTGGTGTCAGCGGTGCACTACATAGTGCTGATTGCATCTGCTTGCCACGGCCAGGGCTCGTTCGAGTTGCCCGGCTAATCGGTGAGGGTGGTGGTGGTCGAGAAACACCCAAGTAACCCGGCGTTGGTTTAGGTGCGGCTTCACCCTTGTTCATACCATTCCGCCTGTCTGGCTGGCAGAACTTACCGCTTCACCCTCGATGACCATGAAGGTTGTCAGTCCCCGCTTGCGGATACGTTCAGCCATCTCGGCCAACCAGTCGCTTAAAGCCAGCTGATCTTCCCGTGAGAGATCGTGCTCTATGACTCCCGCGCAGAACGCACCGCACGCGTCCGCCATCCGTCGCAGATCCAGCAAGAGCTGACGGTCGTCGTCAGTCACGGCTCAACGCCTGTTCGCCGTGGACGAGTGGTAAGCGGGAGGGTATCATGTCCGTCCTGTCGTCCAGACCGGCGGGGGAGGAGCTGGCGCGATAACACTCCGGACAAACCTGCTCGGGATATGACAGCTCGCCGGATGGCGCCGGACCCGGGTTTCCTTTGCGGAAGTAGCTGCGGAGGCCACGGATAGTGAGTAGGCTGGTGATCCTGAGCGTCCGCAGCGGTGAGAACTCCACCCCCGCACGCGGCAAGCACTCTGCCACGCAAGTGGCCGTGATGGCTGTCGTACTCATTTATGAATTGCCGATACCAGTTCATCCCAACCAATCCCCAAGAATGTCGAAGAGCTGAGCTGCGGCAGTTCGGTCCAGCCTGATCACGCAGGAGCCGTCAATGTGCGGATTCAGCACGATCTCCTTATCAACCTTTGTCACGCGGAGGTTGCAATACCCCTTGCTGCCGTGGATCTGGCAAGTGACGGGGATGGTGCGATCGTCGGCGCTCATGACATTCCCGATCTCTGAGCGGGGATCACAACACATGGCGGACAGTGGCCGTTTCCCGGTTCGGCGAGACTTGAGGGCAACACGTCTTGACCACAAAGGGCGATGTAGCGACCGGCAGCATGCTGTCCTGCGACAAGAGCGTCAGGCATGGTGGTTCCTCTCGTACAATTTGGAAGGCCGGACCCGTGATGGACTCCGTACTTCCCTGGCGTCCATGCGCCGTCTCAGCGGCTGGACGGCACCCAGAACCGGGGAACACCGCGCTGGCGAAGGGGGAGGCCTCCCGATGGGGAGACGCACCAACTCAGCGTTCGGCCCGGCCCTGGGGCCTTGGAAGATCATCGAAGTGCGTCGGTATGCACCCACCCATGCCACACAGTGGATGGGCGTATCCACACTGGTAGGCGAGGCGATCCTTGCTAGACAGACGGTTCGATCACGGGCGATGGCGGACCGTTACACTCCCCGGAACGGACAAAGAATCGGAAGGGGCGCCCGTGGCATCCCGCCCACCACGCCGCTACTACTGTCGCTGCGGTACACACCTGGCGAAGGACAACACCGAGCGCCAGTGCGCCCGCTGCCAGCGTGCGTCGCGTGACAAGCTCATCGCTCCGCCAGAAGTCCCCGCCGAGTTTTGGCAGACCGAGCAGTTCCAGCAGGCCTTCGCTGCCCAGCACATCGGCTGGGTATCCCGTGCCTACCGCACGCATCCGCATCACTATGCGGTCTACGGTCCAGACGGCATTTCGCAAACGTTGCTCGGCCAGTGGATGGGCCTGCGGCAACCGCAGATCAGCCGGATCGAGACTGGTCCGCCAATCCGCAGCTTGGACACCTTGGCGCACTGGGCGCGGATGTTGCGGATACCGCCGAGGTTGCTCTGGTTCCGAATGCCAGGTCAGACCGGCCAGGCGGTGGCGAGTCAAAGTGGTGCTTTATCAGATACCATCGGTGTCGACGAGGGCAGTCTCGTACTGACAGCTCTGCTGAATGACTTGGCCACCGACCGCCTTCCGTTACTCCGCAACCGCGAGGTAGGTGGGGTAGGCGTCTCGGCCCTAGAGGGTGCATCACTCGCCAAGCGCGCAGATGTACTGCTCAGACTCTTCCTGGAGCTGGACGACGAGCTTGGCGGCGACACGCTGTATCTTCCGCTGTCGCGGTACGTCGCCCGCCTCGGGGTCAATGTCGAACAGGAGCCGGCGGACGGTCTTGCTGCTTTTGCACAGCTGAGCCAGATGACCGGCTGGCTGGCGCTCGATGGTAACCGCCACGGGGCTGCCCGCCGTTATCTGACGACTGCGGTATACGCAGCTCACGAGGCAGAACAACCAGCGCTCGCTGCCAGCTCCCTTGCCTACCTAAGCCTTCAAGAGACCTACCGAGGGCACCTTAAACCCGCCCTCTCCTTGGCGCAGACAGCGTTCAGCGTCGGCAACGGTAGCTTGACCCCGCTCACCAAGACGATGCTGGCTACTCGGCTTGCTCGTGCTCATGCTGGTCTGCATAACAGTAACGACTGTTTGCATAGCCTCGATGAGATGCGTATGGCTTTTAGCAACGCTGGGCAGGAAGAAGAGCCATTGTGGATTTCATACGTTGACGAGGTCGAAATCACGGCTCAAGCAGGTGCGTGCTACCTCGACCTCGGCATGACGACCGAAGCGGCTGCTGCGCTTACGAGAGCCCTCGATCTCCTGGCGCAGAAGGCGCCGCATCGTGTTCGTGATCGCGTGCACTATCTCGTACGATTGGCTCGATGCTACTTACTACAACATGAAGTTGAGCGCGCCTGTGAAATAGCTGCGGAGGCAGTGGCGCTCAGTGAAGCAATTGGCTCGGCGCGCGTCGTTGAACGCATCGGCGAGTTTTGCGGAGCGCTCGGTCCGTATGCTAACAGCAAACCAGCTCGCGAATTCCGCGAACTCTATGCTAGCGTCATCGCGCAGCGTTTATCAGCGAACTAATCAGGCAAGGGCGACCCGACAGACCGCCCGGATAACTGCCTCGGTATCTGTCAAATCGGGGAGAACGATGCTGGCTTGCGCTGCCATGAGATCTTCCACCGTGCTACTGCCGGTTGCTACACCGACGGAGTGGACGCCAACTTCGCGCGCGGCTGCTATGTCAAGCGGTGTATCCCCGATAACTACTAACCGATCTGGCTCGAAGGCCCGACTATACTTATGCTCCGCCCGCTGCCACGCCTGACGAATGAGCGGCGGCCGGGTGTCGCTATCCGAACCGTAACCGCCAACCTCAAGGTCCATATGCTCCGAGAGCTGGAAGACCTCGAGCTTTGTCGCTGCGATCGGTTTGATATTGCCAGTTACAACGGTCTGCACCACGTTGTACGCCCCCAATGCAACGACCGCTTCCTTGGCGCCAGGCAGTCTGCGTCCGGCTATGCGCATACGCTCGCGGAGCTTGTTGGCTGCTCTGCCAAGTGCGGCGTAGAAATCCTCGAATTTACTCTCGGGATCTGAAACACCGTGCAGTGCTAGTGTGTCAATCAGGATGGCCTGCTCAGTGCGGCCGGTCATGTCAGCCAGCTCACGTAGTGGCTGACCAACCACCTCCTCAAACGCCTTCGCGTAAATCTCGCGACTAACCTCGCCGATGGCGATGAGCGTGTGGTCTATGTCCCAGAGGATGAGGGCGGGCTGATTGAGACTCGTGGTCACAGCTCTATGGTCTCACGTTCAGTTATCCCTGGACGTTCCCGGCCCGACCAGCTCGTCCGGTATTTCGCTGCCAACGATCTGCCGCACACCAGCCACTATGGCTTCTGATCGATGTATCGAGTCTTGTAGTTGAGCTGCGGATTGAGAAGCGCCAGCCGCGTCAGTTCGTCTGGCCGCTTGGCGGCATAGTAGGCCGCTAATCCGCCACCGAAGCTCGTCCCCATCAGACTAATGGCGCTTGCGCCAGTCTCCTCGCGCACATGGGCGAGGGCGACACGGATGTCGTTGAGGTGAGCTGCCAGGGTCACCACTTCCTGCCGACCACCACTTTCACCGTGACCACACAGGTCGTAGCGCAGCGGCACCACGCCGACCTCGGCAAATCCCTGGGCCAGCCGGATAAAGAAGCCGCCCTCCTCACGGTCGACGCCAGCGCCGTGGACAAGGACGATCGCCCTAATCGGCTGGTTCGTCCGATACGACGATCGTACCAACCAGTTGTAAGCCGTCGAGGGCGCGCCATTTGGTGTTGAGGAGCTGCATCGCTGCCACTCTAGTAAGGCCCCGGCTGGCCCCCTCGCCCAGCCGGGACTGAACCTGATCTTGACATACGGGCGATTCACGAAGATCGGCGGGGTCTGCTTTGGGTGATTTGCTTCGCTCTCGGCTCAACCACCCAGGCCCGCGCACCGGACTCCCCAGCTGCATGACCAGCTGGTCAGGCAGCAGTGGGTGTGCGCAGAGGTGATTGGGGCCCGGGGATCTCCCATAGCGCGCTTGCTGGGACGGCTCGCATGCGCGGGCCGAACGGGACCGTCTGGGTGCCTGTGCATGAGGACGAGCCCAGCCACGAAGTCCGTACCGAGCCGCCTGCCGGCACGACCAGTGAACTGGCGGGACAGCTCTATCAGGACGAAGGCCTCCAGCTAGGGTCCGAACGGGCTTCCGGGCCGCAACTGGCTGCGGGCGCCGGCGTTGGACACGTTGCGACCATGCGGGAATCCGCTTGATTAAGAAGATTTTCGAGCAGGCTCCACGGTCCGCGCCGAGACTTTGAGATCGTTGCTCAGAGCGTTAGCGACCAGGAGCTGTCCTGAGCGGGCCGCGAGTAGCCGCAGTAAGGCGCGCAGCTGCGCCGGCTGTTCGATCTCCGAGAGCTGGCTGACGTCGCGCGCCACGGGATCGGCAACGTAAGAGTCGAAGAAGCGTTCCCGCCGAGCTGGGTTGGCGCGAGCGACGGCTTCGGGAAAGCCTCCCCGGACGATCCGCTCGGTGTAGTCGCCGCGGCTGACCGCGCTCGTGTGGTTCAGTGCCCCGGGATCAGCGAACGTGGCATCGACGAAGCTGTCCGGGAGGTTGTTGATCTCGCCCTGAGAGAACGGTCAGAGCTCGATCGTTTCGGTACGGCCTTGGTAGGGTGTTGGGCAGCGCCCGAAGCCCAAGGACTCGCGTGGAGCTGGCAGCAGCTACCTCCCTGGCCGTGGGTCGGTGTCGATCTGCTCTTTGATCGCGAGCAGCAGCCCGGAACCCGCTGTGTCTCGTCGATCACCATGAGCTCGCCGAAGTCGACGAAGCCGGTCGGGTCGGATGCTGCCGCTTGCCGGGTCACCGCCGAGTGAGATTGCGCCACTCCGCGTTGCGATCCTTGGCCTGCACCCGGACCAGCGTGCTCTTGCCGCACTGCCGCCCACCGATGAGCACGCGAGTGTTGGCCAGAGCTTCGGCGATGATGCTCGCCGCGTGCCGCGGTAGTACCCGGCCCCGTGGGGTCGCGCCGACGCCTGCATGCAGCCTGGATCCCACGGAAAGCTTCTTGCTGGCACGCTGGACGCACCTTGGTAGTGCGTTGGTCGCATATGCAGTGGCGAGTCAGTCGTGAGCGTCTCGTTGCGTTGCGCTGAACCCGTCCCTGGTATGGATTGAAGGCATCTTTGATCGAGTGTGGCATGCGACGCTGGGGTATGTCCCGCAGGCGTTCTCTGCTGCTTGTTCAGATCCTGCTGTTCCTGTTTGTGACCTTGCTCGGCGTTGCCACCGGCAATCTGGCCCATGCCACGGGAGCCTTCCCGTGGGGTTTGGAGCTCCTTCGTCGAGGGTCGCTGCCGCTGGCCGGCGTCATCGTGCTGACGATCATCGGGTTGATGGTCTGGCAGCACGTGACTGAGGAGCGTCTCGTGTTACCTGCTCGCTCCATCTGGGATTTGGATCGGCCACCGTTCCCTGGGCTTGAGGCATTCACAGAATACGACTCGGCGGTGTTCTTCGGCCGGGACGCCGAGGTGACCGAGCTCGTGGAACGTCTTCATCCCGTGGTCGCAGCACAAGCTCATCGGCTCGTCGCGGTGGTCGGTCCATCAGGCGCTGGAAAGTCGTCGCTGATCCAAGCCGGGCTCGTGCCGCGGTTGCGGCACCGGCGCAGCGGCTGGATCGTCCTGCCGCCGGTCGTGCCGGGGGACCATCCACACCGCAGCCTCGCCCAGAGTCTGGCAATGGCCTGCCCGGGCCGGACCATCAATGACGTGCGGGCTGCTCTAAGCGCCGACGCCACCGGCCTGGCGTCTGTCGTCGACGAGCTGCGCAACGCGCATGGCCGTCCGAATGCCCCGGTGCTGCTCATTGTTGACCAGGCCGAAGAGCTGATCACTCTGTCGGGACAGGACGAGCGTGATCAGTTTCTGAGCGGGCTGAGCGTCGCACTTGTGGATGACCCCAAGCTGTGGATCGTCGTGATCATGCGATCGGAGTTCCTGACCACTTTCCTGGGCACCAACCACGCCCGGCTGCTGCACGACCCGGTCATGGTGGGCACGCTGAGTCGCGCCGCACTAGTCGACGTGATTGAGCAGCCAGCCCGACAAGCAGGACTGACCTTCGATCCAGCGACCCTGCCGCATCGAATAGCCGCCGACGCAGGAGGTGGCGACGCCCTGCCGTTGCTGGCGTACGCGCTGCAGGAACTCTGCCTTGCGGCTGGCCCGGCGCGGGTATTGACTGCCGATGCTTACCAACGCATCGGCGGGGTCGCCGGGGTGCTCAACCGCCAGGCTGACAAGGTCACCGCCGAGTTAGGGGGTCCTGATCCGGCTGGTCCGGTGCTGTCGACCCTGCTGAAATTTGTCGCAATCGGCGAGAACGAACCCACTCGCCGAAGGGTTCCGCGCAGTGCGCTCACAGACGCCCAGTGGCGGGTCGCCGAGGCATTCATCGCTGCGCGCCTGCTGACCAGCAATGGAGACGGCGCCGACGCCATCCTCGATGTGGCTCACGAGGCGTTGTTCCGTTCCTGGGCGCCGCTGCGGCAAGCCATCGAGGCGGGCGTCGATCAGCTTCGCTGGCGAGCGGACGTGGAACGGTGGGCCAGGGATTGGGAGAATTCCGGCCGCCAGGACGCCTACCTGCTGCGTGATGAGCGCCTCCGCGCTGCCCAACGATGGACCACCTCAGACGGCGAGCTGGTGGCCAGCCTCCCTCTGGTCGCGGAGTTCCTGGCGTTCTCCAACCGGGCTGATCGTGCCACGATGCAGCGCCTGTCCGAGACCATCGCCCGGCAAGCACTCGGCGCCGTCGATCATGACCCTGACTACAGCCTCCTGCTCGCCCTCGCCGCCTTTGCAGAATGCGCCCCCACCGCTCTTGCTCTCCGGGCCCTGACGGTTTCCCTTGCTGCCTCCAAGGTCCGTATTATTCTCCGTGGCCACGATGACCACGTTTTCTGTGTGGCGTGGTCGCCGGATGGGCAGCGGTTGGCCACCGGGTCACGCGATCAGACGGCGCGGATTTGGGATCCCACCGGAGCCGAGGTCGCTGTGCTGCGTGGCCATGATGATTGGGTTCAGGGGGTGGCCTGGTCACCGGACGGGCAGCGGCTGGCCACTGCCTCGATCGACCGGACCGTCCGGATCTGGGACGCCGGCACCGGAGCTGAGCTCGCAGTGTTGTGCGGCCACCAAAACGGACTTCGACGGGTGGCCTGGTCACCGGATGGTCAGCACCTTGCCACCGGGTCACGCGACCGAACGGCCCGGATCTGGGACGCTCAGAGCTACGCCGAACTCGCGGTATTGCGTGGCCACGAAGACGAGGTTCGGGGGGTGGCCTGGTCACCGGACGGGCAGCACCTCGCCACTGGATCACACGATCAGACGGTTCGGATCTGGGATACCGACGATGGCAACGAATCGGTGCTGTTGCGGGGCCACCATGGCTGGATTCAGGCGGTGGCGTGGTCACCTGATGGGCAGCGGCTAGCCACCGCCTCGTACGACCGGACGGCCCGGATCTGGGATGCCAAAGCCGGCAGTGAGCTGATCGTGCTGTCCGGCCACGAGTCAGAGGTTCGGGGAGTGGCGTGGTCACCGGATGGGCAGCGGCTGGCCACCGCGTCGATCGACCGGACAGTCCGGATCTGGGACGCCGTAGTTGGCGTCGCTCGTGAGGTGCTTTACGGCCACCACGGTTGGGTCCGATGGGTGGAGTGGTCACCGGATGGGCAGCGGCTGGCCACCGCGTCGGACGATCGGACAGCGCGGATCTGGGACCTACGCGCTGACAGCGAGCTCGCTCTGCTGCACGGTCATACCCAATCGGTTCGGGACGTGGCTTGGTCACCGGATGGACAGCTGCTGGCCACCGCTTCAGATGATCAGACGGCCCGGATCTGGGACGCCCAGAGCTGCGACGAGCTCGCGATGGTGCGACCCGCGAACCTAAGAGTGGCGTGGTCCCCGGACGGACGACGGCTGGCCAGCGGGTCCGACCGCACTGCCCGGATCTGGGAGGTTCCCAGCGGCCGCCCGCTCTGCGTGTTGTCTGGCCACGACGATGGGTTTCGGGGAATTGCGTGGTCACCGGACGGGCGCCAGCTGGCTACTGTGTCACGCGATCGGACGGCCCGGGTCTGGGACGCGCACAGCGGCAGCCAGCTTGCCGTGCTACTCGGCCACGACGACGAGATCTGGGGTGTGGCGTGGGCGCCGGATGGGCGCCGGCTGGCCACCGCGTCCAACGACCGGACGGCCCGGATCTGGGATGTCCGCAGCGGAAGTCAGCTCGCAGTGTTCCGTGGACACGACGATTGGATTCAGCGGGTGGAGTGGTCACCAGAAGGGCAGCGGCTGGTCACCGCGTCACGCGATCGGACGGCCCGGGTCTGGGACGCGCACAACGGCAGCCAACTCGCAGTGCTACTGGGCCACGACGATGAGATTCAAGGAGTCGCCTGGTCACAGGACGGACGGCGGCTGGCCACCGGGTCACGCGACCGGACGGTCCGAATCTGGAACGCCGAGTCCGGCGCTGAGATCATCGTCGTCGGTGCTCACACCGCAGGGGTCGAAGGGGTGGCGTGGTCTCCAGATGGGAAACGAATTGCTTCTGCGTCACGTGATGGAACCAGTCGAGTCTGGGATGCGACAGTCAGCGTCGAGGCCATCATCGCTAAAGCCCGCCTACGTGCCTGCCGGGAACTCAGTGCGGCGGAACGACGCAACCTCATGCTTCCCGGACTGTGATCTGGGATTAACGCCTTGGCGAGGGGGGAATCATCCCGGCTGGATTATGGTTTGCGGCCGACGCCACCGATGATGCAATGCTGGACAGGTAGTAGTGGTGTGGTGCGAGGTCCGTCGGGCCACCACTCAGCACAGAGGGTCAGTCCGGGTTCCACCAGTTCGAGGCCGGAGAACATGCTTTCGATCTCGGCCCGGGTTCGGAACCACCCGCAGCCGATCGGGCTGCGCAGGAAGACTTGTTCGATTTTCCGGGCGAGGGTGCTGTATTCGCTGGTCTCGGGATCGTAGAAATGGCTGATCCCCACGTAGGAGCCCGACGGCAACGCGTCGATGTACTCGTGCATGATCTCGGCCGGACCGCGTGTGCCGTTGTAGTGGTGCAGCGTCGCGTTCTGCAACAACGCGATCGGCTCGGAGAAATCGAGATACTTGCGGATATCTTCGTTGTCGAAGAGCTGGCGTGGTTCGAAGATGTCGGCGTCGATGAGGTGGGTTTGGTCGTTTTCCTGGAGGAGTGCGCGGCCGTAGGAGAGTACGACAGGGTCGTTGTCGACGTAGATCACGCGTGCGTCCGGTCGGATGCGCTGGGCGACTTGGTGGGTATTCTCCGCCGTCGGTAGGCCTGAGCCGCAGTCGAGGAACTGCGTGATTCCAGCCCCGTAAGCGAGGAATCGGACTAGGCGGATCAGGAACATCCTGTTGTCCCACGCGATCTGTTTCGCTTCCGGTGCCACCTCCAGGATCCGCTGGAGGAACTCGCGGTCAACCTCGTAGTTGTCCTTGCCGTTCAGGGCCGCGTCATAGGCCCTGGCGATGCTCGGCTTGGTGATGTCAATGACTGGTTTGACATCGTCGGAGAGCGGCGGATTGGTGCTGGACATCAGGCCTCACAGAGCGGTGCGGGTGCGGGGTGCAGCTAGTGAGGGTAGCGCCACCGCCACGTGGGGTGACCTTCGGTGCACAGCTGGCTCGCTCATGCCCATGAGGAGCTGGCTTGGCAGGGGCGATGGTGAAAAAACATCACCGACGCACTCGACTCACACCCAGGTGAAAGGGGCGATCCTGCTGTCTATCCTCAGGGGAAAATGACATCATTAAGTGTGACATTAGGGATGCTGTTCCGTCCCCACGCTATCCGCCGTGCAGGTTGTCATGATCCGGTTGGCGCCGGCGTAGACATTCATGGTGGTGCCGCGCAGGAACCCGACCAGCGTCAGACCGGACTCGGCTGCCAGCTCGACGGCCAGCGACGAGGGAGCGGACACTGCCGCGAGCACCGGGACGCCCGCCATCACCGCCTTCTGGACGAGCTCGAACGAGGCCCGCCCGGACACCATGAGCACGCAGCCGGTAGCCGGGATGCGACCGTTGAGCAACGCCCAGCCGAGCGCCTTGTCCACGGCGTTGTGCCGGCCCACGTCCTCGCGCACGACGAGCAGGTGGCCATCGACGGTGAACAGCCCGGCCGCGTGCAGGCCGCCGGTGGACTCGAACAGTTGTTGCCCGGCGCGCAACGCATCCGGCATCGCGAACAGTGTTTGCGACGACACGCGCGCGGGGTCCTGCGCCGGGGAGAACCGGGTGTGCAGGCGCACGGCGTCGAGCGAGGCCTTACCGCACACACCGCAGGAGGAGGTCGTGTAGAAGTTGCGGTCCACACCGGCGGCCGGCGCGGCCACTCCGGGAGCGAGCGCCACGTCGAGCACGTTGTAGGTGTTGCGTCCGTTGCCGTCCAGCGAGTCGCAGTACCGCGCCGAGGTGACGTCACTCACCGAGGTGATCACGCCCTCGGTCAGCAGGAACCCGTGCACGAGTTCCACGTCGTGACCCGGGGTGCGCATGGTGACCGCCAGCGCGCGGCGGCCAACGCGCAGCTCCAGTGGTTCCTCGACAGCGAGCCGGTCGGGCTGCCGGCTCCAGTGCTCCGAGCTGAGCCGCAGCACGGGGTGGCCCACCGTCAGCCGCCCCATGTGATCTAACCGCCGTTCGCGCCCAAGAGGGTTACGCTCAATTCCGCATCCAGTCTGGCACAGGAAGGTAGGGGGATGGGAAAACGCAACGGCATGCGGAAAGTCCGGCACGTGCGCCTGACCGAGCCTCTGGTCCGCGACGCCGGGCGGCTGCAACCGGCGAGCTGGGACGAGGCGCTGGGCCGCGCCGCGGCCGGCTTCGCCCGCCACCGCGGGGACGCCTTCGGCATGTTCAGCTGCTCGAAGGCCACCAACGAGATGAACTACACGGCGCAGAAGTTCACCCGGGCGGTGATGGGGAGCAACAACGTCGACAGCTGCAACCGTACTTGACACGCTCCCAGCGTCGTCGGTCTGACGACGGTCTTCGGTGCCGGTGGCGGCACGAGTAGTTACCTCGAGGCGGAGCAAGCCGACCTCATCGTGCTGTGGGGTTCCAACGCGCGCGAGACGCACCCGATCTTCTTCCACCACGTGCTGCAGGGGCTCAGACGCGGTGCCCGGATGTACTCGGTGGACCCCCGGCGGACCAGTACCGCCCAGTGGGCCGATGGCTGGCTGGGCCTGGACGTCGGCACCGACATCGCGCTGGCCAACGCCGTCGGCCGGGAGATCATCGCGGCCGGGTTGGAGAACCGGAGGTTCATCGACCGGGCGACCACTGGTTTCGCGGACTACCGGCGCACCGTCGAGCCCTACACCTTGCAGCGGGCCGAGGAGATCACCAAGGTCCCCGCTGAGCTGATCAAGAAGCTGGCACACGCCTACGCCCGCGCCGACCGGGCGCAGCTGTGCTGGACACTGGGGATCACCGAGCATCACAACGCCGCCGACTACGTCTTCGCGTTGATCAATCTGGCGTTGCTGACCGGGCATGTCGGGCGCTTCGGCTCGGGCCTGTGCCCGTTGCGCGGGCAGAACAACGTGCAGGGCGGCGGGGACATGGGTGCCATTCCGGCGAAGCTGCCTGGTGGCTACGACCTCGGCGACACCGAGGCGCGGGCACGTTACGAGCAGGCTTGGGGCACCACGATCTCCCCGAAACCCGGGATGCACCTGTCGCAGATGTTCGAGGCGATGGACCGCGGTGAGCTGCGCGCGCTGTACTGCATCGGGGAGAACCCCGCCGAGTCGGAAGCCAACGCCGCGCACGCGCGTCGCCTGCTGAACGGCCTGGACATCCTGGTCGTGCAGGACATCTTCCGCACCGCGACCGCCGAGTTGGCCGATGTCGTGCTGCCCGCCGCCGCCGACTGGTGTGAGTACGAGGGCACCGTCACCAACAGCGAGCGGCGGGTGCAGCGGGTGCGCAAGGCGATCGAGCCACCCGGCCAGGCCTGGCCGGACACCCACATCCTGTGCGCGCTCGCCGATCGGCTGGGCCACGACTGGGGCCGACCCAGCGCCGAGCAGGTGTGGGACGAGCTGCGCGCGCTGTCCCTGAACTGGCACCACGGCATGTCCTACCCGCGGCTGGACACGCTGGGCGGGTTGCAGTGGCCCTGCCCCTCCGAGGATCACCCGGGCACCCCGCTGATGCACGCCCGGCTGTGGGAGACCGACCCGGAACTGCGGGGGCCGGCGGCGCCGTTCGTGCCGGTGGAACACGTGCCACCGGTCGATGAGCTGACCGAGGAGTTCCCGATCCGGCTGACCACCGTCCGGCTGCTGGACGCCTACAACTCCGGCGTGCAGACCGGTGGGTACGCCTCGCCGATGCGCCGCCGGGAGGCACTGCGGATGGACGCGACCGATGCCGCGGAGCTGGGCATCGCCGAGGGGGAGCGGGTGCGGGTGAGCTCGCGGCGCGGGTCGGTGGAGGCACCGGTGGCCTTCGACCCGTCACTGCGGCCCGGGCTGGCCTCGTTCACCCCACACTTCTCCGAGCAGGTGGACACCAACCTGATCACCAACGACGCGTGGGACCCGAAATCGGGCACCTCGGAGTTCAAGGCCACCGCAGTCCGGATCGAGAAGGTGACGCCGGCGCCGGCCGGCGGGTAAGGAGCGTCCATGGATCTGCGGCTCTCCGCCGCCGTGCCCACCGAGGCCGAGCGGGACGCGGTGGACGCCGCCCTGTCCGGAGAGCTTGGTGCCCCGGTGCCCGAGGCGCACTTCACCGACGCCGGGCACGGCGCCCGCAGTCGCCGGCACCTGCTGCTGCCGGCGTTGCACGCGGTGTCCGACGCGGTGGGCTGGATCAGCGCGGGCGCCCTGAACCACATCGCGCGGCGGCTATCGGTCCCGCCCGCCGAGATCTACGGCGTCGCCACGTTCTACGCGATGTTCGCCACCGAGCCGCGCGCGCCACGGGTGATCCACGTCTGCGACGACATCGTGTGCGGCCCGGCCGGGGGAGAGGCCATCGCTTCCGCCTTGACCGCGCAGTTGGGTCCACAGGACGCCTGCTGGGTGCGCAGCCCGTGCCTGGGCTTGTGCGAGCGCGCCCCCGCCGTGCTGCACCAGCTCGCCGGGGAACCCGATTTCAGCCAGGCACCGGCCACCCCGCTGCAGGTGCTCGCCGCGGCGCGGGGCGGCATCGATGCCGTGACGGCGGACCAGGCGTTCGCTGATGCTCGGGTGAGTGTCCCGCAAACCGGGCACGCTGGGCCTCGGCTGCTGCGCCGGGTCGGTGTGGTCGACCCGACCAGCCTGGACGACTACCGCGCGCACGGCGGGTACGCCGCGCTGCGCCGGGCGATCGAGCTCGGCCCGAGCCGGGTGATCACCGAGGTGCGTGACTCCGGGCTGACCGGCCGCGGCGGGGCGGCGTTCCCCACCGGGGTGAAGTGGGACGGCGTCGCCACCGCGCCGCAGCGACCGCACTACCTGGTCTGCAATGCCGACGAGTCCGAGCCCGGCACGTTCAAGGACCGGGTCCTCATGGAACTCGACCCGTTCGGGCTGATCGAGGCGATGACGATCGCGGGCTACGCGACCGGCTGCGAGCTCGGCTACCTCTACATCCGCGGCGAGTACCCGCTGGCCACGCGGCGGCTGCAGGTCGCGATCGAGGCCGCCCGCCGGCGGGGATACCTCGGCGTGGACGTGATGGGGGAGGGCTTCGCGTTCGACATCGAGCTACGCCGGGGCGCGGGCGCCTACATCTGCGGTGAGGAGACCGCACTGCTGAACTCGATCGAAGGCTACCGCGGCGAACCACGCAACAAACCCCCTTTCCCCAGCGTCTCGGGCCTGTTCGGCAAACCCACATTGATCAACAACGTCGAGACGCTCTACAACGTCCTCGAGGTTCTGGAACTCGGCGGTCCCGGTTTCTCCGGCGTCGGTGGCGGCCGCAGCACCGGCACCAAACTGTT
This sequence comes from uncultured Actinomycetota bacterium, assembly GCA_963712995.1. Classification (GTDB taxonomy): domain Bacteria; phylum Actinomycetota; class Actinomycetes; order Mycobacteriales; family Pseudonocardiaceae. The sequence goes on along the minus strand of CAVQKH010000006.1, from coordinate 35,799 downwards.
CTGCCTCTCGGGCGCGATCGCGGTGCCCGGGGTGTACGAGGTGCCGTTCGGGACGACGCTACGTGAGCTGCTCGCGCTGGCCGGCGGCGTGACCGGTGAGCTGCGCGCGATCCTGCTCGGCGGCGCTGCCGGCGGGTTTGTCCTGCCCCACCAGCTCGACACCCCGCTCACCCTGGAAGGCGCCCGCGAGATCGGGGCGACGCTGGGTTCGGGCGTGATCCTGGTCCTCGATACCACGGCCGATCTCACCGCGATGCTGCGCCGGATCGCGGCGTTTTTCCGGGACGAGTCCTGCGGGCAGTGCGTCCCGTGCCGGGTCGGGACAGTCCGGCAGGAGGAGGCGCTGGCCCGGCTGACCCGCGGTGCGCCGCGTGGGTCCCGGGAGACCGAGCTGGCTCTGCTGGCGGACCTGGCCCGGGTCATGCAGGACGCCTCGATCTGCGGGCTGGGGCACACCGCGCCGGCCGCCGTGCAGTCCGCGATCGCCCTCGGCCTGCTGGCCGCGCCACCGGACCCGTCTCGCAACGGCTCGACCAACACGAAGGTGCGCCCATGAGTATCCCGGTGATGCTCGGGGCGATCCGGCGTCTGGTGACGATGACCCTGGATGGCCGCGAGATCCGCGTCCCCGAGGGCTCGACGATCCTCGAAGCACTGCACTGTCTCGGCGATACCGATCAAGCTGACACCCCGACGCTGTGCTGGGCCCCCAACCTCACTCCGGTCAACGCGTGCCGGGTGTGCGTCGTGGAAGTCGAAGGTTCCCGAGTGCTCGTCCCGTCCTGTGCCCGCAAGGTGGAGGAGGGCATGCAGGTGCGCACGAACACCGAGCGGGTGCGGCACAGCCGGCGAATGGTGCTGGAACTGCTCGCCTCATCGGTCGACCTGTCACAGGCCGACGCTGATGTGCACCGGTGGATAGCCGCCTACGGTGTGGACCCGGGGCGCTACGGCCCGCCGGGCGCGCCGGCGGCAGCCGGTGAGCGGGACCGCCGCCACGCCGGGCATCACCATCCCCCGGATGGCTCCACCGCGGAGACCGTCGCGCAACCCATCAAGATCGACAACGATCTCTACGTGCGCGACTACTCCCGATGCATCATGTGCTACAAATGCGTCAAAGCATGCGGCACCGACGCCCAATTCAGCTTCGCCATCGCCGCGGCAGGCCGTGGTTTCGACGCGCGCATCGCCACCGAGTACGACGTCGAATTGCCTGCTTCGGCCTGCGTCTACTGCGGGAACTGCATCGGCGTATGTCCCACGGGCGCACTCAAGTCGGTCCGTGAACACGAACTGCGGGAATCGGGGCACTGGGACCCGGCCGCCGAGACCGTCACCACCACGGTCTGCTCGTTCTGCGGCGTGGGATGCAACCTCGAATTGCACGTGCAGCACGGGCAGATCGTCAATGTGACCTCACCGTCGGATCACAGCATCACCCACGGCCACCTCTGCATCAAGGGGAGATTCGGGTTCCAGCACGTCCAGAACCTCCCACCAGCGCGCTAATCCGACACGACGACCGCGTAGTTGCCCAGACCGATCAACCGTTGTCCGGGGATGGTCTCGGTCTTGGTGACCAGTGAGGTGACCACACCCGTCTCCGGGTCGAAGTCCACGTCGGTGACCGTGCCGAGTTCCATTCCTCGCTCAGTGAGGACCCGCTTCCCCAGGATCTCCAGGTCGTTGTTCTCGGCCCGCCGTTCCAGATCGTCGCGGGCCGGCCGGATCACGGCGTCGGTCGCCACCGTCACGGCGTCGGGCCCGAAGCCTTGCAGGTCACCCCAGGAAACCAGGGTGCCGGCACCGCTGACCTTGCCCAATCGCAGCAGCGCCACCCTGGCAGGCCCGGGCAGTACGACCAAGCCGTCCACTCTGGCAACCCGGGTCGCGGTGGCAGTGTTGACCACATCGCGTTTACGTACCTGACTGAAGAGCATCAGCCAGCACCCTCTCGCAACCAGGCCCGGAAGGCGTCCACGGCCGCGCCGAAGCCGGCCAGATCCTCGGAGACGAACTCGGCAGCCGCCGCAGGGACGATGAGGTTCTCACCGGAGACCGCCACGGTATCGGGCAGGGGGATGAGTACCCGCCGACCCGCCGTGCCGAGGGCCTGGCTGGCCTCCACCTCGTAGCCCACCACCTCCAGGCTGGTTCCGCCGTGCAGCACCACGTCCACCACCCGACCGAGGTCGCGGCCGTTGTCGGTGAGCACCCGATCCTCCAGCACGTCCGCGTGGCGGGCCTTCCGGCGCGGTGCGAGCTCCTTGGAGGCAATGAGTTCGGTCTCGGCGGAGACCATCACGGCGTCGCGGCCCACCCCGTGCACGCCGCCCCAGGGCAGCGCATCCTTGCGGGAGCGGCTGAGCAACCCTGGATTACGCAGCGTGAAACCCGCGATACGACCGCCGGTGCGTTCGAAGACGATGTCTTTGATCTCGGCGACCAGGTCTCCGCTGAGGGCGACCACCGGACGGCCGACCAGCTCACTCGCTCGCAGCAGCAACGCGGGAGTCGGCGTGGTCACTGTGGGGCGCTCCGGTCCGAGTCACCGAGCCCGATCACCCCGCCGCGCCGCCTTCGACGCTGGATGACCATGGTGAGAGCGGCCAGCAGCACAACGACCACCAGCGCGAGAATCACCCAGCCCCACCAGCTCATTGCCCGCCTCCGCCCTGTTCCGGGTCCGGGTCTGTCTATCTTGCGTACAGTAACGCGCGGCTGTCACGCTCGCTTGCCGGCATGTCACGGGACGAGGGGTAAAGTCCGATTCAGCGGGCCCGGGAACCGGATCCGCCGCAGGCGCGTTGGACCCGGTGACAGCCTGCCACGCCCACCAGGAGGAACACGGTGCGCTCCACCAGCAACCCCGCATTCCGCAATCTTCCCGTAGGGGGCGGCGGCTACGCGGGTTTCAACTCTGCCCCCGAACGTTATGGCGGCGCCCCGCCGACCACCAGCCGACCGATGACCGTCGATGATGTGGTCACCAAGACCGCTATCACCTTGGCGGTACTCGTCGCCACCGGCGCGGCCACCTATTTCAGCGGACTGTGGCAACTTGCTCTGCCGGCCGCGCTGATCGGTTTCGTGCTGGCCATGGTGATCATTTTCAAGAAGGTCATCAGCCCGCCGCTGATCCTCACCTACGCCGCTGTCGAAGGTGTCTTTCTCGGCGGAATCAGCGGCGTCATCGGCTCAGCTTTCGCGGGCAGCAGCTCCATCGTGCTGCAGGCGATCGCCGGCACCCTGATTGTGTTCGGCGGCATGCTGGTGGTGTACAAGACCGGTGCGGTGAAGGTCACGCCCCGGTTCACCAAGTGGCTGACCGGTGCCTTGATCGGTGTCGTCGGCCTGATGATCGTCAATCTCATCGCCGGCTTTTTCACTCAGGGTGGTATCGGCCTGCGTGATGGCAGCCCGCTGGCTATCATCTTCAGCCTGGTGTGTATCGGAATCGCCGCGTTCAGCTTCCTCATCGATTTCGACGCCGCCGACCAGGCGATCCGCGCGGGTGCACCGGAGAAGACTGCGTGGTATGTCGCCTTCGGTCTCACCGTGACCCTGGTCTGGTTGTACCTGGAGATCCTGCGGCTGCTGTCCTATTTCCAAGGCGGCGAGTAGCTACTCCTGACGCTTGTCACGGGCCCGGTCCCCAATGGGTGACCGGGCCCGCATGCGTGGTGCTCCGGTTGGTGGTACTTGAAGAGCACGTATCCCGCAGGGCTGAGCACAGTGCCGGGAGCAGTACCGCGCAGGCGGCGCGGTAGCCGGCCGAGGAAGGGTGGTAATGGTCCCGGCTGAACATGGTGTCGGGCTGGGTGAGGAAGTCGTGGGCGAGTAGCTGGGCCAGGGGCACCGGCAGCCCGCCGGCCCGGCATACCGCATCGCGCTGCAGACGGGCCAGGGTCAAGCTGGAGGTGTGCGCGATGGTGCGCAGTGGTTGCGGGATCGGCCGGATCGTGCCGAGATCCGGGCAGGTGCCGACGATCACAGCGCTGCCGGCGGCTCGCAACCTGGACACCGCGTCGCCGAGCAGTCTGGCCGACTCCCACGGCGGAACCCGCCGGGTCAGGTCATTGGCGCCGATCAGGATGATGGCCAGGTGCGGAGGATCGATCAGAGCGGTGTCCACCTGCCCGCCCAGCCGGCGGCTCGTGCAGCCGCAGATACCCAGGGTGTCCAGCTGAACCGGTCGATCGGCGTCCTTGGCCAGTCCGCGAGCCAGCACGGTCCCGGGTAACTGCTCGGGCCCATCCACGCCGAGGCCGGCCGCCAGGGAATCACCCAGCATCATGATGCGGACCATCTCCCCCGAGGACGGCTCAGTGCACGCAACCGTTGATGGGCCGGTCCCGTCGGGCAGGTACACCCCGTCCGCGCGGAACGGGGCCCAGCCCGGGATCTTGATGTTTCGGCGCGCCCGCCGTCCCTGCTGGGTGAGTACCCCGTACGCGGCGCCAACCGTCGCACCGGTGGCGCCGACCACGACGGCGGTTCTTCTCAACGGATGTTGCATCGCTGAAAGACCTCCTCGACGCCGCGCGGTGCGGGGTGCCCCTAATACCCCTAATACTCTGATACACGCCAGAAGCTCTGAAATACGTCTGACGCTCAGTCGCGTGCTGTGTGTACAAGCACAGTCAGCCCTCATCCCGCCAGGAGACCCAGTGCACTACGCCGAGCACATCATCGATCTGGTCGGCAACACCCCGCTGGTGCGACTGAACGCAGTAGCCAAAGACCTCGCGCCGCTGATCCTGGCGAAGGTGGAGTATCTCAATCCCGGCGGCAGCGTGAAGGATCGGATCGCGGTGCGGATGGTGGAAGCGGCGGAGCGATCCGGTCAGCTGCGGCCGGGCGGCACGATCGTCGAGCCGACGTCGGGAAACACCGGTATCGGACTGGCGATGATCGCCCAACGCAAGGGTTACCGGTGCCTGTTCGTCTGCCCCGACAAGGTCGGCGAAGACAAGCGAGACGTGCTCAAGGCCTACGGTGCGGAGGTCGTGGTGTGCCCCACCGCCGTCGCGGTCGACCATCCCGACTCGTACTACTCGGTGTCCGACCGGCTCGCTGCGGAGATCGACGGAGCGTGGAAACCCGATCAGTACTCCAACAAGGAGAACCCTGCCAGCCACTACCACAGCACCGGTCCCGAGTTGTGGGCGCAGACCCAGGGGCGGATCACGCACTTCGTCGCCGGTATCGGCACCGGGGGGACGATCTCCGGGACTGGGCGCTACCTCAAAGAGGTGAGCGAGGGCCGGGTGCAGATCATCGGCGTCGATCCGGAGGGTTCGGTGTATTCGGGCGGCAGCGGCCGGCCCTACCTGGTAGAGGGTGTCGGGGAGGATTTCTGGCCCCGCACCTATGACCGCAATGTCTGCGACGACATCATTCCGGTCTCGGATACCGATTCCTTCGCGATGACCCGGCGGCTGGCCCGTGAGGAGGGGTTGCTGCTGGGGGGGTCGTGCGGGATGGCGGTGGTGGGCGCGCTGCGGCTGGCCGGCCAGGCCGGACCCGAATCGGTGATCGTCGTGTTGCTGCCCGACGGCGGGCGCGGTTATCTGGGCAAGGTCTTCAACGACGCGTGGATGGCCACCTATGGCTTTCTGCCTCCGGACTCCTCGGGAGCAACGGTCGCCGACGTGCTGGTCGGCAAGGACGGCACCTTGCCCAAGTTGGTGCATACCCATCCCAATGAGACGGTCGCCGACGCCGTGATGATTCTGCGCGAGTTCGGGGTCTCGCAGTTGCCGGTGGTCTCGGCTGAGCCACCGGTCATGGCGGCCGAGGTGATCGGCGCGGTCAACGAGCGCGTCCTGCTGGAGGCCTTGTTCGCCGGCGACGCGCAACTTGCAGACTGCATCGAGGCGCACATGGCGGCGCCGCTGCCGACGATCGGCGGGGGTGAGTCAGTCGGCTCGCTCATGCGGTCCTTGGCCAACGCCGACGGCGCCATGGTCTTGATCGACGGCAAGCCTGCGGGGGTGGTCACTCGCCAGGACGTGCTGGGGTTCCTGGCTGGGCGGTAACGACAGGCCGGGTGGATCCGCTAGCGCCGACCAAAGATCGCGTCGGCGGGCCGACCAAAGATCGCGTCGGCGGGCCGACCAAAGATCGCGTCGGCGGGCCGACCAAAGATCGCAGTGGCGGTGATCGCGCCGGCAGCGGATCGCCGTAGGCTGTCGACGTGACAGGTTTCGCCACCCGCGCGATCCACGCCGGTCAGGATCCGGATCCCCACACCGGGTCGGTGATCGTGCCGATCCACGCCACCTCCACCTTCGTTCAGGACGGTGTTGGCGGCCTGCGCGAGGGATATGAGTACGCCCGCACCGGCAACCCCACCCGCACCGCGTTGGAGACCTGCCTGGCCGCGCTGGAGGGAGGTCGTCACGGGCGGGCCTTCGCCTCCGGGATGGCGGCCACCGACGTCCTGTTGCGAGCGACCTGCCGGCCAGGTGATCACATCGTCATCCCTGACGACGCCTACGGGGGCACTTTCCGCCTGATCGACAAGGTGTTCGGACCCTGGGGGATCGACTACACCGCTGTCTCACAGTCCGATCCCGATGTGGTGTTGGACGCGATGCGTCCGACGACCCGGTTGGTGTGGTGCGAGACGCCGACCAATCCGCTGCTCACCATCGCGGATATCGCGGCGCTGGCGGGCATCGCCCACGGAGCCGGTGCCCGCCTGGTGGTGGACAACACCTTCGCCACCCCCTACCTGCAGACGCCCCTGGGACTGGGTGCCGATGTGGTGCTGCACTCGACCACCAAGTATCTCGGTGGACACTCCGACGTGGTTGGCGGCGCGTTGATCACCGACGACGCCGGGCTGGATGAGCAGGTGGCGTTCCTGCAGAACGGCGCCGGTGCGGTGCCGGGGCCCTTCGACGCCTGGCTGACTTTACGCGGGATCAAGACCCTGGCAGTGCGCATGGAGCGACACTGCGATAACGCCGAGCGGGTTGTCGCGGCGCTGCAGGCGCACCCGACGATCACCGGTGTGCACTACCCGGGTTTGGACACCCATCCCGGCCATGAGGTGGCCGCCAAGCAGATGCGCCGCTTCGGGGGCATGGTCTCGTTCACCGTGCGTGGGGGCGCAGCGGCGGCGCTGGCGGTGTGTGCCCGAACCCGGCTGTTCACCCTCGCTGAGTCGCTGGGTGGGGTGGAGTCCCTCATCGAGCACCCCGGACGCATGACGCACGCCTCCACCACGGGCACCCAGTTGGAGGTACCGGCCGACCTCCTTCGCCTGTCTGTGGGCATCGAGGATGCCGAAGACCTGATCGAGGACCTGCGCACCGCGCTCGCGTAGCGAACAGCTGCTCTCAACCCCGATATGTCTTCCTTGCCCAGGGGCGGGACGGTGGAGGTTAGGCGCCGGTGGGGGGTTTGGGTGGGGAGGCTGGTTTGGCGGGGGCTGGTGGGGGGGCGACCGGGAGATCGGCGCTGTTGAGGCATCCGCCGACGAGCTGCACACCACCTGGTACCCGTACATAGCTGCCCGGGTCGGCGCAGCCCGCACTGTTAGCCGTGAAGACGGCGGCACCCGCGAGCAACGCGGCTACCCCGGCGGTGACCACGATCGGTACCCAGCGGCGACCCATTCCACCTCCTCGAAACGCTCATCGGCGACCTTACCCTGGTGTTATCCTGCGCGGTGTTTTCCGGCGTGCGCTCGCCGGCTGGCAGGATCATCGACTATGGAGCTGGTCGGCATCGAGAAGATCAGACTCGCCCGGGAGACCCTGCATGGCGTCATCAGGCGCACCCCGGTGCGGTACTGCGAGGTGCTCGCCCAGCACTGCGCGGTCCCGGTCCACCTCAAATGCGAGAACCTGCAGCTTACGGGTTCGTTCAAGATTCGGGGCGCGTATGTGCGGATCCATGCCCTGTCCGCGGCGCAGCGGGCCCGTGGGGTGGTGGCGGCCAGCGCCGGAAACCATGGGCAGGGAGTGGCGCTGGCGGCCGCGATGTTGGGCACCGCCGCAACGGTCTACATGCCGGTGACCGCGGCGCTGCCCAAGATCGCCGCCACGCGCGGCTACGGTGCACAGGTGCATCTCGTCGGCGACGTCGTCGAGGACTCGCTGGCCGCCGCGCGCGTCTTCGCGCAGGAGACCGGGGCGGTGTTCATCCACCCGTTCGACCACCCCGACGTGCTGGCCGGTCAGGGCACGGTGGGTCTGGAGATGCTCGAGCAGCTGCCCGACGTGGCGACCGTCCTGGTGCCCACCGGTGGTGGTGGGCTTGTCGGTGGGATCGCCGCCGCGGTCAAGGGTGTCAAACCTGAGGTGAGGGTGATCGGGGTGCAGGCCGAGCACGCAGCGGTCTGGCCTGCGTCGCTGGCCGCCGGCGCACCGGTTCGGCTGCCAGCGAGGTACACGATGGCCGACGGGATCGCCGTCTCCGAGGTGGGTCCGGTGAGCTTCGCGCATGTGTCCGCATTGGTCGATGAGGTGCTCACCGTCGGGGAGGAGGCGCTGTCCCAGGCGCTGCTGTTGTGTCTGGAGCGGGCCAAGCTGCTGGTCGAGCCGGCTGGTGCGGCTGCGGTCGCGGCGTTGCTGGCGGCAGGCGAGCGCTTCCCGGGACCGGTCTGTGCGGTGCTCTCGGGTGGCAACGTCGACCCGCTGCTGCTGATGCACCTCATCCGGCACGGCCTGAGGGCGGCCGGGCGGTTCGTGGCGCTGAAGGTGACCGTGCCTGATCGGCCCGGTGCACTTGCCGCGTTGCTGGCGCGAGTGGGGGCCTCGGGAGCCAACGTGGTCGATGTGGCCCACTCCCGCACCGCCGGTCGTCTGGCAATCGGCGATGTGGTCGTCGCGTTGAGTCTGGAGACTCGCGGCCCGCAACATTGCACAGCACTGATCGCCGACCTGAACGCGGCCGGCTACCAGGTGTCGCAGTGAAGAATTCAGCCTCTAAAAGGCTCGGCCTTGACGACGGCGACGGTCATCAGACCGCCGTTGGGCAGCTCGTAGTGGCGGTCCTCGCCCTCGTGGGCACCGATGATCGCTTTACCCAGTGGTGAGTTCGGCGAGTAGACCTCCAGATCACCGTGTGCAACTTCCTCCAGTGATCCGAGCAGGAAGGTCTCGGTCTCGTCCTCTCCCTGGTAGCGTACCGTGATGACCATTCCGGGTGCGGCGATCCCGGACTGGGTGGGGACACCGCCGACCTTGGCGACGCGGAGCAGCTCCTGTAGCTGGCGGATCCGGGCCTCGAGCTGGGCCTGCTCCTCGCGGGCGGCGTGGTAGCCACCGTTCTCCTTGAGGTCTCCTTCCTCACGGGCGTCGTTGATCTTCGCGGCAATGACTGGGCGGTTCGCCACCAGCTCGTCGAGTTCCTGCTTGAGCCGGTCGTAGGATTCCTGGGTCAGCCAGGTCACCTGGGTCTCGCTCACGGTCATCATTCCTCCTTCAGATCCGACGTCCGCTACCGCGGTGCGGACCGAACCGAGCCGCCGACGTGGTAGCCGACGGCCGGAACGGAAAAACACGGCCCTGCCCCGGGGCCGTGCGCGCCCTCCACGGTAACACGAGGTGTCAGGGCCAACCTCAGCCTTACGGGTGAATGGATCGGGATCGTGCCTGTTCAGCGGGGCTATTAACTTCTTGGTCGAGTCAGTGGTTCGGGACCGGAGCTAGGTAGTCGGGCACCTGGAACGAGCATCCGAAGACCTCAGCGGTGATTGGTGGCCGGGAGGTGTGCACCACTGTGGACAGCGTGATCGGACCCGCCGCGGGGGGCACGTAGACTTCTTTTCGGCCGGTTTCCTCCCCATCCAGGGAACGGGCACGGACGATACACACGGCCGCCTGCGAGGGGTCGTCCCGGATCACACTCAGCCGCAGGTGCACGGCATTGCCCGGCAGAAGGGTGAAGCTGAGCGCCGAACCCTGGATCGGCGTGGTGCCGAGGTTGCGGTAGCCGATCACCGCCACTGCCAGCCCGATGAGGGTGGCGAGGATGAGCCCTGCCGGCACCGCCCACCGACGGCGGGCGGAAGGCGGGCGCCGCCCGTAACGACCCGCGGGAAGTTGGCCGGCGGTCACGGCGTTACACCCCCTCGATGGACACCTGCTCGATGGCGACACCTACTCCGACGGCCCGCTGGTCGGAACTGTCGGTGCGGCGGGGAACAATGGTCCACACACCAGAGGATTCCCGCCGCCCGGGGTAGCCCGCCTCTGGCGCCGGTAGGAGAAGGGACGAGCAGGCATCCATGGCTGAGCAGCTGCGAATGATGGCGGTGCACGCACATCCCGACGACGAGTCGAGCAAGGGTGCGGCGACGATGGCCCGGTATGTCGCCGACGGTCACGACGTGATGGTCGTCACCTGCACCGGTGGGGAGCGAGGCAGCGTCCTGAATCCCTCGTTCGAACCGGCCGACCTGGTCGAGCACCCAGCGCAGATGAGCGTGATCCGGCAGCAGGAGATGGCCCGCGCGGCGCAGATCCTGGGTGTGCGACACCGGTGGCTTGGCTACATCGACTCCGGGATGCCTGACGGTGACCCGGCACCTCCGTTGCCGCAGGAATGTTTCGCGGTGGTGCCGTTGGAGGGCCCCACGCAGGATCTGGTTCGGGTGGTCCGCGAGTTCCGGCCGCATGTGGTGGTGACCTACGACGAGAAGGGTGGCTACCCGCATCCCGACCACATCCGCTGCCACGAGGTGTCGGTGGCGGCGTTCGACGCTGCGGGTGACCCGGAACGTTTCCCGGACGCCGGGGCGCCGTGGCAGCCTCTGAAGCTCTACTACTCGCACGGTTTCTCTCGCCGGCGGATGCAGGTGCTGCACGACGCGCTGATCGCGACCGGCAAGGAGTCTCCGTTCGTCGAATGGCTGGAAAAGTGGGACTCCTCGGCGCCGGATGTGATGGAGCGGGTGACAACCCGCGTGGAGTGCGCCGAGTACTTCCCGGTGCGCGACGACGCGCTGCGGGCCCACGCGACTCAGATCGACCCGGCCAGCCGGTGGTTCGGGGTACCGCATGCGCTGCAGGCGCAGCTGTGGCCGACCGAGGAGTACGAGTTGGCCCGTTCGCTGGTCGACACCACGTTGCCCGAAGACGATCTGTTCTCCGGTGTCCGGGAGCGGGTGTTCGCGTGAGCTTGCTCTTGCTGACGGAATTTCCCGCGACGGCCGGTGTGAGCGGGTTCGGGACGCTCGCGCCGCCACCCAACCCCGATCCTGGTGGGCAGGGCGAGGACTTCGGCAAGGCCGCGCCGACCGCTCTGGTGTTGCTGTTGCTGCTTTTCCTCGCCGCGGCACTGCTCGTGCGCTCGATGAACAAACACCTGCGCCGGGTACCGGACTCCTTCGACGACGATTCCACCACTCCACGTGAGGAGTAAAGGTTCCGCGCGCTCGCCTGGGCAGGGAGGATAGCCCACATGGCGAACCGGCTCGAAAGCTCCACCAGCCCATACCTGCTCCAGCATGCCACCAACCCGGTCGACTGGTGGCCGTGGTGCGATGAAGCGTTCGCCGAGGCGGCACAGCGTGACGTGCCCGTGCTGCTGTCCATTGGCTACGCCGCCTGCCACTGGTGCCACGTGATGGCGCACGAGTCTTTCGAGAACGGGCAGATCGCCGCGGTGATGAACGCCAACTTCGTCAACGTCAAGGTGGACCGGGAGGAGCGTCCTGACGTCGACGCCATATACATGGAGGCCACCCAGGCCATGACCGGCCATGGGGGATGGCCGATGACCTGCTTCCTCACTCCCACCGGTGAACCCTTCCACTGCGGCACCTATTTCCCGCCTGCTCCCCGGCACGGCCTGCCCGGATTCCCCGAGCTGTTGATCGCTGTGCGGCAGGCCTGGTCCAACCGGCGGGACAAGGTCCGGGAAGTGGCCAAGAACATCGCCGGGCAGCTCGCCGAGCGGGCCGTGCCGGTGACCGAGTCCGCGGTGGACGATCGGGTGCTGGCCGCCGCAGTGGACATGTTGGTGAAGGAGTTCGACGAGGTGCACGCCGGGTTCGGTGCCGCCCCGAAGTTCCCGCCCTCGATGCTGCTGGAGTTCCTGCTCCGCCACCACGAGCGGACCGGCTCGCAGCCGGCCCTGTCCATGGCACAACGCACCTGTGAGGCGATGGCCCGCGGCGGGATGTACGACCAGCTGGCCGGCGGATTCGCGCGCTACTGCGTCGATGCCGCCTGGGTGGTGCCGCATTTCGAGAAGATGCTCTATGACAACGCCTTGTTGCTGCGCGTCTACACCCACCTGGCTCGCCTGACCGGGTCGGCGATCGCCCGGCGGGTCGCCGAGCACACGGCGACGTTTCTGCTCGAGGACCTGGGCACCGCTCAGGGTGGCTTCGCGGCGTCGTTGGATGCCGATACCGGCGGGCAGGAGGGCGCCACCTACGTGTGGACGCCGCTGCAGCTCGTCGAGGTGCTGGGACCGGCGGACGGTCAGTGGGCGGCGGAGCTGCTGGTGGTGACCGGGACCGGGACCTTCGAGCACGGCACGTCGGTGCTGCAGCTACCTGCCGAACCTGATGACGCCGATCGCTGGGAGCGGGTGCGTGCCGCGCTGCTCACGGCTCGGGCCGCGCGTCCGCAGCCGGGTCGGGACGACAAGGTGGTCACCGAGTGGAACGGGATGGCGATCACCGCCCTGGCCGAGGCCGGCGGCGTGCTGGGCCGTCCGGAGTGGATCGCCGCCGCGGCCGCTGCGGCGGAGCTGATGCTGGGCACGCACCTGGTCGATGGCCGGCTGCGGCGCAGCTCCCGGGACGGCGTCGTGGGCGTGGCGGCTGGGGTGCTGGTCGACCACGCCTGGCTGGTCGAGGGACTGCTCGCGCTGCACCAGGTCACCGGTGCGGACCGCTGGCAGCACGCGGCGCTGCCGGTGTTGGAGCTGGCGCAGAAGTATTTCGCGGACCCGGACCACGCCGGGTCGTGGTTCGATACCGCTGCCGACGCCCAGGCGCTGTTCCGCCGACCGGCCAGTCTGGCCGACAACGCCACCCCAGCGGGTGCGTCCGCATTGGCCGCCGCGCTGGTCACCGCCTCAGCGTTGACCGGGTCGCAGGCCTACCGCGCGGCTGCGGAGGCATCGGTGGCGAGGGCCGGGGTGGTGCCGGCGAAGGCACCGCAGGCGGCGGGTCACTGGCTGACCACCGCCGAGGCGCTGGCACACGGGCCGATGCAGATCGCTGTGATCGGTGCCGCCGGCGATGCGGCCCGTGCGGCGCTGGAGGCTCGGTCCCGGTGGACCGCACCCGGCGGAGCCGTCGTGCTGGTCGGGGAACCGGGTGCCCAGCATCCGATGCTCGCCGGCCGGGATCTGGTGGGCGGCGTCGCGGCGGCCTATATCTGTCACGGGTTCGTCTGTGACCGTCCGGTGACCTCCGCTGAGGATCTGCAGGCCCAGTTGCGCACCCGTTAACCGTGCCAGCGTGTGATGCCGCCGGCGTTCGCGCTGCGCGGACAACCCTTGCTCTCCGATGCAACAGCAGTAATGTTGTAATCGAAGCAACGGAGTGAGTGAGAGGACGCGCAACCATGGTAGGACGAGGACGGCCGCATGCGGCGCGCGCCGGAAGCCGATGGCCTGGGCGCGGCGGCTGGCAGCAGGCTGATCTCCCGTCGCCCGACGACGCCAAGGGCTGGTTCGCGGGGCGGTTGCCGGATGGCTGGTTCACCGGTGACGTCGAGGTCACCGTGGACCGCGAGGAAATCCTGGTCGTGGGCGAGTTGCCCGCACTGGGCGAGCAGTTCGCCGATGATGCTGAGCGCGCCGCCGCCGAGGCGGGCCGGATCAGCCGGTTCCGGGAGGACTCCCGGGACGAGCGGATCGAGATCGCGCGGCAGGCCGAGCACCGCTACCGGCGCAAAGTGGCCTGGGGGGCCCGGCTCGGTGACACCGAGGAATTGTTCACCACGCTGTCGGTGCCGGTGATGACCCGGTTGCGGCAGCCCGAGCGCCTGGTGCTCGACACCCTGGTCGACGCTGGCGTGGCGCGGTCCCGGTCGGAGGCACTGGCCTGGGCGGTGCGCCTGGTCGGCGAGCACGCCCAGCAATGGCTCGGCGAGCTCCAGCAGGCCATGGCCACCGTCGACGACCTGCGCGCCCGCGGCCCCGAACTCTAGCCTGGTCACTATGAGCCAGCAGCAGTGGACGGCGGTCGACGACTACATCACCGGCGCACTCATCGGAACGGACGAGGCGCTGGACGCTGCGCTCGCGGCCAGCGACGCCGGGGGGCTGCCGGCTATCGCCGTCTCACCCGCACAGGGCAAGCTGCTCAACCTGCTCGCCAGGCTGGTGGATGCCCGCCGGGTCCTCGAGCTCGGCACACTGGGTGGATACAGCACGATCTGGCTGGCCAGGGCGCTGCCACCGGACGGCCACGTGATCACCGTGGAGCACGAGCACAAACACGTCGAAGTGGCCCGTGCCAACATCGCCAGGGCCGGCCTCGCGGATCTGGTGGACGTGCGAGTCGGGGCGGCGCTGGACGTGCTCCCGCGGCTCGCCAAGGAACTCGCCGACGGGCACGCCGCGCCGTTCGACCTCGTGTTCATCGATGCGGACAAGGAGCACAACGCCGAGTACTTCGCCGCCTCGGTGCGCCTGACCAGACCAGGTGGCGTGATCATCGTGGACAACGTGGTGCGGGGTGGGGAGGTGGTCGACGCCCGCAGCGAAAGCTCCGCCGTGCAGGGCACGCGGCGCCTCATCGAGGCGATCTCCGCCGAACCGTCGGTCAGCGCCACCGCCATCCAGACCGTCGGCGTCAAAGGCTACGACGGTTTCGCCATCGCGATCGTCGAAGAGGCCACGTGACCGTAGGCTGAGCCGCTGAATGCGCCAGGCACCGGGAATGATCTGCTCCGGGGCCGGGCGTAGCCTTCCCGGCTTGTGAGGCTGCAGGACCTCGTCTATGCGCTCTACGAGCGCCGGCTGGCCCGCCAACTCGGTACCGCGAACCGGCCCCGCCACGTTGCGGTGATCATGGACGGCAACCGGCGCTGGGCCAAGGAAGCCGGGTTCGCCGACGTCTGTGACGGCCACCGGGTCGGTGCCGCGAAGCTGATAGAACTGCTCGGCTGGTGCCGTGAGACCGGTATCGAAATCGCCACGTTCTGGCTGCTGTCCCCGGACAACCTGCGCAACCGCCCGCCGGGCGAGCTGGAGCCGCTACTGGAGGTCATCGCCGATGTCGTCGACCAGCTGTGCGCGCCGGACACGCCCTGGCGAGTGCGGGTCGTCGGTGCTTTGGACCTGCTGCCCTCGGAGATGGCCCAGCGGCTGACCAGCGCGGCGGCGCGGACCCGGGACCGGCCAGGGTTGGCGGTGAACGTCGCGGTGGGCTATGGCGGCCGCCAGGAGATTGCCGACGCGTTGCGCAAACTGCTGCTCAAGCACGCCGAGGCCGGTACCCCCATGGAGGAGCTCGCCGAGGTGCTCGATGTCGAGCAGATCGCCGAGCACCTCTACACCTCCGGCCAGCCCGACCCTGACCTGGTGATCCGAACCTCGGGGGAGCAGCGGCTGTCGGGTTTCCTGCTCTGGCAGTCGGCACATTCGGAGTTCTGGTTCTGCGACGCCTACTGGCCGGCCTTCCGCAAGGTGGATTTCCTGCGTGCCCTGCGCGACTACACCGCCAGGCACCGGCGGTTCGGGTCGTAGACCCTCGTGGTGGCGATGCAGAACTGCGGCTCGACGCCCACTAGCGGGGCCACGGACGGGATACTTGGTATCCATGAACGTGGTCCGCGAGTATCTGACCCTTGGTTTGCGGTTCGACCGCCTGGTCGAGGGCTTCGTCGACGCCTACACCGGTGATCCGGCGTTGCGCCGCCAGGTGGACAACGAGCCGAAGCCGGATCCGGCGGAACTGGCCCGCCAGGCGGTTCAGCTGCGAGCCGACTTATCGGCCGCCGAATTGTCCGAGCCGCGGGAGCAGTTCTTGGCCGCCCACCTTCTCGCCCTGGAGTGCAGCGGACGCGTGCTGGCAGGGGAGCAGGTCGGGTTCGTCACGGAGGTCGCAGCGTACTTCGATGTGGTCATCGAACCGGGGGATCCCGAGGTCTATCACCAGGCACATGCCGAGATCGACCGGTTGCTGCCCGGCGCCGACCCACTGGCTGACCGGTTGACCGCCTACCGGGCCCGCGACGAGATCCCGCCGCAGCGGCTGGAGGTCGCGGTGCAGGCGCTGTCCAGCGCGCTGCGGGACCGGGCGCGGGCCGAGTTCGAGTTGCCCCCGCAGGAAACCGTGCATTACGAGGTGGTCACCGACAAACCATGGAGTGGGTTCAACTACTACCTCGGTGACTACCGCTCCCGGGTGGCGATCAACGCTGATCTCGGGCACCGGAGGGCGCAGCTGCCACACCTGGTCGCGCACGAGTCCTACCCCGGGCACCACACCGAGCACTGCCGCAAGGAAGCCGGCCTGGTGCGCACCCAGCATCAAGCTGAGCAGACGATTTTCCTGGTGAACACCCCGCAATGCCTGATGGCCGAGGGCCTGGCTGACCTCGGGCTGCGGGTCGCGGTTGGCCCCGGATGGGGACTGTGGGCCGCGGAGATCCTCGGTGATCTGGGACTGCGGATGGACGGAGAGCTCGCCGAGCGCCTGGAGGTGGCGTCGGCGGGCCTGCTCGGTGTCCGTCAGGACGCTGCGCTCATGCTGCACGATCAGGGCGCCGACCCAGCCGATGTGTTGGCCTACCTGCAGCGCTGGTTGCTGATCCCCGAACAGCGGGCCAGGCAGATGATGCGCTTCCTGTCCGATCCGCTGTGGCGCGCCTACACCAGTACTTATGTCGAGGGATACCGGCTGCTGCGCTCCTGGCTGGACGCCCGCCCGCCGGAGCAGCCGCTGAGCGGGCGCTACCAGCGGTTACTCGATGAGCCGCTGATCCCTTCGGCGCTGCGCGCCGAAGGGATCGTGAGTCGGGGGTGAGAGCGGTCATCTGCATCTGGCCACAGCTCCCACCAACGTCGTTCCCAGCAGGCGCGCCTGTGGCCGATGTCACACCGTCGCCGTGCAGTCCGGTCCACTCCGGTCCTTGATGCGGGTCTACGGGGTACCTCTGCGCAGCTAGAACGCTGTTGTGTACTCACGGACTGCTTTGGTCACGCTTCGACACGGGTCGATTCACCTGTGTGGATGCCTGCCATCAGTAGCCACGGACGGGTACCGTGCGGTGGCAGTGAGACGTGCTCGACGCGTTTCGCTACGGGAGGCCCTGGTCGTGGCTGATGTCGATCGGGCGGGTAAACCGCTCACGGCAAGCACGGGAGGGTCGGCACCCGGCCCTCGTGGTCGGTCCCGCTGAGCCCGACGGGGCGCTGCGGTAGCGACCAGCCAGAGGCCGGCCGGCCCACCGAGAAGCGGGCGTGGGTGCCGCGCTCGTCAGGGAGCTGCCGTGATCGCTTCTCGCTCGCCTCACTCCACCGCCCTCGGTGTTCGCACCTACGTGTTGGACACGTCAGTTCTGCTGTCCGACCCGTGGGCATTGAGCCGATTCGACGAGCACGAGGTGGTACTGCCACTTGTGGTCGTCGGGGAACTGGAAGGCAAGCGGCATCACTCGGAGTTGGGCTGGTTCGCTCGGGAAGCGCTGCGGCTGCTGGACGATCTGCGGCGTACCCACGGCCGGCTGGACACGCCGGTCCCGATCGGTGAGCTCGGCGGCACGTTGCGGGTCGAACTGAATCACTGCGACCCATCGGTACTGCCCTCCGGGTTCCGTACCGACAGCAACGACTCCCGGATCCTGGCCTGCGCGCTGAACCTGGTCGCCGACGGTCGCAACGTCACGCTGGTCACCAAGGACATGCCGCTGCGGGTCAAGGCAGGCGCGGTCGGGCTGGTTGCCGACGAGTACCGCGCGCAGGACGTGGTGCCCTCCGGGTGGACCGGGATGAGTGACGTCGAGGTCGGCTCAGCAGTGCTGGAGGTGCTCTACAAGGAGGGGATCGCCGAGCTCACCGAGCACCCGGAGGTCGCGAGTCTGCCCTGCAACACCGGATTGCGGCTGCTCGCCGGCACCGCGACCGCGCTGGGCCGGATCACCGCGGACAAGCGCGTCCGGCTGGTCCGCGGGGACCGTGAGGCGTTCGGGCTCCGCGGCCGCTCAGCTGAGCAGCGCATCGCACTGGAGCTGCTGCTCGACCCCGAGATCGGCATCGTCTCCCTCGGCGGCCGCGCCGGGACCGGCAAGTCGGCGCTCGCGCTGTGCGCGGGTCTGGAAGCCGTGATGGAACGCGGCGCGCACCGCCGTGTCATCGTCTTCCGGCCGCTCTATGCCGTGGGTGGTCAGGATCTGGGTTACCTGCCGGGTAGTGAGAACGAGAAGATGCAACCCTGGGCGCAGGCGGTGTTCGACACCCTCGGCGCGATCGCCTCACCGAACGTCATCGACGAGGTGATCGATCGCGGGATGCTCGAGGTGATGCCGTTGACCCACATCCGCGGCCGGTCGCTGCACGATGCCTTCGTCATCGTCGACGAGGCACAGTCCCTGGAGCGCAACGTGCTGCTCACGGTGCTCTCCCGGCTGGGCACGGGATCCCGGGTGGTGCTCACCCACGATGTCGCGCAGCGGGACAATCTGCGGGTGGGCCGGCATGACGGGGTGGCCGCAGTGATCGAGAAGCTCAAGGGGCATCCGTTGTTCGCCCACGTCACCCTCACCCGCTCCGAGCGCTCACCGATCGCGGCGTTGGTCACCGAGATGCTCGAGGGTTCCGCGCACTGAGTTTGGCTTGGCCGCTCTTCAAGAGCTACCAACCCGCGTGCGGGGTGCCTTGAAGAGCGGCCAACCTGATACCCCGGCCGGATCCGGCGGCCACGGGTCCGGAGGACCCCGGATTGGAGGACCCCGGGTTGGAGGACACCAGCGCGATACCCCGAAGGGGATCGGAGAAGACGTCGAGCGCGTCGAGCAGCTGCTGAAAGCGGCGGGTCGACTTCTCGTAACAACGTTGCGGCCGATGCGCAGTGCCGATCGGGCGGATCGCCGAGGGGTCCGTATGGCGGTCAGTCAACTCGCGCAGGTAGATCCAGGAGTGCTCCAGGTGCGCCAGTGCCTCCTCGAAGCTGGCCGGACCGCCACCACTGCCAGCACCATGGTGCGCTGCGCCGATGCGTCCGGCGACCACGGCGTGTGGCGCCCGGTCGCGCCCGGCACCGCACGCCGTGAGGGTCGTCTCGAAGTTCTCCAGTGCGTCGTCGAGGCGGTGCTGGAGCCTGCGCAGCTCGTCCAGGCCGCGCGGCACCATCCCGTTCCGCCCGCCGTTGACGGCGCCCCGGGCGCCGACGAGCATCAGCTCGCAGAGCCCCCGCCAGTCCTCGTAGTATCCCCGAGCGAGAGAGATCCTGGCCAGCCGCACGCCCAGCGCCCAGCCGAGCTGATCTGCCTCGACCGAGTAGGCCTGTTCGAGGGCGCCGACCAGCGCCGCCCATTCTGCCTGGAACCAGCCGGTCGGGTCCCGCAGCGCAGCTCTGACCACTGATTCGGCGGGACGCCAGCAGGTCCCGGCGTCGAAGCTCCCGGCGAACGCGGTACCGGTCAGGGACCGCCCCGCCTCCTCGACCAGCGCCAGCCACCCCCCGAACACCCGATCCAATGCGGTGCGGCAGCCGGCTTCCGGTTCCTGGGCGGTAACCACCTCCCGGGCATAGCAGCGCAGCAGGTCAGGGAAGCGGTACCGCAACCGCCCGGACGCATCGCGATCCGCCACTTCGAGCAGGTGCAGATCGACCAGGGTGTCCATCAGCTCCTCAGCCCTGGACAGAGGGACGTCGAGCAGGGCTGAGCCCACCCAGGGGGCGAAGTCATCGATCTCGAGGAGCCCGAGGAGCCGGAAGGCGCGGCGAGCCATCACGTTCAGGCTCTCGTAGCTCAGCGCGAAGCTTGCCCGCACTTCCAGATCTCCCAGCCGCAACGTGTCCAGGCGGGTGTCGTCGTCGGCCAGGTCGGTTTCCAGGCGCGAGAGCGGCCAGTGCGGTCGAGCGCTCAGCCGCGCACCGGCGACTCGCACGGCCAGCGGCAGGAAGCCACAGAGCCGCGCGATCTCGCGCGCCGCGGCTGGCTCGGCCGCGACCCGCTGCGGCCCGGCGACTCGGGCCAACAACTCGACGGCCTGGTCGGGCTCGAAGACGTTCAGATCGATCAACTGGGCACCGCCCAACCCGGTCAGCCGGGCCCGGCTGGTGACCAGTACCGCGCAGCCGGGGGTACCGGGCAGCAGCGGCCGCAGCTGGGCTTCGCAGGCCGCGTCGTCGAGCACGATGAGCAGGCGCCGGTCGGCGAGCCGGCTGCGATACAGGGCGGCGCGTTCCTCGGTGTCCTCAGGGATCACCGTGGGGTCCACCCCCAGCGAGCGCAGGAACCGGGCCAGCACATCTGCCGCCGGTAGCGGGTCGGCCTGCGTGCCACGCAGGTTCACGAACAGCTGCCCGTCGGGGTACTGGGCTCGCAGCCGGTGCGCGGCGTGCACGGCCAGGGTGGTCTTACCGACCCCAGCCTGGCCCGTGATCGCGACGAGCACCATCGCCGATCGATCCGCCGCCGCGGTCAGGTGAGTGACGGTGCCGAGCTGGGTCTTGCGGCCGGTGAAGTCGGTGACGTCCGCGGGCAGTTGCGCCGGCGCGATCGAGGGCGGGCTCGGAGCGTCCAGCAGCGGGTCGCCGGTCAGGATCGCGTGCTCGAGCCGTTGCAGTTCGTTACCGGGCTCCAGCCCGAGCTGTTCTACCAGCGCGCCCCGCGTGCGGTGGTAGACCTCCAGCGCCTCGGCCTGCCGGCCCGCCTGATACAGCGCGGTCATCAGCAATCCCTGCAGCTGTTCCCGCATCGGGTGCTGCGCGGCCAGCTCGACGAGCTCGGCGACGATCGCCGCGGCGTGGCCGCAGACCAGTTCGGCGGTGTAGAGCTGAGCCAGGCCGGCTAGCCGGCGTTCGGTCAACCGGTCGGCCTCGGTACGCAGCAGCGGCAGGTCGATGATGTCGCTGAAAGGATCCCCGCGCCACAGCTGCAGCGCACCGCGCAGCAACGCCACCGCGCGTGCCGGCCCGGCGTCGACACTGTCGGTGAGGGCGGACTCGAATCTCTCCGCGTCGAGCTCACCGGGGTGCACTCGCAGCGTGTAGCCGCCGTTCTCGTAGTGGATCCGGGCCGGATCACCCAGTGCCCGGCGCAGCCGATGCACGTGTAGCTGCAGCTTCTTGGCCGCGCGCGGGTCCCGCTGGCCGGCCCACAGCGCGTCGACCAGCACATCTACCGGCACCGGCGTGTTCGCCCTGGTGAGCAGTACTCCGAGTAGCATGCGGGGCATCGGCGCGGAGAGCGCAACCGGCTGCTCGCCGAGGCGCACCCGCAGCGGGCCGAGAACCTCGAAGTTCACGCCGCCACCTCCGCTCCGCCGCTGTCCAGCTGGTCGGTACCGAGTGTAGCCACGCGATGCCAGTTGGTAACCGAGCTTTCCCCCGATCGGTACGGTTGCGGGCGTTGATGCCCACGTCGGCTCCTCCCCGTCACCCGATGGGGCGGGTGGTGCAACGGTGGGTGAACAGCGGCAAGCGAACGGAAAGTGACCGGAAAGCGGCGGAACCTAGCGTGGGCATCGCAACGTATCCCAGGAGACGGTGGGGCGGGGGACCTGGGATTCCTAAGATCCAGATCAGCGGGAGAGGGGATTTTCATGTCTTGGACCTCCGCACGCGTGGCCGGTTCGGTACTAGCCGCAGCCACCGCCACACTTGCCATTGCCGCACCCGCCAGCGCGGACGCAGCGACGCCGCCACATAAGAACGGGCCGGGGGTGGGGGCGTCCACGATGGTGTCCTGTGGCCTCAGCTACCCGGACAAGGACAACCAACCCTGGGTGAACTTCCCGGCCAATACTGCGACCTTGCGCAGCGGCCCCAGCAATTCCTGCATCCAGACCGGTCAGGGGTTGCATGACCAGCGCGCTGATTTCCTCTGCTACACCCCTGCCGACGGCGGCACCTGGACCTTGCTGCGCAACACCTCGACCGGCGACCAGGGCTGGGTACGCGACGATCTGCTGCCCGGCTACGGCAGCAACGTGCCCTGCGAGCAGAACCCGCCACCGGCGACCGTCAACGGAGCATGATCACCACAGAGGCCGTCCTGCCGCACTGACCCCAGTGCAGCCCCGTAAGGTGGCCGGACTTCCCCGCGTTCTGGGGACAGAACGCAGTAATCGCGGCTGGAATTACTGCAGTCTGTCCCCAGAACGCGGGGACAGGGCCATGCTGAGGACGTCGAGGGCGGCGTCCAGTTGGTCCTGGGTGAGGGTTCCGTTTTTCAGGTGGCCGCGGTCGTGGACCACGTCGCGAATCGTGCGCCGCTGGTGCAGCGCCTGCTTGGCGACTGCGGCGGCCTCCTCGTAACCGAGATACCGGTTGAGCGAGGTCACGATCGCGGGGGAGGACTCGGCGTACTCGAGGCAGCGCGCCGCGTCGGCCTGCGCGCCCTTGACGACCTTGTCCGCGAGCAGCCGGGCGGCTGCGGCGAGCAGCCGGGCTGACTCCAGCACGTTGCGCGCCATCACCGGCATCATCACGTTGATCTCCAGGTTGCCCTGCGAGCCGGCGAATGCGACGCAGCTGTCATTGCCGATCACCTGGGCGGCGACCATCATCGTCGCCTCGCAGATCACCGGGTTGACCTTTCCCGGCATGATCGACGAGCCGGGTTGCAGATCGGGTAACCGCAGCTCGGCCAGCCCGGTGCGGGGACCCGAACCCAGCCACCGGATGTCATTTGCGATCTTGAAAAGTGACACTGCGACGGTGCGCAGCGCGCCGGAGCACTCCACCAGGCCATCCCGGGAGGCCTGCGCCTCGATGTGGTCGCGTGCCTCGGTGAGCAGGTCCAGGCCGGTAGCGTCGCGCAGCTGCGCGACGACGGCGGCACCGAAACCCACCGGGGCGTTGAGCCCGGTGCCCACCGCAGTACCCCCGATCGGCAGCTCGCCGAGCCGGGGCAGGCAGCTCGCCAGCCGTTCGACACCATGCCGAGCCTGCGACGCCCATCCACCGGCCTCCTGGCCCAGCGTGATCGGCACCGCGTCCATCAGGTGGGTGCGACCCGCTTTGACCACGGTGTCCCAGTCACGGGCCCGACGGGTCAGGGTCGCGGCCAGGTGCGCCAGCGCGGGCATCACGTCGTGCGCGATCGCCTCGGTGGCCGCCAGGTGGATCGTGGTCGGGAACACGTCGTTGGACGACTGTGAGGCGTTGACGTGGTCGTTGGGGTGGACCATCCCGCCGCAGACCCGGCTGGCCAGGGTGGCGATCACCTCATTGGCGTTCATGTTCGAGCTGGTGCCTGAGCCGGTCTGGAACACGTCAACGGGGAATTGCGCGTCATGCTCACCGGCAGCCACCTCGTCGGCCGCTGAGGCGATCGCCTCAGCCAGCGCCGGGTCGAGTACCCCCAGTTGCGCGTTCACCCGCGCGCAGGCGGCCTTGACCAGGCCCAGGGCTCTGATCTGCGAGCGTTCCAGGCCGCGCCCGGAGATCGGGAAGTTGTCCACCGCGCGCTGGGTCTGCGCCCGGTAGAGAGCGTCGAGGGGAACCTGTACCTCGCCCATGGTGTCGCGCTCGGTGCGGAACTGCGGGGTCATGCGTGCGGGAGCTGGTCGAAGTCCACGGCGGCGTACTGGCGCAGCTTGGTCAACCGGTGCACGCTGTCGATCATTCGTACGGTGCCGGACTTGGAGCGCATGACGATCGAGTGCGTCCGGCATCCCCCGGCGTGGTAGGTCACCCCGCGCAGCAGCTCCCCGTCGGTGATACCAGTGGCGCAGAAGAACACGTTGTCCCCGCGTACCAGGTCCTCGGTGGTCAGGATCCGGTCCAGGTCGTGCCCGGCGTCCAGGGCCCCGGCGCGCTCGGCGTCGTCCCGGGGCCACAACCGGCCCTGGATCGCGCCCCCCATGCAGCGCAGCGCGGCGGCGGTGATGATGCCTTCCGGGGTGCCGCCGATGCCGATCAGTAGGTCCACGCCGGTGTCCGGGCGGGCGGCGGCGATCGCGCCGGCGACGTCCCCATCGGTGATGAACGTGATCCGCGCTCCGGCCTCACGAACCTGGCGCGCCAGGTCGTTGTGCCGGGGCCGCTCCAGAATGCACACCGTGATATCGGAGATATCCATGTGCTTGGCCCTGGCCACCCGCCTGATGTTCTCCGCCACGGGCACGGACAGGTCGATGGCCTCGGCCGCCTCCGGTCCGGTGGCGATTTTCTCCATGTAGAACACCGCGGAGGGATCGAACATCGTGCCCCGCTCGGAGACGGCGAGCACCGCCAGCGCGTTGGGCATGCCCTTGCTCATCAGCGTGGTGCCGTCGATCGGGTCGACCGCGACATCGCATTCCGGTCCCTGCCCGTTGCCGACTTCCTCGCCGTTGAACAGCATCGGGGCTTCGTCTTTCTCCCCCTCACCGATCACCACCACGCCGCGCATCGACACCGAGCCGACCAGCTTGCGCATGGCGTCCACCGCCGCCTGGTCACCGCCGTTCTTGTCACCGCGACCGACCCAGCGGCCGGCGGCCATCGCGGCGGCCTCGGTGACCCGCACCAGTTCCATGGCGAGGTTGCGGTCCGGCTCTTCCCGCGTGATCTTCTGATCCGAACTCGTCACAACACTCATGGCCTCTCCCCGAAATGGACTGTGCAGCACGACATCCTCCCAGAGTGCCCTGCCTCTGGCGGACACACTATTCACGCGGCGGCAACTACCGTGGTGGGTGAGGTGATCTCCCATGTCCAAGACGGTGCCGATGGGCCAGGAACCCAGTGAGATCGGACGGCGTGCCCGGGTGATCCGCCGCCTTCGGGGGCTCTCCGGTGACGTGGTGGCTGGACTCACCGGGATCAGCGAGGAGCACCTCTCGATGCACCATCTGCTGGCCGCGACGCTCGTGGCCCGGGCGCACCGGGCCGGTGAGGCACACGGCCACACACTCGCCGACCGGGCCGCCCCGGTGCGGCTGCGCAACGACCCGATCGCCCGGGAGCTGACCGAGGAGGTGATCCAGCGGGTCCGCCGGCAGATGTTGCTGGTGGACAGCCTGCTCGACGCTTCGGCCTCACCGGGCAAGGCGCACCACGAGTTCACAACTAGATGAACCAGGGTCTGGGTAGGGGGAACCCCTCATGTGCCGGGAGGCACGGCGCGGCACGCTCGGGGTTGTCGGTCGATATGCTTGGGTGCCGCGCCGGGACGCCCACGCATATCGATACCGGCGCAAGCCGGTGTAGACGTTCAGGGATGGACCGCGCTGGGAGCGGGTTTGTCAGACCCCCGCGACAGTAATCGGCCGCGCGGCGTGTCCGGCAAGTGCGCCAAGATCATGTGGATCACTGGTGAGCACCACGGGGTCTGGCACGGTGCTCGCGAAGGCCACCACGATCGCGTCAGTCGCCGAGATCGTGTCGGCACACCCGGTGCAGGTGCGCAGCCGCACGGCGACGAGATGGCTTCGCGCGAGCGATCTGGTCCACCAAGCTCCAGGAGCGCCCGTACTGCTAGTCGGCGTCCGGCGGAGACAGCCATGAGCGGTCGTCGCCGTATCGCCGTCGTCCAGTCGATCGGTGATCTCCTTGGCTTCTGTTCCGGTGCGGAGCCAGCCCGACTGCCTCGCCGCTCCGCGTCAATCGACGCGTCCGAAGAAGCCAAACTCGCTCCCGGGCAGAGTGACGAGGAACCGCCGGTCAAGGAAGCGGTTGGCTCGTTCGCACGAGGTCTCAGACGCCATCACGCAGCAGTGACAGGCAGCCCCGTGCAGGAAATCCTCGGGGTCCTGCGGGGTGCGCATCGCGCAGATCGGGTCCGACGAGCACCGCGTGGCCCGATACAGGGCGCCGGAAACGACCCGTTCCAGGCGAGCTGGTTCGCTCAGCTGCACCAGCCCGCCGAGGGTCCCGTCGCTGTCGGAGGCGGTAGTGCAGAGGAGCAGCCCCGCCGCTGCGGACCTTTCCTCTGCCTCGGGCCAGGCGTAGAGCCGCTCGCTCAGACTCGCGGCGGAGTAGCCGCAGGTCATGGCCAGCTCGCGAATCAAGATGTGCGCGAGGGTGTGGACGAGCCAGTAGCGCGGAGGTTTCAGCCGCGTGTCCGGATCGACATTCTCGGCGGTCTCGGAGAACCGCCGAGCGAAGTTGCGGCGGTGCGCGTCGCGGTGCGCGCGCCACAGGTCTGTGGCGTGGATCCGTTCCTCCCACGCGGCGACCGCGGGTTCATCGAGCTGGAGGAAGATGCCCTCGCCCCGGTCCTCGGTAGCGACCGTCCAGGCCGGCCGCTCGGTCCGGGTCAACGGGGCCAGCCGCTGCGGCAGGTCCCCGACCCGATCCATGTCGTCGATGCGCGTGTAGCCGACGAGGGCGTTGACCTTCCGCAGCCGTTCCACGGCCAGCACCCGGATGATCTCCGCTCGCAAGGCGGGATCGAGATCACGCTCGGACAGCGTGAGACCGCTTGCCTGGTCCTCGTGCCGGGCGCCGAGCGGGTCGGTGAGCAGGTAGCACCATTCGGGAACCAGCAGGTCCACCGGGTCCCACGTGCGAAGGCGCTCCTGCTGCTCCTCAGCGGACGCCGGGGGCGCCGACGCCGCCTCGACCGCCCGGCCGAGTTCGTCGTCGGACAGCTCGGTGACGTCCACCTTGCCGTCGAGCACGTCACGCAGGGTGTCGAGGTCCTCGCGGTACTTGGCCAGCTTCTCGCCGAGGGCGATGCGGATCTGGTTCGCGAGGTCGCTGGTCCGCTCCTGCGGCGACTGCGGCATCACGATGATCGACTGGGTCGCCGGGAACCACAGATTCGACGCGCCGACGAGGATCAGCCGGGTCTCGTTGCGGCAACCCTCTGGTTCGAACGCGTCGAGGTGGGGATGGCGGCCCCGGCACCGCGGCAGCTTGGCTTTCCCGGCCTCGCCCTGCGCTTCGTTCATCGGCCGTCGTTGTTCGCAGGACTCGCAGTGGATGACCGCTGACGCGCCCTTCCCGGCGGTCCGGTCAATCATCTTCAGCGCCGGGAACTCGGCCTTCGCGCAGGGCTTTCCGTGATGGACCCACAGGTCGTAGGGGAATTCGTCGAGGTGACCGTTGACGCAGGCGAGCAGGTAGCGGGCGGGCACCGCGGTGCGGCGCGCCGCTTTGCGGGTGCGTTTTTCCGCCCGGCCGGTGCACTTGGCGTGCTCGAAGCAGGCGAGGTCGGTGCGGAAGGGATGGGTGTTGCGGTAGTCGAACTGGGAGAGCAGGCCGAGCATGTCGCAGCCAGTGCACCGCAGCCACTGCGGGAACACCCGCGCGGGCACTCCGAGGTCGTTGCCCTCGGCGGAGAACACGTTCTTCTTCGGCTGCCATGGATGGGGCCGCAGTTGCACGTCGGGAGAGCGCAGCAGCATGCCCACGACCTCGCGCAGCCGGGGGGCGCGGATCTGCGGGATGCCGTCCCGGCGGTTCCAGATCCGGTCCCAGTCGTCCAGACCCGCGGGCATGATCGTGAACTGGGGCAGATCCATGATCGCCCCAGGGCCATAGGTGTAGAGCAGGGACGAGGGGCGCCCCGACCCGACCTTGGCGCGGTTGTGCTTGGTCGCCTTCTCCGCTTCCTTCTCCGCGTCGCCGAGCGGGTCGACGGTGGTGGCGTAGTCGTACACGAACCGCGTCTCGCCCGTCATGACGTCCCCTCGGGCAGTTCCCACGTCGGTGCACCGGGCGGTGCGAGGTAGACCAGGTTCTCCTTGATGGGGCTGACCAGGAGGTTGATCTCCGGTTGCACCTCGCGCATCGAATTGGCTACGACGAAGGGAGCTGCATCCCTGCTGTCGGCCAATGACCTCGCGTTCTCGGCGCTGATCATCAGCGGGCCGTGTCGCGTGTCGTCGGTGACCTTCTCGTACACCAGCGACTTTCGGCGGTCCTGCAGGTGCTTGCGCCGCGTGGACCACTGGTCCAGTCGCTCGTGCAGGCGTTGCCGCGCCCGCTGCGCGCAGTCCTCGTCGGATGCCCGCCGTACCCGGCTGACCAGCGCGTCGATGAGCTCGACCACGAAGTCCCGCTCCGTCTCGATCCGGCCCGCGTTCTGCTCGGGGGACAACCCCTGCGCTTGGACGGCGTGGCGCACCCGCGCGCCGCTGACGAGCACGCCGTCCAGGCCTCGCTCCAGTGACGTCACCGAGAACGGGGTGACCGACAGCGCCTCGACCTGGGCGTAGAACGTCTCGTGATAGTGCCGGAACTGCTCGTAATGCGCGAGGTCGCGCGGCCGGGCCCAGTTGCCGAGCGTGACGACCAGCCCGGGCCGTGTGGCGTCCCGGCCGACCCGGGAGGAGGCCTGGATGTACTCGGCGGTGTTCTTCGGCTGGCCGATGACGAGCATGAGCCCGAGCCGGGTGACATCGACGCCGACCTGGAGCATGGATGTGGCCAGGATCGCGTCGTACGGGCTCACCTCGCGCCTGGGCACCGGTTTGTCCGCCTCGCGCAGCGCGCGTTTGCCCGCCGTGGAGTCGAAGACCGGGTCGAAGGGCACCGCCATCTGGTCGAGGGTCGCGGTGATATCCGCGCTGGCCACCCGGGAGGTCAGCTCGGCGACGTGCAGCGACCCGAAGTCGGTGCCGGTCCGGCTCGGCAGCAGCGACCACGGGCGGCGCTTGGCGAGCGCGGTCTGGATGTCGTCGCCCAGGTACCGGGCCATCCCGGCCAGCTCACGGGTCGCGCTGAAGTAGCCGACCAGAGACAGGTAGGGATCGGCGGCCTCGCCGGACCGGTCGAGCATCAGCTGCCCAGCGGCCATCAGGATCTCGGCCACCCGGATCTCCGCCGTGGTCAGCCGGACCCCGGTCGTGCTGAGACCGACGTAGCACCGGCCGGGGAACTGTTCGGATACCGGTTCCTCCTTGGAGAAGAACGTCTTCCCGGCGTCGAGCACCTGCGGCGGGAAGATCGTGACGTCGCGTCCGTAGAGGGCGCGCACCTGGTCGGGCGCATTGCGCGCGGTCGCCGTCGAGGCGACCAGCAGCGGCTGGACAGGATGTCCGTCGGCGGTGCGCCACGCGGTCATCACGTCGATGGCCACCTCGAACAGGCCGACCGTCGTGCCCAGCGCACCGGTGATGAGGTGCAGCTCGTCCTGGATGATCAGATCCGGCGGGCGCAACCGGGTGGCTGGTCGGACCGCGGCCGCGGGCAGCCCGTCCTTGGTGGGGTGCTTGCTGCCGTCCTTGATGTCGCAGTGCCGGTAGTCGGGATGCACGAACCCGTGGCGCGCGCAGCGCCGGGACACGTAGCCGAACAGCGCGGCCGCCTCCCCTTCCCGGGCCAAGCGGGCGAACTTGTCGACGGTCGCGATGACGAACGCGGGCGTGAGCCGGTAGATCTCCTCGTCAACGGTCAGCACGGGCAGCCCCTCGGTCGCCGCCCCACCCTCGGCGAACGGGCACCCGGCCAGGTCGTCACCGCAGTAGACATACACCCGGCGTGTCGCGGCGTCCGCGCGGACGTCACGCGGCCCGATCTTGCTGCCACACCAGGGGCACCGCTGGATCTGCAACACGGTGAGCCGGTACCCGCGGCCTTCGTTGGCCTTCGTCAGTTGCGTTGCGGCCTCGTCGTAGCGCTTCGGGCTCACATCCGTCCCGACCCACAGCCCGATCCGGAACGGCTCGCTGCCCCACGCCGCCGGGTCCTCGATGCGCGCCATCTCAGCGGCGCAGACCAGCGTGGTGGCGCGCTGGAACTGCTGCGCGGTCAGCAGCCGCAGCGTGTACCGCATCAGCACGGCCACCCCGGAGCTGCCGTCGAGCGGACCGTCCGGCGTCGTGATGATGCCGTGGCGGCGCCGGATGGCGAAGGTGTACGCGGCGAGGCCGAGGTACGCCTCGGTCTTGCCACCACCGGTGGGAAAGAACAACAACTGCGCCTTGGCGAGGTCACCGGAGCGTTTCTGCGCGCCCGGATCGGTCAGCAGCGGAAGCTGCATCAGGACGAAAGCGAGCTGGAACGTACGCCACGAGTGCGCTGAGGGACCGTCGGCGAGCACCGCGTCGCGGGCTTGGTCGATGCTCTCCTTCGGATTCTTGGCCCGACGCTGCGCGACCTGTGACTGGATGCGCGCCTCGGCCATCACCCGGTTCATGAACTGGAAACACCGCAGGGCCTCGTCGTCGCTGAGCAGATGCTCCAAGCCGTCCGCGAGTTGGTGTTGCACCTGGCGGGCTTCGCTGACCGCGTCCAGACCCTCCTCACGCAGGTGGTCCGGCAGCGCTTCGGCGCGGCGTTGCTCGCCGTAGAGCCAGGACGCGTACCCGGTGACGATCGGTTCCAGCCCGGTGCGCAGTTGCTCCGGGCTCGCCGTTTCCAGCGCCGTCATGTCCAGCAGCGCTTCGCCGATCTCCTCGGCGGTGGTCTGCGGGGTCTGGCAGGTCGGCAACCACGTCGTGCGGATCTCGCTGGCCCGCCGCGCGCCGTCGACCACCTGCCAGTCGACGGAGCAGGTGCGCCCGATGGCGAACTCCAGCCGGTCCCGGTACTGCAACCTCAGCCGCCGCAGCTCGGCGTCCCGCTCGGGCCGGGTGTCGGTCAGCGCGTCGGTGACCGGCAGGAACACCTCCGCGCCGCCGGCCGTGATGGACAGCTTGGTCTGGTAGAGCCACGCGTTGACGGGGATCTTGCGGGGTGTCTCCCGGTCGTTGCACAAGGCCAAACGAGTCGAGGTCGTCGGGGACCTGGCAGCGCAGCCCCATCGACGCGGGAATCATCAGCCCGCGTTTCTGCGGCTCGTCCTCGGCGGTGTCCTCATCGGGGCCCGCGCCACTCTCGTCCACGGCGGTGACCGGAACCCCCCGGCTCTCGGTGGCGTCGACCGCATCGCCGACATCGGTGGCGGCCTCGGCGGAGTCCGCGTCCTGCGGGTCGTCACGACTGGCGGTGAGCCGCACCGGGGCGATCCGGCCGATCAGGTAGGCCGAGTCGGGAACCCCGTTGAGGACCTCCTCGGGTCCGTTCGCCGGGCCGAGCAGTTCGCGTTCGAGGATGTCGACCAGGTTCTCTCGTACTGTCCACGACCGCCCGTCCGGCGCACGCCCCAGCCGGTACTCCGGCTGCTTGTCTTGCGGTGCGGTCACTCGTCGTCTCCCTCGTCGTCAGCGTCGACCGGGGGCGGCGCTTCACCCTGGATGGCACGTGCGGAGGCAGGGCGAACGGTTCTGTGTCCAGGGCGCTGCTTCCCGGGCTTGCGTCCCGATGTGGCCCGCGACGAAATTCTTCTTCGCCAGCTTCATGCCTGACCAGACAACCTAACCGACCCAGGTCACGCTCACCACGACGACGCGGCGTTGGTCCTCCAGGATGAGGTAGACGGCGATGCCTTCGCCAGCTCGCCCGAACACAATCTTGCGCATGTTCCCATCGGGGTTGTCGTCACGGTACGGGGGAGCGTCCCACGGGGTTAACTCAACGAAAGTGATCAGCTCGGCGTAGTAGATCAACGCACGGCTAGGTAGACCGTCAACCTGATCCCGCGCCTCGGACAGGATCTCATAGGAGTACACCCGGTCAGCGGCCCAGCCTCGTATCGATCTCCGCCTTGTGTTCTGCCCCGGACACGGTGGGTAGGTCCTGGCCGTTCCGCAAGAGAGCAACCTGGGCTAGCATGCGGCGATGTGCCTCGACGCCCTGGCGTTGAGTAATCTCCGCGATCTTGCGATATGTGTTGAGCACGGTGAGGACACCAGTCAGGTCCAGTGTGCGGGCGGCCGCAGCCATTTCCTCGGCGTAGCGCCGTTCGAACTCCGCCCGTTCCGCATCGACAAGACTGTCCCAGATCGCGCGCGGGGTGTGTGCCGAGAGCAGGGCCGGTGCTGGCTCCGCGTTCGGTGGTAGTGAGGCCGGTGATGCCATGCGCACACCTTAAGCCCTATCGTCTGCACGAGGGGTCCACAACGCCGATGTGGCCCGGAGCTGAGGTGGTGGCACCCACAGCGCTCACGATCATCACCGCGTCGTCCCGGCGCCACGTGCTGCCCTCCGTGACAGGATCGTCGTGGGTTGGCTCCGCTCGCCAGACTGTCTCTCCTCCGGGCTGCCCGCCAGCCGAGTTGCCGCGTTCGAGGATGTTGACCAGGTTCTCCCGCGCCGCCGGGCTGACCGTATCGAACACGTCGGACGGCATAGAGCAGCGGACACGTGTCTCCACAGTGGATCGCATGCTCACCGCTCTCGCTCCAAAACCGCCTTACCCAGCGCCACCATGTCAGCCCCCGACACCCACACACCCTGGTTTCCTAACCCATGAATCGCCCAAGTCCCATCCTCTTCATGGATCACGATCATGGTGCATTGGCTGCCATCTTCAGTGCGCCGACCTGTCACCACCAACCGGGCTCGTTCACCAGGGACGCGCTCACTTACCCGAATCACGATTCGGCGCCATCAGTTACCGGCAAGGAATTGGAAACCAGAGGTTCCTGCGTAGTACCTGAGAGGATCACGTCACGGTTCCAGTGATGCTTTCCCCGGTCGTTTGTTGTTTGCATGAGTGGGGTGTGGCTCCTGCCGTCTCCATT
Source organism: uncultured Actinomycetota bacterium (assembly GCA_963712995.1). Taxonomy (GTDB): domain Bacteria; phylum Actinomycetota; class Actinomycetes; order Mycobacteriales; family Pseudonocardiaceae. Next base: position 3,195 of record CAVQKH010000006.1, on the reverse strand, counting down.
TGTCCCTCGCCGGCTTGGTGGCACCCAGGACCAGGGCCAAGCCATCCCTGGAACAGCAGACGGTTCCGGGGAGAGCGCCTGCCGGTGCCGGGGGTCTGCGCTGGAAGGAAAGAGCGCGAGAGCTACCGGCGGCGCCTGCCGCGTGCTGGGGATGGGGGTCGTCCTGGGCCTGGGTGCGTAGGTGACAGCCAATCCTGCTGGCGCGCAGGGCGACAGCGAGTTCGTGACGCGGTTTTGTGGCGCGGCTATGGCAGTGCGTTGCTGATCTAGGACGGAGCTACGCTGCCTATGGTCGTGAAATCGGAGGTCTGCATGGTCGTCAAGCGTCGTTCCTTCGCCCACGCGCGTAAGACCGCTGGCTACACCCAAGAGGGCTTGGCCGAACGGCTGGGTGTTGACCGCACGACGGTGGCTCGCTGGGAGGCTGGGGAATACGAGCCCCAGCCCTGGCAACGTCCCAGGATCGCTGAAGCGTTCGGACTCTCACTCTGCACATGCAACGAGCTGCTTGATGAGGTTTGCCTGAGCGAGTCGGACGTAACCGAGCGCTTGGACTCCGCGCTCAAGCGCCCGTCAAGTGTCGATCTCGTCACCGTTGCCCACCTGCGGCATCAAGTGCAACAGCTTGACGAACGGTATGACCGTGCGCCGTCAACCTCATTGCTTGCCGACGCGGGGCAGTGCCTCGGACGCGTGATCTTCCTCAGCGCCAACGCCACGAAAGGCCGGGTCCGACGCGAACTGTGTGCCGTAGAGGCTGAAGCCGCCACGCTCATGGGACAGCTCGTTTGGGATGCATCACAGCGGCGTGACCATGCCACGGCACACCTGTACTTCGACCAGGCCGTGAACGCTGCCCGCCAACTTCACGATCCAGCAGCCGAAGGACTCGCCCTACTTCGCAAGAGTTTCGTCGCGCTTTATGGCGAACATGACCCGCGCGCCGGGCTCGACCTCACCGCGCAAGCAGCCGAGATCACGACCGGTACCAGCCACGTACTGACTGGCCTGGCCGTGCTGCACGCGGCCGAAGCCCATGCCATGCTCGGGCAACTGCGGCCCTGCGAGCAAGCCCTGACGAGAGCCGGGGACCAGTTCGAGCGGATAGCCGAGACTGACGCGGCGATCGATCTCTATTCGCCGACGCAGTTCGGGCGGCTGGCGGGCTCTTGCTACCTCTTCCTCAAGGACGCTAAACGGGCACAGCAGATTTTGGAGGAAACCGCTCGATCCTTGAAGGTCCGCTCGAAGTCACGCGCCATTGTGCTCGGCAACCTGACGCTTGCCTGTATTCGCCAGCAGAACCTCGATGAAGCAGCGGCATGGCTCCATGAGGCCATCGACGTCATTGAGCTGACGTGGGGCGGCGGCGGACTGAATGTGGTGTTCGGGGCAGGACGCGAACTCCGCCAGTGGCGCTCGCTGCCGGTCGTGCACGACGCCTATGACCGACTCCTCGGTCTGATGGCGGCGGCGTAGGGAGTGGCAAGCGTGACCGACGTAGGGGTGGATCAGGCCAAGCAAGTGGTTCGCGAGCGTGTATGGACGCTGCTCGAACAAGCCCGCGCCGTTGCGCCTGGCGTCTACGGCCGCATTCCTGCGTTCGTCGGTGCGGACAAGGCGGCTGACCGGCTTGCCGCCTTGCCGGTCTGGCAGCGCGCACAGGTCGTGAAGGCCGTGCCGGATAAGGCCCAGCTTCCAGTACGAGCCCGAGCACTCGAAAACGGCAAGCTCGTCTACATGGCCGTGCCGATGCTGGCCGATGTTCTGCCATTCTACCTGCTCGACCCGACAACGCTCACCGTGCGACCCGCCGAGGCAGCTGCCAAGGAGGTAGCCGCCCGCGTCGCTCGCAAGGTCAGTGTCGACGACATGCAGCCGGTGGACCTCGTGGTCTGCGGCAGTGTAGCGGTGAATCGGCAAGGGGTACGGCTCGGCAAGGGCGCCGGATACTCGGATATCGAGGTTGCGCTCCTGCACGAAGCCGGACTCATCGGCCCGGATACGACCATCGTGACAACCGTGCACGCCTTACAAGTGGTCGATGAGGCGCTGCCCGAGACCGAGCACGACTTCTCGGTGGACCTGATTATCACCCCTGACGAGGTCATTTCGTGCGGGCCGGCACGACGGCCACACGGCCTGGTATGGGAACATTTGAGTCCCGAGAAGATTGCGGCGATTCCGATACTAGGGGCGCGACTACTGTAGTGTCCCGTAAGCTTGTGAGCTTCCGACTCGATCATCGAACTTTGGCGAGGACTGTGCTGGCATCGGCGGTCCAGGTGAAGGATGGTCATTCGCCGTCTCCCTCGTCATCGGCGTCGACCGGGGGCGGTGCCGCACCCTGGGCGGCGGCCCGGCGGTGGTTCTCCTCCAGCAGCAGGTCCAGGATCTCCACCCGCGCCGCCGGGCTGACCGTCCACCGCCGCATCTGCCGGTAGGTGTGGAACCCGTGCTCCAGCGGCAGATCGCCCCAGCCGTAGGCGTCCATGACGGCCTGGTCAAGATGGACGTGGATCTCCCGCATCCGCGCCACATCGGCGTCGGCTGAGTCGGCGATATCCGGGTCGTTGACCAGGTTATAGAGCTTGGTCAGCCCCAGATCCCGGCGCAGCATGATCTCCCGCCGCTCAGTGTCGAGCGTCCGACCGATCTCAGCCAGCCACCCGGTCGGCTCCGGCCGCGGGAAGGTGGCGAAGACATCCGAAGGCGAGTAGTTGACGTCAGCCCGCATCGTGGAGCCGTACTTGATAGCCCACGTCTGGTGCAGGCTCGTCGACAACACCGCCTGATCCGTAAATGAGTCCGTGGCGAAGACGGCCAATTTATGGCTGAACACCTGGCCGGTCGGCACCCGCATCGGCATCACCGTCTTGCTCACCAGCGCGATGACAAGCACCTCATCCAGCCCCGCGATCGCCTTCCGCATAGCCGGGCGCTTCTCTCCCTGTTGCCACCAATAGTCTCGGTACACCTTGCGGTTGTTCTTCAATCGTTCCGGTTTACCAGATCGCGAGCCCGTGTATACGGCAATTGATAGTCCTGAGCGGCGGTTTCTGAGTGGTCGTTGAAGTCGATGACCCATCGGGAGGGTGAGGTGTCCGCTCGGGAGTTGAGGTCTTCCCCATTGAGGTAGGGGAACAGGACTTCCGCGTTCTTGGGGTCGGTCTCGATCCAGGAAGCGGCCTGGTC
>CAVQKH010000005.1:0-24791 GCA_963712995.1 uncultured Actinomycetota bacterium | reverse complement strand
GGCTGTGTCGCGTGAACCGAGCCGTGTGGTGTTACATGACAAGCACAGTCGGAGGAGTCAGCCAAAGTGTGTTCGGCAAATGTAGTCTTAGATTGACCCTGGTCAGAGGGCACAACCTCTCGTACGTAAGTCTCGGGCGAACCGACTGTCGCAGGGTGAGGCAGAGGCGTCTACCTGACGGTGGTCTCTAGGATGAGGCTGACTGTCCATGCAGCCAGAGACCGTCCAGCCCGGCAAGAAGACAGGACAAGATAGGCTAAATGTGCCTGGCGGGACGTTCGTTTTTAAGTAGCTCTACGACTGTAGATAATCCGCCTTCCGTCGAGCCGTCATTCGCCCGTCCGAAACCATAAGATCTCAACTCCTAATTACCTAGCCTTACCGTCGTGCATCGGTCTGGGCTATGGACTTAGCAGTCTGAGTGCGGCTTCATGGTAGATCGCTTGGATTATCGGGATGGTAGCTAGTTCGATTCGTTCGTTAGTGCCGTGGAGGGCTTTGTACTGTACTCCGAGGCCCGCCGTCGCGTCTATACCGAGCTTGGCGAGGTAGTTGCCGATGTTGGATGGGCCGGCAACCTTGACAGGCACGGGTTTCTTGAGGTGACGTTCGGCTGCGCGGATTAGTGCTACCCCTACGGGAGTTTTCATCGAGCCGGTAGGCTGGCCAGCTTTCGTGAAAGGTGATAGTGGTCGGCAAAGTCGACGAGAACCACTGGTCGTCAACTTGCGCTATGACCGCCTCGATTATCTTTTTTCAGAGGTTTCGTTGAAAGTTGTCGTGAGTCGCGTATCGATTCCGATCGTACACTTGTCCGGAATGATCGAGAGCTCTGGCCACCAGCGATTCTGGTTACGGTGATCTTTGGAGGAAGCCCCAGAATTGGATCTATTGGTCCAGGTGTGCGATTACTGCTGATTAGCCGTACGAGTTCAGCAGCCTTTTCCACGGCATTGTCGTTATCTGCTGCGCGTTGGCTGCCTGTGTGGCCTGCTTCGCCTCGTGTTATTAATTCTGCGCGTAGAAATCCGCGCCCACCGATGACGAGTTCGTCCGCGCCGGGGTATCCAATCATGACACCGAGGATGTCACGGGGTGCATCCAGTGCTCCGAAATATCGCTTTGCTCCGCCAAAATTGCCGGTATGTTCGTCAGCGTCAAACAAGAGCGTGAGGCTTCCGTGCAGCTGCGATCTGGCCTTATAGAGATGCGTCGCGATGTGCATGAATATTGCGATCGCCGCTTTGGAATCCGCGCTTCCTCGACCATGCAACCAGCCGTTTTCTACTGCTCCTGACGTTGGTTCGTGTTGCCAGGTTGATGAATCCCCAAAGGGTGCGGTATCTAAACACGCGTTAAGGATGTAACGCGGCCCCGGATGGTGGCCAGTTATGTCACAGACGAGCGCTACAGCTCGACCGGTATCCACATCATGCAGGCATCGGGACGGCAGGTCGTTCTCGGTGAGCCACTGTGATACAGAGTCGATGATGGGCTCACATGGTCGGTACCTCCCCGAGTTGGCATTCTTACGAGTCGTTGAATTAGCGAGATAACACTTGCCTGGTCTCCATCAGCGAGGCTTCGAACCGTGTGGGAGTTGTCCACTGACTGTGGCCGTAGAGGTTCCGGCGTCATTCGATTACCTCAAGGAGGTTTATAGCGTCGAGCGATTCCAGGCGGTTTTTGCCGTAGAGCGCTTTGCCATGCTGGAGAAGCCTGTGAACGTACCGTGGTTCGCGAATGATGATGGCCGTGTCGAAGTTCATGGGAGAATTTGCCGATGGAAGTATGATAACCGCGACTTGTTCACTTGCTACGAAAAACCTCTCAGGGTAACGGGTTAGATCATGGAGAATACTGACATGAAGCGTCTGCTCAGAGTCGCCATTGACCTGCGCAGGGCGAAGTGCCAGTAGTCGTAATAAGTGGTCCTTGAGTACCTGACTGTGCGGTGGACCCAACAAGATCCGATAGTGAACGAGTCGCGGTTTGTCTTGTATTGCCCGTTCAATTTCCTGCAAGTATGATATTTCGCTCGAACGTGACCCGACCGCTACAAGGTGTTCTTGAGCGTTCCGAACGACATCGATCAGAGCGGCGGTGAGCTCACCTCCGGAAGTGATGAGATGTTCACTCAGAACAGCTGAGCCATTTTCTTTGGTTTGCGAAACCGGTTGAATGTTCGGCGCTTGCACACGCGGCGTGGGCGGTTCGGGCACAAAGTCAATTCCACCATCGTAGATCTGGAATAATTGGTCGACTTTCCAGTCGGGAAACATTCTCTCAAGAATGCGACAGTGGTCAGGGTAAGGAAGTCCAACCAGTTCACCGGAAATCCACCGGTAGAACTGCGCCTTGCTCGGCCACCCGCCCCGAAGAGTCGGATCTGCTTTCGCAGCAACTCTGTCGTACTCGCGACAAAAGGCGCGGTGAGTTTGCAGGTGGCGATGCTGGAGCAGCACCTTCAGCACGACGGGCTTGACGTCCAACGGTGGTGACCTTCCTTCGGAGCTGGGCGAGACGAGACTATCACATTCCCGAGACTCCGCGAGACCAGAGGAGGAACAGAAGGTGGAGAAGAGACGATCGACGAGGTCGAGAACAGACCTGACCTGGCCGAATCTAGTGATGTCGCCCGCAGACCGGGACGGCAACCACACAAGAAATCGAGCCAGAGGAGCAACGATTCATGGCGATCCCCAGGGGATACCGATTCGACATCGCCTTCGACAGCGCGTTCCCGCAAGGCCTAGTTCTGATTGGCGACATCGCACCAGACAACGAATATCAGACACGCGAGGATAAAGCTGCCGGTCGGCCTGTACGGCAAAAGGTTGATCAGGTGACAGGTCAACGACAGTGGAAAGCCACAGTCACCGACCCAGACGAGCCCACCGCCAAACGAGCATCGTTCGAAATCACCTTGATCGCAGATGTCCAACCGGTTCCGACGACCACGGAAGTTCTGCCGGGCATGCGTCCGATTCAGCTGAATGGACTGACGGCGGAGCCCGAGTCGCCGGCAACGGCGAATTCAAGTACCAGTCCTACCTCTACCGGGCCATCGGCTTCACCGCGACCACAAGTGCTGCCGGGACTCGGTCGTCGCAGTCGGTCAAGCCCAGTGGTACCGCCGGGAGTGGTGAGCAGCCCGGCAAGGCCGCGTGAGTCTCACGATGAGCCGCGGCGAGTTCGCGCGGGTTCGGGGCACTGGCCGGGAGGGTCCTCGGGCTACCCGGCCGGTCTCCGGCCCATCGCAGCACGATGCGCCTCTCGTGTCGGGCTCTCAGGGCGATGTGATGGCCTCAGAAAAAACCACCCGTGTCTGGGAGGCGGCCTACCGGCAGTACGGCCGCGCTTGGGAATGGACCGCCCGGTGCGGCAAGGAGGACCCGGCGGCAGCACGCGAGATGGCTGCCGCGTCCTGGGCGGTGGCGGCGGCCTGGCGGCAGATCGCCTCAGCCACCACCTTGCCCTGGTGGGCCTTAGCGGCCATCGAATCCGCCGCAGGTGCCTTCGAGTCCCAAGCACGCGACTACGCAACCCGCGACACCAGCGAGGGACCATGACCCGGGACGACACCACCAAGCCTGTGATGCTTCGGACGTTAGCGGAGGCTCATGAGGCATTGGCGCGGATTCGGCCGCGTCGGCAAGCGCCACTTGCAGAGTGGCTTGCATATCACCAGCGATCCGCGACGGTGTATGCCGACATCGCCGAGATCGATCGAGGTCACCACCACGAAAGCCTCTATTGGGCAGACCATGAACGTGAGCGCGCGAAGGAAATCAAGGACCAGATCCACATGTCTGATCACCCATCAGACCAAAAGGAGATGAGATCGGAGAGCACCGGAGATGAACGCTGTGGAGAAAATCGTTGAACCCGCAGGGCCAAAGACGTTGATGCAGGCTCATCGAGAGTTGGTGCGCATCCGACCGGGTCGCGACGCGTCATCGGTCGCGTGGCTTGCGTACTACCAACGGTCGGCGTCTGTGTACGAGCAGATCGCCAAGATCGATCCTGGCCACGAGGGTGAAGCCCAGTATTGGGCGCAGCGGGAACGAACCCGAGCACAGAACATCTCCACGCAAATAAGGGCACAGACACCCAACCAGTAACAACGACCTCGGACCACACGGCCAGAAAGGAGGTGACGGTGACGCAGGAAGGTGGACGTTGGCGTGCGCTAGTGCAGAGACCACGCCAACTCCATGCAGCGACATCACCAGACGTGGCGAACCTACGACTCTGCCGAAGCAGGTCGTATCTGCGGACCAGTGATGACCGACTGCGCGGTAACTGCCGCAGCCTGCAATAAATACACCACACGAGAAAAACAGAAGAGAATTAACGCGCCGGGGGTGGTGCGGTAATGGCGCACACCCTCATCAATCACAGGACCGACGTACGCGCAGAAGCGGAATCTTTGGCTACCAACCTGCTCCGCTTCTGCGCTGTCCACCCGAGTCAGGAGTGAACAGTAGTGAGGATACGCAGACCTACCGGGACGGGCGCAAGCCCCCTCCCCGGTAGGAATGAGAACGGCACCGAAAAAACGCTCTTCGCGATCGCCTTGGTGAAGGCCGGGGGTGATCGGTGATGGACGCGCAAACGATTGCCCTGGTGATCGCCGGTGCCGGCGCGCTGGGCGTCGTGGTGTGGCTACTGGCCAAACTCGGCAAGGCCCTGATCACCATCGCGGAAGCCCTGGCCGCGGACCCGGCAACCAAGCAGCGTCCATCCAAGTCGGAAGCCTTCGACACCGAACAAGCGGCGGTTGACTGGATCGCCGGTCTTCAGCGTGCTGCGCTCGGCGGCGTCGATCCGACTGCAGCCACGATGAAGCTCGCCGACTACGGAACGGCACACATGACACTGGCGCTGCGTGGCCTGGAAGCCAAGACCCTCGATCCGTACCTCTCGGGCTGGCGCAAGCGGGTCGTGCCGACACTCGGTCACCTCCCGGTACGCATGATCACCAACGGTGCGGTTGACCGGGCCGTCCACGGCTGGATAGCGGACGACTGCAGCCGCTCGACGGTGAAGAACAGTCTGGCGGTTCTCGTGCGCGTGATGGAGCAGGCACTGCGTGACGGGATCATCGACCGTAACCCAGCCCGGATCACCGGCTGGCAACGCGAATACCAGCGGGCAGAGGACGAACTCGATGACCCGCGTTCCCTCGCCCTGCCGGGCTGGCCCGCTCTCGTAGAACTTGCTGATGCTCTGGTCGCCCGTTCGGCAGACCAGTTCGTCGGCTGGGGCCACGTCGTGATCTTTGCGGCATGCACGGTGGCCCGCATCGGCGAGGTGACCGGGGTCCGGGTCAGCGACGTCGATACCCCCTCGTGGACCTGGACCGTCCGCCGGCAGACCACTCCCTCACCTGGCGGCGTGATCGACAAGGGCACGAAAGGCAAACGCGCCCGGGCCGTGCCGCTCATCGCCGAGGTGCGCGAACTCGTGGCGGACCGGGTTGCGGCAACCGCCTCGAACCCAACGGCACGGCTGTTCACCGGTCCGCGCGGGGGGCGGATCACCACAGCGGTGCTACGCGACGCGACCCACTGGGACGAGGTGGTCACTGCGCTCGGCTATGAGCATCTGCGCCGTCACGACTTGAGGCACACGGGTCTCACATGGATGGCGGATGCCGGGGTGCCCGTGCACGTCCTACGGAAGATCGCCGGGCACGGATCGCTCACCACAACGCAGCGCTACCTGCACCCCGACGCCACCTCGATCGCGGCCGCAGGCGACTCGCTGACAGCATTCCTGAGTGCTCCCCGGTCCCCAAATGGTCCCCAACTGCGCGCGGTCCCCAACCCAACAAGATCGACTCAAGCCATAAGAAAGGCCCGCTGACGTGGCGTTTCATCCAGCATCAGCGGGCCCCGTATTGGTCGGGACGACAGGATTCGAACCTGCGACCCCTTGACCCCCAGTCAAGTGCGCTACCAAGCTGCGCCACGTCCCGGCCACGCCCTCGCGGGCGCCCCCACAGCCTAACCGACCGCTACCAACGTCCGCGAGCGACGCCCCCGCCCGCATTCAGCGGGGTCATGGGGGTTCGTGTGGAGTCAGGAGCGGGATCGGCGGTCTCGGACGCGGACGGAGACGCGGACCGGGGTGCCGGTGAAACCGAAGGTCTCGCGCAGGCGGCGTTCCAGGAAGCGGCGGTAGCCGGCCTCCAGGAAACCGGTGGTGAACAGCACGAAGGTCGGCGGCCGGGTGCCGGCCTGAGTGGCGAAGAGGACCTTGGGTGCGCGGCCTCCGCGCACTGGCGGGGGCGTCGCGGCGATCACCTCGGACAACCACGCGTTGAGCTGACCGGTGGGTACCCGCCGGTCCCAGGATTCCAGGGCGGTGCGCAGGAACGGTGCGAGCTTGCCGACCGATCGCCCGGTGAGCGCTGAGATGTTCAGCCGCTCCGCCCAGCCCACCCGCGCCAGGTCCCGGTCCAATTCCCGGGTCAACTCGCGGCGCCGGTCCTCATCGACCAGGTCCCACTTGTTGAACGCCAGCACCAGCGCCCGGCCGGACTCGATCACCGAAGTGATCACTCGCTGATCCTGCTCGGTGATCGGCTCGCTGGCATCGATGAGCACCACCGCCACCTCGGCGGCCTCGATCGCCGCCCGGGTGCGCAGCGAGGCGAAATACTCGGTGCCGCTCGCGGTCCGCACCCGCTTGCGCAGGCCGGCAGTGTCCACGAACCGCCAGGTCTCGCCGTCGATCTCCAGCAGCGAATCCACCGGGTCCACCGTGGTGCCGGCGACCTCGTGCACCACCGACCGCTGCTCCCCCGCCAACCGGTTGAGCAGGCTGGACTTGCCGACGTTGGGCTTGCCGACCAACGCGACCCGGCGCGGTCCCCCAGCTCGACCCACCACGTCCCGCGGCGCGGTGGGCAACACCGCCAGCACGGCGTCGAGCAGATCACCGGTGCCGCGACCGTGCAACCCGCTCACCGGGTGCGGCTCACCCAACCCCAACAACCACAGTGCCGCGGTGTCGGCGACCCCCCGCTCGTCGTCGACCTTGGTCGCGGCCAGCACCACAGGGGTCGGCGAGCGGTGCAGCACCCGGGCCACCGCCTCCTCCGCCGCGGTCGCTCCCACCGTGGCGTCGACCACCAGCAGGACCGCGTCCGCGGTGCGCATGGCGAGCTCCGCCTGCGCGGTCACCTCGGCAGCCAGACCGCGCGCGTCGGGTTGCCACCCGCCGGTGTCCACCACGGTGAACCGGCGGCCATTCCACAACGCGTCGTAGGCCACCCGGTCCCGGGTCACCCCGGGCACGTCCTGCACCACCGCCTCTCGGCGCCCCAGGATCCGGTTGACCAGCGTCGATTTGCCCACATTGGGCCGCCCCACTACGGCGAGCACCGGCTGCTCCAGCGCCACATCCAGCTCGGCCTCGGCCGGTGAGTCGCTATCGAGCGCCGCCCATTCGGCCTCGTCGGACCAGATCCCGTCGCCAGGCGCCAGGCTGCTCATCACGCTCCCTCTCCTCGCACCGCACCTGACCTACCCAGGCCGCGGATCCCGTCCGGCTCGGTGACCAACGCAGCCAGACATCAACCCGCAGCCGGAGCCGCCGGTTGCGACCCGCGAGCCGGCGGTTCCACGGATCGCCACTGGCAGCATTGTCGCCCCTGCGGTCCGGGCCAGCCACACGGCACCCCGCTGCGCGTCTGCCACGTCGCCCGCGCCGAAGGTGCCCTCCGGGAACACCACCACCCCGCCATGGCGCAGTAACCGCACAGCGGTGAGCAGCGTGCCCTCAGGCACCTCGAGCGTCACCTCCGGTCCTCAACCGCCAAGACCAGACCCCGCGCCACGGCCAGTTCCCGCAACCGGGCCAGCACCGCATCGACATCCAGCGCGGTGGTGTCCAGCTCGACGGCGTCGGCGGCGGCGCACATCGGGGAGGCTGCCCGGCTCGCATCGAACAGGTCGCGCCGCTCGACCGCGGCCCGGACCGACGCCACGTCACCGACGCCGTCCTGAGCTGCTCGGCGTGCCGCGCGCTGCGCGGCACTCGCGGTGAGGAAGACCTTCAGCGGCGCCTCCGGTGCCACCACCGTCCCGATATCGCGCCCCTCCACCACGATCCCGCCACCGGCAGCGGTGGCCGCGGCGATGATCCGGCGCTGCGCAGCGACGAGCAGCACCCGCACCTGGGGCACCGCGGACACCGGGCTGACCGCGATCGTCACCGCCGGACCGCGGATCTCCGCGGAGACGTCCTCACCGTCCAGCAGCACGCGCGAGGTATCGGCCTCCGTACCCACCTCGATGTGCCGCCGCGCCACCACCTCGCACACCGCCGCAGACTCGGCGGGATCGACGCCGGCCCGCAGGACACCGAGCGCGGCGGCCCGGTACATCGCGCCGGTATCCAGGTACCAGGCGCCCAACGAGCTCGCCAGCCGGCGGGCCACGGTGGACTTACCGGAGCCGGCGGGCCCGTCCACCGCCACAACACCCCGCAACCTGTCGCCTCCCCGCATCCGCCCGCCCTCCCGGCTAACGCCCGCTACCCGCGCTTATTCTGCGCCCCGGCGACGTATTCAGCGGGCAGAGCGGGGTACGACAAGCGTTGGAAACCCCGGTGAGCCTGAAAAGGGCTCGGGAAGGGCACCTAGCGGCCGACGGCGCGGTTGAGGGCGCCCACCTCGGGGCGGGACAGGACGCGGACCGTGCCGGGGCGTTGCTCGCCCAGGTGGACGTCGGCGATCGCGGTGCGCACCAAGCGGTGCACCGGGTGCCCCACCTCGGCGAGCAGCCGGCGCACGATGTGCTTGCGACCCTCGTGCAGCACCACCTCGACCAGGGCCTTGCCGGGCAGGGCCTGCACGACCCGGAACCCGTCGACAGCCACCGGGCCATCGTCGAAGTGCACTCCAGCGCGCAAGGTCCGGCCCAGCGAGCGGGGGATCGGACCGGGCACCTCGGCAAGGTAGGTCTTGAGCACCCGGTAGGAGGGGTGCATCAGCCGATGGGCGAGCTCCCCGTCGTTGGTGAGCAGCAGCAGCCCCTCGGTGTCGGCGTCGAGGCGCCCGACGTGGAACAACCGCTGGGCCCGGTCGGCCACGTAATCGCCGACGCAGGGCCGGCCGCGGTCATCGGACATGGTGGAATGCACACCGCGGGGCTTGTTCAACGCCAGGTGCTCCACGTCGGAGCGCAGCTCCAACCGCATGCCGTCGACGTGGATGACCGCGGTCTCGGGGTCGACCCGCACCCCCATCTCGCGCACCACGACCCCGTCCACCTGGATCCGGCCCCGAGCGATCATCTCCTCGGCCGCCCGCCGGGAGGCGACCCCGGCCTGGGCGAGCACTTTGTGCAGCCGGGGCAGCGCAGCCACCTCAGGGCGCTGCGCCTCGGAGTGTGCCATCGTCTCAGGCTGGGATGTCATCGATCGAGTCGATGTCGGGAAGCAGCGGGGCGATCGGGGGTAGATCCTCCAGCCCGGAGAGCCCGAGCCGCTCCAGGAACAGCTCGGTGGTGCAGTACAGCACACCGTGGGTATCCGGGTCCGTCCCGACCTCCTCGATCAGGCCACGGGCCAGCAACGTGCGCATCACCCCGTCGACGTTCACCCCGCGCACCGAGGCGACCCGCGAGCGGGTGACCGGTTGGCGATAGGCCACCACCGCGAGGGTCTCCAGGGCAGCCCGGGTGAGCCTGGCCCGCTGCCCGTCCAGCAACAACCGCTCCACGAACGGGGCGTACACATCACGGGTGTGCAACCGCCATCCCTGCGCCACCTGGCGCAGGTCGATGCCGCGTCCGGTGCCGGTGTAGCCGTCCCGCAGCCGTCGCAGCGCCTCGACCACCCGCGGCACCGGCTGACCCAGCGCGCTGGCCAGCACGTCCTCACCGGCTGGTGAGTCCACCACCAGCAGCAACGCTTCGAGGGCAGCGTCGAGCTCGTCGTCGCCGTGCAGCGCCGGCAGCGTCTCGACGCCGGTGGGTGCGTCCAAGAGCGCAGTTTCGTTCACCGGTAGTCACCATCCTGTTCGCCGTCCGTACCCGACACGGTCGTAGTCTGCCCGGGGCCACCTGTCCACTGGACGTACAACTCGCCCAACGGGTCGGTCTGGTCGAAGACCACTTCTGCGGCACGGTACAGATCCAGCAACGCCAGGAAGCGGGCGACCACCTCTCGGGTATGTGCACAGTCGGCGACCAGGCTGGCGAAACTGGCCTGGCCATCGCGGGCCAGCCGACTGCGGAGCATCGCGGCGTGCTCGCGCACCGACACCCGAGGGGTGTGCAGATGCTCCAAGGACACCGTAGGCGGTGGCGGCTTGGGCCGAAAGACCGCTGCCGCCGTCTCAGCGAACCGAGCAGCATCAACGCCGAGCAACACCTCGGGGAGCAACCCGGCGAATCTCTCCTCGATGCCCACCGATCGCGGGTAGCGGCGCAGTGCCGCGGATTCGAGCTCCGAGAACAGAGCCGCGACCTGCTTATACGCCCGGTATTGCAGCAGACGCGCGAACAGCAGGTCCCGGGCCTCCAGCAAGGCCAGGTCCGCTTCATCCTCGACGTCGCCGCTGGGCAGCAACCGGGCCGCCTTGAGGTCCAGCAGGGTCGCCGCCACCACGAGGAACTCGGTGGTCTCGTCGAGGTCGAAAGAATCACCCAGCACCCGAAGATGCGCGATGAACTCGTCGGTCACCTGATGCAGAGCGACGTCGGTCACGTCCATCTGCTGCTGGGAGATGAGCTGCAGCAACAGATCGAACGGACCCTCGAAGTTCGCCAGCCGCACCGTGAAGCGAGGTGGCGAGGCCGGTGCCACCACCGGATCATCCAGCACCGTCATCGTGCGATCACCTCCCGGGCCAGGGCACGGTACGCCTGCGCGCCGGCGGACTTCGGCGCCCACCGGGTGATCGGCTCACCAGCGACCGTGGTCTCCGGGAAGCGGACCGTCCGGCCGATCACGGCGTCGAACACGGTGTCACCGAAAGCCTCCACCACGCGCGCCATCACCTCCCGGGCGTGCAGCGTGCGCGGATCGTACATCGTGGCGAGAATCCCGGTGATCGTCAGCTTCGGGTTGAGCCGATCGCGCACCTTGTCGATGGTGTCCATCAGCAGCGCCACTCCCCGCAGGCTGAAGTACTCGCATTCCAGCGGGATCAGGACACCATCGGCGCAGGCCAGCGCGTTGATGGTGAGCAGCCCCAACGACGGCTGGCAGTCCACCAGGATGAAGTCGTACCGCGCCAGCAACGGCCGCAGGGCCCGGCCCAGCGCCTGCTCCCGGCCCACCTCGGTGACCAGTTGCACCTCCGCCGCGGACAGGTCGATGTTGCTGGGCAGCAGGTCCATCCCGGGCACCGAGGTCGGCTGGACAACCTCATTCACCGGGACACCCTGCCCCATGACCAGGTTGTAGACGGTGCGGTCCAGATGCTGCGCGGCCACCCCGAGCCCGACGGAGAGCGCTCCCTGCGGGTCGAAGTCGACCAACAGCACCCGACGTCCGTACTCGGCGAGCGCCGCCCCGAGGTTGATCGTCGAGGTGGTCTTGCCGACGCCGCCCTTCTGGTTGCAGACAGCCACCACCTGAGCCGGGCCGTGCCGGTCCAGCGGGGGCGGTTGCGGCACGGCGCGGCGCGGACGTGCAGCAGCATAGATCCCGTCCGCAGCGAGCCCGTCCTCACCGGAGATCGGTGGGACTGGCGCAGCCAGCGTCGGCGCAACCAGCGGTTGTTGCGCAGACGCCCAGGACGACATGGAACCGATCCCTTCTCGCTCAATGCTAGGTCAGCACGGTGCTAGGTCAGCACGGTGCGATCCCCGGGGAGCGTATTCCGCGGCAAGAATCGTCTTCAACGCGCCTCGCCGTTTGTGGATAATTCCGTGGATAAACTCCTCAGCCCCGCGCGCGGGGGTGGGCGGTGGCGTAGACCTCGCGCAGGTTGTCCACCGTGACCAGGGTGTAGACCTGCGTGGTGGTCACCGAGGCATGCCCAAGCAACTCCTGCACCACCCGCACGTCCGCGCCGCCCTCCAGCAGGTGGGTGGCGAAGGAGTGTCGCAGCGTGTGTGGTGACACCGCGGCGGTGATCTCGGTCCGCACCGCGGCCTCCTGCAACACCGCCCAGGCGCTCTGGCGGGTCAACCGGGCGCCGCGGGCGTTGAGAAACACCGCCGGGACACCGCGCCCCCGCGCGGCGAAACTCGGGCGGCCGCGGACCAGGTAGGCATCCAGCGCGGCCAGCGCTGGACGGCCCACCGGCACCAGCCGCTGCTTACCACCCTTGCCACGCAGCAGCACGGTACGAGCCGGGGCGTCGACGTCGTCGCGGTCCAGCCCGACGGCCTCGGAGATCCGCGCGCCGGTGGAGTACAGCAGCTCCAGCAGCGCCCGGTCACGCAGGCAGCGCGGTCCCCCGTCTGCGGGGAACACCTCCAGCAACCGCAGCACCTCATCCACCCCGAGTGCCTTGGGCAGCCGTTTGGGCGGGCTCGGGGGATGCACCCCGGCAGCGACATCGGCCGGCACCAGCCCCTCCCGGAAGGCGAACCGGTGCAGCCCGCGAGCCGCGACCAGTGCCCGGGCCGCGGAGGAGGGCGCCAGCGGGCGATGCTCACCGTCCCCGTCCCGTAACGCCGCGAGGAAACCGGTCACCTGCTCCTCACACACCCCGGGGAGCCCCGCAACCCCTGCCGAGGCCAGGTATGCGGCGTAGCGGCGCAGGTCGCGGGCGTAGGAGTCCAGCGTGTTGGCCGACGTGCCCCGCTCCACCGCGAGGTGATCCAGGTACGCGGAGATCACCGCGGTCAGCGCCTGCGGCAACTCCGAGCTCGCGACTGATCGAGCCAGGCCCGCGCTCATCAGAGCGCCTCGGTCAACGGTCGGTACTGGAGGTCGTGCGCCTTTGCCACCTCGGCGAGCACCACAGAGCCCCCGACCACGTTGACACCCCGGGCCAACGCCGGGTCGTCGTGCACGGCCCTGCGCAGACCCTTGCCGGCCAGCGCGCAGACGTAGGGCAGGGTGACGTTCGTCAGCGCATAGGTGGAGGTGTGCGGCACTGCGCCGGGCATGTTGGTCACGCAGTAGAACACCGAGTCGTGCACGGTGAACGTGGGCTCGGCGTGGGTGGTGGGTCTCGAGTCAGCGAAACAACCACCCTGGTCGATGGCGATGTCCACCAGCACCGATCCCTGGCGCATCCCGGCGACCACGTCATGGCTGACCAGAGTGGGCGCCCTGGCACCGCGCAGCAGCACGGCCCCGATCACCAGGTCCGCCCACACGCAGGCCTTCTCCACCTCGTAGGCGTTGGATGCGATGGTCTGCAGGTGACCCCGGTAGCTGAAGTCGATCTCCCGCAGCCGGTTGATGTTGGTGTCCAGCACCACCACCTCGGCCTGCATACCCAGCGCGATGCTGGCCGCGTTCATCCCCGCCACGCCGGCCCCGAGCACCGCCACCTTGCCGGCGGGCACCCCGGAGACCCCCCCGAGCAGCACCCCGCGCCCACCCTGCATGCGCTCCAGGAAATGCGCCCCCACCTGCGGGGCCATCCGCCCGGCGACCTCGCTCATCGGCGCCAGCAGGGGAAGCGAGCCATCCGGCAGCTGCACGGTCTCGTAGCCGATCGCATCGATCCCGGACTCGACCAGTGCCGTCGTGCACTCCGCGGAAGCGGCCAGGTGCAGGTAGGTGAACAGGATCTGGCCCTTGCGCATCCGGTGATACTCCGCGGGCACGGGTTCTTTCACCTTGAGCACCATCTCGGCCTCGGCCCACACGTCATCAGCCTGCGGCACGATCCGGGCGCCCGCGGCCAGATAGGTCTCGTCAGGGAAGGCACAGCCGACCCCGGCACCGCGTTCCACCAGCAGCTGATGCCCGCGGCGGGTCAGCTCCATTACCCCCGCGGGGGTGATGGCGACCCGATACTCGTGAATCTTCAGCTCCCGCGGGACACCGATCTTCACCTCGGCGCGCCTCCCTGCTCGACCCGGCTTGGTGATCGAAGACTACGGCCCGGCGCGCTGACGATCAGTGAAGCGGGTCGGGCGATCCGGCCACGGGGCGTCGACCGGCCGTGATTGTGCAACCCCCGCGAACACGGCATGCGCGGCGAGCAACCCGGCGGCGGCCGGGGAATTGACGATCTCACCGGCGAGCACTTGACGCACCGCCTCGGCCAGCGGCAGCCGGATCACGCCGAGGTCGGCCTCCTCGTCGATACCGGCCGGTCGGCCGACTTCAGTGAGCCCGCGGGCCAGGAACACCCGCTGCGACTCGTCGCTGAACCCGGGCGAGGGCACCAGATCGACCAGCACCGACCAGTCCTGCGCGATGTAGCCGACCTCCTCCAGCAACTCACGGCGAGCAGCCGTGACCGGGTCCTCCCCCGGCACGTCGAGCAACCCAGCGGGCAGCTCGCGGATCCGGCGGCCCAGCGGGTGCCGATACTGGTCGATCATCACCACCGACGCGTCGTCGTGCAGCGGCAGGACGACCACGGATCCGGGGTGCTCGACCACCTCCCGTCCCGCGGTACGGCCGCCAGGCATCTCCACCTGGTCGAGCCGCAGCGCGAGGATTCGGCCGACGTGCAGGGTGTCACTGCCGGACACCGTGAACTCGTGCCGCCGGTTCACCGCAGTCCCGCAGGCATCTCGACCGGCAGCCAGTCCGCGGCCCGATAGTTCAGCGCAGCCGCGACGAAGGCGACGAACAGCGGATGCGGGCGGGTGGGCCGGCTGGCCAGCTCGGGATGGGCCTGGGTGCCGACGAAAAACGGGTGGATACTGGCAGGTAGCTCGACGAATTCGACGAGATGGCCCTCCGGCGACAGTCCGCTGATCACCAGACCCGCGGCGGCTAGCTTGTCCCGGTAGGCGTTGTTCACCTCATAGCGGTGCCGGTGCCGCTCGCGGACCTCGGTGCCGCCGTAGGCCCGGGCCACCACCGAGTCCGCCTGGAGCACCGCCGGGTAACTACCCAGCCGCATCGTCCCACCCATGTCACGCTGACCAGCCACGACATCGGTCTGGTCGGGCATGGTGGAGATCACCGCGTGCGCTGTCGCCGCATCGAACTCCGTCGAGCCGGCACCGTCGAGACCGGCCAGGTTCCGGGCGACCTCGATCACCATGCACTGCAGGCCCAGGCACAGACCCAGGGCGGGGATCCCGCGAGTGCGGGCATGGTGGATCGCACCGATCTTGCCCTCGATCCCGCGGATCCCGAACCCACCGGGCACCAGCACCCCGTCCACCCCGGCCAGCGCCGTCTGGGCACCGGCGGGGGTCTCGCAGGTGTCCGAGGGCACCCAGCGGATCTCCACTCTGGCCCGATGTGCGAAACCCCCGGCACGCAACGCCTCCGTCACTGACAGGTAGGCGTCCGGCAGACCGACATACTTGCCCACCAGCGCGATCCGGACCAGTGCCGTCGGGTTGTGCACCCGGTCGAGCAGGTCCCCCCACTCGGTCCAGTCCACGTCCCGGAAGGGCAGCCCGAGCCTGCGCACCACGTAGGCGTCGAGGCCTTCGGCGTGCAACACCTTGGGGATGTCGTAGATCGAGGGCGCATCGGGTGCGGCAACCACCCCATCGATGTCCACATCGGACATCAGCGCGATCTTGCGCTTGAGCACGTCCGGGACTTCCCGATCCGCGCGGCACACCAAGGCGTCAGGCTGGATACCGATGTTGCGCAAGGTGGCCACTGAGTGCTGGGTCGGCTTGGTCTTCAGCTCCCCGGAGGGGGCCAGGTAGGGAACCAGGGAAACGTGCAGGAAAAAGCAGTTGTCCCGGCCGACGTCGTGGCGAACCTGGCGGGCCGCCTCCAGGAACGGCAGCGACTCGATGTCCCCGACCGTCCCACCGATCTCGGTGATCACCACATCCGGTGGCCGGCCGTCCTCTCCGGGCTCGGACATGGCCAGGATCCGGGACTTGATCTCGTCGGTGATGTGCGGGATCACCTGCACGGTATCGCCGAGATACTCTCCCCGCCGCTCCTTGGCGATCACCGCTGAGTAGACCTGGCCGGTGGTGACGTTGGCGTTGCGGCCGAGATTACGGTCCAGGAACCGCTCGTAGTGTCCGATGTCCAGGTCGGTCTCTGCGCCGTCCTCGGTGACGAACACCTCACCATGCTGAAAGGGGTTCATCGTGCCCGGGTCGACATTGAGGTAAGGGTCCAGCTTCTGCATCGTCACCCGCAGCCTGCGGGATGTCAGCAACTGGCCCAGGCTTGACGCGGTGAGCCCCTTGCCCAGTGAGGAGGCGACACCACCGGTCACGAACAGGTACCTGGTTGGGCGGGCGAGCTTGACCAAGACCGTCTCCCGTGGTCCGGACCGGCCTTTCGACTTGGCGACCGGTTGCGATGCAGCTGGCGGCACGCCGCCGACCACGGAATCTCACGGTAACACTGCCAGCGGTGGTCTCGGGGCACCGCCTCGCCGGTCAGCCCTGGATCGCGGGAACCACGGCCTGCGCATTGCCGCCGGTACCGTACCGCCCGGTGTGACCTTGGGCCTGCTCGGCCAGCGCCAGGACCGTCACCACCCGACCGGCTGCGGTGCTCACATCGTCGACCGTGGACAGCACCGACGCTGCCGCGGTGTCCGCGCGCACGAAGCCGATCGGGCTGTTCCCCTCGTCCGACCCGGGTCTGCCCGCCAGTACCGCGCCGGCACCGGAGCGGTCCAGCTGGGTGGCGAACCGGGCCAGGATTCCGGCTCGGTCTCCGCTGCTGCTGCCACGGCTCGCGCCTCCGGTGAGCACGACCACGAGTTGCGCGGGCGCCACCTGCGGGCCGAGCCGGACGAACCCACCGTCGCCCAGACCGGCCAGCACCGCAGTGGTCTCCGCGGTGGTGGTCTGTGGCTTACCGCTGCCGGGGTTGGTCAGCAGTAACGAGCCGAGCAGCCCGCCGGCCAGGGTCCCGGCATCCGATGCGGTGGGCAACCGCAACCCGGCAGGCAGCAGCCGGGTGGCCAGCTCACTGAGCTGATCGGAACGGGACGGGTCGGTGAACGCCTCGGTGAGCTGCAGCTCACCGGTGACAGTGCCACCGGCGCTGCTGATCAGCCCGGTCAGCGCGTCCCGGTCCGCCGGGTTGGCGTCCGCGGTGGTGACGAGTACCACGGTGCGACCGCGCAGTGCGCCGCTCACGACGCGGGGGCCGACCGCCGCACCGAAGACGTCGGCGTCGGTCAGCCGGGCGCGCAGTCCGTTGCGCTCAGCCTGCAGCTCGGTCACCTGGCGGCTCAGCTCGGCGCGGTTGGAGCTGAGCCCTGAGAGCAGCCGGTCGCTGATCGCAGTCGATCCCAGCACCACGCCCAGCGCGAGGGCTAAGAAGACAGCTGCGATGGAGATGATGTGGTAGCGCAGTGAGATCACGATCTATGCCCATCCCTTGACCCAGGAGACTGCGTTGTTCCAGGTGCCGGTCCAGGCATCGCCGGCCAACAGACCGAAGGCGCCACCGACATTGGAGACCAGCAGCGCCGCCGTCACCGCGACCAGCGCCGCGAGCACCATGAGCAGTACCGCACCCACTGACACCCGGCTGCGGTACATCGCCACGGCAGCGTGACCGTCGATGAGCTTGCTGCCCAGTCTCAGCCGGGTGAGGAACGTCGACGGGTTGGACCCCGACCGCCCCCGGTCCAGAAACTCGTGCAACGTGGCGTGAAAGCCGACGGCGATCACGAGTTCGGCGCCGTGCGCCTCAGCCAGCAGCAGCGCGAGATCCTCCGGGTTGCTGACCGTGGGAAAAGTCACCGCACCGATGCCCAGATCCTGGATGCGCGCCAACCCCGCGGCGAAGCCGTCAGGCTGGGCGGGCACCACCACCTCGTCGGCTGATTTCAGCGTATCGGTCTCGACCTGGTACGGGTCACCCACGATGAGGTGCGGCCGGTGCCCGGCGGCGCGCAGCGCGTCCGCGCCCGCTCCGACGCCGATCAGCACGGGCTGGTATTCCCGGATGAAATGCTTGAGCCCCGCCAGATCCTCGCGGTAGTTGTAGCCGGCGGCCACCACGAGCACCTGGCGGCCACGGATGGGAACGTTGACGTCAGGCACGCCGACCCGATCGATGATCAGGGCTCGTTCGTGACGAAGGAACTCGATGGTGTTCGCCGAGAAGGCCTCGAGCTGGGCGGACAACCCGGATTTGGCCTCGATCATCAGGTCGGCGATCGAATCGGCGTCCTGCTCGATTCCGCGGGCGACCTCGATGTCCCCGAGGTAGACCCCGCCTTCGTGCAGCCGCAGCCGACTGCCGTCTTTGATCCGCAATGCGTCCGCACCGACTCCGTCGATCAGCATGACGCCCGCCGAGAGGAGGATCTCAGGACCCAGGTTCGGGAACCGGCCGGAGATCGACGGTGCCGCGTTGACGACCGCGGCGACCCCGGCCGCCACCAGCGCATCGGCGGTCCTGCGGTCCAGATCGACCTGGTCGAACACCGCGATGTCACCGCGGCCGACGCGCCGCGCCAGCGCGTCGGCGCAGCGGTCCACCTTGGCCAACCCCGTCACCCCGGGCAGCTCTCGGCCGGATCGGCTGAGCAGACCGGCGATTTTCATGCAGGTGATGGTGGCAAAAGGGCCATCCATCGTCGCGTAGGCGCGCCGAAGGATGGCTCGTGAGTGGTATTCAGCACTAAAACGCTATAACTCTGTTACGCACTCACGAGCTTGCTTTTGTCCGCCTCCGCGGACAAAAGCAGCTCTTCGGCGTGTGCGCGCCCGGTCTCGGTGTCATCCAATCCGGCCAGCATTCTGGCCAGCTCACCGACCCTGGCCAGCTCATCGAGCTCCCGGATCCCACTGCGGGTCAAACCGGTGGCGAAGGTCGCCTTGTCCACCACGAGGTGGCGGTCGGCGTAAGCGGCCACCTGGGGCAGGTGGGTGACGACCACGACCTGGTGGCTGCGGGCCAGCCTGGCCAGGCGTCGCCCGATCTCGACTGCAGCCCGCCCGCCGACCCCGGCGTCGACCTCGTCGAAGACCATCGTGGGTACCGGGTCGGCATCGGCCAGCACCACCTCCAGGGCCAGCATCACCCGGGACAGCTCGCCCCCCGAGGCGCCCTTGTGCACCGGTAGCGACCCGGCGCCGGGATGCGATGTCAGGCGGAGCTCCACCTCGTCGACACCATCCGGGCCGGCCCGCAGCCGCGCCCCGTCGACGATCAGTGCTGCCTCATCGCCGTCGACAGCCAGACTCGGCTGCACCACCACGGACAGCAGCGCCTGGCCCATCGCCAACCCGTCCAGCTCCGCGGTGACGGCGTCTCCGAGCTCCCGGGCGGCCGCAGTCCTGGCCGCGGTGAGCGCGATGGCGTGCGTGACGAGCGCCGCGGCCAGCTCGTCACGCCGCGCGACCAGCGCCGCGATGGCCTCCTCGGAGGTGTCCAGGCCGGCAAGGCGCTGCCGGGCGTGGTCCGCCCAGGCCAGCACACCGTCGACGTCGGCGGCGTACTTGCGGGTGAGCCGCTTGAGCTCGGCTTGGCGGGCCAGCACCTGTTCCAACCGGTCCGGCTCGGCACCCAGTGCCTCGAGGTAGCCGCTGAGCTCGGCACCGACATCGCCGAGCACCGCCGCGGCCTCTCCCAGGCGTTCACCCAACGCCAGCAGCTCAGGGTCGTCCACCGCGTGCAGCCAGCGGCGCGCCTGCCCGACCAGGCCGACCGCACCGGGAGTGTCGGGCGCGCCGTCCGCCGCGCCGGACAAGGCGGACTGCGCGACCGCGGCGGTCTCCCGCAGCGCCTCGGCGTCGGCCAGCCGGCGAGCCGCGGCCAGCAGAGCAGCGTCCTCACCCGGCTGCGGGTCGATGGCGGTGATCTCGGCGAGGCCGTGACCGAGCAGGTCGGCTTCCCTGGCCAGCTCGCGGGAATGATCCCGGCGGGTGGCGAGCTCGGCGCCGCAGCGCAGCCATTGCTCCCGAACCGTGCGGTAGGCAACCAGCTGCTCAGCAACCCGCTCGCCGGCGTAACGGTCCAGCACGGCGCGCTGCTCGGCGGCGCGCAGCAGCCGCAACTGGTCGTTCTGACCGTGCACCGCGAGCATGCCCTCGGCCAACTCAGCCAGCACCGCCGCCGGGACCGAACGACCGCCGAGATGGGCCCGGGACCGGCCGTCCGCGGTGAGGGTGCGGCTGGCGATGAGACTGCCGTCCTCGTCTGCGCGGGCACCCACCTCGTTGACCAGGTCCGCGGCTGGGCTGCCCGCGGGTAGCCGGAAGCGGCCCTCGACGATGGCCCGGTCGGCGCCGCGCCGGATCCGGGAGGCGTCGGCCCGCCCGCCAGCGAGCAGCTGCAGACCGGTGACCACCATCGTCTTGCCCGCTCCGGTTTCCCCGGTGACCACGGTCAGGCCAGGGTGCAGGTCCAGGGTGGCCTCGTCAATCACACCGAGGCCCTCGATGCGCATCTCGGTGAGCACGGCCCGCACCCTAGCGCGAAGGTGTGCGGGGACCCCGCCAGCCCTGCACGGGCAGCTCGAATTTGCGCACCAGCCGATCGGTGAACGGGCAGTCGTGCAGGCGCACCAGCCGGATCGGGGTGGCGCCACGGACCACCTCGATCCGAGCTCCCGCCGGCAACGCGAAGGTCCGTCGACCATCGCAGCAGAGCACCGCGGTGTGCCCGCGCGGATCGGTCTCCACGGCGACCACCAGATCCGGAGACACCACCAGTGGGCGGGCGAACAGCGCATGAGCGTTGCTGGGGACCACGACAAGAGCGTCGACGTCCGGCCACACCACAGGCCCTCCTGCGGAGAAGGCGTAGGCGGTGGATCCCGTAGGGGTGGCGCACAGCACCCCGTCACAACCGAAACCGGAGACCGGCCGGCGATCCACCTCCACCACCACATCGAGGATTCGTTCCCGGCTGCTCTTCTCGACGCTGGCCTCGTTGAGCGCCCAGGTGCGGGCCAGCGTGGTTCCGTTGAGACTGGCGGTGACCTCGATGGTCATTCGCTCATCGACGAGGTAGTCGCCCTCGACGATGGCGTGCATGACCTCATTGAGGGAGTCCCGATCGGCCTCCGCGAGGAAGCCGATCCGCCCGAGGTTGACACCGAGCAGCGGCACACCGCACGGACGGGCCAGTTCAGTGGCCCGCAGGAGGGTGCCGTCGCCACCGAGAACCACGATGAGCTCGGCACCCGCAGCGGCCTGCGGCCCGGTCGCCATCTGGCGCTTGCCCAGCGCGGGGTCGAGGTGACCGGCTTCCTCAGCCAGCACTCGCAGTCCGATTTCGGCTTCAGCCAGCTGGTGCGCGACCTGCTCGACGATGCGCAGGTTCTCCGGGTGCCCGGTGTGCACTACCAGCAGGACCTCCCGGGTGAACCTCATTGCGGCCCGCTCCGAACGGCGGCGTGCACCAGTTCCTCAGCGGGGCGCAGCGGATCGGCCGGACCACGGCGCAACCACAGGAAGTACTCGACGTTGCCGGAAGGTCCTGGTAGAGGGCTTGCGATGGCGTCGAGCAGGCCCAGCCCGAGTTCGGTCGCGACTGCCAGCACATCCAGTACGGCCTGCGCGCGCAACAACGGATCCCGGACCACACCGCCCGCGCCCAGGCGCTCGCGCCCCACCTCGAACTGGGGTTTGACCATGGGGAGCAGATCACCCTCCGGTGTGGTGCACCCGGCCAGCGCAGGTAGCGCCAGGCGCAACGAGATGAACGACAGATCGGCGACGGTCAGCTCGACGGTGCCACCGATGTCCTGCGGCCCCACCATGCGCACATTCCGCCGGTCCAGGACCCGAACGCGCTGATCCATACGAAGTGACCAGGCGAGCTGCCCGTAGCCGACGTCGAGGGCGACCACCTCGCGGGCTCCGTGGCGCAGCAACACGTCGGTGAAACCGCCGGTGGAGGCACCAGCGTCCAGGCAACGTCGGCCCGCGACGGTAGGGCCGCCGCGGGCGAGGCCCTCCAACGCGCCGTGCAACTTCCGGGCCCCCCGCGACACCCAGTTGGGCTCATTGTCGGTCTTCCGAACCAGCAGCGGGGTGTCCACGTCGACCCCGGTGGCCGGCTTGGTGGCGGTCACTCCACCGACCCGGACCCGGCGCTGCGCGACGAGCTCGGCGGCGTGGTCACGAGATCGGGCCAGGCCGCGTCGCACCAGCTCCGCGTCCAACCGGGCTCTGCGCCCCATCTCAGCCTCCGGGCCGCCCGTCAAACCTCGTCGATGCTGGACAGGGCGGCGGTGAGCGCATCGTGGACGGCCCGCAATCGCACCACATGATCCGCCGTCGGCAGCGCGTCGAGCCCCTGGATGCCGGCGAGCGCGTCGGTGACGCCGGTCGAGGTGGGAAGCGCGGAAGGGCCTGGCTGGGACGTCATCGAGCTGGTCTCCTGAGTACTGGTCTGCTGAATACTGGTCTCCTGAGTACTGGGGGCACGAGCAACGCTACCGAGCGGCGGCCGAGCTGACGACGGAGCCATCACCGGATGACCTCGCCCAGGCCCAGCGCGTCCACTACGGCGGCAGCGGCGCCATCGCCCGCCCGCACCTGCACCGGCCCGGTGTGCTCAACCCACCACAGCGCGCACAGCGTGCGCAACGCGTCAAGGTCAACAACGTCGCTGACGGTCCCGGTGGAGCACAACAGCAGGGTGCGGTCAGAGTCGAGCTCGACGCGCCAACCAGACCTCGGCTGGATCCGGGCCCTTTCCAGGGGCTCGCGACACACCCGAAGGTCGATGCCCAGATGGGTGGGGCGGTGCTCTGGTGGCGCCGCGAGCAGCTCGGCGGCGTCACTGACCCCAGATAGGACCAGCAGCGAGTCCAGCCCAGCGGCCCGTGCTCCGGCGATGTCGGTGTCCAGGCGGTCGCCGATCACCAGGGGCCGCTGCGCACCGGTGCGCTGCACCGCCTTATCCAGCAGCGGGCGCGCGGGCTTGCCGGCTACCGTGGGCTCCCGATCGGTGGCGGCCCGCAACGCCGCCACCATAGCGCCGTTGCCCGGCAGCAGACCCCGCTCAGTCGGCAACGTGCGGTCGACGTTGCACGCGATCCAGGTCGCGCCACCGCGAATCGCCAGGCAGGCCTCCGCCAGCTGCGCCCATCCCGTTCCCGGGGAGTGACCCTGCACGACTGCGGCCGGCTGGTCGGACACCGCACGCACCGGCCGGAGCCCTACCGACCGCACCGCCGCAGCCAGCGACTCCGATCCGATAACCAGAACGGCAGCCTGTGCTGGCAGCTGAGTCACCAACAACTCCACCGCGGCCTGAGCGCTGGTAAGGACCTCCTCCGGAGCGGCCCGGATCCCCAACGCGGTCAGCTGCCTGGCTACCTCCTCAGGTGCGCGCGAGGCATTGTTGGTGATGAACTGCACGGCCCGGCCGGCCTGGCGTAATTCGTTGACGATATCCGGGGCCTCACCCACCGGCTGCGCTCCATACATGATGGTGCCGTCGAGGTCGAGCAGCGCCGCATCATAGCCGTCCAGCAACCGCTCACTCCGCTTCCGGCCGCTCGCAGAGCTCCACGGCCCGCTCCGCAGCGTCAGTATCACCCTCGACATCGGCCTCGGCAGCAGCCAGGAACCAGCGGATTGCGTCCTGAGCTCGCCCAGCGGCGAGCAGATTGTCCGCGTATGCGTAGCGTAACCTGGCCCGCCACGGCTCCTCGCCTGCCGCGTCCAGATCCGGACCTTGCAAAGCGATCACCGCAGCGTCAAACTGGCCGAGGTCGCGGCGGGCCCCGGCGGCCACTATCCGCAACTCGATCGTCTCATCAATAGAGAGTTGCCGAGCTTCTGGGCTTCGCGCGATCTCCAACGCACGCTCGGGGCGGCCCAGCGCTCGCTCGCAGTCGGCCAGCACCGCCAGACGACCGGGATCGCCGCCCAGCCGGCGGGCGGCGCGCAACTCCGCCAACGCCTCGGACCATTCTCCGGCGAAGTAAGCGGCCAGCCCGGCGGCTTCGCGGACGGCAGCGACCCGGCCCGCCTTACTCCGCGCGAACCGGGTGTGCGCCAGAGCCAGCTGCGGATTTTCCTCCAGGACCCGCGCTGCCATCACCAGATGGCTTCCGACCAGCTCGGCCAGGCCTTTGGGCAGCGTCATCAGTTCCTTGCGAACTTCCTGATCCAACTCGCTGGGATCCGCGTCCGCAGGGAGCTCCGGACGCGACAAGTCGCCCTCCGGCAGCGGTGCACCCTGGCGCGGCCCGCGGGTGTTGTCCTGACGCCGAGCGCCCCGATCCGGGATCCGTTTGCCCTCAGCACGACGTTGACTACCGGGTTGCTGAGTGCCGGATTGTTTCGCCTTCGTGCGACCGGCGGCCCGGCCACGCATAGCCGCCGCCCGGTCCGCATCAGCGTTGCGGTCCGCGTCCCCGGTCTTATTCTCTCCGGCTGACACGGTCGCAGATCCTCTCATCCAATTCGCAGAGCTAAGGGGCCCCCGTGGTGTGTGGTGGGGGCCCCTTTGTGTGGGGGGTGTGTTCGGCGGTGTCCTACTCTCCCACACCCTGGCGGGTGCAGTACCATCGGCGCTGGAGGGCTTAGCTTCCGGGTTCGGGATGGGTCCGGGCGTTTCCCCTCCGCTATGGCCGCCGTAACTTGTGTGGAGTTGTGTCGGGTGTGGTGTGCCCGTGCTCCGGGAGCTGCACAGTGGATGCGTGTTGTGGTAAGTCCTCGGCCTATTAGTACCGGTCAGCTGCACACCTTGCGGTGCTTCCACTTCCGGCCTATCAACCCAGTGGTCTGGCTGGGGGCCTTAACCCACGGTGGGGTGGGAGA
>CAVQKH010000004.1:0-11971 GCA_963712995.1 uncultured Actinomycetota bacterium | reverse complement strand
CGCGTTGATGATCATGCCGATCATCTGTTCGGTGATGCGGGAGTCCTTCGCGCAGGCCCCGGTCGGGGAACGGGAGGGTGCCTACGCGCTGGGCGCCACTCGGTGGGGCATGATCCGCAGTGTCGTGCTGCCCTTCGGCCGCGGCGGGATGATCGGCGGCACGATGCTCGGGCTCGGCCGGGCGATGGGCGAGACGATCGCCGTGTTCATGCTCATCGCCCCGGTCTTCCAGATCCAGCCGGAGATCCTGCGCAGCGGCGCGAACTCGGTGTCGGCGTTGATCGCGCTGCGGTTCGGCGCGGCCAGCCCCTTCGATCTCTCGGCGCTGATGGCGGCGGGACTGGCGCTGTTCGCGCTCACACTCATGGTCAATTTCGGCGCGTCGGCGGTTATCGCGCGCACCCGCTCCGGGGCGCTCAGTGATGCCTGAGATGACCACGACGACGCCCCCGTACCGCGCCGGCCAGCCGGGACCCGATGCCCCGCCGGCGCCGGAGCAGGCGCGCGCGGTGGAGGTCCGCCGCTCGACGGCGGATCGTGGCCAAGCCGATGTCATTGTGATCATCGGCGGGGGTGCCGCCGGGCTGAGCTTGGCGGCGCTGCTGAGCACCCGGGTGATCCCCTCGGTCAACCTGGGCGGCTTCGTGGTGCTCGCCTACCTGGCATTCCTGGTGCTCTACGGGGTGCTGGTGTCGCTGCAAGATGACGGCCGCGCGGTCCGGGACCGGCTCGCCTCGGTCGCGGTGCACAGCCTCGCGTTGCTTGCGCTGCTCGCGCTGCTGTTCATCGTGGGCTTCACGTTCTGGCGAGGCCGCGATGCGCTGCCGCATCTGAACTTTTTCATCACCGACATGCAGCGGGCCGGTCCCCTGGACCCGCTCACAGTGGGCGGCATCCTGCACGGCGTTGTAGGCACCCTCATCGAGATCACCATCGCGCTGATCATCACTATCCCGCTGGGGCTGGCCTGCGCGGTGTACCTCAATGAGGCCCGCGGGGTGCTGCCGCGCTTCGTGCGCACGGTCGTCGAGGCGATGACCGCGCTGCCCTCCATCGTGGCGGGGCTGTTCATCCTCGCGTCGGTGATCCTCACCCTGGGGCTGGTCAGATCCGGCCTGGCTGCCGGCCTGGCGATCAGTGTGATGATGCTGCCGATCGTCATCCGGGCCGCCGACGTGGTGATCCGGCTGGTGCCCGGGTCGTTGCGGGAGGCCTCGCTTGCAATGGGCGCACCGCAATGGCGCACGGTGTGGCACATCGTGTTACCGACCGCACGATCCGGGCTGACCACCGCGGTGCTGCTCGGCGCCGCGCGGGGGATCGGCGAGACGTCCCCGGTGCTGCTCGTCGCGGGTTTCGGCTCCAGCCTCAACCTCAACGTGTTCTCCGGGCCGATGGTCTCGTTGCCACTGGCCACCTTCAACTTCTCCCAGTCGCCGGAGCCCGCCATGATCGCCCGGGCCTTTGGTGCGGCTGCTGTGCTGCTGGCGTTGGTGCTGGTGCTGTTCGCGCTGGCCAGAGCGCTGGGTGGGCGCTCGCCCGGTGAGCTGTCAGCGCGCGCGCAGCGCGCCCGGGTGCAGCAGTCACAGCGCGATCTCGCGCGCTTCGCCGAACGAGACCGTTCCCGCCGGATGGAGGACAACCATGCCACATAGGACACGGGGTTTGCGTCGATTGGTGGCGCTGGTTGGGGTGCTGACCGTCGTGCTGCCGATGCAGGCACTGCTCGCGCCCAGCGCCAGCGCGCAGGGCTTCGTGCCGATCAGCGGTTCCGGCTCGACCTGGAGCTCGAATGCGCTGGATCAGTGGCGGCGCAACGTCAACAACCTGTACGGCATCACGGTCAACTTCTCTGCCAACGGCTCGACCAGCGGCCGCAACGACTTCAAGTCCGGCCAGGTCGACTTCGCCGTCTCGGAGATCCCGTACGGCCTGACCGACGGTGGGGTCCTGGACCCCAAACCGGACCGAGGTTTCGCCTATATGCCCATCGTCGCGGGTGGTACCGCGTTCATGTACAACCTCAAGATCGGCAACAAGCGGGTGGCGAACCTGCGCCTGTCCGGCGAGACCATCACCAAGATCTTCACCCAGCAGATCACCACCTGGTCCGACCCGGCGATCAAGGCCGACAACCCGGGACTCGCGCTACCGGCGCGCAAGATCGTGCCGGTAGCGCGCTCCGACGGCTCCGGTACCACGGCGCAGTTCACCACCTGGATGGCCAGCCAGCACGGCGGGCTGTGGGACGACTACTGCCATCGCGCGGGCAAGCAGCTCACGCCTTGCGGGTTCACCTCCTTCTACCCGATCGCGAACGCCATGGTGTCCAAGGCCGGCTCACAGGGTGTGGCCGGATTCGTCGCGCAGGACTCCAGCGAAGGATCCATCACCTACGTCGAGTACTCCTACGCCCGCAACTCCGGATTCCCGGTGGTCAAGGTGCTCAACAAGGCGAACTACTACGTCGAGCCCAAGGCGGCCAACGTCGCGGTCGCGCTGCTCAAGGCGCGGCTGAACCCGGACCTCACCCAGGACCTCAGCGGGGTCTACGTCGACGCCGACCCCCGCACCTACCCGCTGTCCAGCTACAGCTACATGATCCTGCCGAAAGGCCCCAACGGGAACTTGAAAGACGACAAGGGCCGCACGCTCTCCGAGTTCGCCTACTACTTCCTCTGCGAGGGCCAGCAGCAGGCTGACGCGCTGGGCTACTCACCGCTGCCGCTCAACCTGGTGCAGGCCGGGGTCGACCAGGTGGGCCAGGTCCCCGGCTCGACGAAGAAGCTGAGCCGGGGCGATCTGCAGAAGTGCAACAACCCGACGTTCTCGCCCGACGGCACCAACACACTGGCCCGTAACGCTCCGCAACCCAGCCAGTGCGACCTCAAAGGCGCACCGACCCAGTGCGCGACCGGCACCGGCGGGGCGGCGAACACGACGACGCCGACGAGCAACAGTGGCGCTGGTGCAGGCGGCGGGGGATCCGGCACAGACGGTGGCGGGGGGTCGGACGGCACCACAGGGGCAGGCTCCTCGACCGGTGCTGACGACGGAACCGGGACGCTCGCGGCCGGATCGGCCGCGGATGGCGGGTCCGCCGCGGTGATCGATCCGGACACCGGGCAGCTGATCGGCGGCACATCGCTGGCCGGTAGCAGCGGCTCCGCCGGTGTCTCCGCGGTGCCGGTGTCGGTCGATGTCGCCGATGACCGGCGGCAGATGGTGCTGGCGGTGCTCGCTGTCGTCCTGCTGCTCGGGTTGGTGCTGGGGCCGCCGCTGGTGGCTCGCAGCATGCGCAGCCGGGAAGGGCAGCGGTCATGAGCGCGCGTCGCATGGTTGTCGCGCTGCTGGCGACGGCGCTGGGCGCCACGGTGATCGGTGTCCTGCCCGCTACCCCGCCCGCTTCCGCGGATGCGGCGCCGTCCGACTCGGCGGTCACGGTGTCCGGGAAGCCGGATGGCCCGTTCGCAAGTCTCAAGGTGACGGTCGGCCAGACCAGGAACCTCATCAACCAGGTGATCACCGTGTCCTGGACCGGCGGCGTCCAGACCGTGCCGGACAGCGGTGGTTTCCGGGCCGACTATCTGCAGATCATGCAATGTTGGGGGGATGATCCGGCGGGTCCGGACCGCACCCAGTGCCAGTACGGCGCGAGCAATCAGACCTCGCCCAATGCCGGCACCTGGGTGCGCTCACGGCAGATCGAGTACCCCTTCGTCGACCCGAACGAGATCCTCAAGAAGCCGGCGGACGCCTTCGGCAACGCCCATGTGCCGTTCCAGGCGGTGGGACGGCCCGAGCCAAAAGAAGCGGTCACGACCAACACCAACGACTTCTTCGACTCCCAGGTCACCAACGAGATCCCGCTGGCCCGCACCCGTGGCGACGGCGCCGGTCTGGAGTTCTTCGAGGTCCAGACCGTGCGCCAGGCCGCCGGTCTCGGATGTGGCGACCCGGTCACGGTGGACGGCGTCAGCAAGGGCCGCTCCTGCTGGCTCGTGATCGTGCCGCGCGGCACCACCGAGGTGGACGGCTCGACCCGCAGCGGCAGCAGCGAGCGGGATCAGCAGGACTCCTCGCCGCTGAGCCAGAGCAACTGGGACAACCGGATCATCGTGCCGTTGGAGTTCCTGCCGGTGGGCCAGGCCTGCCCGATCGGATCGCGTGAGCGCCGGGTGATCGGCCACGAGCTCGCGGTCGATGCGGTCGGCAGTTGGCAGCCGGCGCTGTGCGCGGGTGGCGGCGCCTCCTACAGCTACACCCAACTCAGCGACGACATCTCCCGCAATGAGGTGCTCGCCGGTGGCACACCAGGGCTGGCGCTGATCACCGACCCGATCCCGCCCGACCAGGTACCGGAGGACCGTCCGCTGGTTTACGCGCCGGTAGGGCTGTCCGGGCTGGCCATCGCCTTCAACGTCGAGCATCAGCCGAGCCCGGTGGCGCCGCCCGAGGAGCTCAAACTCGGCGGCGAGCGGTTCACGTCCATGAAACTCACGCCGCGGTTGGTGGCCAAGCTGCTGACCCAGTCATACCTGTTCGCGCTGCAGAGCCCGCCTGAGTCCCTGCGGAACAATCCGCTCGGCCTGACCGTCGACCCCAAGTTCCTCGAGCTCAACCCCGAGTACACGGGGTTCGCGAACGGCAACAAGCCGCCGGACGCGCTGGTGCAACTCGGTGGCTCGGACCTCACGGAGCTGCTGTGGAGCTGGGTGAAGGCCGACCCGGACGCGAGCGCGTTCCTGGCAGGCAAGCCGGACAAGAACGGGATGGTGGTCAACCCCGCCAACCAGGATCTCACCCTGCCGACGTCCAGCTTCCCCCGCAACGACCAGAGCTGCGAAGAGAGGCCGATCGGGTCCGGGGTCACGGCCAAGATCTGCACTCTGGACTCCCACCCGTTCACCAATGACATGCACGACGCCGGGCGCTCGGCCAGCCGCGGCGACAGCCAGGCGCGAACGATCGTGCTCGGATCCGACAACAACCCGACCCCGAAGAAGGTCGACCGGCAGCCGCCCGGCCAGCGGGCGCTGCTCGCGGTGGTGGACGCGGCGACGGCCGACCGGTACGGCCTGCAGACCGCGGCGCTGCGCAACGCCGGTGGGCAGTTCGTGGCTCCTACTACCGTCGAGCCTGTTGGCCGGTGCCGCGGCCATGAAGCCGACTGCGGTCCCTGGTGTGCTGGCCGCCGACTCGGGTGCCACCGACCCGGGCGCCTACCCACTGACCGCCTTGAGCTACGCGGTCACCGCACCATCCACACTGGACGCTGCGGCGGGCAGGGACTACGCGGCGTTCCTGCGTTTCGCGGCCGGCCCGGGTCAGCAACCCGGTATCGCACCGGGTCAGCTCCCGCTGGGCATGGCGCCGCTGCCCGACTCGCTCAAGGCACAGGCCGCCGCCGCGGCAGCGGCCATCGAGGCCCAGGCAGGCAAGCCCGTCGGCGCGTCCCCGACGCCGCAGCCGACCACCACCGACCTCCTTACCGGCGCAGCGGGTTCCAGCGCCGGCTCCAACACGGCAACCGACCCGGGCGGGACCGCGACGAGTTCGGGCGCCGGGGCTATCGGGTCTCCTGCGCTCATCGCCGCCCAGCGCTCCGGTGGCTCGGCCACCAAGACACCGAGCCTGGCTCAGCGGATCGCCGACGTGCTCCGGCGCACTCCGTCATTGCCCGCGCCGGTATGGGTGGGCGGGTTGCTCCTGGCGGTCCTGCTCTGCGGCGCGCTGGCGGCGGCATCCTCGCCTGCCCTGCACCTGCCGGTGATGCACCGGCTCGGCGCCGCAGTCCTCCGCCGAGTGCGAAGGGGGGTGAGGCCTACCGAGCGGTGACCAGGAGTGTCCGCTCCCAGCCACCCGCTCAGCCAACTCTCGATGAGCAAGACGTCAGTGACGACCTGGTGCACAGATCACTGACGTGTGCCCGGACAACAGTCCGCGCACACCCTGCGTTGCAAAGGATAGCAGTAATGCGAAAGAGGAATATCCTCTTGGCTGCTGGCGCCTGCCTGGCAGCCCTGGCTCTCACCGTGGGTACGGCCGTGGCCGATCCCACCGTCCCCACCCCAGCGGGGCCCCGGCAACTCGCCGGTACCGGTTCCGACACCACCGAGCGGGTGCTGAACGGCTTGGCCGGTGACACACCCGCATTCGCCGGTATCAAACTCGATGGCACGAACAAGACCGTCGCTTCCTACGACGCGTCGGGCTCGGCAAATATCACGACCAAGGGTGCAAACGGCAGCGCCCCCTGCACCTTCACCAGGCCCTCCGGTTCGAGTGCCGGGGTCAACAAGCTGAACGTGGAGCGGACTGCAGGAAACGGTTGCCTGCAGTACGCCCGCTCGTCGACCAACGACTCGGCCAGCCGCGCCGGGCAGAGCCTGACCTACGTCCCGTTCGCCGTCGACGCGGTCACCTACTCCACTCTCGATACCAGCAATACCAGCAGGAACCTGAGCATCACCACCCTGAGGTCGCTTTACGACTGCTCAGCATCCGCCGGCACTCTGGCGAATTTCCGGGTGTTACTTCCGCAATTCAATTCGGGGACCCGGAGGTTCTGGCTGAACAATGTTCTCAACGTGGCCGGAGGTGACTCGGCGACGTATGCCGGGAACGGAGTCGTCGGGTCGGCCCACCCGTGCGTCTTCGACCAGATCGGGGGCGTACCGATTCTGGAGAACAACGGCAAGCTACTCAGCGATCCCAAGGAGATCATCCCGTATTCGACTGGGGTGTGGCTCTCGCAGGTTGCCAAGACGCCGGGCGTGGACGACGACCACGGCACCACTCTGCTCGGGAATCCGAACGGAAATCTCAACCCCACTCCTGCGGCCCCCTCGCTGCAGCTGAACACCGCGGCGCCGGGTGCTCGGGACGTCTACAACGTCGTTCCCAACCGCCTTATCGACCCGGCGGGTTCCTCGCCGGCTCAGACTGCCACCAAGCAGGTTTTTGTGGGCGGAAGCTCTCAGGTCTGCCAGAACTCCACGGTTATCAGGAGATTCGGTTTCGCCCCGCACCCGAACTGCGGTTCCACGTCGATTCAAACGGACGCAGGTCTGGGCCCGGCATTGGGCGCCGGAGAGTAACAAAGGTCACTGTGACTTCCGCTCATAATCCAACAGGAGACTTACATCATGCGTAAGAACACACGCGCGACTCGGTTCGGTGCGGGGGCCCTTGTGGTCGCTGTCACCTCCGGGGCCGCGGTGGCATTCGGTGGTCTGGCCAACGCTGCGCCACCGCCGCCGGGGACCCTCGGCACCCTCGCCATGAGCCCGCCGACCGGCAGTAACACCAGCATTCAGGCGGCCACCACCTCCGCTCCCTGCGCGGCTGCTTCCGACGGCGCCTTCATGGCGGTTTCGGGCCCGGACGGGGATGCG
Organism: uncultured Actinomycetota bacterium; assembly: GCA_963712995.1. Lineage (GTDB taxonomy): Bacteria > Actinomycetota > Actinomycetes > Mycobacteriales > Pseudonocardiaceae. Next base: position 4,574 of record CAVQKH010000004.1, on the reverse strand, counting down.
GATCCGACCTTTCCCGCCACCAACCCGTTCAATATCACCACGGCGCAATCCACCTCCTTCTCCACGACAGACCCGTTCAGGATCGAAGGCGGACGGAGCATGCAGAGTGCCGCCGACTCGCGGGGTAAGCCACTGAAGGCTGGTCGGTACGACTTCACGGTGACCTGCGTCAACACGGAGACCTTGGAAGAATTGGGCACCTTCACCGGTGCCGTCTTCTTCACCAGCCCGACGGCATGGCAGGTCGCGGACCCGAGTGCGACGCCGACGCCGACGCCAACCCCGACGCCGACCCACCCAACCCCCGACGCCGACCCCACCAACCGACGCCGACGCCAAGCCCGACGCCACGCCGACGCCGACCCCAACCCCGACGCCGACCCCGACGCCGACCCCAACCCGACGCCAACTCCGACGCCGACGCCGACCCCAAGCCCGACGCCGACCCCGACCCCAAGCGACGCCGACGCCAACCCCGACGGTGACGCCGACGCCGGTACCTGGGGCGGTGGTCACGACGACCATGCTCCATGTGATCAAGGTTGACCTTCGTGGCCCTGGTGGTCTCGTGTTGCCCTTCGCGCACGTGGCGCCTACCACTGCGGCCGGAACCGTCCAGTTCAAGGACGGGGGCAGAAACCTCGATGGTCCTCAGCAGGTGATCGGCGGTTTTGCCATCGGCCGGTTGATGTTCCTGGGCGGGGGAGAGCACTCGATCACTGCGGTGTTCACCCCGGCCAACCCTGCGCAGTTCAAGCCGTCCACCTCGAAGGCTGACACGTTCAGGTTCTAGCTGCTCGTTGCGGCACCTGGGTGATCCACACCCAGGTGCCGCAAGTGGCCCAGTCCATCCCCGGCGGATCGCGTTCCACACCGCCCTCTGATCCCCATCCACGGCTAGCGAGGGACTCCATGAACCGAGGAATTCGCTGCACACCCCCGCGCGTGGTCACCCCCGAGGTGCTGATACCGCAGACCCCAGCATCCGCTGGTGTTGACCGGATGCGGCCCTTTCCGTGATCACCCGATGGAGGGTCAGTGCTGGGGGGTTTCGGCGCCAGCCGGCAGATGGTTCACCGCAGCGGGGCGGGGCCCATCGAGCTGACCGTCGCGGTGTCGTTGCGGTGCCGGGGCGGAGAAAGCAGATGGATGAGCGACCGGCACAGGGCGCGGAACGAACCCATCCGCCGGTTGCCGATCCGGCGCCCGGACGCAGGCCCGGAAACCGCCTGGCCAGCCAGGTGCTGGCCATCGTGGCAGTACTGACGCTGTCCTTCTACCTCGAGCTGACCATGTTGGGCGGCCTGCGCCACGACGGGGACCAGACCCGGCTTGCTGCGGAGTTCCGCATCCAACTGGCCGAGCCAACCGCGCCGGTGGGTCCCTTCGACGAAGCCGGCAAGCCATTGGTCACGGGGACGCCGGTGGCTCTCCTGGAGATCCCGCAGTTGCGACTGAGAGAGGTCATCGTGGAGGGCACGTCGTCGAGAACGCTCATGTCCGGTCCGGGACACCGGCGTGATACCCCGCTCCCGGGCCAAGCCGGCACCAGCGTGATCACCGGGCGGCGGGCGACGTATGGCGGGCCGTTCCGGTCCATCGACCAGCTACGCGCCGGCGACCGGTTCACGGTGACCACCGGGCAGGGTGAGAGCACCTTCGCGGTACTCGGCGTCCGGCGCGCGGGAAACCCGGTGCCACCGACCCTGTCCCGCGGTCACGGCCGGCTCACCCTGGTGACCACTGATGGGCCGGCACTGGCGCCCACCGATGCGCTCCGTGTCGACGCGGAGTTGATCAGTGACGCTCAACCTCGGCCCGCCCAGCTGCCATCGCAGGTCCTGCCAGCCGCCGATGCGGCGATGACCGGCGACAGCACGGCGCTGTGGGGCGTGGTCGGGTGGTCAGTGTTGTTACTCGGCGCGGCCATCGCCACCGTGTGGGTCCGTTTCCGCACCGGGCCATGGCAAGCCTGGGTGATCGGCCTGCCCGTGTTGGTCACGCTCGGCTTGATCGTCACCGACGAGATCGCAGCCATGCTGCCGAACCTGCTGTGACACCGCAGAATCGGATTCCTTTATTGCGTCTGTCTTCCGAACGAGAAGGTGAGTTGAATCGTGCGCGTTAGAAAATTCTTTCGTCAATGTGGCGTGGGGGCTCTGGTGGCCGCTGTCGCGTTCGGGGGAGTGATGCTTCTCGACGGGCCGGCCAATGCCGCGCCACCGCCGCCGGGCACTCTCGGTACCCTTGCCATGGGTCCGCCGACCGGCACAGACATCACCATCATGGCGGGGACCACCTCCGCCCCTTGCGCGGCTGCTTCCGACGGCGCCTTCATGGCGGTTTCGGGCCCGGACGGGGATGCGGATCCGACTTTCCCCGCCACCAATCCGTTCAATATCACCACGGCGCAATCCACCTCCTTCTCCACGACAGGCCCGTTCAGGATCGAAGTCGGAAGGTCCCTGAAACTTGCCGCGGACTCGCGGGGCAAGCCACTGAAGGCTGGTCGGTACGACTTCACGGTGACCTGCGTCAACACGGAGACCTTAGAAGAATTGGGCACCTTCACCGGTGCCATCTTCTTCACCAGCCCGACGGCATGGCAGGCCGCGGACCCGAGCGGGGGGCCGACGCCGATCCCTGTGGTCACACCGACGCCCGTCGTCACGCCGACGCCGACGCCCGTGGTCACCCCCGTGCCGACGCCGGAGGTCACCCCGACTCCTGTGATCACGGCGACGCCGACGCCGACGGTGACGCCGGCACCCGGGGCGAAGACGACGAGGACCAAGCTGTCAGTGATCCGGGTTCGGCTACCCTTCCATTTAGGAGGGTTCGCGATCCCTGTCGTCTATGTAGCACCGTTCAACGCGGTCGGAACCGTACAGTTCAATGATGGTGACACCAACCTCGGCAACCCGGTCCCAGTGTTTGGCGGTTTCGCCTTCGGTCCCTTCATGATCTTGCCGGCCGGCTCGCACGTGGTGACCGCGGTGTTCACTCCCGCTGATCCGGCGGCGTTCAAGCCGTCGACATCGAAAATCGTGAGGTTCACCTTCTAAGAGTGTCCCAATATAGGATGCGCTAGCCGAGAAATGCAATCTCGCATAAGGCGGGACATGTGGGATCCAGTCCGAATACCTGGAAGTCATCGGAGTGGAAGAATGAACGGGTTCCGACGGGAGTCGGTGCCGTTTCACCCAGAAGAGTGGTGTTGCTGTGCTGCGGTATCTGACAGATGTCCCTCGGGATCCTTATCTGGCCGGGGTGGCAACCTCGGCTACCGTTCACGATGGAGGGAAATAACCATGTCGCAAGACCCAGGAGCGGTGACCACTTCCGAGCAGCTCGGAGAAGCGAACGATTTCAAGATCACGGGACCCATCGTGATCAGCTACTCCAGGACCAGCTTCACAGGGGAGCCTCGGTTCTCCTACAAGGACGGAGAGCTCAACCTCAATTTCAGCGGCAAGGACATCGCTCAGCAGGACACCCCTCTGGGCGAGATCGTCACGGTCACGCTGGAAAACCTGGTCCCCGTCGACGGCCCCCTTCGTACCTTTACGCTCCTGGTGCCGAAGATCAGGCTGCGCATGGGTGACCCGGTCGCCTTCGACACACTGGGCATCGAGACGATCACTAGCGCGGGCAGATTCGTACCCCCGAGTCCACGAGTGCTGCAGACCTACCGGTCACACCAGCTCCAAGGCGTCGCGATGCTCCTCGACTTCTGACCAAACACCAACGCACCAGAGTTACCGGCGTGGCTGCGCCCCAGCCTGCCCAGACGTTATGAACCGCCGTTGGCGGTAGATCGCTGTGCGGCCTGCGTGCGACCGCTTCCACGGCGTTGGTGGTGCCGACAACGGATTCGCCGCACTCGATGACATAGCCCGAGGTGCAGGCGATCTGTAACTGGCTAGACGGTGGAACGGGCGCAGACCTGGGCCGCTCTACAACAGGCGGAGTTGGGTATCGCGGGGCTTTTGGCTCGGCAGGATCTCACCGATCTGTTCGCACACGGCAGCATTGAGGTCGGCCAGGAACGGTGATCGGCCGGTAGACGTTCCAGGACCGGCATCGGCTCCGTACCGCTGACCGGTGCGTAGGTCAGTTCGCTGAGGATCCATTCCACCCCTGGCCGATCGACCAGTCGGTCGTGGGAGCGTTTCTGGAACGGCAGGCCCGACCTGGTCAGCGCGTCCATCACGGCGCGGGCCCGCGAGTTGGTTCAACAACCGGTATTGCTGCTCGTCGATGTCTTCGCACTCATCGACCGAGACCCACCGGTACCGGTCACGGTAGGCAGCAGCCAGATCAGGGTCGGAGTCCAGCAGTGTGACCGGCAGCGCGACGAGATCGTCGAAGTCCACCAGATCCCGCTGGCGCAGCGTCTTGGTGTACCGGTCTGCGATGTCGGCGACGTCCATCGCCGGCCCGCCGTCGGCTCTGGAGCGGCGCACAGTGACGGAGTCAAGCAATGTTTTGGCGATCGTCGGAACGATTGCATCTCAGACGGTATTGATCACTGCATTTTCTATTATTTTGGCTGGGTGTACACGCGTAGCTAT
>CAVQKH010000003.1:0-29405 GCA_963712995.1 uncultured Actinomycetota bacterium | reverse complement strand
CCTACTCCCTCAGGCGGCACTGGTTTAACTGTGGTCCCTCAATATCTTCACCAGATGCGAGCAGTCGACAGGGGTCGGTATGGAAATGTTCTCCGCGTCGGCCCTTTCAGTATAAACGGAAAACCCTACCCGCACTCCTTTAGTTTCTACAACAGTTGCAACAATTCTGACGGCGGCGACATTTTGGCAGAATATAATTTTGGGCGTGGTTGTGCTGTGTGCGTGGGTGGTTGTGGTGGTGGCGCGCGTTGTCTGGACCCCTGGTGGAGAGGAGATGTCGGTGCCGTCTACGCTTCGCAGCAAGCGACAGGAACAACGGCAACTATCGGCCGAGTTACGTGCTCAGCACAAGACCTGGGCCGAGGTCGCTGCTGTCTTCTGCGAGCAGTATCACGTGAATATGCGCTCTGCGCTGCGAATGGCGCACGGCTGGAGTCAACGGGACGCGGCTGAGCGTTGGAACAATCGGTGGCCAGCCGATTCGAAGACCTTCAAGAACTTCTCGTATTGGGAACTGTGGCCCAGCACCACCGGCCATGCCCCGTCGTTCGACAGCCTCAGCAAGCTGGCAGAGCTCTACGAATGCGCTGTCAGCGACTTACTCAGCGATCTGCCCGACTTCCGCCATCGCGACGCAGCTGCAGGTCCAACTAAAACAGCGGCCCTTGCCACTGAGCGTAGACTTGACGCTGACGCAGCTGCGTCGACTCCGCGCGACCGAGGAGAATGGGGTGCACTGTCGCCACTGACGTGGGCACGAACAGCCGGTCCGCTCATGCAACGACTACAAGAGGTTGATTTCACCGAAGTAGCACAGGTGATCGTGATGTGGATACAGCAGTTCAATCCATCGGTGAGTCGCCGTGAGGTCCTGTCCAAGCTGAACGCGGCCTTTGCAGCCGCTGCGGTCACTCCTTTGTCTGACATCCTCAATCCCGATGAATACCAACGAGTGACGCGGGTCATGCAGCACCCTGAGGGTTTTGACCTGCCTGTGCTGCGCTACTGCGAGCGGATGGTGACCAACCTTCGGCAGCAGGGCGACGTGCTCGGCCCTGCGCTCACGCTGCACGGCACCATCGGACACCAGCAGCTAGCCCAGCGGCTGGCCCGGGCAGCACCCACGGAGTTCCAGCCGCGCGCCCTATCCGCCTACGCTGAGCTGGCCCAGCTCCTCGGCTGGTTGTGCTTCAACATGGGCGACTATCGCAGCGCCCAGCACTACTACGACGAGGCACGCAGTGCCGCGCACGACGCCCAGAACGTCGAGCTGGTGACGTACATCTTGTGCACCATGAGCCACCTCGCCACCTGGCAGGGAAAGCCTCGCGTCGGCATCGATCACGCCGTGGCCGCCGCCGTCTGGGCCGAGCAGGCAGATAGCCCGCTGGCCCGCGCCTACGCCGCCGACGTGGCCGTCCGGGCCTATGTCGCCGACAATCAGCCGGGTAAATGCCGAGAAGTACTCGACCGAGAATATACCTCCCTACAAGTGGCGCGGGCCGACGAACCGCGTGCCGCGTGGTGGTATTTCTATGACGAATCGTTCTACTGGCGAACCGAAGGCGAATGCGCACTCAAGCTCCAACGCCCCGATGCTGCGATGACCGCATTCGATAAATCACTGACATTGGTTGACTCGGCCAATCTGCACAACTATACTTTCCGGTTGCTGTTTCGGGCCGAGGCGCGCATTCAACAGGCGGAGATCGCCGAAGCCAGTCGTATCGTCGCGGACGTTGCCCGGCTCACGGCCGCCAATACCTCACAGCGGGTTGCCCAGCGCATCGGGGATGTACGCAGCTTGCTGACTCCGTGGCAACGAACCAAGTCGGTGCGTGAATTAGACCAGCAGTTGACCGTTTATCGCTCAGTGTTGGCAGGAGATAGTGGAAGCACGAAACGCACGTACAGCCGGTAATATGCATCTGGCTTACCGGGTACGATACCCATCTTCTGCCAGCCCCAACGTTCATACAGAGCGTGCGTATCCGTAGCTCGGGGATTGCTCGCCAGGGTCGCCCGCTGTTCGGCGCGCTGAGACAGGAAGGCGTCGTGCACCGCCCGGCCAATACCTCTGCCCTGCCAGGCCCGGCGCACCTCGATCTCCGAGAGCGCCACCGTGCGTGAGCCGGTCTCCTCGGTGAAGCCTTCCGGCGGCTCCGGGGACAACCCGTCCCACCAGCTCCCCGCCGGCCTCAAGCTGTAGCCGAAGGCGAACCCCACCAGCTCCTCACCGACCTGCGCGGTCACCAGCGAGTAGCTGATCCCTCGCATCGCCGCGCTCGCCCGCTCCCGGAAGGCACTCGACTTCTCCTTGATGTCCTCACCCGGTACCGCGCCGTAGGCATCGGCGTAGACCTCGCACAGAGCATCCATGAGCTCGGTCGCTTCGGCGCTGGTGTGCTGGGTGAGGATCAGATCATCGGGAAGCGGCACGAGGCGAGCCTATGGCCCCATCAAGGAACGGCGCGATAGCCATTGCGGCAGGTTATCGCCCCGATCCACCCGAGCGAGCTATGGGCGGCGACGCCGGTGCCCGTACGATCGGGCACGATGGCGCAGAACCGGGTGCAGGTCGGCGGGCCGTACTTCGAAGACCTGGCGCACGGGCAGGTCTTCGCCGATGCCCCGGGTCTGACGCTGACCCCGGGCTACGCGGCGCTGCACCAGGCGCTGTCCGGTGACCGGCTCCGGCTGCCGCTGGATCATGAACTGTCCGCGGCGGTCACCGGTCGCGCCGAGCCGCTGGCCCATCCCACCCTGGTCTGCCATGTGGCGATCGGGCAGACCACGGCGCCCTCGCAGCGGGTCCGCGGCAACCTGTTCTACCGGGGCCTGCGGCTGCTGCGCCCGGTGCACCTGGGTGACACCCTGCGCACCCGCACCGAGGTGGTCGCGCTGCGCCAGAACCGTCCGAAGCCGGGGCGGCCGGCGACCGGTCTGGCCGTGCTGCGGGTGCAGGTGAGCAACCAGCGCGAAGAGCCGGTGCTCGACTACTGGCGCTGCCCGATGATCCCGCTGCGCGATCCCGACGCGAACACCGGCCACGCCGACGGTTTCGACCACATCCCGGCCGATACCGAACCCGTCGCGGACCTGCCGTGGGGCTGGCGGCTCGGCGCGTTCCGTCCCACCGTGGCCGAACCCGGCACCATCTACGACATCGAGGTGCGCGACACCGTGACCAGCGCCCCCGAGCTGGCCAGGGCCACCCTCAACCTCGCGGCCACGCACACCGATCCCGGCGCGTCAGCCTACGGGCGTCGCCTGGTCTACGGCGGGCACACCATCTCGATCGCCGGAGCGCACGCCACCCGGGCGCTGCCCGACCTGGTGACGATCGTGGCCTGGCGCAGCTGCGACCACACCGGCCCGGTGTTCGAGGGGGACGTGCTGCGCACCGAACTGCACGTCGAGGCGATCCGCGCTCGCGACGGTTACCAGCTGATCGACCTGCGGGCGGTGGTGCACGGCTGCCCGGCGGCCGAGGCCGGCGATCCAACCGCGGCGGACAAGCCGGTACTCGACTGGCGATTCGTCGCCCTCGCCCGGTGAACGAGGTGGGGAGATGACCGGGATCCTGACCGGGATGCGGGTGGTGGAGGGCTCGGCCTTCGTGGCTGCCCCGCTGGGCGGGATGACCCTGGCCCAGCTCGGCGCGGACGTGATCCGGTTCGACCCGATCGGCGGCGGGTTGGACGCCCACCGCTGGCCGATCACCGCGCAGGGCAGGAGCCTGTTCTGGGCGGGCCTGAACAAGGGCAAACGCTCGATCGCGGTCGACATGCGGTCACGGCAGGGCAAGGCGCTGCTCACCGATCTGATCACCGCGCCCGGCGAGGACGCCGGGCTGTTCCTGACGAATTTCCCAGCCGCGGGCTGGCTGGACTACACCGCGCTCACGTCTCGACGACCTGATCTGATCATGGTCAACATCGTCGGTAACCCGGACGGCTCGTCCGCCGTCGACTACACCGTCAACCCCGCTACCGGCTTTCCCTGGACCACCGGGCCGGGTGCCTTGGCCACACCGGTCAACCACCTGCTGCCGGCCTGGGACGCGATCACCGGCACGCTGGCCGCGACCGGTCTGCTGGCCGCCGAGCGGAAACGGCGGCTGGAGGGCACCGGCCAGTTCGTCCGGCTCGCGCTCGCTGATGTGGCCCTGGCCACGGTCGGGCATCTGGGCAACATCGCTGAGGTGCAGATCAACAAGGTTGAGCGGCCGAAGTACGGCAACTACCTTTACGGCGCGTTCGGGTGCGACTTCGCCACCAAGGACGGCAAGCGGGTCATGGTGGTCGGGCTGACGCCCCGGCAGTGGCGCAGCCTGGTGGCCGCGGTCGGGATCGGTGACGCGTGCGCCCAGGTGGAGAAGCTGCTCGGGGTCGACCTGTCCAAGGAGGGTGACCGGTTCGCGGCGCGCCAGGTGATCGCCGCGTTGATCGAGCCGTGGGTCAACCGGCATACGCTGTCCGAGGTGCGCGAGGTGTTCGATGCGCACGACGTGTGCTGGGGGCCCTACCAGACCTTCGGTGAGCTGGTCGGCACCGATCCGCGGTGCTCGAGCGCCAACCCGATGTTCGCCGAGGTCCACCAGCCCGGCATCGGCACCTACCTCATGCCCGGCTCGCCACTGGAGTTCTCCGCACTGGAGCGGGTACCCCCCGCACCGGCGCCCCAGCTCGGCCAGCACACCGACGAGATCCTCGCCGGCGTTCTCGGCCTGTCGAGCGTTGAGATCGGACGCTTGCACGACGAGGGTGTCGTCGCCGGGGCCGTGGCGGACTGACCGATGTTCGTATTCTTCTCCAACCGCCTGGGCTGCTTCGGTTCGTTGCTGATATCGGCAGCGCTCACCATCCTGCTGTACCTGATCTTCACCCGCTGAGTTGATCATCTGAGGGTCAGGACCCGGCTGGCCGTTCCGCCGCGCGGGGCGATCTCGCAATCACTCATTCGGGTGATAATTGGATCTTTGGCTATCGGGTGGTCTCCTCGCGCCGATCAAACACCTGCCGGCGCGGACCCAAAGGACGATCATCGGCGGGTCCTGCAGGCGCTGTGATCTTTTCCGAGGGGATGACGACGATTGTGATGGGGGCCAACCATGGCTGATTGGCAGCTTGCCAGTGCGCAGTGGAGAAAACAATACCGGTGGATCGAAAATCCCGGCGTTGGGGTATTTAGTGGTCTGATCATAGCCATTGTGGCGCTCGTTGTTGTCATCGCCTTGTGGGTCGCTCAGCGGCAGTCTCAGCTTGAGGTTCCGGCGCTTGCCGGCTTATCACGGGTCGAGGCGGAAACTCTGCTCAAGAATGTGGGGCTGAACCTGCGTGCGACCTATGACGAGCCTTCCGACCGGCCGCCCGGAACGGTGCTGCGGACCGATCCAGCGGCGGGAAAGGAACTTGATCAAGGTGCGGGGGTGAGCCTCGTCGTTGCGATCCCACGACCTGCTCCCACGGCGTCGGGGTCGGCGGAACCGAGTCCAGTCCAGCAGTCAACTCCGGCCCAGGAACTCGCTCCGGTTGTGGTGCCGCGGGTTGAGGCATCGGATCCGGTTGTGATGCGGTCTCCTGTTGTGGCGCGGCCTCCGGCTGTGGTGGCGGCCCCGGTTGCGGCACCACAGCCGGTTGTGGCGCCTTCTCCTGTTTCTGCGCCCCCTCCGGTTATGGCGCCACCGCCCGCCCCAGCGCTACGGCAGGTTCCCCAGGTGGTCGGTTTGGACGGGCGGCGGGCCGCGCGGGTGCTGGCCGATGAGGGGCTGTCGGTGGGATGGGTGGTGGAGCAGGAGTCGGGCGAGCGGGCCGGGACTGTGTTGCGGACGAATCCGAGAGCGGGTACCGCGGTGCGGCCGGGTAGCTCGGTTGACCTTGTTATCGCGAAGCGCCGTGGTGTTGAGGTGCCTGAAAAGGAGCCCGCCCGGAAGGACCCCAATCTGAAGGATCAGTCGGCAAAGGACCACGCACGGAAGGACTCCGCCCCAAAGATGACCGGACCGGACGCCAGGACAGCCAAGAGCCCGAGTGCCGATACGGACCCGGCCACGAGCTAGCGGATCACTCAGGAGCGCGCGCCGCGAGTCACCAACCCCGCGCCGCGAGTCACCAACCCCGCGCCGCGAGTCACCAACCCCGCGCCGCGAGTCACCAACCCCGCGCCGCGAGTCACCAACCCCGCGCCGCGAGTCACCAACCCCGCGCCGCGAGTCACCAACCCCGCGCCGCGAGTCACCAACCCCGCGCCGCGAGTCACCAACCCCGCGCCGCGAGTCACCAACCCCGCGCCGCGAGTCACCAACCCCGCGCCGCGAGTCACCAACCCCGGGCGTGCCACTCTGCGAGGTGGGGGCGCTCTGTGCCGAGGGTGGAGTCCTTGCCGTGCCCGGGGTAGAACCACGTCTCGTCCGGTAGCTGGTCGAATATCCGGGACTCCAGATCGTCCATCAGCGACGTGAAATCCGGCGCTGACCAGGTTTTTCCTGGACCGCCGGGGAACAGCGAGTCGCCGTCGTAACAGACAGGACCATGCTAATCGCTACCCGTATCGCTCATATCGAAGTCATTAACGATTTTCAACGACGCGGCTCCTTCGTTGCGCACCATTGCGTCGCTTGCTGCTAGTTCCGGGTACGAACTCAGATAGGATCGAACTCTTGATGTGCCCATCCGTAGGCCTGCACAGGCGAGGCCAAGCAGTCGACGTTCGAATGGGTGATTAGCGGTAGATACATGTGTATCGATAAGATCGGTTAATGCGCCTGGAGCCCACTTGGAAAGTCGTTGTATTGCGACGGCCATGCGATCGGCCGGAGCTCCGGGACTGATCCAGCCGGCAAGCATCTCAACAAGATCCTTGGATGCTCTCATTCTTGTCGGGAACATCATTGCAAGTTGGGCTTGCGACCACGGGAACATGCTCCATGGGCCTCGGCAGTAGTCTAGGAACCACTCCTCGAGGTCCTTCCAGATCCCCGAGTCTCGAAATGCGCGACCTAGGTGGTCGGCTGCATGCGGCATGCGAGGTGCAACGTCAATCAATTTTCGAATGTCTTCCCATCGCTTCTTTCGGCGTAGACGCACAGTAATGAAGCGGACCAGAGAGCGCTGAGTCGATGAGGGGTGATGCAGAGCTTCTTCGAAGATTTTGTTCAATGGGGCAAAGTCTGGACGGTCACCCATCAACGCATAGTCGACACCGCTCACGTGAAGGCGCCCAAGCGCCTCCACGAGGCTGTGGTCTTCGAGTACTTCTGTCTTTCCCATGTGAAGCTCGAGGCCAAGGTCTCGGGCTGCGTAAATGAGCTGGATCTGGACAGATCGGAGCGTAGCCTCATCGAATGCTAGAACCCAAACGTCGTCCATCCATCTGGATGCCATTGGGCGCGACGACTCAGCGCTGCGACCCATCAGTTCGATGTGTCTTTGGAGTACTCGGTCGAAGCTAGCAAGGTACATGTTCGCGAGCACCGAAGAAGCGGTTGATCGCTGCGGGAGTCCCTGTCGGAGTGGTGTGCCATCCCAATGCGCGAGTAGCGCCCCTATCATTTCGGCTACTGGTCCTGTTATTCGTAGCTGATCGAACGACTCGTTGATTCGAGGGACTGCGATTGAGGCGAAGAACGACGTTAGATCAGTTCGGAGACCATGTGTGGCGATCTTTGATAATTCGAACAAATGATCTTGAAGGGCTTGCCACTCGGCGCCATTTCGAACGAAGTCGGCTCTTGTTGGCGAGTTTCTATCTAGGCGCCAACCGAACACCCATGGGGGAAGCGGTCCGATGGCCGACTTGCTGACCGCTCCAACTAGGCCCTCGTAAGCGATTCTGTCAAGTGGTCCCATGATGGAAGCGGGTCGGATGCCGTAGTTTTCCTTCGGTACATCGAGTAATGCCAGTCGGCCACCGACGGGAGTGGAGTTCAAGTGTTGACTGACTAGTTCCGGCTGACTGTCTGCGACGTATGTCCATTCCGGCCAGCCCCACGGATCACGGTACCAATCCCCAGTCACCTCCCGCCGAAGATTCCGGACGGCCCTGTTGATATCCAGCATTTCGAGCCACTGCGGTGATGGCCTTGCTTGTCTAGGAGACATCACCAGCCCCGTGCGCGCCACTCGGCGAGGTGCGGCCGCTCGGCGCCGAGAGTGGAGTCGTTCCCGTGGCCGGGGTAGAACCACGTCTCGTCGGGGAGTTGGTCGAACACCCGGGACTCCAGGTCGTTCATCAGCGACGTGAAGTCCTCCGGCGCGGTGACCCGGTCCTGGTCCGCCGGGGAACAGCGAGTCGCCGGTGAACAGATGTGGAGTGCCGTCGACGTCACGGTGCACCAGGGCGATCGAGCCGGGGGTGTGCCCGCGCAGGTGGAGCACCTCCAGGATGACTCGGCCGACAGCCACGGTATCCCCGTGCTCCACCAGATGGTCGGGCGTCACCGGTAACTGCGGTGCGTCGACCGGGTGTGCGACGGTCCGTGCCCCGGTCGCACCGGCGAGAGCACCGAGGGCCTGCCAATGGTCCGTGTGCCGGTGAGTGGTGACGATCGTCCGCAGGTTCGGCCGCTCCGGGCCATGACCCAGCAGGTCCATCAGCCGCTCGACCTCGTTGGCCGCGTCGATCAGCAACGCCTCGCCGGTACTACGGCAGACCAGCAGGTAGGCGTTGTTGTCCATCGGACCGACCGAGATCTTGGTGACGGTCAGAGCATCCAGCGTCCGTCGCTGTGCCGATCCACCTGGTGCAACCACGCCGTTGTAATCCTCGAGAATCTCCACAGTCACCGACCGTAACGTGCCGATGGGCCTTCGGAAAGAACTTCCCCCAATGTCAGCGGGCCCCGCTGGGTCTGAGATTGTCAGTGCCCCCGAATAGCATGGGTTGAGGTGCCTCGGCGAAGGGAAAACTGTGGCTGACCGACTTGTCGTGCGCGGCGCGCGGGAGCACAACCTGCGCAGTGTCGATCTCGACCTGCCTCGTGACAGCCTCATCGTGTTCACCGGGCTGTCCGGTTCCGGCAAGTCCAGCCTCGCCTTCGACACCATCTTCGCGGAGGGCCAACGTCGCTACGTCGAGTCGCTGTCGGCCTACGCCCGCCAGTTCCTCGGCCAGATGGACAAGCCCGACGTCGACTTCATCGAGGGCCTCTCGCCCGCGGTGTCGATCGACCAGAAGTCGACCAGCCGCAACCCCCGTTCCACCGTCGGCACCATCACCGAGGTGCACGACTACCTGCGCCTGCTCTACGCCCGCGCCGGGGAGCCGCACTGCCCGATCTGTAGCGAGCCGATCTCCCGGCAGACCCCGCAGCAGATCGTCGATCAGGTACTCGCGCTGGAACCCGGTACCCGGTTCCAGGTCCTGGCGCCCGTGGTGCGGACCCGTAAAGGCGAGTTCGTCGACCTGTTCGCCGAGCTGCAGTCACAGGGTTATGCCCGGGTGCTCGTCGATGGCACCGTGCATCCCCTGACGGATCCACCCAAGCTCAAGAAGCAGGACAAGCACGACATCTCCGTGGTGGTCGACCGGCTGGCGGTCAAGGACAGCGCCAAGCAGCGGCTCACCGACTCGGTGGAGACCGCGCTGCGGCTGGCCGAGGGCCTGGTGGTGCTCGATTTCGTCGATCGCGACGAGCACGACCCGCACCGGCAGCGCCGGTTCTCCGAGCGGATGGCCTGCCCGAACGGCCACCCCATCGGCGTCGATGACCTCGAGCCGCGCTCGTTCTCCTTCAACTCGCCCTACGGCGCCTGCCCGGAGTGCACCGGAATCGGGATCCGTAAGGAGGTGGATCCCGAGCTGATCGTGCCGGACGTGGAGCTCTCGCTGGCCGAGGGAGCGATCGCGCCGTGGGCCACCGGGCAGACCTACGAGTACTTCCAGCGCCTCCTCGAAGCGTTGGCCGAGACGGTCGGGTTCCGGATGGACACCCCATGGCGACGGCTGCCCGCCAGCGCACAGAAGGCTGTGCTGCACGGCGCCGACGTGCAGGTACACGTCCGGTACCGCAACCGGTACGGCCGCGAGCGTTCCTATTACGCCGCCTTCGAGGGCGCCATCCCGTTCCTCGAGCGGAGGATGAACCAGACCGAGTCCGAGCACATGCGCGACAAGTACGACGGTTACATGCGCGAGGTGCCCTGCCCGGCCTGCCGCGGCACCCGGCTCAAGCCCGAGATCCTCGCCGTGACGCTCACCCACACCGCTGAGGGCCGCAAATCCATCGCCGATGTCTCCGCGTTGTCGGTCCGTGACGCTGCGGCGTTTCTCAACGGCCTGCAGCTGGACACCAGGCAGGCGATGATCGCCGGTGCGGTGCTCAAGGAGATTCAGGCCCGGTTGTGTTTCCTGCTCGATGTCGGGCTGGACTACCTGTCCCTGGATCGTGCCTCGGCCACCCTGTCCGGCGGTGAGGCGCAGCGGATCCGGCTGGCCACTCAGATCGGCTCCGGGCTGGTCGGGGTGCTGTATGTGCTGGACGAGCCCTCGATCGGCCTGCATCAACGGGACAACCACCGGCTGCTGGCCACCCTCACCAGGCTGCGTGATCTGGGCAACACACTGATCGTGGTCGAGCACGACGAGGAGACCATCCGCACCTCCGACTGGGTGGTGGACATCGGCCCGGGGGCGGGGGAGCACGGCGGCCAGGTCGTCTACAGCGGCCCGTTTCCCGGCTTGGAGCAACACGACACCTCGATCACCGGCGCCTACCTCTCGGGCCGGCGGAGCATTCCTGTCCCGACGCTTCGGCGTCCGGTGGACCGGGCGCGACGGTTGACCGTGGTCGGGGCGCGGGAGCACAACTTGCGCGGCATCGACGTGTCCTTCCCGCTCGGCTGCCTGGTCTCCGTCACCGGGGTATCCGGATCGGGGAAGTCGACACTGGTCAACGACATCTTGGCGACCGTGCTGGCGAACCGGCTCAACGGCGCCCGTCAGGTACCCGGACGGCATACTCGGGTTACCGGTCTGGAGCAGGTGGACAAGCTGGTCAGGGTTGATCAGTCGCCGATCGGGCGAACCCCGCGGTCCAATCCCGCCACCTACACCGGTGTGTTCGACCGGATCCGCAAGCTTTTCGCCGCCACCACCGAGGCGAAGGTCCGCGGTTACCAGCCCGGGCGGTTCTCCTTCAACGTCAAAGGCGGCCGCTGCGAGGCGTGCGCCGGCGACGGCACCATCAAGATCGAGATGAACTTCCTGCCCGACGTGTACGTGCCCTGCGAGGTCTGCGCTGGCGCCCGGTACAACCGGGAGACCCTCGAAGTCCACTACAAGGGCAAAACGGTCGCCGAGGTCCTCGACATGCCCATCGAGGAGGCGGCGGCGTTCTTCGAACCGATCTCGGCGATCCACCGGCACCTCAGGACATTGGTGGACGTCGGGCTCGGTTATGTCCGCCTCGGGCAACCCGCGCCGACGCTGTCCGGCGGGGAGGCTCAGCGCGTCAAGCTGGCCAGCGAGCTGCAGAAGCGCTCCACCGGCCGCACCGTGTACGTGCTCGACGAGCCCACCACCGGCCTGCACTTCGAGGACATCCGCAAACTCCTCGGTGTGATCAATGAACTTGCCGACAAGGGCAACACCGTCATCGTCATCGAGCACAACCTCGATGTGATCAAATCATCGGACTGGGTGATCGACATGGGCCCGGAGGGCGGCGCGGCCGGCGGCACCGTGATTGCCGAAGGTTCCCCGGAACAGGTCGCCGCCATCGACACCAGCTACACCGGCCAGTTCCTGCGCACCGTCGTCGACGTCGCGCACCTAACGCCGCGGCGGCATCGCCGGACTACCGTCGCAGCAGGTTCCTAGCAGCGACTGCGCCACAGGTCGGCTGGGTGTTGATCAGCTAGGTAAGTTCGTTCCGAGTGTCGGTCACCGTCACGTCAACGCCTGTGTCCGGTGCCGCGCCTGCTAAGATGTTCGGCGCGACCAGCCTCTGCTTCGGTGGAGGCGGCAAGTGGAGCCCGCTCCCACCCGAACCGCTGCGAGGCGGCCGGGTCCGGTCCTGGAATCTCTCACGGGAGTCCAGCGTTACGTCGTGTGTCGATGAGACCACACGCGGCGTCGATCGGTCGGATCTGCGGGCCCCGCACGCTGGGATGCGTGCGGGGCCGCGTGGTATCCGGGATGTGTTCTCGGGTAGGGGTCCACTCGCTCGGTTGCGCCGCGGGTAGGACGACTGAGGAGGCCACATCACCGTCGAGACACGCATCAACGAACGCATCCGCGTTCCTGAGGTCAGGTTGGTTGGTCCGAATGGCGAGCAGGTCGGCATCGTCCGCATCGAGGACGCGCTGCGGCTAGCTCAGGAAGCAGACCTCGACCTGGTCGAGGTTGCGGCGCAGGCCCGTCCACCGGTCTGCAAGCTCATGGACTTCGGCAAGTTCAAGTACGAGACCGCGCAGAAGGCCCGTGAGTCACGCCGTAACCAGCAGATGACGGTTATCAAGGAGCAGAAGCTCCGCCCCAAGATCGACGCGCACGACTACGAGACGAAAAAGCGTCATGTCGTGCGGTTCCTCGACGCGGGGCACAAAGTGAAGGTCACCATCATGTTCCGGGGTCGCGAACAGTCCCGGCCGGAGCTGGGTTTCCGGCTGCTGCAGCGGCTCTCTGAGGACGTCGCCGAGCTCGGCTTCGTGGAGACCTCCGCCAAGCAGGACGGTCGCAACATGACGATGGTGCTGGCTCCGCACCGCAACAAGCCGAAGGCCGCCAAAGCCGAACGGGCCGCGGTCGAGCCTGCGGACCCACCGGAGCAACCGGTGGAGTGACGGCCCGCACGCAGCATTCGGTGGCCCGCCGGGTCACTGTGACATGGGGGGTGACCTTCGGGTCACAGCATTCACCGCCGCCTATGCAGGTGGCAGGACGAGGACGGACATGCCGAAGAACAAGACCCACAGTGGCACGGCGAAGCGCGTGAAGCTCTCCGCTACCGGCAAGTTGCTGCGGCAGCGGGCCGGCAAGCGCCACCTGTTGGAGAAGAAGTCCTCCAGGGTCACCCGGCGTCTGGACGGCGTCGTCGAGGTGGCCTCGCCGGACGCCGCGCGGATCCGTAAGCTGCTCGGTCGCTGACCAGCCCGCACCTCCAGACCTGATCCCGGGCGATCACCCCGCCCCTGAGACGACAGGACGAACCAGTGGCACGCGTTAAGCGAGCGGTCAATGCGCAGAAGAAGCGCCGTAGCACCCTGGAGGCCGCCAGCGGTTATCGTGGCCAGCGCTCCAGGCTCTACCGCAAGGCCAAGGAACAAATCCTCCACTCGATGCAGTACGCCTACCGCGACCGGCGGGCCCGCAAGGGTGACTTCAGGCAACTGTGGATCACGCGGATCAACGCCGCGGCGCGGCAGAACGGGATGACCTACAACCGGCTCGTCCAGGGACTGCGCCTCGCCGAGGTCGAGGTGGACCGCAAGAACCTCGCCGAGCTCGCCGTCAGTGACCCCGCCGCGTTCACCGCGCTGGTCGAGATCGCCAGGGCGAACCTGCCGGAAAGCCGCGGGGCGAGCACTCCTGCGGCCCGGGACGGCGACGCCGCCTGAGCGCAGCGAGGCGCCACCTGGAACCCATGCCCCAGCCGGGTACTCCGTTCACCGAACGGACTCCCAGGGTCGTCGCTGCTCGCGGGCTCCTTCGGCGGCGCAACCGGGACACCGTGCGCCGGTTCCTCGTCGAGGGCGCCCAAGCCGTGCGCGAGGCCATCAGGTACGGGTCAGTGCTGGAGCTGTTTGTCACCGAACGTGCCGCGAACCGTCATCCTGAGCTCATTGAGGCCGCCCGCGCGCCGGTGTCCGTGATTCCGGTGTCCGTGATTACTGAGCGGGCAGCAGCGGGGTTGTCCGAGACGGCCACGCCACAGGGCATCGTGGCGGTCTGTGCCGTGCTCGGGCGGCCCGCGGCCGACGCGGTGCAGGAAGCAATGCTGGTCGCGGTGCTCGCCGGGGTCGCCGACCCGGGCAACGCCGGCACGGTCATCCGGGTGGCCGACGCGGCCGGCGCGGGCGCGGTGCTGTTCACCGGACACACCGTCGACCCGCACAACGGCAAGTGCGTGCGGGCCTCCACCGGCAGCGTCTTCCACCTCGCGCTGGGAGTCGAACCCGACCCGCAGCGGGCCCTGGAGGCGTGCCGGCAGGCCGGGCTGCAGGTGCTCGCGGCCGACGCCGGCACCGGCCGCGACCTGGACGACCTGATCGATTCCGGGAACCTGGCGGCTCCGACGGCGTGGTTGTTCGGCAACGAGGCGCACGGGCTGGGCCGAGACCTGCTCGCGGCTGCCGACCACGCTGTCGTCATCCCCCTGTACGGGCGCGCGGAGAGCCTCAACCTGGCCACCGCCGCAGCGATCTGCCTGTACTCAAGCGCGCGGGCGCACCGTCGGCGGCCCAGCTCCGGAGGCGATCACCTAGGATCTGACGCGAACTGACCGAATACCGGCCCGGCGGTCCGCTCGATGCCGCAAGCCCGCCTTCAGGCCCAGGAGTTTGCACTCTATGTCTGGAATCAACGATGTTTACGACCCCAAGCAGGTCGCCGTGCTGACACCTGAAGCGCTGGAGCAGGCTGTCGCCGACGCTGAGAAGGCCTTCGCCCAGGCCGCCGACCTGGACGAGCTGGCCGCGGTGAAACCCGCCCACCTCGGTGACCGCTCGCCACTGCTGGGCGCCCGGCGCGAGATCGGTGCGCTGCCGCCCAAGGCCCGGGCCGAGGCAGGCAAGCGACTCAACTCCAGCCGTACAGCCGTGCAGGCCGCCTTCGAGGCGCGCCGTGCCGAACTGGCGGCCCAGCGTGACTCCAGCACCCTGCGGGCCGAGGCTGTCGACGTCACACTGCCATGGGATCGGGTCCCCACCGGAGCCCGGCACCCGATCACCGCGCTCTGCGAACGCATCGCGGACCTGTTCGTCGCCATGGGCTACGAGGTCGCCGAGGGTCCTGAACTCGAGGCCGAGTGGTTCAACTTCGACGCCCTCAACTTCCCCAAGGACCATCCGGCGCGCACCATGCAGGACAGCTTCTATGTCGCGCCGGAGGGATCCGGCATGGTCCTGCGTACCCACACCTCTCCGGTGCAGGTGCGTGCCCTGTTGGAGCGGGAGCTGCCGGTGTACGTGGTGTGCCCGGGGCGCACGTTCCGCGCCGACGCGCTGGACGCCACCCACACCCCGGTCTTCCATCAGGTCGAAGGCCTCGCAGTGGACAAGGGCATCACCATGGCGCATCTCAAAGGCACCCTGGATGCCTTCGCCAGGGCGATGTTCGGCGAGACCTCCCGGACCCGGCTGCGACCGAATTTCTTCCCCTTCACCGAGCCCTCCGCCGAGGTCGACGTGTGGTTCCCGGAGCGCAAGGGGGGAGCGGGCTGGGTCGAGTGGGGCGGCTGCGGGATGGTGAATCCGAATGTGCTGCGCGCATGCGGGGTCGATACCGAGATCTACTCCGGTTTCGCCTTCGGCATGGGCATCGAGCGCACCCTGCAGTTCCGCAACGGCATCGCCGACATGCGGGACATGGTCGAGGGCGATGTCCGGTTCACCACCGCGTTCGGAATGGAGGCCTGAGCCGATGCGCGTTCCCATGTCCTGGTTGCGTGATCACGTCGCGCTTCCCGAGGGCGACGCCGCCCCGACCGTGACGGCGATCGCGGACGCCTTCGTGCGCGCCGGCCTCGAAGTGGAGGCGGTCGATCACCTCGGCCCGGTCAGTGGCCCGCTGGTGGTGGCCCGGGTGCTGGAGATCGAGGAGCTGACCGGTGTCGCCAAACCCATCCGGTACTGCCTGCTGGATGACAGCGAGCCCGCGCCCCGCGGTGTCGTGTGTGGCGCCACCAACTTCGCGGTGGGGGACCTGGTGGTGCTGGCCAGGCCGGGCACGGTGCTGCCCGGTGAGATCACGATCGGCGCGCGCACCGCCTACGGCCGCACCTCCGACGGGATGATCTGCTCGGCCGCCGAGCTGCGGCTCGGCGACGACCACACCGGAATCATCGTGCTGCCCACCGATTCCGCCATGCCCGGGGACAGCGCCGTCGAGGTACTCGGCCTCGACGATGCGGTGATCGAGCTGGCGATCACCCCGGATCGCGGGTATTGCCTATCGGTGCGCGGGCTGGCCCGCGAGCTGGCTATCGCCTTCGATGTGCCCTACGGCGACCCCGGTCTGCTGGAGGTGCCGCCCACCGACGCACCCAGCTGGCCGGTACACATCGAGGACGGGCAGGGCTGCCGGCGATTCGTGGTCCGTCAGGTGTCGGGCGTGGATCCGACCGCCGGGTCGCCCTGGTGGATGCGCCGGAGGTTGCAGCTGTCCGGGATGCGGCCGATCTCGCTGGCCGTCGACGTCACCAACTACGTGATGCTCGAGCTCGGGCATCCGATGCACGCCTTCGACGCCGCGAAGCTGGACGGTGGCCTCGTCGTCCGCCGGGCCACCGAAGGCGAAAAGCTCACCACACTCGATGGCGTGTGCCGGGAGCTGGATCCCGACGACATGGTGATCTGCGACGCCGGCGGCCCGGTGTCACTGGCCGCCGTGATGGGCGGGGAGAGCACCGAGGTCGGCCCGCAGACCACCAGCCTGCTGCTGGAGGCCGCGAACTGGGACCCGGCCGTGGTGGCGCGCGCCGCCCGCAGGCACAAGCTGCCCAGTGAGGCTGCCCGGCGCTTCGAACGCGGGGTGGACCCTGCGTTGGCACCGGCGGCCGCCGAGCTGGCCGCGACCTTGCTGAACCGCTACGGCGGCGGGCAGGTGCTGGCCGGCCGCACCGATGTCGGCACCCCACCAGTGCAGTTGCCGGTGGTGATGCCGATCGAGGAACCGGATCGGGTGGCCGGACGACCCTACGAGCGCGGCGCGACGGTCCGCCGGCTGTCCCAGATCGGCGCTGCGGTGGAGGTCACCGGAGTGGGCGGCACCACGACGCTGACCGTCGTCCCGCCGTCCTGGCGACCTGACCTGCTCCAGCCCGCCGACCTCGTCGAGGAGGTGCTGCGGTTGGAGGGTTACGACACCATCCCTTCCACACTGCCGCCGGCACCACCCGGCCGGGGGCTCACCGCCGGCCAGCGCCGCCGCCGGGCGATCTCCCGGACACTGGCCGACGCCGGCTACGTGGAGGTGCTGCCCAGCCCGTTCGTCTCCACCGGTACCTGGGAGGCGTTCGGTCTGGCCGACGACGATTCCCGGCGCCAGGCCGTCACACTGCTCAACCCGCTGGAGTCTGACCGCAACCAGTTGGCCACCACGTTGCTCCCCGGCCTGCTCGAGGCGTTGATCCGCAACGTCGCCCGCGGCCAGCGTGACGTGGCGCTCTATGGGGTGGCCCCGGTCGTACAGCCGCGCCCTGGCGCCCCGGTTATACCGGAGGTGGGGGTGCTCGGCCGTCCCAGTGACGCCGAGGTCACCGCACTGGTCGATGCGCTACCTGCCCAGCCGCTGCATGTGGGGGCCGTGCTGGCCGGGCAGTGGGAACGCCGCGGCTGGTGGGGTAGCGGCCGGCCGGTGGCCTGGGCCGACGCGGTGCAGGCCGCTCGGTTGGTGGGGCAGGCCGCTGGCATCGAGCTGGAGGTGCGCGCCGCCGAGATCCCGCCGTGGCATCCTGGCCGCTGCGCTGCGCTGCAGGTGCAGGGCCAGCCCGTCGGGCATGCGGGCGAGCTGCACCCCGCGGTGATCGAGGCGCTGGGCCTGCCGCCGCGCAGCTGCGCGATGGAGCTGGACCTCGATGCGTTGCCGTTGATCGATCGGAGGCCGGCGCCCGAGGTGTCGCCCTATCCGCCGGTGCTGCAGGACGTCGCGCTGGTGGTGGATGCCGCCGTACCCGCGGCCGCGCTCACCGCCACGCTGCGCCGAGGCGCGGGGGAGTTGCTGGAGGATGTGCGCCTGTTCGACGTCTACACCGGTGACCAGATCGGACCAGGCCAGCGGTCGCTGGCCTTCGCACTGCGATTCCGCGCCCCAGACCGCACGCTGACTGTTGCCGAAGCCACCGCCGCCCGCGACGCCGCGGTCGCAGCCGCCACTGCGGCATACAACGCCACCCTGCGCTCGTAGCCCTGCGCTCGTAGCCCAGCGCTCATAACCCAGTCTGGCGCGATCGAAGACAGTAACGATTGAATGATCTTGCGAACTAATGCATAATCATTCGTATGGTTCGGGTTGGGGTTGCGGGGGCGAGCGGGTACGCGGGGGGTGAGCTGCTCCGGCTGATGCTCGCTCACCCGGCGATCGAGATCGGCGAGTTGACCGCGGGGGGCAACGCGGGGAGCAGGCTCGGCGAGCACCACCCCAACCTCGTCCCGCTTGACGAGCGCATCCTGTCCGACACCACGGCGCAGCGGTTGGCTGGACATGACGCGGTGTTCCTCGCCCTGCCGCACGGTCACTCCGCGGCACTGGCGGCCGAGTTACCCGAGGACATCGCGGTGATCGACTGCGGTGCTGACCACCGGCTCGTGGACCCGGTGGCCTGGCAGCGCTGGTACGGCGGCGACCATGCAGGGCCCTGGTCCTACGGGCTACCTGAGCTTCCCGGAGCACGGGAGAAGCTGCGCGGAGCCCGCCGTATCGCCGTGCCCGGCTGCTATCCCACGGTCGTCAGCCTCACGCTCGCACCTGCGCTCTACGCCGGTCTGGTCGCCCCCGACGTCGTGGTGACTGCGATGTCCGGTACGTCGGGAGCTGGGCGTGCCCTCAAGCCTCACCTGCTGGCGTCGGAAGTGCTGGGCTCGGTCAGCGTCTACGGGATGGCCGGCACGCACCGGCACACACCGGAGATCATCCAGAACCTCACTGGTGTCGCTGGTCAGCCGGTCACGGTCGCGTTCACCCCGGTGCTGGTGCCGATGTCACGCGGGATCCTGGCCAGCTGCACCGCAGCCCTCAACCCAGGCGCCGACGAGAGCCACGTCCGCGGCGCCTACCAGGCCGCGTACGCCGCGGAACCGTTCGTGCATCTGCTGCCGGCGGGCCGCTGGCCGGCCACCAGCTCTGTGCAGGGTTCGAACTCGGTGCAGGTGCAGATCGCGGTGGACGCCGACGCGGGGCGGCTGGTCGCGGTGGGCGTGGTCGACAACCTCACCAAGGGCACCGCGGGAGCGGCCCTGCAGTGCCTCAACCTGGCGCTGGGACTTCCCGAGACCACCGGACTGCCGTCCTGGGGATTATCCCCGTAATCAGGAAGGACACCACGATGAGCGTCACCGCAGCGCACGGGTTCTCGGCGGCCGGGGTAGCCGCAGGCATCAAGGCCAGTGGTGCACTGGACCTGGCCCTGGTGGTCAATGACGGGCCTACCACGGTGGCCGCGGGGGTGTTCACCCGCAACCAGGTCAAGGCCGCGCCGGTGCTGTGGTCGGCGCAGGTACTCACCGGCCGCAGGTTGCGCGCGGTCGTGCTGAACTCCGGCGGAGCCAACGCCTGCACCGGCCCAGGCGGGTTCCAGGACACTCACGCCACCGCGGAACGGGCCGCCACCGTGCTGGACTGTGGAGCGGCTGAGGTCGCCGTGTGCTCGACCGGACTGATCGGCGCGCGGCTGCCGCTGGACGCCCTGCTCTCGGGGATCGACAAGGCCGCAGCCGCCTTGGCCGCCTCGCCGGAAGCCGGGCTGGCCGCAGCCACTGCGGTGCTGACCACCGACACCGTCCCCAAGCAGGCCACCGTCACCAGCGCCGGCTGGACTGTGGGTGGTTTCGCCAAGGGCGTCGGCATGGTCGCACCCAGCCTGGCCACCATGCTCTGCGTCCTCACCACCGACGCCACCGTCGAGGAATCCACTCTGGACGCTGCACTGCGCCGGGCCACCAGCGAGACCTTCGAGCGGCTGGACATCGACGGCAGCTGCTCGACCAACGACACCGTACTGCTGCTGGCCTCCGGTGCCTCGGGGATCGCGCCGGATGAGGACGAGTTCGCAGCCGCGGTGCGGCAGGTCTGTCACGAGCTGGTCAAGGGTCTCCAAGCCGACGCCGAGGGCGCTACCAAGGAGATCGCGATCACAGTCCGGGGGGCGGCCGACGGCGCCCAGGCGCTCACCGCCGCTCGGGCGGTCGCTAGGGACAACCTGGTCAAGACGGCCTTGTTCGGCTCGGACCCCAACTGGGGCCGGATCGCCGCCGCGGCGGGCGCCTCGCCGGCCACCGTGCGGGCCGACACGCTGGACATCCGGCTCAACGGGGTGTTGCTGTGCCAGCGCGGCGCGGTGGCTGCGGAGCGTGCCACGGCCGAGCTGTCCGGCCGGGAGATCACCGTGGAGATCGATCTGCACCTCGGGTCCGGGGAGGCCACCGTGCTCACCACCGACCTCTCGCACGCCTACGTCGACGAGAACAGCGCGTACTCGTCATGAGCTTCCGGATCGACACGGCAGTGCAGAAGGCCGCGGTACTCGCCGAGGCACTGCCCTGGTTACAACGCTTCCACGGCGCCACCGTCGTGATCAAATACGGTGGCCACGCGATGCTCGACGACGAGCTCAAACAAGCCTTCGCCCAGGATCTGGTTTTCCTCCGGCTGGCCGGGTTGTGCCCGGCGGTGGTGCACGGTGGCGGTCCGCAGATCAACGCCATGTTCGACCGGTTGGGCATCGCCGGGGAGTTCCGCGGTGGCTTGCGCGTCACCACCTCGGAGACGATCGATGTGGTGCGCATGGTGCTGTTCGGCCAGGTGGGCCGGGAGCTGGTCGGGCTGATCAACGTGCACGGACCGTTCGCGGTGGGTATCTCCGGTGAGGACGCGCACCTGTTCACCGCCGCCCGGCGCACCGCCATCGTGGATGGTGCACCGGTCGATGTGGGCCTGGTCGGCGACGTGGTGGCGGTTAACCCCGCCGCGGTGCTCGACATCGTCAACGCCGGGCGCATCCCGGTGGTCACCGGGTTGGCCCCGGATGTCGACGGTGTGGTGCACAACATCAACGCCGACACCGCGGCGGCGGCGCTGGCGGTCGCGTTGCGCGCCCAGAAGCTCGTCGTGCTCACCGACGTCGAAGGGCTCTACACCGATTGGCCGGACCGCACCAGCCTGCTGTCCGAAGTCACCGCGGACCGGCTGGAGGGGCTGCTGCCGACGCTGTCGGCCGGGATGGTGCCGAAGATGGAGGCCTGCCTGCGCGCGGTCCGAGGTGGTGTGCCGCGGGCGCACGTGATCGACGGCCGGGTCGCGCACGCGGTGCTGCTCGAGGTGTTCACCACCGAGGGGGTGGGGACCATGGTGCTGCCCGAGGAAGGAGACCGTTGATGCCCACCGCGGATTATCAGCGTCGCTGGGAGGCCGCGCTGATGGCCAACTACGGCACGCCGCCCCTTGCGCTGGCTCGCGGTGCCGGTGCCGAAGTGTGGGACGTGGATGGTCGGCGTTACCTGGACCTGCTCGGTGGGGTCGCGGTGAACGCGCTGGGCCATGCCCACCCGGCCGTGGTGCACGCCGTCACCGAGCAGCTCAGCACTCTCGGGCAGGTCTCGAACCTCTACCTCAGCGAGCCCTCGATCGCCCTTGCCGAGACCTTGCTGGACCTGCTCGGCGCCACCGGGTCGGGACGGGTGCTGTTCTGCAACTCCGGTGCCGAGGCCAACGAGATCGCATTCAAGATCGCCCGACGAACCGGGCGGCCGACAATAGTCGCCGCCCACGGTGCCTTTCATGGTCGGACCATGGGAGCGCTCGCGCTGACCGGGCAGCCGCTCAAACGGGATCCCTTCGCGCCGATGCCGCCCGGGGTGGTCTTCGTCCCTTACGGCGACCCCGCGGCGCTGGAGTCGGTGGTCGACGGGGACACTGCCGCGGTGTTCCTGGAGCCCGTGCAAGGCGAGAACGGCGTGGTGATCCCGCCGGAGGGCTACCTGGAGGCGGCTCGGGAGATCACCGCGGCGCAGGGGGCGCTGCTGGTGCTCGACGAGGTCCAGACCGGCATCGGCCGGACCGGTAGCTGGTTCGCCCACCAGTCCGTGGGGGTGGTTCCCGACGTGGTGACGCTGGCCAAGGGGTTGGGCGGGGGGCTGCCGATCGGCGCGTGCATCGGCATCGGAGGAGCCGCGCACCTGCTGCAACCCGGTCATCACGGCAGCACTCTTGGCGGCAACCCGGTCTGCTGCGCGGCCGCACTGGCCGTACTGCGCACGATCGCCGCCGACGGGTTGCTCGACCACGTCGCCCGGCTCGGCAAGGAGATCGCCACCGAGGTGACCGCGCTGCGCCACCCACTCGTCGGGTCGGTCAGCGCGGCGGGTCTGCTCATCGGGATCGGGCTGAGGGCGCCGATCGCGCCTGGCGTCGCCACCGCCGCGCGGGAGGCCGGGTTCCTGGTCAACGCCGCTGTGCCTGACCGGGTCCGGCTCGCCCCACCGCTGGTGCTCAACGAGGCCCAGGCACACGAGTTCCTCGATGCCCTGCCGGCCATCCTGGACCAGGCGGGGTAGCTGTGCCCAGGCACTTCTTGCGCGATGACGATCTCACCCCGGCCGAGCAGCGGGAGATCCTCGATCTGGCCGATGAGCTCAAAGCAAACCCGCTCGGCCACACCCCGCTGGCCGGCCCGCGATCCATTGCGGTGATCTTCGAGAAGAGTTCGACGCGGACCAGGCTGTCCTTCGAGATCGGCATTGCCCAGCTGGGTGGCAACCCGGTGATCATCGACGCCGCCGCGATGCAGCTGGGTCGCGAGGAGACCATCGAGGACACCTCGCGGGTGCTGTCCCGCTACGCCGACGCCGTGGTCTGGCGGACCTACGCGCAGTGCCGGCTTGAGGCCATGGCTAGTGTCTCCCGGGTGCCGGTGGTCAACGCGCTCACCGATGAGTTCCACCCCTGCCAGGTACTCGCCGACCTGCAGACCATCCGGGAGCGGCACACTCGGCTGGCCGGTCTGACTTTGACCTACCTGGGTGACGGGGCGAACAACATGGCGCATTCCCTGCTGTTGGGTGGCACCACCGCCGGGCTGCACGTCCGGATCGCCGCGCCGGAGCCCTTCCAGCCGATGCCGGAAGTGTTGCTCGCGGCGAAACGCCGCGCGGCGCAGACCGGGGGTAGCGCCATCGTGCTCGCTGATCCCCATGCCGCGGTCGAGGGAGCTGACGTCCTGGTGACCGACACCTGGACCTCGATGGGCCAGGAGAGCGATGGGCGCGACCGGAGCACTCCGTTCCGCTCGCTGCAGATCAATGCTGAGCTGCTGGAGCGCGCCTCCGGCGGGGGCGTCAAGAAGATCACAGTGTTGCACTGCCTGCCCGCGCACCGCGGGGTCGAGATCACCGACGAGGTGATCGACGGTCCGGCCAGCGCGGTGTGGGACGAAGCTGAGAACCGGCTGCACACGCAGAAGGCTCTGCTGACCTGGTTGCTCGACCCTGCCCGACTCGACCCTGCCCGACTCGACCCTGCCCGACTCGACCCTGCCCGACTGGACCCGGAGCGAGCGGAATGACGTCTACTCGGGCTGGCCGGCAGGCCCGCATCGTCGAGTTGGTGACCCACCGCGTGGTGCACAGCCAGACGGAACTTGCCGCCCTGCTCGCCGGCGACGGCATCGAGGTGACCCAGGCCACGCTGTCCCGGGATCTCGACGAGCTCGGCGCGGTGAAGCTGCGCGGCGTGGATGGTGGTGCGCCGGTGTATGTCATCCCGGAGGACGGCAGCCCGGTGCGCGGGGTATGCGGTGGCACTGCCCGGCTCACGCGGGTGCTCTCCGAGCTGCTCGTCTCCGCCGACTCCAGCGGGAACCTCGCGGTGTTGCGCACCCCGCCCGGGGCGGCCCACTTCGTGGCCAGCGCACTGGACCGGGCGGCGCTGACGGAGGTGGTCGGCACCCTGGCCGGCGATGACACGATCCTGGTTGTCGCGCGCGAGCCGCTCACCGGGGAGCAGGTCGCTGGGCGGATCATGGAGCTGGCGCGCTTGTGAGTGGCGAACAGGGCCATGGCCCTGTTCGCCACTCACAAGCGCGACCGAAGGGAGAGCAATGGAGCGGGTGGTACTGGCGTACTCCGGGGGGCTGGACACCTCGGTGGCGATCGGGTGGATCACCGAGGAGACTGGGGCTGAGGTCGTCGCGGTCGCGGTCGATGTCGGCCAAGGCGGCGAGGACCTGGAGACCATCCGTCGGCGGGCGCTGGACTGCGGCGCGGTGGAGGCTGTCGTTACCGACGCCCGCGACGAGTACGCCGAGCAGTACTGCCTGCCGGCGCTCCAGGTCAACGCGCTGTACATGGATCGCTACCCACTGATATCGGCGCTGTCCCGGCCGTTGATCGTCAAGCACCTGGTGGCGGCCGCGAGGTACCACGGCGCGTCCAGGGTCGCGCACGGCTGCACCGGCAAGGGTAACGACCAGGTGCGCTTCGAGGTCGGCATCGGCGCGCTCGCCCCCGACCTGCAGGTCATCGCCCCGGTCCGGGATTACGCGTGGACCCGGGAGAAGGCGATCGCCTACGCCGAGGAGCGCAGCCTGCCGATCGACGTCACGAAGCGTTCCCCGTTCTCCATCGACCAGAACCTGTGGGGCCGGGCGGTGGAGACCGGATTCCTGGAAGATCTGTGGAACGCTCCGACCAAGGATGTGTACGCCTACACCAGCGATCCAACCGCGTGGAAGGCACCAGAGCAGTTGGTGATCAGTTTCGAGGCTGGCGTGCCGGTCGCCATCGACGGAGACCCGGTGACCGTGCTGGAGGCGATTCAGCAGCTCAACGCCCGGGCTGGGGCGCACGGCGTCGGCCGGCTGGACCTGGTCGAGGACCGGCTGGTCGGCATCAAGAGCCGGGAGATCTACGAGGCCCCCGCAGCGATCACCCTGATCACCGCGCACCAGGAGCTGGAGAACGTCACCGTGGAGCGTGACCTGGCCAGATACAAGCGCAACGTCGAGCAGCGCTGGACCGAGCTGGTCTACGACGGGCTGTGGTTCTCCCCGCTCAAACGGGCCCTGGACGCCTTCGTCGCCGACTCCCAGCGCCACGTCACCGGCGAGATCCGGATCGAGCTGGCAGGAGGTCGGGCCACGGTGACCGGACGGCGCAGTGAGGCGGCGCTCTACGACTTCAACCTCGCCACCTACGACGCGGGCGACTCCTTCGACCAGTCCCTCGCCAAGGGGTTCGTGCAGCTGTGGGGTCTACCCTCCAAGCTCGCCGCGCAGCGAGACCTGCTGGCCACCCACCGGGATCTCTCGTCATGAGCGGGCTCTGGGGTGGCCGGTTCAGCGAGAAACCCGCCGACGCGCTGGCGGCGCTGAGCGTCTCGACGCATTTCGATTGGCGCCTGGCCCGCTATGACATTCGCGGTTCCCGGGCACACGCCCGGGTGCTGCACGACGC
Organism: uncultured Actinomycetota bacterium; assembly: GCA_963712995.1. Taxonomy (GTDB): domain Bacteria; phylum Actinomycetota; class Actinomycetes; order Mycobacteriales; family Pseudonocardiaceae. The sequence continues at coordinate 4,080 of CAVQKH010000003.1, read as the reverse complement.
CGGGCTGCTCGACGACGGTGAGCTGGCCGCGATGCTCGAGGCCCTGGACAGTCTCGACGCAGATGTCGCTTCCGGTGCGTTCGTCCCCGTCCCCGAGGACGAAGACGTGCACACCGCCCTGGAGCGCGGCCTGATCGAACGCGCCGGCCCAGAGCTCGGTGGCCGGTTGCGCGCGGGCCGCTCCCGCAACGACCAGATTGCGACACTGCTGCGGATGTGGCTCCGGGACGCGGCCCGGCGGGTCGCCGCCGGCGCCCTGGATGTCATCGACGCTCTGCTCGACCAGGCGCAGGCGCATCCCGAGGCACCCATGCCCGGCCGGACCCACCTGCAGCACGCCCAACCTGTGTTGCTCTCGCATCATCTCGGCGCGCACGTCCAGGCCCTGCTGCGGGATGTCCAGCGACTGCGGGACTGGGATGTCCGAGCAGCCGTCTCGCCCTACGGCTCGGGTGCCCTGGCCGGCTCGTCACTCGGTCTGGATCCGGCGGCGGTGGCTGCTGAGCTCGGCTTCGACGCCCCGGTGGAGAACTCGATCGACGGCACCGCGTCGCGGGATTTCGCCGCCGAGGCGGCGTTCGTGTTCGCGATGCTGGCCGTGGACCTGTCCCGGATTGCCGAGGAGATCATCCTCTGGGCCACCGCCGAGTTCGGTTATGTCGCCCTGGACGACTCCTACTCCACGGGCAGCTCGATCATGCCGCAGAAGAAGAACCCGGATGTGGCCGAATTGGCCCGAGGCAAGGCAGGCCGGCTGATCGGCAACCTCACCGGGTTGCTTGCCACGCTCAAGGCGCAGCCGCTGGCCTACAACCGGGATCTGCAGGAGGACAAGGAGCCGCTGTTCGACTCTGCCGACCAGCTCGAGCTGTTGCTGCCCGCGGTGGCCGGCATGATCGCCACGCTGACCTTCCGGACCGAGCGGCTCGCCGAGCTGACCCCAGCCGGGTTCACCCTGGCCACCGATCTCGCCGAGTGGCTGGCCCGCCAGGGTGTGTCGTTCCGGGTCGCGCACCAGGCTGCCGGGGCCTGCGTGCGGCTGGCCGAGTCCCGCGGGGTCGGGCTGGCGGAGCTTTCGGAGATGGAGCTTGCCGCCGTGCATCCGGAGCTCACTGAGGACGTCCGCCGGGTGTTGAACGTCGCCGGGTCGATCGGCTCCCGAGACGCCTACGGGGGAACCGCCCCCGAACGCGTCGCTGAGCAGCTGCACCGTGCCCGGCATGCGGTCGCATCCCACCGGGCCTGGATCACCGCGTGACCGTGCGGACTCTGGACCGTGAGCGTCTGGCCGCGGATGTTCTGCCAGTTGCCCGGCTGCTGCTGGGCTGCCGGCTGGTCGCCGACGGGCCGGACGGTCAGATCGTGATCCGCCTCGTCGAGGTGGAGGCCTACCGCGGCTCCGACGATCCGGCAGCACACTCCTACCGAGGCCGCACCGCCCGCAATGCCGTGATGTTCGGCCCGCCCGGGTATCTGTACGTGTATTTCGTCTACGGGATGCACTACTGCGCGAACATCTCCTGCCTGCCGGACGGGGAGCCCGGCGCGGTGCTGCTGCGTGCCGCTGAGGTCGTCTCCGGCATCAATGTCGCCCAGCGCCGCCGGCCCACCGCGCGCTGCGACGCCGAGTTCGCTCGTGGCCCTGCTCGGCTGGCGATGCTGCTCGGGCTGAACCGGGAGCACAACGGGCTGGATCTCACTGATCCGTCCTCACCGGTGCGGCTGCTGCCCGGCGATCCGGTCTCCGCCGAACAGGTGCGCACCGGACCGCGGGTCGGCGTCGCCGCCGCGCCCGATCGGCCCTGGCGGTTCTGGGTGCACGGCAGCCCGGCGGTGTCGGCCTACCGCCGGCACCGGATGCCCCGTGAGGCGCGTGCGGGATGATGCGGGTGTGGGAACACACATTCTCGACGAGCTGACCTGGCGCGGTCTGATCGCGCAGAGCACCGACCTCGACGCGCTGCGCCGCGACTGCGATGCCGCCGTGCTCACGCTGTACTGCGGTTTCGATCCCACCGCGCCGAGCCTGCATCTGGGCAACCTGGTGCAGATTCTCACCCTGCGTCGCTTCCAGCGCGCTGGTCACCGGCCACTGGCCCTCGTCGGCGGGGCCACGGGTCTGATCGGCGACCCCAAGCCGACCGCGGAGCGGGCGCTCAACACCAAGGACGTCGTCGCGGCCTGGGTGGAGCGGATCCGTTACCAAATTGAGCCCTACCTTGATTTTGAGGGGGATTTCGGGGGATCGCACGCCGCGACCATGGTGAACAACCTGGACTGGACCCGTCCGCTGCCCGCGATCGATTTCCTGCGAGACGTCGGTAAACACTTTCGGGTGAATCGAATGCTCGCCAAGGATGCGGTGAGCGCGAGGTTGCACTCCGAATCGGGGATCAGTTTCACCGAGTTCAGCTACCAACTTCTGCAAGCGATGGACTACCTCGAGCTCTACCGACGGTACGGCTGCACGCTGCAGACCGGCGGTAGCGACCAGTGGGGCAACATCACCGCAGGCGTCGACCTGATACACCGGGCCGAGCAGCGCAGCGTGCACGCGCTGGCCACGCCGCTGATCACCAAGGCGGACGGCACCAAGTTCGGCAAGACCGAGAGCGGCACTATCTGGCTGGACCCCGATCTGACCAGCCCGTACGCCTTCTACCAGTTCTGGATCAACGCCGATGACCGGGACGTGACCGGCTACCTGAAGGTCTTCACTGACCTGTGCCATGACGACATCGCCGATCTCGATCGGCAGACCACCGAGCGCCCGCAGGCCCGGGAAGCGCACCGGATGCTGGCCGCCCAGGTCACCGAGCTGGTGCACGGAACGGGGGAGGCCCGTCGTGCGGCGTTGGCCAGCCAGGCGCTCTTCGGCCACGGAGAGCTGCGCGAGCTGGACCAGCGCACCCTGGATGACGCCATGGCCGAAGCGCCCACCGGGCGGGTACTCCTGGCAGACCGGCCCACACTCATCGACCTGCTGGTGGTGAGCGGCCTGGCCGACAGCAAAGGCGCAGCGCGTCGAACGGTTCGTGAGGGTGGCGCGTCGGTGAACAACGCCAAGGTCTCAGACGAGGGCTGGACGCCCGCGGAGTCGGATCTGCTGCCCGGTGGCTGGCTCGTGCTCCGCCGGGGCCGGCGCCATACCGCTGGCGTGCGCGTGCAGTGAACGCACCGGGTGCTCTCCGGCGGATCGCTGCGGACCTGCGTTGACCCGCCGATTTGACTTCTTCCTAGCGCGGGCCGTACCTTTCCCATCGCCCCGCAGTGAACCGGTCCAAGCGATCAGCAACGCAAGTTGTCGAGAACCAGACCGGGACCCCGCTGGGAGAGGGGATTTGAAGGCTGGTAAGCTTCATGAGTCGCCGGGAACGTACCGAACATCTCGCAAGAGCTACCAGTACGAGACCGGACAAGTTGATGTGAGTCATCCCGGATCCAACCGCTGTATCAGTGGTTTGTGATGGTGTGTGTTTGTTCTTTGAGAACTCAACAGTGTGCTGAATTTTTTGTTAGTGCCATGTTTGTTTGTTATTTTTTGTTGTGCTAGTGATCAGTGCGATGCTTGCTCCTGAATAGGTTTGGGGTGGGTGTTGTTTTCTGTTGAGCATTCAATGGAGAGTTTGATCCTGGCTCAGGACGAACGCTGGCGGCGTGCTTAACACATGCAAGTCGAGCGGTAAGGCCCTTTCGGGGGTACACGAGCGGCGAACGGGTGAGTAACACGTGGGTGACCTGCCTCTAGCTCTGGGATAAGCCTGGGAAACTGGGTCTAATACCGGATATGACTCCACGGTGCATGCTGTGGGGTGGAAAGCCTTGTGCGGCTGGAGATGGGCCCGCGGCCTATCAGCTTGTTGGTGGGGTGATGGCCTACCAAGGCGACGACGGGTAGCCGGCCTGAGAGGGCGACCGGCCACACTGGGACTGAGACACGGCCCAGACTCCTACGGGAGGCAGCAGTGGGGAATCTTGCGCAATGGGCGAAAGCCTGACGCAGCGACGCCGCGTGAGGGATGACGGCCTTCGGGTTGTAAACCTCTTTCAGCCCTGACGAAGCGAAAGTGACGGTAGGGG
>CAVQKH010000002.1:0-118064 GCA_963712995.1 uncultured Actinomycetota bacterium | reverse complement strand
CTGCACCACGAGGTGCCGGACGGTAGCGAATTCGTCATCGGTCATCTTCTTCTTGAGCAGCTCCACTATGCAACCGATGGCAGGATTCCACTCACCGTAACCGCCACCGCTCCATGCAGTGTCCAGCACTGGCTGAATAGTCTCGTCGTCGTAGTCGCAACCTTCGTCGAGGCCAATGTTGACGAGTAGATCGGCAATTTCCTCGATGGTGATCGTTTCCATGATCCTCCTGTTCAGTCCTCGACCGCCCGGAACCCGTGAGGCGGGCCGAGCTCGTCCGTGAGTATCACAGCTGCCACCCGCACCAGGTGAACCGCGCCGGGTACCAGAGATGTATCGCCTCTGATGACACCGGGGGCGTTCTAGACTCCACATCGGGAAGGGGATCCACGATGAACATCGAGGTCGCTTACCCGCTCAAGCCGGATCGATCCCCGGCCTCGGGCCCTCCACCACCGGTGCGATCAAGCACTTTCGGGCCACCGGTGAGCCCCCGACCAGCGGCGGGACCACCAACGGTGCGCCGATGCGGGCATTGCCGTCGGCGCTCGTCACCGAGATCTCATCCGCGCTTGCGGCCATACGCGCAGGCTGAGTCCGCGAGAACGCTATCGCTTGTCGCTATCTGGACTTTCGGCCGAGCCGGACTCCGCGGGGGTGACTTTGCGGACGTAGAGCAGGATGTCGCCCTTCTCCACGGCGTCGACCTCGGCGGCGTCCACCCGGCACAGTCGGCCGTCCCGGACCACCCCGAGCACGATGTCAGACAGGTGCCGGGGTGAGCCGCCGACCTCGCCGGGCTCCACCGGTCGTTGCGCAATGGCCAGCCCGGCAGTCGGGGTGAACAGGTCCTCGACCAGCTCGACGATCGCAGGCGTCGTGGTGGCCATGCCGAGCAGGCGACCTGCGGTCTCGGAGGACACCACCACGGAGTCGGCGCCGGACTGCCGCAGCAGGTGCACGTTCTCCCGCTCGCGCACGGCTGCCACGATGTGCGCCTTCGGCGCCAGTTCCCGAGCGGTGAGCGTGACCAGCACCGCGGCGTCGTCACGATCGGTGGCGATCACCACGGCACGGGCCCGGGTCACTCCGGCCAGGCGCAGCACGTCGGAGCTGGTGCCGCTGCCGTGCACCGTCACCAGACCGTTCGCATTGGCGGCCTCCAGCGCGCTGGGGTCGGTATCGACGACGACCACAGTGACGGGTTGGTCCCCGTCCCCGAGCATCGAGCTCACCGCGGAACGGCCCTTGGTGCCATAACCGATGACGACAACGTGATCGCGCACCTTGCCCCTCCAGCGTTGGATCTTCAGCGCCTGCCGGGACCGCTCGGTGAGTACCTCCAGCGTGGTCCCGACCAGCACGATGAGGAACAGCACCCGCAGCGGAGTGATGACCAGGACATTCACCAGTCGGGCGGAGTCGCTGATCGGCGTGATGTCGCCGTACCCGGTGGTGGACAACGACACCGTCGCATAGTAAACGCAGTCCAGCAGGGACAGCCCATCCTCGTTGACATCGCGGTAGCCATCCCGGCCGAGGTAGACCAGCAGCACCGTGACGGTGAGCGCCAGGACGGCACCGACGACCCGGCGTCCGATCGAGGTGGCCGGGCTCGGCCGGCTCTCCGGGATCCGGAGAATGCCCACCAGGGCGTGGTCCGGGCGGTCGGTGAGGTGATCGACGGCGCCCCGAAACGACATCAGGACTGACCTGCTCAGGAGGCGCAGGTGCCAGTGGGCACCGCGGCATTGCGGTTGGGTGCTGCGGCGATGTCGTCGGCGATCTCGTCTTCGGCGAGCACGAACCCGGTCTCGTCGTTGTCCACCGCGGCACCGAACACCAGGCCGAGTACCTGGCCGGACCCATCGAGCAGCGGACCGCCCGAGTTACCGCTGCGCACCACCGCACGCACGGTGTAGACGTTGCGTACCACGGTCGAGGTGTTGTAGATATCCGGACCGCGCAGGTGGATGCGGTCCCGCACCCGAGCCGCCGATGCGGTGTAGGGGCCATCCAGCGGGTAGCCGAGCACCAGGCCACTGAGCCCGGACGTGGCCGGCTTCGCGGCCAGTTCCAGCACCGGAGCTCTCAGCCCGGGCACCTTCAGGATGGCGACGTCGGTCGACGGGTCGTAGCTGACCACGGTGGCCTCCAGCGCGCCGCCGTCGGTGGTCTCCACCTGGACCCGGTCGGTACCGGCCACGACGTGCGCGTTCGTGATCACCCGCTGCGGGGCGATCACGAACGCGGTTCCCTCCAGCGCCCTGGAGCAGGACCTCGCCCGGCCACGGACCTTGAGCACGCTGGCCCTGGCTTGGCGCACCACCGGGCTGTTCAGCAGCACCGGATCGGGTGTCCCGACATCGGTGATCGGGGTGGTCGAGAAGGGTGCGAGCACGTCGGGGAACCCGGAGGCATCCAGCAGCTTGGTCAGCTCGGAGGGCAATTCACGCAGCACGTTGGGCATCACCGTGTCCACCACACGCAGCACCGACGAGTCCCGCACCGCTTCGGTCATCCCGGTATAGGCGGACGACTTGGTCAAGGGCAGGGCGACCAGCCAGGCCACCACCAGAGCCGCGATGCCCTGCACCACGGCACCCAGGAAACTGTCCACCCGGCGCAGTGCCTCGGCATCCATCCGGCGCTGCACCGCCCGGCCCAGCAACACACCCAGCGTCTCGCCCATCGCCACGAGCACGATCACGATCGACACGCCGAGCGCGACCCGGACCTCCGGGCTCTCGTAACCTTCGATCAGCGACGGCGCGATGCGCACGCCGATCACCGCGCCGGCCAGCACCCCGATGAACGACGCCGCCGCAGTGACCATCCCCTGCCGGGCACCGGAGGTGCCAGCGAGCAGGGCCAGCAGCAACACCAGCACGTCCACCCAGTTCACCGGATCACCTCGGTCCGCTCGGCGAGCCGCCTAGCGGCCTGGAGGTCGTACTCAGCCGGACCGGTCATCCACGTGCTCCGGGCCCGAGATAACGCGCCACGACCGCGCGCACCTGCGCGGCGCTGCGCAGCACCTCAGGCGGGTTGAGCTGATGGACCCGGCCATCGGCGGAGACCAGGTACGTCAGCGGAATGACCGGCGGGGCACCCAGCGCGGCCCGCAGCCTGCCCTCCGGGTCACTGACCGAGGGGTAGTGCACATCGAGTTCGGCGAGCGTCGACAGTGCCCCTTCGGGCAGCCGCTGCACCTCGACTCCGAGCACCGGCACCGCGTCCGGCTCGGTGGAGTAGGCCGCCAGCGCAGGCAGCTCCTGAGTGCACGGTTGGCACAACGGCCCCCACAGGTTCAGCAGCGCCGGCCGACCGGCCAGGGCCGCTGCCAGATCGACAGTTCCCGGTCGGCCGAGGCAGGGCAGCGCCAGCCCGGCCAGCGGCCCGGGCGCCCCGGTGGCGCCGGCTGGTGCGGCTGGGCAGGGCTGCAAGGCCGCCCGGGATCTCAGCTGATCGATTCCGCTCGGCGACCCGGTTGTGACCGGCGGGGTACCGGTCGGGCTCGCCCTGGGCCACAACACCACGACCAGGGTGACGGCCAACAACGCCGACGCCAGTAACCCGCGCAGGGCGGGCGTCACCTGGTCGCCTCTGCGACCACGGCTGGGCTGACCAGATCGATCGGCAGCCCGGCCATTGCAAGCAGGTGAGGCGTCTCCGGCCCGCGCAGCAACGCCGCGGCAACATCGGGTTCGGTGGGCCCGCTGCCGTAGGACGGGCAGTCACCGGCCAACGGGCACACCCCACATGCCGGACGCCGGGAGTGGCAGACCCGGCGCCCATGAAAGATCACCCGATGGGACAGCATCGTCCAGTCCCGTTTCGGCACGAGCTCGCCGATCGCCTGCTCGACCTTCACCGGGTCCTCGTGTTCGGTCCATCCCCACCGGCGCACCAACCGCCCGAAATGGGTGTCCACCGTGATTCCGGGTACTCCGAAGGCATTGCCCAGGATCACGTTGGCGGTCTTTCGCCCGATCCCGGGCAAGGTGACCAACTCGGCCAGGGTGGCGGGAAGCTCACCGGCGAACCGCTCGACCAGCGCCGCACCCAAACCGATCAGCGCCACCGTCTTGTTCCGGTAGAACCCGGTGGGCCGGATCAGCTCCTCCAGCTCATCCCGATCGGCGGCCGCGTAGTCGGCAGCGCTGCGATAACGATTGAACAACGCTGGAGTGGTCTCGTTGACCCGCTTATCAGTGCATTGCGCAGACAGAATGGTGGCTACGGCCAGCTGCAGCGGCGTGGTGAAGTCCAGCTCGCAGTGCGCGTCCGGGTAGGCGGTGGCCAGCACCCGGTCCATCCGGCGGGCTCGTCGAACCAGCCCGAGGCGGCTCTCCCCAGCAAAGGACCGGCGTGATCGAGCTGGCACGCCCTCAGCCTACGGAGGTCGCGCCCAGCCTTGTCGCCCAGCCTGGTGACGCAGCCTCAATCACCAGGGTCGGCAACTCCCGACACGCCCAACACGCGCCCCCCCTCCGCGGACCGGCCGGGCGATGCGGAATGATGCCCCGCACCATGACCATCTGGTTCGTAGCCGCCATCCCAGTGTTGATCATGTTCTTTGCGCTCGCGATGGAGAGATTGGAGCATCGCCTGCGCTACCTCGCCGCCCGGGAGAATCTCGCGGTGCCGGAGAATTGAGGTCGACGGCAACGGTTCTAGACTCCACCATGTGATCAGCGGCACTATGACAGGGCCCTCGACGGTAGGGCCGGTCCGCACGGGTCAGCTGGAGGAACGCGGTGAACGACCCCCTGGCCAGGGCTGGCATCTTCCAGGGTGTCGACCCATCAGCGATACAGGCGTTGAGGGCCACCCTGGAGCCGGTCAATTTCCCCCGCGCACACGTCATCTTCTCCGAGGGCGAACCGGGAGATCGCCTCTACATCGTGCTCTCCGGCAAGGTCAAGATCGGGCGTAAGTCGCCGGATGGCCGGGAGAATCTGCTCGCGGTATTCGGGCCTGCGGACATGTTCGGGGAGTTGTCGATCTTCGATCCGGGGCCCCGGACATCGACCGCCACCACAGTGACCGAGGTCAGCGCGGTCAGCATGGATCGCATCGCGTTGCGGGAGTGGATCACCAAGAGGCCGGAGATCGCGGAGCAACTGTTGCGGGTGATCGCGCGACGGCTGCGCCGGACCAACAACATGCTCGCCGACCTGATTTTCACCGATGTGCCGGGGCGGGTGGCCAAGGCGCTGCTGCAGCTCGCGCACGACTTCGGCACCCAGGAGGGCGGCATGCTCCGGGTGACCCATGACCTCACTCAGGAGGAAATCGCCCAACTGGTCGGCGCTTCCCGGGAGACGGTGAACAAGGCACTCGCTGATTTCGCCCACCGCGGCTGGTTGCGGCTGGAAGGCAAGAGCGTGCTCATCCTGGAGCCCCAGCGGCTGGTCCGCCGGGCCCGCTGACCCGCGCCTTCGCGTATTCTTCAGCCCCCATGACCACCAGGAGCCGGCGGCTATAGTGACGACGGGGGGAGCTCGGTGAAAGGGGTGAGTAATGAGCGCCGCGCACAAGCCGGGCCCCGGACGCCGAGCCGTGACCGCCAGCGGCCAGGTCCCTGACGCCTCGATCAGCCCATCCCAGCCGCCTACCGTCGAGTTTCTGGAAGATCGGCCACCCGTCGAGCTCCTCGGCCCGCAGGAGTGGCACACGCTCGAGCGACGCGGGCACCGTCGCACCTACGAGCGCGGCCAGGTGCTGTTCTTCGAGGGTGACCGGGGAGGCAGCGTCATCGCGCTGCGCACCGGCCGGGCGAAGGTGTCGGTGCAGACGCTGCCCGGCCGTGAGCTCCTGCTGGCGGTCAAGGGGCCGGGCGAGTTGCTCGGCGAGATGTCGGCCCTCGACGGCAGACCCCGCTCGGCGACAGCCACCGCGATGGAAACGGTGCAGGCGGTGATGGTGTCGGCAGAAGTCTTCCGGGACTTTCTCAAAGTCCATCCCCGGGTCACGCTGCTGCTGTTGCAGGCTTTGACGACCGAACTGCGCGACACCGACAAACTCATCGCCGATCGTGATGCGGGCAATACCGTCAGCCGGACCGCTCTTCGCCTGGTGCACCTGGCCGGGCGGTACGGAGAGCACAACGGGGGGAACACCCGCGTCGGCCTCGCCCTCACCCACGAGGACCTGGCCAGCTGGATCGGCGTGAGCCGCGAGGCGACGAGCAGGGCGCTGAGCCAGCTGCGGATGGCTGGTTACATCACCACCGAACGTCGCTCCATCACGGTGATCGACCTACCGGGGCTGCGCCGCTACGTAGCACACAAGACCTGACCGTCGCCTTCCCGCTGCTGCTCACCCAGCCGTTTCAGATCCCAGCCCGCGCTCATCGAGCATTCGCCGCAACTGCCGCAGGACCCGAGCTCGGGTCGGCCCGACGCTGCCGATCGGGATTCCCATGGTGAGCGCGATCTCGGCGTACGGTTGGGGACTGTCGCTGAACAGGGCCCGCAGCAGGACCCGCCCACGTGTCGGCAGTTCAGCAACCATACCGCGGACGGCCGTGACCGCCTCCCCAGCGAGAACGCGCTGTTCGGGCCCAACGGAGGAATCAGCGAGACTGTCGAGGGTTTCCTCGCGGTAAGCGATCCGCTTGGACCGGCGGAGAATGGCCAGGCATTCCCGCCGGGCGGTGGTGGCCAGCCACGAGCCGAGCCGGTCCGGATCCTGTATCTGGCGACCGTTCGCCAGCAGCCGCAGCCAGGTCATCTGTATCGCATCGAGGGCGTCGGCGTCCTGCAACCGATACGAGCGGACCGTCGCAGATACCAGCCTCCCGTACCTGACCATGATCTCGGCCCAGGCTGACTTATCGCCATCCCTGGCGGCGAGCAGCAGCACAGCGATCTCTGATGGGGTGCCCAGCCTAGGCTCAGTAGGCTGGGCGGTGGTGGCTGACATCGCGATCCCTCTTATTTATGGCGGGCTAGCGAGATAAACTTGTCTCTCTCTTTCGAACAGCGATCAGGGGCTTTGTCTTGAGACCCGGCTCCTGCGGGCGGTAGTCTCGGTGCGGAGGAAGCAAAGTTGGTGCCGCCGCCACCCAATCGAAATACGTGGCCGCGCGACGCGATCTCAAATTGGGCGGTGCACCTGCAAAGCTGGAACAAGATCCTCTCTGGCGGTGTGCAGGGACCTGACATGAACCATCCTCTTTGCGGTGAACTCGGCGTCCCATAGATGTACGGCCACGGCAAGCGCGTGTCTGTAACTGCTGTCACGCACGCGGTGTCAACGCCAGATCGATCAGGGCAGAGCCGAAATGTGACCGAGGAGCGCTAGACGTCATGGCCGCGGAAAGCACAGGTGTGGTCGCCACGATGACGGTGCTGTTCACTGATCTGGTTGGCTCTACCAAGATGATGAACCTGCTGGGTGAGTCCACCTTCGACGAGCTGCGCCGCTCCCATCTGAGCCTGCTGGGCCAGACGATCGCTGCCCACCGTGGCGTGGAGGTGAAGACCCTGGGGGACGGAGTCATGGCCGTGTTCCAAGCGGCCTCCGACGCGGTCACCGCCGCCGCGGCCATGCAGCAGGCAGTGCAACGCCGTAGCCGCCGGGCCGCCACCCCGCTGTCCATGCGGGTGGGCGTGGCGCTGGGGGATGCCACCGAGTACGGCGGCGATTGGTTCGGTACTCCGGTCGTGCAGGCAGCCCGCCTGTGCGCCCAGTGCGAAGGAGGTCACATCCTCGCCACCGACACCGTGCGGGCGGTCGCACAGGGCCGCATGAACGCGCACTTCACACCGGTGGGGACCATGACGTTACGGGGCCTACCAGCGGAAACGGTTGTCTGGAGGCTGGAATGGGCGCAGATGGCCTCGCCGGCAGCGGTAGTCCTGCCCGGTCCTCTCCAGGTTACCGAGACATCAGGGTTCGTCGGGCGCCACACCGAACTGGCGGCGCTGAGAGCTGCTTTCGAGCGGACGGCCACCGGCAGCCGGCAGGTGGTGCTGGTCGGAGGTGAACCCGGCGTGGGCAAAAGCCGCCTGGTTGCCGAGTTCGCCAGGGAAGTGCACGCCAAGGGAACGAACGTGCTCTTCGGGCGTTGCGACGAAGGCCTGGCGGTGCCCTACCAACCCTTCGTGGAGACGCTGTTTCACTACCTCCATCATTGCCCACCTGGCGGGTTGGTGCAGCGGCTCGGAGAGCTGGGAGGAGAGCTCACTCGACTGGTTCCCGAACTGACCGAGCTGGTGGCGGGACTGCCCAGCCCGATGCACTCCAACCCGGAGACCGAGCAGTACCGCCTGTTCGAGGCGATCGCGTCCTGGCTGGGTGCTGCCTCGGCCGACGAGCCGCTGCTGGTGCTTCTCGAAGACCTGCATTGGGCCACCCAACCAACGTTGTCCCTGCTGCGCCATGTCGCCCGGGCCAGCTCCCCGGCGCAGTTACTTATTGTGGGCATCTATCGACAGACCGAACTCGATCCAGCCCATTCCTTGGCCAATCTGCTGGCTGATCTGCGCCGGGACCCCGGAATGGAACGGCTCGTGCTCAATGGACTGGATGAGGCCGAGGTAATGGCCTTGCTGGAGACCACCGGCCACTCTCTGGGTGAGAACGCTCGTGGGCTGGCTCGGGCCATCCGTATCCACACCGCGGGCAACCCATTCTTCGTCGGTGAACTCGTCCGCCACGCGGTCGAGTCCGGGACACTCGACCAACGGCTCAACACGCTCGAGCAGCTGGGCATCCCCGAAGGGGTGCACGACGTGGTGCTCCGCCGTCTCGGTCAGCTCTCGGAAGCCGCCAACCGCGCTCTGGTGACCGCGGCGGTGGTGGGTGCCGAGTTCGACATAGCCGTCGTGGCCACCGTCACCGGTCTCGATGAAGAGTCCGTGGCCGATGCCCTGGACCAGGCCATGACGGCGGGGCTGCTCAAGGAGGTAGCCGGCGTCGAGCTGCGCTTTCGCTTCCGCCACTCGCTGGTACGGGCCAGCCTCTACGACTGCCTCAGCACCACCCGGCGCCTGCTGCTGCACCGCCGGGTCGGCGAGGCCATCGAGACGCTATACAAGTCCCGGCTTGACGAGCACCTCCCCGCCCTGGCCCACCACTTCACCCAGGCTGCCACCGGCAAGGAAGCAATCCGGGCAGTGAGCTACACCCGGCGGGCCGGGGACCGCGCGCTGGCCCAGCTGGCTTACCACCAGGCCGCCGAGCTCTATGCCCGCGCACTTGAGTTGTTCGATCGCTGCGAGCTGGCTGATGATGCCCTCCAGCGCTGTGATCTGCTGATCGCGTTGGGGCAGGCCCAGCACCGGGCGGCTCACCCCGCGCACCGCCAGACCCTGCTGGCCGCGGCCGCGGTGGCCAAGCAGTCCGGTGACGGCGACCGCCTCGCCAAGGCAGCCCTGGCCAACACCCGGATGATCGGTCCCGCCGCCGAGGTCGACCACGAGCGGGTGGCAGTGCTCACCGAGGCGCTGGAGGCCATCGGCGATCAGGACAGCCCGGTTCGGGCCCGGCTGCTGGCCAACCTCGCCGGCGAGCTGTTCAGCGGGGAATGGGACCGGCGGGTCGAGCTCAGTGAGCAGGCGGTGGCCATGGCCCGGCGGCTGGCTGATCCCGCCACGTTGGCCCAGGTGCTCGTCCCCGTCCTGCGCACCCTGCGGCATCCGAGCACGCTCGCCCAACGGCTAGGCCAGGTGGCCGAGCTGGCCGAGTTGGCCGAGCGGCTGGGCAACGCCGACGCCGCCTGGTGTGCCGCTTGGTACGGCATCCCCGCTGCTGTGGAGGCCGGCGACGTGATCCTGGCCGAGCGCCACCTGGCCGACGTCACCCGCCTGGTCGATGACCTTGCTCAGCCCGCCCTGCGGTGGGCAGCGGCCATTCCGAACATCGCCCTGATGGTGCTCGCCGGGAAGCTGCACGAAGGTGAGCGGCTGGCCCACCTGGTGATGGAGGTGGGCATCCGCGCAGGCCATCCCGATGCCCGGGTTTTCTTCGCCGGTCAGATGTTAGCGATCGGGGTCGTTCAGGGCCGTCTGAGCCACCACGAGACGCTGTTCACCAGCCACGCCGCGCAGTATCCCGGTCAATGGGTATGGCAGGCCATTCTGGCCCTCGTCCACTGCGAGAACCGCCGGGTGGACCACGCCCGAACGATGTTCGAAAAACTCGCCGCCAACGACTTCGCCAGCCTGCCGCAGGATGTGGTGTGGATAACCGGAATAGCGGTGTGCGCCGAGGTGTGTGCCGAATTGGACAATCCCGCTGAAGCCGCTGTCCTGTCCAGTCTCTTAGCCCCCTACGCCGACCAGTTCGTCACCGCCGGGCCGGTGACCTTTCTCGGATCCGTTGCACAGTACCTGGGCCGACTCGCCACCACCGGGCGAAACCTCGACGAGGCTGATGCGTACTTCGCCGCTGCCGCCGCCGCCCACACCCGCATCGGAGCCTCGGCATGGCTGGTACGGACCCAACTCGACTGGTCAAGCATCCTGCTGACCCGCCAACGCGCCGGCGACGCCGAGAAAGCCGCCGAACTGCTCGACCAAGCCCTGGCCACCGCTGGCAACCTGGCCCTGAACACCCTCGAGAAACGAGCACGAACCCTTATGGAGAAGGCATCTACCTAGCAGGGTCAGCCCGCGACCGGGGCCCAGGGCACGAATGCATTCTCGATCGGCGCGAGCACATCTTCCAACTCAGAGCCGAAGTGCCGAAGCAGCACGGTTTTCATACTGCTGTTGTCGATCCAGTCCAGCCCAGCCCTGGTGTAGTATTTTTCATTGTAGCATTCAGTGAAGAACCGATCGCTCTTCAGACGTCGGCACGCCATGAGAATGAAGACCCGGAAGGCGGTATCGCTGAACCCGAAGCCCTGGGGACGAGGCTCCGCGTACAGGCCGATCATCGTATCGACGTCGTCAATTCTTCCATTGTAGACGTCCCGGATCTGGGTCGCCCATACCGGGTTGTCCGTCAATTGGTCGAAGGTGCGGACAGGTGGCTTGTGGAACGCCTCGCGGAAGCGGTTGTATCGGGGCACGCCGCGCTCCCGGTCCCGGAGGATGTCGGTGGCGGCCAGGTCGGTCAACTGGCCCGCCCGGTCGAATTCCTGCATGATGCGGGGATAGTTGTGGAGTGTAATCGCGCCAGGATGGGATACCCCGAAGGTGTAGAGCACGGTGGGCATTCCGAGCTTACGCAGAACTGTTATCGCCTTGCCGGTGCGCAGCTCGCTGAGATTCATACGGCGTCGCCCATGCCCGCCGGTCGGTGCGCGGAACACGTACTCGTCCGGGATGAGGGGATGCATCCGGTAGGAGGAGACGAACTCTTCGGTGAGACAGTAGGCGGCACCGTGATGATCGGTGGCCGAGGTCGGGATACCGCTGATCATCTCACTGGCGCTCACCCGACCGATGGAGCGCTTCAGCCGCTCCGAGATGCCCCACCAGTTCATTCGCATACCGATACGCGTGGTCGGGTGGGCGAGTATCGCCGGAGTCCACTCGACCGTGTGAATCTTGGCCATCAGAGCGACGTTGATCATCCGGGCGGTCTGGAAAAGCTTCTCCTCGTCTTTTCGCAACGCCGGCTCTTTCCTACAGAGATGCTCGCAGATAGCGTTGTGCTCGAGCGCGAACAAGGTGTGCATCATCGCCCACCCGGTCCAGAATCCGGCGCCTTGCCCTGTGAAGTCGAGGTGGTCGGCCAGCGCGCTGGGTATCGTGCCCTCCTCAACCCTGAGCCTTGGTCCATCCCGGAGCAGCGCCTGCTGCTCCGGGATGGACCCATAGATCTGCGATCCGTCCCACCAGTGGCTGTCATCGTTACGGAACACTCCCGGGAGATCGCCCCGGTGGGTCCGCTCGATCACCACTTCTTTCGCCGGCCACGGGTCTCCCGGCGCGACAGAGAGAGTGAACGGGTCCTCGATCTCGTTCCTGCCGTGGCTGAACCAGTCGTGAACCTCGAACTGCAGCCAGGCCGCAGCCAGGATGTTCAGCGTGGTGGCGGGAACGAACTGATCCCGGGTGAGCAGCGCGCGGCTCACCACCCGGGGGCAGGGCGTGAACAGGGTCGGCGCAGACTCCGGGAGATTGCCTGCGGGTAGCACGTTACGACCGAAATAGGTCTCCGTGGCCCCCATCATCGGATGGACGAGGTCGTTCCACTTGCCGTCCGCGGTCCGATACTCACGCTGCGACAGTCCGGGGAGGCCCTCGACCTCGGCCACGCCCGGGTCGAAGAGATTGTCGCGTCGGAGTTGTTCCCGCAGGCCGCTGAGCGTGGTGAGACCTAGCACCAAGGGCAATTTGTCCCATCCGACCCGCCGATCGAGAGACGCCGCCATTCTGATCAGCAATTGTGAGAAGCGAGACTCCGGTCCGCGCGGGAGCCGCACCAGGCGGTCGTCTTCCGTTCCCATCAGGCAACACTCCTTTCGACCCATCACGGTCTGCCGCCACGGCCACCACGTCTGTGACTCCGCTCACACTGGAGGGGTGATCCCGGGCACAGCGCCGCGCGTGCGGCCAACCTAAGATCCGTCGAGGTGGAAACCGATTGAGGTGAGAAAAGGGGAGCCTCGATGAAGACCTTGAAGTGGAAAATGAAAAAACTCGTCTGGAACTTTTTGATAGTTCAGAAGTTCCGTATGAACAAACCGCGACGCGCTCCCCGCCCCAAGGACAGTTCACGAAAGATAGGGCGCATCCCGCTCTGCCGGCGATACCCGACCATCCCTATCTCGGACATCCTCGTCGCCGATTATGTGTCGCCAGATGAAACCAGCAGGATCAAGCTCGCCGCCTGCTCCTTCCAGGCCAAATTCCTCTACCGCTACTTCCCCCCGCGAGTACCTGGCCTGCCCCCGATCGGGCCCGATCCCGAAGCCGCGGTTGATGCCGCATACACCGCGGGACACCGGAAGTCCCTGCCCGCTCCCGTTATCCCCGCGGAGTATCAGCAACCGGTTGACCTCGGATGGCTGGCCGTGGCGGGACCATATTTCTGCTATCTGCGACGTACACCTGGGGGCGGCTACGAGTGGGACCTGCACGATCTGGGCCGTTACGAGTACCACCCAGGCCTACGAAAGCTGGGCGTCCGGGTAGATTTCGAGCTGGACAAGACCACCCGGCGCCTGCGGGCCGTCACGATCGACTCCGAGGAACTGGGGCACTGCACCCCTGCTGATCCGACGTGGGACGAAGCGCAGCGGCTCGCACTGTGCGCGGCGACGACACACCTGTCACTCATCCGCCATTTCAACGGAATCCACCTGGCCATGGTCGCCCATTTCGGAATCGCCACCCGGAACGTGCTGCACGCGAACCACTGCCTGCGGCGCCTGCTCTGGCCGCACGTGTGGGGCAGCCATTACTCGAACGAGCTCGTCACCGAGATCATGCTGACGAAGGGCGGCGACTTCGAGGAGATATTCAGCTTCACTCATAGCGGACTGTGCAAGCTCTTCACCGATACCTATAACAACTACAACATTCGCGTGATCGATCCATTGTTCGACGCGCAGGACCGCGGGCTCAGCAGGGACGATCTGGACCTCCCGGCGCTGGACAACCGCGAAGCGCACTTCACCGTTATCCATGCGCACACCCGGCGCTACCTCGATCTTTACTACTCATGTGACCAGGATCTGCGAGATGACCCGACGGTCCAGGCTTGGGTCGATGAGCTGAATCGTCTCGTACCCAATGGTGTCGACGGCTTGTTGGGCGACAAACTCACCATCGAGGCAACGGCGAGGCTCGTCGCGGACTACATCTACGCGGGGACGGTGGAGCACGAGGTTCTCGGTACCGGACTGTGGAACTACCAGCTATGGACGCACGTGCAACCCGTACGAATCTACAAGAACGGCCAGCGGGAACCCATCGATCTCTACCAGAGGCTCGTGAACTACAACTTCATGCTCAACGTGAGCCGAGCCCCGATGCTGCAGGATCTGTCGTACATAGCGGGCAACGACAAAGCCGGTGCGGCGGCGTTCAGCACCTTCCTGGCTGAGATGGCCGAGCTGCAGGTGAAGCTCAGGTCCGAGGAGGACACCTGCTGGAAGATCTGCCCGGCCATCCTCGAAGTGAGCGTCAACGGCTGACGCCCTGCTGAGAGTCAGACGGTGAAGATCAGACGGTGAAGATCAGACCTCGACGACCAGCTCGAGCTCGACCGGCGCGCCCATCGGGAGCTCGGCCACCCCCACGGCCGATCGGGCATGCGCACCCGCCGCGCCGAACAGCTCCCCGAGCAGCTCAGATGCCCCGTTGAGCACTGCGGGCTGCGCGGTGAATCCGGGTGCGGAGGCCACGAACCCCACTACCTTCACCACCCGGACCACCGCGTCAAGGCCGACCACGCCGTCCACCGCGGCCAGCGCGTTGAGCACACAGGTTCGGGCCAGCTCCCGGCCGAACGCAGTGTCGATCTCGGCCCCCAGTTTGCCGGTGGCCGCCAGCACCCCACCGACCAAGGGGAGTTGCCCTGCGGTGAAGACCAGGGCGCCGCTGCGCACCGCCGGCACGTACATCCCGGCCGGGGTGGCCACCGGCGGCAACACCAACCCGAGCTCGGTCAGCCGGCCCGAGGCGCTCACTGCTTCGGACGCTTGAGATACGCCACCAGCTGCTCCCCGGTCGGCCCTGGCATCACCGTGACCAGCTCCCAGCCGTCGGCACCCCACTGGTCGAGGATCTGCTTGGTGGCATGCGTCAACAACGGCACAGTCGCGTACTCCCAGGCGGTCATGGGACAGGACGCTATCGAATGCCCCTGCGCGACCTGAGAGTGGCATTGCGACCTGAGAGTGGCATTGCGAGTGGGAACACTGTTACGCACTCACGGGTGGCGAGCCGCCTAGGCTCGCAACCATGTGGTCTGAGGAACTGGCCCGTGCGCGGCTGCACGTCGTCACCGGCAAAGGCGGGACCGGCAAGACGACAGTCGCCGCCGCGCTGGCCGTCGCGCTGGCCACCGGGGGCGGCACAACGCTGCTGGTCGAAGTCGAAGGACGGCAGGGCATCGCGCATCTGTTCGATACGCCTCCGCTGCCCTACCAGGAGCGGCGCATCGCGGTCGCGCCCGGCGGTGGCGAGGTCCGGGCGCTGGCGGTGGACGCCGAAGAGGCGCTGATGGAGTATTTCGCGTTGTTCTACAGCCTCGGCTTCGCCGGTCGGACCCTGCGCCGGATGGGCGCGATCGAGTTCGCCACCACGCTGGCACCCGGACTGCGGGATGTCCTGCTCACCGGCAAGGTGAAGGAAGCCACCACCCGCGCGACGAAGGGCGTGCACACCTACGACGCGGTGGTGCTCGACGCCCCGCCCACCGGGCGGGTGGTGAAGTTTCTCGACGTCACCAGGGCGATGGCGGAGCTGGCGAAGGTGGGTCCGATCCAGCGCCAGAGCACGGGTGTGGTGCGGCTGCTGCACTCGGCGGACACCGCGGTGCACGTGGTCACCCTGTTGGAGGACCTGCCGGTCGCAGAGACCCTGGAGACCGTGGCGGAGCTGGATCTGGCAGATCTGCGTCCAGGTGCCGTGCTGATCAACCGGGCGCGCCCGTCCAGGCTGCCCACCCCGTCTGTGAGCGCGGCGGCCAACGGTCAGGTCGATGCCGACCGGGTCCGCGCCGGGCTGCTCGCCGCCGGGCTGGATCTGAAACCCGCGGTGCTCGAGGGCCTGGTCGCCGAGACCGTGGAGCATGCGGTGCGGGTGGACGCCGAACGGCACGCCCGCGCCAAGCTCGCCGACGCCGGCATGCCACTGCTCGAATTGCCCGAGCTCACCGAAGCCGGGGGGGATGGAGTCGACCTCGGCGGGGTATACGAACTCGCCGAGGTCCTGTGCGAGCAGGGGGTGCGATGACCCGTGAACCGGTGAGCACCCGCCCGGTGCCTGCGCTGGACGTCGACGCACTGCTGGGCAATCCCGCCA
Source organism: uncultured Actinomycetota bacterium (assembly GCA_963712995.1). Lineage (GTDB taxonomy): Bacteria > Actinomycetota > Actinomycetes > Mycobacteriales > Pseudonocardiaceae. The sequence continues at coordinate 102,126 of CAVQKH010000002.1, read as the reverse complement.
CCCAGGTGGTGGTGTGCTGCGGCGCGGGTGGGGTGGGCAAGACGACGACCGCCGCGGCACTCGCCCTGCGGGCCGCAGAGCAGGGCCGATCGGTGGCGGTGCTCACGATCGATCCGGCCCGGCGGCTGGCCCAGTCATTAGGACTTCGAGAGCTGACGAACAATCCCCGTCGGGTGCCGCCGACCGGGGAGATCGAGGCGGCCGGCGGGCAGCTGCACGCGATGATGCTGGACATGCGGCGCACCTTCGATGAGATGGTGCAGGCGCACGCCAGCCCCGAGCGGGCCGCCCAGATCATCGCCAATCCCTTCTACCAGGCTATCTCCTCATCGTTCTCCGGAACCCAGGAGTACATGGCGATGGAGAAGCTGGGGCAGCTGGTCGCGGCCGGCCAATGGGATCTCATCGTGGTGGACACCCCGCCGTCGCGCTCGGCGCTGGATTTCCTGGACGCCCCGCAGCGGCTGTCCTCGTTCCTGGACGGGCGGATGATCCGGCTGCTGTCGAGTCCGGTGCGGGTCGGTGGCCGTGGCGTACGCCGGCTGGTGGGTGCCGGGTTCGGGCTGTTCACCAGAACCATCTCGACGATCCTGGGCGGGCAGATGCTGGCCGACGCCTCGGCGTTCGTGCAGGCGTTCGACACCATGTTCGGTGGGTTCCGGGAGCGCGCCGCCGCAACCTACAAGCTGCTCCGAGCGCCGGGAACGGCGTTCATCGTGGTCGCCACCCCAGAGGCCGATGCTGTTCGCGAAGCGGCCTACTTCGTGGACCGGTTGGCCAGCGAGTCCATGCCGCTGGCCGGGCTGGTGCTCAACCGAGCGCACCCGGTGCTCGCCAACCTCACGGCCGCGCAGGCCGAGACGGTGGCCGAAACGCTGGAGCGGGCGGGCCCAGCTGCCGGTACCGCGGCACCGCTGGCGGCTGCGGTACTGCGCCTGCACGCCGACCGGGTCGCCCTGGACGTCCGGGAACGCCGGCTGCTGGCCCGGTTTCACAAGGCCCATCCAGGGGTCGCGGTGGTGACCGTGCCGGCGCTGGCCGCCGACGTGCACGACCTGCCCGGTCTGCACCAGATCGGCAACCTGCTCACGAGGGCCCCAGCTGTTCCAAACAGGACCGACCCCGTCACAGATCGAGGGTGAGACGCTTGCTGCGGGCGCGCGAGACGCAGATCAACATCGTGCCGGCAGCTCGCTCAGCGCTGCTGAGCAACTCGTCCCGGTGATCGGGTTCGCCGGCCAGGACCGTGGTGCGGCAGGCGCCGCAGACCCCCTGCTCGCACCCCGCCGGCACAGCGGGCAGCACGTCACGGACAGCTTGGAGCACAGAGCGGTCGCCGGGCACGTCGATGATCCGTCCGGTGCGATGCAGCTCAACGTGGAAAGCGGCGCCGCTGGTAGGACCACCGCCGGCGAAAAGCTCACTGTGCAGGCTCAGGTCGGGCCGGGCCGCAACCCGTTCCCGCACCGCACCCAGTAACCGGCCTGGACCACAGCAGTAGACAGCGGTGCCAACCCTGGCCGACCCGATGATCTCGTCCAAGTCGGGCCGGCCGCACTCATCGCCGGGTATCACCTCGACCCGGTCTGGTCCCAAGGCGCGGACCTCATCGACGAAGGCCATGCCGGCGCGGCGCCGGCCGGTGTACACCAGCTTCCACTCAGCACCCGTACCGGCCACCCGGGTCGCCATCGCGAGCATCGCAGTGATCCCGATTCCACCGGCGATGAACAGATACGCAGGGCTGGGCTCGAGCAGGAAGTGGTTGTGTGGACCTGCCACGGTCACCAGCTGACCGGCCCGGCCGTCGGTGTGCACCTCCACCGACCCACCGCGTCCGGCAGGCACATGCAAGACGGCGATGCGGTACGACCGGGCGTCTGCCGGGTCACCGCACAGCGAGTACTGCCGGCGCCGGCCCGAGGGCAGGACCAGCTCGATATGCGCACCTGGCTCCCAGCTCGGCAGTGGCGCTCCGTCTGGAGCATGCAGGCGCAACGACATGACGCTATCGGCTTCCCAGGTGGTCTGCCCGATGAGCAGGCTCATTCCCATTCCTGCTGGGCAGGGTGCCGCGGAAGGGATCCCCTGCCGCAGCCCAGGTACGTCAAGCGCAGGCACGTCAAGCGCAGGCACGCTCACCGGTGGCAGGCTCCCGGAAGCCGGCGCCGGAAGCCTGCGGGGACCGCGCGAGCTGAGGGGTCGGAGCACCGCCAGAAACAAGATCGCCGTTCCCGCTACGAGGCTGCCCCAGTGCATGATCGGATTGGCGGTGTCGGTACCGGCCAGTGCGGTATGTGCACTGGCAAGACCGAACATGGGGAACGTCAGCAGGTGCAGTCGGCGCCACCACCGCCAGGGCAGTGACGCCCGCGCCCACGAAGTCAGCACGACTGCGGTCAGCAGGTACACGGCCAGCACTCCGCAGCCCTGGGCGATCGGATTATCCAGCTTGGTGAACGGAATCAGCAGCTCTCGCACGCCGATTCGCAGTTGTCCGGCAGCGAGCACGGTGGCGAGGTGGACCGCGGTGAAGACGACGGCAAGCACCCCGACGAACTCGTGGAGGCTCTGGGTCCAGGCACGCGCTCGCCCCTGGGCAAGCCGCGTCGTCAGCAGCAACCCACCCACCACGGACGTTCCGAGCAGGACCCAGGCCACGAGGCCGGAAGCGCGGGCCGCGTACCACCACACGGCGGAGTCAACCAGGTTTCGCGCGGGCGGTCCGTATGCGGGAACCATCAGAATGACCAGCGCCAGCATGGCGGTGACGCTGAGACCTCCTGCCCAGATCCGAGCGGCACCAGCCGGACGAGTCAGCAGGTCAGTCATCACGACCTGTCCTGCTTGCCGTGCGCATCGCGGTCCGCAGCCACCGGCGGCGTCGCACCGCTGCGCATCCGGTTGGAGGGCGACGCCGAGCGGCCCGCACCCGACTCTCCAGAGGCGCGGGCCTTGGACGGCCTCGCCTGTTTCAGCAACAGACCGAGATCCCCCCTGGGGGTATCCCAGCTCCCCTGCTTGTCGCCCCGAGGAGAAACCGGAACGGCCGCTTGTCCCGACCCCCCACGGCGGCTGTTCCTGCCAGCCAGACGATCGCCGGGGTCGAGGTGAGAAGAAGGCGCCTTGTCGAGTCCCGCCGTACCACCCCGTTTACCGAGATCACGCGGGGGAGCGGCAACATCACTTGCGCTGACCTTCGGGGCAGTCCGTGACATCGGAACTTCCACCGGAGACGTCGCGCGACCAACAGGGGGGTCGGCCGATAGAGTTCCTGGCGCCGACCATGCACTGGGCGCCCATCCTTGCGGCCCGAGTTGGGCACCTCCGGCACCTCCCGGTGCGGGTTGGACCTCGACACCTCCCGACGGGGGCGCCGCCGCTTGCGCTCCCGGTGCTGGTTCATCACCACCATCTCCCGGCTTCGGTTCAGGGGTAATCGGTTGAGGGGTAATCGTCTGCGCCGGAGGTGTCCGCGAGACACCGAGGCCGAATCCGCCGGCCAACGAGCCCACCGTGAACGCAACGACGAACCCCGCCAGTGCTATCGACCCGGCCCACGCGATCGCTCGACGTCGCTCCATTGTCACTCCACCAGCCATCCCCAGACTGACAAGCCAGGAAGGGCACTCCATCGATTGGAATCGTCCGGAAGATCACAACAAGCGCTCCCGATAAACTGTCGAAGATGGTCATCGAGGCGATGTGGACGAGCGTCCAGCCGATCGTCGGCGACCGGGGCCAGACCCGAGATGCAGCATGAACGACGCTTGAGCAGGGGCGAGCATCAGTCCTCCCGTAGTTAGGAAAGGCTAACTTTAATAACGATCTTATAACAGGACGAACTACGCGAAGTCAAGACATGGCCCGCTAGAACGTCACACTTCAGGCTTCGATCAAGAATATTTCGCCTGATTCGCTACTCTACGAAGTCAAATATGTGCGATTTCGACACTGAAGAGTGGGGGCCAGTCGAGGGCAGCTCAAAGCCCGGGATCGTTCGGCGATGGCGCTGCGGTTCAGCGCGTCGAATCGAGCATGTGGTACAGCAGAAGCAGCTGGGTGACCGCAAGCGGCTCGCTGCGGGCTCCCTCACCGATGTGACCCAGCGAGGACGGTAACTCCGTCTCGGTGTCGAGCTCGGCCCAGATCGCCTTCTCCAGGAGCTGGCTCTCCTCGGGAGGCACGTAGCCGTGAATGTGCAGCGCCTCCACCGGCCTGCCGACCTCGTCGCGGGCCAGCCGCAGGTGCATGGCGCGTCGGTCGGTCTCGCGGAAGACGTGGGTGAGGTCGGGGTGGCGGATCGTCGGGCGCAGCGTCAGCTCAGCTGAGAGCGGGGTCTCCGGCGGGTCCTGGCGGGTCTCGATAGGGCCGAAACGGACCACGATGTCAGCGGCGGAACGCTGCGGACGGATGAACGCCTCGGACTCGGGCTCGCGCTTGTCGAGTTCGGCCAGCACCTGCTCCGGGGTGTACCCGCGTTTGGTGACGTCCCGCTTGACCTTCCAGTCGCGGCGGATGCGCTCAGGCGGGTCCAGATAGACGGTGATGTCGAAGCAGGCCTGAGTCAACCGGGTGTGCAGCGGCAGCAGGCCTTCCACGATCACAAACTCGGTGGGCTCGATGAGCTCGGGCCGGGTGAGCTGGCCGGTGTCGTGGTCATAAACCGGTTTGAGCACCGGCTGACCGGTGGCCAGCAACTGCAGATGCTGCTCCATGATCTGCACGTAGTTGCAGTCCGGGTGCAGCGCGGTGAACGGCAGTGCCTTGCGTTCCTGCCGGTCGTAGCGGTGATAATCATCCACGCACAAGGAAGTGATCCGGTGCGCGCCGAGCGCGTCCACCAGGCCCTTGGTCAGGGTGGTCTTCCCGGCGGCGCTGTCGCCGGCAATCGCGAGCATCACCGGCCGCGAAGCGCTGGACCCGGCGCGTTCCATCCGCAACAACTTGTCGGGCATGGCACACCCCTTCTCTCGACAAGACCATGTCCGAGCGTAAGCAAGCTCGGTGCGGCACGGCTCCCCTCCTGGAGGGAAAGACAAGGGGGGAACCGTGCCCGTCGCCGCCATGTCGACCCCCTGGATTACCGGCCCGATTACACTCAGCACATGGGCGGCCAGCCAGTGCGTGTGGTGCTGGTCGATGACCACGAGATGGTGCGTACCGGCCTCAAGGCGATGCTCAGCCGGTTCGCCGGACAGGTCAGAGTGGTCGGTGAGGCCGCCGATGCGGCGACCGCGCGGCGGGTCGTCGCCGGTCTGGACCCCGACGTCGTGCTCGCGGACGTGCGATTGGGCGGGCAGAGCGGGCTGGACCTGTGCCGCGACCTCGTGCAGGACTCTCCCGGACGGCGGGTCGTCCTGCTCACCGTCTACGACGACGAGCAGTATCTCTTCCAAGCCATGCAGGCCGGGGCTGCGGGCTACCTGCTCAAACGAATCGACGGCCCAGAGCTGGTCGAACACCTGCTCCGGGTGCACGCCGGCGCCGTGGTGGTCGATGCCGGCCTGTCCGCCAGAGCAGAGGCCTCCGCCGCTCGACTGCAGGCCGGCGAGTTCTGGCCCGGCGCACGTCTGGGCCTCACCCAGCGGGAGAGCGAGGTGCTCTCGCTGATGGTGGCCGGCACGTCCAACCGAGCCATCGCCGCCGCACTGGTGGTCGGCGAGGAGACGGTCAAGTCGCACGTGCGCGGCATCTACCGCAAGCTGGGAGTCACCGACCGCGCAGCCGCGGTGGCCACAGCGCTGCGCGAGGGCTTGTTCCGCTAACTCTGCCCCCGCACGACCCGGCCGGCTTCATCCTTCCGGCTCCCAGGTCAGTACCTCGCTGAGCACCTTGAGCGCGCTGCCCTCCACCCAGTCCTGCACGAGCGCGTCCGGCGAAACGACCAGCGACGACGTGCGCCGTCGCCAAGCGAAGCAGTCCCGGCTGAACCCCTCGATGTGGATCATGTCCACGCAGTCGTCGCTGACCCGGTATCCCACCAGCGGCCCATCCACCCCCGGCGCCACTCGCTGGAAGGTGAAACCATCCTGCTTGACATGGTCGAGGAGCCGTTTGGCCGTCGCCACATCCGGGCAATCAATGGTCTCCATCGGTCATCACCCCACTCAGACTCAGACATGCAGACTCAGACGTGCTGCCTCTGCGCCGCGCGACGGTACAGAGGCAGAGAAACACCGGCAGAAACTATGCGATATACAAGGCACCTGACGCGATGCCAAGACGTCACCAGATGGACCGGGCGCAGCGATGACAGCTTGGCATTGCCGGTAGTTCGACAAGCGTGGTACAGACGAAGAGGAACGATGGAGAAACGAACGTGCAGGGTCTGCCAAGGGCTGCTCAATCGGTACAATACGGACTCTGTTTGCGCAAGCTGCGCTCGACAGATTGGCGAGACTCCCCATTTTCCGGCATGGCTATGGGACTCCATTCCACTGCGACGAGCGTTCGCAGAATTGGACTTGGGCGCAGCATTGACGATTATCCGGACCGCTCCAGGATTGAGTCAACTTGAGTTCGCAAGCCTGCTGGGATGGAGTCAATCGACTGTTGCCCGCGCTGAGGCGGGGCAACGAGGAAGCCTCTACGACCTCCGTCGACTTCTCGAAGTGGTCGACGCAGTCGGCATGCCGCGAGAGGCACTCATTCCGTTGCTGCTGGGCAGATCCAGCGACGACCGAACCGAAGGAGAAGAGACAGAAGAAATGGACATGAACCGACGGCAGTTCGGTACCGGACTGACCGGTCTTGCCGCCTCGGCCGGCCTGAGTCAAATACAGATTCCAGCCAAGGTGGATTCAGCGCACATGCGCTATCTGCACGCATCCGTGGATGAGCTGTACACGAAAGATCAGAGCGTAGGCGGTGGGGCGTTGGCTCGTGACGGCCTGCGCCTCTATCACCGTGCCCGCCGTATGCTCGATGAAGCCGACTACAGCGAGACAACCGGCCATCAGCTCATGAGCACAACCGGCGAGCTAGCCGTCTGTGTCGGCTGGCTCGCCTACGACTCGGGTGACCAAAGCTTGTCACGGCAGCTTTACTCGGAAGCTCGCCTGCTGGCAGACCAGTCGGGAGATCACCCGTTGGCGATACACGCTATGACACAGATGTCACTTCAGTCGGCGTACCTGGCCCAACTGGAGGGACACTCTGGCCGCGCCCGCGAGGCCGTTCGACTCAGTGAACGGGCCACTGAATTGGCGCGCCATGATCCGTCCCATCGACTGCACGCCCTGCTCGCGTCGCGCGAGGCCATCGCCCACGCAACCGCCCGCGACCACCAGGGTTTCCGAGTCGCGATCACCCGGGCTTGGCGTGAGGTGGATCGCGACCTCACCCATGAAAACCCCACGTGGTTGCAGTTCGTCAACAGCTCGGAAATTGCGGTGCAAGAAGCTAGGGGACGCCTAATTCTGGGGGATACGTCCGGGGCAGTTGTGCTCTATCGAAAGAGCCTGAATGCAACGCTCAGCGATCGCAACCACGCCATTTACCGTGCCCACCTGGCGGCCGCACTGGCGGCGAGCGGAGATATCCGCGGCGCTTTGGAGGAGGGCACGGCAGTTCTTGCCGCGTTGGAACACCATGGAATTGTGTCACAACGAATAATTTCTACACTTCAACCTGTTCGACGGGCCGCAGCTCGAGATCACCAGGGCGACTATTTCCGCGCTCAGTACGACGAGATTGGAAAGTTAAAAGAATGAACGAAAGACGGGTCGATTCCTCTGCCGGAGACCACGGTGTCACATTCCGCCGTTACGGTAGAGCTGCAGCGCGGCGACTTCGAGGCACGGTCGAGGAGATCTACGTTCGGTCCTACGTCGACGCGATTGCAAGCGCAGATCCGTTCGACAGTGTCGATGCGTTCATGCAACGCTTTGATTCGTACACCTCCCAGGCCGACTTCGATCTGGTGTTCGCCTATCAAGACAACAAAGCCATCGGCCAGACCTGGGGATGGCCACTCACCGAGCTGAGCAGGTGGTGGGACGGATTACTGTCGGAGCCGGAGCCGGGCTTCACCCGGGAGAACGGCCGTCGCACATTCGCCTTGTCCGAGATCATGGTATCTCAAGAACGGACAGGAAAAGGAGTTGCACACGCCCTGCACGACCACCTCCTGTCGACCCGCACAGAATCGCGAGCGACCCTTCTGGCGGAACCGGAGAACACCATGGCCTACCGTGCCTACCTGAATTGGGGATGGCGCAAGGTCGCACAGCTGCGCCCCGGATGGGATAATGCCCCAACATTCGACGTTCTGATCCTACCGCTCAACAGATCCGAAAAGTGATGATCTTTCCATCAAAGGCCTTTTCTCCCGAACTCGGCCGGCGGAGCGTGTCCACCGGCAGAACAGCTCCGCCGGCCGAGTTCGGGGGCCTGAGGGCACAATGCGCTATGCGCTCACAAGGGCGGCCGAATTGGGGGTGACGCGGTCGGTCAACGCCTGCTGGCCCGCGCCGACCAGGGCAGGATCCCCCAGCCAGGCCCGCAGGGCCGGGTCGACCAGTGCCCGCCCGAAGGAGAACGTCAAGGGCCACGGGGTGTCGTATTTCTGCATCGCGGCCAGGTTCGCGGTGGCTGTCTCCGGGGACTGCCCGCCAGAGAGGAAGGCGACCCCGGCCAGCTCATCGGGCAACACCGCGCGCAGCGTCGCGACGGTCTGCTCGGCGACCTCCTCAGGGCTCGCCTGCTGGCCCGATGTCGTACCCGGCACCACCATGTTGGGCTTGAGCACGATCCCAGCGAGATCCACCCTGGCCTCGTCCAGCTCAGCCAATAAGGCCGACAGCCCAGCCCTGGTCACCTCGGCGCATTGCTCGATCGTGTGGTCACCATCCATCAGCACCTCGGGCTCGACGATGGGCACCAGCCACCCCTCCTGGCAGATCGCGGCGTACCGGGCAAGTGCGTGGGCGTTGGCTCGCAGCGCGTAGCGACTCGGCATGTCCTCACCGATGGTGATCACGGCGCGCCACTTGGCGAACCGGGCCCCCCGTGCGACGTAGTAGGCCACCCGCTCGCGCAGACCATCCAGGCCCTCGGTGATCTTCTCTCCCGGGTAGCCGGCTAGCGGCTTCGCCCCGGTGTCGACCTTGATCCCGGGCAGGATGCCCAGGGAGTGCACCGCGAGCGGGAAGGTATTGCCGTCACTGAGTTTCTGGTTGAAGGTCTCGTCGGACAGGATCACCCCGCTGATCCCGCGATCCAGCTCCGGCGTGGTCAGGAGCATCTCGCGGTAGGCCCGCCGGTTCTCCTCCGTGACGGCGATCCCGACCTTCTCCAGCCGGGAGGACATGGTGGGGATGCTCTCGTCGGCCGCGAGAATGCCGCGCGGCCGGCTCACCATCGCTTGGGCGGTTCCGTGCAGGGCCTCTTTCATGACTCTCCCTCCGCGGCGACTGGCCTGTCCGCGCCGTCGACACCGACCCTAGACCGTGATCGGCGCGGTGTTCCACCGTTGGCAGCGGAAACGCCCGGCAGGGCCGGGCCGCGGTGGGACTGGGGTCCTCGGAGAGACTGGGGGGAGATCCGCGGACCGTGTGGCCGCCAGCCTGCCGATCGCAGATGGCGGACGAACAACCAGGTGGCCGCCCCGGAGTAGGCACTGAGCACGGCGTGCCACGGCCGGCGCATCGGCGTGCCTGGCATCGGCAGGTGCACCAGGCGCCCATCGGCCAGCAGGTCGACGACGGCGTCCCGGGAGACCAGCGCGCAGCCCAGCTCGGCCACCGCGCCGGCCACCACCGCTCCGTTGGAACCCAGCACCAGCCGCGGTGGCGCGACATGCTGCGCTTTCAGGTAGGACTCGACCCTCGTGCGGGTCGCTGAGCCCTGCTCCCGCAGCAACCACGGAGTGCTCGTCCAGTCGAAGGCCTCGGCGATCGAGGGTGCCGCGACGACGACGAGCTCGTTGGGCTTGGTGGCGACCACGCGCGCCTCGACCCCCGAGGGCGGCGCACCGGCGATGACCAGGTCGACCTCATGGGCGCCGACCAGATCCCACACCTGCGCGCTGGGGGCGACCTCCAGCGCCAGCGCGATCCCGGGGTGCTGGCGGCGGAACTCAGCCAGCAGCGCGGGCAGCAGGTGCTCCCCGGCGGTGGTGACCGCGGCCAGACGCAGCCTGCCCCGCTCGGGGTCCAGTTCCTGAACCGCGGCCGCCGCCCCCTCGTCGAGCAGTCCCAGCACCCGGCGGGCGTAGCGGGCGTAGATGATGCCGGACGCGGTCAACCGCAGTCCCCGACCCACCGGCTCCACGAGGGGCACGCCGAGTTCCCTGGCCAACGCCCCGATCGAGGCCGACACCGCCGACTCGGTGACCGTCAGGCGGCTCGCGGCGCCACGCACCGATCCGGTGGCGGCCAGCGCCACCAGCGTGCGCAACCGGGATTCGGTCGTCACAACCCCACCGACTCCTGAACGATGACTACATAATCATAGCCAAAGACTTGATAGACAGGCTGATTATGTACCGCCAAGCTCGGTAGTGACCTACAGGAGGCACAAGCGTGGCTGACACCGAAGTCAACGGATCGCAGAAGAAGAAGGCAGATCGCTGGTCGGCTGGGGTCATTCCCTATGCCGAGATGGGCTACTGGGAGCCCGACTACCAGCCCAAAGACACCGACGTGCTCTGTGCGTTCCGGATCACCCCACAGCCCGGGGTGCCACCGGAGGAGGCCGGCGCCGCGGTTGCCGGAGAGTCCTCGACCGCGACGTGGACGGTAGTGTGGACCGACCGGCTCACCGACTACAAGACCTACCAGGCCAAGTGCTACCGGGTGGACGCGGTCCCGAACTCCGACAACCAGTACATCGCCTACATCGCCTACGACATCGACCTGTTCGAGGAAGGCTCGATCGCCAACCTCACGTCCTCGATCATCGGCAACGTGTTCGGGTTCAAGGCGCTCAAGGCGCTCCGCCTGGAGGACATGCGGATCCCGCTGCACTACGTCAAGACCTTCCAGGGCCCCGCGCACGGGATCATCATGGAGCGGGAGTACCTGGACAAGTACGGCCGCCCGCTGCTGGGCGCCACCACCAAGCCCAAGCTGGGCCTCTCCGCCCGCAACTACGGCCGGGTGGTCTACGAGGCACTGCGCGGCGGGCTGGACTTCACCAAGGACGACGAGAACATCAACTCCCAGCCGTTCATGCGCTGGCGGGACCGGTACCTGTACTCGATGGAAGGCGTGAACCGCGCGGCGGCGGCGACTGGCGAGGTCAAGGGCCATTACCTCAACGTCACCGCGGCCACCATGGAGGACATGTACGAGCGTGCGGCCTTCGCCAAGGAGCTCGGCACCGTCATCATCATGATCGACCTCACCATCGGCTTCACCGCAATCCAGTCGATGGCGAAGTGGGCCCGGGCCAACGGGTGCATCCTGCACCTGCACCGGGCCGGGTACGCCACCTACGCCCGGCAGAAGAACCACGGGGTGAACTTCCGGGTGCTCGCCAAGTGGATGCGGCTTGCCGGGGTGGACCACATCCATTCCGGCACCGTGGTCGGCAAGCTGGAGGGCGACCCGAACGCGATCGCGGGCTACTACGACACCCTGAGGCTGGGCAAGCTCGCGGCGAACCCCGTCAAGGGCCTCTACTTCGATCAGGACTGGGGCTCGATGCCGGGCGTGATGCCGGTGGCTTCGGGCGGGATCCACGCCGGGCAGATGGGTGATCTGCTGCACTTCCTAGGCGAGGACGTGGTGCTGCAGTTCGGTGGCGGCACGATCGGTCACCCGATGGGCATCGCCGCGGGTGCCACCGCCAACCGGGTCGCCCTGGAGTCGATCATCAAGGCCCGCAACGAGGGCAAGGACTACCGCAAGGAGGCCCAGGACATCCTCAAGGCGGCCTGCAAGCACAGCCGCGAGCTGGATGTCGCGCTGGCGACCTGGGGCGACATCTCCTTCAACTACGAGTCGACCGACGTGCCCGACGTCGTCGAGACGCCCACCTCGATCTGATTGGGAGAACCGACCATGCGGATCACTCAGGGGACCTTCTCGTTCCTGCCCGACCTCACCGACGCCGAGATCACCGCGCAGATCCAGTACGCGCTGGATAACGGCTGGCCGTGCTCGGTGGAATTCACCGACGACCCACACCCCCGCAACGTCTACTGGGATATGTGGGGGCTACCGATGTTCGACCTCGCCGACGCCGCCGGGGTGCTCGCCGAGGTGAACGCCTGCCGCAAGGCCAAGCCGGAGACCTACATCCGGGTCAACGCCTACAACGCGAACTACGGCAAGCAGACCGTCGGGCTGTCGTTCATCGTGCAGCGGCCGACCGAGGAGCCCGGCTTCCGGCTCGAGCGCCAGGAGTCGCACGACCGTTCCATCCGCTACACCTTGCACCCCTACGCCACCGATAAGCCGCAGGGCAGCAGATACAACAACAGCAACAGTGACGCTCAGTAAGATGGACGCGAACAACCAGCCGGCACCCGCCCGTGTCGGGTTCGGTATGACCCCGCCCGGCCGCGACGCGGCCGGGGCGGGGGAACCCGAAGAAGAAGCCGGCAATGAAGAACAGACGTTAGCGGCGGATGCCCGGGTCGATCTGGCCAAAGAGCGTGCGGAGACCGGTATCGACGAGGTCTTCGACTCGCTCAACGCCGACCTGGTCGGTCTGGCCCCGGTCAAGAACCGGATCCGGGAGATCGCCGCGCTGCTGCTGGTCGACCGGGCCCGCGCCAAGTTCGGCCTGTCCACCTCCAGACCCAACCTGCACATGAGCTTCACCGGCAGCCCGGGTACCGGAAAGACCACCGTGGCGATGCGGATGTCGGACATGCTGCACCGGCTGGGATACCTGCGCCGGGGCCATCTGGTCTCGGTGACCCGCGACGATCTGGTCGGCCAGTACGTCGGGCACACCGCGCCCAAGACCAAAGAGGTGCTCAAACGCGCGATGGGCGGCGTGCTGTTCATCGACGAGGCCTACTACCTCTACCGCGCGGACAACGAGCGTGATTACGGGCAGGAGTCCATCGAGATCCTGTTGCAGGTGATGGAGAACCAACGGGAGGACCTCGTGGTGATCCTGGCCGGCTACAAGGACCGGATCGACTCCTTCTTCGTGTCCAACCCCGGGATGGGCTCCCGGATCGCGCACCACATCGATTTCCCCGACTACACGCTCGACGAATTGGAGGAGATCGGCCAGCTCATGATCAACTCAGAGGGGTACAGCTTCACCCCCGAAGCAGCGCAGACCTTCCGCGAGTACCTGCAGCGCCGCAAGGAGCAACCCCGGTTCGCCAACGCCCGCAGCGTCCGCAACGCGATCGAACGGGCCCGGCTGCGCCATGCCAGCCGGATGATGGAGACCGACCGTCCCGTCAGCAAGGACGAGCTCACCACCCTGTCCACCGAAGACTTCCTCAGCAGCCGCGTCTTCACCGAATCCACGGACTAAGCGTGGCTCGATGGTTGCCTGAATCGCATCACCTGTCGTGCCTGAACGGCGAGCTGTGTGAATTCCGGGTATGCGGGTCTGGTCTCCAGGGCTTGGGCGAGTGGGGCCAGCTTGATGTGTCGCGCCCGGACCGACTGTAGTTCGGCTACACCGGTGATGGCCTTCCGTGCCAGGGCGGCGGTGTCCAGCTCCCCGGCACGGGCGTGCAGGGTTGCCAGGAGGATGTCAGCCTCGACGCTGTCTCGCCGGGAGACTCCTTCGTGGGCCCATTTGCGGACCGACCTGGCGGCGAACGACTCGGCGGTATCGAGCTGCCCGAGTGTGCTGTACACGTACGAGCTCACGTAGTCCATATCGGCAGCGTCGAACGGGTCGGTCAAGGGTTGCTCTTGTGCCCTCTTGAGCGCGCTCAAGGCTTGATCCCTGTGTCCCATGAGCGCGTACGGCCAGGCGGTTTCCGCGTGGAGCCACGCGATGGACACCTCATCGTCAGTACCGACGAACCCGAGCTGGAATGCTTTGAGGGCATCGTTCCAGGCTCCGGCTTCCCCCATCTGTATCCCGGCGTGCCGGAAAGCGGATGCCAGCTCGCGGCTGTCACCTGCTTTTGCGGCCAGCTCCATCGCTGTGGCGAAGCAGGCCCGAGCGTGATCGTGGTAACCGGAGTCGACACACGTCCAGCCCGCCATGGTGTGCAGGTCAGCCAGTGCTGAGCCCATGCCAGCCAGTACCTCATCACTGGCAGGCACTGACATCAACGGCATTGATCGGTTGGCTACGGATGTCACCGTCTCGGCGCAGCCACCGTAGGTGCGAGCCACCGTGCGCAGGCTCTCGGTCAGACTCCGCATCGCCACCACGTCCGAGGCACCCAACCGTGAGGGCAGCGGCGTCGGGGTGTGCGGGCGCACCGGGATGTGCAGCAGTTCACCGAGCACCGGCGAGCTGAACAGGGCAATGCTTCCGGCGGCCATGAGGGCGCGACGCTTCATCTCCTCGTCCACCTCCTCGGAGGTCTGGGGCGGCTGCCCGTCCCCATCGTAGGCAAGTCCCATCAGACCGCGCGGGATGCCGAAACCTTCAGCGAGACGGGTGAACACGTCGTAACCCTGCACCTGCCGCCTGCCGTTGACGATCTCGCACACTTCGCTCTGGCCCATCCCGGCCAACTCCGCCAACTGGGACTGGGTATAGCCCAGCTTCATCAACAGCCGAAAGACACCAGAAACATCACGGACAGCGAGTACACGCCGCATAGCGGGTCCGTCCCAGACCGCCGGGTCAGGCTGAGTCACAACGGTCAGGGTACAGGGGTGCGGCCTTGTAATAGATCTAGCGGCAGGTTCAGCACCGCGGACAGCGCCTGTTGCGCGAGTCGAGACAGGCATTCGGCTTGGTCACTGAGCCGAGCTGCCTCAGTGACCGTCGTTGCTTGGCAGTGAACTCGGCAAAGGATGGATTTCTCCTGGCACTGGGCCGCGCTCAGCCTTACAAGGGCTTCGACGCCCTCACCCTCATGCACCAACAAGACGTGGGAGTGCCGCATCTGGGGCTAGCTGCCGTCACCGACAGTCCCAAGCAGTGCGCCTACTAGCAACACCTCGCAAAAAGGATCACTAGCCCCGGGCTGGATGTCACCCTGCTGACCCGGTTCCACCCCGACATCCGGCGCTTACTCACACTCAGCGCTCCGCGGCGTCGTCGTGCCCTCCCGCGCCGAACCGTTCGGCCGGGTCCCGATCGAGGCCTACGCGGCCGGAGCCACCCCAGTGATCGCCACGACCGCAGGAGGCCTGAACGAGCAGGTCATTGACGGGCACACCGGATTCATCGCCACTCCCGAGAACCCTGTCAGTCTGGCCGCCGCCCTACGGCGCGGGCTCGCCCTCACCGCGGCCGAACGGCGCCGGATACGGGACAACACCCACCACTTCGCCACCGCCCGTTACGACTACCCGCTCGCCGTTCGAGTATTCCTGGCCCAGGTCGCTTCCTGGATCCAGGACCAACCCGGCGGTCTTCAGTCCACATACGAGAGGGACAGCGTCGGGCACTCAGCCGGTAAACCCCACCGGTGCTTCGCGATCCGCGTCGCAATCCGAGCCTGTGCCATCCCAGAGCCACCCCAGGCCAGCAAGCCGGGGGCATCGCGCAACGACGTCATCAACCGACGAAACAGCCGACCACCGTCAGGGTCGGGATGGCGCGGATGGAACTCACCGATCTTCGCTACCGTCCGCACCAACGCATGCGCCCGGCCCGCGCGATGCACCTGCTCGTACCCGAGATACACCACATCGGTGACCGTGACCTGGGACTCCTCCATCGCCTCCCGAACCAGTGTGGCCACCAGGTCAGCGTCACCAGGCTCCGGTGTGCCACCGGGCAGGTTGAACCGCGTCCCGGTGTCCTGCACCAACACCCGACCAGCACCATCCAGCAGCCAGCCGTACACATCACGGTCACAGACCGTAGCCATTTTTACATGTCTTGCCATGGGCAGTGGTCAGCCGCCGGTGACGGCTGTGTCCGGCGACCAGTCCCGCTCTGCACCTACTCATGCGGGAAGTTCCCATGTGTATCGGCTATCCGGCGAATCGAGCCAGACCCATTGGCGTTCGTTGGAGATGCTGAGTCCGAAACGCTCGCGGTGAGGCTGCCGACAATCGTGCCATAGATCATGAAGCTGTTCAACCTCGCCCCACAGTGCGCGAGATCCGGTCTCTGCGACGAGAAAAGATCCGTCACGTGTGCTGTCGAGCCGCGCCGAGGAGCCGGTGTCGTCCCGGATAATCAGATCATCGAGGCAGGGCCCGTGTTGACCGACTGACACGTCGTGTAGCGCGACCGCGAGAAAGAATCGCATGTGCTGCTGATAGAAGGTATCGCGTGGACCCAATGTGGTGCAGCGCGAGTGATGCTCCGTCGCGGTCCTTGCGCAACTGATGACGTGCGCGATGTCGACCGTGGTGACGTGGTATGAGCCCAAGCGCTCGCACAACAAGCCTGCGGTATAGCCAGTACCGGTTCCGACCTGCAACACCCGATGGTGATCGCATACGTCAAGGGCATGCAGCATCGTAGCGACCAGCCCAGGCATAGTACCCGACGACGTCACCGTGCTCGGGGTCTTCTGGGTGATGAGCGTTTCGTCGGAGTACACCGACCGAATCCACATCGAGTGGTCAGCCGCTTTGGTCGCATAGATCTCGTGGTAGTTGTCCGGCCGGTAGTAGCGCGGGATGAGCGCATGGCGCGGCACTGCGGCAAACGCTTGTCTCCATCGCTCATCGGTGATGTCTCCAGCCTGGACAAGCGCGTCGATCATCTGCTCGCGGAGCTGAACTGTCTCATCCGTGTCGGAAGCCCAGGAACCTAAACCGCGCATGGCCGCCCTTCCAGCAGTGTCGCCAGTGCGACGGAAATCGGAAGCCCGGTCTGGCGCTCGATCCAGAACCACTGGCCATTCGGGTTGACTTCGTAGAACCACCACGAACCAGCATCATCGACCGCGAAGTCAAGCGCGCCGAAAGTCAACTCGAGCGAGTACATGAGTTGCCGTATTCCGTGGGCAACTTCGGTCGGCACATCGCAGGGCTGATAGCAGAGATCCTCGTGGTCCTTGCGCCAGTCCAGCTCCCC
Organism: uncultured Actinomycetota bacterium; assembly: GCA_963712995.1. GTDB lineage: Bacteria > Actinomycetota > Actinomycetes > Mycobacteriales > Pseudonocardiaceae. Next base: position 85,035 of record CAVQKH010000002.1, on the reverse strand, counting down.
AGCACCGCTCTTGCGGCGGATCGCGGCCGCGAACAGCTCGTCGCCCACGACAGTCAGCCGCACGTCGTAGGAACCTTCGATCCTAGCTTGGAACAAATGCGCAGTGGCCGCAATTCCAGGATCAGAGTACTGGTCAGGCAGGACCTCTGCCGTATAGAGGACGCCGGTGGGGTATCCATCAGTGTCGCGTGGTGTTCGCGCATACAGCGCCTTGGTGACGATCGACCCGCCGACGGCAGACGCGAACGCGGTGACGTCGCTCGCGCTGCTGGTGATCATTGTTGGCGGCACAGACAACCCCGCTTGTCGAGCCAGCCGTAGTTGCCTGGGCTTGTACTCGGCCCGCTGGACAGCACTGGGTTGATTGATCCAGGTGACCGGCAGAGTCTCCAGCACACCCCAGAAGCCGTAACGTGCCTGCCCCTCACACCAGGTGAGCTGTTGGGTGGGAATGGCCGGATCGAACACGAACCGACGGGGCCGCCGATAGTAAACGGAGTGCAGCCTGGCGAGGCTGATCCCGCCTAGGCATGCGCGCCAGCCATCATCTGTGTCGAGGGTCGCAGTAAGGCTGATCTCCGTCGGAAATTGCGCTGCATCAAACCGCGCGAACGGAACACCAGCAGCAGCCAGATGCTGAATCACCACATCGGCAGTGGGATCCACGGGTGCGGTCAACACCAACACCCGTGGCTGTTCGTGGCAACAGGAACCCATCTCAGCCGATCAGTCGTAGAACGGGTCGGTGTCGACGTTGATCGGGTCCTTGCCGTCTTTCTCGGTCGGACTGGACTCCACCATGTCCGTAGCCATCAGCTCACACAACGGGCGACCGTCAAATATGGAGATCTGACGCCGTTCACACAAAATCGCCCCGGCGACCTCCCGCGTCGGAAAAGACACCTCCAGCGGCTCAGTATAACGCAGCCCAAACGGTGTCATCGCTGTACCCATAGTTATTTTCCTTTCTGACGGTCAACCTGGACCGCGGCACCAAGGGGATGCAAAGAGCTCATGCGCCGTCGTCCTCGCACGGGTACCAGGGTGTGAGATGCCACCTGTCTCGCGCACTGGCCGCCCAGCGTCGGATTCGTGGCGGGACCGACGGTGGTGGCTGCACACCCGCGAGGTCGCTCGCCGATCGACTGCCATCGCGTGCCGCCCTCCAGAATACTGTCGATCATATCGATTGAATCACTATGCATCAAAACGGGTCGATCATCAAGTCTGCCCGAAAAAGTCGAGTTGACACCGACCACATCCTCGTTACCATGAACGATATCACCACGAATCGTATTGAATCAAGCCGGGAGGACCCCATGCGAGAGTTCATTAAGCTCACCGACTGCGAGGATGGCAACTGCCCAGGGTTCGGTCAGTGGACAGACACCGGCGACTTCAGGGTGCAGGGCTACCGGACAGCGCACGCGGACAAGCCAGCCGACCTCCCGAGCGAGGAGGACATCCTCACGATCCCCCGCGATGTCATGCTCACGTTGCTCCCGCAGCTTCTCGCGCGACTGGCTGTCTGACCCATCGCTTCCTACCCACCCGGCCCGGCGCCAGCGGGTCGGGTGATGTCTGCGTCTTCACGGAAGGGGAGTTGACAGTGACGCCTGATGAGTTCGGCGACGCCTTCGACCAGTTCAGGGTCTCCGCGTTCCGCTTGGAGACCCTGCAGCAATACTCTGTGTCCGCCGAGGACACCCGGATACGCGCCTTCCGCGCAGGGACTCCGCGGCCCGAACGGTCTGTACGCACCAGCTCCTGGTTGCGGCGTATCGCGATCACCACTGCGGCCGGGAAGTCATGGAGCCGGGTGCACCTCATCGAGGAGCCCCTGTCGGAATACCTGTGTTACGAGCTGATCGGTTACGTCGAGTCCGTGGCGGTAGGCGAGGAGATCCGCTTGGCGTATCCACTCGAGGACCGGACCCTGGTCGACTTCTGGTTGTTTGACGCTGCTACACCAGGGGCCTTCGCCGTACTCATGCACTACAACGATGACGGTGTGTTACTCGGTTACCAGCGTGTCGACAAGCGAGCGGAACTGGCCACCCTCGAAGACATCCGCGACCTCGTGTGGTCGCGGTCATGGAGTCTTGCTGAGCAACTTGTGCGGAAGTCCATGTGACCGCAGTCCGCACCCAGCTAGCTCGCGAGCTGAAACGCCTACGGGAGTTCGCCGGGCTAAGCGGTCGTGACCTCGCCACGAGAATCCGTGACAGTGGCGTCGAGATGAGTCAATCCAAGGTGTCCCGCATCGAGAGCGGGGCGGCCACTGTGACACGACCCGAGGTGCAGGCATGGGCAGATGCCATGGACGCGGCACCCGGCACCCGGAAACGGTTGATGGAACTGGCGGAAACGGCCTTCACCGAAGTGGCTGCTTGGCGTAACGCGGTCCGCGCCGGGCAAGGACACCTTCAGGATCGAGTCCGGGCTCGGGAGACCACCGCGCGTACCGTGCGGAACTTCCAGCCGACTGTCATACCGGGCTTGCTCCAGACACCCGAGTACGCGCACTGGATGATCCCCCTTGCGGACATTGCAGGCGTCGTGGACCACGCGGCGTCAGCCGCAGCGAGGCTGGAACGCCAACCGGCGTTGTTCGACACGGACCGTCGGTTCGAGTTCCTCATCGGCGAAAGCGCGCTGCACTGGAACCCCGCTCCCGCAACGGATCTGCTGGTGGCTCAGCTCGACCGAGTTGTATCGCTGGCAGCGACGAACAACGTGCACATCGACGTGTTGCCGATCGACGGTCAAGCGGTGGCCACCCCGTGGAGCAACTTCGTGGTCTACGAGGGCGAAGAGACGTTCGTGATGGTGGAACTCATTCATGCCAGTCTGAAGATCGCGGACCCGGAAGACGTCGAACTCTACCGCAGTCTCTATGACCGGTTGCGGGAGCGTGCTGTCAGGGGCCCGGACGCTGTGGTCCTGATCCAGCGCATCGCCGCTGAGCTCAGGGACTGAGGCTGGCGCGGTCCTGCCGAGCAAGCTCAACATGCACGAAACGGCCTTCGGTGTAACCACGACCACGCACGACGGGGACCTCAGCGTCGGATCGACGGGGGTGGGACGACGGGGCCGCAGTCGCCGTCCGGGGCCTCGTCCAGATCGACGATCACCGGCGCATGGTCGCTGGGGGCGCTGCCCTTGCGGGCCGCCCGGTCCACCCAGGCCGCGCGCGTCCGGGGGGCGACGTCTGAACCCGCGAGTACCAGATCGATCCGCATCCCCAGGTCCTGATGGAACATGCCGGCGCGGTAATCCCAGTAGGTGAAGATCCGCTCGTCGGGCCAGCGCGGCCAGCCAGTCCAGTTTGTAGCGGTAGTGCGGGTCGTCGGGGGTGCGGCCGTTGGGTACGTACACCGGGCGGTGTCCGCAACCCTGCACAGGTCGCGGACACCGCCCGGGCCTCCGGCGCCAGGCCCGGTCCGATCGGATTGGTGGGCTCGTCGAGCAACCCGGTGACGACGTCGTCCAGGCCGACCCGGGAGGCGGCGCCAACCGCGGCAACCGGGACCGCACCGAGTTCACATTCCAGGTCGCCACCCGCACGCCGCCACGCTATCGCGCTCCCCTTGGCATTCAGCGGGCTGAATGCGGGATGGGGGCGAGGTGGGCGACGCGGGTGCGGCGGTGGTGCAGGACGACCTCGCGGAACTGGTGCAGGACCGCGGCGGTGGGGGCATGCAGCCACTCGCCGTGCAGCGGCAGCCGGATCACTGAACGGTCGGATTCCGCGTTGGCCACGAACATCGGCTCGACGTCGAGTTCGACGAAAGGCACCGCGAGGACGTCAGAGGCGGGAATCCGGTGGCCGGCCCAGAGCACCACTGGGGTGATCACCACTTCGCGGTGGGCGCGGTGGGTGAGGTAGTCGTCGAGCAGCCCGAGTACCGACCCCGTCGGCAGGACGATGCCGAGGTTGTCCGCGAGCCGGCTACGGGCCGCGCCGGGTGCTGACTCCCAGCGATCAATGAGTCCTCCGGGCAGTGCGAGCTGTCCGGGGTTCGCGGACAGTGCGTCGATGCGGCGGGTGAGCAGCACCGCCGGACCATCGGCTACGACCGTGACGGCCAGGACCGCCCGGAGGGAGCCCCGACGTCTGATGCCGCGCCGGCGCAGGCGACGCAGCGCAACCCTGATCTGCTCGGCTGGGCTCATCCGACATCTTTCAGTCCGGCGAACAGATCGTCCTCCCAGCCGTGTGGGCCCGAGCCCGGGCCCCGTTCACCGCGGACCAGCACATAGTGCTCCAGCCCGAACTCGGGGATCCTCGCGAAGGTGGCGAGTATCCCGTTCTCCAGGTCCACCTGGCTGCGGTGCGCGCGCAGCGCGGCGACCTTGGTGCTCAGGTATTCCCGCCCGTCCAGCACCGCGGTGATCTCCTCGTCGGGCAGCGAATGGGGCACGACGTCGGAGGAGGACAGCACGCCGGCCGCCAGCGCGGCCTGGATCATCCTGCGCGGCAACGTCATCCAGTAGACCTTCGCCACCAGCCACGGCGCGCCCAGCTCCGGTGCGAAATCAGGATCGGCGGCGGGATCCAGCGCGGCCATCGTCACCCGGTTGGCCTGGATGTGATCGGGATGCCCGTACCCGCCACCAGCGTCGTAGGTCACCACCACCTGCGGACGCTCAGCGCGCAGGACCTCGACCAGCGCCGGGACGGCCTCGACCAGGTCCGCGCGAGCAAAAGAGCCGGGGTGCCCGTCGGCGGGGATCCCGCTGTCCCGCCAGCGACCGCGCCCACCCAGCCAGTGGTGCCGCGCGGTGCCCAGCACACCCAGCGCCTCGGCCAGCTCAGCCTCCCGGCGAAGGGCCAGCCCGTCGGGGCCGGCCTCACGCAACCCGGCCAGCTCAGGCGCGACGATCTCGCCGACCTCACCGCGGGTGCAGGTCACCAGCACCACCGTCGCGCCCTGCCGGGCGTAGCTGAACATGGTGGCGCCGGTCATGGATGACTCATCGTCGGGGTGAGCGTGTACCAGCAGCAACCGACGGTCATCCATCCGATCACCCGGCCTTCCCCGGCGGTCTCCACGGTCTTACGACAGCCGGTCGGGAACGATTGTGCACCCGGACGGGCGAGCTGCGCGCGACGCCACCACCACTGACCTTTTCGGCGGCGGCGCAGAGGTCGGCCTCCAGCGCACCCCGGTTACTCAGCGCGGCAGGCTCTCCCAGAAGAGCAGCTCGTAGGCCTGCAACAGCCTGGCAGCCCGACGGATGCCAGCCGGATCGGCACCCCGGGCCAGCTCATCGTCGATCACCTCCAGGCTGATCCGCTCCAGCTCGGTCGTCGGGCCGGCGAAATGGGCGAAGAAAGCGCAGTCCTCGCGGCTGATCCGGTAGTTGACCGGTAGGACATCAGCCATCCGGGCGCAGCAGCTGCCCCAGACATCCAGGTTCACCAGAAACGCGCCCGCGATCTGCGCCGGGGTGCCGTCGCGGGCCAGGCGAGCTACGTAGGACGGGTACACCTGGCAGCCTGGCAGCGGCTCGTAGCTCTGGCGTAGCGGACCATCCAACCCGACCGCGGCGGCGAAGTCCTCCAACGCCAAGAGGGCCACTTGCTCCCCCGCGACCATGCCGGCCAGGTAGCCATGGGCTGGATCGTCCGGAAAACGTTGCGCGAGCATCTCGAAGCTACGCAGATCACTGGGGATGATCTGGAGTTGCTCCCCTGCGAAGGCTCGCAAGGCGCCGGTGGACAACCGCCCGGCTGTCAGCTCCGCCAGCCACGAGTTGGCTCTGATGCGTTCCTCCACATCGGCCAGACCCTGCCGGATCCGTGCACACAGCGCCTGCCCATCCATAGTGACGGCCCTCCCACTCGTCTTTCATCACCGCATCCCCGCCGCGATGCGACGCTTCGCGGGTGTCCTGGTGTCAGCTTGCGACCGGGAACACGACCAGAAGTTCCGAGCCCTGGACATACGAAAACCCCGACAAAGGCAGAGGTATCGGGGTTTTCGCTCGTTGAGGGATTATCCGCCGCTAGTGACGAATATGCTCATCAATGGTGCCAGCGGTGGCCGTCGCCCTCACTAATCCCAGTGGCCCCCACGGCAGCGCCACTCGCCGTGGTGCCAGTCGCCGCGGTAGCGCCAACTGTCGCAGTAGCCCCAGTGGTCCCCATGGCAGCGCCACTCGCCGTGGTAGCGCCCACCATCGCAGTAATACCAGCGGTCCGCCGGGTGACTGGAGCTGATCGCAGCAGCTGCCTGCGGAGCCGGGGTGAGCGTGCTGGCCGACGCCGTGCCCACGCCGAGCGCCAGAGCGCCAGCGGCACAGAGTGCCAGGACGCTTCCTCGAAGTGTCGTCCGGCCTAGATGCATGAGGAACCTCCTCGATCGAGAGACCATCTCACCGAGACCAAGCGCGAGGTCGGGGGCCAGCGCCGGATCTCTCCGTACGCTCTGTCGTCATCCGACCTCGGAGCGTTACAAGGCAGTAGAGCCGCAACAGCGCGACGAGCTCATCATCGGCACTCGGCAACCGATACGAACAGTGACGATTACCGGTTGCCGCATCGGACCCGTGCAGCGGGTCGAATTGTCGCTACCGGGTAAATCCGGCAGCAGGCATCCCCGGCGGGTATCATGGCAAGCTAGCAGCTCACGATGCCAGGGAAGGTGTCATCGGACCCAGGATGGATCCGGCCAACTCCGTGCTACCGGGATCGCACGTCACAAGTGATAAGGAGTTGGTAACCCACTGAGGTAATCTGCGGATTACTGCGGATGGGTGCACGCCGTCCCGATGCGTGTATCGAGCTGTAATCGAGACGACGGGAGGTGCCCGTGAGCGCTCACGACCTGTTTGAAGGGTTGAGCCCCCGCCAGCAAGGTCTGTACGACCCTGCTTTCGAGCATGACGCCTGCGGGGTCGCCTTCGTGGCCGACCTCGCAGGGCGCCGCGACTACGGCATCGTGCGCAAGGCTCTCACCGCGCTGCGCAATCTGGAGCACCGGGGTGCCCGCGGTGGTGAGTCCGACACCGGTGACGGCGCCGGCATCCTGTTCCAGGTGCCCGACGAGTTCTTCCGGGAGGTCGTCGACTTCCAACTGCCCGAGGCGGGCCACTACGCGGTGGGCACCGCTTTCCTGCCCACCGGCGAGCTCGCCGCCACCGCGACCATGGCGGCCATCGAGGCGATCTCGGCGCAGGAGGGCATGCGCGTGCTGGGCTGGCGGGAGTTGCCGGTCAACCCCAAGGGAGTCGGGCCCACGGCCCGCTCAGCGATGCCCCGGCTGCGCCAACTGTTCCTCGCCGGCCCTGACGCCCCAGCCGGGCTGGAGCTGGAACGGCTGGTGTACTGCGTGCGCAAGCGCGTTGAGCACGATCTCGGCGTCTACTTCCCCAGCCTGTCCGGACGCACCATCGTCTACAAGGGAATGCTCACCGAGGAGCAGTTGGTGAGCTTCTATCCGGATCTGTCCGACGAACGGATCACCAGCTCGCTGGCGCTGGTGCACTCCCGGTTCTCCACCAACACCTTCCCGTCCTGGCCACTGGCGCACCCGTACCGCTACGTCTCGCACAACGGCGAGATCAACACCCTGCGCGGCAACCGGAACTGGATGCGCGCCAGGGAGAGCACGCTCGCCACCGACCTGATCCCGGGCGATCTGGATCGGATCTACCCGATCGTCACCCCCGGGGCCAGCGACTCGGCGTCCTTCGACGAGGTCCTGGAACTACTGCACCTGGGCGGCCGTCCGCTGCCGCACGCGGTGCTGATGATGATCCCGGAGGCCTGGGAGAACCACACCGAGATGGATCCCGCCCGCCGGGCATTCTACGAGTTCCACGCCACGCTGATGGAACCCTGGGACGGCCCGGCGCTGGTCGCGTTCACCGATGGCACGGTGATCGGCGCCGTGCTGGACCGCAACGGCCTGCGCCCGGCCCGGTACTGGGTCACCGAGGACGGCCTGGTGGTGCTGGCCAGCGAGGTCGGGGTGCTCGACATCGACCCCGCCACGGTGGTGCGCAAGGGACGGCTGGAGCCAGGCCGGATGTTCCTCGCAGACACCGCGATCGGGCGGATCGTCGACGACGACGAGATCAAGGGACAGCTGGCCGCCGAGCGCCCCTACGCCGACTGGGTCGCCGAGGGTCTGACCCGGCTGGAGGATCTGCCCGAACGCGAGCGTGAGATACCGACGCACGCCTCGCTGGTGCGTCGCCAGCAGTCGCTCGGCTACACCCAGGAGGAACTCGACGTGCTGCTGGGGCCGATGGCGCAGACCGGCGCGGAACCGATCGGCTCGATGGGTAACGACGCGCCGCTGGCTCCGTTCTCGCAGCAGTCCCGGCCACTGTTCGACTACTTCACCCAGCTGTTCGCCCAGGTCACCAACCCGCCGCTGGACGCGATCCGGGAGGAGCTGGTGACCTCGCTGCAGGCCCAGCTCGGAGCTGAGCCCAACCTGCTGGCCGCCGATGCCGATTCCTGCCGCCGGATCGTGTTGCCGTTCCCGGTACTGGACAACGACGAGCTCACCAAGATCGTCCACATCAACGACGACGGCGAGTGGCCGGAATACCAGGCCTATACCGTCAGAGGTCTTTACGACGTCAACGGTGGCGGCGTGGCGCTGGTGCTGCGGATCAACGAGATCTGCGTCGAAGTCGCCCAAGCCGTCGCCGACGGCGCGCGGCTGATCGTGCTCTCCGGCCGGGGCGTCGACGCTGACCATGCGTCGATCCCGTCGCTGCTGCTCACCGGCGCGGTGCACCACCATCTGGTGCGCGAGAAGACCCGCACCCGGGTCGGGCTGATCGTCGAGGCGGCGGACGCCCGCGAAGTGCACCACGTCGCGCTGCTGATCGGGTACGGCGCCGCCGCCGTCAACCCCTACCTGGCGATGGCCACCGTGGAGGGCATGGCCGAGCAAGGCCTGCTCAACGGTGTCGACGGCAAGACCGCCACCCGGAACCTGATCAAGGCGCTGGGCAAGGGCGTGCGTAAGACCATGTCCAAGATGGGCGTGTCCACCGTGGCCTCCTACACCGGCGCGCAGATCTTCGAGGCGATCGGGCTGGGCCCGGAGGTCATCGACAACTGTTTCACCGGCACCACTTCCCGGCTCGGCGGGGTGGGGTTCGACACGCTGGCCGAAGAGGTCCTGAGGTGGCACCGGCGCGCCTTCCCGGCTGACGGGGTGCGCGCCCCGCACCGGAAGCTCGCGATCGGCGGGGACTACCAGTGGCGGCGTGAGGGCGAAGCGCACGTCTTCTCTCCCACCACGGTGTTCAAGCTCCAGCACTCCACCCGGGCCGGCCGTTACGAGATCTTCAAGGAGTACACCGGGCTGGTCGACGACCAGTCGAAGCGGCTGCTGACGCTGCGTGGCCTGTTCACCTTCCGGGAGGGTGTGCGACCACCGGTGCCTGTTGACGAGGTCGAGGCGGTGGAGTCCATAGTCAAGCGGTTCGCGACCGGGGCCATCTCCTATGGATCCATCTCCAAGGAGATGCACGAGGTGCTGGCCATCGCGATGAACCGGATCGGCGGCAAGTCCAACACCGGGGAGGGCGGCGAGGACGCCGACCGCTACCTCCCCGACTCCAACGGGGACCTACGACGCTCGGCGATCAAGCAGGTGGCCTCCGGGCGGTTCGGCGTGACCAGCGAGTACCTGGTCAACGCCGACGACCTGCAGATCAAGATCTCGCAAGGAGCCAAACCCGGCGAGGGCGGGCAGCTACCCGGCACCAAGGTCTACCCCTGGATCGCCAAGACCCGCTACTCCACCCCCGGCGTCGGGCTGATCTCACCGCCACCGCACCACGACATCTACTCCATCGAGGACATCAAACAGCTGATCCACGACCTCAAGAACGCCAACCCGCGGGCCCGGGTGCACGTCAAGCTGGTGAGCGAGGCCGGGGTCGGCACGATCGCGGCCGGAGTGGCCAAGGCGTACTCCGACGTGGTGCTCATCTCCGGCCACGACGGCGGCACCGGCGCCTCGCCGCTGTCCTCGATCAAGCACGCCGGCACGCCCTGGGAGCTGGGGCTGGCGGAGACCCAGCAGACGCTGATCGCCAACAAGCTGCGGGACCGGATCGTCGTGCAGACCGACGGCCAGCTCAAGACCGGTCGCGACGTGATGATCGCGGCGCTGCTGGGTGCTGAGGAGTTCGGCTTCGCCACCGCCCCGCTGGTGGTCTCGGGCTGCATCATGATGCGGGTCTGCCACCTGGACACCTGCCCGGTCGGGGTGGCCACCCAGAACCCGGTGCTGCGCGCGAAGTTCACCGGCAAGGCCGAGTACGTGGTCAACTTCTTCCATTTCATCGCCCAGGAGGTGCGGGAGCACCTGGCAGCGCTGGGATTCCGAAGCCTGGAGGAAGCGATCGGGCGCACCGAGATGCTGGACACCCGTCCGGCGATCGACCACTGGAAAGCGGCCGGGCTGGATCTGTCGCCCATCCTGCACGTGCCTGATGAGGTTGGTCCGGACACCCCCCGGCACCGGACCAGAGAGCAGGACCACGGGCTGGACAAGGCGCTGGACAACACCCTCATCGCGCTGGCCGAGGGGGCGCTGGCCGAGGGCTCACCGGTGCGGCTGGACCTGCCGGTGCGCAACGTCAACCGCACGGTGGGCACCATGCTGGGCCATCACCTGACCCGCCGATGGGGTGGCGACGGGCTGCCCGACGACACCATCGACATCACCCTGACCGGATCGGCCGGCCAATCCTTCGGCGCTTTCCTGCCTCGGGGGATCACCTTGCGGCTGATCGGCGATGCCAACGACTACGTCGGCAAGGGCCTGTCCGGCGGGCGGATCACCGTCCGCCCGCACCCCGATGCGCAGTTCACCGCTGAGCACAACATCATCGCCGGCAACGTGATCCTCTACGGCGCCACGTCCGGGGAGCTGTTCCTACGCGGGATGGTCGGTGAGCGCTTCTGCGTGCGCAACTCCGGCGCGCTGGCCGTCGTCGAGGGCGTCGGTGATCACGGCTGCGAGTACATGACCGGCGGCCGGGTGGTGGTACTCGGGCCGACCGGGCGCAACTTCGCGGCCGGCATGTCCGGCGGGATCGCCTACGTGCTCGATCTCGTGGCCGGCCGGGTCAATCAGGAGATGGTCGACCTGGACCCGCTGACCGACGAGGACCGCGCATTCCTGTCCGAGGCTGTGGCGCGCCACCACGCCGAGACCGACTCAGCGGTGGCACACAGGCTCCTAACCGACTGGGACACCGCGGTCGACCGCTTCGGCAAGGTCACGCCCAAGGACTTCAAACGCGTCCTGGCCGCCCAAGCCGCCGCCCAACGCGACGGCCGCGACGTCAACGAAGCCATCATGGAGGCCGCCCATGGCTGATCCCAAGGGTTTCCTCACCACGGGACGGCGGAACCCCCCGCGGCGCCCGGTGGAGCTGCGATTGCGGGACTGGCGGGAGGTCTATGAGGACTTCGGCCGGGAGTCGCTGGAGGCGCAGGCCGGGCGGTGCATGAACTGCGGGATCCCGTTCTGCCACCTGGGTTGCCCGCTGGGCAACCTCATCCCGGAGTGGAACGACCTGGTCTGGCGGCAGGACTGGGCGGATGCGGCGCAGCGGCTGCACGCCACCAACAACTTCCCCGAGTTCACCGGCACGCTGTGCCCGGCGCCGTGCGAGACGGCTTGCGTGCTGGCCATCAACGACGACCCGGTGACCATCAAGCAGGTCGAGATCGAGATCATCGACCGGGCCTGGGACGAGGGCTGGGTGCAACCGGTGACGACCGAGGTGCGCACCGGTAAGAAGGTAGCGGTGGTCGGGTCGGGTCCGGCGGGGCTGGCCGCGGCCCAGCAGCTGACCCGGGTGGGGCACGACGTGGTGGTCTACGAGCGCGCGGACCGGATCGGTGGGCTGCTGCGCTACGGCATCCCCGAGTTCAAGATGGCCAAGCACCGGCTGGACCGGCGCTTGGCGCAGATGCGCGCCGAAGGCACCGAATTCCGGGCCGGTGTCAACGTCGGGGTGGACCTTGGTGTCGACGAGCTACGGGCCGGTTTCGATGCGGTGGTGCTCGCCGGTGGGGCCACCGCGGGGCGGGACCTGCCGGCACCCGGTCGCGAGCTGACCGGCATCTACCAGGCGATGGAGTACCTACCGCCGTCGAACCGGGTGCAGGAGGGTGACCTGACCCAGTCCCCGATCGACGCCGCAGGCAAGCACGTGGTGATCATCGGTGGCGGCGACACCGGAGCCGACTGCCTGGGCACCGCGCACCGCCAGGGCGCTGCCTCAGTCGTTCAGCTGGAGATCCTGCCCCTGCCGCCCGAGCGGCGTCCGGAATCGCAGCCCTGGCCCACCTACCCGATGATCTACCGGGTGTCCTCGGCCCACGAGGAAGGTGGCGAGCGGCTGTTCTCGGTGAGCACCCAGCAGTTCCTCGGCGACGCCGACGGTCGGTTGCGCGGCCTACGGCTGGTCGAGGTGGTCTTCGAGGCCGGCAAGTTCGTCCCGGTGCCCGGCACCGAACAGGACCTGCCATGCGACCTGGTCTTACTCGCGATGGGCTTCGTCGGCCCGGAGAAGGGCAAGCTTCTCGAAGGGCTCGGCGTGGACTACGACCCGCGCAGCAACGTCGCCCGCGACGCTGTTTCATGACCAGCGTGCCGGGCGTGTTCGTCGCCGGAGACATGGGCCGCGGCCAGTCACTGATCGTGTGGGCCATCGCCGAGGGCCGCTCCGCCGCCGCCGGCGTGGACCGCTACCTCACCGGCCGCGACGTCCTCCCCGTCCCCGATCGCCCCCACCGACCGGCCGTTGGCCTAGCGGCCCGCGCGCCGCTCGGGTGATCATTCCATCTCCTGGGCGGGGTGGTGCACCGCTCGCACGGTGTACAGGCGCGGGTCGGCCTTGTCAGCGATGGTCATCATCTCCGTCATGTGCTCCTGGGCCTCCGGCATGGCGAACATCGACTGGAAGTGCTCGGCACTGGCCCACTGCACGTAGTTCACTACCGTGGTGCCGTCCTGGCTGGCGTGAAGGTTCGCCGAGAGGAAGCCGGGAATCGTGCTGAACAGGTCGCGCGTGGACTGGTCGAGCGCGGTGACCAACTCTTCCTGACGCTGCGGGTCGACGGTGAACACGTTGATCAGCGTGACCAGCGGCGCGTCCACGCTGATGGTGGTCTTGGGGGACATGGCATTACTCCTTGGATGTCGAGGTGATGGATCGGTCGTGCTACTGAATAGCACTCTCGCTATCACGACGCTATGGTAGGGCCGTGAGCGAGACGATCAAGCAGTCCGAGCTGCGCAACAACAATGCGGAGATCATGCGGCGAGTGGCCGCCGGGGAGTCGTTCACGGTGACGGTGCACGGCCAGCCGGTTGCTGACCTGGTACCGCACCAGCGGCCTGGCCACCGCAGGAGGCGCCTGGTTCCGGCGGCTGAATTCGACGCGGCGCTCGCTGAGCTGCCCCCTCTCGACGTGCAGCGGTGGAAGCAGGACCTGCAGGAAGCGGACCGCGTCTTCGGAGATGACCTGCCGATCGATCCCTGGGATGAGGCCGGTAAGGCGTGACCGGGTCCGGACCCACAGCGCGCAGCGTGCTCCTCGATACCTCGGTCATCATCGAGCCGCCCTCGCGGGGCACGGCCTCGTTCGCCGATGTCGTGAGCGTCAGCGCTGTCACCGTCGGCGAGCTGCACTACGGAGTAGGCGCGATCCTGGATCCGATCGAGCAGCTGCGTCGCCGGCAGCGGCTGAGGCTGGTGCTCGACACGTACGACGTCCTGCCGTTCGACGCCGCGGTAGCCGAGTTCTACGGCCTGCTCGCCAACGTCGTACGCCAAGCCGGACGAAACCCTCGACCGCGCAGGATGGATCTGATGATCGCCGCCACCGCCGTCCGGCACGGATTCTCCCTGGCCACCCGCAACGGCACCGACCTCCGCCATCTCGAGCAGATACTCGCTGTGATCGACGTGGACTGACGCCGGCACTGGCGTGGACTGGAGCTGAACTGGTCACGTTGCACACGTCGACGACATGACACGTCGGTAACGAATGATGTCGGTTACGATCGTTGTATGTTCGTCAATCGCGTGTCTGAGCTGGCTGCACTGGAACGGTGGTGGTCCGGCGCCGATGCGCGGATGGCGGTGGTCTGGGGACGCAGGCGGGTGGGCAAGACCGCGTTGGTGCGCCGTTTCGCCGAGGGCCGACGGACCGTGTTCCACACCGGGGCCGGCCGCGGACAGGGCACCGAGCTAGGTCTGCTGGCCCGGCAGGTCAGCGGCATCGGAGTCACCGGCATCAGGGACCTGGTGACTCGCGGGTACACCGACTGGGACGACGCTCTGGACCACCTCGCCCTGGTGGCTGAGCAGGAGCCGCTGCTGCTGGTGCTCGACGAGTTCCCGGAACTGGCCGCGGCCACGCCCGAGCTACCGAACCTGCTGCGGGCCTTTCTCGACCGCAGCCAGGGACAGAGCCAGCTGCGGATCCTGCTATGCGGGTCAGCGGTGCGTTACATGGAGGCACTGCAACAGCAGCGCCAGCCGCTCTATGGTCGGATGGACCTCACCCTCGCGGTCCATCCGTTCGCGCCGTGGGAGGCCGCTCTGATGTTGCCCGATCTCCGGCCGGCGGAGCGGGCAGCGGTGTACGGCATCGTCGGCGGCGTCCCGATGTACTTGGCGTGGTGGGACCAGGCGGCACCGCTCGCCGAGAACCTGCGGCAGCTGGCTGGCCAGCCAGGTGCCCGGTTGCTGACCGAAGGTGAGCTGATCCTGGCCACCGAAGCCGAGGCGGGCGGATACCCGCGAGCCGTGCTGCACGCGATCGCCACCGGTGCCACTCGCCACAACGAGATCGAGGACAAGATCCGGGCGGATCCGACCCGCGTACTCGATCGCCTGGTCAGCCTCCGGCTGATCGAGCGTGTCCAGCCGGTCACCGAGACGGGGCGAACCAGGCGGCGCATCTATCGCATCGCGGACAATTTCCTGGCATTCTACCTGGACGTTCTCACCGGCTACCGCACCGAGATCGAAGCGGGCCTCGGACCGACGATCCTGCCAGTAGTGCTCGACTCACTGGACGATCACCAGGGAGGGCGGTGGGAGGCGGCGTTTCGCGAGCATGTGCGGCGGCTCGCTGCCGACGGCGAGCTCGGCGAACGGGTCGTCGCGGTGGGCCCGTTCTGGACCGCTGACGGCCACAATGAGATCGACGTCGTCGCGCTGGCCGGGCGGGCCCGCACCCCGATCCTGGCCGGGGAGGCGAAGTGGGCTCGGGAGGTCTCCGCACCCCGCCTCGTCGCCGACCTGTATCGCAAGGCGGCGGCGCTGCCGGGTGCACCGCATGAGCTGCGTATCGCGATCTGTGCCCGCGAACGGGTCACCAACCTGCCGGAGGATGTGATCGCGATCACCGCCGAGGACATCTTCTCCGCCAGGCCCGCTTAGGTTGGACTCGGTGGACGGGTGGCGCTGGCCAGTACGGCAAGGTCGACATCGACACCGAAGGGCTCGTCGAGGCACAGCCGTTCGCCCGGATCTACCCGCCGAATTTCTACGTAGCGACCCCGTCGTAGCCCGAACACAACGGCCGTGGGCGGCTCGACTCCCAGCTCGATCAGCAGGTAGTTCGAGATATCGGCCTGGGCGTACAGGGTGGGCTTGAGCGCGCGATCGACCACCGCGTTACCGGGACTGGTGATCTCTACGACCAGCGCGACGTCGGCAGGCTCAGCGACCGTGCGTTCCACCCCGGGCGTGCTCACCACCGCCAGATCCGGGATCAGGATCCGACCCGGGGCGACCCGGACGTTGATCGCCTCCAGCACCTCGAAACCCGCTGGTGCCACTGCCGAGAGCGCAAACCAGAGTTGGGAGGACAGCCGCTGGTGCCGGTAGCCGGCGCTGGGGCTCACCAGCAGGCTCCCGTCCAGCAACTCGATCCGCTGCCGGTCCGCGGGCAGGGCGAAGTAGTCCTGCTCGGTCCACGGACCGGCGTGCTCCAACACGCCCGCGTGTGCACCTGCGGCCATGGCCACTCACCTCCGTGGTCCAACCCGGGATCCTGCCCAGCCCCCATGGTCGCACCCTGCCAGCTGGTACCGACAGTCTCGACCGCTATCGACCGGGAGACTCGGCTCCCATCAGGTGGCGACCAGCACCAGGTCGACGTCACGGAATGGAGCTCCAGGGTGGTGTGCACCCGCACGACGCGGTGATCGTCTACACCCGGGCCGAATGGGAGGCGTTCACCGCCGGCGTCCGCCTCGGCGAGTTCGACTTCCCCACTGATTGACGCTCGCTACCACGCGGTCCTACCAACGTCAGGCAGACTTGCAGCATGAACACCCCGTCGGAGCGGATCTTCGCGCAGCTCGATGACAACGATGACACCGCGCTGCGCGATTTCCTGCCGCTACGGGCCCGGCGTCCGATGACCCTTGCGCGAACCGCAAACCGGATTGCCGAAGGCGTCATGCTGCGGGAAGCGGTGGCCGACTTCGTCGATGATCTGCGCTGGGCCAGGAACGACGACGATGTCGCGCAACGGATCACCGAGCGGCCGCGCGATCTCGACCCCCGCAGCGACGCCTACCTCGGCGCACTGGCCGAGCACGTCGCCGCCGACCGTGGGCTCGCCGCACCACCGTGGTCCGGGGAACCGGATCGGTTCCTCCCGCGCATCTGGTGGCCGCGCTACCCCGGACTGTGGGCCCGCGCCATCGTGGAGTCACCTGCAGCGTTCCGTCGGCGGGGCATCCTGCTCGGTGCCGGGATGCTGAGCCGGGTGTAGCAATGCGCCGAGATGAGATCCTGCAGGCTCTGGCAGCGCTGGGAGCTGATCTGGCCGAACGGGGACTGGTCGCCGACCTCTATGTGGTCGGTGGGGCAGCTATTGCGCTGGCGTATGACGAACGTCGGGCAACGAGAGACATCGATGCGGTGTTTGCGCCGAAAAACGAGGTCTACGCGGCCGCCGCCCGGGTCGGGGCCGCGCTCGACCTACCCGACGGGTGGCTCAATGACGCAGTCAAGGGCTTCCTGCAGGGTCCCGACAACTTCCCCACGAAGATCCTCGACATGCCAGGGCTGCGCTGCGAGGTGGCCAGCGCCGAAACCGTCCTCGTGCTGAAGTGTCTTGCACACCGCCTCGGCGAGGACGACGAGGATGTCATCCTGCTCGCGACACAGCTCGGACTGGACACCGCTGATCAGGTGCTCGACCTCGTCGAGCAAGTGGGCCATCCCCGGTTGCTCACACCCCATGTCGAACTCTTCGTCAGGTCCGTCATAGACGACACCGAGACCGTCGATCCTGCTTAACGTAGTAGCAGGCATGCGCGTGATCTCACCGGGATAGCCGATTCAACCGTCCTGAGAGCACGGAGTCATGACGGCGCGACCACGGGGAATCCGAGGTCAGCGGCTGCCTTGGCCAGCTCGTGGTCGTAGGTGACGAACCCGGTGAGCTCCGCGCGAAATGGGTCGGCACTGGCCAGGTGGATGGCATCGAGAGAGCCGAGCCGGGGCACCCGGTAGGCCATCGCCCGGGCCAGCTGGAGTGGCTCTACCGCGGCGTGTGAGAGCGGCGGCGCGAGCGGGTGAGCAGCGCGGTCCCGGCCAGCAGCACAGTCAAGGCCAGCAGCAGCGGCAGTGGCCCGATGCGGCCCACCCAACCGGCCAGCGCACCCTGCACCCACCCGGCGGCCTCGACGACGGGATCACTGGCCGGACCGTTGCCGAGGAACAGCCGCAGCTCGTAGATCCCGTAGTACCCCACGTACAGCCCGACCACCACCAGCAGCACACCACTGATGCGGTTGATGTGGGGCAGCAGCCGCCGGGCGCCCTGCACCACCGCCGAGCTGGCCAACGCCGTGGCGACGGCCAGAACGCCGACAACCAGCGCCATCCCGATGCCGTACGCGAGGTAGGCCAGCAGACCGGCCAGCACCGAGCCGCCGCGAAACGTCCCCGCGGTCACCGCGAGGAAAGGACCGATGGTGCACGACAGCGAGGCGATGGCGTAGGCCAGCCCGTAGCCGAACATCGAGCCGAGCCGGGCGCTCGGCGCGCCACGACCGGGTCTGGGGAGCAGCAGGGTGATCTCCCGCCCGGTCAGCATCCAGATGCCCAGTCCCACCAGCGCGGTACCGATGACCACGGTCACTGCGGGCAGGTACTGCTGCACTGAGCCGGCCAACGGGGCGATCACCAGCCCGAAGGTGCCGAAGACCAGGAGAAAACCCAGCGCCATCATCGCGGTGACGGCCAGCGCCCTGGCCACCGCCGCGACCTTGCTGGTCTGCCCCTGCTCACCGGCCACCACCAAGGCCAGGTAGGCGGGCAGCATGGCGAACCCGCACGGGTTCAGGGCCGCAACCAGCCCCGCGGCCAGTGCGAAGACGATGGTGTCGAGGTCCAATCGAGGCTCTTGCGCTCAGCTCAGGAAGCGGTGAGCTGGCGGAGGTGCTCAGCCAGTTCCGCTTCGGAGAGCTGGTTTTTGACCACCTCGACGGAACCGTTGGGGCGGACGAAGGCGTAGGCCGGCTGCTGGGTGACCCCGAAGCGACGCCAGATCGAGGCGTCGAGGTCAGCCAGATGCTGGAACGAGCCGACCTGGTATTTGGTCACGAAGCCCTTCATGGCCGGCAGGTCGTCCTGCGCGGCGACCCCGACGAACTCGACCTTCCCGGTGTTCGCCTGGGCTGCGCGGGCCACCGAGGGCGCCTCACGCTGGCAGTTCGGGCACCACGGCGCCCAGAACCACAACACGGCCGCCTTGCCCGCCAGGCTCTGCCCGGCGAAGTCCTTGCCATCCAGTGTCCTGGCGGAAAAATTCAGCTGCTCGGCACCGGTGGACGTCGCGGCCCCTGATGACGCGGGCGGCGCGGCATCCGGTTGCGCCGTGCTCGACTGCCCTCCTGCGCAGCCAGCAAGCGCAGCCACGGTGACCAACGCCAGACCCAGCGAACGGGCACGTCTCACGAGAAGCCTCCTCAGGTATCGGAACAATCCCACCTTGGCAGCGGTAGCGCCGACCGCGCCGTCTGATCGTCTTACAGAACAGTGAACTCCCGGGCGTCAGTCACCGGCTTCGGCGTCCAAGCCGTCGATGTCGAGCAGGATGATCCGGCCGCGGCCGCGGCGGAGCAGGCCGCGATCGGCGAACTCGCCCAGCACCTTGGTAGCGGTCTCCCGGGTGGTGCCGACCAGCGCGGCGAGCTGGTCGTGGGTGAGCGACACCTGCACGCTGCGGGGACCGACCCCCATCCGGCGCTGCGGCCCGGCGAGCGTGGCCAGGGTTGCCGCGACCCGCTGCGACACGCTCTTGAACACGGTGTCACACAGGCGGCGTTCCATCTCCAACAGCCGGGCGCCGAGGAGCGCGGTGATGCGCGCCGCGATCCGGGAATCGGACAGCAGGAAACGGTGCACGTCGTCGCGGCCCATCACACACACGACGGACTCGTCGAGGGCCTCGGCGTAGTTGTCGTACATGTGCTGGCCGAGCAGCACCATCTCCCCGAAGATCGTGCCCGGAATGATGATCGCCGTGGTCAGGGCACGGCCGTCGGCGGCGATGCGGAACACCCGGACCCGCCCCCGCTTGAGGATGAACAACATCTCCACCGGGTTGCGCGGGGAGTACAGCAGCTCCCCGGCCGCGTAGGTGTTCATCGGTGCCGCCGCGGCGATCGCGTCCATCTCCTCCGCCGAGAGATCAGCGAAGATGTCGACCTCGGCCAAGCAGAAAGTCTTGTCGTAACCGGCCGCGATGCGTTCCACTCCTGCGATCTCCTCGCGTCGCCCGGGGGCCCACGGCGGCGGCGAGCTGCCCCAGACAGGTTCAGACAGCGCGCCCAGCCCGCCGAGCACACAGTACGGTCCCGGCTGGTGTGCCGGCACGCCGGCGGTCACGCCCGGGACCGGACGAGGGCGTACCCCAGGCCGAGCACCAGACCGAACAGCAGATGCCCCAGCAGGCTCTGCAAGGTCATCGCGTTGACCATGAACACGCCCATGCCCATCACGGCCGGCATGATCAGCAGGGGACCGAGGATCCACCACACCACGCCGTAGCCGATCCCCAGCACAGCGCCGGTCCCGAGCCGGTCGGCCCATTTCGCAAAGATCACTGCATACGTGCAGCCGATGAAGGCCGAGATCGCCAGATGCACCAGCCAGCCTACGGCGACGGACTCGCTGCCGACCAGCATCGCCACCATCGGCAGCATGCCCATCGTCTGCATCAGCACGCCGAACACCACCCCGCCGGCCAGCCCGCCGGCAACCCCGGCGATCAGGCGGGTCGGCATCGCGCTCGTTGTGGGAGAAGAAGCACTCGTGGCAGCCATCACTGAACTCCCTTCGGTGAACCGGAACGTCCACCGGGGACGCTAGGCCGCTACCCGGGGCACCTTCAGTAAGCGAGCACACACAAGGGGCCACTCACGGGTCGCGCAGCGACAGGTCCACGAGAAGCAGGGCGTGGTCGCTGCCCGCGGCGGCGGCCTCGTCGGTCAGGCGCGCGACGTCGAGCACCTCGAGCTCGGAGGTGGCCCACAGGTGGTCGTTGCCCGCGCTCAACACGTGGTTGAGGTGGTGGACCGGACCCGGACCCAGAAGCGGGTCCGTGTCCTCAGATAACGGCGGGCCTGCGTCGATGCCGAACACCACGGGGCCCGGCACACCGGCGAGCCACTTGGCGATGCCGGCGTGAAACGCCCGTTGCAGGGACACCGCGGGCTGGCGACTGGGCTGGCGACCGTGGAAGCTGCACACGGTCAGCATGTCGCCGGTAGATAACGCAGCCTGCGCCACCACTGTCCGCCACAGGAACCCGGGCCGCACCGGCTCGCGGACGTCGAACGGTGCCGCATCCAGTACCCGGGAATCCAGCAACGCGGTGGTCGGGGCGCCCAGCACGGCGCAGCCCAACCGGAACTCGCTTCCCCGCGGGGTGCACAGATCGGTGGACAGCGCGCCCCAGGCGAACTGCCGGGTCTTGCGGTGCAGGCGTTCATGGGCCGACGGGTGCGGCATCAGCGCCCGGTAGACCGGCCTGCCGATCTCCTGGAGCAGCGCGAGGTCAGGCTGCAGCCGGCGGAGCAGATCACACTTGGCGTCGAGGAGTCCGGTTGGCCGGGAATCGACGTTCCAGCTCACCACCCGGACACGTACCGCCACTACTGCTCCGTACCGGGGGCGCGGTGCTCGTGGACCCGGTAGATCTCCGGGACGAACCCCCACACCGACCCCAACCGCCCGAGCTCGAAGTCCTCGCTGGTCCGCTTGCGGTAGGCCGCTTGGAGGATCGGCCGCTCGTCGGCCCCCTGGACCATGGCCAGGCACGGCGGCCGGTAGGCACAGCCCGAGCAGTTCTCCCAGGAGACGTGCGGGTAGATCCTCAGCGACGGATCGGTCATGTCCTGCATCTCCAGCGCCACCGCGGCGCCGTGCCGGTCGATCTCGAGCTCGGTGCGGGGAAGGTGCGTGCGGCGGAACGATTCGGTGCTGCGCTGTGTGGTGATCCCACCCACCCCCGGCACCGCACGGACCTTCACCTCGGGCTTGCCCGAGGTGGGCTCGGCGAGGCGAAGCTCGTTGTAGATGGTGCCCTCGAGCTTGGCGAGAAAGCTCAGCTGCCAGGCCCAGCTCCGGGTGAGGGCCTGCTCGTCCAACCGCAACGCGTCAAGATCCGGCCACTGCGAGCCGGTGACGATCCGGTGCTCGACGAGCCAGTACAGCTCGTGGTCGTCGATCACCGCCAGATCGATCCGCACCCGGTACTGCAGCGGTCGGCCTCCCGGGGTGATGAGCCCGCGGTCCGGGTCGGCCGGGTCGGGCAGGGAGATGTCGAACTGCGATCTGACCCCGACCGGGGTGAAGCGGTCGACCTCCCGCGCCCAGTCGAAGTAGCGCTGGAGGATGCCGGTGCCCAGCTCCCGGTGCTGCTCCCAGTCCTGGACCTGCTCCGAGGACAGCTCACGGCTGTGCGCGTACGCATCCCGCTGCCTGCGCATCGACTTCTCGAAGCCGGCGATGGCCAGTGGGCACACGATCGCCCGGTTCCAATCCCACATCCCAGGGAAGTAGTAGACGTCCAGCGCGTCGTGGATCGCCTCACCGAAGTCGAACACTTGCGCCGGTTGGGTCGGCTCGTAGTCCTGACGCTCCCGTGCACCGAGATCCCAGGCCCGCCGGCACCGCCGGAACATCCTGCTCTCCCAAGGCCTGGCCACATAATTCACGCTCACGGCCACCTCCTGCCGCCCACCTGCCGATCCCGAGGGTACCGTGCTCCCCGCCCGCGTTCTGGGGACAGACTGCCAGTAAATCCAGCGTGATAACTGCAGTCTGTCCCCAGAACGCGGGGCTGGGGGGTCAGCCGAGGCCGAGGTGGCGGGCGATGAGGAGGCGTTGGATCTCGCTGGTGCCTTCGCCGATCTCCAGAACCTTGGCGTCGCGGTAGAAGCGGGCTACCGGGTAGTCGTTCATGAAGCCGTAGCCGCCGAAGACCTGGGTGGCATCGCTGCGCGTTGTCCATCGCGGCGTTCGAGGAGACCAGCTTGGCGATGGCGGCTTCCTTCTTGAACGGCTCGCCGCGCAGCATCTTCGCCGCAGCATGGTAATAGGCCAGCCGGGCGGTGTGCGCCCGAGCCTCCATATCGGCGATCTTGAACTGGATCGCCTGGTAGCTGCCAATGGCGTGACCGAAAGCGTGCCGCTGGCGGGAGTAGGACACGCACTCGTCGATGCAACCCTGCGCCAGGCCTACGCCCAGCGCTGCGATCGCGATGCGACCCTCGTCGAGAATGGACAGGAACTGCGCATAACCCCGGCCACGCTCACCGAGCAGATTGCTCACCGGAACCCGGCACTCGTCGAAGAACAGCTCACGGGTATCCGAGCATTTCCAGCCGACCTTGGAATAGTTCGACGACACGGTGAACCCCGGGTGCCGGGCCGGGACCATGACGGCGGAGAGCTCCTTGCGGCCCCCGCTGACGCCGGTGATCGCGGTGACGGTGACCACGGAGGTGATGTCGGTGCCCGAATTGGTGATGAAGGCCTTGGATCCATTGATCACCCACTCGTCGCCCTCACAGCGAGCGGTGGTGCGGGTGGCGCCCGCGTCCGACCCGCCACCGGGCTCGGTGAGTCCGAAGGCCCCCAGCCGCTGACCACTGCACAGCTGCGGGAGCCAGCGCTGCTTCTGCTCCTCGGTGCCGAACCGGAAGATCGGCATCGCACCCAGGGAGACGCTGTCCTCCAGCGTGATGGCCACCGACGAGTCCACTCGCGCCAGTTCCTCCAGCGCCAGGCACAACGCGAAGTAGTCGCCGCCCATGCCGCCGTACTCCTCGGGGAAGGGCAGTCCGAACAGCCCCATCGCCCCCATCTTCGCCACCAACCCGTACGGAAACGCCCCCTGCTCGTACAGTTCGGCGATCACCGGCGCGACCTCTTTACGAGCGAACTCCTCCACCGTCGCCCGCAGCGCCGCATGCTCGGCACTCAACTCCATGGTGTCCTCCTTATGGAGGGTCAACGACCAAGAGCACGGCGTCGCGCTCAACGGTCTGCCCAGGGTGGGCGTGCAACTGGCGGACCACCCCATCGATCGGCGCGGTGAGCACGTGCTCCATCTTCATCGCCTCCAGCACGAGTAGCCGGGCACCAGCACTGACCTGCCGGCCCTCGGCGACCTCGACGACGGTGACGGTGCCGGGCATCGGAGCGCGCACCGCCCCGCCGGCGACCCGCTCGCCAGGGCGCCGAGCGGCATCGAGCGGCTCATCGCGCAGCTCCCAGCTGCGCCCGTCGCGGCCCAGCCACACCACGGCACCATCGGTCGCGCAGGTGTAGCGGCGGGTGATCCCGTCCAGAGTGATGACGAGGTCCTCACCATTCCACCGCGCCCGGGCGCGGGTCGGGGCGCCGTCGCCGATGACGAGCTCGGCGTCGGCGGCCCGGCCGCGGGTCCGGACCTCGACCGGGTCGTGCCCGCTGGCGTGCACCGTCCACCGGGTCCAGGCCGGCTCACCCAGCCGCCAACCTCCGGGCAGCGTGAACGGATCGACCACTCCGCCAGCGGGTTCCAGTGCCAGCAACGCGCGCAGACCAGCTGCTGCGAGCACGTCGTCAGGCAGCTCCTCCCGGGCCATGACACGGCGCTCCACCAGCCCGGTGTCCAGCTGCCCAGCCTGGACGTCGGCGTCGGCGAGCAACGCGCGCAGCAACGCCAGGTTGGTGCCCAGTCCCAGGATGCTGGTCTGCGCCAGCGCGGCGTCCAACCGGCGCAGCGCGGTGTCCCGGTCCGGGCCGTGCGCGCTGATCTTGGCCAGCAACGGGTCGTAGTCGCTGCCCACGACCTCCCCCGTGACTAGCCCGGAGTCCACCCGGACGCCGTGTTCACCCGGGGGCTCACGCAACATCAGGACCCGCCCTCCGGTGGGCAGGAAACCACGTGAGGGGTCCTCGGCGTAGATCCGCGCCTCGATGGCGTGCCCGTCGAGGCGGACCCCGTCCTGCTTGAGACCCAGCGGCTCCCCAGCGGCCACCCGCAGCTGCCATTCGACCAGGTCCAGCCCGGTGACCAGCTCGGTGACCGGGTGCTCGACCTGCAGCCGGGTGTTCATCTCCAGGAAGAAGAACTGATCGGGTGCATCGGCGGGCACCAGGAACTCCACCGTGCCGGCGCCGGTGTATCCCACGGCGTGCGCGACGGCCACCGCGCATTCACCCATCCGGGCCCGGCCCGCCCCGTCCAGCAGCGTCGAGGGCGCCTCCTCGATGATCTTCTGGTGCCGGCGCTGCAGGCTGCATTCGCGCTCGCCGAGGTGTACCGCGTTGCCGTGCGCATCGGCCAGCACCTGGATCTCGATATGCCGCGGAGTGGTGATCAACGCCTCGACGAGAAGTGCGCCGTCACCGAAGGCACCCTGGGCCTCCCGGCGGGCGCCGGCGATGGCCTCGGGCAGGTCCTGCGCGCGCCGCACCACCCGCATGCCCTTGCCCCCACCGCCGGCCAACGGCTTGAGCAGCACCGGGTAACCGACGGCGGCAGCCGCGGCGGCCAGTTCGGCATCGTCACAGCCCGCGCCGTCGCTGCCGGGCAGCACGGGAACGCTCGCCGCCGCCACGGTCGCCTTGGCCCTGACCTTGTCACCCATCACCTCGATCGAGGCGGCAGGCGGGCCGACGAATACCAGACCGGCGCCGGCGCAGGCCCGAGCGAAGGCGGCGTTCTCGGAGAGGAACCCGTATCCGGGGTGCACGGCCTGCGCGCCGGTGCGCCCAGCCGCGTCCAGGATCCGCTCGATGCACAGGTAGCTCTGCGCCGCCGGCGCGGGCCCGAGCCGGATGGCGACGTCAGCGTCACGAACGTGCCGGGCGCGGGCATCGGCGTCGCTGTAGACCGCCACCGACCGGACGCCCATGGCGCGCAACGTGCGGATCACCCGGACGGCGATCTCGCCTCGATTGGCCACCAGCACGGTGTGGAACATCGCGCTCACATCCGGAAAAGGCCGAGTCGGCTGGGTTCCAGCGGCGCATTGGCGCAGGCGGACAGCGCCAGCCCGAGCACCATCCGGGTGTCCGCGGGGTCGATCACGCCGTCGTCCCACAACCGGGCGGTGGAGTAGTAGGGGTTGCCCTGTTGCTCGTACTGAGCCCGGATGCGCTCGGCGACGGCCGCATCGCGTTCCGGGTCGTCAGCGCCCCGGACGGCGGCGAGCACCGTGGCGGCCTGATCCCCGCCCATCACCGAGATCCGCGCGTTGGGCCACATGAACAGAAACCGCGGCGAGTACGCCCGCCCGCACATCGAGTAGTTACCCGCGCCGAATGAGCCGCCGATGATGACGGTCAATTTGGGCACCCGGGTGGTGGCCACCGCGGTGACCATTTTGGCGCCGTGTTTGGCGATCCCGCCGGCCTCGTACTCCCGGCCCACCATGAAACCGGAGATATTCTGCAGGAA
Source organism: uncultured Actinomycetota bacterium (assembly GCA_963712995.1). Classification (GTDB taxonomy): domain Bacteria; phylum Actinomycetota; class Actinomycetes; order Mycobacteriales; family Pseudonocardiaceae. The sequence continues at coordinate 59,039 of CAVQKH010000002.1, read as the reverse complement.
CACCAGTGGGATGCCTCGCTGGTCACACAGTTCGATGAAATGCGCACCCTTGAGCGCTGATTCGCTGAACAGGATCCCGTTATTGGCCAGAATGCCCACCGGGTGGCCGTGCAGCCGGGCGAAACCGGTGACCAATGTCGTCCCGTACTCGGCCTTGAATTCCGCCAGCCGGCCGCCGTCGACGATCCGGGTGATCACCTCACGGACGTCATAGGGGGTGCGGGAATCCACCGGCACCACCTCGTAGATCCCCTCCAGCGCAGGTTCCTCGGTGGCGATCACCTCCCACGGCCGGGGCGGTCGGGACCCGAACGTGGCGACGATGGAACGGACGATCCGCAACGCGTGCGCGTCGTCGTCGGCGAGATGGTCGGTCACGCCCGACACCCGCGAGTGCAGCTCCGCACCGCCGAGCTCTTCCGCGCTCACCACCTCTCCGGTGGCGGCCTGTACCAGCGGCGGGCCGCCGAGAAAGATCGTGCCCTGATTGCGGACGATCACGGCCTCGTCGCTCATCGCCGGTAGGTACGCGCCGCCCGCGGTGCAGGAGCCCAGCACCGCCGCGATCTGCGGGATGCCGCGGGCGGACATCGTCGCCTGGTTGTAGAAGATCCGGCCGAAGTGTTCCCTGTCGGGAAACACCTGGTCCTGCTCGGGCAGGTAGGCGCCGCCGGAGTCGACGAGATAGATGCACGGCAGCCGGTTGTGCAGCGCCACCTCCTGGGCGCGCAGGTGCTTTTTGACCGTCATCGGGTAGTAGGTGCCGCCCTTGACGGTGGCGTCGTTGGCGACGATCACGCATTCCCGCCCGGCCACCCGCCCGATGCCGGTGATGATCCCCGCGGCCGGGGCCTCGTCGCCATACATGCCGGTGGCCGCGAGCGGGGAGAGCTCCAGGAACGGTGACGACGGGTCCACCAGCGAATCAACGCGGGCCCGCGGCAGCAGCTTGCCCCGCTCGACATGACGCTGCCGGGCCCGCGGCGGCCCCCCTTGTCGGGCCGCCCCCAGCCGCTCCCGCAGCTGCACCACCAGCGCCTCGTGCGCCTGCACGTCAACCACGTTAGCCGCATTGAGCGGGCTCAGCGGGGTTATCCAGGCAACAGTTACCCCGCCGAGCCCGCTCAATGGGCTAGGCAGCACTGACGGATCCTTCACGGGGTGCGCAGGAACTCGGTGAGCAGCGCGGTGGTGCGCTCCGGCGCTTCCTGCTGCACGAAGTGGCCGATGCCGGGCAGGACCTCGTAGCGGTAGCCATCGCGGGCCCAGCGGGCCGAGCGGCGCGCGGTGCGCTCCAGCACGTAGGGGTCATCGGCGCCGTGCACCTGCAGTACCGGCACCCGGATCGCCCGGTCCACCGCACGGGACAACCGGCGCCCGTCGAAGCGGAACTGCGAACGGCCCACCCACCGGTAGTACTCCAGCGCGCAATGCGCCGCGGCAGGGATCAACATGGCCTCGCGGTAGCGCCGGGCCACCGCAGTGAACTCGCTCGACGCCCGCCACTGCGGTCCGGCCCCGCCACCGAGCAGTTGTTCCACCATGATCGCACCGTCCCGGGTGAGGCGGCGCTCGGGCAGCCAGGGGGTCTGGAACTCCGCCAGGTAGCGGGCCGCTGAGCGCTGCGCGGCGTCCAGCAGCAGCGCCTGGCCCATGGCACGCGGATGCGCGGCGGCCAGCACCGTCACCGAACGCACCACCCGGGGATGCAGCGCAGCCGTGCACCAGCCGAGGACCCCGCCCCAGTCGTGCCCAACCAGGTCGGCTTGACGTTCCCCGAGCGCCCGCACCAGGCCCGCCACGTCGCCCGACAGCGTCCACAGGTCATATCCGCGGGGCGGCTTGTCGGAATCACCGTAGCCGCGCAGATCCACCGCGACCGCGCGCATTCCGGCCGCGGCCAGCGCCGGAAGTTGGTGACGCCAGGACCACCAGAACTCCGGGAAGCCATGCAGCAGCAGGACCAGGGGGCCGGTCCCCATCTCCGCCACATGCAGCCGGATCCCGTTGGCTGATACCTCGCGGTGGATCCACGGCCCAGGAACCCGGACCGAACTGGGGTCCGGCGGGCGGTTCACCCCTGGGACGGGTCAGCGCTGGGGTCTCCGCTGCGCCGACGGGTCAGCGCTGCTCCAGTGTCACGGACAGTGCTGATCGTGCGTTCCGGCTTGCGGATGCTGCGCACCCGGCGCCAGCCCAGCAGCGCGAACCCTCCCGCAGTAACCAGCATCAACCCGAAGACGATGCCGAAACCAGCCCACTCCGGCAGCCAGACAGCCAGTACCTTCGCCACCGTGATGAACAGGAAGAACAGGCTGAACAGAACGATCGTCAGCGCGATGACGAAAAAAAGACTGCCTTTGACACCCTTGCGGACCTCGGCGGTCACCTCCGCCTTGGCCAGCTCCACCTCCGAGCGGAACAAGGTGGAGAAGTGCGTGGCGGCGTCCCGGACCAGCTCACCCAGGGGGGCATCGGCAAGCTTCGGGAACTCCACTGGTGACAGCGGGACGGAAGACGCCGCAGACGGCTGTTCCGGTCTGGCGTGCCGGCCGCGGCGAGGCTGAGCGCTGCTCACGGTCGACATCGTGCCATGTCCGATCTCGATCACTCACTGTGGCCGTCCAAATCACTGCTTGTGATCGGCGATCGTGGTGAGCAGGGCGACGATCTGTGCCATGCCGGTGGACTGCATGGCGAAGCCCTCCCGCATCTCCTGGCGCAGCCCGCCGATCTCCTGGTGCATACCGCCGATCTCCTCCCGCATCTCCTGGCGGAGTTCGCCGATCTGCTTACCCTGCTCCAGTTGGGTCTCCCGCAGAGCGTTCAGGACCTTGTGATGAGCTCGCATCTCGGTGCGCAGCTCAGCCACGTCGCGGTCGGCCAGCGCGGCGAGCGCGCGGGCGGAGGCAACGTCCTCCCGCAAGCGGCTCACCTGGAACTCCAGCCTGCTGAATCGGGATTCGAGGTCGTCATCCGGCACGGCCGCGATCCTACGGGTCGCCACTGACAATCCTCGGCGAGCCGTCCCGCAGGCACGCCGCAAACCACGACCCCTGCCAGGGCCGGGCCGCCCTGGAGAAGCCGCACCGTCGCCGCGCCGGTATCGGCTGCTACAGCTGCCTTCCTGCGGCTACGGCGTGAAATAGGGCGGGCCGACCTGCTGGGAGACGCCCGGAGTGGCTGAAGGGAACTGGACCACGAACATTGGTTTCCCCCGGGGGTTGCCCGCTCCCGGCTCTCGATAGCTGAAACTCAACGTGCCACTGGCTCCCGGAACCGCGTTCAAATCGTGCAGGTTCATCAGTTGATCGCGTACTTCCACCGCGGTGGGCGCCCCCGGGCGCGCCGCCCCGGGGGCCGCCAACCGCACTGCTTTCGCGGCGATCAGCACAGCGTCGTGCATCGTCATCACTCTGTCACCAGACAAGTGGGCCGGATTGAACCTGAATTCGGCAAAGAACCGTCGGAATTCCGGGTATTTTTCCGGAGCCACGGACCTGCCCTGATCCCAGGACATGGCATTGGTCGTCGTCACCGAATAGACGGTGATTTTCGCGTCACGTAGCTCTTTTTCCCGGGCGCGCAGGACCGCAGTGGGATCGGTGCCGGTGGAGATGACGACCACCGAGGTATCACTACATATCCGAGTCCGCAACGCATCGAGGAAACCCGGGAGATCACCTCGCCTACCGGCATAGAGGATGACAACTTCGCGGCTGGCCGGCGCGGCCGCGCAGATGTTCGGTGTGAGGGACGCGAACTGGCTCGCACCAGTATTTTTACTGAGCCCCCCGCCTGGAAATCCCAGATCATTGGATTCCGTCAGAAGACCTACCAACTTGCCCTTGACCGCCGTCCGCAACGTCTCAGCGAAGACATCACAGTTGGAATCAGAATTCACGTCGTAGACCAGGATGGCCGAGCGAAATCCGGGCCGCGTTTTCAGGAAGTCATCCGTTTTCAGGAAGCCATCGATGATCTGGACGTACTCCTGGACGTCCGGGGACACCCGGATCAAGCCGTTTATTCTGCTGTATTCGAGTCCGGTGGCTGAGATGGCGGCACCAACCATGGGGATTCCGTTGCTGGCCAATTCCCTGGCGGCCTGCTCAGTCCGGCAGATGCTGATCCCCATCCCGGCCACTGCGACGAGAGGATTGTCCTGCTGGCTGGCCATCTCCACCAGCGTCCTGACCACGGTTCGCCACTGGCTCTGGGTGCTGCCCTCGTTGGCGAGAACCAACTTGATCGGCGGTCGGACATCGCCCACAACGGTCGTGTGGTTGATCCGGTATTGCGCGATGTAGGCACCTTCGAGTTGTCCGAGGATCTCGTCCTTCGTCAGTGCGCTGGTCGCCGTGGCCGTCAACGGGTTGAGTAGCGCCACCGTGACGTAGGAGGCCTGCGTTTCTACCCAGGCGTTCTCGTCCGCGATTTTTTTCTCGACGTCGGCGAACTCGTCGTAGAAGAGAACAGAGCCGTCAGTGACGCCGACGCATTCCCCGTCCACCCGGTACACTCCGGACCCGAGCCGCCCACAGGTCGGGATCACCTCGACGGCCGCCCACACCGCACCGGCAGCGAGCACCACGACCGCGGTCGCCAAGCTGATCCGCCTGCGCCTGCGGCGGTTGCGCCCCGCCCTGGTCTCGGGTGGCTCGAAGGTCTTATCCATCGTGCCGGTCACATGTTCCTCACTTTGCGCTTTGCGCCCGGCCACCGTCAGCCCCACCACTCGGCCTGCCGCTGATACCGGCGCGCGGCCTGTAGTAACACGGCCGAGGGTCCGCCAGGGCAGAGTCGGGCCACGTCAGAGCAGCTGGCGGCGATCTGCAAGTGCAGGTCGCGGCGGTCACTGTCACCGAAGGGGTCGGCGGCGATCCACAGGGCGGCGACGAGCCGGGCCAGGCAACGCAGCGGTTGCTCCAACTCAGCCGTGCGCACCAGAGTCCGCACCTCGTCAACCGGATTCTCCCGGCGACGGTGCTGGTGTGGCGCCACGGCGACCGACTCGACGAGCGCGAACCATGGGCCGACCTCCAGCTCTGACAGGCGTTGATGCAGCCGCCGGACCATACCGGCCAATTCCCCGAGGGCCAGGGTGTAGTACAGCTCGCCGGCCTCGTCGTTCTCGGCGCGGCAGACGTCGCGAAGCCGGCCATGGACCTCCGTCCAGCTCGGCGCGGCCGTGGGATCACGCAGGGCGAGGCGGCGCAGCAGCAGCCGGCGGAGCAGGACGGCACCGGCCGCGCCGTCAGGGGGCCACAAGAGCGTGTCGAGGACCTCCAGGTAGTTGGTCTGACCGGCTACCACGAGGTCGTCCTCCGATCCCAATATCAACATGTGCCGCCGTTCCCGAGCCGCGGCACAGGTCACCAGATCCGGTATCGCCGCCTCGGAGACCCCCGCCAGCAGCCGAGAAAGAACTTGATCTCCCACTTTCTGAGCACCCGCTGACTGTGCGGAGAACGTGCTACCGAAAATCGCTTCGGGTTCGATCCGATCGTCGGGAGGGCATGTGGCGATGGCGTCCAGGACCAGGCTGGTCGACACCGGGTGGCCACCGGTGAGCTGGAACACCACTCGGGTCAGGCGCCGGTTGTCGCCCCGATCCAGGTCCAGCGCAGCCACCGCCGCGCCGACCTCGTCCTCGGTGAGGTCAGGCAGCCGGTACTGCAGCCACCAGCGGCGTGACCGGTCGGTAGGGTCGATGAGCTGCCTGGAGCGGATGTTGTCGATCGTCACCAGCGTCCGTTCCGTGCTGGGGACCTCCGCAAGCAAGCCACCCCGGCTGGAGGCCACCACGGTCAGTGGATCGGCGTCGTCCTGCCCACTCGCGACGCGCTGACGGCGGGCTCGAACCAGTTCCTCCATGAAACGGCGACCAAGCACGGTATCGACGTTGTCGAGCAGGACCACACAGTTGAGCGATCGCTCATAGGCTCGCCTTCCGCAATCGAACTCGGTCCGCAGATCGGCGAGGAACGCAGCCCAGAGAAGGTCGTCGACACGCTGGCTGGAGTCCTCGTCCTTGTCGTCTTTGGCCCAGCGGTTGAGGTCCACCAGCACGTCGACGGAGTCGTTGGTCAAGCCCCGATCCCGGGGGCCGTACCAGCTCTGGAAGGACCCGAGCACGATGCGTCCCGGTAACCGCGCCGTCAACCAACTCAAGGCACGTTGGAACACATACTTGCCGGGTGGTCCGACGGGTAGCCCGCTGTTGGTCAGCACGTCGCCGGCAGTCTCCACCAGCAGGTCTCTGAAGGTGTCGACTCCCCGCCGACGTTCCAGTACCGCCACAACCTGCTTGCGAGCCTGCGCGTGGTCGGTCAGGTCCAGCTCCAGTCCTGCCACGAGTTGCCCGACGACGAACCGGGGGAACTGGAGAACGCCGTATCGAGGGCATCTCCGGCTCAGCTCGAAGGCGAGGGCGGAAAGCACCTGCGGTACCGAGGCATGTTTGGATGCCTCGAAGTCCAGCCTGGCCCGGGGGACCCGCTGGTCGAGCAATTCGTCCAGCACGGACAGCAGCGCCGTTTTGCCTGAGCCCCGGAATCCCTCCATCACCAGGATCGGAAAGTGCTGGTTTCGCAGAGAGCCGCCCACTTCCTCGCGCACCATGAGCTCGCGAATGAGCCTGATCACCTGTTTTCGACCGTATATTTGATCATGGTGAACCGCCACGAGGCGCTGACCTCCGTTTCGGGCGTGGCCACGGATTCGCCCTGTGCGAATTCTCCCGACAAGGATGCCTGAGGCTACGCTCCGCGCTCGACGTTTAGTCCTCTGTCGTCTTGCGCATACGCTTGGTGTGCGTCCGGCGTCGTTTGTCCGCCAAACGGCGCTCGCGAGCAGCCCGGGACGGGCGCGTGGGCCGGCGGGCGGGCGGATCGGGAGCTAGCGCGGCACGCAGCATCGCGGCCAGCCGGACCCGCGCCGCTTCCCGGTTGCGTAGCTGGGAACGGTACTCGGAGGCCACAATGGCGAGCACACCTTCGATCAGCCGGCCGGACAGCCGCTGGAGAATCCGCTCCCGTTGAGCGGGAGTGAACGCCGTGCTGGCGGCCACGTCGAAGGTGAGCTCGACGCGCGAGTCGGTGGTGTTCACTCCCTGCCCGCCCGGTCCGCTCGCCCGGGAGAACCGCCACCCCAGCTCGGTCTCAGGGATCGAGACCGAGCCACACACAGGCAGCATGTCACTCATGTGCCCAGCATGCCCGCTGGTGTGGTTGGGCCGTCGTTTGAGACGTCCCGGACTCTTGCGGTGAAGCGTCGCACAATTTTGCCGGACCCTCGTTTCCGGCTACCAACCTCGTTAATCCAAACGAGTGATGACCAGGCTGTCTCTTGTGACGGTTTCTCGCTACATGTGAAGCTTGATTATCGAATGGGTGATAACCGTCGAGGTCGAGGGTCGCTGGACGACTGTAGGTGGTGGTTCACGGTGACAACGGCTTCAGGGAGGCACCGCTGGCAGGTCGTTGACCGGCACGGCTCTCACCACGTGTCCGATCCCGGCGCGGTTCCGGGACGGTTGTCAGGCGAGGTGGCCGAGGTGGAAGCGTCGACGCCCGCTCCGCTCCGGCCGTCGGCTACGCCGAGGAGCAAGCGTCATGACACCTCGCGGGACTCACTGTTCATGCGATGGTGCGTGACGTTGTGCATCTTGGCTGTTTTCTTCTCATCCCGACCCAGGGCTTCGCCTTTACCACCGAAGAGCCCTCCCCCTCTCCCTCCCAACCTCGACGATCAAGAAGCAGCCCTCTAACCCTCCCCCTCGGCCGATCGAAAAGTGATGCTGGAAGTGACAGGGGGCCGCCTGGCACCAAAGTCACAGTTCAAGGCAGTGGCTACGGTGCGTGTGGAGACTCCGTTAACGTTAAGTTCTTGACGGAGACGAACGCAGGCACCGAGAACGCGAACGTGGATAAGGGCAAATTCAAGACCGACTTGACCGTGCCGAAGACGCCAAACCTGGGCCGCTCATGGTCACGGTTGACGATCGCTGCACACCAGTGACCAAGAAATTCACAGTCGTAGCGCCGACGCCGACCACCCGACCGCCACCGCCTACCACCCGGCCAACGCCGACTCCGCCGCCGACGACCACACCGCGACCGGCACCGTCACCGTCGACCATCACCATCACCATCACCATCACCATCACCATCACCGCTGCCGACCGCATCGCCAGCCGACAGCTTTGCCAAAAACGACTATATAGCCGAGCATGGAGACCAACCCTGGCAAACTCGTTGAAAACATGCCGAAGCAAATGCGGGTTGACGAAGTCGAGCGGATCGAGGTCCGGATCACCCGTAAATTTTCCGATGAAATATACAAGGACCTGCAAGGGCGAGGCGCGCCCACTCCCCATAGACTCTGCGCATCACCGCCGACATGAAAGTCGAGCTGATAGGCGACCCGGGCGATTCTTTGACATCAGGCCGATCAGCTCACCCATCCAGTCGGTGTGCGCGCCCTACACGGAGTGGCGCTGGGTCGTGACACCAATTTCGTCAGGAGTCCACATACTGATGATCAGGGCGACCTTGATGAACCAAGGCCAGACGTTCAAGGACTTGGGATGGTATGATCATGACATCGAAGTTAAGGTCAATCCCATGTACTTAACCGCCAAATGGATACTGGACAATTGGGACAAGCTGGCCGCCGTACTGGGCATCAGCGTGGCCGGTGTCTTCGCGACCCTATACCAGCGGCTCCGGCGTAGACTCAATAAGAGCAGTAATCGGCAGATAAGTGATACCTAAAAATTCAGATGAGTAGCGCGGCGGTGCGCTCAGGCGCTTCCTACGATACTACTCGACGGACCCGAACCCTCACTCGTGAGTCGATTGCATGCCGGCGGAGATGAGATCCATCACGGAGGAGTCGGCCAGCGTTGTGACGTCGCCGATTTCGCGGTGTTCGGCGACGTCGCGCAGCAGGCGGCGCATGATCTTGCCGGATCGGGTCTTGGGCAGGTCGGCGACGACCATGATCTGCCGGGGCTTGGCGATAGGGCCGATCTGGGTCGCCACATGCTCACGCAGCGCCTTGATCGCCTCGGCGCCGCGGGCCTCGTCCTCGACGACGTGGCCGCGCAGGATCACGAACGCGACGATGCCCTGGCCGGTGGTCGGGTCCGGCGCGCCGACCACGGCGGCCTCGGCGACGCTCGGGTGTGACACCAGCGCGGATTCAACCTCGGTTGTGGAGATGTTGTGCCCGGAGACGAGCATGATGTCGTCCACCCGGCCGAGCAGCCAGATCGCCCCGTCGTCGTCGTATTTGGCACCGTCCCCGGCGAAGTAGTAGCCCTGGGTGGCGAAGCGGGACCAGTAGGTCTCCCGGTACCGCTCGTCATCACCCCAGATGGTGCGCAGCATCCCGGGCCAGGGCTGGTCCAGCGCCAGGAACCCACCTCCGCCGCGGCCGACCGGGCTGCCGGACTCGTCGACGACGGTGGCACTGATGCCGGGCAGCGGACGCATCGCCGAGCCGGGCTTGCAGGCGGTGACGCCGGGCAGCGGTGCGATCATGATCGCACCGGTCTCGGTCTGCCACCAGGTGTCCACCACCGGGCAGCGGCCACCGCCGATGTGCTCGCGGTACCACATCCAGGCCTCGGGGTTGATCGGCTCACCGACGCTGCCGAGCAGCCGCAACGACGACAGGTCGAACTTCTCGGGGATCTGACTGCCCCACTTCATGAAAGTGCGGATCACCGTCGGCGCGGTGTAGTAGACGGTGACGCCGTAGCGCTGCACGATCTCCCAGTGCCGGCCCTCGTGCGGGGTGTTCGGGGTGCCCTCGTAGAGCACCGACGTGGCCCTGTTGGCCAGCGGCCCGTAGACGATGTAGCTGTGCCCGGTGACCCAGCCGATATCGGCGGTGCACCAGTAGACATCCTGGCCGACCTTGTGGTCGAAGACCACATGGTGGGTGTATGCGGCCTGGGTGAGGTAGCCGCCGCTGGTGTGCAGGATGCCCTTGGGCTTTCCGGTGGTGCCCGAGGTGTAGAGGATGAACAGCGGGTGCTCGCTGTCGAAGGGCTGGCAGGTGTGCTGATCGGATTGCTGGTTCACCAGTTCGTGCCACCACAGGTCCCGGCCCTGCACCCAGTCGATGTCGATCCCGGTGCGCTTGACGACGAGGACGTGCTGGACTGTCGAGGTGCCCTTGAGCGCGGTGTCGGAGTTGGCCTTCATCGGGGCCACCTGGCCACGCCGGAACTGGCCATCCGCGGTGATCACCAGTTTGGCCTGGGTGTCGTCGATCCGCTGACGCAGCGACTCGGCGGAGAAGCCGCCGAACACGACGCTGTGCGGCATGCCCAGCCGGGCGCAGGCCAGCATCGCGAACACCGCCTCGGGGATCATCGGGAGCTGGATGACGACCCGGTCCCCGGCCCGCAGGCCGAGTGAGAGTAATGCGTTGGCGGCCTTGCACACCTCGCGTTGCAACTGACCGTAAGTGATGGTGCGGGTATCGCCCCGCTCCCCCTCCCAGTGGAAGGCGACCTGATCGCCGTGGCCGTCGGCGACGTGCCGGTCGACACAGTTGTAGGCGACGTTGATCCTGCCGCCGATGAACCACTTCGCGAACGGCGCGTTCGACCAGTCCAGGACCTGCGCGAAGTCGGTGTCCCAGTGCAGCCGGCGCGCCTGCTGCGCCCAGAAAGCCTCCCGGTCGGCGTCGGCTTCGTCGTAGAGCGCAGTGGTGGCGTTCGCCTGCGCGGCAAACTGCTCATCTGGGGGAAACACCCGGCTCTCGGTGAGCAGATTGTCAAGTCCCTGGCTAGCCTCACCCATCGCGGGAGGACCTCCTGGTCGCGTGCGTCACGGTCAGCTCATGACGGTAGTCGGCTCGTCATCCCCGTACTACCGCGCCCGCAACGCCGGGTGGCGCAGGCAGACTCTCACTGCCCGAGGACCCCGATCAGCTGCGATAAATCACCGTATCGCGTTCGTCGTGCGCGCGGCGAAGGATCGCGGCGAACTCCCGATCCGGATCCTTGACCAGCGCGTGGAGTGTCGTCATCACCGGGCAGGGCCAAGACGACGCGCAGGTCCGGCAGCCGCCGATGGGTGTCACCTCGTGCTCGATGAGCAGCCCGCGGATCGCGACGAGCAGGTCGGGGATCAGCCTGCGGAGTGAGTCCATGTCCTCGGTAGACCACTCGTCGGTCCTGTGGGCCAGGTCCTCAGCCTCGCACAGATGTTCGCACAGATCTGTGCGCAGCAGCCGGAACGCGTCGGCGTGCACTGATGAGATCGTGTCCATCGGCTACCTCCTCGGTTCGGCGAGACCCGTTACCTCGCCGACGATGACACAACCTGTTGCCCCCTGGGGCACGCAACACCCGATTTCTCAAGAACTTCGCTGCTGGTGCAGAATGCGCTGCCAGGGGAGGTCATCATGGAAGACCACGAGCCGACGGTCCGCAGCCGCGAGCTGGGCGAGGGACTGCGCCGGGCGATGCACAACGCCGGGCTGGCCGGCAAGGACGTCGCGAGGCTGCTCGATCTGTCCCCGAGCTGGGTGTCCCGGCTGATCTCCGGCAAGCGCAACGTTACCGCCGTGCAGGCCTCGGCCTTCCTCGCGGTCTGCCAGGCGCCGAGCGCGGAGCGTGAGCGGCTACTCGCGCTCTGCGACGAGCAGCACACCCAGGGCTGGTTCCAGCAACACGGCTCCCGGCTACCCCTCCAACTGGTGACCCTGATCGACCACGAGAACAAGGCCGTGACGATCAGCAGCTTCGACTCGACGCTGGTGCCTGGCCTGCTGCAGACCGGCGACTACACCCGCGCGCTGCTCACGCGAGGCCGGGCGCGGTACCGGCCGAGGAGATCGACGACCGGGTGGCCGCCCGGCTGGCCCGCCAGGCCCTGTTCAGCCGCAACGACCCGGCCCGATTCACCTTCTACCTGCACGAGTTCGTGCTGCGGCTGCCGGTCGGTGGCCCGGCGGTGATGGCCGACCAGTTGGAGCTGCTGCGGCGGATGTCCCGATGCGCCCCTACCTCACGCTGCGGGTGGTACCGGCCGCGCTCGGCGGGCACGCTGCGACCACGGACCGTTCACGCTTGATGGAGTTCGCTGAGTTCAAACCGGTGGTCTACCTGGAGAGCGAGACCTCCTGCCTGTTCCTGGAGAAACCGGTGGAGATCGCCGCCTACCAGAGCATCCTCGCCTCGCTGGCGCGGACCGCGCTGGTGAGGAACAATCAAGGCAGCTGATTGCCACCCTGGCAACCGAGCTCTACGCGGATCGAGAGGACTATGATAACCGCGCCTGAGCCGGACGGGATTGTCTGGCACACGAGCAGCTACAGCGCCCAACGGCGACCTGCGTCGAGGTCGCCCCCACCCCGCACGCCGTGCTGGTCCGCGACTCCAAGCACCGCACCGGCCCCACCCTCACCGTCCCCACCCCCGCCTGGCAAGCCTTCCTCACCACCGTCTCCCGCTAACCTCATCTGGTGCGCGCTATCGGCGAGGACGATCCAGAAGCGCAGAAGGGTATCGACCTCGCAGACTGCGCGATGTTGCTCGGCAACCCCAGCCGCTGCTGTGGGCGCGATCAAAGGTCGGCGAGTTCGCATTGCCCGCCGGTACGAAGAACGGTCAGCCGTTCTGGTATGAGGATGACGTGTACCGGTGGGCGGCGAGCACTCACCCAAAGCTGATCCGCCGAATTCCGATCCGCTACTGGCCCGAAGCCGAGCGTCCGGCCATTTATTCTGTCGACCGGGCAACCAGGCAACCTCGCCGAGTGGAACGATAGGGGGGCGCAATGGCCGGATCTGGCGCGGTTATTGGGACAAGCGGCGCCGTATTGGCTATATATGCTGCGGATCCCCGCGCTGATCGCTGCCTGGAAACCCGCCACACCGCCGGTGACCTACCCCACGATCCCCGAGGTCGACACCACCCCGCTACTGCGGCTGGCCGCGAACCTACCGCGGGACAGTCCCGCCCACGAAATGCTGTTGCATCTGGCAAGGACCACCCAGCTCCGCTCCACCAACAGTGCGCTGAGCGATATACAGAGACTCGCTGAGTGCGACCAACGCAGTGTCAACTACGGCCGGCATCAAGACAACGTCACAGTCATTGCAGCCCATCCACTACCGCCGGACGTCGATGACAAGACCCTCGACGAACAACGCCGCCGCGCCGGCTGGTTGGAGATCCTTGCCCGTACTGACCAGTTGGCCGCCGAATGCGTGAGCCAGGCAGACGTGTGGGACGGTGGTGCCGATTTTCCGTTCTCCAACCCGGAGGAGATTGACCCCACTACGGAGTACGTCGCCGAGTGGTCTGCGCGGCTGGAGCCCGTTTGAACGCACTGCAGCGTTCGAGCTCATCGACTTCGACGGCCAATGCGAGACGCTAACCGATCCGGAGACCGAGGCCCCGTGGTCCGCCAGGCGGACGGCCTTTCTGCTGGCCGCAATCCCACAAACGCTGGGCACCTACAGTCCGCTGTCCGAGGTCATCCTAGATTCCCCGATCTGGGTACGTACCGAGGATGGCACGCTCTACCCCGCCCCTAAGGACAACTATTTCGGGCTGAGCTGGGGTTACCCCGGTTCCGGCCCCGGGTCGTCGGCGCTACTGATCTTGCGATTGTTGAATGACATCAATGCCCGTGGTGCTGATGACGTCGCTGGCGCGCCTGACGGTTTGGAGAATTTAACGCAGATCGACTGGCCACGCGGCACGGTATTCACTCGTGCACAGCTGGAGGCCGCACGCGACGGTCGCCCCTATGTCGAGGAGTAATCCTCACCAGCGAGCTCACGCGTCGGCGAAGACGTCGTGGGTACCCACCCGGCGCCAGATCACGTGCCGCACGCCGTCCCGGATCGGTGCCCCGAACTGCCAGGTGACCCGCCCATCCGGCGCCCAGGTCATCTCAAACACCTTGGGCACACCCTGCACCCGCTTGATCCGCAACCCCGGGCGCCACTGGTTCGCATCGACGTCGGGTACGAACTCCTCGCGCACGACCTTCTCAAACCGGGCGCGCTGCTCGGGGGGCAGCCCCTTGAGGTCACGCCGGAAGCGCGGCGTCATCGCGAACGTCGGCACCGTCGTCTATTTGTCCAGCGCGGCGAACAGGGCATCGACGTCGTCGAAGGCCTCAACCTCGCCAGCCTTGATCTGCTCGCTCGCCTCGCGTTCGCCGGCCTGCCAGTCAGGCTCCCAGAACCAGCGCTGGTCAGCCGGCACGCTGGTCATGCCGCGTAGCAGAACCTCGCCAGCATCCGTGACAGTGAACTCGACCTCGTCGCCCTCGCCGATGTGCAGGACTGCCCGGATCTCCGACGGTAGAGTGAGCTGACCCTTCGAGCGCAGCATCGCCCGCGGCTGCCGGGCCTCCGATGCAGCCATAGCCAGTTCCTCTCTCACCTCTTGCGGGGTGCAGAGGCGCGGATCCTTGCCCCATGATGCATCGGAATATGCGAAAATCCAACTCTTGTTGCGGAGCGTGAGCGGCTGCTCGAGCTCTGCAAAGAGCAGCACACCCAAGGCTGGTTCCAGGAACACGGGTCCCGGCTGGCCCCTGCAGCTGGTGGCCCTGATCGACCATGAGAACAAGGCCGTGGCAATCAACTGCTTCGTCTCGACGGTGGTGCCCGGATTGCTGCAGACCGGCGACTATGCCCGTGCCCTTTTCACGGAGGCGGGGCGGGTGCCAGCCGAGGAGATCGACGACCGGGTGGCCGCCCGGCTGGCCCACCAAACCCTGTTCAGCCGGGACCGCCCGACCGCCTTCACCTTGTACCTGCACGAGTTCGTGCTGCGGCCACCGGTCGACGACCCGGCGGTGATGGCCGATCAGCTGCGAAGCCGTCCGAACGGTGTCGCTGGAGCGCTTCGGCCAGCTCATCGTCATCGGCACCGCCGAGAGCGTCACGATCACCAGCCCGAGTTGTGGCGGCAGCAAGGCGACATCTTGCGTGAGTATCGGCGTGCTTTCCCCCGACACCGCAGACGTCGCAGTGAAGCTGCCTTACCACGCTTCCAGCTCCGCTGCGAATAACCGGATTTCGGGGCGGCGCCATCGCTCCAGTACTATACGATGGTCCCAGCGCAACCCGGTACCCCACCACTAGGCGGCCAGGAAATGGCGAGTGTTTTCATCAGCCATGCTTCTGTCGACAAGGCTCTTGTTGTCCAACAGTTGGTTGGCAGACTGCAAGACCGGCGCCACCGGGTTTGGTACGACACTGAATCGATCAGCATAACCGACTCCATACCGCTCAAAATATCCGAAGGCCTCGCGAGCTCGGATTACGTCATAGTAATCGCGTCCGAAGCGTACGCCGGAAGTCGGTGGTGCAAGCGGGAGCTTGCGGCGACCGTCATGGGGCAGACCAGCGAGGCGAAAAGAGTTATCGTACTGCAACTTGACTCCGCGAATGTTCCGGAGATCATTTCGGACATTTACCGGATAGAAGTGACCACGAGGGATGCCCGCAGCGTTACATCTGCGATTCAGAAGGTTGTCGATTTCTTTGACCGTGACGTCGTTCCCGCATGGCTTTCCGGCCACAACCCTATAGCAAACCCGGCGGAGCTGGTCAGCCTGATCCTAGAGGCCGATCGGATCGGAAACTACGGATCCAATTTACTTGCACCCGCCACGGTGAGTGACCAGATCAAACCCGAGAATGAGGGCCTGATACTGATCAAGCCCGGCGGAACATTCAACGAGCCTTGCCTGCAGGAGATCGTCTCGAGGGTGTCACGGTACTGCCGGGTGCGACAGCTGAGGCTATTCAACGGCACACTACTGGCTCGCCGCAAGCTTTTTGAGCAACAGTACTCGACCTCTACCGCAATCGCCACCGGAGATATAGGGCTCACCTCTGAAGACTTCGGGAAGATCCGCGACATCTACGACTCACCCGATTTTCTCAAAATTCATGGCGTACCGTACTCCGACGAGCTCGTGGTACCCGCTCTGACGCTCGCGAGCGGTCACACCCTGCTACCCGCGGAAGTGTCCGAGCTGTGGGAACGGGGCCGCCTGCACGGATTATTCCACAATAAGCGACCAGACGGCCTCAACAAGATAGGCTACCAGAAGAGCGTTTTTCCGATCAATGTCGCAGGAATTGGTGTCAGGCTGGTCCTGAACGGGTTCATACCTGGATATCGCCAGCTTTTCACATCGGAGCATGCTCGAGTGGTCGCGATTCACGCCTCCACCGCCGGCGCGTGGCAGCTGATACGTGACGAACTTGTCGGTGGAGATTCGGACCCGGGAGCCTGTGCCGTAGGATCGATCCGACGGGACGCCGTGGAGCGCAAGCTACCGTTGGACCCCGCCGACGATCTGGTCAATGGCCAGCGAAATGTATGCCACTCCAGCGCTACGCTCTTCGACGGCATGCGCGAACTTGGCATGTGGTTTGAGTACGACCAGTCCGAGACCGTTCTTGGACAGGTGTGCGAGCTGGCCGGATTGAAGCCAGAGGCGCTCGACAAGCTTTCCCATGACGACCCCTCCGATCTTTCCTGGCTCACAAGAAACGACGATCTAGCGCAGCTGTACTTCGAGGTCAGGCTTCGAGTCGCGAAGGACGATCTGCTTGGTGATGTGAAGTTCCGGGAACGAGTGACGGACTACGCTCGTCGAGTTGACGACCAGCAGGAACTCGGGGAATTGATCAGTCGCAATCCGGGATTTTCGGCGTTCGTGGAGGAAGGGCTACGCCTGAGCGTCGGAGGCGAAGAGCTCTATAGGCAGGCCGTTTCGAGCGTCTTTACAGACGAACGTGACCGGGAAACATTCCTGGAGGTAGCAAAAAGCATTCGCGAGATTGCGAAGAACCGACCGGACCTGGATCGCTCGGAGATCGTTGCGGCTGCTTACCGGATCGCCGCGGGGGACATAAAATTTCTCAACTGCAAGGTTTATGATTCAGTTGACAGTCCGCAACTCTTCCGCGCTACCGTGGTCTCCGAACTTGCCGAGCAGGCTCTTGCGTGCGGGGTCCGGACCGAGAGTAACCTGATCAAGGACGTCCGGGCCTACTACACAAACGGCAAGTACACCCAACCGTCAGTCAGCATCGGCGAGAGCGAAGCCTGGTGGGAGTTCAAGAATTCCGCGACTCGTCTTATCACGCACGCTCCGATTGTCGCTGTAATTCTTGCGGGCGGCAGATCCACGAGAATGGCATCGACCATCCCGAAGCCCATCCTTCCGTTGAGGAACAAGCTACTCTTGCAGTGTGTCGAGGATTCTATCCGTAGCGCCACGTCGGGCAGAGTGGATGTGTTCGCCGCCGTCGGCTTTCGTGAGAATTTAGTCAAGAGAGCCATCGGTGGCAGGGTGCGGTACCTGACGTACAGGAAGACGTTGGGATTGGGGTTCAGGCTCGCGACCGCACTGGAGGAGCTGTCCGAGCATGACGGCCTCACCCTCATTGCGTACTCCGATATGCCAGAGATCTCGATCAGTACCTTCGAGAAACTTCTCGACGCGATTGACGACCGCCAGACGTTCGGACTGGTCGAGAGCCAAAGTGATCTCTCGGGGCACATCGTTCGCCGCGGGGGCGAGATCCAAAAAATCGTGCAAAGCCGGCTACAGCGCGCACCAGGACCTGGAAGCATGCGAGACGTGGGTGCGTACGCCTTCTATAACACAAAAGAATTCCGATCGTTGTTGCTGACGCTGAAGAATGACAACGTGCGGTCCGAGTACAGTTTCCCTGACATCGTCGAGATCCTGGTGCATAACGGCTGGAAGGTTACATCGATTCGCGAGCGGCCCGAGTTGGCACATGGCATCAATACATCCTCGGACCTCTTGTCCCTCGCTTGTGGGCTGGATGCGATCCGCCGGGGAGGGAACGTGGAGATCGGTGCGATGCGGAAAACTCTGGCCGTGGACTACTTGATAGACTCACACAAATTCGCGAGTGTTCGGGCATTAAGAACAGCGGTTGATGCGCACATCGGTCCGGCACATTTCTTCGAATGGTGGGATGCACTGTGGTCTTAAATTGTGGATATTGATCATCTTGAGTGATGGGTGGGATCTTCAGTGCAGGGGACCGATGCCAGCGAGGTACTCAGCCTGGTCGTGCTCGATGGAACACGAGACAATGGTTCGGTAACCGACGATTCACAAATATTGGTGACCGTCCGGGACCCGCTTAACAACCGAACCCATCCCGGGGTTGTCAGCGTTCCGACAATTCGTGTCCCCGCGGCACTGGCGGTCGAACTCAGGCAGGGGAAGTGCGTCAGCAACCAGTTCGGCTCGACGGAGCTTTTCGAGCGTGCCGCCACGAACAGTTGGGATACCGACGGTCACAGCCCGATTGTGTTCGCAGTCAAAACAGTTCTTTGCCAGAAACTGGGAGTAGCGGATCCTCTGGAATCCGGCGACCTGCTTTTCAGCGCAGGTGTTGCGGGCAGCTCGACAGGGTGGTCGTACTATGATGACGAACCGTCGCCCAGCAGTGAGTTCATTCAGATGACCACTCTTGTGGTGTCCGTCACCAGGGGCGTCGGCACGTTTGCGGCCCAGACGTCAAGTTATTCGAGCATGACGTGGCGTAATGTAGGAATATTCCTGCATGCCGCGCGAACCCGTGATGTCTCGACGTTGGGCTACGATCCGGTGAGTACCTGTATCCACGGCCTGTGCATAGTGTCCGCTTATAATGTCTTGGCAGCACGGCTGGGGCGCGAACCTTACCCGAGGAAACGCGATGGTGGACCGTACGGCCCGTGATGTCGTACCGTAGCGCGTCACCTCAGGCCATACGTCCTCACACCATGCTCTATCTCATTGTGGGAGACCTCACTGTGGGAGCCGCAGGGATTGGCCGGTTCTGATCAAGTCTGGATCGGCGACGACGTCACGATTGACCGCATAGACCTGGGGCCAACCGCCGGGTACGTGGTGCTTGGCCGCGATCGACCACAGGGTGTCTCCGGAGAGTACCGTATAAACAGAGGTCGGGCCCGTTGATGTCGCCGGGGGGCTGGGTTGCGGCCGAGCTTCGGGTTTGGCCGGCTTGACTGGTTTCACCGGCTTGGATCGGACGGTGCCGGCACGTTTCCCGCAGACCGGCCACGCTTTGATGCCCTGTGATTTCAGGACCCGCTCGGCGACGGCGATCTGCTGTTGGCGGCTGGCATGAGCGGGGTTACCCACACCGCCGTTCGCCCGCCATGTCGACATTTTGAACTGCAGTCCGCCGTAATAACCGTTACCGGTGTTGATGGCCCAGTTTCCACCGGACTCGCACCGCGCGATCGCATCCCAGTCCACTCCCGGGCTCGCTTCCGCGGTGCCTGCGAACAGGCCGCCGCCGACGAACGGGAAACAGGCGGCGAAGACAATGGACAACATGCGGCCTCGGATGGATGGGCGATGGTTGATCAGGGTCACACGGACTCCGTTTCCGGCCACCGAAAGGCGCCGAATGGTAGGGACGGATTGCGCCGATATCCCCTCGCCACGGGCACGGCAACGCCAAGCCCTCAGTCCTCTTTTCAGCGTCGAACTGTCATTCGTGATCGCGTCGGATTACGCAGGTGTCGCGACAACCTTCGGTGTCGTCGACCCGGCCCAGGGCACGCCCGCGCCACCGGGCCACCGGGCCACACTGATTTCTGATCTACTGTTCCCCACCGGTCACCGAGTGTTTACCTCCGCGGTCACGTTCGAACTCTCCGATGATGAGCAGCTGTAGCATCGATGGTGCAGCCCTCCTTTCTCGTTCTCACCAAGGGTTAAGTTGCGAAGCGGGAAAACGCCAGCATCTCCACTCGTTCGGCGTAATATGCCTCACTCGCGAGGCCTAGCTGCAAGCAAAGAGTGACGAAATTGAGATTTCGGCCGGATAGCGGACGGTAACCTTCCTGGGACTTGCCGCGATCCGGCAGGCCCGCCAGCTCGAATGTCTACAGTGATCCCCGACCCAGGATCCTCGACGCCAGGATCACCGACCCATCCCGAAGGGCGACGATGACACCCACGACCGGGATCGTGCAGGTGCGCGACACGCAAGGCCGGCCCGCCTGGCTTGTATCGGGGCACCAGCGGGTGCGCGAGCTGCTGGCCGACCCACGGCTGAGCCGCTCGCACCCCAACCCGGGGCACCCGGTCCGGCTCACCCAACCGGGCCTGTTCGGGGGGCCGATCCCCGACCCGGAAGGGGAGCTGGCGGACCTGCACCGGATGCGCAGGCTGCTGACGCCACCGCTGTCAGCCCGTCGGATGGAGAGCCTGCGGCCCAGGGTCCAGATGATCGTCGACGAACTGCTCAACGAGCTCGCCGCAGCCGGGCCCCCGGCCGACTTTCACACCCTCGTGGCCTTCCCGCTGCCGGCGCTGGTGGTGTGCGAGCTGCTCGGAGTACCCCCCGCGGACCGCGCGGACTTCTGCCGCTGGCAGATCGAGGCGAAGCAGGTCAGCAAGCCCGCAGTCGCCCGGGGAGGCCTGCAATCGTTGTGGCGGTACCTGGGCACGCTGATCGAGCGCAAGCGCTGGGTCCCCGGCGACGACGTCATCACCGACCTGCTGGCCGCCGCCGAGCTCGACCCGACGCTGACCGACGACGGGATCGCCCACCTGGCCGCTGGACTGCTCTTCGCCGGGCACGCACCCGTCGTGGCCATCATCGACCGGGGCATGCTCCTGTTGCTGACCCACCCGGAGCAGCGGGCGGCGCTGCAGCGTGACCCGAGCCTCGCCGCCACCGCGGTGGAGGAGATCTTCCGCTTCGCCAGCCCGATCGAGCGGCAACGGGCCGCTCGGCGCGGGGGACTCACCCGCTACGCCTCCGTCGACATCGAAGTCGAGGGCGTCACCATCGGCGCGGGGGACACCGTGATGTTCGCCGTGCAGGAGGCCAACGAGGACGAGAGCGTGTTCCCCGACCCGAAACGCTTCGACATCACCCGTGAGCGAATCCCGCACCTGTCACTGAGCCACGGCGCGCATTTCTGTCTGGGCGCCCATCTGGCCCGGGTGAAACTCCAGTACCTGTTCGTCCGCCTTTTCGAGCGCTTCCCCGCCCTCCGGCTGGCCGTGCCACTCGAGGAGATCGCGCCTGTCCGCGAAGCGGTGGCCGGCGCGGTCAGCCGGCTACCCGTCAGCTGGTAGGGACCGCGCTATCCGCCAGCCTCATTGACGACAGAGCCTCGTAGACGACAGAGCCTGGTAGACGACCAGATCCATCGACTCCTCACCTTCGGCCTCGACCCGCTGGCCGCAATAGTGCATACCGGCCTTTTCCATCACCCGGCGGCTGGCGACGTGCTCGACCATCGTCTCGGCGACCACCCGGCGCACGTCAGGCTCAGCGAGCACGTGAGCCAGCAACGCCCGTAGTGCCTCGGTCGCGTATCCCTGGCCCCAGCACGGTTCGACAACGGTATAGCCGACCTTCCCGGTGTCCGAGCCGAGGTCGAGAGAGCAGCCGATCTCGCCGACGACCACCGCGTCAACCTTGCGGATCATGAAATAGGGCCCGAAACGACCTGGCTGGGTCGCCTCGACCACCGATTCCATCACCTCACGGGAGAACCGGGACGGGTATCCATCGGCAAAGCTCAGCCCGTGCGGGATCCCACCATCGAGCAGCATGCGCGCCACCGCCCGGTAGATCGGTCGTAGCACCAAACTTCCGGCGTCGATCTGACTCACGATTCCAGAATGCCACCCCCACTCGGGAACTAACCAGGCACGGGAAACGACTACGCCTGGAAACGGACTGAGGAGGTGAGCGGCAGGGTGGCGGGCGCGGAGTGGGTACGGTGGGCCGTTTCGGCGATGTTCGCCGTGCTGGCGCTGCTCTCGGTGATCCGGCTGCTCGCGTCCGGTCCGCAAGCGTCGGCGCGCAGCGTGGATGTCTCTCGCGGTGTGATGAGTCTGGGCATGGTCGCCATGATGGTGCCGCAGCTCGATCCGCTGCCTCGACTGTGGTGGCAGGTGCTGTTCGGCCTGATGGCCGGGCACATCGCCCTCCGGCTGATCCGCCGCCGGCGCAGCACCTCAGCAGCACGGTCTGACCTGGGCGGACACCATGAGCTGCATCTTGTGGTCGGCGCGCTGGCAATGATCTACATGGTCGCGGCGATGCCGGCCGGGCACGACATGGCGCATGGCATGCACACGGCGGCGATGAACTCCACAGGCTCGGCACTGCCAGCGCTGAGCTGGGCATTCGTGGTGTATTTCCTGGTGTTCGTGGTGCGGTTGAGCGCGCAGCTGGCGGTGCCGGTGAGCAGCGCAGCGGCGAGCACACCGCGCAGCATGCTCGTCTCGCCGCATCTGTCCGGTTCATCGGAGGTCGTCATGGGCATCGGGATGAGCTACATGCTCGTGACGATGCTGTGAGCGGCCAGGCCTCACGGAGCGTCTCATCATGATGAAGATCAGCTGGGAGTTACCCCGCCGGATCGCCGGCCTCGGCGCCGTCTGCGCGTTGGCGCTGGTCAGCCTGCCTGGCACCGCCTCGGCGCACGTCACCGCCAACCCCGGTACCGCCCAGCAGGGCGGTTTCACCAAGGTTTCCTTCCGGGTGCCCAACGAACGAGACACCGCCTCCACGAGCCAACTGGAGGTCAATTTTCCCATCGAGCACCCGATCGCTTTCGTATCGACTCGGGCAGTACCCGGCTGGACCTCGACCGTGCAGAAAACCACGCTGAACAAACCGATCAAGACTGCGGACGGGCAGATCAGCGAAGTCGTCTCGAAGATCACCTGGACTGGCGGCAAGATCTCACCGGGAACGTTCGAGGACTTCGACGTCTCCCTGGGCCCATTGCCGACCGACACCGACCAGCTGGTCTTCAAGACCTTGCAGACCTACGACAGCGGTGAGGTGGTGCGCTGGATCGACACCGCCCCCGAGGGCGCGCCCGAACCAGAGCATCCCGCGCCGGTCCTCACCCTGACACCCGCCGACGCCACCCCCGCCAGCCGTGGCCGCAACCGCCAGCGCACCCCCCGACACCAGCGACTGGGGCGTGCCGCTCGGCATTGTCGGGATCGTGTTGGGGACCGTCGGGACCGTCTTGGGCCTGCTCAACAGACGTCGCAGCGCTGCCGGCTGAGCCTGCCCGTGGGTGGCCGGCGAGCGTTGCGAGCCTGCGTGGTGACGGTGGCCTGCGCGGTGCTCGGGCTGCTCACCGGCACCGGTCCGGCTTCCGCACACGCAGTGTTGATCTCGACCGAGCCCGGGCAGGGTGCGGTGGTCGCCACCATGCCCGCCACCGTGTCCCTGAGCTTCAGCGAACCGGTGGCCCTCGCCGCCGATGGCGTGCGGGTTTTCGGACCCACCGGGGCCCAGATCGACGACGGGCGCAGCGGGCAGCTCGGTGACCAGCGCACGGTAGGCGTCGGGCTACCCGACCGCGACTGGCCACAGGGCACCTACACGGTGTCCTGGCGGGTGGTCTCGGCCGACTCGCACCCGGTAGCGGGGGCCTTCACCTTCTCGGTGGGACACCCCTCACCAGCCCGCGGGCCGACGGCCGCACAACCCGGCGCAGGAATCGGCGTGAGCTACGCCATCACCCGCGCCGCGGCGTACGCGGCATACGCGCTGCTGGTGGGATCGATCGCGTTCGTGCTGCTGTGCTGGCCCGGCGCAATCACCAACCGGCGGGTGCGCCGCGTCATGCTCCTGGGCTGGGCCGGCCTACTGGCAACCACCATGGCCACGCTGCTGCTGCAAGGGCCCTACGCCAACGGGCTGGGTCTCGATCGAGTTCTCGACTCGGAGATCATCGCGCAGACCGTGGCGGGCCGGTCGGGTACCGTGTTGAGCGCCCGGCTGATGCTGCTGGCACTGGCCGGCGGGTACCTCGTACTGCTGTGCGCCTGGCTGGGCCAGCTCGGACGGCGCGGCCGTATGTGGTTCGGTGCCCTCGGCGTGGCGTTGGCGCTGGGCCTGGCCGCTACCTGGGCGGCGGCAGGCCACGCGGCGGTGGGGCCGCAGTCTGCACTGGCACTACCGGTCGACATCGTGCATCTGCTGGCGATGGGTGGGTGGCTCGGCGGCCTGGTCACCCTGCTGGTGGTGCTGCAACCGGCGGCGACCCCGCAACGCGTGCCTGCGCGCGCCGTGCACCGGTTCTCCTCGATCGCGACCGGTGCCATCGTGGTCATCATCGGCACCGGCGGTTATCAGTCATGGCGCCAGCTCGGGAGCTGGGCGGCGTTCGGTTCCACCGACTACGGCCGGCTGCTGCTGGTGAAGCTCGGCGTCGTCACGCTCATGCTCGGCGTCGCCGCGTCGTCCCACCGGTGGGTCACCCGGCACCGGCGGGCCCTGATGGGTGTGGGCGCGGCGACGCTCGCCGCGGTGCCCCCGGGCACCGCTGGGACGGCGCTGCGCCGAAGCGTGCTGGCCGAGGCGGCGCTCGGCGCGCTGGTGCTCGGCGTCACCGCGCTGCTGGTCAACGCCGCGCCCGGACGCACCGCGACTGTTGCGCCGCCGGGCCCGGCCCATCAGGTAATCAGCTACGACACCGGCGGACCCAGCGGCCGGGGCCGGCTCACCGTGGACCTCGACCCGGCGACCACCGGGCCGAACACGATCCACATCCTCGTCGAGGACTCCACCGGCTCCCGCCATGACGTGGACGAGCTGCGGACCACGCTGACGCTCACGTCACGAGGCCTCGGTCCCTTCGCGATACCTCTCCAGCACCTGTCCAACCAGGACAGGGGGCCAGGCAGCTACCAGGCGAGCGGGGTTGCACTTCCGTATCCCGGATCCTGGGAACTGCGGATCACGGTGCGCACCTCTGAGATCGATCAGACCACCGTGAGCATCCCCGTCGAGATCAGCTAGGCGAGCACCCGGAAGGTATCGATCACCCGTCTCGCCGGCTGGAACGCGGCGTTCAGATTATCAGTGGACACCACAATACCGTAGTTGATGGGATCATTCTCAACCGTGATCACCAGGAAACTGACACTGGCATGCTGAGCATTGGTCGTGTCTCCACCGTAGACGATGGCTCGTCGAGGGCCAGCTTGGGTATTTTCTACCGGGAACAGGCGTACGTCTCCGGACTTGAGCGGACGCCCGACGATCGTCTGAGCGACCTGCTGGAACAGCGCGGTACCCGCCATCGGCAGCGGTCCGGGCTGACCGGCGCCAAAAGTGATCACGGTTCGCTGGTCCGGACTGGTCAACGTCGTCTTACGGCCATCCTGGGTGGTCGACCAACCTGGGGGACGCTCGAAACGGTACTTGCCAACGGTATTAACCACCTGGTTAGCGTCGGCCGCGGAGCCGGTACTGCTGCCGCTCATCGCCCAGGCGATCACTCCGAACGTGACGGCGAGTACCAGGGCCACGATGCCGATGAGGGAGAGGATCGGTCGACTGCGCATCCGGTCGGGCAAGGGAAGTCGAGAGATCAAGGTATTCATGAGGGCGCCGATCGTAGCTGGGATAGGGGCCGGACATGCCAGTGGGGGCCGGCAAGTGATTGCCGGCCCCCACTGAGGTTGTGCTGAGGTACTGCTGAAGGTGCTACAGGGTGTGCTTGCCGACCCGACGGCGGGAAGCCGCTACGGTCAGCGCGCCCAACCCGGTGAGCAGGAATCCACCGGCCAGCAACTGAGCGACATCGGCACCGGTCTCGGCAAGCTCGGGGCCGCCACCATTGGCCTCACCCTTGCCGTGGTCCTCGCCCTTGTCGCCGTGGTCCTCGCCCTCTTCCTTCTTGTGGTGGTCGCGACCCTCGGTCTCGTGCGCCAGAGTCTCAGCCTGACCGAGAACCACCAGCAGGGTCCGGTTCAGCACGTCCAGACGCAGTGCCTCCTGGACGCTGCCAGCACCCTTCGGGTTCTTGAAGATGACCGAGCGGCCCTGGTTGAGGAACAGGCACAGAATCGCGGAGTCACCACAGTCGTCGGGCAGTGCCAACGCGAACGGCCCGTCGAGCAGGTAGGTGGAACTCCCGTTGCTGTCGATGCCGAGCAGGAACGAGCCACGCTCGGTCTCCGGCTTGTCCGACTTCGACTTGGATTCAACGTGCAGCGCCTCGAGGCCGAGACCATCACAGGGAGTGGTCAGCTTCTCGCGCTTACCGATGCAGAGGTTCAGCAACTCGTTGGCGGAGTCGGCCTTGGTGTGGCCGTGCTCCTTGTCGCGCTCGGCGATGCCAAGACCCTCAGCAACACCCAAGGACAGAATGCCGTTGCATTCGTAGGAGGTGGTGATGTCCTTGTCGTGACCGCCCAGGCAGAGCGCCAACACACCACCGCGAGCCGCGGCGAGTGTCGAGTCACGGTCCTCGGTGGCCACCGTGTTGTGGTAGAGCAGGCTCAAGCAGAGCAGCCCACCGGTGACGTTGCAGGTCTTGAGTGCGTCGCCGTTCTCGCCTTCCCGGTTGTGGTCGCGAGAATCCGCGCTGGAACCGACGATCCGGCTGCCACCGATACCGAGCACCGTCGAGTCGGAGTGCGACTCGTTGTTGTCCTCGATGCTGGCGTCGTACTTGGTGATGTCGATCAGGTGCGATTTGAGCAGATCGATGTCGGCCACCGCACCACGGGCGTGGTCGGGAGGCTCGGGGTCATCAAGGTGATTGCTGTCCGGGGTGTTGTCCCGATGTACCACGTCGTCGCCGTGGCGACCCTCACCGTGGTGATCGTCGTGGGCTCCGGTCACTCCGGGAGTGGCCGGCTGGCCGACAACCTCGCCGATTTTCTCGACGAGCTCATTGACACCACCAGGCCCACCAGGAGAATCGCCCGGACCCGCCGGGTTGGCAGGCAGCGCCGGGGCATTGGGGCTGGGGGGCACCACCGGATCGCTGGGAGCGGCGGCCGGTGCACTACTACCCGCGAACTGCTGCGGTGATGTGTGCACCACCTGCGCCGAGGCAGCACCCGGCAGCAATACCATCGCGGCTGCTGTCCCGGCGGCCATGAGAGCCAGGCGGCGATGCCTCCTGGGTGTGCGTGACGTCATGTTCCGGTGTTCCTCCTCGTTCGAGATCTCTCTCCGCGAGAGGGCGGTACGGTCATCCCCCGCGGGTGCCGTGGATCCCTCGTTACCTGGCAATAGACGCTCCGAGCGCACCCAGGGGGCGGGTGATCTCCTGTGGCATCCAGGTACCCGCTCAACGACGTGAGAGTCGGCACAGATACGACCGGTAGCCCGACTAATCCCCGAACGGTGGCTCCGATCCCGACCAACCCCGTCTGACGGTGACAGATCGTCGAACTTTCCCAAGAATCTGGCACGAATACCACTAATAGGGCATGGAAAAACTCTTGACAGTGACTTTACGTGGCAACTGCTTGGTTTCGCGGTCTCGGAGAGTGACCATCGCGGCCCGCGTAAGGCACTCGATCAAGGCCATGGTTCACTGCGTGACGACATGTCATCAGCGCGCCACCACCGGCCGTTCCTGGCCGACCTTCGCCGCAGGCTGATCATCGTGACCAGCACAGGCGGACTGCTCACCGTCGCGGTCGTCGCCTGTGGCCATCCAGCCGGCGGCCCGAGCGCGGCCGACTCCACAGCTGCCGAACCAGCCGCCGTGGCCCCCGCCCCGGTGCGAGCGCCGGTGGCACTCCCCGCACCGCAGCCAACCGCCGACGGGCCATGCCGCTACCTGCCAGCCGCCTCGGTGCAGGCCGCCAACGGGGAGCGGGTCGCGGCGGTGAGGGTCTCCGTGACAGCCCCGGACCGGCCGTACCCGGCCTGTTTCTTCTACACCGGCAATGGCGCGGTGCAGCTGCGCACCTGGATCGTGGTCGCCACACCCGCGGTGGCGCACGCCGCCGTCGACGCCGCAGCCCCGGTAGCGACCTCCGACCTGGCCGAGCTTCCCGGCGGGTGGACCGGCGGCTCGCAACCGACCGCGGACGGAGCGGTATTCGCGGTGGCCCGGCACGGCACCGCAGTCGTGATCACGACCAACCAGCGGCAGACCATCAGCGCTCGGCGGATCGCCGAGCAGGTGATCACTTCGCTGCGACTGTGAGAGCGCCGGTCACCTGCTGCCCACTCGGCATGGCTTGTCCACATCAGAACCCGGGTGATGGCAGGATGGGTCTGGTGACTGAACGGACGACGAACCAGACTCAGGTCATCCTGCACACCAGTGAGGGGGACATCCGCCTCACCCTGTTCCCGAACCACGCTCCGAAAACGGTCGCCAACTTCGTGGGTCTCGCCGAGGGCAGCAAGGACTACACCCAGCGCAACGCCAAGGGCGAGCTGTCCGGACCGTTCTATGACGGGTCATTGTTCCATCGCGTGATCGATGGCTTCATGATCCAAGGTGGCGATCCGACCGCCACCGGCAGCGGCGGGCCCGGTTACCGCTTCGGCGACGAGACTCATCCCGAGCTGCAGTTCAGCCGGCCCTACTTGCTGGCGATGGCCAATGCCGGCCCCAACACCAACGGCTCACAGTTCTTCATCACGGTGAGTCCCACCATGCACCTCAACCGTATGCACACCATCTTCGGTGAGGTGACCGATCAGGGCTCCCGCTCCGTCGTCGACGCGATCGCCCGCACCCCCACCCGAGAGGACCGGCCGGTGACCAACATCGTGATCGAGCGGGTGACGGTCGAGCCGGCCGGGGTATGACAGCGATGACCGGTCCGGTGTGTGTCCGGCATCCGGGCCGCGCGACCGGGGTACGGTGCACGCGCTGTGATCTTCCGGCTTGTCCGGACTGCCTGCGCGAGGCTTCGGTCGGCTACCAGTGCGTGGACTGCGTCGCACAGAGCGCTCGCGCGCACCCCCGCGCCAAGACGGTCTCGTGGTCCGAGCCGAACGCCCGTCCGCTCGTGGTCCCCGGACTGATCGTGATCAACCTCGTGATCTTCGCGATCACCGTGGCACAGGCCGGCAGCGTGTCGCGCAACACGGACTCGCTGCTGTTCCAGCAGTGGGCGCTGCAGCCTTATGCGGTCACTGACGGTGCCTGGTGGCAGATACTCACCTCGGGCTTCCTGCACATCGGACCGGTCCATCTGGCCTTCAACATGATCGCCCTGTGGGTGATCGGCCGGGATCTCGAGCAGGCGCTGGGCAGCCTGCGCTTCCTGACGGTCTACCTGGTCTCGCTGCTCGGTGGCTCGCTGGCGGTGCTGCTCCTGGAAAATCCCGCAAGCCGAACGGCCGGCGCATCGGGCGCGGTGTTCGGCCTCATGGGAGGGCTCGCGATCGTACTGATGAAGATGCGGCTCAGCCCACGCCCAGCACTGACGATCATCCTGCTGAACGTGGCCATCAGCTTCGTGATCCCGAACATCTCCATCCTCGGCCACCTCGGCGGGCTGACGTTCGGCGCGGCGGTCACCGCCGCGATGCTCTACGCCCCGGGCCGCCGCTCAACCCCGTGAGCCGGCCCATCCACAGGGCTTGTCCACAGTGGGGATGAATACCAAGCGTGTTGTTTCGCCGCGGTAGCTTCGACCGGCGCCTCAGCGCCAGCGCATGGTCATCAACAGCCCGACGACCATCAACACGAAGCCGATCAGGAAGTTCCAGTTACCGAGATCGCTGAGCAGGGGAATCTTGTCGACCGCCAGGTAATTGACCACCAACCACATCAGCCCGAGCAGCATCATCCCCAGCATGACGGCGACATAGAGCGGGTGGGAGGGTCCCGCGACGCGGACCTTCGCCGGGCCGAGCGCCTCGGCCGGCGGGGTGTAGACCGACTTCCTGCGGACCTTCGACTTCGGCATGGTCATCCTTCATCTGACGGGCGAATGAGGTGTCGCCGCGCAGGCTCAGCAGGGCCGGCGCGGCGCTGCCCACCACGTTAACCCCACCACGTTAACCCCACCACGTTAAGGTAGTGCGGTCGCGGGCCCGCACCTCGGCGATGAGAGCCGCCCGGTCCCTTCGCCGTCCACCGTGTGCAGGCCGGGAAGTGACGGGGTGTCCGCACCCACTACGGTCTGGCGTGCCGACGCCGGTGCGCGTTGTCCTTGAGTGAGGAGGTTTCGTGAGCCATGCGCTGTCCCCGGCACGGGACGCCCCACCCCCACCCCCGCGACGGCGCACGGATCCGGTGCGAACGGCGGTCCGCGGGGTAGGCGAGCTGCTGCTGACGGTGGGTCTGGTGGTGCTGCTGTTCGTGTTCTACGAGGCTTACGTGACCAACTGGTCCTCCGCCCAGAAACAACGCGAGGCCACCACCAAGCTGGATGACACCTGGCTCAACGGGCGAGGCCCGGTAGACCGTGCGGTCAAGGGCGCGGGAATCGCCAAGATGTACATCCCAGCGTTCGGACCCGACTTCGTGTTCACCGTGCTGGAGGGCACCGACCAGGACACCCTCGCCGCTGGCCCAGGCCACTACCAGGGCAGCGCATCCCCCGGGGAACTGGGCAATTTCTCGGTGGCCGGACACCGCGTCGGTAAGGGATCCCCCTTCAACTCGCTGGACCTGCTCTCCTCCTGCGACGCCATCGTGGTGGAGACCGCCGACCACTGGTACGTCTACCGGGTCATGCCGCTGCAAGGGGAATCCACCGGGTGGGCGGCGGGCAAGGGAACCCAACCGCAGTGCCGGGGTGTCGAGCCGCTGCCGGGTCGATACGCCGACGTGGTGGGCAAGACGATCGTGCTGCCCAATCAGGTTCAGGTGATCGCCGCGGTACCGGGTCAGCCGGGTCGGGTTCCGGTCAGTCG
The DNA here is from genome assembly GCA_963712995.1 of uncultured Actinomycetota bacterium. GTDB lineage: Bacteria > Actinomycetota > Actinomycetes > Mycobacteriales > Pseudonocardiaceae. The sequence continues at coordinate 28,349 of CAVQKH010000002.1, read as the reverse complement.
GCTGATCACTCTGACGACCTGCCACCCGCAGTTCTCCGCCAGCCAGCGGCTTATCGTGCATGGCCTGCTGGTGGCATCGCAGCGCAAAGTCGAGGGTGAGCGTCCCGTTGAACTGAGCGCGGGCGCCTGAGGAGTCCCATGTACAGCTGGATCTGGCGGCACCTGCCCGGGTCGCGCGCGATCAAATTCCTGGAGGCGACGCTGCTCATCGCCGCCGTCGTCGCCCTGCTGTTGCTCGTGGTGTTTCCCTGGGCCGATCCCCGGCTGCCGTTCAACGCCGTCACGACGAACTGAGTGGCTCTGTGCGCGGGCGATAAGCTGGCTGGCGTGCGCATTCTCGTGGTCGACAACTATGACAGCTTCGTCTACAACCTGGTCCAATACCTCGCTCAGCTGGGAGCCCAGTGCGTGGTGCGGCGCAATGACGCGGTGGACCCCGCCGACCTCGCCGCCGCGGACGCAGTGCTGATCAGCCCCGGACCGGGGACACCGGAGCGCGCCGGAGCGAGCATGGATATCGTCCGGGACTGCGCACAGCAGGGCCGCCCGTTGCTCGGCGTGTGTCTGGGTCACCAGGCCATCGGGGCAGTCTGGGGGGCCACTGTGGCGCGGGCGCCGGAGCTGCTGCACGGCAAGACATCCGAGGTGCACCACAGCGGCGTCGCGGTGCTGACCGGGTTGCCACAGCCGTTCATCGCCACCCGGTATCACTCACTCACCGTGCTGCCCGAAACCATCCCCGATGAGCTCCAGGTGACCGCAGCGACCGCGTCGGGGATCGTGATGGCGCTGCGGCATCGCGAGCTCCCCATCCACGGGGTGCAGTTCCACCCGGAGTCGGTGCTCACCGATGGCGGGCACCGGCTGCTCGCCAACTGGCTGCGTCTCGCTGGTGCTGAGATCGACCAGTCACGCGTACTCGAACTCGAAACCGGGATGCGCACCCTCGCCGCCGCCGCGCTGGTGCACTGACACCAACCGGTCAGCGGTCGCCGAATCCTGGTGTTTCGAATATCGGGGGGGTGGAGGTCGTGCTGGTCGGGGCGTTGTCCTGGCCGACGGTCACGGTGACGGTCTGGTCACGGGCGAAGCCGGTGCCCGGTGGGACGTCCTGCCTGACGATGACGCCAACCTGATTGGCGTCATCCACCGGGGTGGAAGTCCGCATGAGGGTACCGGCCCAACCCAGTCTTTGCAGAGTGGCCAGGGCCTGGGTCGGAGTCTGGCCGCGCAGGTTGGGCATCTGGAGCTGGTTGCCCCGGGATACCGTGACGGTCACCGTCGTGCCGGCCTTGACGCTGTTACCCCCTGCCGGGTTCTGCCGTAGCACCTGGCCCTTCTGCGCCGGGGAGTCGACCTCCTGAATCTGTGTGGTGAGGTGCGCCACCTCGATATTGCGCTGAGCCTGCTCGATGTTGGTCCCCACGACGTCGGGCACACCGACGGTCTCCGGCGGCACGCCGACGGTGATGGTGACCAGCTTGCCCTTCGCCAGCCGACGCCCGGCCGGCGGATCCTGGAGTTGCACCCGCCCGATGTCCTTGTCGTCCTGGACGACCTGCTGGCGTTGGTCGGGTGAGAGCACCAAGCCGACCTGCTGCAAGGATGCCTGAGCCTGCACCCGGTCCAGGCCGAGCAGGTTGGGCACCTCCACCTCCGCTGGGCCGGCGCCGACGTCCAGCCGGATCGTCGTTCCACGCTCCGCCTGCCCCCCGGCGGGGGGCGTCATTCGCACCACCCGGTCCAGGTTCTCCATGGTCGACTCGACCGGACTGCGCTCGGTCTGGAAGCCGGCGAAGTTGAGTGCCTGCTCGGCTTGCATCACGGGCTCACCGACCACGTTGGGCACCTGAATCGGTTTGGGCCCGCCCCCGAAGAGGTCGGTGAACAGCAGCAGGACCAGCCCGATGATGGCCGCGACCACCACGGTGGTGAGGATCCCGAGACCGCGTCCGGCCCGCCGCTGCTCGACCGGCGCGCTGCTGGGTTCCGGGCGCCACCGAGTGGTCCGACCGGGCCGCATCGGGCGCATGGCCACGGTAGGGCCCGAATCGAGCATCAGATCGCGGTCGGCGTCGGTCATGACCACCGGCGCCAGCTGCCGCTGCCCGGACAGCACGCGGACCAGATCCGTGCGCATCTCGGCGGCGGACTGGTACCGGTTGGCCGGGTTCTTGCTCATCGCCTTGAGCACCACCGCATCCAGCGCCGCGGACACCTCGGGGTTCTGATGCGACGGTGGGATGGGGTCCTCGCGAACGTGCTGGTAGGCCACCGCGACCGGGGAGTCCCCGGTGAACGGGGGTTCCCCGGTGGTCAACTCGTAGAGCACGCAACCGGCGGCGTAGACGTCGGAGCGGGCATCCACCAACTCGCCGCGGGCCTGCTCGGGAGACAGGTACTGCGCGGTGCCGACCACCGCCGCGGTCTGGGTGACGCCTTGCCCGTCGGCCAGCGCCCGGGCGATTCCGAAGTCCATCACCTTGACCGCGCCGCCATTGTTGATCATTACGTTGGCCGGCTTGACGTCACGGTGGATGATGCCGTTGCGGTGGCTGAAGTCCAGCGCCGCGCAGACATCCGCCATCGTCTCCATCGCGCGCTGCTCGTCCATCGGACCTTCGGTCTTGACGATGTCACGCAGTGTCCGGCCGTCGACGAACTCCATCACGATGTAGGGCAGCGGACCGTAGTCCGACACGGTCTCACCGGTGTCGTAGACCGCGACGATCGCCGGATGGTTCAGCGCGGCGGCGTTCTGCGCCTCCCGGCGGAAGCGGTGTTGGAACTGGGGATCCCGAGCGAGGTCGGCACGCAGCACCTTGACGGCGACGTCGCGGCCGAGCCGGACGTCGCGGCCGCGGTGCACCTCGGACATACCGCCATAACCGAGCGTCTTGCCCAGCTCATAGCGATCCGACAGTAGCCGGGGAATGGTCATTGCTGCGCCGTCCAGCTCCTCGTTCGTGACCCGCGCCGTGGCCGTCTCGGTGTCCGGGCCCGGTCCGGGCCCCATCATGCCCCCTTTCCGACCCTCCCCCGATAGGTGTCGACCGCTCACTTTCCCCTCCGGCAGGTCAGCTCGAGGGTCGATCCGCGCGCAACGTAGCCGGTCAGCGGGTTTACCCCGATGATGCGGCACTGGGAGCGCAGATCCGGATCGACCAGTTCGCCCTCGTCGTCGACCACCCGCGGTATCAGGCCACGGACCTTCGCGGCGACGACAGCGTCGCTGCCTCGGTGACCCCAGTAATCGGTCGGAATGATGAGCACCTCCGGAGGCGTCTCGTCCCGGATATCCGGATCCTGATCAGGTTGCTTCTGACCGGGATCCGGCTGGAAAAGCGGCGGTGTCGCAGCCGGCTCAGGTGCGCTGACGGACTCAGAGCCAACCGTCCCGGAGACCACTCCAGAAGACGTGCCTGGCGAGCGCAGGACGTCGCGAGCCAGGTAGCCGCCGAGCACCAGGGTAAACGCGCCGAGTAGGGCGAGGGCCATTCGCCCCGCCCTGCGCCCTCCAGGGTGGGGCGAGGCCGCCTGAGTTGACCACGCGGGGGTCGCCGAGACCTGGGCTTGGGGCAGCCGTGCGGTGGGCGCCGGACTGGTGTGCGCCGGACCGGTGGGCGCCGGAGCATTGCCGGGCGTCATCGGCCCCGGCCCGCCGCGGACCGCGGCCACGGCAGCGGCGAACTCACCGCCCGTGCGGTAGCGCCGGCGTGGGTCCTTGACCAGGGCGGCCTCGATCAACGCCCGCGCCTCTCGGGGCACATCCGCCGGCAGCGGCGGGGGTTGGTCGCGGACGTGCATCATGGCGACGCTGACCGCGTTGTCCGCCGAGAACGGGCGCTGCCCGGCCAGGCACTCGTAGCCCACCACCGCCAGTGCATAGACGTCACAGGCCGGACCGGCCTCGTTGCCGGCGGCCTGCTCCGGGGCGATGTAGTGCGCGGTGCCCATGACCATCCCGTTGCAGGTCATCGGAGCTGCATCGACGGCTCTGGCAATACCGAAATCGGTGAGTTTCACCGTCCCGTCGGGGGTGATCAGCATGTTGGCAGGCTTGATGTCACGGTGCACCAGACCGCGTTCGTGCGCCGCCTGCAGCGCATGGCCGGCCTGCTCCAGGATGTCCAGTGTGCGGTCCGTGGCCAGCCGCGGATGCCGCTGCAGGATGGTGGCCAGCGGATCCCCGGCGATGAGCTCCATCACCAGGTAGGCCACCACGTAGGCGCCGGGATGGGACGGGTCCGGATCGCTCGCCGCTTCGCCGTAGTCGTGCACCGCAGCGATTCCGGGATGGTTCAACGATGCGGTCATCCGGGCCTCGGCGTGGAACCGGCGCCGGAACTCGGCGTCGCCGGAGAGCTCCGGCTTGAGCACCTTGACGGCCACCTGACGGCCCAGCCGGGTGTCGTCGGCCTGCCACACCTCACCCATCCCGCCGATGGCGATGCGCCGACCCAGCCGGTAGCGCCCCGCCAACACCTGCCCCGCGCTCAACCCCATAATCAGCGGGCTCCTTGGAGGGCCGCACCGATGACGGCCCGGCCGATGGGGGCGGCCACGGAGCCTCCGGTGGCCTCCAGGTTGCGGTCACCGCCGTCCTCCACCACCACGGCGATCGCGACCTGCGGGTTGTCGGCGGGGGCGAACGCGACGTACCAGCCGTGCGGCGGGGTGTTCTTGGGATCGGCGCCATGCTCGGCGGTGCCGGTCTTCGCGGCGATACTGACCCCGTTGATCTTGCCGTCGTTGCGGTAGCTGTTCTCGGCGGCGACCATCATGGCACGGATCTGGGAGGCGGTGAAGCGCGACATCGCGGTATCGACCCGCTCCGGTGCGAAGCGTTCCAGCGCGGAGAGGTCCGGGGCCAGCAGGCTGCGCATCAGCTGAGGTTTCATCCGAACACCGCCGTTGGCGATGGTGGCCGCGATCATCGCGTTCTGCAACGGGGTGAGCGCCACGTCGCGCTGCCCGATGCCTGACTGTTGCAAGGCGGCGATGTCGGGGATGACACCCACCGTCGAGGGCGCCACCGGGAACGGGATCGTGAGATCCTGCTGCCCGATACCGAGCGCCTGGGCCTGCTTGCGTAGTTGGTTCTCCCCGACCGTGGCGGCAAGCTGGGCGAAGGCGGTGTTGCAGGAGCGGACCAGCGCCTGGGCCAGCGTGGCGGTGGGGCCGCCACCGCAGGGCTGGTCGGCGAAGTTGCGCAGCAAGGTCGTCGTGCCCTGCAGCTGCACTGAGGACGCCGCCGTGAGCGGGGTATCCGGGGTGGCCCTTCCGGACTCCAGCGCAGCCGCGGTGACCACCAACTTGAAGGTCGATCCCGGCGGGTAGGTCACGGCGACCGCGCGGTTGGTCAGCGGGGAGCCCCGCTGCGGCGAGGTGGCCTCATTCCAGGCGACCTCCTGCTCAGCACCGCCGTGTGCGGAGAGCCGGTTCGGGTCGTAGGAGGGGGTGGAGACCATCGCCAGGATCTCACCGGTGCTCGGTTTGATCGCCACCACCGCGCCGGTGAAGCCCCGGCGGGTCAGCGCGTCGTAGGCGGCCCGCTGGACGGCCGGGTTGATGGTGAGCTCGACACTGCCCCCACTGGGTGCCCGCCCGGTGATCAGATCAGAGATCCGCCGCACGAACAACCGGCCGTCGGAACCGTTGAGCACGGAGTCCATGGCGTTCTCCGTGCCGCCGGCACCGTAGCGCAACGAGTAGTACCCGGTCACCGGCGCGTAGAGCGGGCCGTTGAGGTAGGTGCGCAGGAAACGCAGCTGCCCACCGGTCTCCGTGGAGCCGGCCACCGGCAACCCACCGGCGATGATCTGGCCGCGCTGGCGGCTGTACTCATCGAGCAGCACCCGCCGGTTTCGCGGATCGGTGCGATAGTCCTCAGCACTGACCACCTGGATATAGGTGGCGTTGAGGAGCAACAGAACAATCATGGCGATGACGGCCATCGCGACCCGGCGCAGTGGTGTGTTCACGGGCGTTGCACCATCTCGGTGTGCGCCTCGGCCAGCGGCGGCACCGGCTGGCGGGGGGCCGAGGACGCGGCCGGTACCCGCGCGGCATGGGAGATCCGTAGCAACAGGGCCACCAGAATGTAGTTGGCAAGCAGCGAAGAGCCACCGTAGGCCAGGAACGGTGCGGTGAGACCGGTCAGCGGGATGAGCTTGGTCACCCCACCGACCACGATGAACACCTCCAGACCGATTGCGAAAGCCAGCCCGGCGGCGAGCAGCTTGCCGAAGGTATCCCGGACGGTGAGCCCGGCGCGCATGCCCCGCATCACGACCAGCAGATAGATGAACAGCACCGCCGCCAGCCCGACGAAGCCCAGCTCCTCACCGATCGCGGCGGTGATGAAGTCGGTGTGCGCCTCGGGCACCAGGTCGGGGCGTCCGGCACCCAACCCGGTCCCGAAAACCCCTCCCGTGCCCAACCCGAATAGCGACTGCGCCATCTGGTACCCGGCTCCGTCGTAATCGGAGAACGGGTTGATCCAGGCCGTCACCCGGCGCTGCACGTGCCGGAAGAGCAGATCCGAGACGACTGCGCCACCCAGGAAGAAGACCAGTCCGATCACCAGCCAGGCGACCCGTTCGGTGGCGACGTAGATGAGCACCAGCACCATACCGAAGAACAGCAGCGAGGTACCCAGATCCTTCTCCAGGACCAGCACACCCAGCGAGAGCCCCCAGGCCACCAGCAGCGGCGCGAGATCCCGACCCCTGGGCAACTCCATGCCCAGCACTTTTCGACCGGCTGTGGTGAACAGGTCCCGTTTGGTCACCAGGAACGCCGCGAAGAAGATCATGAGCAGAATCTTGGCGAACTCACCGGGCTGGATGGTGAATCCACCGAGCCGCAGCCAGATCTTCGAGCCGTTGACCTCGGAGATCGCGGCGGGGAGCAGCCCGGGCAGGGCCAGCGCCGCGAGCCCGACCAGCCCGCAGGTGTAGCCGTAACGGGCCAGCATGCGGTGGTCCCTGACGACCGCCAGCACAGCGACGAACAAACCGAGACCCAGCGCGGTCCAGGCGATCTGGTGGGGCAGGTTGCCCACCGGAACCGGGCCGCGCAAGTCGGCCGTTGCCTGTTCGGCCAGGTCGAGCCGGTGAATGAACACCAGCCCCAGCCCGTTGAGCAACGCCACGCAGGGCAGGATCAACGGATCGGCGTAGGGCGCCAGCCACCGCACCGCGATATGAGCCGCACTGAACAACGCGAGGTAGGCGGCCCCGTCGTAGAGCACCGCCTGGGTGAGCCCCTGCGGCTGATTGAGCTCGACCAGCACCAGCGCCGTGGTCACCACGATGGTGGCGAACGCCAGCATGACCAGCTCCAGGCCCCGCTTGGTCGGGGGTGCGGACACGGGCTGCGCGCCCGCGTCCTGGGTGGGGATAGAGGTGACCATCAGTTCACCGTCCGGCAGTCCACTCCGGGTTCCGAGGGCTTCTCCGGCAGTGGAGTACCGGTGGGCGTCGGTATGGCGGGAATGCTCGTGTCGGTGACGAAGGGAGACGGCACCTCGACGGGGGGGGTGCCCGTGCTGTTCTGGGGACCCCCGCTGCTCTGGGGGCCCCCACTGTTCCGTCTGAGGACACAGGGGCAGTAGGTCGTTGGTGCGCAACCGACCGATGATCTCGCGTGCGCCGTCCAGGCCAGCGTTACTGATCATGCCACGGCTCACGTTGGTCCGAGCATAGGGTTGCAGGTCGCGCAGGTGGACGGTCTCGCAGCCGCGGGTGGCTTCCCGGCAGCTGCCTTCCGCCCAGGAGTGCAGCGGCAGGCCGAGGAACTCACCCCGAACACCCTGGAAGACGGCTACCTCACCATTCCCGGAGGCCCCCACGTAGTACTGGCCGAGCACCAGGATCGACCCGATCGCGAACACCCCGGCGACCAGCGTGGCGAGCACTCCCAGACCGATCAGCGTGCGCTTGCGCTTGCGCCGGAACAGCTGCGGATCGGGCGGCGCGGGCTCGATGCGCTGGGGCTCTACCGGAATCGGACGGGGCAGCGTGGTGGTCGCCGCGCGGGAGGCCGCCGAGTCGGGCTGGGGTTGCTCGACGCCGTCACCGGCCGCCCCGGCGATGATGGGCGCATCCTCGCCGTACTCGACGTCCACCACGTCGGCCACGATGCAGGTGATGTTGTCCGGCCCGCCACCCTTGAGCGCCAACTCGATGAGACGCTCGGCGCAGGACTGCGGGTCGGGCATGGTCAGCCCCTCGGCGAGGTTCTCCGAGCTGACCACGTCGGAGAGCCCGTCGGAGCACAGCAGGTAGCGGTCACCGGCGCGGGCCTCCCGGACGGTGAGTGAGGGTTCCACCTCGTCCCCGGTGAGCGCCTTGAGCAGCAGCGAGCGCTGCGGATGGTGGCTGGCCTCGTGCGCGGAGATGCGACCTTCGTCGATCAACGACTGGACGAAGGTGTCGTCGTGGGTGATCTGGCTGAATACGCCCTCACGCAGTAGGTAGGCGCGGGAGTCACCGACGTGCGCCAGGCCGATCTTGTTTCCGCCGAACAGGACAGCGGTGAGCGTGGTACCCATGCCCTCACGCTGCGGGTCCTCGCGGACCAGCTCGCTGATCGCGGCGTTGCCGGCCAGGGTGGCCTCGTGCAGCTGATCGAGCAGGTCGTTGCCCGGCTCGTCATCATCCAACGGGGCGAATGCCGCGATGACGGCTTTGGACGCCACCTCGCCGGCCGCGTGCCCGCCCATCCCGTCGGCCAGCGCCAACAGGCGCGGACCCGCGTAGACCGAGTCCTCGTTGTTGTGCCGGACCAGGCCGCGGTCACTCTTGGCCGCGTAGCGGAGGACCAGAGTCATGAGCGCAGCTCGATCACCGTCTTGCCGATGCGGATTGGGGTTCCCGGAGGAACCCGGGTGGGTCCAGTGACCTTAGCTCGGTCCAGGTAGGTGCCATTGGTGGAGCCCAGATCCTCCAAGAACCAGTCCCCACCCTGGAAGCCCAGACGAGCGTGCCGGGTGGAGGCGTAATCGTCGTCGAGCACGAGGGTGGAGTCATCGGCCCGACCGATCAGGATGGGCCTGCCGTCCAGTGAGATACGGGTGCCGGCCAGCCCGCCTGCGGTGACGACCAGCTGGCGGGGAGTCCGGTTGTGCTCGGCGCGAGCAACGCGGCGCGACATCGGGAGACTGGCCCGCAAACCGGACGCCGCGAACAGATCGGACCGCACGATGCGTAGCGCGGCAACGACGAACAACCAGAGCAGGAGCAGGAAACCTGCTCTGGTCAGTTGCAACACCAGGTCCGGCACGCTCGGTTCGTCTCTGCTAGGTCGCGTGGTGGTCAATGTTATGCATAGCGGCCAGGTGCCCGTCGACCCATCAATTTCCGCAGCTCACCCCTGAGTCCGGAAGACCAGCCGGGACTGCCCGACCCGGACCACGTCACCGTCGACCAGCTGCCAGGTCTGCACCGGAGTGCCGTTGACCGTCGTCCCGTTGGTGGACCCGAGGTCGGCGAGCAGCGCCTGCTGGCCATCCCAGGTGATCTCCAGGTGCCGCCGGGACACGCCAGTGTCGGGCAGCCGGAACTGGGCCTCCTGGCCCCGGCCCACCACGACGGTGCCCTGGGTCAGCTCGTAGTGGCGATCGGATCCGTCATCCAGGTGCAGCGAGGCCGACAGCTGGCGGTAAGCACCGTAGCCCGGTCGGTGACTGCCGCTTTGGTCATAGCCGTAATTGCCGAAGTTCTGCGCAGCGCCTTGACCGTACCGGGAGTCCCCGACACCGTAGCCGGCCGACTGGCCGTAGTCCGGGGCAACCGCGGATCCACCGTCGTGACGATACTGGCCGCGCTGGGCCTCGCCGGCGTACTCGCCCGGTTGCTGGCTCATGGATCGACCTCCTGCGCTGCGCGGTTGCGGTGTGTCGGGGTCGACAGACGAGCTGGTGCGGAACTGCCCGGTGTGCAACGTCCCAGACAGCTTCAGAGCCACCACAACATCTCCGTAGACATCCCAGCCTTGCTCCGCGAGATGAGTCCGGATGCGCTCGGAAAGCATCTGGACCACTCGCTGCTCATCGTCGGCCAGCCGGTCGTGGTCGGCCGCACCGAGTGTCACGGTATAGCGGTTGGGTGCGAGCACCCGCCCCCCCGCGAGCGGACGTGCGTTGTCGTCTGCCTCGCGCTGAAGCGCCTGCGCCACCTCCTGCGGCACCACGCTACCGCCGAAGACCCTGGCAAAGGCGTCGCCGACCATACCCTGCAACCGACGCTCGAACCTCTGCGCCTTACCCACGACGGCCTCCTCTCGCGGCGGGCTGTCCGGCGATCGTATCCGGGAAGGCCGACAGTCCGAGTCCGCTGCGTCAGACGCCCGAGGAGTGCATGCTAGGCTTCCGCCGTCACTTGGGCGAGTGGCGGAATGGCAGACGCGCACGGTTCAGGTCCGTGTGTCCGTAAGGACGTGGGGGTTCAACTCCCCCCTCGCCCACCATCCAGTCGAGGTAGCGGATCTTCGAGATCTAACGCAGGGTCAGCAGGTTGTCGTAGACCATCTCGTAGATCCACCGGCTGGTCGCGGTCGGCGGTGTGGTCGCGACCGCGTGAGAGCGACCTAGATGCACCACGTCCACGGCCTCGGGGTCGACGTCGTACTGGCTCGCTGCGGCCAGCACGGTGGGACCGTAGTACTCGGCATGGGTCAGGCACTCGACGTTGCGCGCGATGTGCGCGGGCAGCAGCAGCGCGGTCGGACACAACCCGGCGAACGGCGCGGCGCCGGTCAGCCCGGTCCGCCAGTGCCGGGCCGGCGCGATGATGCCGCGCAACTCCACCGCGGGAGCCGGCACGAGATGACGCATTTCCGGCCAGTCCCAGGTGGACACCGACACCCGATCGGTCACCGGACTCCATCCCGAGCGGACCCGGCGCTTGTGCACATCCGCGATGAGCTTGGCGACGGCCACCACGCGGCGACCGAGCAGTACCATCGGGGGTAGTACCACCCCGTCCCAGCCCAATGCGCAGGCCGCGGCGCGGGCCAGATGATCAGGCGGGGACAGGATTTCAGCCTGGTCGGTGGCCCAGATCTGGGAACCGAGCACGGTGTCACGGGCCTCGACCAGCGATTCGGGTGCCACGGGGACGGTCTCCCATCGTTTCTTGCGGATGGCGTCTATTACGCGCAGAAATAAGGACTACCAGGAGGTTGCCCTTTGGCGGCGGAGGCGCGACCGGTGCCGCGTTCGGCGGCGCGTCCGCCGCGCTGACTGGTCGGCAGAGTTCGGCCCGTCACTAGCGCAACAGCGGCGACCAGCGGTAAGCCGGTCGCCGGACGGCGCAGGCCGCCCGGTCCAACCCCTGGACACCTCAACCTACTCGGCGGTAACATACGTCCGAGAGGGGACCGTCGTGATCGGCGCGAGCACGAAAACCCACCACCACGTCATCATCGTCGGCACCGGCTTCGCCGGACTCGGAATGGCGATTCGACTTCTGCAGCGCGAAATGACCGATTTCGTGGTACTGGAGCGAGCCGCTGAGGTGGGCGGCACCTGGCGAGACAACCGTTATCCGGGCTGTGCCTGCGACGTGCCCTCTCAGCTGTACTCGTTCTCCTTCGAACTCAACCCATCCTGGAGCCGCAGCTTCTCCGACCAACAGGAGATCTGGGACTACCTGCGGCGCTGCACCGACCGCTACGGCGTGCGCCCGTACATCCGTTTCCGCCACGATGTCCTCGGCGCCGGGTGGGAGCACCCCCGGCGCCGCTGGCGGGTTCGCACCAACCGCGGCGAGTTGACCAGTGACGTATTGATCACCGGGACGGGTGCGCTGTCAGAACCGAATATTCCGGATATTCCTGGATTGGCCTCATTCCGGGGGGCGGTGTTTCACTCCGCGCGCTGGGCGCTCGACTACGACCTTCGCGACCGGCGGGTGGCGGTGGTCGGCACCGGTGCCTCGGTCATCCAGTTCATCCCGCGGATCCAGCCCGAGGTCGCCTCGCTCACGCTGTTCCAGCGCACTCCGGCCTGGATCATGCCACGCGGCGAACGGCACATCGGCGGCCTCGAGCAGCAGCTGTACCGGGCTGTGCCGGCTCTGCAGCGGCTGGTACGGGCAGGCATCTACTGCGGCCGGGAATCCCTGGTGCCCGGCTTCGCGGTGAACCCGCGGCTGCTCAAACTCGCCGAGGTGATCGCCCGCGCACATCTGCGTCGTCAGGTTTCCGACCCTGCGCTGCGGGCCAGGCTGACCCCCGACTACACCATCGGTTGCAAGCGCATCCTGATCTCCAACGACTACCTTCCGGCCCTGACCAGACCCAACGTGCAGGTCCTCACCTCGGCGATCGCGCAGGTCGGTGCGGATTGGGCTCAGGCCACCGACGGCACCCGCTGCGGCGTGGATGCGATCATCTTCGGAACCGGCTTCCACGTCACCGATATGCCGATGGCCACCCGGATCCGTGGCCGGAACGGCCGAACCCTCGCCGAGGTCTGGTCCGGCGGGCCGCAGGCGCACCGCGGCACGACGATCGCCGGATTCCCCAACCTGTTCATACTGGTCGGTCCCAACACTGGGCTCGGTCACACCTCGCTGATCTACATGATCGAGTCCCAGGTGGCGTACACCCTCGACGCGTTGCGTTTCCTGAGGCGCTCCGGGGCCGCCGCGGTGGAGGTCCGGCCTGAGGCGCAGATGGCCTACAACCAGGCCGTCCAGCGCCGGATGGCAGGCACGGTGTGGACCTCAGGCGGCTGCGCAAGCTGGTATCTCGACGCTCACGGCCACAACACCACCCTGTGGCCGACGTTCACTTGGCGCTTCCGCCGCGCCACCCGCGCGTTCGACCCAACCGAATACCGCACCCACACCCCTGGCTGACCCCGATATTGCTCCATACCGGGGTACGGGCGTCGGAAAGGAGACGATGGCGCGGTGCGGATGTTCGTGGCGCTGACGCCTCCTGAGGAGATCGTCGATGAGTTGCGGAGCGCGACCGCGCAGCTGCGCGCAGTGGCATCGGGGCTGCGGTGGACACCTCCAGAACAGTGGCACGTGACAATCGTCTTTCTTGGTGAGGTCGGTGACGGCGCCCTCGGCGAACTGACTCGCCGGCTCCACCGGGCGGCCGCCCGGCATCCCCCGCTGTCGTTGGCCTTCGTTCACAGCCGCCTCGGCGCAGGGCCGAACGGCACCGCGCTTCATGAGTCGATCGAACACTGGACGCTCGGCGGATAGCGCCCATTCAGTAATTGCATCCGCACAATCTCCGAGCATTTCGGGCACAGCCGGCTAGGTAATCAACGGAAGCGCTCCAATCGATGGACCAGGCCTCGAAATGCGGTCACTACTTGCTGCCGACGATGATCGCTACGTAGCCGATCCGGCGCGAATCTCAGTAGTCCTCCAGGACCGGTGTACGTAGTTGCCAGCTCGAAGGCTCTCCCTGGCGAAGCAGAAAACGATCGACCCATATAGCACCCGCCGGGCCGTGAGCGGGCCCGCTGGCCGGACCTACGACCCAGCCAGGGCACCTACGACCCAGCCAGGGCCGCTGACCAGCTCCAGAACCGACCGCTGAGCTTCGAAGGGACGCCCGACGATACTCCGGCAGTAGGTATCCGATCCCGGTGTCTCAGTAATAGATCAGCGTCCGGCTAGGTAGTCCAAAAAGCGACACCCGCGACTAGGTAATACGAGAATTAGTTTAAGCGGCTAACGCATGTTGCCATCGAACATTTTTCTGGCCAAAGTATGTATTAAGCCGAATCGGCGCCAGACGCCGGTGAGGTGGGTTCTGTACAGGCCCAGAGGGGGCCCACTATGAGGAGGTATGTGGATGTCTGACGCATTGAGCTTCACCGAGATCGACGGCCAGCACGTGGAGCTGCTCCCCGCGCGTACTGTCCTGTCCCTGTTCGCCACCGGTGGCGGAAGCCACAACGGTGGCAACGGCGGCTCCGGCGGCAGCGCGCAGGGCGGCGTGGGCGTTAACGTGCTGAGCGGCCTCGGCGTGCTGGGCACCGGCTCGGCCTCCGGCGGCGACGCGTCCGGCGGCGCCGGTGGCGGCGGCGGCAACGCCTGAGTCCATCGCAGTTGAGTTCCACCTGCTGAACACGTGCGGTGCCGTTGGCTAGGGAACGGCACCGCCGTGACCGGCGCCTGAGGGCGACGCTGGGGGCAGCCGACTGCAGCCGAGTCGAGCCAGCACCGCCCAGCGATCACCACAGATCGCAACACTGACGCCGGCAATAGCGATGGAGGGGTGGCCAGAATATGGCCACCCCTCCATTTACAATTTATGGACATCTCCACACCTGAAGGTGGGCGCGTCAGCTCCGGCACCGGCCAGACAGCCGAGGATCCAGTATCACAACTAGGTAGCCAAAAGCGAAAATTAAGTATTGGATACAGGTTGCCTTGCGGTCTTTTTTGAGCAAAGTTATGTATTAAGCCGAATCGGCGCCAGACGCCGGTGAGGTGGGTTCTGTACCGGCCCAGAGGGGGCCCACTATGAGGAGGTATGGATGTCTGACGCATTGAGCTTCACCGAGATCGACGGCCAGCACGTGGAGCTGCTCCCCGCGCGTACTGTCCTGTCCCTGTTCGCCACCGGTGGCGGAAGCCACAACGGTGGCAGCGGCGGCTCCGGCGGCAGCGCGCAGGGCGGCGTGGGCGTTAACGTGCTGAGCGGCATCGGCGTGCTGGGCACCGGGGCGGCCTCCGGCGGCGACGGGACCGGCGGCGCCGGCGGCGGCGGCGGCAACGCCTGAGTCCATCGCAGTTGAGTTCCACCTGTGAACACGTGCGGTGCCGTTGGCTAGGGAACGGCACCGCCGTGGCCGGCGCCTGAGGGCGACGCTGGGGGCAGCCGACTGTAACCGAGTCGAGCCAGCACGCCCAGCGATCACCACAGATCGCAACACTGACGCCGGCAATAGCGATGGAGGGGTGGCCAGAATATGGCCACCCCTCCATTCTCAATCCGGTGGACATCTCAGCGGCCACCACGGCTAGGTAATCAAAAATAAAGATTAGGTATGAGCTTCATGTTGCCAGGGAGTTCTTTTGTGGCCATGGTTGGACTTACACCGAATCGGTAGCGGTAAGCCGGTGAGGTGAGTCTGTTCACGGCCCACTGGGGGCCCACTATGAGGAGGTTTGTGGATGTCTGACGCATTGAGCTTTGTCGAGATCGATGGCCAGCACGTGGAGCTGCTCCCCGCGCGTACTGTCCTGTCCCTGTTCGCCACCGGCGGCAGCAACACCGGCGGCAACGGCGGCTCCGGCGGCAGCGCCCAGGGCGGCCTGGGCGTTAACGTGCTGAGCGGCCTCGGCGTCCTCGGCACCGGAGCGGCCTCTGCCGGCGACGCCACCGGCGGCGGCGGCGGCACAGGCGGCAGCGTCTGAGCCCACACAGGTGAGTTCAACCTGTGAGCACGTCTGGTGCCGTTGGCTAGGGAACGGCACCCGCCCGGCCGGCGTCTGAAGGCGGCGCTGGGGGCAGCCGACTGCATCATGAGTCGTGCCAGCACTGCCCGGCGATCACAAGATCGTGGCTGTGACGTCGGCAAAATGGAGGGGTGGCCAGAAACGGCCACCCCTCCCCTTATTGTCCGCACCATCTCCGCACACCCACACTCATACAACCAAGTAGCGAAACACGAAGGTTAGGTATCGGATGCATGTTGCCAGCGAACCCTTTTCCGGCCAAAGTATGAATTAGACCGAATCCGGCTCCAGTTGCCGGCGAGGCGGTCTGGTAGTGGCCCACAGGGGCCCACAACGAGGAGGTTTATGGATGTCTGACGTATTGAGCTTTGTCGAGATTGACGGCCAGCACGTGGAGCTGCTCCCCGCACGTACTGTCCTGTCCCTGTTCGCCACCGGCGGCAGCAGCAACGGCGGCAACGGCGGAGCTGGCGGCAGTGCCCAGGGCGGCCTCGGCATCAACATCTTGAGCGGCATCGGGATCCTGGGCACCGGAATTGCCAGCGCCGGCACCGCTACCGGCGGCGCCGGCGGCGATGGCGGCAACGCCTGAGTCCACCGCTGTCGCGACTCAACTTGTGATCGCGTGCGGTGCCGTTGGCTAGGGAACGGCACCGCACGCGATGTCGAGCGCCTGCGGGCTGCACTGTGACGTCAGTTCGTTTACCGTGACGTCGATGATGGACGAGTGGCCTCATTTCGGCCACTCCTCCATCGCCATTCTGTCACCGCCAGACGGGCGGTGCCGGTTCACGTTCGTGGTCGAAAAATCATGTTTGACAACTAAGTAGCGGAACCTGAAGTTTAGGTAGCGAATTCATGTTGTCACACCGCCGGTTTCTGACCATGGTGTGAATTAAGCCGAATCGACACAAGTCGATGAGGTGGTTTCAGTCCCGGCCCACTGGGGGCCATTACGAGGAGGTTGTGGATGTCTGACGCATTGAGCTTTGCTGAGATCGATGGCCAGCACGTGGAACTGCTCCCCGCGCGTACTGTCCTGTCCTGCGGCTGCGGTGGTGGCGGCAGCAGCACCGGCGGTGCCGGCGGACCCGGCGGCAGCGCCCAGGGCGGCCTGGGTATCAACATCCTGAGCGGCATCGGGATCCTGGGCACCGGAAGCGCCAGTGCTGGTGACGCCGCCGGCGGCCCCGGCGGCAACGGCGGCAACGCCTGAGCCCACCAGGTGAATTCAGCCTGAGTGAAAACCCACGGTGCCGTTGGCTAGGGAACGGCACCAGCACGGCCGCAGCGATAGCGTAAAGCGGCACTGGGGGGTGGCTGCCAAGCAGCCACCCCCCAGCTATGCCCGGGACAACCCAAAAACCGGTGGCACGGCTAGGTAGTGACACGCAAAGTTAGGTAGCGAATTCATGTTGTCACTATGAGTGATCCTCGCCATGGTGTGAGCTGCGCCAATCGCGATCGGCCACACAACGAGGAGGATCTGATGTCTGATGCATTAACCCCGGCTGAGGTGGTCAGCCAGCACGTGGAGCTGCTGCCGGTTCGTACCGTCCTGTCCACCCTGACCGACAGTTCCGTCGGCACCAACGGCTCCAGCGGAGCCAACAGCACCGGTACACCCACCATCACCTTCCTGGGCGTTCCGATCCCCCTGTCACCGAACATCGGCCACTGAACGTCGGGGCGCAGGGGGAGAAAGAATATGGGGCGGGGCCGTTCCTCTCGAACGGCCCCGCCCCATTTGAGGGTGCCTGCGCTACGCGTCTGGCGCCGGACGGGGGATCTCCCGGAACGGTGCGGCGCACTGGTCAATTCACACCAGGCCAGGCACCGGACGGCGGGATCCGGCTGTCATCAGACCAACGTGGACGGTGACGGTCGGTCAGGCAACGACCGTGTACCGGCGCGGCACTCCACTCGGCGAAGAGCGGGATGAGTCCAGATTATGGAGTTGTGGCGCTCCTGCCGACGGCGTGCGGGCGCGCAAACACCGCCGGCAGGAGAGTGGGTTGTGGCCGGTGATCCTTCGACATCTCGGTCGGGGGCACGGACGCTCGCCGGATCACCGGCCACATGGCGGCTGCTCAGTCTTCGTGGGTGGGGGGGAGACCCACGAGCAGTGACGAGACCGCCAGCTCTATGGAGTTGAAATCTATGGAGTTATCTTGGATTCCTAAACGGTCGCCCTCAGCGCGCCGCACCCGCCCCAGCGGGGACAGTGCCGGGGAACAGGGACGCCGGTTGCGGCACCTTCAACGCACTCCGCGGATCCCGAATCTGGAGAACACCGACCAGGAAAGGCTCGGCCCCGAAGTTTCGGATCCAGCGACCGTGGCCGTGGCCGCTGAAGGGGCCGCTGAAGGCGTCGTGTCCGCCGGAACGAGGTGCTCGTGTGCGGCCCGCCACACGCTGCACGACGTTGCACGGGAACGCCAGCGACTCGAGCACTCCGGACAACGACCCCGCAGGTCCGGCACATGCGAAGTGAGCAGAGCGCGCCACCCGTGAGCCAACCGGGGCAACTCGTTGCGCGCGACCGACAGCAGAGAGCCATTGTCGGCGCTGTTGGCCAACTCGTCGAGCGAGTCGAGTCGCTCCCACACTGCCTGCCGGAGGATCTGCCCCAGAACCTGGTCCACCTCTGCGCTCCACCTTTCCACCCTCGAGGGCCACATCCCGACCTTGCAGTCCCTCACTCATCCTGCAACTGCAAGTCCCGGGTAACTCGCCACAACTCCTCGGTTTCGGAAGTGGCGCCTGGTCAAGGTAGGCAGGCTGACAGGCCGGATTAAACCTGCAACGGGGTGTGCTGCGCTGATCGGCCATGCTATGACGATGAGCGGCACAAAGTGATAGGACGGACCGATCGGCTTGAGCGAACTGCACTTCACCAGCGGCGATCTGGGTGTCTACTCTGCACACGTCGCCCGTCGGACGGCAAGGGGGCAAAGGATGAACACGACCGGTCAGCAGGACAGCCGGCTATCCCTGGAGCGTTGGAACGAGCCAGAGATGAAGCGGGCGCTGGCCGGCCGTGACATCAGCTCTGTGTACCGCCTACTGCGACGGATAGGTATCTCGCAACGGCATATCGCATCCCTGACCGGGCAGTCCCAGTCCGAAGTATCGGAGATCCTCAAGGGTCGCCAGGTCATGGCCTACGACGTGCTGGCGCGGATCTCCGACGGCTTGGGTATCCCACGCGGGTACATGGGCCTGGCCTACGACCCGGCGACAGCAACGAGCCTGGTCGGACCGCCCGACGAGACAGTAGAGGATGAGGAGGACGAGTTCGTGAAGCGCCGGAAGCTCCTGGCGCATGGAGCTGCCGTGATGTTCGGCACCGCAGTCCTGGGGGCCGACCGCGGGCAATGGTTGCCCAGCCCTGCCCAGACGCCGGCGCCGAGCAAGATCGGCATGACGGACGTCAAGCAGGTGGAGGCGGCCACCAGAGCCATGCGTGCTCTGGACTACCAATTCGGGGGAGGGGCCTGTCGTGACGCGGTCGTCGCGCAGCTGTCCTGGGCACAGCGCCTGCTGGGCGCCTCAAGCACGGAAGAGGTACGCCAGCGGCTGTTCCGGGCGCTGGGCGACCTGCAGAATCTGGCCGGCTGGACAACTTTCGACGTTGGGCTGTTGGACTCCTCGCGCAGCCATTTCGCCACTGCCCTCGAGTTCGCCAAACAGTCCGGCGACTCGGGCCTGATGTCCAACATCATGTACCGGATCGGCCGGGTGTACCTGCACCACGGAGAGGCCAACGATGCTCTCAAGTGGTTCCAGCTGGGTCAGATCGCCGCTCAGGACTCCGGTTCCGAGTTGGCCGTCGCGGTGCTGTGTGGCAACGAGGCGTGGGCGTACTCGATGATGGGCAACGACGTGCAGGCCAAGAAGCTGCTCGGCCGCTCCCGGGATGAGTTGGCCAGGGCGGATCTGAACGAGGCACCCGACTGGGCCAGGTTCTACAACGACACCGACATGTACGCGATGATCGGAACCGTGCACAACGAACTGGCCGCATACGACCCGCGCCATGCCGCCGTCGCGATTCCCGCGTTCGGCCAGGCACTGGCCCGCTACGACCATCTGATGGGCCGTAGCCAGGCCTTCAGCCTCACCATGCTGGCCACCAGCCACCTGCGGCAGGGCGATGTCGACCACGGTATCCAGATCGGGCGCAAGGCGCTGGTGGCCGCCACCGCAGTGAAGTCCAAGCGGGTGACCGACCGGCTCAAACCGCTGGAGATCGAGGCAGCCCGTCGCTCCGGCCACCCGGACTCTCGCGAACTGTCTCAGCAGATCAACCAGCTCCGAAGCCTCTGAAGAAACGGGGTGCCGCCACGGTGCTCTCTCCCGGCCGCTGCGACCGGCGGCTCGCCTCTGGGCTGCGGGCAGTATGCGCCGAGCTCGACCTCGATCCCTTCGGAGCCCGACTGCTCCGCAACGTCAACAACGCGGTATTCCAGCTGAGCCGGGACCCGGTGGTGATCCGGCTGGTCACCCTGCCGTCCTATGTCCCGCGCGCCAAGCTGGCGGTGGACGCAGCGACCGTGTTCGCCGAGCACGACGTGCCGACGATCCGGTTGCTGCCCGGTTTCGCGCAACCGGTGCGGGTCGGCGAACACGTCGCCACTGTGTGGCAGGCGGTTTCGCCGACCGGCCCGGTGCCGGACGGGACAGACCTGGCTCGCCTGCTCCGAGCGGTGCATGCGGTGCCGTTGCCCTGCCGTGCCCTGCCGCGCTGGGATCCGCTCAACGATTTCGACAATCGGGTACAGCACACCACCGAGATGGCATGCGCCGACCGTGATTTTCTGCTGTACCGCAGCGCTGAGCTGGCCACTGCCGTCGCCGAACTGGCCTTCACCCTCCCCAATGCCGTACTCCATGGTGACGCGCATCTGGGCAACGTCATACCCGGGCCGGACCGGCCCGTGTTGTGCGACTTCGACTCCTGTGCCGTGGGACCACCGGAATGGGACCTGACGCCGATGGTGGTGAGCAGTGTGCGGTTCGGCAAACCCGCTGCCCACTTGCATGATTTCATCGAAACCTACGGATTCGACGTGCGGGATTGGGACGGCTTCGAGGTACTGCACGGAATCCGTGACCTCAAGTTGATCGCCGGGGTTTTCCCCGGCGCCGACACGTCAGCGGCGGTGCAGGCCGAGTTCGACCGTCGGATGGCCAGCCTGCGGGCGGGCCGGCGGTTCGAGCGTTGGGCGACCATCCGGCGCTGAACTAGTGCGTCGATCGACTTGGGCGTCTACTGTCGAATTCTGTGTCGCCGGCCCGCCCCTCGGTGGCGGGAGCGATAGCGCCGCCCGTCGACCGAAACGCTCTGCTCAACAGCCCTACGCTGAGTACCGGACCGGCGCTCACCGTCTCCCATGCCCGATCGTTACGTGCCCTACCGCTGCATCTGCTGCGCACCTCGAGCTGGGTGGACCAGCGCCCGGTCCGGCTGGACACCGGGGAACTCGGGACGCTGCTCGATACCTTGCGAACCAGTTCAGAGGCAGCGTCAGCCCGGCTGGCCGACAACGCAATGGCACACCTCGTCGCCTCGGGCAACGCGACGAAGGGTGATCGACGACCGCGGGACCCGCGTGGTGTCGCCGTGGCGCTGCATCGGATCTTGACCCGGTCCAGGTTCCTCAAGGGCTCACGATCGTGCTTTCCGGTGGAGACCGCGGTGGCACAGATGGTTCCCTTCGTCACGGCCCAGCGGCCGATCACCATCCTGACCATCGGCTTCCCCTTCAAACAGCACGACAACGGGCTCAAAGCCGCAGGCCCATGGCCAGACCTGGCCGAGCTCGGTGCGCTGCTGCGGCTCAAGGAGCTCGACAGTGCCTGCACGGCGCTCTACCCGCCGGGTCTGCGCGTGGTGGTGCTCAACGACGGTGGCTACCCCCGGCCGCGTGGCTGGACGGAGACGCGGCGCTACCGGCGGCAGCTCAAGCGCTACGCCCAGCTGGTGGGGCTGGGCAACTCGGTGCTGTTCTGCGATCAGGCCTGCTTCGTCGCGCGGCAGCTCGGTCCACGAGGTTGGAGCACCCGCGAGAAGTACCGTCGCAGCTACCGGGAACTGATCTCGCTGACGACCGGCAGCCCCCGGGCCCTGCACAATGCCGCCGAGGTCGACCAGCTGTTGGCCGAGAACCTGCCGCGCGCCTTGCTGGCCCGCGTGCCGTCGTTCCGGGAGATCCTGTCCTCGTTGGTGTACTCGGTCCCGGTTCCGGCGCCCGCCGGCACCGACCCGCGGCAGTGGGCCTGCTCGGTGCTCGCCTGGCTCGACGGGGGCACCACAGCGGGCCTGTCACCGGAACTGGCCTCCGCCAGACGGGAGGTGATCACCGTGGCGTGGCAGGACTCGGTCAACTACCTGGCGGCCTGCCTGGCTGACGCCGCGGCCAGGGTCGCCGAGCACTTTCCGCCGCATGTCCGGCTCGCCACCGTCACCTCCCGGCCCGGCTGCAGTGGTTTCTCCTATCTCGGTGGCTCCACATTGCTGCCCTGGCACGGCACGGGATGCCTGGACGGCCGTGGCGTGCTGTGTGCCGAGTTCCTGGTGAGCCTGGACCACCGCGGCTTCGTCCCGGTGTATTGCGACCTCATCGGCGACGAGCAGCCGTTGCTGATGGTGCCCTCCGCCCGCACCCATTACAGGCACGGCCACCGGCAGGTGGACCCCGATCTCCTGGCCGGAGCCCGGTTGCGGTCTCGCTGACACGAACGGTGAATCTGCCCGCACGAAGCTAACACCGGACCCTCATCGCGCGATGGTTGGAGCAACCGGACGATCGCAGGCGGTGCATATGGCGGCAAGGCAGGGCAGGATGTGGTGGCAGAGCCGCCGCACGGTGGCTCATGACGCCGAGTTCCTGGACGGCGTGGTGGACACCCAACTGGATTTCATCCGCCAGTTGCCGATGCATCAGCGCGACGAGCTAGCCGAGGCGCTCGCGGTGTTGGTACTTCTCGCCCAGGACCACCGGTTCCGCGCCCGCGGTTGGATCAGCCGCCGCGAGCTGCGAGCGCGCACCGATCGTGCCCTCGCCAACCTCGACGCCCTGGGCCAGGTGCCCGCCGGAGCCCCCACCGTGCTGCACCGAGCGGACTGACCCAAGCCAGCATCCCCAGGTCTCGTCGCGGTACTCGATGGTTTCGATCAGTCATCGAGTGGCTCATACCCCAGCCACTGCCCGAGAAGGTGGTAGAGCGCGGTCGCGATCTGCTCGTCGAGCCGCAGGACGCAGCAGTTCCCGATGTGCGGGTTGAGCACGATGAACCCGCCTTCCTTGGTCACCAGCAGGTTGGTGAAGCCCGCCGCGCCGTGCGCCTGGCAGGTCGTCATCAGCACCCGGCGCTGACTCTTGCGCGTGACGGAGTCACTGGGTGTCGGTCGTTCAGTAGATGGAGTGCTCACGACCTCACCGGCTCCACCGCAGCTGTCACTCGGGATGGTTCAGTGAGCATGACCTTGACCTTCATCGGTTGGTGGATGGCCGCCTGGCCACCCAGATTGGGCGTCGGGTGGCCGGTAGGCAGGGCTCTGTGATCCACGTCAGCAGATCCGTGGCACGTCGGGGTTGCTCATCGGGTCTCCGGTGAGTGCTGGCGTGGGCATCAGGACTGCTCCGGCGCCGTGTCGGGGACCAGGCGCAGCACCTGCGGCGACAAGCTGACCACCGCATGATCGGGGAAACACACGAAAAGCAACTCCAGGCCCCGGCCGACAACCTCACCCTGCTGGCCCAGCCGGGAGGACAGCAGCCCAGGCTCGCGAACCTCTTCGACCTGTTCCACCCGGGAAAACAGAGCGAGGGGAGTCCCTTCGATATCACACCACCGGTCACAATCAGGTCGCGATGCCACAGGAACCATTAGGGCGCCTTCCTCTCACGGGGTTGAGGGGAACCGGCCGGCCGCCGGGAACACAACGCCGGGGGACGCCGGCTCCACCGGCGGCCAGCCGGCGATCTCGGGGATTCAGGGCAGGGTCCGATCTGGTCGGCGCGCTGCGCTCCGGGTAATGGCATTCGCGTGAGCGACTATGCCGATGGTTTCGGTCCCCGGGGTGCCACACCATCGCCACATCGCGTGTCCATGGTGATCACATGTCCGTTTTGGTTGGTGAGCCGGTCACTGGCACGGTGACTGACGACGAGCGAGGAGGGAGCGTGAGCGAGCCGATGTCTGACGAGCAGGTGTCTGAACAGCAGGTATCCGGCGTCGGTCTGCGGGTCGCCGAACTCCGCAAGATCCACGGACTCACCCAGCAGGCGTTGGCCGCCCGCGCCAACGTGTCGTATCGCTGCTGCGCAAGGTCGAGGGTGGTAACGAGCAGGCCTCACCGTCGTTCATCGCGGCCATCGCCCGCGCACTCGCAGTGAGCATCATCGACCTCACCGAACGCCCTACGGCATCCGCGAGCATCACCCCACCTCGGACAGGCCAGAGTTCCGGCACTGCGACAGGCCATGGCCGAAGGCGACCATCCCGAGCTGGACACCTCACTCCGGAGCCTGGGCGACCTCGCGCGGCGCTGGGCGATCCCACGGCAGCTCGTTGCAAGGACAGGTACGCCGAGGTGGTCCGCAGTCTTCCTGACCTGCTGCGGCATCTGCATGGCACCGTGAACACCTGCCCTGCCGACGCTCGTCACGACGCTCACGAGCTGTTCGTCCGCCGCCTACTACCACGCATCAGCTGCGCTGCGTGTGCTCGGGCACCTCGATCTGTCGCACCTCGTACGAACGTGCCCGTGCTGCTGCGCACGGAACGTTGCGACCCCTGGGGCGCATCGATGCCGACCAGGTCACAGCCAGTGCTGGACGGCGCTGCGCCGCCTCTCTCGAGCTGGCTACCGCAAGGGGGCGCCACCGTCTACCAGGTGCGCGGAGGGCATGGCGCGACGTCTCCAGGACGCGGTGCGCCGGGGTAGCTACGTGGCCTCGGTCGGACGAGAGTTGCAGAGTGTCACAGCAGCGACCATGGATCAGGCGGGCTGGTTGGCCTATGACGCCGGGTGGCAACAGAAGGCGCGGCAGTGGTGGTTGGAAACCTGCCATTTCGCCGATCTGGAAGGCGTTCCCGACTCGCGGGTGACCGCACTGGTTTCGTTGGCTCAGCAAGCCGGTAACACACCGGGGGGCGGTCGGGAGGCTGTGAGCCTTACTGAGGCGGCGCGGGCCGCCGCTGGTGATCAGGTGACCCCGATGATGCTGTCGCTGCTGGCCGCGCGAGAGGCCGTCGGGCACGCCAGGAGCGGTGACCGCTCGGCCGCTACCTCGGCGATCGGGGAGTCTCGCCGGTGGCTCGATCGCGGCCGACGGGGAGATGAGCCCTTCTGGCTGGATTTCTGGGGACCAGCCGACCTCGCGGCGCACGAGATTACGGTCGGGCTGGCCACCGGGCAGGGCCATCTCGCCGAGACAGCCGCCCGCAGCGCGCTCGCGAGCGTCGACGCAGAAGCTTTCCCGCGCAACCACGTCTCTTACACCTCCCACCTGGGTTTAGTTCTGGTCCGGCGCGGCCAGCTCGACGAGGCCATCGCCGTCACCAGCGATGCTGTGCAACGGATAGACACGGTGCGCGGCTCCGGCCGCATCCTCACCCGCCTGAACCACACTGTCGACCTACTGGGACAGCAGAACTATCCACCAGCGAAAGCGTTCGCTAACGTCGCCTACCGACTTCTCCCGGCGTGACTATGACTCCGGGTGCGTCTTTTCCACTCGACGTGGATCGCCTCACGCTCACCATCTACGGCGCAGAGACGAGCATGGACATGCTCAGCACTGTCGCGCAACTGTATGCCGAGATCTATGCCGAACCGCCGTACGACGAAGGACCCGCGGACGTGGCGGAGTTCACCTCCGGCTGGTCACAGCGAGGTGTATTCCGCTTCGGCCTCGTATGCCGAATCCCTGCCGGGCGGGTTATCAACAAGAGACACACGAGTCGTCATTTTCTGGCCCCGACGGCGGACGTCCCGACCGAAAACGAGAACTCAAAACGTACCGTCGGTCGCGATCAGCTCACTACGCCAGATACATACAGCCGGGTCACCACCTCCGCACGAGGCTCAGGACACGCGCCGAGCCTGCGGGGCTTGGGTCTACCGCGCTGCTCTGCGGCCACCCTTCGGACGACCACAGCTCGATAACCGGGCCGGCCGCCATGGCGGGCGATCCCACGTGACACCACGCTGGGACACCGCCT
Organism: uncultured Actinomycetota bacterium; assembly: GCA_963712995.1. GTDB lineage: Bacteria > Actinomycetota > Actinomycetes > Mycobacteriales > Pseudonocardiaceae. Next base: position 2,673 of record CAVQKH010000002.1, on the reverse strand, counting down.
GATTGGCTCCGGGGCACCTTAGTTTGCACCGAGGGTGCTGTGGTGGTCGGGCATTGAACTCGGCGGCGTCGAACCGATCGATGACCTGGATCATAGCTGGTCACGGTCGTGTGATAGCAGGGCGTAGGTCTTGCTAGCGACCTAATCGCCATGTAAGGCTAAATTCGCGACTAGACCCAAGGAGAGCAGCGATAATGTTACGCAGAGTAGCTACTGACGAGCTGTGTAAGGACGGATACACCTGTTATGGGGTGTGGGTGGATGACGATCCGGACATCGACCACGTTGTGATCGTCGGCAAGGATCTTGACCCGTCGCCAGTACCACTGGGCACCGGCGAGCGAGCCATCCACATCCGGCGCCAGATCGTGAAGAGCGCGAATCTGTAGGACAGCGCGATGGAGATCGCTGACCTCGCGCGGATCGTCGATGGGGCACGGTTGTCGGTGTTTCGCCTGGAGACGCTGCCGCAATACCTGGTCCCTCAGGAGGCTGAGGAGTTCGCTGCGTGGCGGTCCGGGTGTCCCGTTGTGCTCCGCACTCCCGAGACCAGCCCGTGGCTGGCCCAGGTGGCTGCCAGGGTGACCAGTGGGGTCCGGTGGTCTCGAGTCCATGTCCTCGATCACCCACTGAGCGACTACTGCCGGTATGAGATCTGGGGCTACGCGGCCAACCAGGCCGCCGGCGAGCAGATCTACCTCGCGGATCGAGCTGTGCATCCGGATCTGGAATCGCTGCGTGAGGACTTCTGGCTGGTCGACGACGCAACGGCAGTCCGGATGCTCTACGACGTGCAGGGCCGCTTTGAACGGCCCGAGTTGGTCGAGGACGTGCAACTCTGCCTCGCGATGCGAGACACCGCGGTTCGTCACGCCGAACCACTCGAAGAGTACGTGGCCAGCCGAGGCCTTGAGCGCACCGCACGATCCGGATGAGGGAGGAAGACGAGGACCGCCGCCGCGCGGCTGCGGTGCTGCGAGGGTTACGAGCCGATGCCGGTCTCTCGACCACCCACCTGGCCGAGCAGCTCGGCTGGTCGCAGTCCAAGGTGAGCAAGACAGAGCTGGGGCGAACCACACCATCGCCGGAGGACGCGGAGGCCTGGGCTCGGGCTACCGGTGCCTCGTCCGCCACTCGCGAGGAATTGCGGGTTCTCGCGGAGCGGGCGGCGACTCGGTTGACCGCGTGGCGGCGCGAGCTGGCACCGGGCCGACGACGGATGCAGCAGGACATTCGACGGTTCGAGGCGGCGGCGTCGGTAGTGCGGGTGTTCTCACCCGACGTGGTCGTCGGGCTGGCCCAGACACCGGCCTACGCCGCAGCAATGTTCCGTCTCGGTCGCGACGTCGGCCTGACCGAGGATTTCGAGAAAGTCCTCGCCGCCCGGCTCGCGCGCCAGGCCGTGCTCGAGGACGAACGCAAGAAGTTCCTTTTCCTGATGGGAGAGACCGCGCTGTGGCGGCGCCTGATCTCCCCGGAGCAGATGAAGACCCAGATCCAGCAGCTACGCCAGCTCGCGACCCGGCCCCATATCGATCTGGCCATTATCCGTTTCGCGGGCGAGGAGCACACGCACCAGTACCACGGTTACGCGGTTCTCGGCGATCCGGATGCCGACGACAAGGCACTCGTACTCGCCGAAACCGTGACCCGGGGTCTGACCATCCGCAGCGCCGACGAGGTTCGCAAGTACATCGAACACTTCACTGCCCTCCGTGCGGGCGCGGTCGACGGTGGCGAGCTGGATCGGTTTCTCCAGGAGGTGTCCGCACAGTGGGCCGGGAGCTGACGCATGAAGATTATCTAATCATATTAACTATAATCATACTTTCAGGCGCGCGTCCAGGTGGCCGCGCGGGCTGAGCAAGGAGACAGATGCCATGGCTGTGATCAAGACCGACGATCTTTCAGCGTCCCTCCGGGCCCGCTCGATCCGACCGGAGACCAGGGAACTCTTGATCTCTCGTATCGACGGTTCCGCTCAAGAAGCCGATCTCAGCGAGCCGCCGAACTGCGAGGGATACGGCCGAATTCGGCACTTCCGCATGGGGACACCAGCGCCGTGGCCTGCCAATCCCTTGCCGATGCTGCCCGCGTCGTACCGGCTCGGCGCTTCCCCCGAGCAAGTCAGCAACGCCCAGGTCTTCCAGAACGCCTCGTGTAACTGGCGCTGCTGGTATTGCTTCGTGCCGTTTAATCTGTTGGCCGCGAACGAGGCGCACTCGGCATGGTGGACGCCCGAGAAACTTGTCAGACTGTATCTCGCCGAGGATGCGCGGCCCCTCGTCATCGACTGCTCAGGTGGACAGCCCGATCTTATCCCGGAATGGGTGCTCTGGATGATGGAGGCGCTCACCGATTATGGTCTAGCGGACACGGTGTATCTTTGGTCAGACGACAACCTCAGCAACGATTATTTCTGGCGCTACCTCACTCCTGATCAGCGGCAGACGATAGCCTCCTACCACCTGTATGGGCGTGTATGCTGCTTCAAGGGTTTCAATGCCGGGTCGTTTACCTTCAATACCAAGGCCGCTCCCGAGCTGTTCGAGCGCCAGTTCGAGCTCTTTGCCAGACTTATGAGAATCGGCATTGACCTCTACGTCTACGCCACCTTTACCTCACCCGACGCAGTGGGCCTTGCCGACGACATGCGCCGGTTCGTTGATCGCC
>CAVQKH010000001.1:0-148510 GCA_963712995.1 uncultured Actinomycetota bacterium | reverse complement strand
GTCGTTGCGGCAGGGGTTGGAGGAGCCGTGTGGACCGGCGAAGGCGCTGGCTGAGGCCGTGCTGGCGAATCTGCCGCCGCTGAAGAGTTGAGGGAGCTCCGACACCGATGGGCACGAGCATCGACTACAGCGCTGTCTCGCACGAGACGATCTACCAGCACATCACCGCAGGCCCGGGCGGTACTGAGCTGATGGACGCCAGCCGTGGCTGGCAGAGCGTGGCGGCGAAGCTGAGGGAGCTGCATGGCACCGTCGAGCAGGCGATCCGGGGAATCGGAGCCGCGCAGCAAGGTGCCGCGGCCGATGCGGCGACCCATGCCACGATGGCGCTGATGCCGTGGCTGGAGGACAGCGTGAGCGCGGCGAACGGGATGGCCGACCGGGTCGCGCATCAGGCCGACAGCTTCGGGCGCACCCTGTACAACATGCCCCAGCCGGTCGTGGTCCCTGAGGTGTCGTTTCGCCAGGACCCTGGCGCGTGGCTAGGGGAGCATGCCGTGGAGTGGCTGCCCGGGATCCAAACCGAGCACGAACGGGCTGAGGTGGCGGCCCAGCAGGCTCAGGAGTGGGCCCGCGAGCTGATGAGCGGCTACCAGAGCACCTCGAACAGCAACCTGGCGATCGGCCAGGACTTCGCGGTGGCACCAGCCGTGGTCGCCGACGTGTCGGGTCCGACCTTGGGCGGTTCCGGGTTCGGCGGCGGCGCACCGGTCAGTGAGAGCGCCCTGTCCAGCTCGCCGCACCCCACCGGGCACCCCATCGCGCATCCGCCTGCGGCGTACACGGCTCCGGCCGTGAATGGGCACGGAGCGACCATTGCTCCGGCGAGCACCGCACCACAACAGGTTGCCTCCGGGGTCCACCAGGAGCCGGCTGTCGCCACCTCGCCCCAACTGGCCGGCGGCTATCCCGGCCCGGCGGGCCGGTCGAGGACCGGATCAGGCCAGGTTCGGTCGGCCAGCTTCGGGGCAGCTCCGACGCTGCCCGGGTCCAGCTCCCCCGACGGGCACCGGGTGCCCGGCGGCTCGCGGGTCTCCGTGGGTGGCGCCGCGGTGAGCCGAGGTGGCGGGTTCGGGCCTCGCCCGAGCACGGTGCTCGGTGACTCGCACTCCCTTGCTGGTGGCACCGGTGGGCATGTTGGCGATGAGCACGCCGGCAGACCGGCCCGCGGCGGTGGTGGCGGATGGGCGGGCGCTCCCGTCGGCGCGACCGGTGGCGCAGGACGGGACACTGAGACCGAGCGCCGACGGCCGAGCTACCTGATCGAACAGGACACCAACGCCATCGTCGGTGACCTACCCCCGGTCGCGCCGCCGGTCATCGGGCAGGACTGATCCGGTGACCATCACCAGCGCCGCGGTGGAGCTCACCACCGAGGAGTACCTGGTGGCGTGGCACCACCTCCGGCTCGGGCTGGTGCACTGGAATCTCCAACCGCCGGCCGGAGCCGAGTGCACCGTCGAGGAACGGATGGCGGTGCACCACCAGGCGTGGGACGCGCTGCGCGCCCGCGGTCTGGCCGACACCCGCCGGCTCAACCCGGACCTGGAGAACGTGCTGCACCTCATCGCCCGCCCGGGCCTGGAACTCAACGCCCGGCTCGACCTGCCTGCGGGCAAAAGCACGGTCGTGGGGTGCGCGCGGGGTGAGTACGCCGCTCTCGCTGAGCTCAGCGAGAGCGGGTTGCGGCTGCGCGTCGCCCGGGCCACTGCGCTGCCCACTGCGGTGGCCGAGGTGGTCCCCGACCAACCGATGGGCAGCGGCACCGCCGCGTCGGTGCCAGCCGAGCTCCTTCCCGAGGATCAGGGACTGACCGGCGCGGAGCTGGAACGCGCCCTGCTGCGCGGCGGGGTGCGGCCGGATGACGCGCAGCGCTTCCGCGCGATGTTGCGCGGCCCCAAGCTCGGCGGGGGGAAATTCGGCGCGGCCCGGCTCGACCGGCAGGGCGCCAGGCACGTCGCGGAGTTCGTCGTCACCTACTACCAGACCGAGCGCGGCGGCTACACCATCGAGCAGAAACGCGGGGTGGACCACAGCCGCTGGCACACCGTGGCCCCGGCAGCACGACCTCAACTCGCGCAACGCCTGGCTGACCTGCTTGACTCAATCCGGATATAGACGCCCAGAGTGTCACCGTGAACCCGTGGAGCCACATGGACCGCCCAGCTGAGCACGATCTGGCTGGGTCCACCGTGCACCGGGTACGGGGGGTGCTGGCTATTCCGGCGTTCCGCAGACTCTGGGGCGTCACGGCGATCACCGCGGTCGCGGAATGGCAGTCACTGCTGGCGCTCTCCGCCTTGGCCACCCACCTGACCAGCGGCTACCAGGCGCAGAGCTTCGCGCTCGGGGGGGTGGTCGCCACCAAGTTGCTGCCCGCGATGCTGCTCGGCCCGCTGGCCGGGGCGCTGGCGGACAAGCTGGACCGCCGGCACGTGATGGTGGTCTGCGACGTGTTGCGCGCCGGGCTGTTCCTGTCCATCCCGCTGGTCGGCGAGCTGGCGTGGCTGTTCGCGGCGACTTTTCTCATCGAGGTGTGCGCGCTGTTCTGGATTCCCGCCAAGGACGCCTCGATCCCCAACCTGTTGCGCCGTCCCGACCAGGTGGAGACCGCCAACCAGCTTTCCCTGATCATGACGTACGGGTTGGCGGTGCTGGTCGCCTCCGGGGTGTTCAGCGCGCTGTCCAAGCTCGGCCCGGTGCTCCCCGGTGTGGCCGGGCCTGCCTACCTGGCGTTGAGCATCAACGGCGTCGCCTACGCCTTGTGCGCGCTGGTGGTCGGCACCCGGATCCCGGAGATCTCCGGCCGGGCGCTGACCCGGCGGGACGCCCAACCCGGCCTGCTGACGATGTTGCGCGAGGGGGTGGTGTTCGTCCGTGGTACGCCGCTGGTCCGTGGCCTGGTCATCGGGATCCTCGGCGCCTTCGCCGCGGGTGGGGCCGTCATCGCCTGCGCCAAGCTCTACTCCACCAGCCTGGGCGGTGGCGACGCCGCCTACGGGCTGCTGTTCGCGTCGCTGTTTGTCGGTCTCGGCGTGGGCATGACGCTCGCACCGTCGGCGGCCCGGCGGATCCGGCACCGCGGACTGTTCGGGCTCGCCATCGTGGCAGCCGGGCTGGCGCTGGTCACCGTGGCGCTGGCGCCGCATCTGATCGCCGCGCTGGCCGCCGTCATCCTGGTCGGCGCTGCGGCGGGGGTGGCGTTCCTGACCGGTCTGACCATCATCGGCGCGCAGGTCGCCGACGAGATGCGGGGCCGCACCATCGCGTTCGTCCAGTCACTGGTCCGGCTCGATCTGCTCGCCTCGATGGCCCTGGTCCCCTTCGCCGTCGGGCTGGTCCAGCAGCGCACGGTGACGCTGTTCAACGAGCAGCAGGTGACCGTTGATGGCACCCGCCCGGTGCTGCTGTGCGCCGGGCTGCTGGCCGCCCTGGTCGGGGTGGTCGCGCACCGCCAGATGGACGACCGGCTCGACGGGTCACTGCTCGGTGACCTGCGGGTGGCGCTGAGCCGGCGTTCACCTGCTGCGCCGCCGGGGGGTCGAGGGTGAGCGTGTGGGCCGAGCTGGTCGGGCAGGACCCGGCGGTGGCCATCCTCGTCGAGGCCGCCCGTTCGGCGTCCAGTGCCGGGGCGGCCGGTTCGATGACTCACGCCTGGTTGTTCACCGGCCCTCCGGGTAGTGGGCGTTCGGTTGCAGCACGGGCCTTCGCCGCCGCGCTGCAGTGCACCGATGTCGATGCCGGGCCGGGGTGCGGCGCCTGCCAGGGCTGCCGGGCCACGCTGGCCGGCAATCACCCGGACGTGCGTCAAGTCGTTCCAGAGGGTCTGTCCATCTCGGTGGCGGAGATGCGTTCGCTGGTCGCCGGCGCGTCCCGGCGGCCTTCCTCCGGTCGTTGGCAGGTGTTGCTGATCGAGGACGCCGACCGGCTCACCGAGGGTGCGGCCAACGCCCTGCTCAAGGCCGTGGAGGAGCCCCCACCACGCACCGTATTCCTGCTCTGCGCGCCCTCGGACCACCCTGAGGACATCGCGGTGACCTTGCGCTCCCGGTGCCGGCCGGTGGGGCTGCGGACCCCCTCTGCGGCGGCGGTCGCTGACGTGCTGGTGACTCGGGACGGGGTGGACGCTGCTGCGGCGCGCTGGGCGGCCTCGGTGTGCGGCGGCCACGTCGGCCGGGCCCGCAGATTGGCCACCGATCCCGAGGCTCGGGCCCGCCGGGAAGCGGTGCTGCGGGTGCCGACCGCGTTGCGCTCGCTGGCTGAGGTGTTCGAGCTGGCTGATGAGCTGGTCGGAGCCGCCGAGTCCGAGGCCAGCGGCTTGACCGTGGCGCGCAATGCCGCCGAGACTTCGGAGCTGGAGACGGCTCTGGGGGCTGGTGGGACCGGGAAGGGTGCCGCTACGGCGGCGCGCGGCGCGAAGGGTGCGCTGCGGGAGCTGGAACGCCGCCAGAAGTCCCGGGCCACCCGTACCCAGCGCGACGCGCTCGATCGCGCTCTGGTCGACCTGGCCGGTTTCTACCGCGACACCCTCGTCACGGCTTGGGGCGCTGGCGTGCCCCTGACGCACCCCGACCGCGCCACCGACATCACCACGATGGCAGCTGCGTTGCCGCCGGAGGCGTTGCTTCGCCGGCTCGAGGCGGTGCTCGCCTGCCGTGAGGCGCTGGAGCTCAACGTCAAACCCCGGATCGCCATCGAAGCCCTGACCAGCGCGTTGCACAGCACCTAGGCCGCGCCGCGCTGGTGCCGACGCCGCCGTTACACTGGTCGTCGCTGCCGGGCAGCGCCGCCGCCTTAGCTCAGTCGGCCAGAGCGGCTCACTCGTAATGAGCAGGTCCGGGGTTCGATTCCCCGAGGCGGCTCCACAGCTCTGATCTGAGCGATAGCTCAGATCAGAGCCTGTTGTGCGCTCACCAGCCTCGTTCCTTCCCTGGTGGTGGGATTTACGCCACTTGTGATCTTGATAGAGTGACCGTCGGTAGGCAGTGATGTCGTGTGGTGCGGTTGGCAGGTGTCGTGCATCGCCGCTTGCCTTGTCGCCTGTGTGTCATTCCATGGAATCAATCGTGGTGCGAGATCGGTTACTCTCGCTTAGAAAGGTCTCAGCACTCGACTCGGATGGCTTGCGAATACCGCCGGTAGATGGTGATCGTGAGGTGGTCAGCATGGCGATGCTGAGGACGATGGGCGTGCGGCGGCGTGGGCGCGACGGTCACAGAAGACTGGGCGGCGGGCGTGGATGACCTCGGCCGGTTAAGTGGGTATCATTAATGGCAGCCGGGCACCGTGGGTGTCGGGCGAGCCGCGAGGCCAGGTGACCTGGGGCAGACCGGGAGCCTGGCCTTACGCATGTCTGGGCCTAGCAACTGGTGGTTACTTCCAGAACGTGTACGCGCTCGCCCAGCAGCTCAAGCCCGACCGGACTGCCTTGGCGGCCGGCCCGGACGACGCCGGCGACCACATCGGCGACCCACAGCAGTGGCTCGGCGGATCCGGGTATGTGGTCGACGCGGAAGCGACTGCCTTTTGGCAATGCAAAGCGGGCTCCCTGGACTGTCGCGACGGCTCGATGGTTGAGGTGGGGGGCTCGGGCTTCGATGAGAAGGTGGTGCACCCCGAATCCATGTAGCTCACCGACAAGCGCCGTCAGGCATGCTGCCCGTGCTCGTTCCTGGCGACGGCGGGGCACCGGGGTACCGACGGCAACGACGTGGAAGCCCTCGATACCCGCGACGCGGTGGGCGGCATCCTTCTGTTGAAGCCGATCCATTTCGTGCCAGTGCAGCTTTGTCGCCCGCCGCGATCCGAGCAGGCGTCGCATGAGTTCCCGGGTCGGTTGCTGGGCTTGGACCTCGAGGACCGCCGCAGCGAGCACGTAGAAGCCCTCGCTTGGGCTTCCCGGAATGACTCGTCTGCGAAGGCCATCGGCGGTGTGGAGGATGGGACGCCCTGCAGCATCCGCAGAGCCTACGGCGACCCGTCGTCGAGCCTGGCCTGGTGCGGCCAGACCGCCGTGGGATCAAACGTGGTGCGAGCTCGGGTCTAATGGTGCCGCTGTTGCACCCAAATGTCTGAGAGCGGCAATTGTTGTCGCGGGTAGAGGCCGTAAAAGGCATGGTGTGGCCTCGTAATGAGCAGGTCCGGGGTTCGATTCACCGAGGCGGCTCGCTGGTCAGGTCCCGTCCACTGTGGTCTGGAGGGGGCTTGACTGATCTCCGAGTGGCTAACTGAGTGACCTAGGCTGCCCGTCCCGATCGCCGGTGGGACAGACGGTCCTTCGTGTGATATCGGCACGCTTGTCGTCGTGAGCGATTGTGATCACGCATGCGCTCGTGCGACCACACATGCGCGTGTCTGGTTCCACGTGATGGGGCCGTGTGGCTTCGGGTGATGGGTAACGGTGCCTAGCCGGTTTGGCGGTTTGTGGTGTGACCGTAGGCTTTGTGGCGGTGGACCTCCTTGCGGCTGGTGCGGAGGACAGTCTTGCGCAAATGGTCGCGGTGGTCATAGACGCATCGGGCGAGCCGGCGTGCCTCGCCGTGTCCGGTCGGTCCAGCGAGCGGGCGACGAGGTAGAGGCACTTGAGCGCAGCTTGTTCGGCCGGGAAGTGTCCTCTGGCTCGCACGGCGCGTCGGTAGTGGGCGTTGAGTGACTCGATCGCGTTGGTCGAACAGATGATCTTGCGGATCTTGACGTCATAGTCGAGGAATCCCATAGACTTTCACTGTCCTGGTACTCAATGCTGTGTATGGGTGGTAGATCGCTGGCAGGGGGTTGCTGTGCGGGTCGCAAAGCGAGTTCTGCTGTGTGTTGCGGTGTTGTGCTGGTGTTGGTTTCTCCGGGATTGGATCATGATTACAGCCCGGCAGTGGCGGCGCAGGAGGCGCTAACCTTCCCGTGAGGCGTCGACGAAACCTACATCAAGATCACCGGACGGTGGGTCTACCTGTATCGGGCGATCGACCAGTACGGGCAGGTCATCGATGTGCTGATCTCCGAGAAAGGTCTGTTTGCACTCCAGTCAACGCAACAGTGCCCTCCGGTCCACAGCCGCAGAGTCTGCGCGGAATACCTGAACTACCGCACTGGATGGGGGCCTGGCTGGCAGCACGGGCAGTAATAGGCGTGCCTGGCGTAAACCCCCTCCCCTTGCACCGCCCGGATCACTCGTTGCCCGCAGCGGCGGCACGGTTGCCCACCCCGCTCAAACACCCAGTGCTGTCGCCCCCGAGCCAAATCTCCGGTGGTGGACTGCTCCGGTCGCTCCGCATTAGCCAGCAGCAGCCGCCGCCCCAGAGCCACCACCACACCCGGATCGACGCCTCGGACCAGAGCCCACGGAGAGATGCCCAGCAGGAAGCACATCTCCGTCTTGTATAGATTCCCGATACCTGCCATGATCCGCTGATCGAGTAGGGCGAGGCCCAGCTCAAGGTCGGGCTGCGCACGGAGTCGTTGCGCCGCGGTGGCGGCAGTGTCATCGGTCCAGTGCGGGCTGAGCAGGTCGGGACCCAGGTGTCCCACCAGGTGATGCTCGTCGTCGATGAGCACCAGCGCCATGTCGTGCAGGCAGAAACCCACGGCTACTCGTTCCGGTGTACTGAAGATGGCACGGGCTTGGTGGTGTGGTCGTCGCCAACGCTGGTCAGGTCGGTACAGGTGCCAGGAGCCGTCCATCCGGAAATGCGTGTGCAGGCTCCGCCCGTCATCGAAGCGGGTGAACAGGTGTTTGCCGACGCTGTGCACACCCTGCACGGTGAGCCCGGAGAGGTCGTGCTCGGCAAGCCGTGGATGGCGCAGTTCCCCCTGCGTGAGGCGCTTCCCGCTCAGCGCCGCTGCCAGGCGCTTCGCCGCCAGGTACACCGTGTCCCCTTCCGGCACGGCTACCTCAGCACGGCGCAGTGGAACAGGCCAAGTAGCGCAGCGACACTGAACACCCCGATAAGCAGGTAGCCGAACCGGACATGGGTAGCATCCCACGGAGTGCGCGGAACCACGACGGCCAGGAAAGGCCCGGCGACTGCGGCCAGCCCGCGTGGTCTCCATCGCTGGGAGTGCGCCCACCACAGGGCCGCCGTCGCGAGACCGGTCCAGGCGTCGTGCCCGGCAGGACCGAGGGCCACCCGGAGCAGCACCCGACCCTCGACCTCGGTCAGGTCGCCGGCCGAGGCGAGCAAGGTCACTGTGGGACCAGTCGCCAGTTGATGCTCAGGCGTCGTCGGCCCATCAGTCCGTCACATGCCTGGACTGGCCGGTGATGTCGACATGTCCGACCCGGCTCCGGACTCGGTCCGGTGCTGACGCTGGCCGGACCGGCCGCCGCGATGAGTTGCTTGCGCCGCCGGAGTCATCGTGAACAGCGGCGGCATCTTGGCGTCGTCGTGGCTATCGGCTCATCGAGGAAAGGACACCATCGCCATGAGCCCCACAGAGACATCTGACGTCGGCAACCGCACCGCGGTCGTCTCCGTTGCTCGTGACCTTGTGCTGCTGCTGGCGCGAATCGGGCTGGGGGTGCTGATGGTGGCGCACGCCAAGCTCGAGTACGACTTCGCAGGTGGCAGCGTCGCGGGGGTCGGGGCGCTGTTCGAGAAGTCCGGCGTCCCGCTGGCGGCGGTCACGGGGCCGGTGAACGTGCTGTTCGAGTTCGTCGGCGGTGCAGCGATGATCCTCGGCTTGGCGGTCCTTCCCGTCGGCGTTCTGATGGCGCTGAACATGGTGGGCGCCTGGATCCTCGTGCACACCGGTGGCCTCTACGCACTCGACCACACCGGCCCCGAGCTGGTCATCGCACTCGGACTGCTGAGCATGCTGCTCGCCGTGTCGGGCTCTGGTCGGCTGGGGCTTGACCACCTCATCGTCCGACGCATCCGCCCTCGGATCAGCACCGCATGAGGGAGACAGTCTTGGTCAGCGCCGCGCGTGCGGCCAGCGCGGCCACGACCAGCGTGGCTGAGATCAGGTGCTGCACGTCGAAGAGCCGGTGATAGGTAACCGCGACGACCGCCAGCCCACCCAGCACCGCGCCGATGGTCAACCGTCGCCACCGCCCCGGCGGCAGGCTCCAGGCGAGGGCGGCGGCGAGTGCCCAGCCGCCCGCGGACGAGCCGACGTCCGGCGTTGCGGCCAGATGCGCGGCCTGGGCGCTGCCCGCCGCGGTGGCCAGTCCCAGACCGAGGAGGACGGGTATGGTGCTCAGCCAGTCACCGCCGAAGAAGACCAGTGGTGTGATCCGGCTGCCCAGGCGCCACTCCGCCAGCGGCACCACCACCGCGAGCAGGAGCAGGTTGGACCACACGAACCCGGCTGAGGCCTGCAGGAGCGGCGCGGTGGCCAGCCGCCAGAGTTGGCCGGTGGCCAGTTGGTGCCAGTCGATGCCGAAGTGGTGCAGCAGGTTCGCGTGCAGCTGCGGGTCGAGGGCGGTCGCTGACATGATCCACAGTTGCAGGGCGGCGAACGCACCGGTCACCGGGAAGCGGCGCAGCAGCGCGGTGACGCGACCGCGGAGGCCGCGCGGATCGGGCAGCTCACCGACCCTGGCCACCGCGGCGGCGGCCTTGGGCAGGTCGGTGTCGAAGCGGTAGACCAGGTAGCGAGGCTCCCATCGGGGACGCCACTTGTCCTTGTACGCCCGCAGTCCGGCGAAGTTGAACGCCGCGCCGCCGCGCTCGTAGAGCAACCTGATCACCTGTCCGGGCAGGCCTGGCTGGTCGCCCGCGCCGGCCAGCGGCGCCAGCCCGAGATTCATCCCCCGGTAGCCGGCGGCCCGGGACCGCTCGAAGAGCGCCACGAGCAGCTGATCCATCACCCCGTTGACCGCGTCGGGGCGGCGGCGCATGAGGTCGAACGATGCGTCCGGCGAGCGGTAGGTGGGCAGCACGTTGGCGAAGGCCTGGATACGGTCGGTGTCGTCGACGACCACGACGACCGGCGTGCCGCGCAGGTATTCCGGGTCGAAGCGGCCGAGGGTGAACGTGCGCTCGCGGTGTCCGCCGGCGGCGAGCCAGGCGTCGGAGACCGTGCGCAGCTCAGCGAGCGTCGCCTCGTCCACCGGGTGCGGCAGGTCGACCACCCGGTAGCCGGCCCGCTCGCAGCGGCGCAGCGCCGAGCGCAGGCTCTTGTGTTCCCGGCCCTCGAGCCGGAACGACGGCAGCTCGACGATCGCCTCCTCACCGATCTTCAGTGCCTTGAGACCGATGCCGGCGAGGACACCCCGGCCAGCCGGGGTTACCTGGTGAAACACCGGTGTCCAGCCGTTGAGCGCGCAGAGCTCCACGAACGCGGTGGCCGCCGCCCGGGTGGAGCCGTCCCGGCCGATCGGCTCGCCTAGGGCGACGGCGGTGGTACCTACCACCGCGTAACCGACGAACGCCTCGCCGTCGGGCGCGAACAACCACGCCTTGTCCTCGAGCAGATGGAAGTGCGCCAGACCGGTAGTGGCGTACCGGTCAAGCAGATCGGCCACCCGAATCCGGTCCTGGCCCTGACCGGGCCGCCCGACCACAGTCGCCACCAGCCAGACCAGCCCGACGATCGCGACGGACAGCGCTGCGGCACGCACCGATTCGACGAACCACTGGCCGTGGCGGGTCACCGGCTCCAGATCGACGGGCAGTAGGAATAGCAGCTGGCCGGCGTTGCGCAGCGACGACCACACGGTGCTCGGGTGCCGAAACTGCGCGTCGAGCCAGTACAAGCCGATGGCCGCGTAGGCGAACACGGCCGCCAGCCCGCCAACCAGCACCGCGCTACCCCGGCGGGTCAGCGCCGGGTCAGACCGGGCCATGAACACACGACGGGTGGCCAGCAGGGCGGCCACCGCTACGAGAGCGGCCGCGCCGCCGAGCAGATCCTGCTGCTTGACATGGTGGCCGGGCAGCGAGGCGGCGGCGGCGAGCAGGGCCATCCACCAGGCGGCCCGCTTGCCGTGCAATAGGCCGCGCACCACCAGCAGTGCCGCGACACCGGCGGCGAGCAGCACGTACCGGGCGCCCACGAGAGCGGCGACCGCGTAGTCCACCCCGAGCAGCCCGGCCCGCAGCGGTGGCCGGCTGGTCGCCGCGCTCACCACATCGACCGCGCCCAGGACCGCGACCAGAGCGGCCGTGATCCACCGGACCCACCGCCCGGTGAAGCGCAGCGGTGCCAGCGCGACGGCGGTCACGACACCACCCCAGCGACACGGCCGCGCACCCACCATGCGAGAGCGCCTCCGACCGCCGCGGGCAGCCAATAATCCCAGACACGAAACAGCACGACCGCCGCAGCGGCCAGCCCGACCGGCACCCCGAACGAGGCCAGCACCACGGCCGTACCCACCTCCACAAACCCCAGCCCGCCGGGCAGCACGCCGACGATGCCGAACAGCGCTGATATCGCGTATGCCACCAGCGCCAGAACCGGTCGGTTGCCACCGCCCACCGCGGCCAGCGCGGCCCACAACATCGCCGCACCCAGAACGTCGATGCACGCCGCGTATCCCAGCGCCGGCAGCGCCGCGCCCGGCCGGTTACGGACCAGTGTGACGGCGTCGAAGAACTCATCGGCGGTAGTCGTGTCGTAGGCCCGCGCCGACCGGCCGCGCAGCCGGTCCCACGCGCGCGCGGGCAGCGTCCACAGCCGGCGAAGCAGTTCACGGTCGCGGAGCGCGGCGACGACAGCGCCGACACGAACCGCAAGGAACACCAGGAAGACCCCGGCCGCCACCAACTCACCACGGGTCAACCGGCCATCCACCCACACCATCACCACAGCGGCGACGAGCGTGACGACGAACGCCACATCGGCGAGTGCCGCGGCGAGCACGTACGCTCCGGCCACCCGGCCGGTCGGCATCCCGCGCCGACGGCCATCGAGGGTGAACAACGCGAGCCCGGCCAGGCCGCCCGATTTCACCACCAGGTTGAGTGCCACCGCCCCGACGGCGACCGGCGCAAGCCGAGTCGCCTCGGCATACCCTCCCACTCCGGTGAGCCGCCGGCAGGCCAGGTACAGCAGTAACCAAACGGTCCACCACAGCACCAGCACCAGCGTGCCCACCAGCAGCCAGTCCCCCCGCGCGGCGGCAAGCGCCCGGCCGGCCGCCGGCAACTCCGCCCGGTTGACCCACACCAGGACGCCAACCACCCCGACGACCGACGAGGCCGCAGCGACCCTGACCCAGCGAGAAACCACTTGACCATCCTCGCAAACTTCGCCACGAGGACCGGTCCGCCAGGCTCGAAGGAACCAGGCTCGAAGGAACTAGCTGGCAGGTGGCTTCTCTTGCAGCTGTGCCTGGGAGGGCGCCGTGGCCGGTGGTGACGAGCTTGCCGACGCAGGTCGCTGCTCGGGTTCGTTCTTGGCGGACACCGCGCCGATTTCAGCCTTGAAGATCCGCATCGACTGACCCACCGAACGTGCCATCTGCGGCAGCTTGTTGGCCCCGAACAGCAGCACGAACACCGCCGCCACAATCAACAAATGCCACGGGCTGAACTCGCCCATCGCCGCCCTCCTGGTCAACGTCGCGCCCCCACGATCACCATACTCGCGCCACAGCGTCTCCGTGGGGGGGCTCCGTGGGGCGTGAGTCCGCCGTCGCAGGTGGTGGGACTGATGCTGGCTTGTTTGGCCGAGGCATTCCGCATGCGGCCGCACTAGGCTGTGAACATCCCTGCACTTTGGAAGCGGTGGTGAAGTTGGCAAGGACGGATACTCGATCCGGGGGATCTGGAGGGGCTGGCCTGTTCAACGTTGTCAGTGTCGTGATCCTCATTGTTGGCGTGTTGGTGATCGGCATCGCGGCCGCCCTGCTGGCCCGCACGCTGGCGGCGGCGCAGAGCATCGACAAGAAGGCACAGACTATCGCGGCGAACGCTGACAAGATCAACATTTCGACCAGTTCAGTCATCGAGTTGAACCGGACCAATGAGCTTGCATCCTCGATCTTGTCGAGTGCGAAGCCGCTGCAGGGTCTGCTCAACACGGTCGACGCCACCGCCCGGGACATCGCTGGCCTGGCGAAGTCGATCGACACAACCGTGGGGACCGTCAAAGCTACCGCCGGTACGATCGACGGTACGGCTACCACGATCAACAGCGCCGCGACCGACATCGACAACAGTGTCGGGACGGTCAACGGCACTACGCGGGGCACGGGATCGCGGGGATAGACGCGGTGGATCCGGGCGAGCGCCACCGCACCAAGGCCCGATGCGTCCCCGCATCCTCGGTCACACGGTGTCATCACGGATGGTTGATCGGTGGCACCTCAAGGATCTGGTGACCGAGCTGGCGCATGAGGTCAACGATGTCGAAGTGCGCCGACCGTTCGAAGATTTTTTCCCCTCGAAATCGGTCGATGCCGATCGCGGTGAAGGTCGCCCGCTTGCCACTCGGTGGTAGCCCCCGAAAGGGGCCTAGCTGTGTTCCGACGCACTCGACCCTGGTCACGACGACGTCACCTTCGGCCACCTGCTCCTGGACCAGGTCGCTGATATCTGGAAACGCCGTCCTGAAGGCGGTGACCCAGGAACGCACCCCATCGGGCCCGCGCAGGTCGAATTGGGGCCAGTAGAAATCCTCCGCGAACAACTCGTCAGCCAGGTCCAACTTGCCGTTGGTGATGATCTCTTCGAACAGCAGGGCGATGCGCTGCTTACGCACCGCTGCCGACGTGCCTGTCGGGATTTGCATTGATCGTCCCCTCTGCGGATGGGTTCCGGCCGGCCGGTTAGCTGACCGTGCAGCGTAATCACGGCTCGGTCATGATCGGTATTCCTTTTCGCTGCCCGCGGGCGATCCATCCTTGATCCACCCTGGAAGGGGAGGTGTCGATGCTGTGGCTACGCACCGGCCTCCCGGTGCGCGTGGTGGCCGCGGTCGCTGAGCACCTGAGTAGTCGTGAATTTTGGCATGGAAGATTGGGTCGTATGCTCGGGATATGCGTGCTATTGGGCACTCCGATGGAGTGTCGGCCAAGGCGTACGCGGGAACGACCGGTGTGCTCCTCGCTTTCGATGTGCGGCCCGGCAGGCGGGCGGGGCTGCTCGGCTCGCGATCGAGCGCCAGGGCGGCAACCGGCCGCACAGGTGGCTGTCCGGGGGGCTGCGATTTCCCGGCGTCACGGGCAAGGCGGGTGAGTTCCCGGCGAGCGACAAGGCGCCGATCCAGAAATTCCGCTGGTCGGACTACGCCGTTTTCCCGGATACGACCTACGCGTACACCGTCCACCCGGTTTATGGAGATCCCACCAAGCTGAGTCTTGGGCCAGGGCCGTCGGTCACCGCCATGACCTCGAGTGTCACCCGCGGGGATCACCGCGTCGTGTTCAATCGCGCCGCCGCGGCGAGCCAGGCGTTCTCGCGCGAGTTCCGGAGGTCGAGCAGGAACTCGCAGCGGCCAAGCGCGAAAAGCGTTCCGCAGTCATGCCCCCGCGCGCGCTTGCCTGGCTGGCTCGCGGAGCCCTTGAACAGATCACGGGTTTTTGCGCCCGCGCGCTCGATCCGACCTGGGGGCTGGATATCGCGATCTATGAATACGAGCTGCAGGAGATCCGTGACGCGATCGACGCCGCCCGCCATCGCGGTGCGGATGTGCGGATCGTTTACCACGCCAAGCGTGGCGACGAGCAGACCGAGATCAACGAAGGTCACGTCGGGGACTGGCCCGAAAGCCAGAAGAAGGCCCGCGTCACCAGCCGTATCTTCCACGACAAATTCATCGTGCTCAGCCGTATCCATGGGCGGCGCATGCCGGTGGCGGTGCTGTGCGGTTCGACGAACTTCACCCACAACGGCGTCTACCGGCAGGCGAATGTCGTCCACACAGCTGACCGCCCCGAGCTCGCGCAGAAGTATCAGGAGATATTCGAGATCTTGTTCGGCGGCGCGACCCCGGATAAGACGAAGAAGTGGATCAACGTCAATAATCCGCTGTCGTCGGACGCCCCGATCGTGGCCGGCTTCTCCCCGCGCGGCGGTGAGGTCGACCTCGATTTGTTCGCAGCCGAGATCCGGGGTGCAGCGCGCGATGTGTTGTTCTGCACTGCCTTCGAACTCAACCAGCGGATCCGCGAGGCGTTGCTCGGCCAGCCCCACGACGCGATTCTGCGCTTCGGGCTGCAGAACACGCGCGACGACAAGATCACTGGCATCCATCGTGACCGCACCGCGGACTTCGTCGCTACCGCGATGCTCGACGAGGGTCTCGAGGGCTTTCTCAAGGAGACGACCGCAGGCCAGAAGGGCAATATCCTGATTCACACCAAGCTCGTCGTGATCGATTTCACCTCCGATGCGCCGACAGTTGTGAGCGGGTCGCACAACCTTTCCGCCAGCGCGTCAGGCGGCAACGACGAGAACTATCTGATCATTCGCGGCGCCCTCGATGTGGCGGACTGCTACGGCGTCGAGTTGATGCGCCTCTACGACCACTACCGCTTCCGCTGGCATCAGAGCCCGCGATCGAGGGCCAAGGACGGTCCGCCGCCCGCGCCCGATCCCGACGGCTGGCCAGCGGGATCGCTGTGCCCCGATGATCGCTGGACGCGGCCCTACTTCGAGGACGCAACGCTGGAGGCCGCAGACCGGATGCGCTTCGGGGTGCCCATGGTCACCAGGTCGAACGCCGGTGAGTCCTAAACCCGAAGACCCGCACAGTCCGATGCCGCCTGGGCGCCGCCCGCGGCGACAGCGACGC
This sequence comes from uncultured Actinomycetota bacterium, assembly GCA_963712995.1. Classification (GTDB taxonomy): domain Bacteria; phylum Actinomycetota; class Actinomycetes; order Mycobacteriales; family Pseudonocardiaceae. The sequence continues at coordinate 132,829 of CAVQKH010000001.1, read as the reverse complement.
TAAGGGCGACGAGGTACTCGGGTAGATCGGCCTGCTCCCCGTGCCAGCGCACCCATTCGGGCAACAGCGCCTTCGTCGCGATGGTGATCGGATCGTCCGGGATCCAATCGTTGATCAACGTGAGTTGGAATGCCACCCGATGCGGCGAGGCCGCATGCCAGGTGTCGGGCAGCGTCCCTTCCATCCATTCCTCTGCCAGCGCACCGACGGCATCGGGATCGGGTTCGGTCCCGTACCGCTGCGTATACCAGTCGGCGAAAGCTCGTGCCATCGGATCGGTGTCGAGGTCGTGGTACAGCGACCGCGCTTTCGGCAGTGGCATTCCTCGTTTCCGCAGCGTCTCGGCGAGATCGTGGATCCGGCGGCGTGCCCGGAACCAGTTATCCATCACCACCCGCGATTCGCTCCCCCAAAGAATGTCTTCTCCCAAATCGCAATGGATGAGGCAGAGCAGGCGCTCCGCCGTCTCGACCCGCTCCGGTCGCGCGGTCTGCACCATCTCACCCACGCGCGCTCGCCACGCGGTCGCCGCCTGCGCCACGTCATCGAAGACACCAGCATGGACGATCTCGATGGACCCGCACGCGTCGACGTCGAACAGGAACACCGAGCGGTCCACCCCATCGGGATAGGAGAAACCAGCGATCAGCGCGATGCGCGCGCCGTACACGTCGCGCATCTCCCACACCTCACCGGTGGCCGTGATCCGCGCGAGCTGCCGCAACCACTCCGGCTGCTGCCGTACCGCACCCCGCAATTCCTTCTTCGCGCGGCCCAGCGCCGTCTGCGCCATGGACCGCAGCGCCGGCGTCCCGATCGAGGTCAGACCGTGCAGCAGCCGCCACGGTGGCTCCCACGTGCCGTCCCGGCTGCCCGCCTCCTGCTGGATCCGAGCCAGCGCGGCCTCCGTGAGTTCCTTGAACCACCAGCTGAACCACAGCCCCGTGTCTTCCTCATGTAGGACTCGGTGCAGCTCGGCGCCCATCAGCTCCGCCGTCGCTTGTTCGAGCTCCCGCGGGCCCCGCGCGGCCATCACGACGCCGTCCTGATCGAGGACGGTCTTGATCGAGGAATCGAACCACGCCGGTCGCTGTCTTGGACCCAGCAGCGACTGCATCGCCGTGAACGCCGATGGCGACGTGCCGGTCGAGGGGTCACGGGTGCGACGTTGGGCAGCACCTTGCGGGCCAGCGGTGGTCTTACTCTTCTTGCCCTTGTGAATCTTGCGAACACGAGACACCGGCGACATGCGCAGGATCGTAGGGCTCGACGCAGTGTCCACCCGGCCGGGCCCCGTTCCCGTCCCCGGCCACATGTCGCGCTCTGGTACACGGTGTGTTGCGTGCCGGTACACGGTGTGTCCATGTCTCGTGTCCGCTGTCGTCTTCGCTTTGTGATGCTCATTCCGGAAATCGTGGTATCCCCAGATAGAGACCGGAACGTTGTCAATAGGATAGGGAAGGCTCGCTTGGGTCGGACTATGGCCGCTAACGGCGGTCGCCTGCTCGTAACTTGATGGTATGTAATGTTAGGTAACGCTGTCCTACGCGAACTGGCGCTTATGTTGCGTGGGCGGATGACGCGAGGCCTTGGGGCCGTTTTTGAGGTCTGGACATGTTCCGCGTGGCCTATGTAGGCTATAAGCTAGCTTGGCATGGGAGGCGATTTGACATGGGTGCCATCTGGAAGTTCTTCAGCGGCGAGGACGACGCTGCTCCAACGTCGGCGCAATCCGCGGAACGGACCTCGATATGGGGATTCTTAACCGGACAGCACGCCACGGGAACACCTAATGAACGGACCGTGGCGGCATATCACGAAGCTGGTCACGCCAGGGGGTATAAGGTTGCTGGAGTCACTGTTCACGGAATGTCGGTGAAATCTGATGGTTCGGGTGAGACCCTCTGGAAGCCCCGCAGCGGCATGAGTGACCGGCAACGGCGGGCTTTGCTGGTCGCCATTATCGCCGGGCAGGAGGCCGAATGTCGGTACCTGATGGATCGGCATGGGTGCTCGTACAAGGAGGCGCTAAAAAGATCTCATTCGGGCGCCGAGCATGACCGAAAAAGTTTTAAGCAGAGAGCGGAGGGTACCGGGTACACGTTCGAAGGTTTGCGGCCTGATGCGCACCGGCTGGTTCGGTGGCACGCGTACACCATCGAAACCAATGCTAAGCCACTCTCTCGGCATGGTCATCGCGGAGGGACGTGGGTGTAACAAACCTCCCGATCGCGATAGCTCGAGGTAGGCCTCGACGCGGTACATCTACCGGCCCAGTCGCTCCCGGATCCGCGACGATGATCTGACGGCAGCCCTCACACGGCGAGCCGGGTGGCGGCTGGTCGCACCGGGGTACGGTCGTGGGCACAACCCAGGTCGATCAGCTGTGGTCCACGAGGCGCCGGTGCAGCTCGGTGGTGAGGACATGGATCTCCCGGGTGATCTGGGTGTTCGTCTTCAGCTCCGTCTCCTGCTCGGTGAAGTCGTGGTTCGCCTTGGCTTGCTGGAACGCCGCCGCCCGGTTCTGCCCGATCATCACGAACGTCGACAGGAAGATCGCTTCCAGTGATACGACCAGGGTCAGGGTCGGCCACGGGCTGCGCTCCACGAACACCATCCACACCGCGAAGACCGCGATGTGGAGGTAGACGAACGACATCGAGCCGGCGAATTTCGTGATCGTGTCGGCGATCTTGAGCTGGAGGTCCGCGGCGCGGTGCGCGTGCATCCGCGCCACCACGGGGTGCTGGGTGCGGACGTCTGGATCCAGGACAGTCATCAGGTTCCCCTTCATGAGCGCGCGATGGACAGACGCGCGGTTCCGCACAGCATCGGCTCGGTGTCGATCGACCTCGCGTTCACCGTCGTGTTCGTCGCCGCCCTCGTCCTGCGCACCGCCGTGACCGGCGGCGGGCCGGGAGTCACATGAACGAACCGGCGGCCTCCCCACGGGTTCATCGGGACCGGCGCCGTCTGCACCGGCTGCGTTCGTGACACCATCTTGACCCCCGGCTCGACGGGGCGCGATAGTGCCGAGCCGGCCGGTCAGGGGCCCGGGGATCGGATGGTGGGCATGGCAGGCTGGATGCTGCCGCTGCACCGGGACCGGGTACTTCCGGACGTCCTGGCCGGGGTGACGCTGGCGGCGCCCGAGGTGCTGGGCTACGCCCGGATCGCCGGGATGCCGGTGGCCACCGGGCTCTACACGCTGCTGGTCCCGATGGTGGTGTTCGCGCTGCTCTGCTCGTCGCGGCATCTCGTCGTCGGGGCCGACTCGGCGACCGCGGCGATTCTGGCTGCCGGGCTGACCGGGTTGGCAGTTCCAGGGTCACCGCGGTACGTGCAGCTCGCGGGCGCCGCGCAGGTTGACCAGCGCCAGCGCACGTGGTGTGCGACCTTACGTGCTCGGCTGCCCGCCTGCGGTTGGGTAGGGTTTCGCCTGTGTCTACTGCTGCTGACGCTGTCTTTAGATCCACAATCGCGAGAACTGCCTGGTAGCGACTGCATCGCCGTGAACGCCGATGGCGACGTGCCAGTCGAGGGGTGAATACGAGCTGCAGGAGATCCGTGACGCGATCGACGCCGCCCGCCACCGCGGTGCGGATGTGCGGATCGTTTACCACGCCAAGCGTGGCGACGAGCAGACCGAGATCAACGAGGGTCACGAGTATCAGGAGATATTCGAGATCTTGTTCGGCGGCGCGACCCCGGATAAGACGAAGAAGTGGATCAACGTCAATAATCCCGCTGTCGTCGGATGCGCCGATCGTGGCCGGCTTCTCCCCGCGCGGCGGTGAGGTCGACCTCGATCTGTTCGCAGCCGAGATCCGGGGTGCAGCGCGCGATGTGTTGTTCTGCACTGTCTTCAAGCTCAACCAGCGGATCCGCGAGGCGTTGCTCGGCCAGCCCCACGACGCGATTCTGCGCTTCGGGCTGCAGAACACCCGCGACGACACGATCACGGGCATCCATCGCGACCGCACCGCGGACTTCGTCGCTACCGCGATGCTCGACGAGGGTCTCGAGGGCTTCCTCAAAGAGACGACCGCAGGCCAGAAGGGCAATATCCTGATTCACACCAAGCTCGTCGTGATCGATTTCACCTCCGATGCGCCGACAGTTGCGAGCGGGTCGCACAACCTTTCCGCCAGCGCGTCAGGCGGCAACGACGAGAACTACCTGATCATCCGCGGCGCCCTCGATGTAGCGGACTGCTATGGCGTCGAGTTGATGCGCCTCTACGACCACTACCGCTTCCACTGGCACCAGAGCAAGCGTTCAAGAGCCGCGGACGATCCGCCGCCCGCGCTGTGCCCCGGTGATCGCTGGACACGCCCCTACTTCGAGGACGGGACACTGGAGGCCGCGGACCGGATGTGTTTCGGAATTCCCGCGATCGCCTAGTCGAGATGGAAACCGGACCCGTTGTCGATAGGATAGGAAATCCTTACCGAGATCGGGCTATGGCCACTAAACGCGGTCGCGTGCTTGCGCTTGGCGACAGGTTATGTTGGTAATGCTGTCCTACGCGAAACAGCTGCTGGACATGTTCTCCTCGGTCTATGTAGAGTGCGGCGTGGGAGATGATTTTTTATGGGCGCGATCTGGAAATTCTTCAGCGGTGAGGACGACGCCGCTCCAGTGCCGGTGCAATCCGCGCAACGGACCTCGGTATGGGGATTCTTAACCGGGCAGCACGCCACGAGGAACCCTGATCAACGAGCGGTGACGGCATATCATGAAGCCGGTCACGCCAGAGCTGCTCGGGTTGGTGGCTTGACCGTCACCGAGATGCATGTGAATCCCCGAGGCGGCGGGCATACCACATGGAACCCTCGCCGTGACATGAGTGATCATGAACGGCGGGGCTTGCTGGTCGCCATCATCGCGGGGCAAGAGGCTGAGTGCCGGTACCTCATGGATCGATACGGGTACTCGTACAAGGAGGCGCTACAAGAATCGCATGCGCATGCCAGTGGGGATCGAGAGATCTTCAAGCGAGAGTCGCAGGGTACCGGGTACACGTTCGAGAATTTGCGGCCTGATGCGCACCGGCTGGTTCGGCGGCACGCGTACACCATCGAGACCAATGCCAAGCCACTCGCTCGGCGTGGTCGCCGCGGAGGGACCTGGGCGTAACGAGCACGCCCGATCGCTGCCCTGTGACTCCACCGGTCGCGACCTGAGGTTTCGTCAGCTCGTGCGAGTGCCACGGTTCCCTCGCTGAAGCTGACGACGAAATTTCCCTTCACCAAGAGCGCGCCATCGTTGTTCTGTGGTCGCCGGCTGGGTGACCGCTCGGGACCTGGGCAAGGACCCGTTCGAAGACTCGAGAAGTTCCCCTCACCTGCCCGCGGGGCGTGGCCAGAGACACGGACTACCCGGTCGTTGAAAGAGACTGTCAGGGCGACCCGTCACACTGCCACCGTTCGAGCAGGGCCGCTGGCCGCTTGGCAATCCGCCAGCGAATCGGCCCGGCGCTAGATCGGGGAAGGTGACCAACGTGTGGGCTCACAGCAAGAACGCTGCTGGTCGGCGCCATGGTCTGGCTGACCACTTGAGGTCGACCTCGGCCTTGGCGAGACGGTTCGCCGAGCCGTTCGGGGCGGGTGATTTGGCTGCGGCGGCGGGTCTTCTGCACGACGCTGGCAAGGCGGGGTGTGTCTGGCAGGAGAAGTTGCTGGTCGTCGAGGGAACTCGGGGTGCCGTGGGTTGTGATCACAAGAAGCTGGGCGCTCGACTACTGGTCAGCTCCGCCCGAGAAACCGCGATGGTGATCTTGGGTCATCACGGCGGGTTGACCGACGTCGAGCAACTGCGCGAGGTGCGCGATGAGCCGCTGACAGATGAAGCCGTCACGCTGACCCGGCTCCTCAAGCAGGTACCGGAAGCGCAGGACGTGATCGGCGGTCCCGTTCTCGTGCCCGAGGTCTGGCGGCGGGATGCGCTGTTGCTGGAGATGGGGGTGCGGCTGACGTTCTCTGCGCTGGTGGACGCGGACCACCTGGACACGGGGGCGCACTTCCAGGGATTGGACTCGCCTGCGCTCGCACCGGTCGCGGACATGGCGGCGCTGGTGTGCCGGTTCGAGGAGCGCCGGGCGGCGATGTTGGCGCAGCGGCCGCCGTCACCGATCGATGAGGTGCGGCGGGGGTTGTACGACGACGCGGTGCGCGCCGCGGCGGGTCCGGGCGGGATCTATCGATTGCCCGCGCCGACCGGCTCGGGTAAGACGATTACCTCGGCGGGGTTCGCGTTGCATCACGCGGCGCGCCATCACAAGGCGCGGGTGATCGTCGCGGTGCCGTTTTTGACCATCACCGAGCAGAACGCGGAGGTCTACCGCCGGTTGCTCGGCGAGGACACGGTGCTCGAGCATCACTCGCAGGCCGAGTTCGACGGCGCCGATGGCGAAGGCCGGCTGCGGCTGGCGGCGGAGAACTGGGACGCGCCGTTCGTCGTGACGACCACGGTGCAGCTGTTCGACTCGTTGTTCGGGCGCAAACCGGCGCGGTCCCGCAAGCTGCACCGCCTGGCCAATGCCGTGCTCGTGCTGGATGAGGTGCAGGCGCTGCCGGTGTCGCTGCTGGTGCCGATCCTGGACGCGCTGAAGCTGCTGGCCGAGCATTTCGGTACGACGGTGCTGCTGACCTCGGCGACCCAGCCGAAGTTCGACGCGCTGTCGGTGTGGTCCGCGTTGCCGGTGCACAACCTGGTGGAGCGGCCGGTGGAGCTGTTCGAGCGGTTGCGCCGGGCGCGCTATGAGTGGCGGATTGATCCCCGCCCGGAGCTGGCCGAGGTCGCCGATGAGGTCGCGGAGCAGTGGCAGGCGCTGGTGGTGGTCAACACCGTGGACCACGCGCGGCGGATGTTCCGGTTGCTGGAGCAGCGGGCGGAGGTGCCGGTGCGCCACCTGTCCACCCGGATGTGCCCGGCGCACCGGCGCGCGGTGCTGGAGGAGGTCCGGGCTCTGCTGGCCGGTGACGAGCCGGTGCTGCTGGTGTCCACGCAGCTGATCGAGGCCGGTGTGGACGTCGATTTCCCCGTGGTGTTCCGGGCGCTGGCCCCGGCGGAGTCGTTGCAGCAGGCGGCCGGGCGGGCCAATCGGGAGGGCCATCGTGAACAGCCCGGCCGAGTCGTGGTGTTCGACGCCACCGACGCTCCGGTACCAGCTTTCTATGGTGCCGGGGTCGGCTCGACCCGGTGCTATTTCGGGCCGGATCGTGCCGCTCCTGACGACATCACCGCCCTCGATCGCTATTACCAGCATCTCTACAACTCCATCGATGCCGACAACGGCAAGCGTGGCAGGACGATCCAGGAACGGCGCACGAAGCTCGACTTCCTGGGTGTCGCAGAGGGTCCGCTACGCGACACCGGCTTGTCTGACCAGCGCGACCCGACTCTCGCGTTCCGGATGATCGACGACGACACCGTGCCGATCGTGGTGACCGACTACCAGGACACCGCACTGGTGGAGGGCCTGGTGCGCGAGCTACGTACATCCGAGGGCCCGCGGCGGGAGACCTTCCGTACCCTGCGTCCCTACATTGTCACAGTCCCGCTACGGGTCGTAACCGCCCCGGCATTCAGGGCGATGTGCAAACCAGTGATCGGCGATCTGTGGGAGTGGTCGGGTGACTACGACCGATACCTGGGAGTCGATGACTCTGCGATCGGAGAGGAGAACGTCTGGTGATACCGGAGATGCTGCCCGCCTCACGGGGGGCGCCGCCGGTGGTGGTGCAGGTGTGGGGAGACGCCGCGTTGTTCACCCGGCCTGAGTTGAAGGTGGAGCGGGTGTCGTATCCGGTGATGACACCGTCGGCGGCGGTGGGAGTGCTGGAGTCGATCTTCTGGAAGCCGGAGTTCGCCTGGCGGGTGGTGGCGATCGAGGTGCTCAACGAGATCAAGCAGTTCACCCAGCGCCGCAACGAGACCACCGATCTGGCGTCGCTGGCCGATGCGGCCTCCGGGCGGCGCCGGATCGACACGGTGGCGCATCGGGTGCAGCGCAACGCGGTGTGCCTGCGCGAGGTGGCCTACCGGATCCACGCGCACGTGGTGCTGCGGGACGGTGCGACGAAGCCGGAGGCGGCCTACCGGGACCAGTTCCGTCGGCGGGTCAGCCGGGGTAGTTGCTTTACCCAGCCCTACCTGGGAACGCGGGAGTTCAGTGCGTTCTTCGGTGATCCGGACGACCGGCCGCCGTACAAGGTCACCGAGGATCTTGGGATCATGCTGCACTCGGTGGACCATGCGACGTCGCCACCGTCGTTCAGTTGGTTCACCGCCCGGCTTGATCGGGGTGTGCTGCATGTGCCCGAGCACGGCATTCCCGCCACCGGGGTGGCCTGATGCTGCTGCAGCGGTTGGTCGAGTATTCCGAGGAGCACGGCGAGACCAAGCCCTTTCACCGGGAACGGCTGTTCTCCTGGCAGCTCAACCTCGATAGCGACGGCAAGCTGCGCTCGGAGGAGCTGCAGCCGCTCACGGAGGTGGACGGCAAGGGGAAACCGCGGGCGGTCCCGCATACCACGCCATCGGCGGTGCGCGCTTTCGGGGTCGCTGCACATCTCGCTGCCGACGACGTGCAGTACGTGCTGGGATGGGGTGACCCGGACACCAAGCCGGTCCGGGTGGCGCAGTGTCATGCCGCTTTCGTCGATCTCGTGCAGCGCTGGGCGGACAGCGACGAGGGACAGGGCGACCCGGTAGCGCAAGCCGTCGCCGCCTGCTACCGCAGCGGCGCCCTCGGTGAGCTGCGCAAGCCGGAGAGCTACACCGCGAAACAAGGCGTGGTGATCAATGTCGATGGGATGCCGGCTCACCGGGCCGCATCGGTGGTGCCGTTCTGGAGCGCCGAGGTCACCCGCCGCAAAGGTGGTGGCGCCGAGGGCCTGTGCCTGGTCTGCGGGCGGGTGCGCCCGCTGCTCGACACGGTCCCCGGCAAGGTACCGGCGCGGTTCGTTCCCGGCGCGAGTAACGACGCCGCACTGGTCAGCATCAACGAACGGGTCTTCGGCTACGGGTTGAGCAAGCAACTCGCCAGCACACCGCTGTGCGTGGTGTGCGGCGAGGCGATGACCGCCGCTCTGGTCGACGTGCTCGGCTCGGGCGACGCCGCCTCCTACGGCGGGCAGGACAGCCGACTGGCCTGGTGGGTGACCGGGGGTGCGGATACCGGCGAGGTGGACCTGCTCGACGGGCCGGACCCGGAACGGATCTCCGCCCTGCTGCAGTCGGTCCAACGCGGACGTACGCTACCCGGCCTGAAGACGGAGATGTTCTGCTCCTTGACCGTCGGCGGCAACATCGCGCGGGTGATGGTGCGCGACTGGGTGCAGATGCCATTACCTAGCTGAAAAGAAACATTGCCCGGTGGTTCGTCGACCAGGAGATCGCCACCCGGTGGGACGACGGGCACCGCTACCACGGAATCGGTCGGTTCGCGCTGGTGACCGGACGATGGATGCGGGATCGGCAGCGCTACGCCGAGTTCGGCATGAAGGCCGCCGACCGGCCCGACGGCGTGCAGCGCGACCTGATCCGTTCGGCCATCCGCCGCACACCGCTTCCGCCGTCCCTGCTGGCCCACCTGGTGCACCGGATCTGCACCGACGGCCACCTCGACGAGCCGCGAGCGGCTCTGATCCGCCTTGCCCTGATCCGCTCCCCCCTCACCCGAGAGAATCCGATGCCCGACCTCGATCCCACCAACACCGATGCCGGCTACGTCGCCGGTCGGCTGTTCGCCGCGCTGGAGCAGCTCCAGTACGACGCCTCCGAGAGCAGGCTCAATACCACCTACGGGGACCGGTTCTTCGCCGGTGCCGTCACCAATCCGCGGGCCGCGATCGTCAACGGCCGCCGGGACGCCAATGCGTGGCTGCGCAAGCTGCGTCGCAGGAAGCCCGGCGCGGCGGTCAACCACGATAAGCGGCTCGATGAGCTGTTCGGGCTGATCGGCCCAGCCGCCGGCTTACCGGCCCGTACCACCTTGCGTCAGCAGTCGATGTTCCTGCTCGGTTATCACCACCAGCGCGCCCACCATTTCGCGGCCCGACCCGCCGTCACCGCCCCCGAGGAGAGTTCGTGATGACCCAGCCACATCTGGACCCGACGGTCCGGCACGACATGGTGTTCCTGTTCGACGTGATCGACGGCAACCCCAACGGCGACCCGGACGCCGGTAACCGGCCGCGCACCGACGACGAGAGCGGCCAGGGCCTGGTCACCGATGTCGCGCTCAAGCGCAAGATCCGTGACACCCTCGCGCTGGCCGCCGGGGACGATCCCCGCTATGGGGTGTTCGTCCAGGCCGGGTACGCGCTCAACCCACGCCTGGAGGCGTCGTACGAGGCGCACGGGCTCGAGCTGGGCTCGAAGAAGATCAGTCCGGAGCAGGCCGCTGACGCTCGCGCCTGGCTGTGCGACCGCTACGCCGATATTCGCCTGTTCGGCGCGGTACTTTCGGTGGGCAAGACCGTGGCGTTGGGGCAGATCCGCGGTCCGTTGCAGGTCAGCATGGCCCGCAGTATCGACCCGGTGTTCCCGATGGATCACGCCATCACCCGGGTCACCCAGACCAGGCAGGAGGACATCGACAAGGGCGAGAGCACCGAGATGGGCGGTAAGTGGACCGTCGCCTACGGCCTCTACCGCGCCGAGCTGTACTACTCCGCGACCCGTGGCCGGCAGACCGGTGTGGACGTCAAGGATCTCGACCTGCTGTACCGCTCACTGGAGATGATGTTCGACCACGACCGCTCAGCCACCCGCGGCACCCTGACCCCGCGCGGACTCTACGTGTTCAACCACGCCGACGCCTTCGGCTCCGCCCCGGCGCACAAGCTCACCGAGCGTGTCCGGCCGTCCCTGCTCAACGCGGACGTCGCGCCACGCACGTTCGGCGACTACGTCGTCTCGGTCGACGATGGTGATATCCCGCAGGGTGTGACGCTCACCAAGCTGATCAGCTGAGATGCAGCGGGACGACGAGGTGGCACCGGGCCGCAGGAGCGTGCCGATCTCGGCCCTGGAGCACTACGCCTACTGCCCGCGGCAGGCGGCGCTCATCCACGTCGAGGCCTATTTCGACTCCAATGTGGACACGGTGCGTGGAGACCTCGCGCACGCCGCCGTGGACGAGGCCGGTGCCGGACGAGACCGGCGCAGGCAGCGGGTGTGGCGCTCATTGCCGGTCTGGAGCGATGCGCTCGGGGTCCACGGCGTGTGCGATGTGGTGCAGTTCAGCGCTGACGGGCCGCTGCCGATCGAGCACAAGTCGGGTACTTACCGGCGTGGCGGACCGGCTGACCTGCAGGTCGCCGCTCAGGTGCTGTGCCTGAGGGAGATGTTCGACGCGCCGGTGCCCGCGGGAGTCGTCTTCGCCGGACGGGACCGCCGCCGACACGAGGTGGAGGTGGACGACGTGCTCGCCGCGCAGGTGAGCGACACGGCGGATGCTCTGCGGGCACTGATGGCCGAGGGATCGCTGCCACCGCCGGTCAACGACAGGCGGTGCCGCCGGTGCTCGCTTCGGCCGGGTTGCGAACCAGCAGCTCCCGCGGTGATCACCGAGAGCCTGTTCCGGCCGCGGCTGGACGTCGGCTGGGAGATCGGAGCAGGCCGGTGACCGAATTGCTGAACACGCTCTACGTCACCACGCCGGGAACCAGCCTGCACCTCGACGGTGATGCGCTGCGCGTGGTCCACCCCGAGAAACCGGGCCGGAATCTGATCCCGCTGGTTCGCCTCGACCACATCGTCGCGTGGAATGGCGTGGACCTCTCCGACGACCTGCTGCACCGGTGCGCCGCCGACGGCAGATCGGTCACCTGGGTCACCCGCAACGGGCGTTTCCTCGGGCGGGTCAGCGGCCCGCAGACCGGTAACCCGCTCCTGCGCCTCGCCCAGTTCCGGGCCTACGAGCACCCCGAGCGCCGGATCGGCATCGCTCGGGCGGTCGTCGCCGGGAAGCTGCACAACTACCGGCAGCTGCTGCTGCGATCCGCCCGGGACACCACCGGTGACCGCCAGACCCGCCTGCGGGATATCGCCGAACGGCACGCGAGCGCACTGACCGACCTCGGCGAAGCCGGGGCACTGCCCGAAGTGCTCGGCATCGAAGGACGCGCAGCCCGTGACTACTTCCAGGGCCTCGCACTCCTCGCGCCGAGTGCTATGGCCGGTCGAACCCGTCGCCCGCCGCTGGACCCGGTGAACTGCCTGCTCTCCTTCGGCTACGGGATGCTCCGCGTCGCTGTTCACGGCGCGCTCGAGCACGTCGGTCTCGATCCCTACCTCGGATACCTGCACGGCATCCGATCAGGTAAACCAGCTCTCGCGCTGGACCTGATGGAAGAGTTCCGCCCGCTGCTCGTCGACCGCCTCGTCCTCACCATGGTCAATCGCGAGCAGCTCAAACCCACTCACACCGAGACACTGCCCGGCGGCACCGTCCAGCTCACCGACGATGGCCGACGTTTCTTCCTCGAGCAATGGTCGACAGCCCGGCAGCGTGAATGGCACCACGCCGGGCTCGACCGCGACGTCCCCGCCGCGCTGCTCCCGTTGGTCCAGGCACGCCTGCTCGCCCGCCATCTCCGGGGCGACAGCGATTCCTACCTACCCTGGACGTTGAACTGATGGAACTGCTCCTCACCTACGACGTCGACACCACCACCCGGGAAGGAGAACGCAGGCTTCGCCGGGTCGCCAAAGCCTGCGAAGGCTACGGTTACCGCGTCCAGAAGTCGGTCTTCGAGATCGTCTGCAGCCCAGCGCAACGGCTCCTTCTCGAAGCGCAACTCCTCGACATCATCGATGCCGCCCAGGACAGCGTCCGCATCTACCACCTCACCCGCAGCACGTTCCGGACCACCCACCATCTCGGCGCCGCGGTGATCCCGATCCACGAGGGCCCCATGATCATCTAATCCGGGTTCGGAACCTCCAGCGTCGCGTGCCACGCCGGTAGGTTCCGAACCTCGCGTCGGCGTGTCCTTCCGCCATCTGAGATACTTCATTCGTCTCCGATCACTTTCCGTGGTACACCCTGGTCATCCAGGGCAGCGCCCGGCCAAAGCGCCGGGCGAGGATCGCAACACGTAGGACTCGGTCACACCCATACCGGCAGCGATAACGCAGCGCCCGGCCAAAGCGCCGGGCGAGGATCGCAACTCCTAGATCAATTGGGCAGTGCCGGATTGAGGGGTCGGCAGCGCCCGGCCAAAGCGCCGGGCGAGGATCGCAACGCCCACGACGCGAGTTCCCCTGCGATGGTCGCGGGCAGCGCCCGGCCAAAGCGCCGGGCGAGGATCGCAACAGATCAGCCAAGACACCACTGATCCTGGTTGTCTCAGCAGCGCCCGGCCAAAGCGCCGGGCGAGGATCGCAACCCCGGACATGCTCGCTACCTGCTCCTGCCGAGGAAGCAGCGCCCGGCCAAAGCGCCGGGCGAGGATCGCAACCCATCGTTGTCACGTGGTGCCTCCACTGGAGTGACTGCAGCGCCCGGCCAAAGCGCCGGGCGAGGATCGCAACGAGATGCAGACCTGTGAGACGCTGGGCCTGCTCAAGAGCAGCGCCCGGCCAAAGCGCCGGGCGAGGATCGCAACTGCGTTCCGGCCCGCTCGACTCCGCAACGACATCCAGCAGCGCCCGGCCAAAGCGCCGGGCGAGGATCGCAACGACGCAGCCGGAGGTGATCGCGGGGACGTGCCCACATGCAGCGCCCGGCCAAAGCGCCGGGCGAGGATCGCAACGAGCGGGCCAGCGACGGGGAACGATGGGTGCCATGGCAGCGCCCGGCCAAAGCGCCGGGCGAGGATCGCAACTGGTACCGCCAATAGACGCTGTAGTAGCTCAGGTCGGCAGCGCCCGGCCAAAGCGCCGGGCGAGGATCGCAACTAGTCCTGCCCGCCATCAGGTGTCACCGTCCACCCTGCAGCGCCCGGCCAAAGCGCCGGGCGAGGATCGCAACTGAGCGCTGGTGGTGCGTACATCATTCGCCGCGGCCGCAGCGCCCGGCCAAAGCGCCGGGCGAGGATCGCAACAGCGAGTGGGCCGGCGACCACCCAGAGGATCCGCAGCAGCGCCCGGCCAAAGCGCCGGGCGAGGATCGCAACGCGTACTGCGACCCGATCAGCGCGGTCCGGGCCGCGGCAGCGCCCGGCCAAAGCGCCGGGCGAGGATCGCAACCCCTACTGTCCACACCGTTATCCCTGTCGGTAGACCCAGCAGCGCCCGGCCAAAGCGCCGGGCGAGGATCGCAACTGATCTGCTCACTGTGGGCATGGCTCAACTGGCGTCGGGCAGCGCCCGGCCAAAGCGCCGGGCGAGGATCGCAACGCCCCCGAAGGCGACCACAGTGTCCGGGTCGGTCTGGGCAGCGCCCGGCCAAAGCGCCGGGCGAGGATCGCAACACTACTCCTTGGGCCGGACTGCTCGGACTAGCCGCCGGCAGCGCCCGGCCAAAGCGCCGGGCGAGGATCGCAACCGCACGCTGGGCAGGGACTGGTCCCGGTCCGCAGGCAGCGCCCGGCCAAAGCGCCGGGCGAGGATCGCAACCAGTCCGTCCCCGTCACTGTGAGGCCCAGGGCCAGGCAGCGCCCGGCCAAAGCGCCGGGCGAGGATCGCAACAAGCGGTTGGCCGCCCTCGATGTGGATGGTCTCGCCTGCAGCGCCCGGCCAAAGCGCCGGGCGAGGATCGCAACCGGTCCGCGCGGCCCGGGGCATCACTTACATCAAGGTGCAGCGCCCGGCCAAAGCGCCGGGCGAGGATCGCAACCTCGCGCAGCGCGGCGGCAGCGGTGAACAGGTGGCCGCAGCGCCCGGCCAAAGCGCCGGGCGAGGATCGCAACTGACTCGATACGGCAATCTACACGGGATGATCAACGGCAGCGCCCGGCCAAAGCGCCGGGCGAGGATCGCAACTGGATGTCGTTTACCGAGTCGACCGTCAGCGAATCGCAGCGCCCGGCCAAAGCGCCGGGCGAGGATCGCAACTCCCTCAGTGCTCAGTAAAGGCAGATCCGGGCGTCCTGGCAGCGCCCGGCCAAAGCGCCGGGCGAGGATCGCAACCTGGAACACGAACAGAAACGCGGGCTCGCAGTCACCAGCAGCGCCCGGCCAAAGCGCCGGGCGAGGATCGCAACTGGGTCCGCGCGCCCACCACACCCGCGGCGGGTCCTGCAGCGCCCGGCCAAAGCGCCGGGCGAGGATCGCAACCTCAACCTGGACTGGGTTCCCTTCACCACCTCCACGGCAGCGCCCGGCCAAAGCGCCGGGCGAGGATCGCAACACCCCCGTGTGCCGCGATAGTGATTCCGTGTCCGCGGGCAGCGCCCGGCCAAAGCGCCGGGCGAGGATCGCAACACCGTCGCGTCGGTCACCAACATCCAGAATCCGGTCGGCAGCGCCCGGCCAAAGCGCCGGGCGAGGATCGCAACGTGAAGGCGGTCAACGCGGTCGATCAGACCGGCCTGGCAGCGCCCGGCCAAAGCGCCGGGCGAGGATCGCAACCTCAACCTCGTCGCGTCGTGGATCTGGGCGGCGGTCAGCAGCGCCCGGCCAAAGCGCCGGGCGAGGATCGCAACAAGCTCACCCGCAGCTACACGGCCGTGCGCGACGGGCAGCGCCCGGCCAAAGCGCCGGGCGAGGATCGCAACAACACCGACAACGACGGCGAACTCGCACTGTTCGCCTCGCAGCGCCCGGCCAAAGCGCCGGGCGAGGATCGCAACGCTGCAAGGTAGGCGCGCCGTGTGCGTATCCACTTCGGCAGCGCCCGGCCAAAGCGCCGGGCGAGGATCGCAACACGCATGGCTTGCTCACCGGTTGCCGGCAGAGTGGGCGCAGCGCCCGGCCAAAGCGCCGGGCGAGGATCGCAACCGCCGCAGCGGCACGCCGCAGCGGGCGCACTGCGTTGGCAGCGCCCGGCCAAAGTGCCGGGCGAGGATCGCAACTGGGTGGCTGCCTCGGCGGAGGCGAGGGTGGTCTTGGTGCAGCGCCCGGCCAAAGCGCCGGGCGAGGATCGCAACCCGCGGCCTGCGATCCGATGGAGCCGGAGGATCCAGGCAGCGCCCGGCCAAAGCGCCGGGCGAGGATCGCAACCCTGCCTGCGGCGGATCCGTGAAGAATCCCGACATCGCAGCGCCCGGCCAAAGCGCCGGGCGAGGATCGCAACCCTGAACGAACCGCTGGTACGGACCACGGATCTGCGCCGCAGCGCCCGGCCAAAGCGCCGGGCGAGGATCGCAACTCGACCGCCTTCGCCGAACGCCAGTACTCGGCCAGACTGCAGCGCCCGGCCAAAGCGCCGGGCGAGGATCGCAACGGCGGTGACCGGGCCGGACATCTCGTTTCCGGCTGGGGGCAGCGCCCGGCCAAAGCGCCGGGCGAGGATCGCAACTGGGTGCCGGGGTGTGTCGCGGTGGGTGCGTGGTGGGGCAGCGCCCGGCCAAAGCGCCGGGCGAGGATCGCAACATCCGCGGCCGCTTGGCACGTGCCATCCCCGTAGACCGCAGCGCCCGGCCAAAGCGCCGGGCGAGGATCGCAACCCGAGGCGGAGAGCGCCGCTGTTGACGAGCGGAGCAGCGCCCGGCCAAAGCGCCGGGCGAGGATCGCAACTCCAGCAGCGCGTATCGGGGTCGTAATCCGCCAAGCAGCGCCCGGCCAAAGCGCCGGGCGAGGATCGCAACGCTCTCACCGGCCGCAGGAAGTACAAGACAGGCTAGGCAGCGCCCGGCCAAAGCGCCGGGCGAGGATCGCAACGTCAGACACGGTCCGCGTCGGTCCAACCCCCGGTAGCAGCGCCCGGCCAAAGCGCCGGGCGAGGATCGCAACTTCGGTGAGTTTCCGGCGGCTTAGGGCTGGTCCCCAGGGCAGCGCCCGGCCAAAGCGCCGGGCGAGGATCGCAACACCTTCTCGGTACGTCACGATCCCCGTGCTCATACCGCAGCGCCCGGCCAAAGCGCCGGGCGAGGATCGCAACATGCGGTGCGGGAGCAGGCGGACCGGCGCGGTGTCGCGCAGCGACCGGCCAAAGCGCCGGGCGAGGATCGCAACTGCCACATTAATGTGATCGTCTCCGCGCCCACCCGCTGCAGCGCCCGGCCAAAGCGCCGGGCGAGGATCGCAACGAAGAACATGCCGTCTTTACGCCACGTCAAGTGGCATGGCAGCGCCCGGCCAAAGCGCCGGGCGAGGATCGCAACTACGACCTGATGCGCCGCGGGGAGATCGCCACCATCGCAGCGCCCGGCCAAAGCGCCGGGCGAGGATCGCAACACGCTCGCTTGCAGCGTCTCCAGGTGAGCCTGACATTCGCAGCGCCCGGCCAAAGCGCCGGGCGAGGATCGCAACAAGACCGCCACGAGCTCACCTCCACCGAACTACTCGGGCAGCGCCCGGCCAAAGCGCCGGGCGAGGATCGCAACTCTAGGAACTGATCACGCGAGATCACAGCACGGCCAAAGCGCCGGGCGAGGATCGCAATTAACCAGCTCGATAGGGCGACGACAGTTCCGGCAGGCAGCGCCCGGCCAAAGCGCCGGGCGAGGATCGCAACCGACTACCCATCTACCCCCCCACTCCCGCACCACGGTGCAGCGCCCGGCCAAAGCGCCGGGCGAGGATCGCAACAATGTGAACAACGTGGTGGAGATCCACCAGGAGGCCGCAGCGCTCGGCCAAAGCGCCGGGCGAGGATCGCAACGACACGATGGATCCGAGGTTAAGAGCGAGCGGATGCGCGCAGCGCCCGGCCAAAGCGCCGGGCGAGGATCGCAACAGCAGGAACAACCCCACCAAGAAGCAGCCGCAGCAGCGCCCGGCCAAAGCGCCGGGCGAGGATCGCAACTGGGCCTTGACTGATGAAGGCAAGAAGATGCCCGGCAGCGCCCGGCCAAAGCGCCGGGCGAGGATCGCAACGGGCGAGGCGTGAGTCCTTGAGTGAGCTGGGGGTGGCAGCGCCCGGCCAAAGCGCCGGGCGAGGATCGCAACAACGCGGTCGGCAGGGGATCCGATGATGCCGGCCGCCGCAGCGCCCGGTCAATGCGCCGGGCGAGGATCGCAACAACCGCAAGATCGCGGGTGAGAGCCTGCCGGTGCGGGTGCAGCGCCCGGTCAATGCGCCGGGCGAGGATCGAAACTTCGGTCTAGTCGACGCCCTGCGGGTGGTTGCCGGCACGGCCTGTCACGAGCGTCTCGTGCTTGAGAACTCCTAACAGAATGATCTTGGAAGCCGGTGCTGTTGCTCGCCGGTGAGTACGATGTCGGGCTGCCGCCGCGGAACGCCGCCGAGTGTGCCGGTCTCTTCGAGCATGCCGAGTTGGCGGTGCAGCCCGCGGCCACCCAGCGCTTCCCTGGCTCGACGATCCCGCGTGGTTCACGCGGGCACTGGCGGCCTTTCTCGGCTGAGCGCGTCGAGCAGCAGTGTCGCGGCCACGGTCGTCCCGTCGGTGCGGATCGTGCCGGCCACGGCCCTCGCTCGTGCGCGGGTCTCGGGGGTCAGGGTGGTCCTGAGTGCGGCGGAGAGGGACTCGGTGGTCGGAGTCGGGCCGTCGTGTGCCGTGCCGATGCCCAGCTCGGTCACCCGGCCGGCCCAGTACGGCTGGTCCACCGCCTGGGGTATCACCACCTGAGGCGCGCCGGCCCGGGTGGCCGTTGTCGTGGTGCCCGCGCCGCCGTGGTGCACGACGGCGGCGACCCGGGCGAACAGTGCCTGCTGGTTGACCTCGCTGATGGCGAAGCAGTCGTCCCGGTCGTCGATCAGGGCCAGGTCGGCCCAGCCGTGGGAGACGAGTGCGCGGCGGCCCTGCGCGCGGATCGCCTCGATGGCCACCTGGGCGATGTCCTTCGAGGCGCGCATGGGCATGCTGCCGAAGCCCACGTACACCGGTGGTGTGCCGGCGTCCAGGAACGCCACCAACTCGGCCGGGAGTGGGCGTTGGTCGGGCAGGATCCACGCGCCGGTCTGGACGACGTCGAGGTCCGGCGTCTCCTGCCACGGGTCCAGGATCGGGTCCGTCGCCAGCCACGGCTGGTCACCGATGACGTAGTCGCGGACGTTGTCCACCGGTGGCAGGCTGATCGAGGCCCGGTGGGTGTTGAGCGCCGCACCGAAAAGCGCGTTGATGCTCTGGGCGTCCAGGTCCCATAGCACCCGGTTGTCGGTCACCTCCGGTGGGAACGGTCGGCCCGGATACGCCAGCGGCGGGTGGTGCGGCGAGGGCAGGGTGAGCTGTTGGAAGGTCACGGACACGGAGCGGATGCCCAGTTTCTCGGCCACCGACCGCGCGCCGGCCGCGGCCGGCATCACGCCGGTCGCCACCAACGCGTCACATCCCTTGGCCGTCGCGGTGACCGCGTCGAACTGGCTGGCGATCAACTCGGCCGCGCGCCGGGGCAGGGATGACGGTGGCGGCGCCGCGGTCGTCAGCTCGCGTGCCGACTGGCCGACCGGCACCATCAGCACGCCGACACCGGCCAACCGCTGCGCGAAGTCCGGCGGCGCGCACACCCGCACCTCCGCGCCGAGCGCCCGCAACCGCACCGCGAGTCCCACCAGCGGTTCGACGTCCCCGCGCGACCCATACGTCGACAACAACACCCGCATTTCGCGACTCCCATTTCCGCAGGTTCTGGCCTCGGCCGGCAATTCTGCGGCACGACCCGGGTCTTGCCGCAAGACCCCCGGTGCGCTATACGTTGAGAGTGGAAAGGAGTGGGTACTCTCCTTTCCCGTTATCGTCCCGCGGTGGACGGACAACCTCCTCGCGAAGCGGCGCGCGCCGCCGCTTACGGCGGTACCGTCGGCCCAGGAAGATCGAGACCGTGCTCGCGGAGAAGATCGTGACGATGATCGATCGGGGCGACGCCACCACGCGCGCGCGATTTCACCGATGCCGTACTGCTCACCAGGATTGACCTCAGGACGCTGGGATCCGGGTCCTCCTTGGAGGCCTCGGCGACCCGTGGGTGCGGCGAAACCTCAGCACCGAGGTTGATCGGCCTGCCGGGATCTGGGGGCGGTGAGGTCCGCAACGAAGATCTGCCGACAGCCCTCACACGGCGAGCCGGGTGGCGGCTGGCCGCACTGCGGGATGGTCGTGGGCAGGAGGTGCCCGCAGCGTGCCTGGAGCACGCCGGGCGGGTGCTCACCCTCGGGCCTGAGCAGATGCACGGCGCCATCCAGCGGCGAGAGCACCCACGACCGGGCGGGACGGCTCACCGGGCACGCTCGGCCAGCGCGAGCAACCGGTCCCGCAGGTGTGGGTTGACCACCGTGATCGCCCAGTCCAATCCGCACGCCGTGCACGACCATGCGTGGACCTTGGGTGAGGTGCCGCTGGTCGGCTGCACGCCGGTGGTGGTCCCGCATCCCGGGCACGCCTCGTCGGTGGGGGAGCTCACTGTGGACGGTCCGTGCTCGGTCGGCGGGCGCTCATCGGGCAGCTGCCTCCGATCACCCGCGACGGCTCGGCGGCTTCGGGACGGGTGGGCACGGTCGCGGTGGTCATCGACGCGAACCCCTCGATCTCTGCGTGGGGATCGGGGTGCACAACCGGCAGTAGCGAGCCTCGCGGGCGACCAACGCCGCGGGCAGCACGTCCTCGCCGCACAGCGTGGTGTACCGGCCCCGCGGCAGGCCGTTCTCCGCCGCGGCGACGCTCAGCAGGTGCGCTGTGCCGGTGGTGTCCACCATCTCGACCGTGCGTCGCGGCAGCGTCGGACGTCGTTTCTTGCTGTGCCTGCCCATGTGCTTCCTCAGGTGGTCTCAGCGGCCGCCCAGTCGGCTCGTCGGGGAACGGCCGGGGCTGGGCGGTCGACGCCGGCTCGTAGTGGCGTCCTGTAGAGTTTATATCTGTATTAATACAAAATCTACCACTACGGCACATACCATACGGAGTTGAGTGGTGACTATGATGCCCGCCATGGCACCCACGGTCAGGCGTATGCAGCTCGGACGCGAACTACAGCGGCTGCGCGAGGCCGCCGGCGTCAGCCGACCGGATGCGGCAGCGGCCATCGGCTGCTCCGAGGCTCGGATCGGCCACATCGAGACCGGTCGCAACGTGCCCAGCAAGTCAGACCTGGTCGTGCTGGTCGTACGCCTCTACGGAGCCGACGAGCCGACCCTCACCGCACTCGAAGAGCTGCGCGAGGAGGCCAGCAAGCGTGGATGGTGGTCCACCTACCGGCTGCCCAAGTTTCTGGCCGGCTACGTCGGCTTGGAGACCGACGCCGCCTCGCTGCGCTGTCTAAATCTCGAGATCATTCCCGGACCGCTGCAGACCGAGCAGTACATGCGCAGGCTCTACGCCCTGAGCGGCCTCGTGCCCGCCAAGGACATCGATCGGCACGTCAAGGCGCGGCTGCACCGGCAGGGCAGGCTGTCCGGACCGGACGCCCTCCAGCTCAGCGCCGTGGTGTCCGAGGGTGCGCTGGAGCGATGCGCGCGGGATGCCGCGGTCGCGGGCGCTCAACTGGCTCAGCTGCTCGACCGTGCCACCTGGCCGAGCGTCGAGTTGCGGGTGCTCCCGTTCGACCTGGGGCTGCACGTCGGCACGGGCCCGTTCACCCTGCTCGCCTTCCCTGACCAACTGCTGCCTGACGCGGCCTATCAGGAATACGTGGTCGGCGGCCACATCATCGACGACCCCTCGGTGGTCGCCCGGATGGCTAGGCTGTTTGACGAGCTGCGCGGCCAGTCCCTCGATGCGGACGAGAGCCTGGCCATGATCGCGCAGCTCGCCAACCACAGACGCGAGTAAAAGCTAGGAGGGGCATCGATGAGGGATGACCTGTCTCCCGCCGTATGGCGAAAGTCTACCTTCAGCAACGGCATCGGTGAGTGTGTCGAGGTCGCCGACTTCGTCGGCGGCCGTGCCGTCCGGGACTCCAAGGACCCGACCGGCCCGGCCCTGAGGTTCACCACGACCCAGTGGGCCGCGTTCGCCGCCGTAGTGCGGACCGGCGAATTCGACTGAAGACCCTATGATCATCTAATCCGGGTTCGGAACCCGCCGGTGTCACGCCGGTGGGTTCCGGTCAGCCGACTCGTGCGGCCGGCCGGCCCGGCCGTCGCTCCCAGACGCGGTGTTCACGTGAGGCGTCGTCAGCCCACCCACACGACGGTGATCACGTCCACCCGCCGCTGATCCTCCAGGATCAGGTAGGTGACCATGCCGACGGCGCCGAACGGCAGCGTCCGCACGGCACCCGTCGGGTTGTGCTTGTTGATCGGCTCCCCGTTCCACGGGATCAGCTTGAGCACCCCCAATGCCTCGGCGTAGCCGGCCAGGGCACGTCAGGCAATGCGGCGATCTGGTCTCGCGCCTCGGGGTAGGTCTCGACCCAGTACACCTACCGGCTCAACCGCTCCCGGATCAGCGCCTCGATCGTCTCGATCCCGACGCTGCCGGGTGGGCTCTGGCCGGTGCGTAGTGTTTCCTGGGCTTGGGCCATCATCCTGCGGTAACCGTCGTGTCCATGCGCGTTGACCAGCCAGGCGACCCGCCGCCAGGACTCCAGGGTGTCGTGTACCTCGTCCAAGCTCAGGGCCTCGGCTGCGATGGCCAGGGCAGCGCGCCATTGCCGGTCGAATTCGGGTTGGTCCTCTATGAGCAGCGCGGCGCGGATCTCAGCTGGGGAGGCGTCGGTGAACGGCGGCTTCACGACGGTGGTGGTCACGCGCCAAACATAACCACCCAGGGTGGCATCGTCCACGCTGACACGGACTAGCCGGGGGTGACCACTGTCTGCTGCCCGGTTCGAGCTCGCTGCGAATCACTCGAGGTGCGCGATGGGTGACCTGCTTGGCGTCCCACCGGCTGCGGCGATCGACGCGGCGCTGGTCGTCGGCGGTTTCCCGCTGCTCGCCCAGTCCTGGCAGCACGGTCTCGATCGGCAGGAGTTCCGGCCGCGCCGGGCTCCCCGACGACGCTGCGCCGCACTCTGGACATGTTGCTGAGCAAGCGGATCATCGTCGCCGAGCGCCCATTGTCGACCCGGCCCGCCCCCAATCTCACCCGCTGGCGGTCAGGTCCCGATGGTGCCGTGGGAGGACACCAAAGCGCGTTTGGGCTTGTAGGTGTATCTCGTTGAGACCGACGCCGAGGTTGACGAGCAGGTTGCAACCCTGCCTTTCTATGCCGAGCTGATGGCGATGTTAGCGCTGAGCCCATGGAGCGGGGAGATCTACAACCGGGAACGACCTGGCACCGCCAATATGCGAACACACGCTTTCGGAGCCCATGCCGAGGGTTTCGTCATTTACCTTATTGAGCAGCTGGCGCGGATGCTCGGCATGCATCGGCGGCACGCAGAGTGATCGTCCTGGCGGACGGGAGTGCGCCACGTTCCGGGCGGAGCTCGGTCGACCGTGACCCGTTACCGGAAGCGCGTGTGCCGGTGGAATGCCGCTCATTTCGTCCCGGTCCGCATATGCTGGCGGCCATACGGGAGGGCCTGAGGAGACGCTGGTCCGGAGAGCGGAGAGGACTGATCACGATTCGTTGGGCGTTGTGGCTTTCGGTGTTGATGGTGCTGGTCTTCGCACTCACCACGGGGTATCGCCTCGGTACGGAGTATGCCCAGCAGCTCATTGCGCGGTGATCTTGCTGTAGGCCTCGATGATGCGGCCAGCATAGGAACATGGTGGGGAGATCCCGATGAAGCGTGGTTTGTCCGGTGTTGTGGCCCTCGCGCTCGGCGCGCTCGTGCTGGCCGGTTGCGCTGAACCAGCAGCGTCGACCAATGCTGGACCGACACACTCTCCCGGTATCACCACCCGTGGACTCGGCACGGTCACCAGGACCCCGGACACCGTGACCATCGTCATCGGGGTCCAGACCAGGGCACCGAGCGCGAAGAGCGCCCTCGACGCCAACACCGAGAAGGCCACCGCGCTGATCACCGTGTTGAAGAGCAAGGGAGTCGCCGCGGCGGACCTGCAGACCAGCAGGCTCTCGGTGAACCCGACCTCCGAACCGGCGACCGGGCGGATCACCGGCTACGAGGTGACCAACCAGATCACCGCCACGCTGCGCGACATCGGCGCCGCCGGCGGGCTCATCGATGCTGCTGGGCAGGCAGCGGGTGACGCCATCAGGCTCCAGCAGCTCAGCTTCTCGATCGCGGACGACAGCGCCGCACGGGCCCAGGCCCGCGCCGACGCGGTGCGCCAGGCGCAGGCACACGCCAAGCAGATGGCCGACGCGGCCGGGGTGACGCTGGGCCGGATCCGCTCGATCACCGAGGTGACAGCCAGCCCACCGGGCCCCTTCAGCCGCGATAGCGCGGTGGCGGCGGCGCCCGTCCCCATCGAGCCCGGCACCCAGGAGCTCACCGTCATGGTCGAGCTCGTCTACGCCATCGACCAGCCGTGATGATCTCGCAGATGATCGGTGCGCCGAAGCGTTCGATCACGGCGGGGCGGCTGGGGACCAGGAGGTCGGCGTTCTGGTGAGTGTGGGCCCGGGCGCTGCCTCCTGATTCGCCGCGCCGGGCGGGTCTGCCGCGGCACCGGGCGGCGGGCGTTCCGTGGGGGCCCTGGCAGGTGCGGGTCGAGCGGAGGTGGGCGGGATGGAGGCGCTCGGCCTCGGTCGGGAGGTGGCGCGAGGTGGTGGCACCGGGGCGGCTCGCGGCTCGGTCGTGTCCTGCGCAGACAGGCCCGGAGCAGACGGGCTCGGCTCAGTGACGATAGGCATCGGGAGGACGATCGAGGGCTCTGGTGCCGAGGTAACGCTCACGGGAGCCGAGGTCGCTCACGGACGGCGCGGGCGCCGCTGGCACGGAGGCCTTGACGGGGGACAGCGGGTCGGAGCGAGAGTGGTTGGTGATGACCAGTACCGCAACCCCACCACCGGCGAGGGCGAGGCAACCCGCTGCCGCGAGCGGTCTGGCCCACCGGAGCCAGCGCCGCTGGTCCCTGGCCCGGCGCCGCAGATCTTGCCAGGGATCGGCACGGGTTTCCAGCGGGATGGCTGCGGGCTGATTCGGCACCCTGATCTCCGCCGTAGGAGCCGTCGCGGGAGCTGCTGCGGGCACCCCCGTCTGGTCGCGCAGGGCGCGCAGTTCCTCGATCGTCAGGATCTGGTCAGCGTCCGGATCGTCCACAACGTCGTATAACGAGTTGCCTGACCTGCTCGGTACTGGGTTCGCCGACTTCACAGCTGGACACGCCGGCAGGCCGGCGTTGGTGGCCGGCAGCTGCTCCATATGCCCACGCTTGTTGCTCCGTTCGGCAGCAGTGTTTCTCAGGTGCGTTGCGGGTGTCGCCGAAGGACGCAGGAGTCTGCCACTACTGGCGGTTTCGGATGAGGGTGGGGGTGTGGAGGGGGTTAGTGCGGGGTGGGCCGCAGAGCGCGACACAGTTCTCCAGGCTGGTGGGGCCGTTATCAACCCAGTGCACACAATGATGAATATCGCACCAGCGGGCCGGTACCGAACACCCCGGAAACGCACATCCACCATCGCGAAGAATAACCGCACGGCGGATCGCGGCGGGCACGGTGCGACTGGCACGCCCGAGCATCTGCGCCCACGTCGAATGCAACCGGGTCTCCAACGACCCCAACTCGGCGAGCAATTCAACATCACCGCTCCGCCACACCGCCGCACTCGACATAACCCAACTCTAGAACGACACCCTGACAAAACCGGGCGCTTCGCCAACGGGAACCTGCCAGTGATGAGTGGGGGTTGTCCATCGTCTTGCACGCCGCCGGGTAACGCTGGGCAGGGCCATGACGACCCAATTTCTGTGACAGTGCTGGCGCGGCACCGTCAGCTCAGCGGAGGAGGGTTCAGATGGGAGTAGGCGTTGAGTTGATCAAACAGACGTACGAGGCGTTCGGCCGCGGCGACATCCCGGCCGTGCTGGACAACGTCGCTGAGGACGTCCAGTGGTCAGCACCGGGAACGTTGCCGCAAGGCGGACAGTTCCAGGGCAGGTCAGGAGTGCGGGAATTCTTCCAGGGACTGGGTGGCGCGTGGCAGAGCCTCGCGCTCTACGTCGAGACCGTCAGCGAGGCCGGTGAGGACCTTGTCGTGGGCATCGTCCGCGCCGACGGGACGCTGTACGACGGCAGCTCGAACAGCTACGGCGCCGTGCACGTGTTCACCGTCCGGGCGGGTAAGATCGTTCATTTCCGTGAGTACACCGACCTGGACGTGCCGCTCGGCTGACCCAGCGGCGTTAGGCAGGCTGGTTGGTCCAGGTCAACCAGGGTTTGCGCTCGAGGTGGCGGCGGACCCGCTCGATGTAGCGCTGGGCGCCGGGATCCTTCCAGTCGCCGGACCAGTGCCAGCCCACGCAGCTCCAGATGTCGCCCGGGCCGTAATCGCCCTCGAGGTAGGTGACCCAGCCCTCGTAGCAGCTGCGGATGCGGGCGCCGTAGTAGTCGACGTTGAACGCGGTGCTGCGCTGCGACAGCGGATACGAACCGGGCAGGAAGATGTGCTTGAGCTGCATGATCCCGAAACTCGTCGGGCAGGGCGGTGTGGCGCCGCCGACGCAGTCCCTGGCCCGATCCGACTCGTCGGAGGTGGTGCTCTGCCGCCACTCGCTCTCCTGGACCGCAACCGCCCGCACGAGGTCGGCGTCCAGGCCCCACTTGCAGGCACCCCAGGCGAGGATCTCACCCGTCGTGCCGGTGAAGTCACCGTCGATGCGGGACACGAACTGGCGGTTGGCCTGCTCGGTGAAGTCCTTCCAGACCGGCATCACCACCCGATCAGGCACGAGCCGGTTGGCCGAGGTGTTCTCCGGTCGCGGTTCCCGATGATCCCGCTCGATCCGGGTGGCGCATTCCTGGCCCGAGGGCAGCGCGGCGCCCACCGGCAGCATCGCAAGGTCGTTGACGCCACTACCGGCGCTGCATCCGATAACGAGTAGCCACACCATGAGACAGATGACGGCCATGCCGGGTTGCGAGATGGGTCTTGCCCCGCTCATCGCTAGGAGTGCTCTGCGGGTTTGTCCTGGCTTTGACCGGCAGCCGCTGCGCCGAGAAGTTTTTCGATGGTTTCGAACTGCAGTCTGATGACTCGGCGTAGGCGGGCCATCACGAACATGACCAGACCTCCGAGTATTGCGATCAAGGCCACGCCGACGATCAGCACGATGATAATCAGGGTATTGCTCACGGTGGCAGCCTCTCAACGTCGTCATCATCTGCGGCTCAACGTGATCCATACTTAACCAGGTGTCGCCGTCGCCGGCTCATCCGGTGAGGGTGTGACCGTGCGAGACGGCTACGGATGCTAGGGCTAGTGTTTGTAGGCGTGGACGTAGGCCGCAAGCCAGAGGAGCTCTCCAAGGAGCAACGCCAGCAGCTGCACCGTGCCCACCAGAGCCTGCGCAACGCCTCCCACGCCTTGGAGGCACTGACTGTGGTCGAGCCGGTCCGCGGTCGTTGGGTGCCCACACCTGCTCCCGTTGAGGCTCTCGAGGCGGCGCAGCGCGACCTGTATCGAGCCTGCCAGGAGTTCTGGCGAGTTCATCAGGAGCTGCTGTGCTGCGACCCGCCGGTGAGCGACCTCGGGTCGGATCCCGACCCGCATTTGCATGAAGGCTAGCCTAGCCTTACCCTCTTTCGAGTGACCGCCACCTCAGTGTCGCACCAGTTCGCTGTGCTGGACATGGACATCCGGAGCAGCGAAGAAAGCGAGTGGTCGCACCGGGTCGACCGGGTCGACTGTTACGCGATCGGGTCCATCGACCTGGCGCGGTACGCGGCGTTGATCATCAGGTCGAACGTCGACCAGGAGCACCTCGCCCGGCGACAACGCGTGATTCGCGACTACCTCGACCGTGGCGGCGTAGTGGTTTTCGGCGGTCACCTGCACCGGGACTGGTTGCCCGGCGCCTCGGCCTTCGTGCCGCTGACGAACCAGTCGCTGGACGGCTACCGGGTCGTGGAGGTCGCGGACCATCCGATCTTCCGTGGGATGGGCACCGAGCTGACCTTCCGGCGCGGTGTCGCCGGGTTTTTTGCCCGCGGACACCATCCGCTTCCGGAGGGCGCCGAGGTTCTCACCCGGCTCTTCGGTGGCGAGCCGGCGACATACCTGGACCGGGTATCGACTGCCGGCACCATCATCGTTCAGGCGACCAGTGACCTGCTCGGTTACTGCGGTGATGCGCTGCTCGACTGGATCATCACCGAGTCGGCCCAGCGCAGAGCCCAGGCCGTGCGCGGGCCGCGCGGCCTGGCAGCTGTCTACGGCGGCTCGGCCCAGCATCACCGCGCGCTCGCCGAGCCCCGGTACGCCCGGCAGCTCACCGGCGGGATGATCTACCTTCCCGACCTGGCCGACACCGACCTGACCGCCTATCGCGGGTTGCTCATCCCGGAGCGCCTGCATCGCGGCCTGCTCGACCGCGCCGCCGACCGGATCACGGAGCTGCTCGACGCCGGCGGAATGGTGATCGCGTTCAGCGGTGGCGAGCCGATTCCCGAGTTCTTGCCGGGGGTGTGCTGGGAGCATCGCCCAACGAATTTCTGGTGGTGGCTGGAGCCCGAAGCCGACCTCGGTGTTCGACTCGGCGCGGTGGATCACCCGCTATTTCAGCGGCTGATGCTGCGCGACTGCACCTGGCATTATCACGGAGTACTCGAAGCACCGGAGGGCGCGCAGGTGCTCGTGAAGCTGACCACCGGGGAAGCATTGCTGTATGTCGATCAGGTCTCCACCGCAGGCACGATCGTCGTATCGACACTGGATCCGATCAGCCATTACGGCGGCTATTTTATGCCGGCAACCGCAAGATTTCTCGACGCCTTCCTGCCGTGGGCCGCCGGGGAGTCGGAAGAGTTGATCATCCGCCGGTCGTGAGGACGGCGCGGTATTCGTCAGTCGCGGTGCCGACTACAGGCCCCGAGTCACCCACATCGCGGTCAGGACGATGCTCGCAACCAGCACCATGCCCACTGCCAGCATCGCCCAGGCCACGGCGCCGCCCTGTGGATCACCTGTCCTGTCCAGTTCCGGCAGGTCAGGCGATAAGTTCCCCGACTCGATCATCATTCCTCCTCATCGGCCTCCTCCAGTAGAAGCCGGGCAGGACCGCAAAAGCTGGCCAAACGCTATACCCGCGGTCAAGTCCGATGTTGCGGTGGACTACCCGAGCGCGGCACGGGAGAGAGGCCGATTCCGGAAAACCGGCGTTGTAACCACAACCCATGACAAACCGCCACCGCCGAACAGGTGGTTCACGGCCATCGTGAGGTCCGGCCGGCGGTCACGACGCAGAGTTGGCCCGATCAGCCGCCGAAGGTCTGCGTCCAGTAGAGGCGGCCCGATGCGCTACGGGCCACCGAGAGACCGGTATCCCGGAACGCGCAATTCAGCATGTTGGCGCGGTGCCCAGGGCTGGTCGACCAGAATTTGACCGCCTCTTTGGCGCTCTGGAATTGTGCGACGTTCTCGCCCCATCTCGAATAACCAAGACCGCCGAGTCGGCTCCGGCTCGTGCTGCCGTTAGCCCCGGAATGGCCTAATCTGTTGCGAGCGGCCTGGTCTCGGCTTTGCCGCTCAGCCGGAATCTGGAGTTTCGGTACGACCCGCAGTGAGGCGCATCCTGCGTTGGCCCGTTGCTGATTGACCAGTGTGAGAGCCTGGCTTGCGGACCCTGCATTGCCCAGTGTTGCGTCACCCAGTGCCGCGGCGGTGGGTGCGGCGATGATGAATCCGGCGTTGGCCACGATCATCGGGATAATGAGCGCCAAGCTGCGCTTCCACGTACCTCTGTTCATTCGTGCACCCCTCGTGATCCCAGCACGCCGATGTCGCCGGGCGGTATGCGCGGCGGACTGCCCGGGTCGTCCTCCCCGCATCGGGAGCCCCTGTACCGAGAACGAGGATGCGCCCGGCCGGACGCGGTGATGTGAGTAATCGATCATCTGGATGGGGCGTGGACTGATGTGACAGGCCTCGTCGGTGACCATCCTGTGGACACCGAGCGGAGGGCAGGGACCGCTTTTTCAGCCGAAAGTGCCAGTTCGCAGGATATTTTTTACCTTCGTCTAACCAAGCGCAGGTCGGGCGGTAACCACGGGCTCCGTAGCGTCTGTCTCATGACGGCGCAACTGAGCTCCGCGTCTGGCCGCGATGACAGCGGCTTCTCTCTGCCTCGGACCGGCAGCTACGGCACTGTGATCTCCGACGTCGCCCCCGGTCTGGGTGTGCGGCCAGGTGAGTCCAACCCGGCCCGGATGCTCGCGGTGGTGCTGGTGTTCGTCGTGGTGGTAGCCGTCTTCTTGGGGTTGACGCTGGTGTGGTGGTTGGCCTGAGAGTGCCTTGGATCTCAAGGGCGCGCAGACTCCAAGGAGTGCACAGACTCTAAGGAGTGGACTGGCGGTGGCCACGACTGGCCACCGCCAGAGGCGCGGCGATGTCCTCCAGTGACCGGCCTTCGGCTGGCACTCCGAAGACCATTGCGACCAGCCCACCGGCGATCATCACCATCGCGCCGAGCAGGTATCCGAGGAACAGCATGAACGGCTGCGTCCCATCGCCGATGAGCGCGCCGTAGATCACCGGACCGAGCGCGCCGAAGCACTGCGCAATGGCGAAGAACACCGCGATCGCCTTCGCCCGTACCTCGAGCGGGAAGATCTCGCTGACCGTGAGATACGCGGCGCTGGCCCCCGCCGAGGCGAAGAAGAAGGTCACACACCAGGAGAGGGTCTGGGTCGTCGCGGTGAGCAACCCGGCGTTGAACAGAACCGCGCTGACGCCGAGCAGCGCGCCGGAGAGGATGTAGGTGCCGGCGATCATCTTCTTTCGACCGATCGTGTCGAAGTAGTGCCCGATGGTCAGCGGTCCGATCAGGTTGCCGGCGGCGAAAGCGATGAGATACAGCGGCGCCGAGGTCGGCGCCACACCGTAGAACTTTCCGAGCACCAGGGTGTAGGTGAAGAAGATGGAGTTGTAGAGGAAGGACTGGCTGATCATCAGCGAGGCACCCAGTACGGCCCGTTTCGGGTACTCACGGAACAGCACCCGGGTAAGCGCGAGATAGCCGATCTCGGTGGCCGGTCGCAGGTCGATCGCCTTGTTCTGATCAACCGCAGGCAACGCCGTCCCGGACTGC
Organism: uncultured Actinomycetota bacterium; assembly: GCA_963712995.1. Taxonomy (GTDB): domain Bacteria; phylum Actinomycetota; class Actinomycetes; order Mycobacteriales; family Pseudonocardiaceae. The sequence continues at coordinate 101,718 of CAVQKH010000001.1, read as the reverse complement.
GCCACCTCGTGCTCGATGGCGGAGATGGATTTCTCAGCGGCCTGCTCTCGACCGTTCATGATCTGCCATCGCGGGCTTTCCGGCAGATTGCGCCGCACCAGTAGGATCACCAGACCGAGTACCGGGCCGATGAGGAAGCCGATCCTCCAGCCGAGGCCTGGATCAAGCACGTTGAGCAGGACATAGGTGCCCAGGGTGCCCAGGAGCGCGCCCGCCCAGTAGGTGCCCATGACGGCGATGTCGACCCGCCCGCGATAGCGGGCCGGAATCATCTCGTCGATCGCGGAGTTGATCGCCGCGTACTCACCGCCGATACCTGCGCCGGCGATGAAGCGGGTGAGGTAGAGAAAGGCGAGCCAGCCGGCGCCGTTGCTCAGTGTCAGCGCGGTGAGACCGCTGCCCACCAGGTAGACCCCGAGTGTGATCATGAACAGGTTGCGGCGCCCCAGTTTGTCCGACATTCGGCCGAATACCAGCGCGCCGACGACCTCGCCGACCAGGTACACCGTCGCGATGAGCCCGACCTGTGTGGTGGACAGGTTGAGCGTCTCGGGTTTGTTCAGCACGCCTGCCACAGCGCTCGCGACGGTGATCTCGAGGCCGTCGAGGATCCACGCCACGCCGAGCGCGATCACCATCCGGGTGTGAAACGGTGACCAGGGCAACCGGTCGATCCGTGCGGGGATCAGACTTCGCACCGCACCGGGAGCGGGTTGACTTGTCGTGGTCATTGCTGCCTCTCGAGACCGGATGCGCAGGAGCGGGTTTTACCCGGCCAGCCCGTCAGGTAACCGCGAGGCAGAGCCGAACACCACCTACCGGTGAACCTCCTTGCCGGTGCTGATAGCGCAGTGAATGATTGACTCCATACAGGTATTTGTGTGCGACATACAGTATAAGGTGGTCTCGATGTCTGGTTCCGCGCCGGTGGTCGGTGAGCCGGCGGTGGCCAACCGGATCGGTACCGGCCTGGCCCGGCTGATCCGGCTCATCGAGCGCGCCGCCGTCGTTCGCGGGGACGACCTCGATCGGCCGTCGTTCATGCTGCTCCACACGCTGGTCTGCATGGGCGCCTGCCGGGTCACCGCGCTCGCCGCCGCGGTGTGCTCCGATCCTTCCACGGTCAGCAGGCAGGCCGCCCACCTCGTCGAACTGGGGCTGGTGGAGCGGCGAGCTGATCCCGGCGACGGGCGGGCGTCGCTGCTGGCCATCACCGACGCCGGAACGACCCTGCTGGAGCGTGCCCGGCAACGCCGCGACGAGCGGATCTCGGCCATCATCGAATCGTGGCAGCACGCCGAGCGCGTGCAGTTCGCCGAGCTGATCGATCGTTTCACCGCGGGTTACGAACAGAGCTGCGGCATCCACCGGCCGGATTCCACGCGCAGCTGACCCAGAGCAGCCACGTCCTGGCGGACCGCTATTTTCGCTCCAGAACGGCGGTGAGGAGAGACGCTGGTGAAGCGGGTGGCGGTGGTCCTCTCCGTTGTGCTGCTCGCGGCCATCGCGGGAGTCGGCGTGGGTTTGGGCGTCCATGTGCTGACGAACCGGGCCGCGGCCGCCAGGGCGGTAATGCTCCCGCCTGCGCCGGTGGTGCCGCGTCCAGCGCTGCGACCGGCCGCCCTGGATGGTCCGGCACCGACCCCTGCCGGCGTGGCCGCCGTCCTCGACCCGCTGGTGACGGCGAGCGGGTTGGGTTCGCTGTCCGGTCAGGTGATCGATCCCGCGACCGGCACCGTGCTCTGGCAGCGCAACCCGGGCTCAGCGCTGGTGCCGGGATCGACCGTCAAGCTGCTCACCGCGTCGGCGGCGCTGCTGGCGCTGGATCACCAGGCCCGGTTGCACACCACCGTGCTGGCCGGGACGGAGCCCGGCACGGTCGTGTTGCGCGGTGGCGGCGACCCGACACTGTCCGGCGCCGGTCAGGGCGCCGCGACCGGTTACCCGGCCGCGGCCCGGCTGGATGACCTGGTCGGCCAGGTCCGCGCGGCGGCCCGTGGCCCGATCAGCCGAGTCCTGGTGGACGTGAGCCGCTACGCCGGCGACGTGCTGGCGCCGAGCTGGGTAGCCGCCGATGTGGCCGGCGGGTACATCGCGCCGATCGAGCCGGTGATGCTCGATGGCGGCCGGGCCGATCCCATCCAGGAGATCTCACCGCGGGCCGCGAGGCCGGCGGCTGCAGCCGCGGCGGAGCTGGCCCGCCGGCTGGGCGCCGACCCGGACACGGTCGCGCCGGGCAGCGCTCCCCCCGGAGCAGCGGTGCTCGGCGAGGTGTCCTCCCCGCCGGTGCAGGACCTGGTCGCCACCACGTTGCGACGCTCCGACAATGTGCTCGCCGAGGCACTGGCCCGGGAAGTGGCGCGTAAGACCGGTGCGCAACCGTCGTTCTCCGGGGCGTCGCAGGCGGTGCTCACCGTGCTGCGCCGGCACGGTTTCGACATCAATGGCACCACCCTGGTCGATGGCAGTGGCCTGTCGACCAGCGACGCCGTTCCGGCGAAGCTGCTCACCGCCCTGCTGAGTGCGGCAACCGGTCCTGACAAGTCCACCACCGAGGGCTCTGACGCCGGTCAGCCTGGTGACGGCGGATTCCGCCAGTCGCGAACAGCGGCCCTGCGGCCGCTGTTGGTGGGCCTGCCGGTGGCCGGAGGCAGTGGCACGCTCTCGGACCGGTACCACGGCCCGACCCTCGGTGGCCGAGGTTGGGTACGGGCCAAGACCGGCACCCTGACCGGTGTCAACAGCCTCGCCGGCACGGTGCTGGACGCTGAAGGCAGGGTCCTGGTGTTCGCCTTGCTGTCTAACGGCCCCAATCCGGTCGCGGTCCGGCCGCGACTCGATGCGCTGGCTGTGGGCCTAAGGTCATGCGGCTGTCACTAGCGCGCGTTACCGTCGTAGGTATGGGACAACCTGCGCTCGACACACACCCGGGTTCCCGGAGCGGCCCCTCCGGTGCCCCGATCGACTGGGCGGTGGCGGCGGTCACCGCACAACGCCTGCTGCCCGCCGGTCCTGCGCTACCACCCGAGCAGGCGGCGGAGACGGTACGCCAGCTGCGCGCTCTGTCGATCACCGCCGAGACGCACGTCCGGGAACTGACCGGACTGGACGACGGCAAGCCACCGCCGGCCGCCGATGTGGTGGACCGGCCCGGGTGGGTCGACGCGGCTGCCGAGGGCTTGTCCCGGTTGCTCGCGGACTACCGGATCCCGGAGGGCCGGGCCCGCCGCATGTTGGCTACCACCGCGGGCGTGCAGGTTGGTGTTGCGCTGGCGTTTCTGGCCTCCCGGGTACTCGGGCAGTACGACCCGTTCGGCGGACCCTCGGAGAACCCCGGACGGTTGCTGCTGGTTGCCCCCAATGTGGTTCACGTGGGTCAGTCCCTGGATGTTCCTGCCCACGAGTTCCAGATGTGGGTGTGCCTGCATGAGGCCACCCACCGGCTGCAGTTCAACGCTGTGCCGTGGTTGCGCGAGCATTTCGCCACCCAGGTGCGGTCTTTCGTGGCCGCCACCGAGGACCCGGACACCGTGGCCAGGATGATCGGCCGGCTGCCCACGGCGTTGCGTGGGGCCAGGCGGGGGGAGGCGTCGGACGCGCTGGGCGTGCTGACCCTGCTGCAGAACCCTGAGCAGCGGGCCACCCTGGACCGGCTGATCGCCCTGGCCACCCTCTTGGAGGGGCACGCCGACCACGTCATGGACGCGGTCGGGCCGTCGGTGGTGCCCTCGGTGAAACTGATCCGCCAGCGGTTCACCATGCGTCGGCAGGGCGGTGGTCTGGCTGAGCGGGCGCTGCGGGTGGTGCTGGGCATCGACGCCAAGCTGCGTCAGTACGCCGAGGGAGCGGCGTTCACCCGCCATGTAGTGGATGTTGTCGGCATGGACGGGTTCAATACGGTGTGGACCTCACCGGAAACACTGCCCACCCGCGCCGAGATCGCCGATCCGGCGGCGTGGCTGTATCGCATGACTCCCTGATCGAACAACCCGAACTGACCGAACAACCCGAATCGACCCGACTGAACGGCGCGGCGCGACACCCGGCGGTCATCGAGGTACGTGCCGCCCTGCGCCGGTTCCTGGTCGTCCACGAGGTTGCGGACACGGTGGTCGTGGCGTGCTCGGGTGGCGCCGATTCGCTCGCGCTGGCCGCCGCGACCGTGCACTGCGCCGCCGAGTTGGACCTGGCGGTGCACGGTCTGGTCGTCGACCACCAGCTGCAGCCGGGTTCGGGGCGGGTCGCGCACACCGCCGCGCAAGCACTGCGGGGCCTGGGCTGCTCGCAGGTGCGGGTGCTGCAGACCACCGTCGAAGGCCCGGGCGGGTTGGAGGCAGCGGCCCGCCGGGCCCGGTACGCCGCGCTCCGCGACGCCGCGCCGGCCGGGGCGCTGGTGCTGCTCGGCCACACCTTGGACGACCAGGCCGAGACGGTGCTGCTCGGGCTGGGACGAGGATCGGGGCCCCGGTCGGTGGCGGGTATGCGGGCCCTCGACCCGCCCTGGGGCCGGCCGTTACTCGGGGTGCGCCGAGCCGTCACCGCTGCGGCCTGCGCCGCGCTGGAGCTGGACCCGTGGGTGGACCCACACAATGCAGACCCCCGTTTCCGGCGGGTCCGGTTGCGCACCGAGGTGCTGCCGCTGCTGGAGGAGGTGCTGGCAGGCGGAGTGGCCCAGGCACTGGTCCGCACCGCCGAGCAGCTGCGGGAAGATCTCGACGTGCTCGACGCTCAGGCCCGCGGGCTGCTGGCCGCCGCCCTGCGTAGGTCGGAGGTGGGTAGCCCGGAGGTGGGTAGCCCGGACGTGGGTAGCCCGGAGGTGGGCACCGGCACCGACCCGCCCTCGGGCGGCGCCGAGTTGGACGTCGCGGCGCTCGCCCAGGTGCCCGCCGCGCTGCGCCGCCGGGTGCTGCGCCGCTGGCTGCTCGACGCGGGTGTGGCGCAGCTGACCGACGCCCACCTGCGCGCGGCCGACGACCTCGTCGGCCGATGGTCCGGCCAGGGCGCACTGCGCCTGCCCGGCGCGGTGGAACTGGTGCGAGTGCGGGGGAGGCTGTATGTGTCTCGATAATGATGTCCCGCGGGATGGTGCCGCGCTGGGCGGTACCGCGCTGTACTCGGGTGACATCGCCTCGGTGCTCGTCACCGAGGAACAGATCCGGTGCCGCACCGTGGCACTCGCCCAGGAGGTCGCTGCCGACTTCCAGGCCGAGCATGGCAACGGTGAGCTGGTGCTCGTCGGCGTGCTCAAGGGCGCGGTGATGTTCATGACCGATTTTGCCCGAGCGTTGCCGATCCCGGTGCAGCTGGAGTTCATGGCGGTGTCCTCCTACGGCTCGGCGAGCTCATCCTCGGGGGTCGTGCGCATCCTCAAGGGCCTGGACCGCGACATCACCGACCACCACGTCCTCATCGTGGAGGACATCATCGACTCGGGGTTGACGCTGTCCTGGCTGCTAAGGAATCTGCAGACCCGACATCCCGCGACGTTGGAGGTGTGCACGCTGTTACGCAAGCCCGACGCGATCCAGATCGATGTTCCGGTGCGCTATGTCGGCTTCGATATCCCCAAGGAGTTCGTGGTCGGTTACGGCCTGGACTACGCCGAGCGGTATCGCGACCTGCCCTACATCGGTACCCTGGCTCCTGAGGTCTACGCCGATTAGCGGTTCATCCACCAACCGGCAGCGACCCGGCCCGCCGGGTAGGGTGGGGATAATGGAGTGCCCGGCTGCCCTTCGACGGTCAGACAGCACCGTGAGACCGAGCACCGCCAGCCAGGCAGCACTGACAATAAAGCCAGCTCAGGAGGGTCGAGGCCACCGAGGGCCGTAGCCGAATGGATCGCAAGAAAATACTTCGCAACCCGCTGTTGTGGGTGGTCGCCGGGTTGCTGCTCTACTACGCCTTCGGTTTCCTGCTCGACGATACCCGGGGGTACAACCAGGTCACCACCTCGCAGGCGTTGACGGCGCTGTCCGAGCGCAACGTCAAGCAGGCGACGCTGGAGGACAAGGAGCAGCGCCTGCGGCTGACCCTCAACCGTCCGATCCAGGGCGTGCAGGGCACCAAGGTGCTCACCCAGTACCCGGCGCAGAGCACCGACCAGATCACCCAGGCGCTGCGCGATGCGCAGATCCCGGACGGCTGGGACACCAAGGTGAGCCAGCAGTCCCTGCTGTTCCAGGTGCTGATCTACCTGATCCCGCTGGGTCTGCTGCTTTTGCTGCTGCTGTGGATGATGAACAACGTCCAGGGTGGCGGCAACCGGGTACTCAACTTCGGCAAGTCCAAGGCCAAACAGCTGAGCAAGGACATGCCCAAAACGACTTTCTCCGACGTCGCGGGCGCCGATGAGGCCGTCGAGGAACTCGAGGAGATCAAGGACTTCCTCGCCAACCCGGGCCGCTACCAGGCGCTCGGCGCCAAGATCCCTAAGGGTGTGCTGCTGTATGGGCCGCCCGGCACCGGCAAGACGCTGCTGGCCCGCGCGGTCGCCGGCGAGGCCGGGGTGCCGTTCTACTCGATCTCCGGTTCGGACTTCGTGGAGATGTTCGTCGGGGTGGGCGCCAGCCGCGTCCGGGACCTGTTCGAGCAGGCCAAGCAGAACTCCCCGTGCATCATTTTCGTCGACGAGATCGACGCGGTGGGCCGGCAGCGCGGTGCCGGCCTGGGCGGCGGGCACGATGAGCGCGAGCAGACCCTCAACCAGCTGCTGGTCGAGATGGACGGCTTCGACGCCCGTGGCGGCATCATCCTCATCGCCGCGACCAACCGTCCGGACATCCTGGACCCGGCGTTGCTGCGCCCGGGCCGTTTCGACCGCCAGATCCCGGTCTCCGCGCCGGACATCCAAGGCCGCCGGGCCATCCTGGAGGTGCACTCCAAGGGCAAGCCGTTCGATACCGACGTCGACCTCCAAGCGCTGGCCAAGCGCACCGTCGGCTTCTCCGGAGCCGATCTCGCCAATGTCATCAACGAGTCCGCGCTGCTCACCGCCAGGGAAGGCGGCAAGCTCATCAACGGCGCCGCGCTGGAGGAAGCGGTTGACCGGGTGATCGGCGGCCCGCGCCGCAAGAACCGGATCATCTCCGAACGCGAGAAGAAGATCACTGCCTACCACGAGGGCGGGCACGCGCTGGCCGCCTGGGCGATGCCGGACATCGACCCGGTGTACAAGCTGACGATCCTGCCCCGCGGACGCACCGGCGGGCATGCGCTGGTGGTGCCTGAGGACGACAAGCAGCTGATGACCCGCTCGGAGATGATCGCCCGGCTGGTGTTCGCTCTGGGTGGGCGCTCGGCGGAGGAGTTGGTGTTCCACGAGCCGACCACCGGCGCGTCCTCGGACATCGAGCAAGCCACCAAGATCGCCCGCGCGATGGTCACCGAGTACGGCATGAGCGCGCGCCTGGGTGCGGTGAAGTACGGCCAGGAGCAGGGTGACCCGTTCCTGGGACGTTCCGCGGGTCGGCAGCCGGATTACTCCCTTGAGGTCGCGCACGAGATCGACGAGGAGGTGCGGGCGCTCATCGAGGCCGCCCACACCGAGGCGTGGGATGTCCTCAACACCTACCGAGACGTCCTTGACGAGCTGGTCGTGGAGCTGATGGAGCGCGAGACGCTGCATCGCAAAGATCTCGAGCGGGTGTTCAGCCGGGTGGAGAAGCGTCCGAGGATCACCGCGTTCAACGACTTCGGCGGGCGGACCCCGTCGGATAAACCGCCCATAAAGACCGCCGGTGAGCTGGCCAAGGAGCGCGGCGAGTCATGGCCGCCTCCGGGGCAGCCACGACGGGAACCCACCCCGGTCGGTGTGGTGCCCGGTGCCGACGACCTGCCCGGCGGCCCGCCACATCCCCCGCCGGGGCATCCCGGTCCCAACGGTGCGGGGCCGCATCCGTCCTACCCGGCCAACTCCGTCAACGGTGACGTGCGTCCTGGTCCGCCGAACTACGGGGCACCGCCGGGGTGGCGCCCAGCAACCGAACCACCCGCCCCGTCCTGGCGGCCCGGGCCACCTTCTGCTGCTCGCCCGCCGCAGGATGCCCCGTCGTCCGATGAGAGAGGCGCGTCGTGGTTCGGCGAGGAGCGGGACCGCTGACCCGCTAGCCTGTCGGCTACCGTTCCCGGCGTCGTGGAGTATCAGCGCGCGGAGGTCCGCGATGACCAGCACCGTCGATTCGGATCCTGGCGTGGGACCGCACCGGTTCTTCGATCATGCTCGGGCTGAGGCCGCGGTGCGGGAGCTGCTGATCGCCTGCGGGGAGGACCCGGACCGGGAAGGACTGCGGGAGACCCCGGCCCGGGTCGCGCGGGCCTACCAGGAGATGTTCGCCGGATTGTTCCTCGACCCCGATACGGTGCTGGAGCGGACCTTCGACGAGGGGCACGACGAGCTCGTGCTGGTCCGGGACATCCCGATGTACAGCCAGTGCGAGCACCACCTGGTGCCCTTCCACGGCATGGCGCACGTGGGCTACATCCCCAACGCCGCAGGCCGGGTGACCGGCCTATCGAAGCTGGCCCGGCTGGTCGATCTCTACGCCAGACGTCCGCAGGTTCAGGAGCGCCTCACCTCCCAGATCGCCGACGCGATGATGAGCCGGTTGCAACCGAGGGGCGCGATCGTGGTGATCGAGGCCGAGCACCTGTGCATGGCGATGCGCGGGGTCCGCAAGCCCGGCTCGACCACCACCACCTCGGCCGTGCGGGGGATCTTCAAGACCAGTGCCTCCTCTCGCGGCGAGGTACTGGACCTGATGATGCGGAGGTGAGCGTGCACCCCGCGATTCCCGATCCCGGCCGTTGCGTGGTGATGGGCATCATCAACGTCACCCCGGACTCGTTCAGTGACGGTGGGCGCTACCTGGACCGCGATGACGCGGTCGCCCATGGCCTGGCGCTGCGGGCACAGGGAGCCGACCTGGTCGATGTCGGAGGCGAGTCCACCCGCCCGGGGGCCAGTCGCGTCGATGCGGCCACCGAGATCGCCCGGGTGGTGCCGGTCCTGCGTGAGCTGGCCGCCAGCGGCGTGCCGTGCAGTGTGGACACCACCCGCGCGGCGGTCGCCGAGGCGGCTCTGGAGGCAGGTGCGGTGATGGTCAACGACGTGTCGGGCGGGCTGGCCGATCCGGCGATGGCCGTGACGATCGCCCGTTGCCGGGTCCCGTGGGTTCTCATGCACTGGCGGGGACCCAGCGAGATGATGCAGACGCTGGCCGGCTACCAGGACGTGGTGGCCGAGGTGCGCGCCGAGCTGGTGGCCAGGGTGGACGCCGCGGTGCTCGCCGGAGTGGATCCCGGTGCTCTGGTGCTGGATCCCGGGCTGGGCTTCGCCAAGACCGCAGCGCACAACTGGGCGCTGCTGGGCCACCTCGACGTGCTGACCGAGTTGGGGCTCCCGGTGCTTGTCGGGGCGTCCCGCAAGCGGTTCCTGGGTACGCTGCTCGCCGGCAGCGACGACGCTGGCGGGGTGCCACGCCGCTGTGATGGCCGGGACACCGCCACCGCCGCGGTATCCGCGCTGGCGGCAGCGGCGGGCGCGTGGGGGGTCAGGGTGCACGACGTGACCGCCTCGCGCGACGCCACCGCCGTCGCCGCAGCGTGGCGGCTCGGTGCCGCCAAACCCGCGCGCTGGGGTGGAGGCGCGCGGTGAGCGGCGGCGGGGACCGGATCACTCTCACCGGGTTGCGGGTGCGGGGCCGGCACGGGGTGCACGAGCACGAGCGGGTGGCCGGGCAGGAGTTCGTCGTCGACGCGACGGTCTGGCTGGATCTGGGTCCGGCTGCGGCCATTGACGAGCTGTCCGCGACGCTGGACTACGCCGCGCTGGCCGAGCGGGCCGCCCGCATCGTCAGTGGGGAGCCCTGCAACCTGATCGAGACGGTGGCCGCGCGGATCGCCACCGATGTGCTCACCGACCAGCGCGTGCACGCCGTCGAGATCACCATCCACAAACCCACCGCCCCCCTACCCCACCGTTTCACGGATGTCTCCGTAACCACCCACCGCTCCCGTTCATGACCGCGTTCTGGGGACAGACTGCAGTAATCGGGCACCCCGTGACCGCGTTCTGGGGACAGACTGCAGTAATCGGGTGCGGTGAGGTGTGAGTGCGGCGGTGTTGTCGATCGGGTCGAACGTGGGGGATCGGTTGGGGTACTTGCGGGGGTGTGTCCGGGAGTTGGGGGGTGTCGTGCAAGGGGTGTCGGGGGTGTACTCGACGGTGCCGTGGGGGGGTGTGGTGCAGGAAGGGTTCCTCAACGCCGTCGTGCTGGTCGACGATCCAGCAGCCGACGGGTGGGAGTGGCTCCGCCGCGGGCAGCGGTGTGAAGCAGCCGCGCAGCGCAGTCGCACCATCCGGTGGGGCCCGCGCACCCTGGACGTCGATGTGATCGACGTGGAGCAGACCCGCTGGGACGACCCGCGGCTGACCCTGCCCCATCCCCGCGCCCACCAGCGCGCCTTCGTGCTGGTGCCCTGGCTGGAGGTCGCGCCGGAGGCGGTGCTCCCCGGTCATGGCCCGGTGGCCGGCCTGGTCGCCGCGCTGCCGATCGCGGACAGGCGCAGTGTGCGGCGGCGGGATGAGCTGACATTGTGGGATCCGACGCTGGGGTCGCGGTGACCTTCACCCGAGCGCGGGATCTGGCCGTCGCCGCCGCCATCGCGGGCGTGCTGGTGAACCTGTTGCTGCAATTGTCCTACGGTGATCTGCCCACGTTTCCGCAGCTGGCCGGTACCACGCTGCTCGCCTTCGCGGCCGCCGAGGTGGTGCTGGGCAACACGTTGCGGGCGCGGATCCAGCAGCGTCCGGGAAGCCGGCCGGTGCAGGCGCTCACCGCGGTGAAGGCCGTTGTGCTGGCCAAGGCGTCCTCGCTGGCCGGCGCCATCACCGGCGGCGCCTGGCTGGGTGTGCTCGGCTACGTGCTTCCGCTGCGGTCTGAACTGGTCTCGGCCGCTTCGGACACCGTCACCGCGTCGATCGGAGCGTTCTGCGCAGCGGCGCTGGTGGCGGCTGCGCTGTGGCTGGAGTATTGCTGCCGAACTCCGGACGGTCCTGATGATGCGGACGGTCCTGATGATACGGACGGGTCATGATCCTTCCCTGTCATCGCAGGATGGCTGCCTGTCACCACACCAAGGTCCACTTCTGATCCGGGAGCGGGTACGGTGTCCGCCATGTCCGTGACCCCCGTGTACCCGTTGTGGCGCGGGAGCTGCCGGATCCTGATATGCAGCAGCGCCGTCATGGCGGCTGCGGCCGCCGCCGTGCTGGCCCTCGGAGTCCAGGATCCCCGGCTGCTGAGGCTGGGCCTGCTCGCCGCACTGTGGGCGGCATTGCTTGGCGCCTTCGCCGCGGCGCAGTGCCGCCGGGAGGCCCGCTCGTGCGCCGACCACGTCGATCACCTGCGCTCGACCTACCAGCTTGAGTTGGAGCGCGAAGTCAGCGCCAGACGCGAACACACCCTGACCGTGGAACGTGAGCTGCGCGAGCAGGCCGAGTGCTCGCAGCGCCGCGAGATCGTGGAATTACGCGCGGAGATCGCTGCGATGCGGGCGAATCTGGAGCTGCTCGGGGACAGCCGTCCCGCGGTCCCGGCCCTTCCGGTCGGGCGTGGCCACACCGATTCCGCATCCCGCTTCGGTCCTGACCCGCAGCCCTCGACCGGGCCGCTGGCCTTGCCCACGGTGGACACCGGAACCGCCCGCAGGCAGGGCAGGCACGGTGCGCCCGCCTGGCGGGTAGAGCAGTCACAACGGACGGTGGAGGACCTGATCGCCGCCCACGGGGCGACCACCGCGTCCTATCTCCGGCGCAACCGCCAGGACGACGCGGCAACAACTGCCTGAGCGCAGGCTGCGCGCGGATGCCTGAGGTGTATAAGGTGCGCGCCGTGACCGGGTTTGGACCGGCTGCGCCGGGGACCGCCGCGCAGCGCCGACGTGAGCTGCTCTCGGTGCTGCGGCTGGTCGCGTTGGCCGTCCCGGTTCTTGTCGCGCTCGGTCTGATCAGTGTCAGCGTCGGGAGCGCTGCGGTGCTGGTCGGCACGATGGCGGCGGTGCTGCCGGTGCTGCCGGTGGTCGCCACGTTCCTGTGGGTGGATCGCTGGGAGCCAGAACCTTCGCAGTTGCTGATCGCGGCGTTCCTGTGGGGTGCGGGGATAGCGGTGCTCGGCGCGGCGATCGTCAACGACACGGCGGCGGTACTCGGGGAGCGGCTGCTCGGCTCCGGCGGTGGCGAGCTGGTCTCAGCGGTGATCTCTGCCCCGGTTGCCGAAGAGGCCTTCAAGGGCGCGTTCCTGGTCGGGTTGCTGTGGCTACGGCGCCGTGAGTTCGACGGGGTGGTGGACGGGATCGTGTACGCGGGTCTGGTCGCCGCCGGCTTCGCGTTCACCGAGAACGTCCTCTACTTCGGGCGGGCCTTCGCCCTCGACGGCGCTCTCGCCAGCGGCGGCAGCGTGGCCCTCGTCTTGCTGATGCGCGGCGTGCTCGCACCGTTCGCGCACCCGGTGTTCACCGCTATCACCGGGATCGCGGTGGGTCTGGTGGCCCGCCGACGCAATCCGGCCGGCCAGGTGTTGCGCCACCCCGCCGGTTATCTCGTCGCGGGTTATCTCGGAGCGGTCGGGCTGCACGCGGTGTGGAATGCCTCCGCGGGTCTGGGCTACCTGCCCACCGTCTACGGAATGATCATGGTTCCGCTGTTCGGCGCCCTGATCGCGCTGGTGGTGTGGCTGCGCCGCCGGGAACAGCGGATGGTCACCGCCGCGTTACCGGGGTTCGCGAGTGCGGGATGGATCGCGCCCAGCGAGGTCCCATTGCTGGCCAGCCAGATCGGCCGGCGGGGTTGGCGCTCCGAGGTACGCCGGCGATCCGGGGACGGTGCCGCCGGCGCGGTGCGCGACTACCAGAACGCGGTCTCCGAGCTGGCGTTCCTCTCCGACCGGGTGCAGCGCGGCACGGCCAGCCCGGACACCACCCGGTGGCACCACGAGGCCTTGGCTGAGGTCATCGCGGCCCGGGACCGGGCGGTGAGCGCACCGCGGCACCGGCGGCGGGGGTAATGCGTCGGGGGTGAATGCGGCGGGGTGAAGGCGGCGGGGTGAATGCGGCGGGGTGAAGGCGGCGGGGTGAAGGCGGCAGTGAAGCTGCTCACCTGAAGGGGGTGCCGGCGGCGCCGGTGGGGTTAACCTGCGGCAGTCCGGTACCTGCGGCCAGCGTGGGACTGGAACATCTGGAGGACGGCGATGGCGACGATGCCGCGGTCGGGTGCGGCTGCGCGCGGTGGTGTGGTCGCCCGCCCAGCGCGGTTGGCTGTGGGCGTGGTCTCCGCAGGCCGGGTGGGGTCGGTGCTCGGCGCCGCCCTGGCCGGCGCCGGGCACGTGGTGGTCGGGGTGAGCGCGGTGTCCCGGGCATCGGTGCGCCGCGCCGCGGAGCTGCTGCCCGACGTGCCGGTGCTGCCGCCCGATGAGGTGGTGCGGCGCTCGGATCTGGTGCTGCTCGCCGTCCCCGATGACGTGTTGGCGGACCTGGTCGCCGGGCTTGCCGCCACCGGCGCGTTCCGGGCCGGTCAGATCGTGGTGCACACCAGCGGTGCCCGGGGGGTGGACGTGCTGGCGCCGGCCAGCGCCCTCGGTGTCCTGCCGCTCGCGCTGCATCCCGCGATGACCTTCACCGGGCGTGCGGAGGACGGCGCCCGGCTGGCGGCGGCCTGCGTGGGGGTCACCGTTGCCGACGAGACCGGCTGGAGCGTCGGGGAGGCGCTGGTCCTGGAGATGGGTGCGGAGCCGGTGCGGGTTCCGCCGCAGGCCCGGCCGCTCTATCACGCGGCTCTGGCGCACGGCGCCAACCATCTGGCCACCCTGGTGCGCGACGCGGTGGACACCCTGGAGCAGGCCGGTGTGGTGGGAGCGCAGCGGTTGCTGGCGCCGCTGCTGGAGGCGGCACTGGACAACACGCTGCGCCACGGCGACCGCGCGCTGACCGGACCGGTGGCCCGCGGCGACCTGGACACCGTCCGGTTGCACCTGAAGGTGCTCGCCGAGTCCGCTCCGGAGCTGCTCGATCCGTACCGCACGCAGGCAGTCCGGACCGCCGACCGGGCCGAGGCGGCCGGGCTGCTGGCGCCGGCGGCCGCCACCCGGATCCGGCAGACCCTGCAGGGGTTACCGTGACCAGCCTGGCCGTGCACGCCGACCCCGCCGCACTCTCTGCCGTGACCCGCTCGCTGCGCCACAACGGCCGCTCGGTGGTGCTGGTCCCGACGATGGGAGCGTTGCACGACGGTCACCGTGCGTTGATCCGAGCCGCCCGGGCCGTCCCGGACGCGAGCACCGTCGTGTCGATCTTCGTCAATCCGCTGCAGTTCGATGTCCGCGCCGACCTCGACCGCTACCCTCGCCGGCTCGACGCCGACCTGGCCATCTGCGACGAGGAAGGCGTGGAGCTGGTGTTCGCGCCCACCGTCGAGGCGATGTACCCGCCCGGATCCGATACCACCGTGCACCCCGGGCCGCTGGGCGCGCAGCTGGAGGGCGCCAGCCGGCCGGGTCACTTCGTCGGGGTGCTCACCGTGGTGGCCAAGCTGTTCGGGATCGTTGCGCCGCAGCGCGCGCTGTTCGGCGAGAAGGACTACCAGCAGCTCGTGCTCATCCAGCGGATAGTGGCCGATCTGCGGATGGGCGTGCAGGTGGCTGGGGTGCCCACGGTGCGTGCGGCGGACGGGCTCGCGCTGTCCTCCCGCAACGTCCACCTCGACGTCGCGGAGCGCGCCGCGGCGACCGCGTTGCCGGCGGCGCTGCTGGCCGGGGCGCAGGCCGGGGAGCACGGTCGCGACGCGGTGCTCACCGCGGCCCGCGAGGTACTGGCCGGGCACCCCGCCGTCGCGGTGGACTACCTGGAGTTGCGCGATCCCCAGCTCGGCCCAGCCCTGCGTCGGGGCCCGGCTCGGCTGTTGGTCGCCGCCACCGTCGGGGATACCCGATTGATCGACAACATCTGCCTGCACCTGGGTTTCGCTGACGGTGGCGGCGACCAACAACCGGGCCGGGACGGACAAGGAGGCCTGTGATGTTCCGGACGATGCTGAAATCCAAGATTCACCGGGCGACTGTCACGCAGTCCGATCTGAACTATGTGGGGTCGGTGACCGTTGACGAGGACCTGATGGACGCCGCCGATCTGCTGGCCGGTGAACGGGTCGCGATCGTGGACGTCACCAACGGGGCCCGGTTGGAGACCTACGTCATCCCCGGTGCCCGGTCCAGCGGGGTGATCGGGATCAACGGTGCTGCCGCGCACCTGGTGGCACCTGGGGATCTGGTGATCCTCATCGCCTACGGCACGATGGACGAGGCCGAATCACGGCACTACCAGCCCCGGGTGGTGTTCGTCGACGCCGACAACCGGATCGTGCACCAGGGCAGCGACCCGACGCATGTACCGGCCCGCCTGGGGTGATCTGAGAAGGTGAGTGGGTGCTGCTCACCGTTGACATCGGCAATACCAACATCGTTCTCGGGCTTTTCGACGGCACCAGCGCCGAGGCCCTGTTACTGCACGACTGGCGGATGCGCACCGACGCCAGGATGACCGCCGACGAGATGGCGCTGACTTTCCGTGGGTTGCTCGGTGAGTACGCCGGCAAGATCACCGGTGTGGCCGCGCTGTCCACGGTTCCCGCGGTGCTGCGGGAACTCCGGGTGATGGTGGACCGGTACTGGGCGCAGCTCCCCCGAGTGATCGTGGAGCCCGGGGTGCGCACCGGGGTGCCGCTGCTCTGCGACAACCCCCGCGAGGTGGGTGCGGATCGGATCGTCAACACGCTGGCCGCCTACACCCTCTACGGCGGCCCGGCGATCGTGGTGGACTTCGGCACCTCCACCAACTTCGACGTGATCAGCGCACGCGGGGAGTTCCTCGGTGGGGCGCTGGCTCCCGGCGTCGAGATCTCCATCGACGCGCTCGCCACCCGGGCCGCCCAACTGGTGAAGGTCCAGCTGGTCCGGCCCCGGTCGGTGATCGGTAAGAGCACTGTGGAGGCCCTGCAGTCCGGTCTGCTGTTCGGCTTCGCCGGCCAGGTCGACGGTCTGGTCCGCCGGATCGCCACCGAACTGGCCCCCGGCGCCGAGAGCGAGGTGGTGGTGATCGCGACCGGCGGCCTGGCCCCCCTGCTCATCGCCGAGTCGGCGACCATCACCCACCACGCCCCCCACCTGACCCTGCGCGGCCTGCGCATGGTCTACGAACGCAACATCACCTGACCGCGCGGCGGGTGGTTCGCAGCACCAGCGTCTGCATCGGCAGCTCGAAAGTGCCATGACGGGTGGTGGGATGCTGTTCGAGGGACCGGCGGATCGCCTCCAGCGTGGCAGCCAGATCTGCCGGCTCGCTGACCAGGGCCCAGGAATGAGTTGACACGGTCTCCATCAGCGAGTCGATGGTGCGCGGCCACCGCCAGCGGAATCGACGCTGCTGCTGCCCGCCGAACGCCGGGTGCTCGGGTACGTCGGCGAAACTGGGTCTGACGCTACTGACCGGTCGCTTGGCCTGGATCTGCTCAGTGAGCTCGGCCACCCACTCAACGGAGTCGTCCTCGATGTTGCCCAGCGCGGCCAACACGCCACCCGGTCGCAGTACCCGGGCGATCTCCGCAAGGGCCCGGTCGGGATCAAACCAGTGAAACGCCTGCCCGACGAGAACCGCGTCCACGGTCTCGTCGTCGGCCGGGATCTGCTCCGCCGACCCGGGCGGGACGGCGATCTCGGGTAGCCGGCGGGAGAGTTCCGCGCGCATCGCGCCGTCCGGTTCGACGGCGAGCACCGCAGCCGCGGGAACCCCGCACCGCAGCATCGCCTCGGTGAGCTTTCCGGTGCCGGCGGCCAGATCGACGACTGTAGCGCCGTTCGGTAGCGACTCCAGGGCCCACGCCACCGCCTGATCCGGGTAGTCCGGCCGGTGCTGGGCGTAGGAGGTGGCTATCGCGCCGAACGAGCGGGCGCGACGGGCATGCTGGTCGTCCACGACACTCGACGGTACCGAGCTGGTTCGGCTCGTTCACGTCGTGATCGATGTCGCGGGCGCTCATCATCGGCTACGGTGGCGCGCGTGACACCGCATCAGGTCGACGTTGACGCCGCTGGGCTGCCGCCGCTGGCGGCCTCCGATGCCGGCGACGATGAGCGGGCGCGGGCGATCGTGGCGCGGATGGTGGCTCGGCACGGCGCTCCCACGATCGAGGACTACCGCCGGGTCTACGAGCAGTCCGGGGTGCCCTGGCCCGGAGACGAGGAAATCCGCCGTCGGCACCCCGTCGCCTCCGCGGCGTGATCGGCGGCAAGGTTCTCGACGCCTGAGCACTCGCCGCGTTGGTCCGCGGGTGGGGACAACTGTACCCATCACGATTTACCTGTCCGACGAAGCGGCCCACGAGGAGGTCGAAGCCGCCGTTGAGGATCTTGTTGCAGCCGCTGGTAGTCACATCGAACATCGAGACGATCCGGTGCTCGGTTCGTGGTTCCGTCGGATGCGGGCCAGGACCGGCCAAGCTGTGCACTCTCCACTCGCTCGTGAAGCGGCGGTCCTGGCAGCGCACGCCGTGGAATCGCGTTTCGTCCACGCTCAGGAGCGGCTGTCACCGCGACCATGCTGCAGAACCTCGGACCAGTCATCGCGGCGCTGCAACCAACGAAGGATGCCGTGATCAGGGTTGGTGCTCTGCTGATCGTGAAGACGGACTCGACCTTGGTGATTCACCAGCTGACTCCAGCGCAACAGTTACGACTGGACCACCAACCGCAGCTAGCGCAGTCCCCGCACGACATCCTGTCTGCTTTGGAACTCCAGCCGGGCAGCCCGACACGATCAGCGGAGGGAGCGCACGGCGGGTCGACGACGGCCCAGTCCCTCAACGGTAATCCCGCGCCTCTCACGATCATGTCGAATAACGGTGAAGGTTCCACGCCACTCAACGCTGCAGATCATCAGGCGTTTCCGGAAGCCAGCGCGGGAGCCTGATTCTGAGGACAGATCTTCCCGCCGCCGTGAGCCGCCATTCGGCTCCGAATAGCGGCTCACGGGGTGCCTGCAACTACCATTCGGCTCCGAATGGCGGCGGCACCTACTGGGGACGTGAGTTCAGACTTGGGTTCGGCTGCGGCGCCGAAGTAGTCGCCGCCCTTGCGACGGACGTCGTCGGTGCCCCACGCCCGGTCGCGGGGCACCGACGCCATCCGCGGGATGTGTTTGCGGCAGTGCACGTACGCCTCCTCGACCTCCACCACACCCACAGCGCGGCCCGGCGACCCGGCACGTCGGCGAGCGGCAGGCTCGGATAGGCGGCGCGCAGGTCGCCGTCCTCGACGATCCGAGCGCTCCCGTTGATGTGCAGCCCGATCAGGTCCCGGACGAAATCGACCATCAGTAACCCGACGTGGGGATTCTCGCTGATGTTGCCCAGGCTGGCCATCACCCCGTTGCCCCGATACTCCGGGTAGGCCAGGTGCGTTTCGTCCAGTACCTGCACGAAACCCGCAGGCCCGGCCCGCAGGGTCGCGTCACACTCACCGCGACCGTCGGCGGTGGCCACGAACATCATCTCCATCCGGGCGACGAACTCGACCATCGTGGGCAGCAACCGGTTGCACACCTGATCGCGGTAGAAGCGATCGGCGCGCTCGCCGTTGCCATACACGCTCTGCAGCAGGTGCTCACCCTGCGAGCCCGGCGAGCGGACGGTCGTGACAGGCACGGTGGCATGGTCCACGCTCATGGTGCGACCCCTTCGTCAGGCGGGCGCAGCTGCCCGATCGGCTCGTGCTCTGCTCAACCTGTCCCCTTCCGGTCCTGTCCTCTTAGGGTCGAAGGTCCCGGCGAAGCAGACCAAGGGCGCCCTGGACGGTGGGCGCGTGGTGCGGTCGCCGACGACAGCGACCGGGCCGATCATGAGGCTGCTGGTGGCGTTACAGTGCCCGCAGATCACAGATCGAGGAGAGCGATGAGCACTGTGGAACCCATCGACCCAGCGATGTTCGAGCGCGCGGATCTGCGCGCGGCGCTGGCTGGTCACGATATCGGTGCGGTGTACCGGGCGCTTCGGTACGCGGGGGTCGGTCAACGGCGGATCGCGGCGTTGACCGGGCAGTCCCAGTCGGAGGTGTCCGAGATCGTCAATGGGCGCGCAGTCAACGACTACCGGGTGCTGGTGCGCATCGCCGAGGGTCTGGGCATCCCGCGTGAATGGATGGGTCTGTCCTTCGGCGCCTACTCTGAGGATGCCAAGGCCGAGGACCTGCCGGAGGAGGTTGTTGCGGAGATGCGCCGCCGGATGTTGCTCGCCGCTGCGGGGATGATCGTGGTGGGCCGGCCATTGCTGGGAATCGGTGAGTTGACCGGCCCGTCGCCGGTGCCGCCACCGCCTCGGATCCTGGGGCTGCACGTGGTGAAGGTGCGGGATCTCACCCAGCGGCTCGGCGAGGCGGGCCGTACCTACGGGTCCGATCCTCAGGTGAGCAGCGCGGCGGCGGCCTGGGCCAGTGGCCTGCTGGAGGTGCCGGGCGAGGAGCCGGTCAAGCGGGCCCTGAAGACGGCGGTGGCGGAACTGCACATTCAGGTGGGGTTGGACGCGTTTGACGCCGGGCTCTACGACCGCACCCTGTATCACTACAACTATGGGCTGAGGCTGGCCGCCGCGTCCGGCGACGCCTACTGCCAGACCCTTGCCTTGAATCATGTCGGGTTGGCCCATGTAGAGCACGGTCACCCCAATGACGGGCTCAAGATGCTGCAATTCGCGCAGGTGAAGGTTCTGGATATCGCACCGGACAACGAACGCTCCTTCGGGGAGGGTTCCCGGACCGCGCTGGAAGCCTGCGCGCTGGCCGACTCCGCTACCGCTCTGGACCTGCTCGGGTACCCGGACGCCGCCGATGCTGCGCTGGTGGAGTCCCGGGAGCGCTGGCAGCCTACGGCAGCCGTTCCGGTGGGTGACCTGGACATGGTGGCTGCACGGCTGGAGCTGGAACGCGGGCGGCTGGAGGCGGCGGAGCCGTTCGCCGTCGCGTCGGTCCGGCTCTGGGAGAGCCGTGGTGCTCGGCGCGGCCGCACGAGAGCCGGCATCTTGCTGGCCACCATCCACGTCCGGGCCGGTGAGTCCGACGGGCTGCAGCTGGCGCACGAGGCGATCACCGCCACGATGAAGCTCAGCTCGGCCCGTGCCCGCCGGAACCTCGAACCCCTGGCTACCGCGTTGCAAGCCCGCCCCCGCCGCGACCACCACGACCTCGCCCGCACAGCACACCAAGTCGCCACCACCCGCGTCTGACTCCGCCATGCCGGGAGAAGGGCGCTCGCCGTCTGTGGACACCACTAGGAGGCTGGTGTTTTTCGCCGGATCTCACCGATAGGACCGAAGCGCAAGGTCCTGACCTGTGACTTTACACTCTCGGTCACCTACTTTTCGTGTAGATGGGCTGTTTAACACCAGCCTCCCAGAGAGGCTGCGCCTCGGACCGCCTAGCTAGATTTTTTCCAGGGAGCTGTCGTTGCAGGTGAGGAGGTTCTTGGCCGGTTCGGGCGGACGGTTGGCGGATCTGGTGGTCGGGGAGGTCGCCGGGGAAGGTGTGGTGGGTGTGTGTCGTGCTGGTGGTTGCTGGAATGGTATGGCGAGGGTTTTCGCGCGCACCGAATTTTCTGAATTCCGGCATGAAATGGTAAGTGACCGCGGCGCGCCTCTGATCGATGTGAGTCGGGTTGTGTGACGATTCGCGCATGCACGCATTCATCGTCGTCGAATCGTTCGGTTGTTGTGTATGATGGCGCGGTGACACGCGCTGATGTGGATGTGTGGGAGTCCGAGTTGGCGGGTTTGTTCGCCCGGATCGGCCCGTTGTTTTATCGGAGGGAGTCGAAGAAGCACGCCGAGCAGTATGTCCGCGGACTGCTGTCGCCGGTTGAGCGTAAGAACGGGTGGACGATAGCCGAGTATGTCGGTGAGCTGGAGCCGAAAGCGCTGCAGCGGTTGTTGAATCTGTCTCCGTGGGATGCGGAGGCGGTGTTGGATCTGAATCGTGAGTACGCGATGGAGCAGCTGGCCGACCCGGGTGGGATTCTCATCGCGGACCCGACCGGGTTCGCTAAGAAGGGAACCAAGTCGGTCGGCGTGGCCCGGCAGTACTCCGGAACGTTGGGGCGGATCGATAACTGTCAGATCGCGACGTTTCTCGCCTACGTCACCGGCGGGCGGGACCGGGTGTTGCTCGATCGCCGGTTGTACCTGCCGGAGAAATCCTGGCTGGCCGACCCCGCCCGCTGCGCGCAGGCCGGGGTTCCGCCGGAGGTGGTGTTCCAGACCAGGCCGAAGCAGGTGAGGGAGATGATCGAGTCCGCCCGTGCCGTGGGGGTGCCGTTCTCCTGGTTCACTGCGGATGAGGAGTTCGGCCAGAACCCCGGTCTGTGCGACTATCTTGAAACCAACCGGATTCCGTATGTCATGGCCGTCCCGAAGAACACGCAATTCACCGACATCGAGGGAAACGCAGTCCAGTTCGACAGCCTCGCCGAACGGTTACGCCCGAATGCATGGCAACGCCGCGCCTGCGGGATCGGATCGAAAGGACACCGAGTCTATGACTGGGCACTGTCCGACTCGGCCGACCGCGACCATCAGTACATGATCCGCCGATCCATCGACGACGGTGAACTCGCTTTCTACCACTGCTACAACCCCCACCACGCCGGATTCGGCGAACTCGTCCGCGTAGCCGGAGCGCGCTGGCCCATCGAAGAATGCTTCGGATCCGCCAAGAACGAGACCGGACTCGACAACTACCAAGTCCGCACCTGGGACGCATGGCACCGACATATCACCCTCGCCATGCTCGCCCACACCTTCCTCGCCATCACCGCACACAAAGCCAAAAAAAGGGGCGCCAACAACCCCAGCAACTGGCACGACCCGGCGCGATGACCGAACCGGAAAACTCGCCACCCACCCCTCGACGCCTGATCCCGCTCACCCTCGCCGAAATCCGCCGACTCATCAACCTCATCAACCCCCGAAAACACGACATCGCCCACGGCCTGCACTGGTCAACCTGGCGCCGCCAACACCAAGCCGACGCCCGGCGAGCCCATGTTCGACGTCACCTCCGCCTCCAAGCACTAATGATCTAGTCCTGTAGTACTAACGGGGCTGCGCCCCAGCCCGACGAGGCGTGTCGTGGTTGGTTTGGGTGGGCGGGCTCCGGTCGGTGGGATCTAGACCGTGACCGGCGTGCCGGTCCGGTGTATGAAACCGCTCGTAGCGGTTTGGTTGGCCTGTGAGGCCCCCGTCCGACCGGAGCCCATGATGACGGTAGCGCGCAGCGTGGCTGATGTCTTGGCTGATCATGTGGTGTTCGAGGTGGAGTGCATCGATCGGATGTATCTCAACGTGTATGTGCCGCAGTTGCAGTACCCGGCGGGGTTGGTGGGGTTCGTGCATCGGCAGTTGGGGTTGCCGATCGCCTCGACCGCGCCGTTGGCGCCGGTCAGTGAGGGTTTCAGCACGGCGATGCGCCGCTTCGCTCGTGACCAGGGGGTGCCGTGGGTCGATTTCGTCAAGGGTCAACGCAAGGACGACATCATGCACCAGCACCTGGCGCGCTTCACTGGCGAGGAGGGGGTGTTGTTCATCGGGCGGGCTCAGGAGAAGACGGTGCTGTTCCGCACAGAGAAGCGTCGTAACGCCGAGGGTGTCGCGTATCCGTGGATCGTGAAGACCACGGGCGTGGTCAATCACTTCTACGTGTACGCAGTGGATGTCGATTTCGGCCCGTTTTTCCTGAAGTTCTGTTCCTATTTCCCGTATAATGCCCGGTTGTGCATTAATGGGCATGAGTGGGCGAAGCGTCAAGCCCAGCACAAGGGGATCGCCTTCACCGCGCTAGACAACGGTTTTGCTACCGTCGAGGACCCGGCCGGGTTGCAGGTCCTGTGCGATGAGCTGGGACCGGCGCAGATCCAGGCGTTGCTGGACAAGTGGCTCGCCATGCTGCCCGGGGCGTTCACCGACACCGACCGCGACGCGGGATACCGCTATGAGCTCTCGATCCTCCAAGCCGAGTTCTCCCTGACCCAGGTGCTCGACCAACCCGTCTCGGGACGGATCTTTTTCGAACACGTCATCCGCGACAACCTCGACGCGGGCCGCCCGGACCGGGTCAGCCTGGTCTTCGACCGGCAGATCAGAAGGAAAGGGCCACGGGCCACGCCTGGCCGATTCCGCACCCGGGTGATCACCGAGGGAGTCACCCCGAGCGTGTACATCGACTACAAACACACCACAATCAAGCAATATCACAAACACGGAACAGCGCTGCGCACCGAAACCACCATCAACAACACCCGCGACTTCGGGATCGGGAAACGACTGACCAACCTGCCCGCCCTGCGGGAGGTCGGCTTCTCCGCCAACCGACGCCTCTTGAGCGTCCAACGACTCAGCCACAACCCGATCCACGCCGAACACGCCTTCACCACGGTCCACCACCCCATCGTCACTCCCGACCGACACCGCATCGCCGGACTACCCCTGGGGGACCGCCGCGCCCACGCCCTGCTCCAAGCCCTGCTCATCTTCCGGCTACTCCCGCACGGATTCCGCAATCCCGACCTCCGCGGCCTGCTTGCTCAACTGCTCGGCAAACAACCCACCGAGATCACCACCGGCCAGATCACTTACGACCTGCGCCGGCTCCGCGCACACGGCCTGATCACCCGACTGCCCGGCAGCCACCGCTACCGCATCACCGACACAGGCCTTCACCACGCGATGCTGCTCACCCACATCCACACCCGACTGCTCCACCCCGGCCTGGCACAGCTCACCGACCCCGACCCACCCACACCCAGCCGACTCCGCACCGCCGCCCGCAACTACCAACACGCACTCGACCAACTCACCCAGGAAGCCGGACTCGCCGCATAAACCCAAACTTGACTCGATCAAACCGACTTCGTCGGCCCTAGCCGTCTAGTCGGAGGTGTCCGAGATCGCCAACGGGCGCGCGGTCAACGACTACCGGGTGCTGGTGCGCATTGCGGAGGGTCTGGGTATCCCGCGGGAATGGATGGGTCTGTCCTTCGGCGCCTACCCTGGGGATGCCGAGGATCTCCCGAAGGAGGTTGATGAGGAGATGCGCCGTCGGCTGTTGCTCGCCGCCGCGGGGATGATCGTGGTGGGCCGCCCCTTGCTGGGGATCGGTGAGTTGACCGGCCCGTCGCCGGTGCCGCCGCCGTCCCGGATCCTGGGGTTGCACGTGGTGAAGGTGCGGGCCCTCACCCAGCGGCTTGGCGAGACCGGCCGTACCTACGGGGCCGACCCGCAGGTGAGCAGCGCTACAACGGATTGGGCGAGCGGTCTGCTGGGCGTGCCGGGCGATGAGTCGGTCAAGCGGGCGCTGAAGACGGCGGTGGCGGAGCTACATCTCCAGGCCGGGGTGGAGGCGTTCGATGCCGGCCTCTACGGCCGCACCCTGTATCACTACAACCACGGGCTGAGACTGGCCGCAGAGTCCGGCGACCCCTACTGCCAGACCCTCGCTCTGAGCTATGCCGGGCTGGCCACCGTGGAGCACGGTCACCCCGATGACGGGCTCAAGATGCTGCAATACGGGCAGGTGAAGGCCCTGGACATCACACCCGACGACGAGCGCGCCATCATCGGGCCAGGTTCCCGGGCCGCGCTGGAGGCCTGCGCGCGGGTTGACTCCGCCCTTGCCTTGGACCGGCTCGGGTATCCCGACGCTGCCGACGCCGCGCTGGCGGAAGGCCGGGAACGGTGGCAGCCCACGCCCGCTGTTCCGGTGGGCGACCTGGATCGGGTCGCCGCGCGGCTGGAGCTGGAACGCGGACGACTGGACGCGGCGGAGGCGTTCGCAGCCGCGTCGGTCCGACTCTGGGAGGGCCGCAGCGGTCGGCGCGGTCGCACGGTTGCCGGCATCCTGCTGGCCACCATCCACGTCCGAGCCGGTGAGTCCGACGGGCTGCAACTGGCGCACGAGGCGATCACCGGCACGATGAAGCTCAGCTCGGTACGCACCCGCCGGCGCCTCGAACCGCTGGCCACCGCCCTACAAGCCCGCCCCCGCCGCGACCACCGCGACCTCGCCGCCCACCAAGTCGCCACCACCCAGGTCTGACCCCGCCATGCCGGTAGAAGGGCGCTCGCCGTCTGCGGACACCACTAGGCACATGTGTGCAGACGTCTTCGCATGAAGCCAGCCGCAGAGCCGTTCAGGCCGTCACGCATTGAGCAGGAGCCGTAAGGGTAGGGGTCGCTGGGTGTCGAGCTCGTGTGCTGCTGAGTTGATGCGTGGCCGTCGACAACTGATCCCCAGCCCACTCGCCGGTCTCCGAAGCCCGTCTTCCTGTGCTGAGTTCGCACTCAGGGGTTCCCGAACTCAACAGCAGCGCTGTCCGAGCTTGATCGAAAAACTCTGCTGTTGAGCTCGGGGGGCGAGGAGCGCTCGGGGGGGCGGGAGCGGGAGGGGGAGGGGGTTCAGGGTAGGGGGACGCGCCAGGTTAGGCGGGTGCCACCGTGGGGGTGGGTGGTGACGGTGACGGTGCCTTCGCAGGCCGCCGCGCGCTGTTCCACGTTGATCAGGCCGCTGCGGGTTGCTCCCTCCGGGATGCCGTTGCCGTTGTCGACGACCTCGATGACCAGGTCTTCACCCGCGTCGGCGGTGACCGTGATGGTGGTCGCATGGGCATGCCGGACCGCGTTGCTCACCCCTTCCCGCACCACCGCTACCGCGTGCTCGGCGATGGTGGGAGGCACCAGGGTGTCGATGGCACCGGACATGCGCACTGACGGGGACACTGCGGCATCGGCCGAGACCTCGGCCGCTGCGTCCAGCAGCTGGCGACGCAGGCTCGTGGACATGTCCTCGCCTGCGGTGTGCAGTTCGAAGATCGAGGTCCTGATGTCCCGGATCGTCTCGTCGAGCTGCTCGACCACCTTCTCGATCCGCGTCCGGGCCTCGTGGCCGTTCACCAGGCGCAACGTGGCCTGCAAACTCATTCCAGAGGCGTACAGGCGCTGGATCACGTGATCATGCAGATCCCGGCCGATCCGTTCGCGATCGGCGAGCATGTCCAGCAGCTGCTGTGTCTGCCGCGCCTGGGCGGCTTCCAGGGCCAGCTCCGCCTGGTCGGCGAACGAGGAGAGCACGGGTACCTGGTCCGGCAGGAACGGGTTGGCGCCCTTGTCTCGGACGGCCATCAGCACGCCACTGATGCCGGCGGATGAGCGCAACGGCACGGCGAGCGCGGGCCCCAACCGGTCGGTCTGCTCGCTCCAGTCGCCACCGAGGGCCGCCGCGAGATCGGGGATGAGGATCCTCGCGCCCAACCGGTACACGTCGTCGATGTGTGGCGCCGTCGCGGCGATGGTCGAGCCGATGAGAGGTTGACATCGTTCACCGGCCCCGCTGCGCACAGTGAGCCGATCCCGCTGGTCGCTATCGGCGAGCAGGATCAGTACACCATCGGCGGCCGAGAGCTCCAGTGCACGTTGGGCGACCAGCCGCAGCGCATCCTCAGCGGATATTCCGGCCAGCAACTCCGCCCTGATCTCCGAGGAGGCTTCCAGCCAGTGTTGCCGCATCCGAGCCTGTTCGAACAGGCGGGCGTTCGCCACCGCGATACCAGCCGCTGCGGCCAGCGCCTGCAGCATCACCTCGTCCTCGGCGGTGAACTCGGCGGCGCTTTGCTTCTCGGTCAGGTACAGGTTGCCGAACACCTCGTTACGCACCCGCACGGGCACTCCGAGGAAGCTGTTCATCGGTGGATGGTTGGGTGGAAACCCCACCGACGCCAGATGCTGGCCGAGTTCGGGTAGCCGGATCACTTCGGGGTTCTCGATCAACAGTCCGAGCAGTCCGCGTCCTTGGGGTAGGTGACCCATCCGGGCGCGCTCGTTGGTGTCGATGCCCACGTAGACGAACTCGGAGAGGTTCTCGTTGGGGCCGAGCACCCCCAGCGCTCCATAGCGGGCATCGACCAGATCGACCGCGGCCTGCACGATGCGTCGCAACGTGGAATCCAGCTCCAGCCCGGTGCCGACCGCGAGGACGGCGTCGAGCAGGCTCTGCAACCGGTCTCTCGTCTTGACGATCTCCGCGAGGCGGTCCTGCACCTCCTTGAGCAGCTCATCCAACCGCAGCCCACCCAACCCGGCGGTGGTCGACGGTGGGCCGCTGCTGCTGCAGGGCGGTGGTTGTTCTGGCATCGCCGCTCCGGCACAGAGGTCAATCCGGTGACTACGTAGTGGGGGTTCTCAGCCAGCTTTGCATGGGTGAGCGGCGACTGCCAAGGTCCATCAGGCGGGTGACTGATGCCCAGGGTTGCGGCTCTGCGGCGCATCCTGTCCTCGCAGGGCCGCGCCGAACACCGCGATCTGCGTGCGCCGCTCCATCTGCAGCTTGGTGAGCAGTCGCGACACGTAGTTTTTCACGGTTTTCTCCGCCAGGTAGAGCCGAGCCCCGATCTCCCGGTTGGACAGGCCATCGGTGATCAACTCCAGGACCGCCTGTTCCCGGTCGGACAGCGCCTCCCATCGCGGGTCGGTGCCGGGCGGTCCCTCGCGTAGCCGGGCAAGCACGGTGGCGGTCACTGCGGGGTCCAGCAGCGACTGGCCTCGGGCCACCCGGTGCACCGCGTCGACCAGGTCCGTGCAGCGGATCTGTTTGAGCAGGTATCCCGAGGCTCCAGCCATGATCGCGGAGAACAGTGCCTCGTCGTCCTCGTAGGAGGTGAGGATCAAGCACGCGACCGAGGGCATCGAGGATCGGATCTCCCGGCATACCTCGATGCCGCTGCCATCTGCCAGCCGGGCGTCGAGCACCGCCACGTCGGGCGCCACGGCGGGGATGCGGCGCAGGGCCTCATCGGCCCGGGCCGCCTCTCCGACCACCGTTATGTCGCCGCTCTGCTCGAGCATCTCGCGCAGCCCGAGCCGGACCATCTCATGATCGTCGAGCAGGAACACCCGCACGGCGGCGTGGCCGGCACCTCCCTCGTCCTGGTCCACGTCCCTCATCGTGCCTGGTGCGCTCGCGCAGAGCCACCGGCACTCAGCGGTGCGATCGGGATCGGCGGACCTTATGTCCCGGAGGGTGTGGTCGTTGGCCCCTGGTGACGCCGCAGGCGATGGAGTGAATGTGACATGGAACCAGAATCAATGCGGAGGCTGGCAGCCCATGAACGGTCAGATGCAAAAGAATGCCCCGACTTCGGAAGGCTCGGACAAGACCGCCTTCCGGAGCCCCTCGCTGCTCGCCCGCCTGCTGGCACGCCGCCGTGTCCGGCGGCTCGAACGCCTGCACTGGGAGCACGACCAGCGATTCGCCTGGTTCGTACAGGACGTGCTCGCCGGATGCGGGCTGACTCAGCAGGACTACAGTATCGGCGGCGGACGCTCCGTCCACGTCCCGCACGTGATCGCGGTGAACCCCGGGCCACCGGTCAGCCTGGATGTCCGCATCCTGCCGGGACAGTTGCCCGAGGATTTCGCTGCGCACGCCGAGGCGATCGCCTACGACCTCGAGGTGTCCGATGTCCGGGTGATACCGCTGGGGCCTTCCCTGATCCGGCTGGAACTGCAGCCGTGACCTGATTGGGTGACAGTTGGGCTCACGGGTCTTTCGGGGTCTACCGGCAGCGCGTATCGGATGCGGTAAAGGTGATCCGTCGGGCTCCTGTCGCGTACAAGGAACTGGCCGGGAACTGGGCGAGGAAACACGGTCCGCGGGCGCGTGCCGATACTGATCGAACGGTGCGTGAGACGTTGCATTCTCTCGACTTCGTCGATGTTGCCACGCCGGTGCTGTAGATGATCCATGGTGGCGCCGTAGTGCGGGCTGTTTGCCGCGCTATAACGTCCTCGATACTGATCTCTACCTGCGCATCGTTGTGTAACTCTACCTCAGGCGTGCGTGTCCGGTGGGATGGCCTGACTGGTCCAAACGCTGTACCAGACTGTTGCCTGTGCCGTGTTCCGGCCAACAACGGTCCGGGCTGGTCGCCACCTCGGGTGGCGACCAGCCCGGACCGCAGCACTACGGCACGATGCCCCTCGACGAGGACAAGCCGACCACGATGGAGTATAAAATACGGTCTAGTGGTGGCATGGAATGGGATCGATCGGCTGCTCATGGTGCGCACGGGTTCGGGTATCCGTTCCGTCCCTTCGGTTGAGTGCCTTCGGTTGAGCTCTCGGCGTTTCCGCTGGTACGACCGCAATGAGTGCACTTGCGGTGGGTTGATTTCACATTTGACCCGGAAATGGGCTAACCTTCTCGTTGTCGTTGTGGAGTCGTCGTGCGATGGCTCCGTCCACCACGTCCCTGAGGGAGGACGACGCGCATGGCGCAGAAGGTCACCGTAACCTTGGTCGATGACCTCGACGGAGGTACTGCCGAAGAGACCGTCGAGTTCGGCATCGATGGTGTGTCTTATGAGATTGATCTGTCGGCGGGTAACGCGGGGAAGCTGCGTGACTCGTTGGCTGACTATGTCGGCAACGCCCGGAAGGCGGGCGTGCGTCGCAAGGCCGCAGGTCCGGCTCGCCGGGCCACTACTGGCGGAAGGGCATCGGTGGATCGTGAGCAGAACGCCGCGATCCGGGAGTGGGCCCGCAAGAACGGGTTCAACGTCTCAGACCGTGGTCGTATCCCGGCTGAGGTATTGGACGCTTACCACAAGGGAAACTAAGCTCGTGCGCCGGTGCCGCCCCGCCGGGGCGGCACCGGCGTGTTGTAGCAGCGTTCGGACCAGTTGGGTCAGTCAGTATGGTCGGCGCGACCTGGAATGAGCGCATCAGCCATAGCGGCGTTGGGCTTGTTGAGGACCCGCACCCCGTAGACGAAGGTCAGCGCGCCACCGAGGTAGCCGCCGGCCAACAGTAATACCCAGGAGACGACCCCGAGGGTCAACGCCGAGGTAATGATCTTTCCGTCGGAGTACCCGGCCAGTTGCAGCCGGAACGTTCCGGCAAACATGCCGGTGGCGCTGGACATCAGGGTGAGATGCCACCAGCCCAGAGTGCGCGCGGGTGCATCCGCGGGAATACCGAACAGGTCCACCAGGCCGGTGATAATAGTTGGTATCGCGACGATGAGACCGATGGCGATCGTGATCACCGACGCGGTGGCCATTGCGGGCTGCTCAAATCCAGCCGCGCCGGCCACGAGCATCGCGACACCGGCGGTGTAGGCACCGATACCGATGTCGGTCAGCGGCGCATGCGCAGGCTTGCCTGCGAAACCTTTCACTAGGCTCACCATCTCAACGGCTCCCTCCGCCGCAGCATGTTCACCCACGGGTAGCGTTACCCGCATCACATGAACGTGCAGGACCCCACTGGTGGTTCATTCAATCTGTGAGCCCGATCGAGTGTTTCGCTCGCCGTTTGTTCTCGGAGAGTTACGGTGACCCGTCAATCGGGTTCGAGTGAGTTGTAGATCCGAGCCCGATCGGTGTCGCGCAGGCGCGGACAACTGGCGCAGGGACGCTCCACGCCGGGCAACGCATACAGGAAACAGCAGGATCCCCGGCGGCGGGTCCAGTGGGTGCGCCCACGATTGTCGGTCAACTCGCAGATCGTCGACGCCGAGGTCAGCGGTTGCTCGCCGCGGCCGAGGACCAGTTGCGCATCGGAGGCACCGGCTTGTGGTGACCCGAACGAGCGTCCGGCGAGCAGCAGCCCGCTGTCCAGCACATCGGTCACCGTCGCCCATTTCGTGCGTCGCCCGAAGCGCACCTGCCGACCGTAGGCCGCGAGGAAACGGGTGGCGTGCGCGATCACCTGCTGACGCAGGACCGTGCCCAGGGCGGACTCGTTGGGTACCGGCACGGCGTCGGGATGATCGGCGTCGGGATCGCTGGGAAGACACCAGAACCGACCTGGACGCAGTGCCACTTCGCTCAGCGCCGCCGAGTCGAGCCGGAAGCTGAGCCACTGTGGGTCCAGTGCGGGCACCCGCCGCGCCGAGTGGAACAGCAACGCGCCGAAATAGCTTGGGATGATCAGATACCACTGCAGGACATAGCCGCCGGTGGTTTTCTCCGGGACGGTGCCCTCTTGCCCGGCGAGCTGTTGCTCAGTGAGCAGTCGCGCCACGCTCGCCCGCCATCGGGGGAAGAATGTGGGATCGGACAAGGCGTCGTCGCACTCGATCCACCGCGTGCCGCGTCCCGTCATCGGCAGGGGGTCCGCCGGGGGCCGGGGGTCATCGCGTAGCTGAAACGACAGGAGCTTCACCGCATGGTCCACCACGGCCACCGATGCAGCCAGGGGGTGCGGGCGGGGAGGGTCGACTGCTCCCGTTGACTGCTGGTGGGGCACTGCCGCGTGCGGCACAGCCGCTCCTTCACCATCTTCTAAACAGGGTTGCCTTACCTAATGTCGAGCAACCTAGCAGTGCGGATCACTCCCCGCACAGGGTGGATTCCTGGACCACTCGACGGGGTCCAGTTCACCCTAAGCGGACAGCTCCCGCTTTCCGGAATCCTGACCAGCGGGAGCACGTTGTATCAACAGCTTCGGGCGGCAGTTCGAGAGCGAGCAGGACCGTGTGGCGGCTAGAGTGACGGCACGGACTGTCTGACCCAGTACCGGTCGCGCGGGGTAGCGCGGCAGTCAGGAGTGCACCATGTTTGAAAGGTTCACCGACCGCGCGCGGCGGGTGGTTGTGCTGGCCCAGGAAGAGGCCAGGATGCTCAACCACAACTACATCGGCACCGAGCACATCCTGCTGGGTCTGATCCACGAAGGTGAGGGTGTCGCGGCCAAGGCTCTCGAATCACTGGGGATCGCCCTGGAGGGCGTGCGACAGCAGGTCGAGGAGATCATCGGCCAGGGCCAGCAGGCGCCGTCCGGGCATATCCCGTTCACGCCACGGGCCAAGAAGGTGCTGGAGCTCTCGCTGCGTGAGGCGTTGCAGCTCGGGCACAACTACATCGGGACCGAGCACATCCTGCTCGGGCTCATCCGCGAGGGTGAGGGCGTGGCCGCGCAGGTGCTGGTCAAGCTGGGCGCCGACTTGAACCGGGTGCGCCAGCAGGTGCTACAGCTGCTGTCGGGCTATCAGGGCAAGGAGCCGGCAGAGGCCGGCTCGGGCCGCGGCGAGGGCACCCCGTCATCCTCGCTCGTGCTCGACCAGTTCGGCCGCAACCTCACCGCCAGCGCCCGCGAGGGCAAGCTGGACCCGGTGATCGGGCGCGGCAAGGAGATCGAGCGGGTCATGCAGGTGCTCTCCCGGCGCACCAAGAACAACCCGGTGCTCATCGGCGAAGCCGGCGTCGGCAAGACCGCCGTCGTTGAGGGCTTGGCGCAGAACATCGTCAAGGGCGAGGTGCCCGAGACGCTCAAGGACAAGCAGCTCTACACCCTGGACCTGGGCTCTCTGGTGGCCGGGTCGCGCTATCGCGGTGACTTCGAGGAGCGCCTGAAGAAGGTGCTCAAGGAGATCCGTACCCGCGGGGACATCATCCTGTTCATCGACGAGATGCACACCCTGGTCGGGGCGGGCGCCGCAGAGGGCGCGATCGACGCCGCGTCGATCCTCAAGCCGATGTTGGCCCGCGGCGAGCTGCAGACCATCGGCGCCACCACGTTGGACGAGTACCGTAAGTATGTCGAGAAGGACCCCGCGCTGGAGCGTCGGTTCCAGCCGATCCAGGTCCAAGAGCCGGGCATCGAGCACACCATCGAGATCCTCAAGGGCCTGCGTGACCGTTACGAGGCGCACCACCGGGTGTCCATCACCGACAGTGCCCTGGTTTCGGCCGCCACGCTGGCCGACCGCTACATCAACGACCGCTTCCTGCCGGACAAAGCGATCGACCTGATCGACGAGGCCGGAGCCCGGATGCGGATCCGCCGGATGACCGCCCCACCGGACCTGCGCGAATTCGACGAGAAGATCGCCGCTGTGCGCCGGGACAAGGAGTCGGCCATCGACGCGCAGGACTTCGAGCGCGCCGCGAAGCTGCGGGACTCCGAGAAGCAGCTGCTGATCAAGAAGTCCGAGCGGGAGAAGCAGTGGAAGGCTGGCGACCTCGACGTGGTCGCCGAGGTCGACGACGAGCAGATCGCCGAGGTACTGGCCAACTGGACCGGGATCCCGGTGTTCAAGCTCACCGAAGCCGAGACCACCCGGCTGCTGCGCATGGAGGATGAGCTGCACCGGCGGATCATCGGCCAGCACGAGGCGGTCAAGGCCGTCTCGAAGGCGATCCGCCGGACCCGGGCGGGCCTGAAAGACCCCAAGCGGCCCTCCGGTTCGTTCATCTTCGCCGGCCCTTCCGGTGTCGGGAAGACGGAGCTGTCCAAGGCGCTGGCGGAGTTCCTGTTCGGGGACGATGACGCGCTCATCCAGATCGACATGGGCGAGTTCCACGATCGCTACACCGCATCCCGCCTGTTCGGGGCCCCTCCCGGGTACGTGGGTTACGAGGAGGGCGGCCAGCTCACCGAGAAGGTCCGTCGCAAGCCGTTCTCGGTGGTGCTCTTCGACGAGATCGAGAAGGCGCACCAGGAGGTGTACAACACGCTGCTACAGGTGCTGGAGGACGGCCGGCTGACCGACGGTCAGGGCCGCACGGTGGACTTCAAGAACACCGTGATCATTTTCACCACCAACCTCGGCACCTCGGACATCTCCAAAGCCGTGGGCCTGGGCTTCACCGTGGGCAACGACGAGATGTCGAATTACGAGCGGATGAAGAGCAAGGTCAACGACGAGGTCAAGAAACACTTCCGTCCGGAATTCCTCAACAGGATCGACGACACCATCGTCTTCCATCAGCTCACCGAGGATGAGATCATCACGATGGTGGACCTGATGATCTCCCGGGTCGAGGTCCAGCTGCGCAACAAGGACATGGAGCTGGAGCTGACCACTCCCGCCAAGAGACTGTTGGCCAAGCGCGGATTCGATCCTGTGTTGGGGGCTCGGCCGCTGCGCCGGACCATCCAACGGGAGATCGAGGACCAGCTGTCGGAGAAGATCCTGTTCGGCGAGATCGAGTCCGGGCAGATCGTCGTCGTCGACGTCGAGAACTACGACAGCGAAGGCCCGACCGAGGAAGCTCGCTTCACCTTCCTCGGCACCGCTAAGCCGCCGAAGGTGCCGGACACCCCGCTGGTCGGTCTGGACAGCGCCGCGAGTCCCGACTGATCTCCGCTAACAAAGGTGAAGGGCCCGATCCGAACCCGGATCGGGCCCTTCACCTTTCGCGAGTGTCGGGTTCTCGTGCGCATCCCGTCAGGCTCTGTGCCGGTACTGAGATTCAGCCAGGGCCGCTGGTGGATGGCTCGGCGGACTGGATGACTTCGAACTCGAGTAGGGAGGAGCCGCTGGCCACCGGCTTGGCCCTGGCACCGGAGTGTGCCTCCATCGCCGGACCATCGCGCCAGGCTTGGAAGTGCTCCTCGGTCTCCCACCTGGTGTAGACGAAATACCGGTCCTCCCCGGCCACCGGGCGGAGTAACTCGAAGCCGAGAAAGCCCGGGGCGGACTCCACCGCCCCGTGGCGGGCCGCGAACCGGCGCTCCAATTCGGGACCTGCGCCTTCCGGCACCTCAATCGCGTTGATCTTCACGACGGCCATGCACCCAGCCTACGTCCACCGGCACCACCCCAGCCCGTTATGGAGGGGTCAGCGTTCGCCGGGGAGGGCGAAGCGGCCGTCGAGGGTTTGCTCGACAAGGCCGTCGGTCAACAGGGAGTGCAGGCATCGGTCGCGTTGGGGGGCGTCCCGCCAGACGGCGTCCAGGCGGGGGCGGGCCACCGGGTCTGCTGCGGCCCGCAGGACGTCGAGCAGCAACCCACGCACCTGGCGGTCGGTGCCCGCGAAACGCTGCGCCGGCTGGCTGCGCGCGGTTCCGGGCGGCCGGCCGGCGTGTATCCAGGCGCACTCGGTGGCCACCGGGCAGTCGGCGCAGCGTGGGCACCGGGCGGTACACACCACGGCGCCGAGTTCCATGAGCGCGGCGCAGAACCGGGCGGGCTGGGTCCTGGGCAGCAGGGCGTCCACATCGGAGAGATCTCGCGAGGTGGACGGCGACCCGGAGTCGGCCATGCCGTGCAGAGCGCGGGCGACCACCCGGCGGACGTTGGTGTCCACCACCGGCACCCGATGGTCGTACCCGAACGCCGCAACGGCCCGGGCGGTGTAGGCGCCGATCCCGGGCAGCGCCAGCAGCACGTCCACATCAGCGGGCACCACGTCGGCATGCTGAGTGGCAATGGCGGTGGCGGTGGCGTGCAGCCGCAACGCCCGCCGCGGATAACCCAGCTTCCCCCAGGCGCGGACGGCGGTTCCTGGTGTCTCGGCGGCCAGGCTGGACGGGGTGGGCCAGCGCGCCAGCCACTCGGTCCACACGTCGACGACGCGACTCACCGGGGTCTGCTGCAGCATGACCTCGCTCACCAGAACGCCCCAGGGTGTGGTGCCAGGCCGGCGCCAGGGTAGGTCCCGCGCGTGGGCGTCGAACCAGGCGATCAGGTGGGCGGCGTTCACGGTTGGGGTGAGACCTCGGCGAGATCGCCGGTGCCGATGTCGACGACGAAGCCGCGCACCGCGGTGGTGGCCAGGAATGGGCTGCGCCGCACCCGTTCCATCGACTGCCGGACGTCGGACCCGGCGTCGCGGAAGGTCGCGACCGCCCAGGTCGGCCGCAGCCCGGTGGCTTCCTGAAGTTCGGCCCAGAATTCCTCGTCGGTGAACGTGGCCATGCCGCATCCGGTGTGGTGCAACAGCATCACCTCGGTGGTCCCCAGCTTGCGCTGGCTGACCGCCAGCGAGCGGATGACGTCGTCGGTGACCACTCCACCCGCATTGCGGATCACGTGCGCCTCCCCCGGACGCAGGCCGAGCAGCTGGGCCGGGTCGAGCCGGGCGTCCATGCAGGTGACCACGGCCACGCGCAGGCTTGGTGGAGACGCCATCGGGCCAGGGCCGGTACCGGCGCGGAATGAGTTGCGCTCCACCAGTTCCTGTATCGCCGTCATAGGTGTCTCCTTTGCTGCGATCCGGTCTCCCATTCGGGTTCAGCGCGGATCCTAGGCCAACCGCAGTCCGGTCCAGGCTTCACAGGTCGGTGTCGATGCGACAGGTAGATTTCGAGGATGGACGAGAACAGGGCGCGCCGGGTCGCCGATGCACTGCGCGAACGCGGTATCAACGCGCATCTGGTGCGGGCCGGTGGCCAGTTCCAGTGCGGGGTGCGGGTGTCGCTTCCCGGCGGGCGAGAGGCGATGTGGGATACCGACGGCACGGCGAGTCTCGAAGCGCAGGTGATGCGCGACGGCGTCCTCGTCGGCTTCGTTCCCGTCATCGAGGGTTCTGAGGACTTCGATGAGTCACAGGTGGTCGACGCGATCGCCAGGACCGACTACGACCAGCCGATCGCGCGCCAGCTTCGCAGTGCACCGCCACCCGGACCGGCGCTGCCGCCCGAGGGCGGCCTCTTCCGCCGTTTCCTCGACGGCTTTCGCTACCGATAGCCGCACTTGCCCTCTGATCGAGGTGGGTGCTCGTCTGACGTTTGTCCGACGCATCCGGTGGACGATCATGCTCCTGGCGGAAACTTTCCGTGAACAAACCGGTTTCGGGTTGTGACGGACGGGATTATTACCTACTGTGTGTAGCGGGGCTTGGCGCGGTAAATGGGTGGTCTGCTGATCAGTCAGCGGCTACCTCTATTTGTCGCGTCGAGACGAGGTGGTAGGTGTGCAGGTTGTCGGGGTCTGCGGCTGTCTCCGCACGATTACGTCGATGAGGATGTCGGGTCGGTGACCGTTCCGGCTCCGCGTTGGGCTGATGAGTTCTTGCACCCAGCGCTGTTCTACCGTGGCACTGCGGCATACCTCGAGGGCACGGTGCCGTTCATCCGCGCTGGGCTCGCCGCCGGTGAGCCCGTGGCGTTGGCCGTGCCCGGTCCGAATCTGCGGCTCATCCTCACTGAGCTGGGCACCGATGCTGAGCGGATTCGGTTGCTCGATATGAGCCGCTCCGGTCGTAACCCGGGGCGAATCATTCCCAATGTGCTGCGCGCCTTCGTCGATGCTTATCCCTCCGGGCGGGTACGCATCATCGCTGAGCAGCTGTGGGCCGGGCGCGTCGCCAGGGAGTATCCGTCCTGTGCCCATCAGGAAACCTTGATCAACGTGGCGCTCGCCGGCCGGTCGGTCAGCATGCTCTGCCCGTATGACCTCGATCTGGTGGGCCCACGGACCCTCGCCGAGGTCGAGCGCAACCACCCACGGGTGATCGATGCCCGGGGTGAGCGGCCCAGCGCCGGTTTCGCTCCGGCACGTGTGGTGACCGACGATCGACTCTGCTCGCTTGCGATGGGTCCCAGTTTCACCTTCGACGCCACCAAGGCGGCGCTGGCCGGGCAGTTTGCCTGTGACCAGGCCGCCCGCCTGGGGCTGAGCGGCGATCACGCGGAGCTCAAGCTGATCGTCGGTGAGCTGGTGGCGAGTAGTCTCGTGCACGGCGGAGGGACCGGCAGCCTGCGTATCGGGGCCGCGCGCGGCTACCTGGTGTGTGATGTCCGGCACGCCGGACACATCACGGACCCGCCCACCGAGTGTTCACCGGTGGACCTCAGGAGGCCGGACGGTCGTGGTCTGTTGCTGGTCCACCACCTCTCCGACCTGGTTCAGCAGCACTCCTGCCCGCAGGGCACCACCACCCGGGTGCACCTGAAGCTCCCGATCGCTGATGAGTCACCGAGGGATACCGGCGAAGCGGTTCCCCCGTCGCCGCGCATCCGGCCCACCTCGGCCGGCGGGTCGACGCCGTTGCCCTGGCAGACCTATGAGGCGCTGCACGCGGCTGAACGTTTCGGCCGGTATCTCCCACCGGATATCGCCGTCGACACGCAACGGCTCTCCACGGTGAATGTCGAACGACGCCACATCGAACCGGTACTGGAGGCCTTGACCGCCGTGGAGGGGCTGGCGCGGGTGGTGGACCGGTGGCGGGCCCGGTTGGTGCGGCTGGCCCGGACGCGCGGTGCACCCTGGACCGACATCGGTCAATCGCTGGGAGTCAGCAAGCAGGCCGCCCATGAACGTTACGGGCGGGCACGTACCCGGCGGAGCGCCGACCCTGGGCTGCAGGGTGGTCATGTCGGGCCACTGCCGCCCGCCCAAGGTAGCTGAGTCCAAGACAGCTGAGTCCAAGACAGCTGAGCGGGAATCACCAGATCCAGGAGGAGTGCAGTTCGGCGTGCCATGGATGCGGGTAGGTCTGATCGATGACGAAACCCATCCCGATACCGCGGGCGAGGTAGACGCTGCGCTCCAGTTTGCGGGTGATCGGGCTATCCGGTGCGTCGTTGTTGTCCGACCATGTCTCCCGCTGGCGAATGCATGTTCGTGACCCCAGGTAGCTGTTCTGGCATGGGCTCGGCGGGGACCACACCTGGGAATGGAAGAAGTCCATCGTCTTGCCGCTGGACTTCTTCGGTGATCGTGCCCCACGCCTGGAGGCAGTAGGCCTGCGGTGGAATCCTCCACTGCACGTAGTGCTGGCGGCCGCCGTCGGCGGGCAGTGGCACCATGTGCTGGCACGATCCGTCGCCGATCAGCTCCCGGTCCACCCGCTGGACGTAGTATGTGCCGAAGCTGCGCCAACCGTCGAGCAGGACCCATTTCCCGGCATGAATGAAATGCTCCGCGCTGTCTGGTGGCCACTTCGAGGGATCGCCCCACAACACCTCGGATTCATCACCCAGCGGCGTCCACGACCACTGCCCCGCGGGGCTCCCCCCGGAGTAGAACTGTCCGGCATGACGTTTTTTCATCAGGGAGTATTCGCCGTAGTTCTCCGACGGCGCGGCAGTGGCGACGGGTCCGAGCCCGAATATCAGTACCGTGAGCAAGCAGAAGAGCGACCAACTGCGCACTCTTCGCCGCATTTTTGCCCCCTGCGCACGATAGCGTGATAACTGATCGCTTTATCGTCGCAAGGTGACTGAACGTTACAATGGCGCTCCCCAGTTACGTCCAACCATCTACGTCCAACCATCGTGAGTTCGCGCTCGAACTCCTGGGCATCGACGGTCAGCAGGTCACGGGTTACGCAGCAGGCTCCTGAGCTGTAATCCTAGCCACGGTTTCCGGCCCCAGGCCATCAGCTTGCCGGTGGCGATCGCCGACCACTGACTCTGCCGCGCGAAGACCACCATGAGCATCGCCACCGGGTCAGCCGAGATGTGACAGTCAACCGGGCGGGAGGAGGGCTCCTCGATGGTCAACTCCCCGTCGTTGAAGACGAAATAGAAGCTGCCAGCCCCCCGGAGCTGGACGTCGTAGGTGGCCCGCAGGCCCGCCACCTTCGAGTCGACGGTGAACGTCCGGGGAGGAGCCGTTTGGAAGACCCGGAAGACGAACTGTCCCAGGGCCATCGAGGCGTGGGAGGGCTCGATCGGCCATTTGTGCCCGGCGGCATGGGCGATGTCGTAGCCGTGGATCAGCGTCTCGTTGAGCAGGTGGTAGGTCAGGGTCGAGCGCGGCAGGGTGACGCCCTCGACTATCCAGGGGATTGGCTCGGCGGGGTCGGTCGCGGCGCAGTCGCTGAAGTACCGCTGAGCCCGAGCCTCGATGCGGTCGGCGAGCACGCCCAGATCACGTTCGGGGTCGTTCTTCACCGCGCGGATCATCAGGTCGCCCAGCTCCCAGATGTTCTGCATCATCGAGTCGCCTGCCGCGCCTGCGGTCTCGGGCAGCACCTCGTGGACTTCGGAGAGATCCCGTCTTGCTACGCCCGGCAAGCCCAGCCAGGCCTGGGAGAGGTGCATGGCGACCTCTCCCAGATTCCAGGTCCCCACCGCGGGAGCTCCCGGATCCTCGATGGATCGCAGCAGTGTCGTGACCCTGGTGACTTCCTCACGAAGCGCGTCCTGGCCCTGTTGCCAGTCGGTCTTCGTTCCGTGTGTGACCACATCAGCCCCCTTCACTCGGCTGTTCCGAGTGTGCCGAGCAGTGACCGTAGCGATTCATCCGGGGCTCGGCAGCCGCTAGATGGCGGAATCCCATGATGAGGCAGGCGGCAGCCGGGTGACGCCGCCTGGGACAGCGCTGGGTGCCTACCGCCTCGCCCTGGTGTGGCCTACCGGATGGCCACCACCCTCGAGGCCTTGGCCCGGTGGCGTCCGCCGCTGGAGATCGAAGCGCGCGCGCAGACCCGCAGCGCGCTGGCCAGATCGTGATGAATGTCGACTATCTCGCTCAACATACCGATTTCGGGTCGGGTGATGGTTTCCGAACGCGAATCGATGATGAGAGCGAGATGACCGTCGATGTCGTAGGAGTCGAGAGCGTCGAGGACGGAGTGCAGGCAGCTCGAGTCGAGGAGCGTCACAGCGGACAGGTCGATGACGAGATGCGGTCGGCCGGCATGGACCTGTTCCATCAGCCTGCTGGCGATTAGCGGTGCTGTGACCAAGTCAACACTTCCGGTAACCCGGCACACCGCCGTGTCGGCTTGCGGACAGCTCACCGTTGCGATCATCATGGGACCACTGAGCGGTGGTGCGGTGGTGATGGTGTCGAGCTGGTCATGAGTGACTGGCTGATCCTGCAGCACAACAGATGTCACTTGTCGAACTCCTCCCCCGAGAACGTCACAGACGAGTTTCGACCGTACACGCTCAGCAATGGGCGTCAACAGAGCGTCAGGCAGGCCTGACCACCCGGAAACGCCGTTTTTGTCCGGAGATGGCCAATGGCGCCCATTTTTCTAGCAGTTGGTCCTCGCGCGTGTGTAAACTTTACGCACAAGACTGAGCACGCTCCGTAGGCAGGGCGGTGGAGTGGATCGATGGATTCTGGACTCGATATCGCCGTTCATCGGCATGGGCAGGTGGTCGTCGTCCATCCCCGAGGGTTGCTCACGGTGCGTACCGCGACAGAACTGCGCGAGGTACTGGCCAAGGAGCTGACTGAGCACAGCCGGGTCGTGGTCGACCTCGATGGGCTCCGGGTGGGTCGGGAGTCCTCGGTGGCGGTTTTCCCAGCGGTGATGACTCAGTGCGGCGGCTGGCCGTCGGCGAAGCTCGCGCTGTGCCGGCCCGACCCGGCGATGACCCAGGCGCTGACGGCGCGCCGGGTGTCGGCCCTGGTACCGGTGTATCACCTGCGGCTGGAGGCCGAGGCCGCGATCGACTCCCGTCCCATGCTGGTACGGGTGCGGGTCGAGCTGCCCGGCGACGCGGGGGCCCCGGCGTCGGCCCGCCGACTGCTTCGCGAGATGTGTCCGAAGTGGCAGGTCGACGAGCGGCTGGCGGATACTGCTGAGTTCGTGGTCAGTGAGCTGGTGTCCAACGCGGTGGAACACGCCTGCACGGACGTCGGGCTGACGCTGGAGTGGGGTCCACGCGGACTGCGGGTGGCGGTGCGGGACTCCTCACCGGTCGGGTTCCCCGGGCCGGTGCAGCGCTCGACCGACCCGCTCGGCCAGGTGCGTGGCCGAGGCCTGGAACTCGTGGAGAGCCTCACCACAGCATGGGGTGTCGACGTCCAGCCTGACGGCAACACCGTGTGGGCCGAGATCTCCACCTAGCCCGGCACAGCGGGTAGGTCTTGCGGAAAGTCCCG
Organism: uncultured Actinomycetota bacterium; assembly: GCA_963712995.1. Lineage (GTDB taxonomy): Bacteria > Actinomycetota > Actinomycetes > Mycobacteriales > Pseudonocardiaceae. The sequence goes on along the minus strand of CAVQKH010000001.1, from coordinate 60,064 downwards.
GTGGCTGAGAGGGTGCGCCGCTAGTGGGACGTCGCCGAGCCGCTTGTTGCCTTCCGCGGACCGAAGAAGTCCCTCCCCGGCCCGCCTGGCGTTGCGAATCTCCGCCGCCAGGCGGGTCTTCAATCGAGATCGGTGGAGTCACGACGCGCGCCGGTCATGCGGAAGATGCCTTGGGCGTTGCCGGCGTCGAAGGTGAGGTCCAGGGCGCCGTCGGGCAGGGGGTCGCGGGTGATGAATTCGAAGAATGAGCCGGGGACCTCGCGGGTCGCGGTGGGCCCTTTGGTGGTTCGGAACTGGCGTAGGACCGGGTCGGCGTGCAGGGCGGTCTGGCGGACCCGACCGTTGCGGGAGCGTTCGACGGTGTCTTTCACGGGCCAGTCGGGGCGCAGCGCCTCGGCCAGTGACTCGACGTCGGGAACCCGGTCGGTGGCGTGGTTGAAGGCGTTGCCCTCGGTCGCGATCCAGGCCATCTCCGCTGAGTGCCGGAGCAGGATGTCGTAGTCGTCGAGCCACGGGTCGCGATGGTGGCGCCCGAAGCACGACGCCAGCATCGGGACCAGGCGCGCCGCATCCTCCAGCGGCAGCCGACCCCGCTCGGCCAGCTCGTCGAGCAGGGTCAGCGCCTGGTCGTCAAGGGGATCCACCGAGTCGCCGACGGTTCGGGTCACGGCGTGCTGGGCCAGCGGGTCGAGCTGTTCGGCGTGCAGTTCGGACACGAAGTACTGCGGCAGCTGCTCGGGGAGCTCGGCGTGGGTGAACACCAGCCCGCTCATGTGGATGCGTTCCAGCGGGTAGAGGCCGACTTCGTCGTAACCGAGCGGGACCAGCAGCCGGCGGAACAGCTGGGCGCCGCAGGGTAGTTGCCCGGTCTCGGGCCAGTCGACCGTCCGGACGGCACCGTGGTCGAACACGATCTGACGTCCCCGCTGGCCGGCCACGTAGCGCGCCCCGCTGGGCACGCGGGCCAGCAGGTCCTCGAACAGCACCAAGCCCAGCGCCATGGCCACCGCGGCGCGGCTGGGAGCCGGCTCGTCACCGGCCGGCATCGGCGGGACGGCCACCTGGGTCAGCAGCGTTTCGCACCGGCGCCCGCCGATCAGCCTGGTGAGAAGTTCGTTCATGGCAGGTCCCGGCGTGCGAACTCGATGCCTTGGGCCAGCGGCAGCTCGGTCGAGAAGTTGATCGTCGCGGTTGATCGGCGCATGTAGGAACGCCAGGAGTCCGACCCTGACTCCCGGCCGCCGCCGGTGTCCTTCTCACCGCCGAAGGCGCCACCGACCTCGGCGCCGGAGGGCCCGATGTTCACGTTGGCGATGCCGCAGTCCGACCCGGTGGCAGCCAGGAACTGCTCGGCTTCCCGCAGGTCGTTGGTGAAGATGCTCGACGACAACCCCTGGGGGACGTCGTTGTGCATGGCGATGGCCTTGGTGACATCGTCGTACCGCAGCACGTAGAGGATCGGCGCGAAGGTCTCCCGCCGGACGATCTCGGTCTGGGTCGGCATCTCCACCAGGGCGGGTCGGGCGTAGCAGGCCTGCGGGTATTTCTCGGCGAGCACCCGCCCCCCGCCGTGCACGATGCCGCCGCAGGCCCTGGCGGCTGCCAGGGCCTGGTCCATCCGGTCCAACGCCGCCGCGTCGATCAGCGGGCCGACCAGAGTGGCCGGATCGAACGGGTCGCCGATGGGCAGGGTGTCGTAAAGTTTTTGCAGGGTGGACACCAGCTCGTCGGCGATCGAGGAGTGCACGATCAACCTGCGCAGTGTGGTGCAGCGCTGGCCTGCGGTGCCGACTGCGGCGAACAGGATGGCTCGGGTGGCGAGGTCGAGGTCGGCTGACGGGGCGACGATCATGGCGTTGTTGCCGCCCAGTTCGAGCAGCACCCGCCCGAACCGCTCGGCCACCACGGGCCCGACCTCCCGGCCCATGGGCACCGACCCGGTCGCCGAGACCAGCGCCACCCGGCGGTCTTCGACCAATGCCCGGCCGGTGTCCCGCCCGCCGAGCAGGACAGCGGACAACCCGCTCCAGTCCTCGCCTCGCTTCGCCTGGTAAGCGCGCAGGGCCCGTTCGAAAATTGACTGGCAGGCCAGCGCCGAGAGCGGTGCCTTCTCCGATGGCTTCCACACCACCGGATCGCCGCAGACCAGGGCCACCGCGGTGTTCCAGCACCACACGGCCACCGGGAAGTTGAAGGCCGAGATGACGCCCACCACACCGAGCGGGTGCCAGCTCTCCATCATGCGGTGCCCCGGCCGTTCCGAGGCGATGGTCCTGCCATAGAGCTGGCGGGACAGGCCGACCGCGAAGTCGCAGACGTCGATCATCTCCTGCACCTCGCCACGCGCCTCGGCCAGGATCTTGCCGCTCTCCAGCGTGACCACCGCGGCCAGGGCGTCCTGCTGGGCCCGCAGTTGCTCGCCGAACAGGCGGACCAGCTCGCCCCGCTGGGGAGCCGGCACCGAGCGCCACCGGATGAACGTGTCGGCTGCCCGGTCGAGGGTGGCGTCGATCTCCCGCCGGGAGGTGGGCGTCAACCGGCCGATCACCGCGCCGTCGATGGGGCTGCGGGCGCTCAGGCCGCTTCCGGAGCGACCAGCCAGGTCGAGCCCGACCGAGCGCAGGATGTCCTGTGCGTGTCTCATGGCGTGGTCACCTCTTGGCCGCGCAGGTACAGCGACCCGAACCGGTTCGCCAGGAACTCCTCCAGCGCGCACTCCTCCTGCCGGACGAACCCGCACGTCGGCAGCTTCTCCTCGCGGACCAGGTCGGCCATGGCGCAGATGCCGGCCGCGGTGGTGAGTTGGATGGCGGACAGTCGCCGGCCGCCCACGTCGGCGGGATGGATCTTGCGCGCGAAGCTCTGCTGGGTGAGCACCCCGGCCCGGGTGCCCGACACGCTCACGAAGACCAGCACCACGTCCTGGTCGGTCACCGGGATGGCGGTCTCCAGGACGGTCTTGAACACCTCGCGCCGGTGCGCCAGGCGCAGGTCCCGCAGCAGCAGCTTGACGATCTCGCAGTGGCCGGGGTAGCGCACGGTCTGGTAGCTGAGAGACTCGACCCGGCCGAGCAGGCTCTCGCCCAGCGTGCCCAGCCCGCCCGAGGTGTTGAACGCCTCGTATGTCACCCCGTCGAAGCAGAACTCCGCCAGCCCCTCCAACGGCGGCATCTCCCGCAGCTCGCCGTCGACGATGGCCTCGCAGGGGTTGCAGTACTCGTTGATCAGCCCGTCGGTCGACCAGGTCAGGTTGTACTTCAGCGCGTTGGTCGGGTACTGGGGCAGCGCGCCGACCCGCAGGGACACCGAGCGCACCTCGTCGAACGAGTTGACCAGCGCGGCCGCGGCCACTGACACGAAGCCGGGCGCGAGGCCGCACTGGGGCATGAGAACGGCCGGCGCGTCAGTGGCCATGGCGGCGACCGCGCGGGCTGCGGCCCGGTCTTCGGTGAGGTCGAAGTAGTGGGCACCGGCATCCCGCGCGGCGCGCGCGATGCCGGTGGTCAGGTGGAAGGGGGCGGCGCTGAGCACCATGTCGTGGCTGCTCGCCAGCGGGCCGAGCAGGGCTGTATCGGTGGTGTCGCCCAGCACGGTGCGCACCCCCAGCGCGCTGGCTGCGCGCAGCGCCCGCTCGGAGCGCTCGAGCACGGTCACGTCGTACTCGGGCGCCGACGCCAGCAGACCGGCGATGGCAGTACCGATCTTTCCCGCGCCGACGACGAGCGCCCGGGTGCGACCGGTGTTGTCCGCCGTGCGGTGACTGTGGGCTGGCATGGGTCGACCGTAGGCGCGCTTGCCGCCGGATAGCCGCGGCCCGTTGCCCAATAGTGGGTCCTGATCCGGCAGAGTGCCGGTCCCGGGCGTCAGATCGGTGAGAATCAGGTCCATGGACGACCTCGACCAGCAGATCCTCGACCTGCTCGTCAGCGACGCCCGCCAGTCGGTCGCGATGCTGGCGAGGCGGCTACAGGTGGCCCGCTCGACCCTTCAGGAGCGCATCACCCGCCTCGAGCGTCGCGGCGTGATCGCCGGCTACACCGTCCGGCTCGGGCCGGCGGCGACGGGGCGGCGCGTCAGCGCCCACGTCGCCATCACCATCGACCCCAAGCGGGGCGAGCACGTGCAGCAGACGCTGCGCCGGATCGCCGGTGTCCGCACGCTGCACACGGTGAGCGGGCCGTTCGACCTGATCGCGGTGGTGGCCGCGGAGGGCACAGCGGAGATCGACGACGTGCTGGATCGCATCGGCGCCATCCCGGGCGTCGAGCGCACCACATCCTCAATCGTTCTCACGACCAAGTTCGACCGCTAACCCGCACACGCCTGGAGCACCGACAGCAGACCGGAGATCGCTTCCTCCATGATCCGGTCCGCGGGCGTAGGCTCCGGTTCGGTTGCGTGGAGGTGACCCGATGGAAGCCTGGATCGTCCCGGTTCTCACAGCGTTGATCTCCACCGTGGGCGCCATCGTCAGCGTGTGGTACGGCCGCCAAGCAGCCCGCAGAGAGCGCATGGACGCCGCCGAGGAGCTGGCCACGCGTTTCCGTGAACCGCTACTTCAAGCGACATTCAACTTGCAGAGTCGCATCTACAATATCGTCGAACTCGATTTCTTTGGGCGTTTCTTCGGGGAAGGCAGTACCAAGGAAGATCGCGAGTACGTCGAGCTCTACACATTTTATCTTTTTGCGCAGTACTTCTGTTGGTTGGAAATACTAAGCCATCACGCCCAGTTCCTCGACCCGCGCAACGACCAGACGAACCGTGTCATGACGGGTGCGCTCGAAGCGGTCCGTGACGCCTTCGCCGACAGCAGTGACAACGGGACGTTCCGGTTGTTCCGGGGTGAGCAGCGTGCGCTCGGTGAGGTGATGCTCGTTCGCATCGCCGACCCGCAGCCGGGGGCGCCGAGGTGGGAGTGCATGGGTTATGCGGCCTTCGTGGAGGCCTTTGAGAGTGAGCAGGTGGCGAGGTGGTTCCGGCGCCTCGGGGAGGATATCGCGGTTACCGCTCGTGATTGCCGGGGTCATGATTCCCGACTGCGACTGATCCAGCGGTGTTTGATGGACGTCGTCGACGTACTCGATCCTGACAGCCTCCGCGTGCCCTCCCACCTCCGACAACGTGTCACGGAGTCACCATCCTGACACGTTCGGGCGACAGCTGTATCTTCTTCGACCCGCGGTGGCTCCTGTACACGTTGGCCCGGGATGTTCCTCGGCCAGCAAGGGGTCGGGGTCATGGCAGATGAGCTGAGCGGTATGTACGAATTGGTCGCTGGGCGCTTGTTGAGTGGGACGGTCGTCCCCGTTCTCGGCGCCGGTGCCAACCTGGGCGACCGGCCACCGGACGCCAGGTACCAGCCGGGTCTTTACCTACCCAACGGCAGGGAGCTGGCCGAGGAGCTCGCGAGAGTCGGACGCTACCCGAAGTCCGACGTCCTCGACCTGGCGCGGGTAGCGCAGTACGTGGCGGCGCAGCTGGGTGGGGGTCCGCTCTACGAAGAACTCCACAAGGTCTTCGACGCCGACTATCCTCCGACGCTGCTGCATCACTTTCTCGCCCGGCTGGCACGCCACACACGGGAAGCGTGTGAAGCCGGGGCGGTACGCGAATGCATGCTTCTCGTGACGACAAATTACGACGACGCGCTCGAGCGGGCGTTCCGGGATGAAGGTGAGCCATACGACCTCGTCACCTACATCAACGACGTTGAAACGGATCGTGGGTTCTTCCGGCACATCCCGTTCGGCGGTGAGTCTACAGTGATCCGGAAACCGAATGAGTATACGGATTTACCGCTTAAACAACGGACGATCATCGCGAAAATCCACGGGGCGGTGGACCGGCTCAATGGGGTGGACACGGATAGCTTCGTGATCACCGAGGACGACTACGTCGACTACATCACACGCGCGGATATCGCGCGCCTGTTTCCCGTCACACTCGCGGAGAAGATCAAAAGGAGCCACTTCCTGTTTCTGGGATACAGTCTGCGTGACTGGAACTTCCGGGTCATGTTGTACCGGCTGTGGCGGGAACAGGCGTTGGCGAAGTACAAGTCGTGGGCGATCGAGGCTAATCCGGACCCGGTCGACCGCGCCACATGGGACGAACGGGGAGTGGACATCCTGCCTGTCCGGGTGGAGCACTTCGTCGCCGCGATCCAGGAGCACCTGCCACCTCTGGAGGTCGCGTGACCGGAACCACCCAGCCTCCCTCGGTCTGGCAGCCTGAGCTGGACCGAGCCGTACCCGAGTGCCCGTACGTCGGGCTCGTACCCTTCGACGAATCCGACGCACCGTACTTCTTCGGTCGCCAGGGCGAGTGTGACGTCATCGTCGCGAACCTCACCACGTTCCGGTTGACGCTGCTCTACGCCGCGAGCGGGGTTGGCAAGAGCTCGGTCCTGCGGGCGGGTGTGTTACCGGCGCTCCAGCAGATCGCCAGCGAGTCCTATGCGGACTTCGGTGTCCCGGACGCCGCTGTCGCCTACATCAGGGAGTGGAGCCTGGCTCCCCTCGAGACTATCGCCACGGCGGTGCTCGACGCGGTGTCCCAGGTTCCGGGCGCAAGTCCGGTCGAGATGCCCGATCTGCCACGCCTGGGCGTGCCGTGGCTGCGTGAGGTCATACAGCGCTCCGGTGTCGGATCGGTCTACCTGGTCCTTGACCAGTTCGAGGAGTACTTCCGCTACCACCCGGACAACCGCGGCGACGACGGGCTGGCTGGCGAGCTGGGCCACATCCTGAGCATTCGCGATCTGCCGGTCAACGTCCTGCTGTCCATCCGGGAGGATGAACTCGCCGCGCTCGACCGGTTCAAGGGACGGATCCCCCGCCTGTACGACAACTACCTGCGGCTGGCACATCTGGGACGCAACGCCGCCCGGGAGGCCATCCATGGCCCGGTCAATCACTACAACCAGGTGGTGGCGCCGGAGTCGGCCATGTCCGTCGAGCCCGAGCTCACCGAGGCCCTGCTCGACCAGGTTCGTGCCGGCCATCTGGCAGCGACGTCCGAAGGAGTGACTTCGGGCGGAGCCACGGACGGCCGGGAAGACATCGAGACTCCCTACCTGCAGCTCGTGCTGACCAAGTTGTGGGATACCGAGCGTGCCAGCGGGTCGTCGACGCTGCGCCTCGGCACGCTCGCGAAGCTGGGTGGGGCGCAGACGATCGTGCAGACCCACCTCCAGACCGTGATAGCCGAGCTCTCGCCCGAGCAGCGGGAGGTCGCCGCCGAGGTCTTCCGCTACCTCGTCACCACATCGGGCTCGAAGATCGCGCTGACGGCCCAGGACCTCGCCGACTTGTCGAGTGTGCCGGTCAGTTCCGTCCAGGAGCTCCTGCAGTCGTTGTCCGCGGGGCGGCAGAGCATTCTGCGGCCCGTCCCCCCACCGCCTGGAGTGTCCGCGTCCCGCTACGAGATCTTCCATGACCGGATGGGTGTCGCGGTGCTCGACTGGCGCCGCCACTACGTCGCGCAGCGCGCGCAGGAACAAGCATCGCGCAAGCTCGTCGCCGAGCGCGAGGAAGCCCGAGCCGAGGCACAGGCCACTCGCCGGCGGTTGCGCCAGACCCGTTTGCTGGGGGCGGGTCTCGTGGTCGTGCTACTGATAGCCGGTGCGCTCGGCTGGCGCTCTCAGCTCAGTTCCAATGAGGCAGCGAGACAATCCAATGAGGCGGCGAAGCAACGGTTGCTGTCCGCGGCTGCGGCGTCTCTCAACGAAAACCCCGTCCAGAGCCTGCGTAAGGCGGTCGAGGCCTACCGGATCAAGGGCGATGAGGAGACCCGCGAGGCGGTGCTGACCGCGGCGTCGGTTCCCCACAGTCGCGTGGTCGCCGGGTCGCCTGGGGAACCGAGGGTGGTCGGCATGGTGGTGACTCCAGACCAACGGCACGTGGTCAGCTACGACGCCCGGGGTGGGATCCGAGTTATCGCCGACGACGGGCGGCTTGTGAAGGAGGCGAAGGCCGCGCGCCTCGCCGGAACCGTGGTCACGGCGGCCACCAACCCGAGCGCCTCGCGCGTCGCTCTCGTGACCGACGGGGGCAGCGCCGTGGTCCTTGATGTCGGGAGCGGTAGGCAGGTCGACCTCAGGATGGACGGATCGGGGGTCTCCGCCCTCTGGTGGCTCGAGTCGCCCCCGGACGATCTTGTCCTTGCCGTGACCTCCTCGGGTCTTGCCGCCACTTACAGCACGAAGACCGGCCGGCAGGTCATGCGCTTGCCGGGCACGGTCATCAAGGCGCTGCCGATGGCCGATGCGCAGGTCGTGACCTCCGATCAGGACTCACGGCTGCGGGTCTGGGATACCCGGACTGCTGGGAAGAAGGCGGAGTCACCACCCCTGCCTGGACAGATCGGATACCTGCAGCGCTACGGGCAGGAGGTTGTCGGCGTAACCCGGGATAACATCATCAGGTGGGATCCGCGAGCGCCCTCTGAACCGCGCCAGTATCCCCTCTCCTTTTTGAACAACCTCTCGCAAGTGGCGGTGAACGAGGGTACCCACACGGTCACCATCGCTGTGGACAAGGAAACCAAGACCTACGATCTGGACTCGGGCTCCCTACTGCTCTCGCTGCCTCACCATCCCGATACGGTAACCAGCGTGGCGCTGTGTCCGCGCGGTAGGTGGATCACAACGGCCGGGGCCGATGGACGGATTCGGGTGTGGTCCACGAAACTCGGGACGCCGACCAGAGCCACCTACGATCTCCTCGCGCACCACGGCGACGTCCTGAGCGTGAACTACCTGCGCGAGGGCAAAGCGCTGATCTCCCTCGGCCGTGATGGCACCGTCCAGTTCTGGGACATCCCTCAGGTCCAGCGATTCGACCAGCACCTCAACTCGGTGCTCGATATGGACACGAGCTCGGACGGACGATGGCTGGCGACAGCGAGCTACGATCGCAACGTTTACATCGTCGATCCCGCGAGTACCTCGAACGTTGCGGTAGCGACGATACCGGTGGGCGGCCGTGTCAAAAATGTGCGATTCGACCCGAAAGATCCCCGCCGCATCGTTACCCTCGGGCGGGCCGATCAACAGCCGAAGGGGTGGCGCTGGGACAGCGGCCACCGGGCCGAGCAGCTCCCGGAATTCGAGGCCCCGTCTAGCCTTTCTGGCTCTTTGGCCAGTCTCGATATCAGTCAGGACGGTAAGAGGGTCGCGGCCGGAGACCTCTACGGCAACATTTATCTCTGGGATGCGCACACTGGTAAGCTGATCGGTGCACAGATGGGCTCGGGTCGCGCTGAACTGGGCACATCGGGCATCGCTTTCGACCCCTCCGGGCGCATGATCGCCGAGACCGCTCCCGACGGGGTTCTTCTCCAGAAGATAGGCACCAACGAGCAACCCAAGCTGTTGGCACTTTCCGACGTGACCACGGTGGCGTTCGACCCGCGCGGCAAGCACATCGTCGGCGGGACCAAGAGCGGCGTCCTGCGCCTCTGGACCAGCGACGGCCGGCTCGAACAAGAGCTCGTCGCGCATGGAAGCACAGGGGGCACCCCCTCCTTCAGCGGTGACGGCACTCTGGTGGCTGTGGGAACCAACGAAGGGCTCATCGAGGTGTGGAATGTCGCCTCCGGTCGGCGAGTGCTGCTCACCCGGCAGCACGGTGATTCGGTGAACGACGTGCTGTTCCTGCCCGGCGACCGATCGCGACTGTTTTCCGCGAGCGACGACTCGACCGTCGCGGTGTTCAGATGCGACGCGTGTGCCGATCCGGATGCCGTCGTCCAGAACGCTGCCCGTTGAGAAACCCCACGACAGGCCCATCGGGCTGAAGGAGATTGTGATGGACGAGCAGACGACCGCCGCGTCTACGAGCCCCCCGTGTTGGTGGAGCTGGGCGAGTTCGGCGAGGACACCCTCGGCGTGGGGGAGGCCTTTCCTGACAACCAGGGAAAACAGGAATGATCGACGGTCACAATGGGCACTGAGGAGTTGCCAGGTGGGTGCCCCGATCGAGGGCTGGATGGTTCTGCCGGATCGGCCGGACGCGCGTCGGGTGGTGGCTGGGTGGCCGTCGCTGTCGCGGTGGGTGCTGGCACATGCGTCCGGGAATCCGTGGTTGGTCGCCAGCCTCGATCAGGATGAGGTCACCCTGGCGACGGTGGGATCGCTGCGGGTGGCGGTGATCGGGTCGTGCCCGGTCACCGCCACCCGGCTGGCAGAGCTGGTCACGAGGGTGCGCACGGCGGTCGAGTTGGACGCGGTGGCGCGGGTGTTGACGGGTTGTTTCCACCTGGTGGCCTCTATCGACGGTGTGGTGCGGGTGCAGGGCAGCCTGACCGGGGTGCGCCGGGTGTTTCATACCTGGGTCAAGGGGGTGCCGGTAGCCGGTGACCGGGCCGACGTGCTCGCGAGGGTGGCCTGTTCCCGGATCGATGACCAGGTGCTGGCGGTACGGGTGGTCTGCGGGCCGCAGGTGCCGCCACCGGTGGGGGAGCGCAGCTTCTGGCGGGGTGTGCGGGCGCTGGCCCCCGACCACTACCTCCGGATCGATCCCGGCGGCACGGTGGGTGAGCTGCGGTGGTGGCAGCCACCCGAGCCGCAGGTACCCCTGACCCCGGGCGCGGACGCGGTGCGTCAGGCACTGGAGCTGGCGGTGGCGGCCCGCAGGACCGTCGAGGGGCGGCTGAGCGCGGATCTCTCCGGTGGGATGGACTCGACTTCGCTGTGCTACCTGGCTGTTCGGGCTGGAGTATCGGACCTGCTGACCTTCCGGTGGGCCGAGGCTGATCGGGCCAACGACGACGCCGTGTTCGCCGCCCACGCGGCCAGCGGACTAGGGGAGGCAGAGCATGTCGTGCTCCCGCAGGCCGACTTACCCGGTATTTTCGCCAATGCCACTGATGTCGGCGACGCCGAAACACCTTACCCGTTCACCCGGACCCTGGCCCGCACCCGGCACAACGCCGAGCTGTTGGCCGCGCACGGCGCCCGACAACACCTGGCCGGGCACGGCGGTGACGAGTTGTTCCACCACGGCGCGGCCTACCTGCATCCCCTGCTGCGTCGTCGGCCGTTGACTGCGGTCAGGCACGTGCGCGGCTACCGGGCGTTGCACCGCTGGCCGTTGGCCGCCACAGTGTCGGGTCTGGCCCGCTGCGGTGACCTCGGTGCCTGGTGGCACCAGCAGGCCCAGCAGCTCACCACCGGGCCCGTGCCCCGTCGCACGCCTGCGCTGGGCTGGGGTCACCCGCTGCGGGCGGCGGTGTGGGTCACCCCAGCGGCGATCGAGACGACCCGGGCCGTGCTGCGCTCCACCGGCGATGAGGGCCGGCCCCTGGCGGCCGACCGCGGCCAACACGCCACCTTGGCCATCCTGCGGATGCAGGGACCGTTCTACCGGCAGTTGTCCCGGCGCTTCGCCACCGCAGGGCTGCGCTTGGAGCTGCCTTACTTCGACGATCGGGTGGTCGAGGCCGCGCTCGCGGTCCGTGCGCACGAGCGCAGGACACCCTGGCGGTACAAGCCGCTGCTGGTCGAGGCGATGCGCGGGATCCTGCCCGAGGTGATCGCCGCCCGCACCACCAAAGGAGAATTCGGTGAGGACCTCCGCGTCGGGCTGCGCCGGCACCTGCCGGAAATCCTGGAGATCTTCGCCGACTCCGCGCTGGCCGCCCACGGCCTGATCAACCCCGACCTGCTGCGCCGTCAGCTGCTGAAACCCCAGGTCGACAACACAACGGTGTTCGCCTTGGAAGACCTGCTGGGCTGCGAGACCTGGCTGCGCGCCGCCCAGAATCCCACACCCCCCGGGAGGACCAGTGCCGCTGCGACTGCGCCCTGACATCGCCACCACCGACACCGACGACGGCCTGGTCCTGCTCGACGAACGCAGCGGCCGCTACTGGCAACTCAACTCCACCGGCGCGCACGTGCTGGCCGCCCTGCTCGAGGGCCGCGATCCCGACGACATCGCCCGTGGCCTCGCCGCCCGCTACCGCATCGACGTCGAGCAGGCCCAGCACGACGTCACCGCCATCACCGATCACCTGCGCGCCGCGAACCTGGTGACATCCTCATGAGCGTTCCCGTCGCCCTGGAGCATCAGCGCCGTCTGCCGGCCCACCGACGCGTGCTGCCGCTGCTCGCGGTGGGCGCCGCCCGGCTGCTGGCCGCCCTGCGCCCCCGGCGGCTGCGTACCGTGCTGGAACTGGCCCGCCGCGGCGCCCGCCCCGCCACCGCGGCGCAAGCCCACACCGCCCGCGAGGCAGTGGTCGCGGTCAGCCTGCGCTGCGCGGGCCGAGGCTGCCTGCAACGCTCCATCGCCGCCGCCCTCTACTGCCGTGCCCACGGCACCTGGCCCACCTGGTGCACCGGAGTGCGCACCAACCCCTTCGCCGCGCACGCCTGGATCCAGGTCGACGACCACCCCATTGGCGAGCCCCACCCCGCCGGCCACTACCGAACCTTGATCGCCATCCCGCCCATTCCGTAGCTCGCTGGGCGGCTCCCAGGCACTTGCCGAGTATCACAGTCGGAAGTTTGCGGCCAACGTATCAGCCGCCGGCCGTCGTGGCTCTTGACAGATCATGACCGACCATCAAAGGGCAGACGGGACTCACATGACCATCCATATTTGGGCGCCAAAAAACAATGAGAAGGTTCACGACATTGCGGATGGTGTCGACCAGTACGCTGATATCGTGGCTTGCCCCGAGTGCTCCATGGCCGCCGCCTTGCAAACCGGGGGTCGAGTGGAGAGTACGAATGGCCCCGTCGATCACGTGAGGATCGTTTGCGTCAACCGGCATTGGTTCCTGATGCCGGTTGACTCGCTTAACGAGCGCCCGCAGAACTACTGAAATCGCGCCTCAACGGCGTCCCAGTGACGCAAACAGCAGGCGGGCGAAGTCCCACCGGACGCAGGCCTCCTGGAGTAGCTTCTTGATCGAGTTCTGACCTGGGGCGTCCGTGAGGCGTTCGCATGAAAATCTTTGGGACTTGAGATCACGGTTTGGGTGCCTCAGGTGACATGTCGTGTCACTTCCGGCGCCGAAACCGTGATCATGAGCGTAGTGCCGTCCTGACGTGGGCCACCACCGCCCGCGGGCGGGGGCGTTGTTCGCCCGCTCCTACCGCATCGCCTGCTGAGGTAGCGCCCGGTTGATGGGGTCATGGGTGTGCGTTCCACACGAGCTGGTGGTGCGCAGGCGGGGCGACGGGCAGATGGCGGCTCGCCGCCAACGAGCGCCGTATCGATCGAGGTGCAGTGGAGCGAGCTCCAGCGTGACCCGAAGGGGGTGGCCGCCCTGGCTGACCGCGGCGACGTTCGAGTGCGGCGACGCGACGGTGCTGCTCTCCTGCTCACCCGAGAGGATCGTGCCAGCTCGACGGCGGAGGGTGCGGTGACGGCCGCCCGCGCGCTGCGCAACCTGCTCGCGCACATGGAACCGCAGACTGCGGCTGCGGCGCTTGTCGAGGAGTTTCCCTGGGCTGATGTGCTACCCCAGCCAGACCGAGCTCAGTTCGTGACGGACTTCGTTCGCGCCTTCCAGGCTTCGGCAGAGATGGGGCAGTGGACAGCATTGGCCCAAACGGTTAGAGATTCCATGTCACTGCGGCGGTGCATGCCGATCCTGAGCTGGTCGGGCAACTCTCCAGTCCGGTAAACGATGATCTCGGCGCGGTACCCGACCCAACCGAATGCTAAGTGATCGCCGCCGGAAGTTCGTCTGCGGTCGTGAACTCGACATGCACCATCCCTGTGTCGCCCGTACCGCCAGTGTCACCGTCACTTTGACCCCCGATGGACTGGCGTAGCACCTGGGTGGTCGTAGCGGGGCCCGCTCATCCTAAGGTCACTAGTCGGGTGCTCAGTTTCCCGGCAGGGACAGTTCCTCGCGGGTTATGTAGAGGTCGCGGCGGAAACACTCGCTGAGCGTGTCGTAGGCCGCCTGCACCTCGTGGGACTGCGGGATGTCGGTGGTGTCGAACTCTCGTTCCATTGCCTCGTCCCACCAGTCGAGGTGGCGGCGGCTGCCCAGTGAGCTTGCAATCTCGGCCCGGATCAGGGCGTCCCACCCCTACGGGCGGAGGTCTCGAAGAGGGTCTCGGTGAAGGCGAGATAGGCGTCGAACAGCGTCCGGGAGAACAGCACGCGGTGGACGTACATGATCTCATCGGTCTCCCGTTTCAGGCGGATGGCATCAGCCGGGGCGATCTCTTTCCAGGCGCCGACGAAAATCGCGAAACACAGCAGCCGGTTCACCTTGGGCGCCACCTGCTGGAAGATGTCCAACCGCCGCTCGATGACGGTCTGGTTCGCCCACTGCACCGCCTCCAGCCGCTTAGTCGCCCGGGAGACGATATAGCCCACGCCGACCACAGTGATCGGGATCAGCGCCGAGACCGCCAGTTTGACGATCTCCAGGATGGTCCAGCTACCGCTATCCATTCTTGCTCCGCAGCTCGCGCACCCGGGCCTCGACGGTGGCCAGCGGGTCGGGGTCCAGATCTGGTGGGACGAGTTCGGCTCGCAGCTTCTCGGCCCTGGCCCGCCAGCCGTGGTCCTGGCCCTCGAGGTGGTCGAGGTGCGCGTGGGCTTGGCATGCCTCCAGCTCCTGCCAGGGCAGCCTTCGGGTTCGGGTGGCCAGCCGCAGGGCGTGCTCGGCATCGTCGCGGGCTCGCTCCAGCTGGTCACGGTCTCCGGTCTTGCCGAACTGGTCGGCACGGACCAGCGCGCGGGTCGCCAGTGCCCGGGCGTGGATGAACACCAGCCCACGCGGCCCGGCGGCGGTGATCGCCTCGGTGCAGATCCGCTCCGCCTCGTCCAACTTCCCGGTGCGGCGGCGGTGCTCGGCGAGATCGGGCAGCGTTGCCGCCCACTCCACCAGGCATTCGCCATCCCGGAGGACGTCCGCAGCGGCCTGCAACCGGCTCCCAGCTGAGTCGAGATCACCCTCGATCAGATCGCACCGCCCCAGTTCCCGATCACAGTTCGCGCAGTCCTCATGCCATCCATTCGAGTTGCAGATCTCGCGGTTCCGCTCGGTGAGGTGTCGGGCGATCGACACCCGACCGGTCCGGGCGAGCTGGGCCGCCCATGTGGTTCCGCGGATAGAATGGAGGTGGTTGTTGCCAGTACTGTCGGTGAACTCGATCAGATCCGCAACCATGAAGTGCTCGTCCGCCGATTTTGTCGCGCCCGCGAGGCCATTCGCCCAGCCCAAACAGACTAGAGAAAACATGATTTTCTGCCGGTCATCGGTGACGGCGGCGGCCTCGCGCGATTGGATCCCGGCCTGGACGCCAGCCTCCGTGTCACCGAGACAGATCGCGAGTACGGAGATGTTCCCCAAGTTGCGATTGACAGAGACGTGGTGTTGCCTCGGCTTCGGTGTTCCTCGGCTGCCATGTTGAGGTACGGGGCGGCGACGGTCATGTTGCCGGCGAGCATGCCCATGAGCCCAACCTCGTTCAGGAAGTCTCCGAAGCTGGAGGGAGCTGGTCCCGGCAGGCGCTGCGGCGAGATGACGTGCCGACAAACGCCGCAGCACATCGCTGGCCCAACTGGGCTGGCAGCGTCCGCAGCGTAAAGCCGTCGAAACGGTCTTTATAGAGCTGATCCGCCGCTTGCCACTCATCAGCGTCCACCAGCAACTCGATCATCTCGACCACTTGTAGTGCGTCGTCGCGGGAGGTGACGCTGCCGGTCGGCAGGTCGGATAGCGTGGTGTCCACCGCGAGCTGGGCCGAATCGCCCGTCAGCACCAGCGGGCGGAAGGCGTCCCGCACCAGGGGATGCGCCGAGATCTTCCCGCCGGGATGCCAGATGAGCAGGCCGTATAGCCGCTGCCGGACTGCGGTCTCGACCTGCGCCGGGTTCCAACCCGCGAGCCGGGTGCAGGTCGTGTCGTGGCTGCCGAGCGCGAGCACTATCGCGACAGGGACCGGCCGCTGGAACAAGCTGACCACCGCGACCAGCGCGCTGTCATCCTCGGTCAACCGGTCGGCGTAGAACCGCAGCACCTTGCGCACCCGGGTGTCGGTGCGGCCCGCCGCCAGCAATTCCGCCCGCAACGCCTGCAGGTCCTCCGCTGGGGGCCGGTCGGCCAGCGCCCCGGCCAGCACGCCGACGGCCAGCGCATGCCCGTCCACCGCTCGCACCAGCTCGAGCCGCTCGGCCTCGGACAGCCAGCCTCCGCCAGCCGCGACGAGCACGGCGGCTCCCTCAGCCGGGGTGAACGGTGGCACGTCCATCATCCGCGCGGCGCCGCCGTCGAACTGCTCCAGGTCGGCGAACGAGAACCGGCTGGTCAGCACCACCAGCCCGGCGTGTTCCTGCTGGCAGGCCCCGGTGAGCACGGCGCGCAACGTGCCGTCCAGCAGCCGCCCGAACTGGCCACCAGCCGGTCCCTCCTGGATGACCTCCAGCCCGTCCAGTACCAGTACCAGCGGCACCTCGCGCAGCACGGCCAGCAACTGAGCCGCCACCGGGCCCGGCGTGGGTGCGACACGGAACGTCTGCGCAACCCAGGACAGCAGCTCGGCGGCCCACTCCTGTATCGAGTTGCGCTGGTAGAAACCCCAGGCGAACACTCCTCGGATCGCCGGTCGCTGCTGCGCCCCGCTGCGTCCGGCAAGCCATTCGGTGACCAGGGCGGTCTTGCCGGCCCCACCCCAGGCCGTCACGCCCACCAGCCGCACCTCCGGGTCGCGGGCCCACCGGGTCAGCCGGGCCAGCTCCTCCACGCGCCCGGTGAAGTGCGGCACCCGGTCCCCACCGTGCACCCAGTGCTGTCCCGGAGCGGGTCGGCTGTCCCGGTTCGGCGTGGCCTGCATCGGAGTCAGCGCGGCGGCCGGGTAACGCGGATCGGTGAGCTTAGCCAGCAGCAGGCCGAGCGCGCGGTGATCCCCGTTCGGCGCCGGGTAGAGCACCACCCGGCAGCCGAACTGAATCTCCATCACCGAGCTGACGGTGCCGGGATCCTGCCCCGCGGCCGGATCCCAGCACATGATCGCCACATGCCGGGTCGCCGGCCTTGTGGTGATCGAGGTGCTGGACCGGTCACCGATCTCACTCAGGATGGTCTCGATCCGCCGGTCGGTGAAGCTGAACCCGATCCACACGGCCGGTCTGATATCCAGCAGTCGGCCCAGAACCGCGCCGAGCATGCCGCGGTACGCTCTGCGGTACGCCGTGGTTGCCAGCACGATCGACTCCGGCCGGTTGTGATGGCCGTGCGCGAACAGCACCGGGAGCTCGTCGTCGCCGAACACCGTGCCCCGGCGCCACCGGACCATCAGCTCCTCGTCATCCCACGAGGCGAACCCCGTCGCTGAGGCCTGGGTCCGCACCGCCATCCGGGCGTTCGCGATGCCCGGGTCGTAGTTGGTGGTGATCACTCCGGCGAGGTTGCACCGGGCCACCAGCTCATGGGCGCGCGTCCAGGTGCGCTGCGTCACGGGGTCCTTGCGCGGCGCGAAGAGCGTTCGCAGCGTCTCTTGGTAGTCCCCGGCGCCCATCCGGTCGCGCACGATGTCCACCACTGCATCCGGGTTGCTCATCGCCAGCGCCCGGCAGGTGCGGGCCTCGTCTTCGGTGAGCCGATCAGCACCGTCGATCAGCTTGGTGATCACCTCAGACCAGAGTGGGTAGAGCGGAACCGACACCCCGGCACCGAGGAACGCCAACCCCTGACCCTGATCGAGAATCTCCCGCAGCAGCGTCCAACCAGCGTCGTTCACCTTCTCCAGCTCAGCCCGCTGGCCGGCGGTCAGCCCGTCGAGGTAGTGCTGCGCCACAGACCGGGTCTCCTCCGACATCTCCTGCTCCCGCTGCACATCACACGTGGTCCCGACCCGTCCAGCACAGCGTGCCTGACGATGAACTTCCCCTACCAGCCGCCCAGGTCCCATTGGCGCAACCGGAGGTTGGCCATCGTGAGAGGCGCTTGGGACCCGGGTTGGTGGTACTTGCAAGATATGCCAACCGGGCATGTCACGCCCTTGGCTCTTGTGAGCTCCGCCTACCAGACGATCTCGACGGTCCCGGCTTTGGAGATCGCTCGTTCAATGGGACGGCATCGAAGTGCGACATGGTGCCCACCGAGACGGGGTGGACCACCAGGTTCGTCGATGGATCGAGGACGGTGTCTCGGACAAGCTCGCTCAGACGTTCCGGGTTGACCAGGTAATGAACGAGGGTGTGGGAGTCGGCGACGGCGCTCACCGGCTCAGCCCCGCTCGGCAGCTGCAATGCGTTCGGCCTTCGAGCTGTCGAGTGCGACTTCGAACGCGTCGAGCTTCTTGGCGTCGACGACCCCGGCGAGAGCACCGCGGGCGCTGCGTCTCGGTGTGCGCGGCTGCGGCTCCTAAACCAGGCGCAGGTGTGTGCCGGGACGCACACCATGGCGAGCGAGTTCTCCGGCGGGCACGATGAGGACGCCCTCTTTGCCGACGACGACTTCGAAGTTCGGCGCGGCGGGGGCGCTCACCGGCCCAGCGTAGTCCTTCGGGCCCGCCGGTGGTCGGATCCGGGTGACCGTTTGCGACTGACGAGTCGATCATATTAGCGATCTTCCGGTCGAATCGGTCCGGTGATGCGCGCAGTCGATTAGCTTCCTCAGTAGTCCACTAAAAGTTGTCGCGACGGTGAAGCACGGCTGGGATTTCCGCCTTAACCTCCCTGTCAGCGTAGAACGCCATGCGGTCAATAGGCCGGAAAGCTCGTCCCGATTGGCACACGTACGCGCGGCAAGTCTCGTAGAACGACCACGCATGCTTCGCAGGCACGACAACGGTGTCATCGACGGTGACCGGCCGCAGCGCGTACACGTTCATCACGTTGCTGCATCGTTCGAGTCACCTCGCCGCATTCCCATCGGTGTAGGAGGCAAGTTCGATGATCTGTCGAATATCAAATGGAATCACGAGCTGCCCCTCCACCGTGCACGGCCGCCGTCCTCTTGGCCTCCTCCCGCGCCAGCTCCAGCACATGCATCAACTCATCAACCTTCCCCGGTTCCATGATGGCTTCCCAGGTAAACGATGGCGATATCGACATCCACACCGTGCTTTGTACCCACCGTCACGACCACCACCGCATTTTCTCCCTGGCAAGCTTTAACAGAGACCTACGGGGAATTCTTGAACTTGTCATCTGTTGCATAACCTGCCTATCCGACGAATCTTCAGACGTGGACCACTTCGACAAAGATTTAATCACGGAACGCTCTCTCTGAGCACGTAACTCACCGCCCCCGCCGCCGTCCGACTCCCCGAATCTCTGCCAGATCAGTCCACCCACCCGGCAAAACTGGAATAGTCCCCACTGCCTCACTCATCCCATGGTCGCCCAGTCGCCGGCCACTCAGCACATACGCCACCGAATCACCCCGCTGCCACCGAATGGTGAAACCATCTGTACGAGAGCGATCAAGGAATACCCACCCGGTCGGTGCGGTGCTGGGGGTAAACCCACCTTGGCGACTCATGTGGCCTCCGCATCGAAAATAAGCGGAGTTCTCAGTACCCGCTGACGAAAGCCTCCGGCAAGCTCCACGAGTTGACCTGCGAAGGCAAGCTGTTCATCGCAACTCAAGCTGTCCTCGAAGAGCCCGGTAACGATCTCGCCTACCCGGATACCGACGCTGCCAAGGAGCGTCAGGAGGTCGCGGTCTTCCCGGATCATCGGGCTCGGCCCTGGTTGCTGCTGGGCGTGAGATGAGGACTCCCGAAGGCTGCCGCCAACTGCCGTTTGAACGGCACCGCGTCGGCCGGACTCAGGTACGCATTTGGCCCGTCCCGCCAGCCTTCCAGCAGCAGCGAGCCATCACCCATGTCTGACACCAGCACCGAGCGCGGCACAGCCGTACCGGGCCGGATACTGCGTCCAGTGTCGGAGGGTGCCTGCGTCTGCTTACCGTTGCCGTCACCGCTACGAAACCACTCAAAGTTCTGGCTCGATTGATTACCCTCGTCCTGCACGTCTTTGTAGCCGCCTCTCGCCTGACACATGGACTTGGACGGCACCCAGGACCGGGGAAGCCGGGCCGGTGGAAGCGGGGGATGCGTCCTATGGTGAGGGACGCCGCACCAGCTCAGGGTTCAGCCCGGCCCTGGGGCCAGGAGGAATCCGATCTGGTTGGCTGTGTGGTTGGTAACCAACCGGCGCGATCTGCGACAATCTGCTAACCAAACCACCCGAAAACCAGAGGGGACACGAACCGCCGTGCGAGACGGGGACGTGGTTCGCCAGGCTCGTCTGGCTCTCGGTGCTCAGCTTGCCGCCTGTCGTCAAGCAGCAGCCGAGACCCAGCGGAGCCTCGCCCGCAAACTGCCCTATAGCCGTAGCACTATCGCGAGTGTCGAAACCGGTCGTCAGCACGCGCCGCTAGCCTTCTGGCAACGCTGTGACGAGCTGCTCGGTGCCAAGGGCGCACTACTCGAGGGCTACCAAAATCTCGAAGCGGTCATCAATACCCAAGCCGATAAACGCGCTGAGGTCGAGGCGGCCACAGTGAGGAGTCTTGCCGAATCTTGCCTGGGAGGCTGGCAATTAACGTTAAACGGCGTGGTCAGCTCCACGGTGGGCCTCACGCAAGAGCCAGTGAAGGAGCCATCGCGCGACCTTGCAGCAACCACCACCGCAGCGAGCAGTGCGGTAACACTGCGCTGGCTCCTAGCTCCGTTGGATCGGCAGCCGCAACGTGTTCACGGCAACCGGTTAGTGGGACACAACGACGTGGCCGCGGTGACAGCCATGCATCAAAGCTTGAGCCAACTTGATGACACGCATGGCGGCGGTGCCGTACTGCATATGGCATTGACCTATCTCCGCCATGATGTCACCCCGCTCCTGCATGGCCGCTACAGCGCGGGCATCGGTAAAGCGCTGTGTGCGGCCACCTCTCAGTTGGTCATGGGACTGGCTTGGATGGCCTACGACGCCGCCTATCACGACCTGGCCAGGCGAGCCATGATCCAAGCGCTACGGCTGAGCCATACGGCCGGGGACCGCTCCTTCGGCGGTCGGGTGCTGGCGGCCATGAGCCACCAGGCCTTGCATCTCGGGGCTGTCAGCGAGGCAATCGATTTGGCACGTGCCGCAACCGAGGGCACCCACGGCCAGGCCACCCTGGGTGCCCAGGTGATGTTCGCCGTCACTGAGTCCCGAGCCCAAGCTGTATACGGTGACCAGCACGAGTGCCAACGGCACATCGGCCTAGCCGAAAAGGCTTTCGACCGTGTGCAGGCGGAAACTGAGCCAAGTTGGATCGGATTTCTTGACGACGGCGAGCTAGCCGGTAAGTTCGGTCGCTGTTTCCGCGATCTCGGTCAGACGAAGCGGGCTGGCGCCTTCCTGGCGCTGTCGATGCAGCGCCACAAACCGATCTACCCCCGTAGCCGCGCCATCACCCAGTTGATCTGGGCGAGTACCTATGTGCGGCAGGGTGAGCTAGAAGAGGCTTGCCGACTGGGCAACGAGGCCCTAGTCGCCATGGGGCCGATCCGCTCGGAACGCACCCGCGACTACCTCCGTGAGCTCCACGACGGTCTCACACCCCATCATCGCGTGTCCGTCGTCAGTGACTTTCTGGGGCAGGCCCGCCCCTTGCTCCTGATCAACCGCTAGGCCTGGCTACCCCATGGACTGGACCGACACAGACGCCTACCGCGCGGTGACCGCGATGTGTGAGCTGGCCGGACTTCAAGCAGCACCAGAGCTGTTGCGCTTCGGCAACAACGCGGTCTTCGGTATCGGGGCGGCGCACGTGGTGCGCGTCATGCGGCCGACCAGCAGCGAAACCGACGTGCAGCGGGAAATAGAGCTGGTCCGCGAGTTCGCCCGACTCGATGTGCCCGTGATCCGTTTAGCCCAACTCGCTGTTCAACAGCCGCTCAAGGCCCACGGCTGTCTGAGCACGGTCTGGGAACGACTCGATGAACCGGGCCGTGACAATCTCTACGGGCCGTTTGGTCAGCTGCTGCATACCTTTCACGAGCGAACCACCAAACTCCGGCTTCCCCTCGAACCATGGCAGCCGCTGGCCTCGTCTGAACGGCGGCTGGCTGCACTAGACGGCCATTACTCCCCCGGCGACATCGCGATGCTCACTCGGTGGTCACGGCGGATTGCTGTCGAGTTAGGCCAAGTTGAGCCGGTACTTCCAGGTGGTGTTATTCACGGTCAGGCCGAGGTCGGCAATGTCCTCCTCCGGGCGGGGTTTCCCGTGCTGATTGATTTCGAGCGGGTAGCCATCGGGCCGCGCGAGTGGGATTTGATCGACACTGCCGTCACGGTCTCCCGCTTTGGCCTCGCTGAACAGCGTTACCGCGACTTTGCTAACAGCTACGGCTTCGACGTCCGGGCCTGGGAAGGCTACGAGACCTACCGTCGGCTCTGGGAACTGCGCGCCACCACCTGGCTTATGCAAAGCGGCCACCATAGCCGCGCGGCAGCCCGGGAGGTCGAGGTACGGCTCCAGACCTGGCGGGACAACGACCCGGACACGCGGTGGAGCGGCGTGCTTGAGCGTAACGCTACGGGTACCGAGCGGTAGCAGCGATCATCCGGTCGAATGGATCAGCTACCGTGGTGCGAGGGATGCGACTGACGACCCGAGCCGCAGGACCAATCGATTGGTACAACATCGAATGCGGAATCGGCCGCGTCGAGGATCTCGTAGAAACGCTTCGATATTCGCTTGCGGAAGCTTCAAATAGTCAATCCATGCCTCCGATAGCAGTGACTCGCAGGGTCAACACACGTCTTTGGGTGTGTCCTGTGGATCGTTGGGTGCGGACCCCGTGCAGAGGTGACACATCATCCACCAAGATGCACCAGTCGTAACTTAGTCGAGCACAATCCCGGATAACTGGTTCTCGATCTGGTGTCGGACGACCAGTGAGGAAACGTCAAACCTGTCGGCAACCCTCTCGACCTCATCCCAGGACACGGCAGAAGGGTCCGAAATGATCGCTCTGATCCCTTCGGCGGGTGCCAGGAACTCGGCAGCGAAGGCGCGTTCGATCTTTTGTCGAATTCCGTAAGAAGCCACTACGAGGAAGATTCCTTTTGGGTTATCGAGGAGGTGCCAGATAGCGCGTGCTTCGGTGAACCTACGCGATCTTCTGGCCAAGTCCCGGGACAGCACGAGCTGCCCCACCTTAGTGCCATCCGCATAACCGAGCGCCTGCATCCCTTTATTGGCCAGGGGCTGAGCGACGGTCTTGATCCAGTCTTCGGTCCGCGCGCTGTCCGACGGCTCAAGGCCGAGTTCCGCACGAAGGAGAGAAGCCGATCTCCAGCCTGTCCGCCACGGATACTGACGGTAAGTCGTCGCGTCCTCGATGTGGGCTACCCTTGGCAGCCCGTTGGTGAGATCAACACTGTGCTCAACCGAAATATCGGTCGACGACAGGACCCAGTCGATTTCTTCCTCTATGGCGTCCGGTCGTGCCACATCAAGAAAGTCAGTCAGGATATCCTCAGCTAGGGTTGATGCGGCGCGAATAATACCGTCGGCTAAGGAGATGGTCTTCTCGGCGTACGGATCGAGACCCAGTCGAGCCGCCGCTATGCAGAAGTCGCGCTCGTCCTTCTCGGCCGCCGAAATCCGCTCCCATTCCTCCGTTAAGGGTGACTTGGTCACGCCCTGCTCGCGCATCCGGTTAATCACCTGCTCAATGATGGACGAAAACGCGAGCCACAGCTCTTCGGAGGAAACCCGCTTATAACCGCTCGAAATGAACCTGACCATCCGACTCTCGGATATCGCCCGGTCTGGCTGCCACATCAAGAAAGTTTGCCCGCCGTCCTCGGGAAGGATGGCCAGGTCCGGCCACAGAAAGCCGTCCCCGGCTTCCCGTATCCGATGTCCCCGAAGCTCAGACCAGACCTGCCGGTGCCAAAGGTCGCGACTTCGGGCGCTCTCCAATATCCACGTCGATCGGTGATTGTAGAACAGTGGCCACCAGTGAAAGGCAATCCACTCGGCTAGCGGATACAACGAAACATAGATCGAACGACGCGCACTACCGCTTACCGTGTCCTCGACTTGCGTGAGGCACTCGCCAGCCACCCAGAACTCGAATCGTGCCCAGGTCGCACGGTGTTCATCACCCTGAACTCCAGGGGCGGGCTCCCACTCGATCGTATATGCGATGTCCCGTGGCTCAGCCACTGTATCCCCTCGGCCACTCGTCTTCGTGTAAGGGGTAACCCTTGTACTGGCCCAGTTCCCTATTGACGAGGCGGCCCTCATAGAGAACGTCACCCTCGCGGTGCCACACGTAACGTGGGAATTGCTGTTCCCAGTAGGAGGATAAGTTCCCGGCGAGAATTGCAGCCCGAAGCCACGCGGTGATCTGCTGTGGATCGTTCAAGCTCGGATCACACTTCGAGGCGTCCGCACGCAGACGAGGCAGCCCGGCGAACGATGGAAAAGACTTGTGCTCAGGGCTTCCGACGTAGCTCGTGCGCGCGGCCAACTCGGCCATGTCAACGCCCGGCGGTGTCTTGCCGATCTCTCGACGCGGTGGCCGTGGACGCCTTGGTGCTCGCATACCGCGAGTATGAGCCACCAACTAGGCCGTTGTCTGCGGCTATCCCTACAGCGAGCACTCCACCGACAGGGTGGAGTTCGACTCCGGACGATAAGCGGTGTCCGTGCTGTGCTCCGGCAGCAAGCCCCCAGGTCAAGCCTCGACCGAGCCGAGACCTGCGGGGCAGGCGACGCCGGTGCCACCGATTCCGCAGTAGCCGTTGGGGTTCTTGGCGTCGGACAGGTATTGCTGGTGGTAGTCCT
Source organism: uncultured Actinomycetota bacterium (assembly GCA_963712995.1). GTDB lineage: Bacteria > Actinomycetota > Actinomycetes > Mycobacteriales > Pseudonocardiaceae. The sequence goes on along the minus strand of CAVQKH010000001.1, from coordinate 35,284 downwards.
CTGCGTAGTAGAACTCGCGCAGGGGTGCGATCTCGGTGGTGATCTGGCCACGTCCGGCGGCGGTGAGGGCCTGCTGGTACATGGACCGGCTCGCCTGGACCTCGGCGGCCTGGTCGGCGTCTGTGGTGTAGATCGCGGAGCGGTACTGGGTGCCGCGGTCGTTGCCCTGGCGCATGCCCTGGGTCGGGTCGTGGCCCTCCCAGAAGACCCGCAGCAGCTGCGCGTAGGAGATCTGCGCTGGGTCGAACACCACCAGGACCACCTCGGTGTGGCCGGTCCGCCCGGAGCACACCTCCTGGTAACTGGGGTTGGGGGTATGGCCACCGGCGTAGCCCACCGCGGTGGAATACACCCCGGGCGTCCGCCAGAAGATCCGCTCCGCGCCCCAGAAGCAGCCCATTCCGAACACCGCGGTATGCAGGCCGTCCGGGAACGGGGGCACGATGCGGTGGCCGTTCACGGCGTGGCGCTGCGCCACCGGCATCGGGGTGGGTCGCCCGGGTAGCGCCTCCTCGGCGGTCACCAAGCGGGACTTGTCACGTCCGAACAGCGCCATGCCGCCAGATTACGCTGAGCCTGCCGGCACAGCAGACTCCCGCTCGGCGAGCGTGGGCCGCTGGCGTGGTGACGCGAGCCGGTGACGGGCTCTGGGAGCGGGCTCGGGAGAACGAAGGCCTGGCTTGCGGCGCGGGAGGTAGCGGCGCAGCGACAAGGTCGGTTCTTCGACGTAGCGCCAGGACAGCCAACCACACAGGTAAGCCGCGGGAAGCGCCGTCACGGTCAACAACAACTGGGTATTCGCGCCTGCCATGATCAGCAGTTGCTGGACCGGGAACCCCCACAGGTACAGGCCGTAACTACCGAACACCCACGAGTCGTACCCCTCGAGCCGGGCCGGCCAGTGATGTGCCAGCACGATCGCCCCGTAGCCGGCCACGAACGGCAGCGTCAACGCCCTGAATCCCGTGGTGTGCACCGCGACCTGGAGCCCGACCAGCGACCACGCCAGCACCGGCGACAGCGGGATCTTGTCGCGGTAGGCGTACAGCACCATGCCGATGCTGAACGCGACGAGGAACGACACCAACGACCCGATCGGTACCTGCAGGAATGAGCCGCCATGCCCGGGGTTTCCGATGCTGGCATCGAACCGGCGGTCCAACCCCACCAGCACCAGCGTGAGCACGATGGTCAGCCACGGCGCTCGGCGCAGCAGCCCGGCGACGCCGAACCCCAGCACCAGCAGGTAACCGGTCAACTCCATCGGCAGCGTCCAGATCGCGCCGTTGGCCGACCAGGGCCACGGATTGTGGTCGAACACCCCGGGCAGCCGATGCTGCAACGTGTACAGGCCCGCGTTGTGGACGATGTATCCCCAGGTGCTGCGGGCGGAGAAGTACCCCGCCACGTCGAGCGTGGATACCAGTGGTCCGATCACCAGGGCGGTGACGAGCACCACGAGCAACAGCGGGGGCCACAGTCTCAGCACCCGTTTGGCGCTGAAGCGAAACCACGACGGGTCCTGGCGCCAGCTGTCGCTGATCTGGTAGCCGCTCATCACGAAGAACCCCATCAGGGCGATATAGCCGGGGGAGAGGTTCCACGAGGTGGGGAACAGCGTCACGCGTGCGGGGTCCGTCAGCGGCGCTGAGTGATCGATGATTACGATCAGGGCGCCGATCATCCGCAGCCACGCGAAACCGGTATTCGGATGCGCCTTCGGGGGCTGCGGCACGGGCGGGAGACTAACACCGACTATCGGGAGGTCAGCCGTGGACGCAGGGTGGCCGCTGTGCACAATGTGTCCCCAGACTCCGATGACGCCAGACTCCGATGACGCGAACCCGATGAGCCCCCTGGGGGTGGCAGAGTGAAGCCGGACGAGTCACCTGCGGATGGTGCTCCCGAGGCGGCCAGTCCGTTCCCGCCCGCGTTTCGTTGGGAGACCGCCGCCCAGGACGCGCCGACACAGACGATGGCGGCGATTGGGCGGGAACGCGCTCAGGGTGATCCGGCACAGACCCACGACCTGTTCCAGCCGGTCGACACGCCTCGCGACGAGCCGATAGCCCAACAACCGATAGCTGATCAGCCCATCGCCGCGCAACAGAGCGCCTGGTTGCGGCAGGGCCCCGAGGTGTTCCCGGCGTCCGCGACGCAGCCCCGATCCGCCCAGTTCATCGGGCTCGTGGTGCTGGCCTTCGTCGTGCTGGGGCTGGTGGGCGCCATCGTGGCCTACTTCCTGACCGCGGGACCGGGCCGCAGTGATGAGGAGCAGATTGCCGCGGTCCAGCCGGTCGAGCCTGTTCGTGAACTGCGGCTCCCACCGGCTCCGCTGCCACCGCCGGTGGACACGGCGCAGGCTCTGGTCGACCCACCCGGCCAGACCCGGGGCGGTGGCGGGCGTTTCGACCTGCCCCAGCTGCTGGCGGAGAGCCCCCGGCGGCTGCGGCCCTCCATCGTGACCGTCCTGCAGGCCGGTGGGATGACCGACGGGGTGCTCAAGACCACCACCACGGGCGGTACCACGATCGGGATGTTCGCGCTCACCATGCCTGACGAGAAGACCGCGACGACGGTGGCGCAGACGATCACCACCGAGCAGCTCGCCGGTGGGCTCAAGGCGGACAACAACCGCGCGCTGCAGGGCATGACGGTGATGGGGAGCCTCCCCGGCTCGCAGACCACGGCCTACCGGGCGGTCTATGCCCTCTACAACAGGACGATCTACGTCGAGGTGTTCGGGTCGAACCGTGACGCGGTGCTGACCACCTTCGATGCCCTGATCCGCCAGCAGGTGACCCACGCCCCGCCCACGGTGCGGGTCAGCCGCTAGCCGGCTGGGGTTAGTTTGACGGCGCCAGTTTGGCGGCGGTGTCCAGGACGTCGGCAAGGGCGGCCCGGGCCACATCGGGCCCGAATCGTTGGGTGATCGCGCTGGAGCCGGCATCGGAGAGCGTGCACCACAGCGCGTCGTCGTCGAGCAGCTGCACCACCGCCTCGGCGAACCCGGCGGCGTCGGTGGCCACCAGCACGTCCCGGCCCTCCACCAGCCCCATGCCCTCGACGGCCACCGGTGTGCCCACCGTGGGCAGTCCGGCGGCCATGCTCTCGCCCACTTTGCCCTTCACCCCGGCCCCGAACCGCAGCGGCGCTACCGAGACCCGGCACCGCTGGTGCAGCGGCGCCAGATCCGCCACCCAGCCGTGTACCTCGACGCTCCCGCCGGCCAGTTCCAGGACGTCGGGCGAAGGGTTGCTGCCCACCACGTGCAGGACGGCGCCCGGATAGCGGCGGTGCACCAGCGGTAGCACCTCCTGAGCCATCCAGCGCACCGCGTCCCGATTGGGCAGGTGGTCGAAGCTGCCGACGAACAGCAGCCCGGCGCGACCCGCCGGCCCTGGAACGTCACCGGCAGCGTGGTGCACGTTGGACAGCACCCGCACGTCGGCCTCCGGCACCAGGCCGCGCAGCAGGTGCTGCTCGTACTCGGAGACCACGAGGGTCAGGTCGCTGGCGCGCACCAACCCCAGCTCCAGCTCCCGCGACGCGGCCGCCTTGCCCGACAGTGCGCTCGCGGTCGGGTCACCGGCGAGCTCGGCTTGCCGGTGCAGGCGCAGGAAATGCAGGTCGACGGTGTCGTAGCAGACCAGGCAGTGCGGCGCGTGCATCCGTAGCTCCTCCAGCAGCCGCCAGGCCACCTGCGGGCGGGACAGCACCGCCAGCCGCAGCGCGGCACCCGCCTCACGCAGGAAGCGCTGCTGCTCAGCTGGGTCGGGTAGCACGGTGATCCCGCGGTGCTGCAGGTCCGCGGTGTAGGGCTGTAGCACCGCACCGTTGTTCGGGAAGAACACCACGCGCTGGCCCAGCTCGAGCAGCTCCAGCAGCAGCCGGTGCATCCGCATCGATCCGGAGTCGCGGTCCGGGGTGGGCACCTGGTGATCGGCCACCAGCACCAGGCCACCGCGATGCCCGGCCGGCCCGCGCTGGCGGGCCAGCCACACGGTGAGCTCGCTGGCGGCAGGCAGCTGATCGGCCAGTGCCGCGGCCCACTTGTCCCTGAACTGCGCGCGGTTGATCTCCTGGCAGCGCTTGACGCCGGTGCTGACGTCCGTGCCGTGCGAGATGCCCTCGTGGTGCACCACCACTGCCCGCGGCTCGACGATCGTCCGGTACCCGGCCGCTCGGATAGCGAAGGCCAGGTCGGTGTCCTCGTAATATGCCGGCGCGTACCGCAGGTCGAACCCGCCGAGGCGCTCGAACACCTCGCGGCGCACCAGGATCGCCGCCCCGGAGCAGTAGTCGACATCGCGCCGTACCTGGAACTCCGCCGCGTCGGGGTCCTGGTCGCGGCCGTAGTTCCAGCCCGAGCCGTCGGCCCAGATGATGCCGCCGCTTTCCTGTAACCGCCCGTCCGGGTACACCAGCATCGCGCCGACCAGCCCGATCCCGTCATCGGAGTCGGCGGCGGCGACCAGAGCGTCCAGCGCGCCGGGCCGCACCTCGGTGTCGTTGTTGAGAAACAGCAGGTAGGCCCCGCGGGCCTGGCTCGCGCCGAGGTTGCATGCGCCGACGAACCCGACATTGCGCTCGCTGCTGATCAGCCGCACGCCGGGGCTGGCCGCGACCAGCTCGGCGGTGCGGTCCGGCGAGGCGTCGTCGACGACCAGCACCTCGAACGGGACCGCCGGCCGGTGTGCCTGGATGCTGGCCAGGCAGGCCTGGGTGTACGGCCACTTGCCGTACACCGGCACGACCACGCTGAGTAGCGGAGATGTACTGGTGCGTAGCATCACCGGGCCCGGTGACGACGACGCTGCCAGGTCTGCCGACCCGCGGCCCAGCGCGCGCTCGTAGAGATCACGACGCAGGGTCCCGCGCGGTGCAGCCCGCTCGATGCTGCTCCGGTAGCGGGAGATCAGCCGGTTCGCGGTGGCCGACTGCTCGGCCCGCAAGGCCGCCACCTCCCGTTCCAACCCGCTCACCTGCCGCTCGGTCGCCGCGGCGATCTCCTGCTGCCAGCAGGCCAGCGACTCCGCCCGGCCGGCCTGGCGCTGCGCGGCGGCCAGCTCGCTGCGCAGCCGGTGCACCTCGTCCTCGCGCCGCCCCAGTTGCTCCCGCGCGGTGGCGGCCTGCTGCTGGTGCCCGGCCAGCTCAGCGCTGAGCTGCGTGGCCCGCTCCCGCTGCTGGGCCAGCGCGCGGTGCGCGTCGCGGACCAGGGTCAGGTCGGGATCAACCAGCGCGTTGATCCCCGGTAGCTCCGGCAGCGTGGTATCCGAGGCGATGCCGATCAGGTAGGTGTGCGCCAGCTCCGGCCGTACCTGCCAGCCACCCACTGGCGAGCGTTGCAGGGACTGCGCAACCGCGGGACCGGGCACGTCGACGCTGGTGATGAGCGATCCGACGGCGACGTTCTGACGCAGGATGGCGATGTGCCCGAACGCCTCGCCCAGCAGCGTCCGGAACTGCGGCTCGGTGAGCTCCCGGACATGGAAGGGGTTGTCGTTGCCGTGCTCGTGGCTGTACACGGTGACGTCGGGGGTGCTGGTCAGGAACAGGCCGCCGGGCACCAGGAGCCGGCGCACCACCGCGATGAGGACGTCCTGTTCCTCGACGTGCTCCAACGCCTCGAAGCAGGTGATCACGTCGAACGGTGCCGCCCCGGCGAGCAGCTCCGGATCGATCATCGAGCCGACCATGAAATGCAGGTTGTCCTGCTGGTAGTGGGCGGTGGCGTGCGCCACGGTCTGCGGGTCGAGGTCGACGCCGACCACCTCGCCGGCGCCGGCGCCGAGCAGCGCGGGCCCGAAGCCCTCCCCGCAGGCCAGGTCCAGCACCCGTGCACCGGAGGTGAAACGGGCCGCCAGCGCGTACCTGTGGTAGTGCTCGTAGATCACCTGCAGGTCATCGGTCCAGGGCACGCAACGCTCACCGGTCCACTCGATGCGGCGCTCGGTGTGGTCGTGGTCCATGCGGTGTTCTCCCCACGTCCGGCGGGTCGGCCGGTGCAGGTTACCGGCGTGGTCACGGTTACGGTGCAGCAGTTACCGTGCACGCCATGTCGGTGACCGAGCGCGGTCAGACGCACGAGGCGTGGCTGCCCCCGGAGCACCCGATGCACCGGCCACGGCATAGCCGGCGCCAGCTCACCGCGCTGATCTGCGCGGGCCTGTTCTTCCTCGGCCCGACCATTGCTCACGGCGCCGGGTTCCACCCGGCCCGGTTCGAGAACCGGCCGCTAGCCGGCTTCGGCGACCCGCGGGAAGGCTTTGCGTGGCTCACGGGGTTGCCCGCCTGGGCTGCGGACCACCTGCCGCTGCGTGACAGCGCAGTCCACGCGGCGCAGGCCGTGAGCAGAGGCGTCTTCGACGAGCCTGCCGCACTGTCCGCGCCTTCTGCCGGCCCTGCCCTCGCGCCGTCCTCGCGTTCGTCGATCGCCGCGTTCCCCGTGGTGATCGAGGGCCGCGATGGCTGGCTCTACCTCGGTGCCGATGTCAGTGGCGCGTGCGTGCCGTCCCGCTCGCTGGGCGACACGGTAGCGGCTTTGCGCCGGATCCGTGCCGTCGTGGAGGCTTCCGGCCGGCAGTTCGTTCTGGTGGTGCCACCGGACAAGACGACCATGGTGCCCGAGTATCTACCGGCCGACTACCCGGGCAAGGACTGCGCGTCGCGCGCCAGAAGCGAATTCTGGCCTCGGGTGGTCGCCGAAGCCGGCGCGATCGACCTGCGGCCGGCGCTGGCCGACATCGCCCGGCGCAAGGGCTCCCCGGCCTACGATCCGGCTGACACCCACTGGAGCCAGGAAGGGGGCCTGGCGATGACCTACGCGCTGGCCGACCTGGTGACTCCGGGGATCACCCGGACCTGGCAGGGAGCCCCCAGTGGTGTCATCCCGTGGCCTGATGACATCCCCCCGCTGCTCGGCCATAGCAGTGTGCGCCAGCTCGCGACGTACTCGCTGGCACCATCGGGGCAGCAGGATCGTACCCGCTCGATCGCCAGTGATTTCCGGGTTCCGCTCCGGCTGATCTCGGAGCCCGCCCCGGGCACTGTCACAGTGCCCGTCCGCATGATCGCCGATTCGTTCACCCAGTTCGCCAGTCGCTACCTGGCCGCCGCCTTCACCGACATCACCGTCGTGCATCCCGAGACCGCCGCCGCCACGCCCCGATCGACCGGAGACCTGCTCGCCGGCGGCAGAGTCATCGTCCTGGAGCTGGCCGAGCGCAACCTCCTCAACGGCACCTCCCCCATCCTGCACCCCTCGTTCATCGACCAGCTCGCCACCCACCTGACCCCCTGACCCCTGCGTTCTGACCCCCCGCGTTCTGGGGACAGACTGCAGTAAACGGGCCTGGAATTACTGCAGTCTGTCCCCAGAACGCGCTAAGGGGGCGGGAGCCGGCGGCGGCCGGCCAGGCCGAGGTCGGAGCGGTGGTACCAGGCCAGCTCGGTCTCACCTTCCAGCCAGCACAGGCGTACCGACTCCCCGTCCAGCTCGGCGGGGAAATCGATGAGGACGGGCGCGAGGCCTTTGATCTCGATGCCGTGGGTGGAAAACCATTCGGTCATGTGGTCCAGCCGGGCTTGCAGCGCCTTCATCTCAGCCAGACCACCGAGCGAGGACGAACCGAAGCGCCGTAGGTCCACGGACAGCTCGATGAGGTCTGCTCGAACATCGATCAGCGCTTCCACTCGCCCGCGTACCTCGGGCATCAGGTCACGAGCCTCGTATACGCGGAACAGCCGGCGATCTGCCACTCCGGCTACGGTAGTCGCGCGCGGGGTGTCCCGCCTCAGCTGTTGGTCGGCGGCCGTTCCACCAGCTGGCTGAGGTAGAGCTGCTCGCCGAGCTTGTCGATCAACTCGAGATTGGTCTCGAGGTAATCGATGTGCTCCTCCTCGTCGGCGAGGATGTCTTCGAAGATGTTGGCGGTGGTGATGTCGCCCTTTTCCCGGCACATCGTGATACCTGGCCGCAGCCGCGCGACAACCTCCATCTCGACGGCCAGATCCGCGATGAACTGCTCCTTCACGGTCTGCCCGATCCGCAACGGGAGCAGCTTCTGGTAGTTCGGCAGGCCTTCGAGGAACAGGATGCGGTCGGTGATCCGCTCGGCGTGTTTCATCTCGTCGAGGGACTCATGCCGGGTGTGCTCTGCGAGCTTGGTGAATCCCCAGTTGGCCTGCATCTTGGAGTGCAGGAAGTACTGATTGATGGCGGTCAGCTCGCTGGTGAGTTGCTCGTTGAGCAGTTCAAGGACCTCGTCATCGCCGCGCATGAAGCGACACCCCCTTACGGATCGGTTCCCTGGGACGATCGCGACCGTACCCGTCCCCGGCGGGGTTGTCACCGAAGGTGAGCCTGCCCTGAGCAGGGGAAATAAAGATCAACTGGTGATAATACTCACGAATCAGGCGCTGCATTGCAGTGTGTCGTTCGTCTCGTCCGCGTGGGCGCTGAGCAGGGTGACGATCTTGCTGACGCAGGTCCCGCAGCCGGTGCCCGCCTCGCTGCGGACGACCACGTCCCTGACGGTTCGTGCTCCCTGGGCGATGTGTCCGCGCACCACGGCCTCGGTCACTGCCCGGCAGATGCAGACGTACATGGCATCGTTGCCTTCGGTCAAATGATTAGGGAAGGCTAAGCACATCAGATCATCGGCCGAACGTCTAGCCCCCAGCGCTCCAGGCTCTCCAGCGGCTCGGTGCCGCTCGGTCGAGCCGATGAACGTCGCGAAGTGGGTCGGGTGCTTCAAGCCGCTTTTGAGCCGGCTACCAGCCGGGTGGCCCGTGGTGGGTAGCTGAAGAAATCTTCACCTCTCTAATCGAGGCTGGAATGAAACCGCTAGAATGAAGTCGCTAGAATGAAACCATGGGTCAACCGCAGCGGATAGACGTCCACCATCACGTCGCCACCAAGTGGAACGCACTGTTCGACGTACCCCACGGCCGGATATGGTGGTCGGTCGACAACGCGATTCGGGTCATGGACGACAATGAAATCCGTGTGGCAATGTTGTCGCCCGTGGGGTGGCTCCCGAGGAGCAAGACCCTGTTGGAGCTCATGATGGCCGTGCGTGATGGACCTATCGGTCGCATCAAACCGATCCGCGAGCGCATGCGCAAGGCAACGAGACAAGCGAACCAGGAAGTGGCCGAACTCGCCGCTGCACACCCGGACCGCTTCGGCTTCTTCGCAACTCTCTTTGTGCGCGATGCCGAGGATGCGGTGCAGGAGGCCGCCTACGCGTTCGATGTACTTGGTGCTGACGGCGTCATCTTGACGACCAACATGGGCGAGGCGTATTTAGGTGACGACATCTTCGATCCGCTGCTTGCCGAGTTGGACCGCCGGCGGGTTGTCGCCCTCGTCCATCCGATGAACCTGCCCTGCCGGCCGGTGTCGGGGGTTCCCGGGCACGTGGCCGACTTCCTGCTGAGCACGGTGCGTGCGGCGACGAATCTGGTGTACAAGGGCGCCACCAGGCGATACCCGGAAGTAAAATTCATCCTCACGCATGCGGGTGGATTCATACCGTACGCGATTCAGCGCCTCAGTCGGTTACTGGCGTCGATGGATGCGACGCGTAGTCAAGAGGATTTCCTACGTGAGTATCAGAAATTTTACTTCGACGTCGCTCTTGCGTCGGATCCGGTGGCCATCTCTGGGTTGCTTGCATTTGCCGATCCGTCACACGTTCTGTACGGCAGCGATTTTCCCTTCTGCCAACCTCATGACGTCGAGTTCTTCACCCAACAGCTCGACGGCATCGAACTCGATCCGCAACTTCAGCGAGCAATCAACTATGGTAACGCCGTGACACTGTTTCCACGACTGCGTCTGGTCGCGTCATGACGCCATGCGGCACACCACGAGGGTGTCCCAGGCACCGAGTGGCTGGTCAGCCACGGAGGATACGCCTGCCGTGCTCGCGTACTCGTAGATCTCGCTCGCGGGGTATTCTGCGCCGCCCTCGGTGACCAGTAGCATGGTGAGGCTGCCCAGCAGGTTCTGGAAGTGATCGGGATTGCTGTCGAGCATGCGGTCGTACACCAGCAGCGCGCCACCAGGATTTACCGCCTCCAGTGCCTTCTGAAACAGGAATGCCCGCTGCGCGCGATCCCAGTCGTGCAGCACATGGCCGAGGATCACCTGGTCTGCCTTGGGCAACGGGTCGCGGAAGAAGTCCCCGCCGTGGAATCGCACGGCACCGGTCAGACCCATACCCGCGATGTGCTCGGTGAAAAACGGCTCTATCTGCGGCAGGTCGAACACGTGGCCCGCGAGCTCGGGATGGGCCTTGACGATCTGGCCCACTATGTTCCCGCGGCAGCCGCCGACGTCGAGCACCGAGGAGTGGCCGGACCAGTCGAGCGCCTTGACCAGCTCAGGACCGAGGACCTGGGTGATCGCGTCCATCATGCGGACGAAGTGCCCGAGTTGTTGAGGATCGTTGATCACAGCCGAGGAGTTGCCCGCGTGCTGCGGCTTCCCGGTGCGCAGCGCGTTTGTCAGTTTTCCCCATGCCGGGTAGAGGTTGTTGTTGGCCCCCTGCAGGAAACTACCGAGGTAGATCTGCTGCCCGCGCACGAGGTATCGATCGGCGCTGGTCGTGTTGCGGTAGCGTTCGCCGTCTTTTTCCAGCAGTCCCAGGGCGACCAGTACGTGCAGGAATTCAGACAGGCCGCGGCCGTGCAGCGCCAGGCGCTGCCGGATCTGTTCCTCGGTGGCTGGACTCGACTGCAGGGTGCTGAACAGGTCGAGGTCGACCGCCGTCAGAAGGGCCTTGGCTTCGCAGAAGGCGACGCTCAGCCGCATGATCGCGTCTGGCGTGCCGAGATCGTGAACTGTGCTCGTCATGGCCGCAACGCTGCCCCAGCCGTATGGAAGGCGTCTCGCATTGTGTTGGAGCGCCGGATTCCGCGGTTGTGCATGACGTGTCCAGCCGGCCTCGAGCGGGAGTGGAACCGTACGCCACCTGTCGCTGCCAGCATCGTCATGGTGAAAGCCCTGATCGGGCGGCGGAGATCGAGATGGAATGGAGGATGCCATGGAACGTCGCGCGGTCATCACCGGCGTGGGGGTCGTCGCTCCCGGGGGGCTGGGCCGCGACGCGTTCTGGGAGTTGCTGGTGGCTGGCCGGACCGCCACCCGGACCATCACGCTGTTCGATGCCTCCGAGTTCCGGTCTCGGATGGCCGCCGAGGTTGACTTCGACCCGCGCGCGGCGGGGCTGTCCGCTCGGGAGGTTCGGCGGATGGATCGGGCGGCCCAGTTCGCTGTGGTATCCGCCCGGGAAGCCGTCCGGGACAGTGGTGTGGGTTTTGACGGGATGGACCCGAGCCGGATCGGGGTGAGCATCGGCAGCGCGGTGGGATGCACCATGGGCCTGGAGGAGGAATACCAGGTGCTCTCCGATGGGGGACGGCACTGGCTGGTCGACCACACCTACGGCGTTCCTCAGCTCTACGGCTACCTGGTACCGAGCACCCTGGCGGTCGAAGTTGCCTGGCAGGTGGCAGCGGAGGGACCGGTCGCCCTGATCTCCACCGGGTGTACCTCCGGCCTGGACGCCATCGGGCACGGCGTGGCGCTGGTCGAGGAGGGCTCCGCCGACATCGTTCTCGCCGGCGCCACGGACGCGCCGTTATCACCGATCACGTCGGCCTGCTTCGACGCCATCAGGGCGACCTCGCCCAACAACGACGACCCGGAGCACGCCTCCCGGCCGTTCGACGCTCAACGGGACGGTTTCGTGCTCGGCGAGGGTGCGGCCGTCATGGTGCTGGAGGAAGAGCAGGCAGCGCGCCGGCGGGGAGCCCGGATCTACGGGCGCGTGGCGGGCTATGCGAGCCGCAGCAACGCCTTCCACATGACTGGCCTCAAACCCGACGGGCGGGAGATGGCGGAGGCGATCCGCGTCGCGCTGGATCGCGCGAAGCGCGACCCGCAGGACGTGGACTATGTCAATGCGCACGGCTCAGGAACCAAGCAGAACGACAGGCACGAAACCGCGGCGTTCAAGCGCAGTCTGGGCGATCACGCCTATAAGATCCCGGTGAGCGGGGTCAAATCCATGGTCGGACATTCGCTGGGCGCGATCGGCTCGATCGAAATCGCCGCTTGCGCGCTGGCGATGGAGCACCAGGTGGTCCCGCCCACCGCGAACCTGTATCACCCGGATCCCGAGTGCGATCTCGACTACGTGCCGCGGCAGGCCAGGGCGCACGCCATGGATGTCGTACTCAGCGTCGGTAGCGGTTTCGGCGGTTTCCAGAGCGTCATGGTGCTCGATCGCATCCCGTAGACCACGGTTCCCGTAGACCACGGTTCCCGTAGACCACGGTGCCGCATGGCCTCGGCTACCTACCTGCTGGCCGGCTCATCCCGCGCGATTGTTGGCCAGCCCCAGCATGCGGCCCACCTCAACCAGTTCGGGACGGGCCTGGTTGAGGTGGGCTGCATGCTTGGACACCTGGGTGTCCAGGTTGATCTCGTCGATACGAACAGCGATCTCAGCCAACCAGTCGCCGCGATGGCCAAGCTCGGCGTGCAGGTGGCTGCGCGCGTGGATTCTGGTGAGCTCGTGAAAGGAGAACGATAGTTCCCTGGCGTTGCCGTCATCGTGAATCTGGAGAAAATGGTGCTCGACAAGCCGTGTCAACACGGTGTCCACCGTGTCGACATCCCGGTTGAGCAGGCGCGCCGCACACGCGATGGTGAACTTCTTGGTGCCGAGCAGGCTCAGCTTCCGCAGCGTGTCGCGGCTCTCGTCGTCGAGCAGGTAGTAACTGGAGTCGAATTCCCCACGCAGATCGAAGCCTGCTGGACACAGCTCGTCCAGCCGGGTCCGCCAGCAGGCCAGCCGGGCGGCTACTGCATTGAGTGACCAGCCACGGGCCGCCGTCACCCGCGCTGCGGCGGCCCGTATGGCCAGCGGCAGGCATCCGCACTGCCGCACGATCGTCTCGGCGCCGTGGCTGTCCTTCGCCACCCGCACCGGTCCGACGATTTTCGCGAGCAGTTCCACACCGTCGGCCACCGACAGCACGTCCAGCTCCAAAACGTGTGCTCCGGGTAGGTCGTGCAATCTTGTGCGCTGGCACAGGAGCACCGCTGAGCGTGGGCTGCTCGGCAACAGGGGTTGTACCTGATCGGTCGTTTCCGCGTCATTCAGCACGACCAGTACCCGGCGATCGGCGCTCCAGGTGCGGAACAGGTTGTTGCACTCGACCAGCGTTCTGGGGATATGGTCGTCCGGGATGCCGACGGCGCGCAACATCCGGTAGAGAATCGTGAACGGTCGGGTGGGCTCGCCCATGCTCCCCTTGAGGTCCACGAAGAACTGCCCGTCCGGGAAGTGCTTCCGGATCTGGTGTGCCGCATGCACGGCGAATGCTGTCTTGCCCACACCCGGCATGCCGGTGATCGAGACTAAGCCGGGACCGCTGACCGGGCGAACCAGCCACTCAACGGCCTGTTCCAGTTCGGGCGCTCGCCCGGTGAAGTCGGCGATGTCGGGCGGCAGGTGAGCGGGGGGCGTAACCGCACTCCACCCCACTGAGATCGGTGCGCGGCTGGGCGGGATGTCGAGTGAGGAATCCGAGGACAGCAGTGCCTGATGCAGTTGCCGGGAGGCGGGAGATGGGTCGATCCCGAGCTCCTCGACCAGCACCTCCCGCATGTGCTGGTAGGCCTGCAGGGCCTCGGAGCGCCGGTCGCAGCGGTGCAGGGCCACCATGAGCTTGGTGTGGAACTCCTCGTGGAGAGGATTCGCCCAGATGAGCGTCCTGAGCTCGCTGACAACTTCGCGATGGCGGCCGAGTTGCAGATCGGCGTCGAGCCGCAGTTCGAGCGCCCGGAGTCGCTTCTCCTCCAGAGCGGTGATGTAGGCCGAGAGCAGACGCCCCGCGCTCACATCCGCGAGAGCCGACCCGCGCCACAGGGACAGCGCCTCGGACAGGGTCTCGGTGCCGCCTTCGAGGTCGTTCCGGCCGAGCATGGATATGCCCTTGTCCATGAGCTGCTCAAACTGGCACAGGTCGAGCGTCTCGGGAGGAATGATGATCTCGTAACCATACTGCCGGGTAACGAGCACATCGCCCGCGTCGGTGTGACTGTGTTCTGCCAGGAGCTTGCGGACCTTGTAAACGTAGGTTTGTAGCGTCGAATGTGCGCTGGCCGGAGGTTTGTCGCCCCATAGCTCGTCGATGAAGTCCCGGCTGGCTATCAGCTGGTTGTGGCGCAGCAGCAGGAGGGAAAGAACCTCGCGCACCTTGGGTGCTGACGGCGTGAATTGACCTGTGTCGTTCGCAATCGCTAACGATCCGAGCACGAAGAATTTCATACTACCCCCACTCTCCGAGCAAACCGCTGACCATGCAAGAGCTCTGCTAAGGACCTCGTCTTTGAGTCGGACATACGTGCCTGACAGGACACCATCCTGGAGGTCGTTGTCGTCACCTTTGCAGATGCAGGCATGTTTGCATGTGCAGTCGCGTTTGCAAGTGCGCGTCGACGTTGGCTCACACTGGCGTTCGACCTGTCATGAAGAATTCATAACGGTCGGTGCCGAGCACGGCATGAGGCAATCCTACCTCGCCGCCTGGAGTCTCAGTCGAGAACCGCTCGACCTTTGCTTGAGCATCGTTTGCTCTGTCGTGGGAAGATCGACGTAGGAGAAGGGGTTGAAATATCTTACTGCCTTCAAATAGGATAGTTGGGAGAATATCAGATTGTCAAACGGTGACCGGTACAAGTTGATCGAAGAGATCGGCCGGAGTTTGCTGGGATTGCAGAGGGCCATCGACGATGCTGACGAAGCCGCGGCCGAATATCTCGGCGTCAACCGCACAGACCTGCGGTGCCTGGGATTGCTGGTCACCAGGGGTCCGATGACGGCAGGGGAGTTGGCGGAGGCGACCAGGCTGACGCCGGGTGCCCTGACCACCATCGTCGACCGCTTGGAGCGATCCGGCTACGCGCAGCGAGTCCGCGACCTCTCTGACCGGCGGCGGATCCTCGTGGAACTCACCTCGCGGATCCCCGAAATGGCCGAGGAGATCTGGGGTGAGATCAGCAAGCAGATGGTCGATGTGCTGACCCAATACAGCACGCAGGAGCTGGTGACGACGAGAAATTTCGTCCACCAGATCACTGCCCTGCATCTGCGGCACGCGGCCCTGACGCTGGCGAAGAAGTCGTCGTTGAATCGATGGGACCACCAGGAACTCGGTAAGGAGGACAGCGGGTCCAGCTGACCCGACGTGTAGTCCCGATGCCAGCGTTCGCCACGTCCGCAGCCGATCCACGCTGCCAGTCAAGCCGTACTCGAACGCCCTTCCAGGTGGCCACGCGACTGTAGACGCAGTCGGGTTAACGGCCACGTTCCAGGAAGGCCCTCACATGACCATGTCGGGCGCTGTCAGCGACGCTGTGGTGACTGGGCTCGGGATTGTGGCACCAACGGGAATCGGAATCGAGAAGCACTGGCAGTCGGTGCTCGCCGGTAAGTCCGGAATCGGCCGTATCACCCGTTTCGATCCAACTTCCTACCCTGTGCGGCTCGCCGGCGAGGTGTCGGACTTCGACGCCACACAGTGCGTGCCCAGCCGGCTCATCCCGCAGACCGATCACTGGACCCACATGGCGCTCGTCGCGGCCGAGGCCGCGTTGTGTGACGCCGGGGTTGATCCTGCGGCGCTGCCCGAATACGAGATGGCCGTCGTGACGGCCAGTTCCTCCGGTGGTAACGCGTTCGGCCAGCACGAGCTGCAGCAGCTCTACCAGAACGGTCCCTCCTGGGTCGGCGCGTACCAGTCGATCGCCTGGTTCTACGCCGCGACCACGGGACAGATCTCCATCCGGCACGGCATGCGTGGGCCGTGTGGCGTGATCTGCTGCGAGCAGGCGGGCGGGCTGGACGTCATGGGGCAGGCGCGACGCATGATCCGCGGCGACTGCCGGCTCGTGGTCACCGGCGGGACCGAGGCGCCATTGTGCCCATACGGTCTGGTCACCCAGCTCAGTAACGCCAAGATGTCCACGGTGGACGATCCGGGCCACGCGTACGTCCCGTTCGACGTGGACGCCTCCGGTTATCTGCCCGGCGAGGGCGGCGCCATCCTGATCGTCGAGGCTGGGAGCACTGCCGGGAGCACGCGGGAAGCGTACGGCGCGGTGCTGGGTTACGCCGCGGGGTTCGACCCACCGCCCGGCTCGCGGCGGCCACCAGCGCTGCGCCGGGTCATGGAGCTGGCCATTGCCGATGCCGGCCTGCGGCCATCCGAGGTGGATGTCGTGTTCGCCGATGCGGCGGGCTCGCCCGCTGAGGATCTCGCCGAGGCGCGTGCGATCACCGAGGTCTTCGGTCCCCGCGGTGTGCCAGTCACCGCGCCGAAGACGTTGACCGGCCGGCTCTACAGCGGTGGTGCGGCACTGGATATCGCCACCGCCTTGCTGGCCATCCGGGACGGAATTGTCCCGCACACGGTCGGTCCCAGCGCCTTGGCGCCGGGTTGTCGCGACATCGACCTCGTACTCGGGCAGCCGCGCGAGCGGTCGCTGCGTACCGCTCTGGTCACGTCCAGGGGGCACGGCGGATTCGCCGCCGCACTCGTGCTGGGGCGGCCGGAGAGCTACTCGATGCAGAGCTACTCGATGCAATGGCGGAAAGGGAGATGACATTGTCCAGTCACACCGATAACGCGATCACGATCGATGCACCGATGGAGCTGGTCTGGGACATGACCAACGACATTGAATCCTGGCCGCGGCTGTTCAGCGAATACGCCGTGGCGCAGGTGCTCGAGCGACGTGGCGACACCGTACGGTTCCGGCTCGCGCTGCACCCGGATGACAACGGCACGGTGTGGAGTTGGGTTTCCGAGCGCAGCGTGGACCCGGTGTCGCGCACCGTCCGCTCGCAGCGCGTGGAGATGGGGGTTTTCAAGTACATGTTCCTGTTCTGGGAATACATCCAGCGCGACGACGGGATCCTGCTGCGATTCGTGCAGGACTTCGAGATGAAACTCGGGGCACCGCTGGACGACGCCGCCATGACGGAGCGGCTCAACACCAACACCGCGATCCAGCTCAAGCTGATCAAGGAAAAGGTGGAGGCAGCGGCCAGGATCACGAGCAGGGCCTGACGTGGACTCATCCGATATGGAGGAAACGATGGATCTCGACCTGAAGGGGCGCAAAGCGCTGGTGACTGGAGGAAGCCGCGGCGTCGGCCGGGCTGTCGTCCTGGCGCTGGCAGAGGCAGGCGTCGATGTCATCACGTGCCACCACCAGGGTGGTGAGCCGGTCGCGTCGCTGGAGCGGGAACTGACCGAACTCGGTGGCCAGCACCGCGTCGTGCAAGCTGATCTGACCGTTCCCGAGCAGGTGAGCGACTTGCTCGCGGTGTGCCGGGACGTCTACGGCCGCTTGGACCTCGTGGTGAACAACGCGGGAGCGATCAGCCATGTGCCCTATGGCGAACTGCCGCTGGCGGAATGGCACCGGATCCTGAACACCAACCTCACCGCCGCCGCCCTGGTCATCCAGCACGCTCTTCCCCTCCTGGGAGCGGGCTCGTCGGTGATCAGCATCGGCTCCAAATCCTCGGAGGTGGGCATCCCGCTGCGGGCCCACTACACGGCCAGCAAGGCCGCGCTGCGCGGTCTGTCACGGTCGTTGGCCAAGGAGTTCGGTAGTCGCGGTATCCGGTTCAACGTGCTGGCCCTCGGCGTCATCGAGACCGAGGAACTACGAAACCGGCCCCCCGAACAGAGAGAGAAGATGGTGGCGATGTACAGCGCCAAGACCGCGCTGGGCCGGCTGGGGACACCGGAAGAGGTCGCAGGCGCCGTGCTGTGGCTGGCAAGTGATCTGTCCCGGTATGTCACCGGCGCCACCATCCACGTCGATGGAGGAATCTCCTGATGTCCGCACAGGGTGCGTTCCGAGTGATGCTGCGCATGCAGATCAAACCCGGGGTGGAAGCGGACTTCGAGCGGGTGTGGCTGGAGGTCGGCGATTCGGTGACCTCCCACCCGGCCAACCTCGGTCAGTGGCTGTTCCGCAGCGCCGAGGAACCCGACTGCTATTACATCTTCAGCGACTGGGTGGACGAGCCGACATTTCGCGAGTTCGAGAAGAGTGAGCGCCACCTGGCACACCGTCAGAAGCTGCACCCGTTCCGTTCCGGCGGCTCGATGGCCATCATGCAGGGGGTTGCGTCCCTACCTGGCTTGGCCACCGCGGCGACACACGATGACTGGGAAGCCGCCCGATGAGTGTCCAGGTCCGGGTGCTGGTTTATCAGGTTGCGGACAATCCTGCGGCGGTGCACAGCGCTTATCACGAGGTGAGCAAGCAGATGCTGGGTGTTCCGGGATTGATCGGCAACGAGTTGCTCGGGTCGGTCCTCGATCCGACCGGGTTCGTGGTGTTGAGCCGCTGGGCCGACGTGACGGCCTTCCGGGCGTGGGAGCAGGGCGCGGCGCACCGTGAAACCACCGCACCACTGCGGCCATATCGCGACGTCCGGCGCGGCGCCGGCTTCGGCATCTACCAGGTATTAGCGGAGTACTAGATGAACGCATGCACAGCAGGAGTGGTTCCGTCCCCGGCCGGCCCGGTGGACGTTGTCGGGCACGGTGTGAATGGTGAGGGGGAAACGCTGAGGACAGGAACCTCGAGGCGTCTCGTGCAGACGTCGGAGTGGCTGATGTGTCCGTGCTGCCATGCGTTGCTCTACCAGCGCAGGTTCGAACGGCTCTCGAAGGTGTGCCCAGACTGTGGCTGGCACCACCGGTTGACGGCCGCCGAGCGGCTGGATCACCTGCTCGACGCCGGGTCGGCTGTGCCGCTCTCGCCCGGACCGACTACTGAGGACCCACTACGGTTCGGTGATCTGGTGCCCTACCCTCGGCGGCTGGAGGCGGCCCGCGCCGAGACCGGGCTCAGCGATGCCGTCCAGGTTGTGCGGGGTGCGATCCGCGGCCACCGCGTCGTGGTGGCGGTGATGGACTTCCGGTTCCTCGGCGGCAGTCTCGGCGTTGCTGCGGGTGAGGCGATCACCGCTGCGGCCGAGGCTGCCCTCGCCGAGCGGGCGCCGCTGCTGCTCATCACCGCATCCGGTGGTGCCCGAATGCAGGAGGGCGTGCTCTCCCTCATGCAGATGGCCAAGACCTCCAACGCCATGGCCCAGCTGGACGAGGCGGGCCTGTTCACCGTCACCCTGGTCACCGACCCGACCTACGGTGGTGTCGCGGCGTCGTTTGCCGCCTTGTCGGATGTGATCCTCGCCGAACCGGGTGCTCGGATGGGTTTCGCGGGGCCGAGGGTGATCGAGCAGACAATCCGGCAGGAGGTGCCCGAGGGATTCCAGACGGCCGAGTTCCTGCTGGAGCATGGTCTTGTCGACGGTGTTCACGCCCGCGATGAGCTGCCCTATCTCCTTGCCCTGTTGCTGTCGGCCTCCCGGCACGAGGGTTGCGCAGCCGCCGTGACCGACTCCGTCGTGCGTGAGGCGCGGCTGGTGGGCGCCCGACCCGTGGGTGAGACGGTGCGCTTGGCGCGTCATCGCGACCGGCCCACCACGCTGGACCACATCAGGGGATGGATGGACGGTTTCATCGAACTGCATGGCGACCGTGCCGGTGCGGACTGCCCGGCGATCGTGGGCGGGGTTGCGATGCTGGACGGGCAGCCGGTCGTCGTGATCGGCCATCAGAAGGGGCACACCACCGCGGAGCTGGTGCGGCGGGATTTCGGCATGGCATCACCTGCCGGCTATCGCAAGGCGCAGCGGCTGATGCGGCTGGCGGCCAAGCTCGAGGTCCCGGTGGTCACGCTCGTCGACACGCCGGGCGCGCACCCCGGCCCGGCCGCCGAGGAGCATGGTCAGGCGATCGCGATCGCCGAGTGCCTGCGCACGATGGGTGGCCTTCCGGTGCCGGTGGTCAGTGTGATCACCGGTGAGGGCGGCAGTGGTGGTGCGCTGGCTCTTGCTGTTGCCGACCGGTTGTTGTTGTGCGCCAACGCGATCTATTCGGTTATCAGTCCCGAGGGTTGTGCGGCGATCCTGTGGAAAAGCCCGGAGGCAGCCGACGCGGCAGCCGGCGCGTTGCGCCTGGACGCCCGCTCACTGCTGGAGCTTGGCGTGGTCGACGGCGTCGTGGTGGAGCCCGAGGACGGGGCGCATACCGATCCGGCCGCAGCCTGCATATTCGTGCGCGACGCTGTCGTAGCTGCGCTGAGGCAGCTGCGTGGCTGCACCGGCGAGGAGCTCGTGCGCACCCGCAGGGCGCGGTTTCGCCGCTTCGGTGCGCTGCAGGTGCCGGACGGGCAGGAGGTGCCGGCGTGATCGGCACGCCTGGCGCGGCCGCGGAGGCCGGCCAGATCGACGCGGTGATCGCCGAACTGGGGGCGCAGGCGGCGCTCGAGACGCTGGTGCGGTCAGTGATCGACATCGCCAGGGTCGCGCCCCATCTCCCGAGCCGGGTCAGCGTGCGGTTCGGTTGCGCCAGCGTCGAAGTCGACTGGCCCGTTGCCCAGGGGGCAAGCCCCGAACCGGTGGCGGATCTTGCGGTTGATCACCGCGATGGCGTGCGCGCGCCGCTCGTCGGCACGTTCTACCGTGCACCCGAGCCCGGTGCGCCCCCGTTCGTGGAAGTCGGCGACATCGTCCAGGTCGGTCAGCAGGTGGCCATCGTGGAAGCGATGAAGCTGATGAACGCGATCGTGGCCGACCGAGCAGGCAGGGTGTCGGCGGTGCTCGTCGATGACGGGCAGCCGGTGGAGTTCGACCAGCTGCTGATCTCGCTCACTCCGCTGGAGCAGGAGTGAACGGCGCCGTGCCCTTCGACACCGTGCCCTTCGACACCATGCCAATCGACACCGCGTCCTCCGACACCGTGCCCTTCGACACGATCCTGGTCGCCAATCGTGGGGAGATCGCGCTGCGGGTGGTGCGCACCTGCCGCGAGATGGGAATCCGGACGGTCGTCGTGCACTCGACCGCTGACCGCGACTCGGCGGCCGTGCGGGCCGCCGACGAGGCCGTGCAGATCGGACCGGGTGCGCCACAGCGGAGTTACAACTACGCGCCCGCGGTGATCGAGGCCGCGTTGCGCACCGGGGCGCAGGCCGTGCACCCTGGGTACGGCTTCCTGTCGGAGAATGCCGATTTCGCCGAGATCTGCGCCCGTAACGGGCTCGTCTTCATCGGGCCGCAGCCCAGTGTGCTCTCCGAGCTGGGTGATAAGGCACTGGCTCGCAAGCTGATGGCCGAAGCCGGCTTGCCGGTGCTGCCGGGTACGTGGGAACCCGTGGGCAGTTCGGCCGAGGCGCTCAGGGTGGCCGACTGCATCGGTCTACCGTTGATCATCAAGGCTGCGGCGGGCGGTGGCGGCCGCGGCATGAACGTGGTTCGGCGGCGCGACGAGCTGCTGGCGGTGCTCCAGTCCACGCGAGTCGCAGCCAGGATGGGATTCGGTGACGACCGGGTGTACCTGGAGCGGTTCTGGGAGCACACTCGCCACGTCGAGGTCCAGGTGCTGGCCGACGAGCACGGCACCGTGGTGTGCCTGGGCGAGCGGGACTGTTCGGTC
Source organism: uncultured Actinomycetota bacterium (assembly GCA_963712995.1). Lineage (GTDB taxonomy): Bacteria > Actinomycetota > Actinomycetes > Mycobacteriales > Pseudonocardiaceae. The sequence continues at coordinate 13,675 of CAVQKH010000001.1, read as the reverse complement.
CAGCGGCGGCGCCAGAAGCTCATCGAGGAAAGCCCCGCTCCTGGGTTACGTCCAGGAGTGGTCGAACGGCTGGTGCAGTACGCGCTCGTCGGTGCCCGGGCGGTCGGCTACTCCGGCGCCGGCACGTTCGAGTTCCTGGTCAGTGGCGAGGAGGTGGCATTCATCGAGGTCAACTGCCGTATCCAGGTCGAACACCCGGTGACCGAAGTGGTTACCGGCATCGATCTGGTGCGGGAGCAGATCCTCGTTGCGGCCGGCCGTCCGTTGTCGTGGCGGCAGGAGGACATCCGATCGCGCGGAGTCGCTGTGGAGTGCCGGGTCAACGCTGAGGATCCGGACCGCGATTTCGCCCCGTGCGCGGGACGGCTCGACGAGTTCATTCCGCCGGCCGGGCCGTTCGTCCGGGTCGACACCGGCGGCTATTCCGGCGCTCTGGTGCCATCCGAGTATGACTCCCTACTGGCCAAGGTGATCGTCTGGGCGCCGGATCGCGTTCAGGCATTGGCCAGAATGGATAGCGCGTTGCGCGAGTTCCGGATCTCCGGGCCCGGGATGCGGACAACCGTGCCGTTACTGCGCCGCATCCTTGCTGATCCCACCTTCCGGTCCGCCGGACACACCACCTCATTCCTCGAACCAGCGCTATCTGTCGGCCTGGTTTAGGTAGAAGCCCGCTCGAAGGAGGTCGACATGAACCGGACCCTGATAGTGGCCAGAATGGACGCCAGCGATGCCGACGCTGTCGCCGAGGCGTTCGCGGAATCCGACGCGACGCCACTGCCGCACATGATCGGTGTGTTACGCCGGACCCTGTTCCGTTTCCACGACCTGTACTTCCATCTGGTCGAAGCGGACGGGGACGTGTCGTCGAACGTGTACAAAGCGCGCAGTCATCCGTTGTACCAGGATCTCAACACCAAACTCAGCAAGCTCATCTCGCCGTATGACCCGAACTGGAAAGAGCCGAAGGACGCGATGGCATCGCCCTTCTACATCTGGACGCCGACCGAGGGGAGAATCCAGTGACCACCCACCGTCCACTGAAGGTTGCCGCAGGCGAGGTTGCGGCGAATCGGCGCCGAGGCGGCGACCTGAGAGTCACACTGAGCCCGAAGACCGTGGGGTCGAAGTCCGGGTTCGGTGGCGTGCTGAGGATGGCGCCCGGCGAGTTCGTCACCGAGCACTACCACCCCTACTCCGAGGAGTTCCTGCACGTCATCAGTGGGGAGTTGGAGATCGCGTTGGACTCCGAACCCGTATCGCTGGTGGCGGGCGACTCGTTGCTGGTCCCGATCGGCGTCCGGCACCGGCTGGTCAACGTGGGTACGGAACAGGCGCATGTGATCATTCACTTGTCACCGCTGGCGCCCCGGCCTGAGCTCGGCCACGTCGACACCGAGGAGCTCCCGAACACGGCCGAGGCACACCCCACCGTCGGTGGGTAGGACTTCGGTGGGTAGGACCTCGGTGGGTAGGACCGGAGCCGAATCGATCCGGGGGCATGGCGGCGAGTTCATGCCCCCATTGCGCTCATCTCGGCGAGTCGCTTGTTGATGAACTCCACCGCTTTACCCGGTGTCGGCATCTCTGCCACTGCTTCGTCAGGAATCCGCACGCCGTAGCGGCGTTGGACCTGGTTGGCGAGCTCCAGTACCGCGAGCGAGTCGTAACCGAGATCGGCGAACTCGACGTCCTCGATATCACCGGTCAGGTCGAGGTGCTCTTCGAGTCCCGCGCTGGAGTGCATGATCTGCCTGAGGTCATCCAGCGTGAATTCGTTCATCGTGTTCCTCCGTGGTGTAGTCGTGAGTAGTGTAGTCGTGAGCAGTGTAGCCGTGAGCGCGTTTTCGCCTATGTCACTCTGGCGGTTGTGCTTGGAGGTCTCCTCGAAGTTCGCTGGTTTTCGGAGGCGAAATCGGTCTCCGGCAAGCAGTTGTTCAGCAGGGTACGTGGATTAACGGCCTGACTCGCACTACCGGTACACCAGCGAAACACCAGCCAGCCGGGTACGCTAACAGAGATTCGGTACTCGCTGTTGGGGAGAGGGAAAATGGATCGACATACACAAGTTCTCGTCATCGGCGGCGGGCCGGCTGGATCAACCGCGGCGACCCTGCTGGCTCGCGAGGGAGTCGACGTCACGCTGGTGGAGCGGAAAACCTTTCCCCGTTACCATATCGGTGAATCGCTCTCGCCGTCCTGTCTGCCCATCCTGGACCTGCTCGATGCCCGGCAGGAGGTTGCCGATCACGGCTTCCAGGTCAAGCGAGGAATCTATTTCGACTGGGGCGGCGAGGAGTGGGCTCTTTCCTTCGGAAAATTCTACGGGAGCCCGCTCCACAGCTACCAGGTCCTGCGCGCAGAATTCGATCATCTACTGTTGATGAACGCCGAGAAGCAAGGAGTGACCGTTCTTCAAGGGGCGAACGTCGAAGATCTTTTATTCGATGATTTGCGGCCAGTCGGGGCGACGATCTCTCCGGTCGAGGATGGCCGCCCCTGCGAACGAGTAGAATTCGATTTTCTGGTCGACGCCTCCGGCCGTTCGGGTATTCTCGCGACCCATTATCTGAAAACCCGTCGATACCACGATGCGTTCCGGAACATCGCTTTATGGAATTATTGGTCCGGCGTGAAGAGTCTGACCGGTGGACCCGAAGGGGCGATCGCGGTCTGCTCTATTCCCGACGGCTGGATCTGGGGAATTCCACTGCATGATGGAACGATGAGCGTCGGGCTGGTGACCGACACCGAAACGTTTAACCGCAAGAAGCGGGAGGGGGCGAGTCCCGCTCAGATCTACAGTGACGGGATAGCGCAAAATTCGACGATCGTAGATCTCATGGCGTCAGCCGAGCCCGTTTCCACGCTGCGCATCGAGAGGGATTACTCGTACACGTCCGATCAATTCAGTGGGCCGGGATACTTTCTTTGCGGGGATGCCGCATGTTTCCTGGATCCGCTTCTGTCCACCGGCGTGCACCTTGCCATGTTCAGTGCGTTGGTGGCGGCCGCCAGCATCGCCAGTGTGATTCGCCGCGAGGTCGCTGAGCGCGAAGCGGTAGCACTGTACGAGGACACCTACCGCCAGGCCTACCTGCGCCTCTTTGCGTTGGTCTCGGCAACGTATCAGCAACACAGTGGCAAGGAGTCCTACTTTCGGGAGGCTCAGCAGTTGACTCTGCACGATATTGCCGGTTCGGACTTCAAGCAGGCTTTTTTGAATATCGTGTCGGGGGTCGAGGATTTGCACGATTCTGGGGCGGTACTTGATTCCGTCATGGGTGGCATGGCGAAAGTTTTTGGTTTGCAGAAGGCGTTCTCCCAGAACGCGGAGGTGAATTCGGTGTTCGCGGAGGCGAACTCAGGGTTGTTGGAGGGGCAAGAACTGGCGGCCGCAAAAGCTCGCTTCATCAGTCTTGTGAATGGGCGATTCCCCCTCTCTCCTCAGGAGGCGGTTCGCGGGCTCTACGTCACCTTTAAACCGCGACTGGGTCTCGTCCGATCCAACTTGGATCACGCTTCTGGCTCAGCTGGACAGACCCGAATCAGCGGATAGCGGCAGTCCAGTTTTCCATTCCTCGCGCGTTCAAGTATCGAGAAGGTGATTATCATCGTGAAGAGTACGAGTTCCGCGACTCTGGACGCTGTCCGGCGGCTGGAAGAAATGGCTTTCGGTGCGGGTATCGCAGCCATCGTCCAGACTGCGGCGAAACTGGGAGTTCCCGACGCGATCGATGACGACCCCGTGACCGTCGATGAATTGGCGGCCGCAGTCAACGCCGACGCGCACACGCTCGGTAGGCTGATGCGAGCGCTGTCGGCGCACGAGGTGTTCGCACAGGTGTCCCCCGGCAAGTATGCACACACCGACCTGTCACGCCTGCTGCGTAAGGACGCGGAGTTCGGGCTCGTCCATCTCGCGCTGTGGATCGGCGCACCCTGGACCTGGCAGGCGTGGCAGCGACTGGACGACGCGGTACGCACCGGCAAGAGCGTGATCCCGGACATCTTCGGCAAGGACTTCTACACCTACCTGCGGGAGGATGCTCCCGAGGCGCAGAAGGTTTTCAACAAGGCCATGACCCAGGTCAGCAGGCTTACCTCGGACAAGGTCGCCAAGGCGATCGACCTGACCGGCGTGAACGTGGTCGCCGATGTCGCCGGCGGGCAGGGGAACCTGCTCAGCACTCTGTTGCGGCTGCATCCGCATGTGAAAGGGGTGCTCTTCGACCTCGAAGCGGTGCTGCCGAGCGCGGACCCGAGCCTGCGCAGCGGCGGTGAACTGGCCGATCGGGCAACCCTGGTCGGCGGCGACTGCACCCGGGACGTACCTGTCCGCGCCGATCTCTACATTCTGAAAAACATCCTTGATTGGCCGGACGTGAATTCGATCGCCACGTTGCACAACATCGCGAAATCCGCCGAGCCCGGCGCCCGCGTCCTGGTGGTTGACAGCCTGGTCGACGCTGATGTCCAGGAAATGAAGGTGACCACGGCCAAGGATCTCTTGCTGCTGCTCAACGTGGGCGGCCAGATGCACACCCTACGCGATTTCCAGGACCTGTTCGAGCGTGCCGGCTACTCCTTCGGCGGGATCAGATCCATTCCGGACACTTTCCCGTCACTGTATCTCATCGAGGCGATCGTGCCCGGGTAACCGTCGGGCCGCCGACCCTGGTGGAGAACGCGCGTCGTGCGCGTTCATCGATCATGAACAGGTATCGCTGGAACGTCGGTAGCGCCTGAAAAAATGTGTCGTTTCGGCGTCCTGCGGCCCGAAATTGTCGGTGGTGGTTGCGAGAATGGTGTCGTGACCGCGTTGGTGGAGGATCGCTCCGAGGCCCGGATGCATGGGCTGCTGGAGGGGTTGCGCGCGGCCGAGGCCGATCTGCGGCGGTCTTATGCGCGGGTTCTTTCCGTGGTCGCGGAGTTGGATGCGGAGCGGGCGGGTGCCGTTGCCGGATTCGGCTCTACCGCGCGGTTGCTGTCCGGGGTGCTGAACCTGTCCAAAGGTGAGGCGAAGGCTCGGGTCGATCAAGCTGAGCAGCTCATGCCGCGGCGGTCGCTGACCGGGGAGGAGTTGGCGCCCCGGTTGCCCGCCACGGCTGCTGGGCTGGCGGCGGGTGAGCTCGGGCCGGGACATCTGCGGGTGATCACCGCGATCATGCGCCGAATCCCGCCGTCGACGGATCCGGAGACTGTGGAGCTGGCGGAACAGACCCTGGCCGGCTCCGCGCGCCGGTTCGACCCCGCGGCGCTGACCCGGATCGGGGAGCGGCTGCTGGCCTATCTCGACCCGGATGGCCCCGAACCCACCGACGAACCCGAGCAGGCCCGGGAGCTGCGGGTACGCACCGGCTCCGATGGGTCGGTCAGCCTGAGCGGGCGGCTGGATCCCGAGGGCGGGGCCCGAGTGCTGGAAGTCCTGAACTCCCTCAACGGCCGCCGCCCCCCGGTGGACGGCGTCCCGGACATGCGCAGTCCTGCCCGCCGTAACGCCGACGCCCTTATCGAAGCCATGGGTTGCCGGCTCGACGAGGGTGACCTGCCGACCCGGGGCGGGCAACGCCCACACCTGGTGCTCACCATGAAACTCAGCGACCTTATCGACGGTCTTGGATCGGCCGTGCTGGATACCGGCGGGCGCCTGTCGGCCGCCGAGGCCCGCCGGCTGGCCTGCGATGCGTGTGTGGTTCCGATGGTGCTGGGCAGCGACTCGATGCCTCTGGATGTCGGACGTCAGCAGCGTCTGGCCACCGCTGCGCTCCGGGAAGCGCTGGCCCAACGCGACAAAGGATGTTCATTTCCGTCGTGCGATCGCCCGCCCCGCTACTGCCACGCCCACCACATCCGGTCATGGCTGGATGGCGGCGCGACGAAGCTATCCAATCTTTGCCTGCTGTGCGAGCACCATCATGTCATCGTGCACCGCCAAGGCTGGCTCATCCGACTCGACGCCCGCGGCCACCCCGAATTCATCCCACCCAAGACCGTGGACCCCACCCGAACACCACTCCACGACCCACTCCGGCAGTAAGCACTGGTGTGCCCAGCTAGCTGGGTTCGACTTGCTCATCCCGGGCAGTCCAGCGGTCACCCGCAGCGACTTGCCGCGCGACTTACGGATCTGCCGGAGCCGCCGGCCGATCGTGCGCGCGTCCTCAACGTCCACAGGGCGTCCTCACCTCGCCGGATCTCCCAGCCGATGCCCGCCCTCGCTTCGGGGATCGGCGAGAAGGTGACTCCAGGCTAACGCTGCGCCGGGGCGATACTCGCAGTGTGGAGCGTGACGGCGTGGTGGCTCACGAGACGCGTCTCGCAGCTGGACACTCGGACACGAGCTATGTAGAGTTGAATATATGAGTGGGTTACGCATGACGGTGGGTGTCCAGGCCGTGCTGGGGGCGCTGCTCCAGCAGCCTGACACCGAGCTGTACGGGCTGGAGATCGTAAAGGCCAGCGGGCTGGAGCCGGGCACGATCTACCCGATCTTGCAACGGCTACGCGGCGCCGGCTGGGTCAGCGACAGGTGGGAGGACCCTGAGCCCGCCCATCACGAGGGCCGCCCCCCGCGCCGCTACTACCGGCTGAGCATGGAAGGCCGCGCCCGCGCCGTCCATGCTCTGCAACGCGGCCGCGACCGCAGCGGTCTGAGCCGGTTGCTCACCCCGCCTCCCATTGCCTCCTCGCCCGAGGCAGGCCCAGCATGAGCAACCAGCGCAGACAGATAGCAGCAGTCGTCCAGTCGCCGTCGTCGTCGCCGTCGCCGGCGCAGTCTTCGTCGCCGGCGGCGCCGACGCTGGCGTCGCCGTCGCCGTCGCCGTCGTCGCCGTCGTCTTCGTCGTCGGCGTCGTCGTCGTCGAGCTTGGCTCCTCCTCCGCCGTCGCCGCCTGGGCTTGCAGTCCCCGGAGGATCTTCGTGTGGTCCCACCGCGGTCAGCCAGGTCGCTGCGATGGGTGTCCAGTCTGCTGCCTGGTGACGAGGGCGCGGCCTGGTGGGCCGAGGTGACGTCCTGCCTCGCCGAGGCGAACGAACCGGGTGAGCTGCGCCGGTATGTCCGCAGCTACCGTCGCGGGGTGCCGCGGCTGATCTGGACCAGTTGGACTGTTCAGCTGAGTGCGTCGCGTCGCCGGACGTTGTCGTGACAACCAAGAAGATCGACCCGACCGGAGCGCAACCGAGCGACCCGCCGTGGTGGCGACTAGTGTTTCTGCTGGTGCAGGGCAAGGAAGGTCAGTGGTGGCGGGGATTTCTGCTGTTCACGCTCGTCGGGATACTGCTGATCGGGGTGCTGGGCGCGCTGCTGCTTGCCGCTGGCTGGGCCGGCGGCGCGGTGGGCGTTGGATCGCTGCTGGCTGCGTTAGGGCTGGCTCGGCGCAGCCAGCGTCGCTCAGAAGGGCGTCAGCGCTTGGGTGGGTCGGCGGCCGATGCCACGGACTTCGAAGCCGACCTTGCGTAGGACGTCCGCAGCTGACCTCGAGAGATCAAACCTCCCGCGCAGATCATCTCAGCACGGCAGCCCCCCGCAACCGGGTCAGCGCACGGCCATAGTGCATCCAGGCGTGGGCCCGGCCCGATGGGAAGGGGCGATGCTCAGGAAATCCGCTGGCTATGGACTATATAGTAGACGATCTGTTAGCCTTCTACACTATGAGTGTGGTGCGGATCACGTTGCCTATGCGGGCGGTGTTAGGGGTGTTGTTGGAGCATCCCGACCAGGAGATCTTCGGCTTGGAGGTCGTCAAGGCCACCGGGCTCGAGCCAGGAACCGTCTACCCGATCCTCCAACGGTTGCGGGGTGCCGGTTTCGTCGTCGATCGTTGGGAACCCGCTGAGGATGCCCAACGCGAGGGCCGGCCACCGCGCCGGTTTTACCGGCTTTCCCCTGAGGGCCACGCCTGCGCCATCCATGAGCTCCAGAAGGTTCGGGACCACAGCGGCCTCGGTCGGTTGTTCACCCGACCCGACAGTATCCCTAAGCCTGAGCCGGGTGCGGTATGACCGGGCTGCTGCCGAGAGAGGAAAACGAGCGCCGCTCTCTCGGTGTAATCCCCGCCATCGGTGCCTTGGGTTGTTTCGGCGGTAGCCTCGGCATGATTATCGGTGTACTCGGTAATAACGGGATCGGTGCCCTCGGCATCCTCGCTGGCGCCGGTGTGCTCATCGGTACGCTCAGTGCCCTCGTCGCCCTCCCGCTTGGCAGGAAACGGGAGGCATTGCGTCTCATCCCGGCTCAACCGCTGAGATCGCTGCGTTTGGTGTTCTTCGTGCTTCCTTATGAGGAAGGTCTCGATTGGCTTGCCGAATCGCTGTCCTGGTTAGCTGAGGCACCGGACGACGACGCACGCCAGCTGTATCTGCGCTCCTATCGGCGCGGGGTGCCCAAGCTCGTCTGGGTGAGCTGGTCAGAAGTGCTCCATTGCCATTGCCGGAATCAAGGTTCGGAGGTGCCGACCACGACCAAGGAGCCACTCAAGAGACCGCACAGGAGTGGGGCGCAGCCGAGCGATCCGGCTGGGTGGCGCCTGCTGTTCGATCTTGTCCATGGTCCCAATGACCGATGGTGGCGCGGGTTTCTGCTGTTGGCGCTCGCCGGATTGATCTTCGTTGAAGCATTGCTGGCGGCGTCTGTCAGCCGGGATGATGGTGCGGCGATCGTGGCGTTGAGCGCGCTGATCCTGTCATGGTTTTGGCGACTTCGTTGGACCTAGCCGGCTAGCCGGGAACACGTTCTCAGGAGGGCGTCAGCGCTTGGGTGGGTCGGCGGCCGATGCCGTGGACTTCGAAGCCGACCCGGCGTAGCACGTCGGCGTCGAGCAGGTTTCGGGTGTCGACCACGACGCGGCGCTCGACCAGTTCGGCCAGCCGGCCCCAGTCCAGGGCCCGGAACTCGGGCCATTCGGTGAGCAGCACCAACGCGGCCGCGCCCGAGGCGACCTTGAGCGGGTCGTCGGTGACCTGCAGGTCGTCGGTCATGCCAGGTACCGCGGCGGGCACCCCGGGGTCATAGCCGATCAGGTCGGCGCCCTCGGCGGCCAGCAACGCCGCCACGGTCAGGGCAGGAGAGTCACGCAGGTCGTCGGTGCCGGCCTTGAAGGTCAACCCGAGCAAGCCGATCCGCTGCCCGGCCAACGACCCGCCGACGGCGTCGCGGACCTTGTCGACCATCCGGTGCTGCTGGCGGGTATTGGTGTCCAGGCTGGCCTGCAGCAGCGGAAAGTCGAAATCCGCTGCGGCGCAGACCTGCAGCAGCGCGTGGGTGTCCTTGGGCAGGCAGGATCCGCCCCACCCGGGACCTGGTTGCAGGAAGGCCTGCCCGATCCGCCGGTCGTAGCCGATTCCCTCGGTGACGTCGAGCACGTCGGCCCCGGAGCGCTCGCACAGCTCGGCGATCGCGTTGACGTAGGACAGCTTCATCGCCAGGAAGCAGTTCGCGGCGTACTTGACCATCTCGGCGCTGGCCGCGTCGGTGAGCACGGTCGGCGCGCCCAGCCGGGCGTAGAGCGCCGCGACCCGCTCCGCGGCGTCCTGCGCGTCGCAGCCCACCACGATGCGATCGGGGTTGAGGAAGTCCTCGACCGCGGAACCCTCGCGCAGGAACTCCGGGTTGCTGACCACCGCCACGTCCGGGCGGTCCAGTAACTGCGCGGTGCGCGCCGCGGTGCCCACCGGCACGGTCGACTTGTTGACCACGACGCAACCGGGCGGCAGCAGTGCTCGCATCTCGGTGGCCACCGCCTCCACCGCGGACAGATCCGCCGCGCCACCGGTCCCCATCGGGGTGGGCACGCACAGGAACACCACCTCGGCGTCGGTCACCGCAGCTGCGGCGCCCACCACGAACCGCAACCGGCCGGCGGCCAGACCCTCCGCGACCAACTCGGGTAGCCCGGGCTCCAGGATCGATACCTCCCCGGCGCGCAGCTGGGCCACCTTGTGCTCATCGACGTCGGCGCACACCACCCGGTGCCCCAACGAGGCCAGGCACGCGCCGGTGGTCAGGCCGACATACCCGGAGCCAATCACCGCGATCCGCCGCACGAACATGTGCTGCTCCCCCTCACGTTCTGTTGATCCCTATGGTGACATACCGCAATCAGGTCTACAGGTCGCCGGCGTAGGGCACGTCGTTCACCTGCTCGGAGGTCATCCACCGGCGCAGCGCCCGGGTCGCGTGCACATCGTCGGCGTTGTAGGTGAGCAGCCGGGCCCGTTGGGCCAGGTCCGGCTCACCGCCGTCGAGCCCGACCGCGTCGGCGTACCAGCGCATCGAGTTCTCCCCGCTGGCCTCCGGATCGTGCCAGGAGAACCCGGCTGCCGGAGCGATCGTCTTGAGCCCCTTGCCGTGCGCGCACAGGAACTCGACGCCGACCACTGCGTAGAGGTCCACCCACTGATCGGAAGTGATGAACTCCCGCACCTCGGCGGTGGTCGGAACCCCGGGTGCCCCGGCGAAACGTTCTGCGGAGGAGAGCATCCAGCGGTTCTCGGCCTGCTCGTTGTAGCAATAGGCGGCAAAGCTGCGCCCGCGTTGCGCGGCGTGGTTGCGAACCTCGGTCAGCCAGCTCCAGAACGCGGCGAAGGACCGCGCCTCGTCGGGTGTGGGTACCGGCTCCCAGGTGGCGAAAGCCTGGTAACCGGCAGGCAGCCCGATCTCGGCACCGGAGAGCAGGCAGCCCCAGAGGTAGGCGCCGTCCTCATCGAAGCTCTCCATGTCCACGTCGAGCTCGACGTCAGCTCGCGGCACGGTGATCTGCCGGTTGCGCCGCACCAGCGTGAGGTCGCGCTGCCAGGCGCGGGCCAGCACCACCGCGTCGCGCAGGGACGTCCCGGGCATCGGTGCCGGCGCCTGGCCTGCCGGATCCAGTGCGGCCAGCGCATCCACGGTGTACAGGCCGGCCGCGCGCAGTGCGGCCGCGTCCTCCCCGCGTAGCACCATGCTGATGTCCCGCGACGCCCGCAGCGCCGGGCCGCAGGTGGGCCACCACGGGCAGGAGCGGCATTCATTGACCCGGGATGGCTGGGCCAACGGTAGGCCCTCGGTGGCAGCGGCTCGCGCGATGGCGAGCCGATCGGCGAACCGGACGTCGTATTCGACCATCGCGGTGCGCCCACCAGGCCAGGTGGGGGCCTCCAGGTTGTGCCAGACCACCACGTCAGCCTCGAGCCCGATGACCCCACCGGTGGCTCGACCGCGAGCCGCCAACCCAGCCGCCTGCAACATCCGCACCGCATGCGCCAGCCGCAACTGATCCCGGGACTGCGGGCGGACCTTGCGATCGGGGTCGGTGCGGGCCCCGGCCAGCCTGGGCTCCTCCAGCGGGCTGGTGAGGGCCCCGCAGCCGGGGTCGGTGACCTTGTGCCGCACGACGATCACCGGGAGGTAACCACCGCGGTGGCGCACCAGCAGCTCCACCCCGCCTCGCCGCCCACCGGTGGTGTCGGTCGGGAGTAACCCGCCCCAGATCAACGGTGCGCCCTGCTCGAGCAGCGCCAGGGTGGCGGCGCACCGCTGCTCGGCGGGCAGCTCGGGTGACACCTCCGCCCAGTCACCGCCGTGGTGGGCGGCCAGCCGGTCGGCGACAGCGCGGCGGTGCGCGGCGGCGTCAGCGATCCGCCGCTGGGTGCTCGGATCCAGAGCGGCGCGCGGCTCGGTGACCGCCGTCGGGTCGTGTTCCAGGTGCACCCGGCGACGGCACCGGGTGACCACAGCCGCGTCGAGCAGCACTGCCGAGTTCACGGCGTCAGACTATGTCTGCGCACCGACAGTGTGGCGATCAGGCGTTAATCTGATCCGGTGCCGTTGACGAGGATGGGCGCGTGAAGCAGCTACTGGCGGCGTTGATGCTCGCCGGTTTGGCGCTCCTGGGCGGGGCCGGCCCGGCCGTCGCGCATAATGAGTTGATCGGCAGCGACCCGCCGGAGGGCGCCACGGTGGCCAGCAGCCCGGCGCGCGTGCTGCTGATTTTCGACCTGCCGGTGCGGCCGGGCTTCAGCACCGTGACCGTGACCGGCCCGGACCGCACCCAGTGGCAGGCCGGCGCACCCTCCGAGGACGGCGCCACGGTGTCGAGCGCGGTTCGCCCGTTGGGACCGGCCGGCCAGTACACCATCGCCTACCAGGTGCTCTCCGCGGACGGCCACCCGGTACGCGGTGCGGTGCGCTTCACCCTGGCCAATCCAGGCCCCGGCGTCGCGGTCGCGCAAAACCAGCCCGGCAGCGCCGGTCTCCAACTCACGCGGGTCCACCCAGACCGAGACCGCGAGTACTCCGCTGTGGCCCTGGTTGGTCGGGGGTGCGGTGCTGGTGGCGGCCGGCGTTCGCGGTGGCGCTGCGGGTCAGCCGGCGTGGCTGAGGGCCAAGCGCACTCCCGGCCCGCTAACCCGCCCACTGTGCGGCTGTCATCAGCCTAGTTTCGTCAGGTTCGGATGCCACACCAGGTGGCGAAGTGCCGCAGGCTGGCCGTGGATCGGGCGTCCTGGGCGGTGAGGATGTGTACGGTGTCGTGGACTTGTGGGTGGTAGCGGGTGAGTTGGGGCGCGATCCGCTGGGCGTGCTGTAACGAGTCCAGTGCCCGGTGTCGGTCGCCGTGCAACAGCCAGGCCCGGGCCAGATCGATCCAGTAGCGACCGACCCGGGCGGGTGCGGTGCTCGCAGGAAGAGTCACCTGGGCGGCCCGGGTCATGGCGGTAGTGCTGTCGTCCAGCTCCACGGAAACGGCGACGTGGTGGATGTCCACGTTGGGTAGGCCGAACTTGGTGCCGTAGTAGTTGGTTTCATCCTGCCCGTCGACCGTGAGCGACCGTGCGGTGGTGAGGTGATCGGCGGCCAGGTCTGGGTCGGCCGCGCGAGCGGCGATGATCGCCGCTCGCAGGTGCAGTGCGCCCCGGATCGCGGGCACCGCCGGGGCTGGTGGCGCGAGATCCACGATCGCGTCGGCTCGGTCGATGCTGTGGAGTGCTGCTGGGTAGGAGCCGTCGAACATCAGGATCAGGGCGTGGTTCCACTCCGCGACCGCAGCTTGCAGCGGATCATCGCCCTGTGCAGCGGCCACGCGGGCACGCTCGTCGACAAGGTAGGACAGATCGAGGTGCCCCAGCCGGTAGAGGGCCGCGGTGGCGTAGGAATACGCGGCGGCGAGCACGGAGTGTGCGCCGGGACGCTCGTCGTTGGGCAGGTCGAGCACGGCCCGGTGCAGGTGGCGCAGCAGATCCGGCAGGGCTCGAACGACCTGCGCATACTGTGCGCGGCGATCGAACTCCTTGATCTCGGTTACCGTGGCGCGCAGGTCATCCAGACTGCGCAGAGAAGTGTCCAGTTCGGGGTCGTCGCCCTCGATCAAGGCCTGCCGCAGCGCCGGGACGGCGGACTGTTCTGAGTCCGGGGGCGCGTTGCGGATGCCGTAGGGCTGCTCGGTGAGATCGGGCACGCTCACCCCCAGTGCGCGGACGATGGCGGCGATGAACGCCGGTGAGGCCGGCCGTTCACCGCGCTCGACCGTGCGCAGCAGCGAATACGACACGTTGGCTCGAGCCGCCAACGACTGCCGGGTGAGGCCGTGGATCTTGCGCAGCTTGATGATCCGCGGGCCTATCCCGGATGGATACGGTTCGGACATCGCTGTCGTCGAGGCCTCCTCACCGGCCGTCATCACTCAAGCGTGCCAGCGAC